>NZ_JBITDU010000006.1:337909-368211 GCF_044454505.1 Dactylosporangium sp. NPDC051541
GCGCGGTCACTCGCGAAGCGCGCGCGGTCACTCGTGAGGCGCGTCCGGCGTGGGCTACGCGTTGGTGAAGAGCAGCGACACGTTGAGGCCCCCGAAGCCGAACGAATTGCACACCGCCGCCGTCATCGCCAGCTCCCGCGGCGCGCCCGAGACGACATCCAAGACAACCTCCGGCGCCTTGTTCTCGAGGTTCAGCGTCGGCGGGATCACGCCGTGCGCGACGGACAGCAGCGTCACGATGCTCTCCACCGCGCCGGCCGCCCCGACCAGGTGGCCGAGCGCGGACTTCGGCGCCGTCAGCACCACGTCGTCGCCGAGGGCCTGCTGGATCGCCACCGCCTCGCCCACGTCGCCGACGACGGTGGACGTGGCGTGGCAGTTGACGTGGGCCACGTCCGACGGCTGCAGGCCCGCGTCGGCGACTGCGCGGCGGATGGCGCGGACCTGGCCCGAGCCGCTCGGGTCGGGGCCGGTGATGTGGTAGGCGTCGGAGGTGACGCCGACGCCGGCCAGGCGGCCGTAAATCGTGGCGCCGCGGGCGGCGGCGTGGTCGGCGCGTTCGAGGATCAGGATGCCGGCGCCCTCGCCCATCACGAAGCCGTCGCGGTCGGCGTCGAACGGGCGCGAGGCGTGCTGCGGGTCGTCGTTGCGCTTCGAGAGGGTGCGGGCCTGGGCGAAGCCAGCCAGCGTGAGCGGCGTGATGGCCGCCTCCGAGCCGCCGGCGATCACCACGTCGGCCTCGCCGAGGCGGATCAGGCGGGCCCCCAGCGCGATCGCCTCGGCGCCCGACGCGCAGGCCGAGACCGGGCAGTAGACGCCGGCGCGGGCGCCGAACTCGATGCTCACCCAGGCGGCCGGGCCGTTGGGCATCAGCATCGGGACGAGGAGCGGCGAGACCTTGCCGGGGCCCTTCTCCTCCAGCAGGTCGTCCTGGGCCAGGAGGGTGTTGACGCCGCCGATGCCGGTGCCGATCGCCACGGCCAGCCGTTCGCCGTCGACCTCGGGGGCGCCCGCGTGCTGCCACGCCTGCTGGGCGGCGACCAGGGCGGACTGCTCGCAGCGGTCCATCCGGCGGGCCTGGACGCGGGTCAGCAGCGTGTCCGGCGAGACCGCCATCCGCGCCCCGATCGTCACCGGCATCGTCTCGGCCAGGTCTCCGGGCAGGAGGTCGTCGATGCGGCCGACCCCCGAGCGCCCTTCGAGCAGGCCCTGCCACAGTGTGTCCACATCGCCGCCGAGCGGCGACAGTGCGCCCATTCCCGTAATGACTACGTCCACGCCATTACGGTACGGGCCACGTCGACAGAGCGCGATCAATAGCCTCCAGCACCAGGGCCCAGCTGGCGTCGAGGCGGCGGGCGTGGTGAAAACCGCCGTCGGTCTCCAGGTGCGTGAAGCCGTGCATGGTGCTGTAGACGAACCGGACAGCGTCGGTGGCGCGCGTGTCCGAAAGCCCATATCCGCGCAGCAGCGCCGCGCACCCGGCGACAATGCGCGCTTGTGCGGCCGCACCGTCCGGATCGCTCAGCGGCCGCACGGTCGCGGCGTAACGGCCGGGGTGGGCCACCACCCAGTCGCGATACGCGGTCCCGTATGCGATGAGCGCGGCCCGCCCCGACCGCCCCTGCAACGCCTCGCCCAACAGGCCGGCCAGCTCGTGCGTGGCCAGCGCGCCCACCGCGTCGAGCAGGTCCGGCATGCCCCGGACGTGTTCGTACAGGCTGGGCACCGCAACGCCGAGCCGCCGCGCGACGGCGGTCATCGTCACGTGGCCGATGCCCGCCTCGTCGGCCAGCTCGAGCGCGGCGGTGCACACTTGTGCACGCGACAGCCCGGCCCGAACCATTGCTCAAAGTTACTAGCTGACCGCGAACTTCTGCGCGGCCGATCCGATGCAGTCGGCGATCTGCAGTCTGATGCCGTTGACCGCGACACCACCCGACGCGTCCAGGCAGCGCCCCGAGGCCGGGTTGCGCACGGTTCCGTCACTCTGCGGTGCCCAGTTCTGCGCGCCGCCGCCATTGCAGTCGTACAGCTGCACCTTCGCACCGTTCGCGGTGCTCCCGGCGACGACGTCGAGACAGCGGCCAAGCGTGCGCAGCGATGAGTTCGCGCCGCGCAGCCAGTGCTGGTCGAGCGCGCCCGGCTGGCAGTCCCACAACTGCACGGCCGCGTTGTTGCCGCCGGTGTCGTCCCCGGCCACGTCCACGCACCGGGCGCCCGGCCCGCCGATGGTGCCGCCGCCGTTGACCGCGAACCGCTGCGGTGCCAGCCCGTTGCAGTCCCAGATCTGCAGTTTCGTGCCGTTCGCGGTCGCCCCGCTCGGCGAGTCGAGACAGCGGCCGGAGACCGGGTTTCGCAGCGAGCCGTCGGCCTGCTGCACCCACTTCTGATACGGCCCGCCGGCGCAATCGGCCAGCTCCACCCGAGTACCATTGCCGACCGCATTGCCGACGAGGTGCAGGCAACGTCCGAGGGCCGCGAGCGACTGGTCCGAATTGTGCACCCAGCGCTGGTCCGAAGCAGAGCCACAATCCCACAGTTGTACTGCGACCCCGCTGGAATTCGCGTCCGCGCCATCGACGCACTTGCCACCGGGGCCGGTCACCGGATTTCCGGGCGGCGCGCCACCCGCATATCCGGCCGCGACAATGTTCGCCTGCACCGCGTCGTCGGCGGCGTCGGTGGGATAGCCGGCCGTCATCACACCCTCGAAGAACGACCCGATCGCCTGGTTGCTGTTGTCGCCCCCGGTCCCGAGGACGATCGAACCCTCCAAATGCATCGGCTGGTATCCGCCGGCCGGCAGTGACCCGTCCCACCACGTCGACAGCGGCCCGGACCGGGAGTCGCCGCCCTTGAGCGCGAACGTGTGCTGCCCGTCGTTCTTCAGCAGCGCGGTGACGAACGGTGTGGCGTTGCCGAGGTTCGCCGGGTTGGTGGCGCTGCCGAGGAACAGCCCGTTCTCCAGGTCGGCCTGCACCCACGGCCCGGAGCCGGTGCACGGCGGGGTCCGCACGCAGCGGGTGGTCAGCGAGACCGCGTCCATGTGCCCGTTGCCGGTGTCGGCGATCTCGGCCTCGGCGTTGCCGTAGTCGAAGCAGCACAAATTGTTGACGTGGGTGCCGCTCGCGACCATGTACATGCCCTCGGGCTGACCTCCGGTGGCCACGCCGGCGCCGACGCGGTGCCGGTAACCCGTGTGCCCGTTGAAGTACAGGCCGTACACCCGATGCCCATTGGCAGTGATGGGCAGAGCGGCCGCGTTGGCCCCGACGTCCTGCCCGCCGGCCGTGCCCGGGCCCTCGATCGTCAGGTCGTTGTGGCGGGGCGACTGGTCGTAGACGACGGTGACCACGCAGGCGGTGCCGGTGCAGAACGCGTCCTGGGCGCCGGCGTCGGCGTAGCCGCCGGCGGTGAGCGGTCCGATGTCGAGCAGGCCGCCGTCGGATGCGCGACGGACCTGGTAGAGGCGGCCGTTGTAGGCGGCGTACAGGGCCCGGGTCGTGCTGTGCGCGCCGACGCACGGGGTGCCGGCGGCGGCGTAGATGTCGCAGGGCTGGGCGGTGGCGGCCTGAGCGGTGCCCGGCACCCCGGCGACGAGGCCGGACGTCGCGAGCAGCAGGGCCACGGCGATGGCGGACAGCCGTGATCGCATCGAATCTCCTCGATAGGTCTATCGGGGTAGGTCGATGGCGAGTATTGCCGTGCCCAATTTTTCAAGCTAGATGGCGGCGGAATGGATCTGCCGGTCCACTCGCGCGACTTGCCTAGGTCATTTACCGTGCTAAGGCACACCTGAGGGAGCAGACGATGAGGCGATCCACTTCGGTACCCCTGGGCCGAAGCTACCTCGCGCTGGCGGCGCTGGCCACAACCGGCGGTCTCGCGGCGTGTAGCCGTCAGCAGCAGACCTACTGTGCCGATCAGAACGGCGTGGTCGTGCCGGACGCGCGCTGCGACGACGGCTCGCCCGGTCACTACTACTACACCGGCAGTTACGGCCGCGGCCGCTCGCCCGGCTACCGGCTCAGCGGCGGCAGCCGCGTGTCCTCGACCGACTCGGTCGGGCGGTCCAACGCCGGGCTGCCGTCGACGGGTCACGTGGCCAACGGCTCGACCCACTCCGGCGGCTTCGGCAGCAGCAGCAAGGGAAGCTCGGGGAGCTGACGTGCGCCGACTCGACAACGGGGCCGTCCGTCCGGACTGGCGCCAGCAACTCGCCACGCAGGGCATCGTGTACAACAACGAGATGCCCGCGCCGGACGGCGGCACCATGTCGTATTGGCGCGAGGGCTCGTTCTACGACTTCACCTCGGCCGAGATCGACACCCTGTCCACGAGCGCCGCGACGCTGTTCGAAATGTGCGTCGCGGCCGGCGACTTCGTCATCGACCACAACATGTTCCAGCTCCTCGGCATCCCCGAGTTTGCCTGGGACCAGATCAAACGCACCTGGTGGGACGACGAGACCGAGCCCGGCGGCCGCAGCAAAGGCGACTTCTCGCCGAGCATCTTCGGACGCTTCGACATCAGATACGCGGGGGACTACGCCGGCAAGCCGCAATTGCTGGAATTCAATGCCGATACGCCCACGTCCCTGCCCGAGTCGGCGGTGGCGCAGTGGTACTGGATGCAGCAGACCGGCCAGGGCAAGGACCAGTGGAACCAGATCCACGAAATGCTCGTCGCCGCCTGGACGCGCAACCTGCAGCGGCTCCGGCAGGCCCGCACCCACCTCCTCAGCCCGATGACCATCCACTTCGCGTGCGATCGGGAAGAGGAGAGCGGCGAGGACCTGTTCAACACCGAATACATGATGGAGACGGCCCGGCAGGCGTTGGAGCCGCTGGGGTACCGCACCAAGTTCCTCTACATGGACGAGATCCGGGCCGGAGACGTGCAGGCGGGCGACCGCTTCTATGACTCCGAGGGCCAGCACATCGACGCGATTTTCAAGTTGTACCCATGGGAGTGGATGCTCCGCGAGCAGTTCGCGAAGCAGTGTTTCCGCGACATGAGCGACCCGCGCCGGGACAGCACGGTCTGGATCGAGCCGCCCTACAAGATGCTCTGGAGCAACAAGGGCCTGCTGCCCATTCTCTGGCACATCTTCGGCGACGACCCCGAGAAGCGCGACCTGCTCCTGCCCGCCTATTTCGAGTCCGAGCGCCCGGAGTGGATGACCTCGTACGTCCGCAAGCCGCTGCTCGGCCGCGAGGGCGCCAACGTCTCGATCATCGTCGACGGTGTCACGAAGACGAGCACCGCCGGCGACTACGGCGGCCCGTTCGTGTGCCAGGCCTTCGCGCCGCTGCCGGCGTTCCCCGACAACCGGGGCGTCGAATGGCATCCGGTCCTCGGCGTCTGGATGATCGACGGCGAGCCGGCGGGCCTCGGCATCCGCGAGAGCGCCGGACTGATCACCGACAACATGAGCAACTTCGTACCGCACACCATCGACCACAGCGGAATTTCGTAGTAGGAGAGACGGCATGAACGCAACCGCCGCCCTGATCGCGGTGCTCCAGGTGCTCATCGTGATCCTCGGCGTGGGCGGCGGCTGGTGGCTGCTCAACGCCGTCACCTCCTTCGACGATCACGACGAGCTGTGGGAGCGGGCCAACTGGGGCTACCTCGTGCAGCGGGTCGGCTTCGTCGCCGTCCAGGTCATCGGCGTGTCGAGCCTCATCGGCCAGGACCTGACCAACTGGAACTCCCTGGCCTGGGTCGGCGGCGGCATCGTCTGGGCGACGCTGCTGGCCGTCGTCGGCTTCTGGATCACCGACTGGATGATCCTGCGCACCCGCGCGACCCGGATGGCCTCGCTCAACACCATCCCACTCTCGGTGGGCCTGGTCCGCCTCGGCTTCTACCTGGGCCTCGCGCTGGTCGTCCGGGCCACGTTCATCGGCCACGCACCCGACCTGCGCACGTCACTGCTCTCGACGCTGGTCTTCACGGCCGCCGGGATCGCCGGCCTGGTGATCGCGTTCCACCTGCACGGCCTCGTCGCCCACGGCAACCTGCGGCTGTCCATGGTCCAGGGCGGCGTGACCGAGAGCCTCGAGTCGGCGGCCGTCCTCACGGCGGTCGGCCTCATCCTGTACGGCGCGATCGCCGGCGACTTCACGACGTGGCCGGAGAGCCTGGCCGGCTTCGGCGCGGCCCTCGGCATCGCGTACGTCGGCCTGTACATCGCCCGGTACCTCATCGACTGGTTCGTCCTGACCGGCGAGTGCACCCTCAAGACGATCCACGCCCAGCAGCAGAAGGGCGCGGCCGCACTGCTGGCGTTCCTGCTGGTGATGGTCGCCCTGCCGATCAGCGCGGTCATCAACCTGTACGTCGAATGACGGTCCTGACCACCGAGCGTCTCCGTATCGAGGAGATGACCGAGGCCGACCTGGACGACTTCGCGGCACTCCTCGGCGATGTCTTCGTGATGCGGTACTACCCGCGCCCGAAGACCCGCGCGGAGACACTCGAGTGGATTTTTTTGAACCGGCGGCGGTACTGCGAGCAGGGCCACGGCCTCTGGAAGCTGAGCCGTCTGGAGGACGGCGCCTTCGTGGGCGACTGCGGACTGACCATCCAGCGGGTCGACGGCGTCGACGAACTGGAGCTGGGCTATCACGTGGCGCCGCGGTGCCAGCGCACCGGCCTGGCCACGGAGGCGGCCCGGGCCTGCCGCGACTGGGCGAGCACCGAGCTGGGCGCCGCCCGCGTGATCGCCATCATCCACCCGGACAACGTGGCGTCGCAGCGAGTAGCCACCAACGCCGGCCTGACGCTGGAGAAACGCACCACCGGCTACGGCCCCGGCACCGAGGTCATGATCTACGCCACAGCTCTGTAATTCGCGCATAACGCAGCGTTTGCCGTCACTCTTTCGGGGCACATGCATGAGCATGGAAAGCGCGGTGCTCAGCAAGGACGTTCGGGACCAGTCAACGAACAACACCGAGCCAGAGGACGCTTCGGACGACCTGTTCTGGATGCCGGCAGACCCCGGCACCTCGGTCGCCGGCCCGCTGGCCGACAGCCGGTTCATCCTGTAAGCCAGTACCCCACCGCAGCGGGCCGACCGCCCGATGCCTCGAAAAAGCCCGGCGACCCCAATCGCCGGGCTTTCGACGCGGCGAGTTCAGCCGTAGGTCGGGTTCTGGGGCCAGCCGGCGGGCGAGTCCTCCCAGTCCTCCTGGCGGCCGTACGGTGTCAGGTCCAGGATGTCGAACATGAACACGAGGCGGTCGACGCCCCGCTGGGTCGTGTTGTAGGTGCGGTAGACCTGGTCGCCGTCGCGGAGGAAGACGCAGAGCACCATCGGCAGCCGCCGGCGCTGTGCGGCGATCCTTAGAAAGATCCCGCCAGCAGGAGGGCGTACACCAGCGTCTCCAAAGCCCACGCCGCGTAGAGCAGGACGGGGGCCGGTGGTGCGACCGGGGCCGGCGGCAGGGACACGACGTCGCGGACGCGCGCGCGGACGCGGGCCGCGGCTCGCTCGGCCGCCAGTCGTAGAGCGCCGGACAGCTGCAGGCCGGTCCGTTCGTCGCCGGACAGGAACCGGGGCAGCAGTGCGTGTTCGCCGCGGGCGGTCACGACCAGGCCGGCGCCGTGGTGGTCGGTTTCGATGGTGACGGCGCCGTGGCGGTCGGCGCGGATCGCGTGGACGTCGGGCCAGACGAGGAGGCGGGCGCCGATGCTGCCGACGACGCTGAGGCCGGCGCCGTTCCAGGAGACGCGCGGGCGCAGGAAGAGCCGCCAGCCGGAGAGGCAGGCGATCGCGGTCACCGGGGCCGTCACCGCGACCGCGCCCCAGTACGGCAAAGTGGGCAGAAGGCGCCACAGCACCAGCAGGAAGGGCCACGAGGAGGCGACCACCACCGCGTATCCGGAGAACCGGTTGTGCCGGTGCGTGTGGACGGTCTCGGGGTCGCTCGACACGTCCTCGGGGCGCAGCGCCAGGATCTCCTCCGGGCGCAGCGGGAGGCGGGCCGCGTCCGGGACCGCGCCGGGGGTGTCGAGGTCGGGGTCGGGGGCGGGGCCGCCGTACGCGGGGGCGAAGCGGCCGCTGCGGGCCGGGCCGCGCGGGACGAGCAGTTCGCCGTCGACCGCGACCGCGCACCAGTGCCGCTGGGCCGGGACGCCGAAGAGGATGCCGGGGCGGATGTCGTCGGAGCCGTGCCGGGACAGGGCGAAGAACTCCACGAGGGCCGGCTCGCCCGGGCGCGCGTCGGTGGCGTAGACGGCGACGCGGCCGCCCAGCGCCCAGACGTACACCTCCGTCGCCGGTTGTTCACCCGCGAACAGGGCGCGGGCGGCGGCCGAGCGCTCGCGCGACCGAGCGAGGCAGCCCGCGGCCAGTCCGGCCCCGAGGACGGCCAGGGCGAGCCAGCCGCTGGTGTCGTACGGCTCGCTGACCAGCTGATACAGCCCGTCGTCGGCGACCAGGACGGCGACGTGCGAGCCGACCGGGTGCTCGTCGGCCTCGGCCACCGTGATCCGCGCGGCCGTCGTGGTGCCCGGGAGCCGGACTTCCAGGGTGTACTCGTCCGGGTGCGCGGTCACCTCGCCGTTTACCCGTTCGGCGGTGGAAAGGCGGTCGTCGGCGCCCGACTGCTCCGCCAGCGCGACAACAGCAATGGCAATTGCCCCGAGCAGCAGTGGTACTGCGAGCAGGCGCCACCCCAGTCCGTACCGTGGAAAATGTCCAGGCTTCGGTGGTTTGCGATGTGATGTCGTCGCCGCCCACATCTCGGCCGCGGTGCCGAGCCCGGGCGGGGTGAGCCGGGCGGTCACGAAGGCCAGCACCGCCAGGCCCGCGTCGACGCCGGTGAGCCAGGCCGGCGAGGCCAGGCCGGGGTGCGCGACCTGCCAGATCGCGTCGGCGGTGAAGAAGCCGGCGGCGAGCCAGGCGGTGACCGGCAGCGAGACGAACGCGACCACGGGCAGCGCGGCGACCAGGCCGAACAGCACCGCGTTGAGCCAGTCGGGGCTGCACGGGGCGGCGTCGGAGCACTCGACCGGCGGGTCGAAGGCGACGTGCAGCGACAGGACCGCGATCGCCGCCACGACCACGAGCAGCGCGCGGGCGCGGCGCCAGCGCATGGGGCGCACGGTCCACCCGAAGACGTCGGCGGTCAGCAGCGGGGTCATTTCCCGCCATTCTCCCGAGCGCGGCCAACCGCCGTTTCCCCGGGGTCGGCCGCCAAGCTGCGAAGAGAGCGGGATCTGGCCGATTTGTACCCGTGGACCAGTCGAGATGTTCCCTGTAACGTCCCTCCGTGAAAGCGCTCTCTCGCATTCGTGGCGCACACCCCCGCCCGCGATGCCATGCCCCATCTCGCCTGGGCATCGGGTGCCGCGCCGCCAGAGGAAAGTAGGTCGCGTTTCATGTTATTTGGTTCAGCTCGGCCAAGCCGCCGTGGCCGGTGGTTTGCCCTCGGGGCCGCCGTACTGCTGACCGCGGTCGCCGCCGTCTCCACCCCCGGCGCCGCCGCGGCCGCCCCCGCCGGGCAGAAGAACCCCGACTTCGGCCCCAACGTCAAGATCTTCGACCCGTCGATGACGGTGGAGCAGATCAAGTCGGTCGCCGACTCGGTGCTCGCTCAGCAGATCGACAACGAGATGGGCACGCAGCGCTACACGCTGCTGTTCAAGCCGGGCACGTACGGCACCGCCGACCACCCGCTGCAGATCCAGGTCGGGTACTACACCGAGGTCGCCGGCCTCGGGCTCAACCCCACCGACACGGTCATCAACGGCCACGTCGACGTCTACAACCGCTGCCTCGCGGCCGACAACTGCATCGCGCTGGTCAACTTCTGGCGTTCGATGTCGAACCTCACCATCAACGTGGCCGGCCTCGACGGCTGCCGCGCCTCGGGTGAGTTCTGGGCCGTGTCGCAGGCCGCCCCGCTGCGGCGGGTCAAGTTCAACGGCAACGCCACGTTCATGGACTACTGCACCGCCGGCCCGCAGTACGCCTCCGGCGGCTTCATGGCCGACTCGGTGACGAGCACGCTCACCAACGGCTCGCAGCAGCAGTTCCTGGTCCGCGACAGCAACATCGGGACCTGGTCGAACGCGGTGTGGAACCAGGTGTTCACCGGCACTCCGGGCGCGCCCGCGCAGAGCTTCCCGAGCCCGCAGTACACCACGCTGGACCAGACCCCGGCGAGCAAGGAAAAGCCGTTCATCTACATCGACGGCAAGGGTAAGTGGAACGTCTTCGAGCCCGCGCTGCGCAAGAACGTGTCGGGTGCGAGCTGGGCGAACGGACCCACCCCGGGCCGCTCGATCCCGCTGTCGGACTTCTACCTGGCCAAGCCGTCGGACTCGGTGCTCGCCATCAACATCCAGCTCGCGCTGGGCAAGCACCTGCTCTTCACGCCCGGCGTGTACAACGTCAACAGCTCGATCCTCGTCTGGCGCCCCGACACCGTGGTGCTGGGCATGGGCATCGCGACGCTGACCGCGGTCGGCGGCTCGGTGCCGGTGTGGATCGCCGACAGCAAGGGCATCTCGGTCTCCGGCATCATGATCGACGCCGGCACCGTGAACTCGCCCGCGCTGATGCAGGTCGGCACCAAGCTCGGCGGCGCGCTCAACCTGGGTGACGCCAACGACCCGACCGTGCTGCACGACGTGTTCTTCCGCGTCGGCGGCCCGCACGTCGGCAAGGCGGACGTGAGCCTGGAGGTCAACTCCGACCACGTCATCCTCGACGACATCTGGGCCTGGCGTGCCGACCACGGCGTCGCGGGCTCGGTCGGCTGGGACATCAACACCGGCCGCAACGGCGTCATCGTCAACGGCGACGACGTCCTCGCGACGGGTCTCTTCGTCGAGCACTACCAGCAGTACAACGTCATCTGGAACGGCGAGCGCGGCAAGACGATCTTCTTCCAGAACGAGCTGCCCTACGACCCGCCGAACCAGGCCGCCTGGAGCCACGACGGTGTCAAGGGCTGGGCCGCCTACAAGGTCAGCGACAAGGTGAAGACCCACGAGCTGTGGGGTGGCGGCAGCTACATCTTCACCAACGTCGACCCGACCATCCACGCGGCCCACGGCTTCGAGGTCCCCAACCGCCCGGGCGTCAAGCTCCACGACATCCTGACGGTCAACCTCGCCGCCGGCACCATCGACCACGTGGTCAACGACACCGGCGCCCCCGTCGCCACGGAAACCGGCGTCGGCGTCCCCAGCTACGTCACGAGCTACCCGGCGAGCTGACAAACGCTTCACTGTGTGGGGTAAGAAGCGGCGCCCGGCCTGGACTCCCCAGGCCGGGCGCCGTCACCGTCTGCGGAGGTCACAATGTCGAGGCCGACCATCAAGGACGTCGCGGACCGGGCCGGCGTGGCCCGCTCGACGGTGTCACGGGTCCTGAACAACGCCCCGGGCGCCTCCCCGGCCGTCCGCGCTCGGGTCCACCGGGTCATGGCCGAGCTCGACTACGTCCCCGATCAGACGGCCCGGGCCCTGGCCTCCGGGCGGCAGCGGGCCATCGACGTCGTCGCCTACACCGGCGGCCAGGTCGGCGGCTGGCTCGGTTCCCACCCGTATTACAGCCGCGTCCTCGCCGGCATCGTCCCGGCCCTCGCCGGCACCGACGTGCAGATCCGCGTCCACGCGATCGCCGCGCCCGAGGACGCCGACGCGATCGCCGCGCACGCTACCGTCGGGGCCGTGCTGACCGATGTGCCCGCGGCCATCGCGCGGCGGCTGCGGGAGCGCTGCCGCCGGGTCGTGTCCCTGGGCGCGACGTCGGCGTCGGTGGCGACCATCGACGCCGACAACACCGGCGGGGCGTATGCCGCGGTCCAGCACCTGCACCGGCTGGGCCGCACGCGCATCGCGGCCATCCACGGGCCGGGCACCAGTGCCGACGCCCGCGACCGGCGAGCCGGCTACCGGGCGGCGATGCGCGACCTCGGCCTGCCGGTGTTCGAGGACGGCGGTGCCTTCCGGCGCGAGGACGGCTGGGCGGCGGCCGATCGGCTGCTCCGGCAGTACCCCCGAATCGATGGTCTGTTCGTGGCTTGTGACCTGATGGCGGCGGGCGCCGTCCAGGCCGTCACCGCCGGCGGCCGCGGGGTGCCCGGCGACGTCAGCGTCATCGGTTTCGACGACAGCGTCGCCGCCGTGTGCACCAATCCGCCCCTCACGACAATGCGCTTCCCGGTCGAGGAGATGGCCGCCGCCGCGGCCCGCCTGCTACTGGCCGGCGACGTCCCGGCCGGCCATCGGCGGCGCTTCCCGGTCGGCCTCGTAACGCGGGCCAGCACGGCGCAGCGCGGCCAGCCCGGCGACGGCGAGCAGTGACAGGCCGGCCGGGACGAGGAACACCAGCGGCAGGCCCACCGCGGCGGCGCCGAGGCCACCGGCGGCCCCGCCGATGGCCGAGGCCAGGGCGGTGGAGCTCATGAAGATCGCGGATGCGGTGGCGACAGCGTGCGGCAGGAGCCGCTGGGCGACGATGATGCCGAGCGCGGCGAACACACCCCAGACCCCGCCCATGAGGATCTGCCCCGCGAACAGCCCGGCCGCCGACCCGCTCAGCGCGAAGCACAGGTTGGCCGCCACGCCGAATCCGGCCCCGACCACCATCAGCCGCATCGCCCCGATCCGCCGGGCCACGATCGCGGCGACGGGCATGAGCACGATCTCGACCAGCGGCTGGACCCCGATGACGGCCCCGCTCAGCCCGGGCCCGAATCCGAGGTCCCGGTTCATGTGGATCGGCAGGTAGGCGTACTTGATCGGCTCACCGGCGTACACCAGAACGTAGAGCCCGGTGAACGCGAGCAGGGGCAGCATGGTGCGCACCGTGGGCCGCTGCTCGGTGGCCCGGTCCCGGCGCGGGGGTTCGGGCGTCTCGAGCCGCCCGAGCGGCACCACCTGGGCGAGGGTGCAGACGGCGGTGGCCACGAGCATGACGCGCAGCGACGTGTGCGCGGCCAGGAGTGCCCCGGCGACCGGTCCGACGATCCAGCCGCCGGTCAGCGCCATCCGCACCACGGAGACGACGCCGTCGTCGTTTCCGGTCGGCCGGGCCCGCAGCTCGTCGTGCAGGGCCGCGAAGACCTGCGACGTGGCCGCCCCGGCGAACGCCAGCACGGCCGCGCTGAGCACGAACGGCACCCAGATCCGCGTGGCGAACGCGATCCCGGCCCAGCCCAGGAATCCGGCCAGCGCACAGACCCGGAACAGCCCGAGCCGCCGTCCGCTGCGATCCGAGCGCGCCCCGATGAGGTACCCGGCGACGGGCGCCGTGAGGTTGGTCAGGTAGAACAGCCCGGCCGTGGTGAGCGAGGCCCCCAGATCGCCGACGAGGAACGCGGCGATCTGGGGCGCGGCCGCCGAGAACCCGACCGCCGACAGGAACACGGCCGCCGCCGCACCTCGGTACAGCGGCGACCGCAGTGTCAGCCCCAGCGCCGCCGTCCGTGTGTCCTCCACGCGGGGGGACGGTACGGGCGGGAGCGGTTCCAGCGGAAGCGGGTCAGGACTGGATGTTCTCCAGGTCCTCGAGCAGGCTCGGGTGGACGGGCTTCCAGCCGAGGGTCTCGCGGGTGTAGGCACTCGACGCGGGCTGGTCGGCGGCGAAGATCTGGCCCAGCGGGCCGAACGTCTCGGCCGGGACGGACCGGACGGGGACGCTCAGGCGGCGGCCGATGACCTCGGCGATGGCGCGGACCTCGTCGCCCTCGTCGGCGACGGCGTGCCACGAGGTGCCGGCCGGGGCCTGCTCGAGGGCCAGGCGGAACAGGACGGCGGCGTCCAGGGCGTGGACGGCCGGCCAGCGCTGGGTGCCGTCGCCCGGGTAGCCGGAGGTGCCGGTCTGCCGGGCGATCTGGGTCAGCAGACCCGCGAAGCCGCCGGTGCCGTTGTTGTGGACCGTGCGCGGCAGGCGGACCGCGGAGCTGCGCACGCCGCGGTCGGCGAGGGCGAGGATGGCGTTGACGGTGCGGCCGCGGCCGCCGACCGGGCCGTCGGTGGGCAGCGGGTCGGTCTCGGTGGACGGGCGGCCCGCGATCCACGGCGTGCCCGAGCACGTCACGAGCGGCTTGTCGGTGCCCAGCAGGGCTTCGCCCATGGTGGTGAGGGCGGCGGTCTCCTCGGCGACCGCGCGGGCGACGGCTTCGGGGCTGCTGAAGTCGTTGCTGAAGGCCAGGTGGATCACGCCGTCGGCCCGGGTGGCGCCGGTGCGCACGACGTCGAGGTCGGCCAGGCCGCCGCGGAGGACCTGGGCGCCGGCGGCCTCGGCGGCGGCCGCGGAGGCGTCGGAGCGGGCCAGGGCCAGGACGGTGTGGCCGTGGGCCAGGAGCTCGGCGACCACGGCGGAGCCGATGAGACCGGTGCCGCCGGTGATGAAGACCTGCATGGGGTACTCCCCGAAGTGATGGGACTCTTGTCCCGTCAACCGTAGCACGGTGATGGGACAAAGGTTCCGTCACCTATGATGGGTGTATGGGTCGGTGGGAACCAGGTGCGCGGGAGCGGCTCGTCGTGGCCGCCGTCGACCTGTTCGCCGAGCAGGGGTACGACGCCACCACCGTCGCGCAGATCGCCGAGCGGGCCGGGGTCACGAAGAGCACGTTCTTCCGGCACTTCCCGGACAAGCGGGAGCTGCTCGTGGCCGGCCAGGACGCGCTGCGGCGGCTGCTGGCCGAGGGGATCGCCGAGGCGCCCGCGGAGGCGTCGCCGCTCGAGGCGGTCGCGGCCGGGCTGGAGCGGGCGTCCGCCACCATGGGGCCGATGAACCACGAGCTCGGGCCGCGGCTGAAAGCGGCCATCGCGGCCAGCGCCGAGCTGCAGGAGCGCGACGCGCTGAAGAGCGTCAGCCTGGCCGCGGCGATGACGGAGGCCCTCGTCGCCCGCGGCGTGCCGGGCGCGACCGCGGCGCTGGCGGGGGAGCTGGGCGTGCTCGCGTTCAAGCGGGGCTATGCCGCCTGGTCGCAGGGTGCGGCCTCCGACTCGCTGGCGCCGTACGCGCTCGCCGCCCTGGAGGAACTGCGGGCGGCGAGCGCGGCGCTGGGCTAGGACCTCAGCCCGTGTAGGCGGCGAAGATCTTCGAGAACTCGTACGGGGACTGCGGGACGTTCGTGCACATGTAGAGGGCGCCGTTGCAGGCGTTGCGGTCGCGGGTCGTCTCCCAGAAGGACAGCATGCCCAGGTGGTTCTGCTGGGCGAAGGCGACGAGCTGGCGGGCGTCGTTCTGGTCGTAGGTGCCGCCGTCGTCGTTCTTGCCCAGCATCGGCGTGACGCCCAGCAGGCGCCAAACCTGCGCGTCGGTCTTGCCCGGGTACAACCCCTTCAGCTGTGTGAACGTCGACTGCGCGGCCTGGACCGCGAAGTTGCCGTAGTCACCGCTGCTGCGCTGGTAGTCCATCGCCATCACGTTGACGAGGTCCAGGTTGACCCCGGCGTCCCGGGCCGAGCGGACCACGTTGACGCCGTCGCTGGTGAGGCCCTCGGGCAGCACCGGCAGGGTCAGCGAGATCTTCACGTCCGGCCGCGCGGCCTGCAGCAGGGCCAGGGCCTGCGACCGGCGGGCGATCGTGGTCGGGTCGGCGACCGCCGCGCCCTCGATGTCGAGGTCGATGTACTTGAGGTTGTACGCGTCGACGACCGCCTGATACTCGGCGGCGACCTGGGCCGCGGTCGAGCAGGCCTGGGCCAGTTCGATGCCGCTGGCGCCACCGAACGAGATCTTCACGTCCCCGCCCCGGGCCCGGATCGCGTCGATCTGGTCCTTGCTCCAGGCGGCCCGCGGGTCGTAGGCGTTGAACCACGACGCCTTGCAGCCCGCGCTGTTGACGAACGCGAGCGTGAAGTTCTTCAGGTTGCCGGCCGTGGCCATGTCCGTCAGGGAGGGCGTCGGCCAGGCCCCCATGTCGACGTACGGCGCGGTCGCGAGCGTCGTGCCGCCACCGCCGCCACCCCCGCCGCCGCCGGCCTGCGTGGTCGCGCTGACCTGGTTGGAGGCCGCGGACGCGTTGCCGGCGGCGTCGCGGGCCTTGACGGTGAACGTGTAGGCGGTTGAAGCGGAAAGCCCGGATACGGTACCGCTCGTGCCGGCGACCGAAGCCGCGAGCACACCGCCCCGGTAGATGTCGTAGCCGCTCACGCCCACGTTGTCGGTGGACGCGTTCCAGGCGAGGCTGACGCTGGACGAGGACGTCGCGGTGACGCGCAGGCTGGACGGTACCGATGGAGGCGTGGTGTCTGTAATGCCCGCACACGAAGCGCCGTTGAGCTTGCAGTTGGCGGGTTTGCCGGACCCGGACACGAGGAACCCGAAACTCGCCGTCCCACCGGGTGCGAGGGTGCCGTTGTAGGTCCGGTTGTTGGCGGTGACGTGCGTGCCGCTCTGGGCCATGAGCGCGTCCCAGTAGCTGCCGAGCGCGGAGCCGGACGGCAGGTCGAACTCGACCTTCCAGCTGGAGACGGTGGCGGCCGTCCCGTTGGTGATCGTGTACTTCGCCTGGTAGCCGCTGCCCCAGTCGGAGTCGTAGCTCAGCGTCGCGGTCAGCGCGCCCGCCGCCTCAGCGGGGGTCGTCGCCACCGCGATGCCACCGACGGCGACAACCGCGGCCGCCGCGGCCAGGCCAATCCGAAGTCGGGATGTCATGTGCACTGCCTCCAGACAAGACAGGTGTCTATTGAGGCACAACGATAAATAAAGTTAACTAAAAGTCAATGGTCACCACTCGCAGACCCACCAGCGCCCGTCCTCCTTGACGACCACCAGCTTGCTCACGACGCTCTTGCCCTCGGGTTTGTTCACGCCCACCTCGACCTCGGCGAGCGTGTCGCGATCGGCGTCCGGCCGGCGGGCATCGACGTAGTCGTAGCGGTCGACCTTGAGCGTCCGATCGCCCCATTCCTCCTCGCTCAGCGCGGCCCGCTGGTCGGCGCACAGCACCTTGTACGCCTTCGCGGGCTGGTGCTCGATGATCGCGTCCAGGTAGCCGCGGGCCACCGACTCGGGGCTGCTCTGGTCGATCGGGCCCGCCGACGTCAGCAGCGCGATCACGACGATGAGGACCGCCACCAGCGGCACGCCCAGCGCGAGACCCCAGACGACGATCCGGCGGCGCCCGCGCGGCTCGGGATTGCTCTTCTCCGGCATCACGGAGACAACTGTAAATGCGAGGCTTGGCTGTGCCGGCGGGGTTCGTGGGGCATGATGTCCCGATGGGACGGCACGGGCAGCGGCAGCGCACGACGGTCTGCGTTGTCCGCGATCCGCGCCGGCCCGTGCCCCGGTGGCCGTGGCTGCTGCCGCTCGGCGGGCTGGCGCTGCTGCCGGCCGGGATCGTCGCCGGGCTGTTCGCCGCGGCGGTGTTGTTGCTGGTTGTGGCCGGTGGGGTGCGGCGCTGGCCGGGCGGGGTGCGGATCTGCGGGCCGGCGATCGCCGAGTGGCAGGCGGCCGAGGCGGCCGTGCGGGAGGTCCGGCTGCGGTGGCCGGCGCTCGGGGCCATGGCCGAGCCCGGGGACATCCGGCCCACGTTGGAGATCACGCGGTACAACATCGGGCGGTTGATCGCGGCTCGGGTCCGGCTCCGCGCGGAGGCCGACGAGCTGCGGGCCGTCCGTGACGAGCTGCGGCCCGGCGACCTGCGCGACGAGCTCGGCGAGCGGCTCGAGGTGATCCTGGACCGGGTCCGGGACCTCGACGCCCAGCTGGCGGCCCGGACGGCGGCGATCGGGCGGCTGGCCGTCTCGCTCGACGCGCACGAGCGGCGGGAGGTCGCCACCGCGCGGGCGCGGGTGCTGCTGGCGGGTGATCTGCCCGGCGCCACGCTGCTGGCCGACCCCCTGGACGAGGTCGGCGAACGGACCGCGGCCACCCTCGCGGCGTATCGAGAGTTGTCCGAACTGCGACCTTCACCGTCCGAAACGCGATCGTAGGCGGACCGTACCGGGAACTACGATGGGGGCATGTCACCGGCCTTCGGGCTCGGGATCGACTTCGGCACCTCGAACACGGTGGCCCTGATGCGCTGGCCGGACGGGCGCGTCAGGCCGCTGCTGTTCGATGCCAATCCGTTGCTCCCGTCCGCCGTGTTCGCCCCGACCAAGCCGGGGCCGGGCTCAACCACGCCCTCGGGTGATCTTGTTGTGGGCGGGGACGCGCTGCACCACGCGCGGTTCGACCCGGCCGGACTGGAGCCCAACCCCAAGCAGCACATCGACGAGCCGGCCATGCTCCTCGGCACCCGCGAGGTCCCCGTCGCCGACCTGATCGCGGCCGTCCTGCGGTTCGTGTTCACCGAGGCCAAGCGGGTCGCCGGCACTGAGGACTTCGCGGTCGCCATCGCCCACCCGGCCGGCTGGGGCACCCAGCGCCGGGCCGTGCTGGCCGAGGCCGCGCGCCGGGCCGGGCTCGGTGCGGCGCTGCTCGTGCCGGAGCCGGTCGCGGCCGCGCACGCGTTCACCGCCGTGCTCGGGCAGCAGGTCGAGACCGGCAAGGCCCTCGTCGTCTACGACCTCGGCGCCGGCACCTTCGACGCCAGCGTGGTCGTGCGCCGTCCGGCCGGCTTCGAGGCGGTCGCCGTCGACGGCCTCACCGACGTCGGCGGCCTCGACATCGACGCGACGATCGTGCGCTGGCTGGGGGAGCGCTACTCCCCGAACGACCCCGAGCTCTGGACCCGCCTCGCCGACGGGCAGGACCCCGACTCGCTCCGCCACCGCCGCATGCTCTGGCACGACGCCCGCGTCGCCAAGGAGATGCTGTCCCGGGCCCCGGCCGTCGTCCTGCAGATGCCCGCGCCGCTCAACGTCGACGCCCAGCTCACCCGCGACGAGTTCGAGGCGGCCGCCAAACCCCTTCTCGAACGCACCGTCTTCACCACCGCCGCGCTCATCAAACAGGCCGGCGTGAAACCCGAAGACATCGCGGGGGTACTGCTCGTAGGCGGCGGCAGTCGCATCCCGCTCGTCGCCACCATGCTGCACCGCGCCCTGAGCGTCGCGCCGACGATCACCGAGCAGCCCGAGATCGTCGTGGCCGAGGGCTGCCTGCTGTCGCTCTCGGCGCCGCCGTCCGACCAGGAGGGCGACGGCACCCCCCTGTGGCCGGCCGCGGCGGCGGCCGCAGCCCCATACGCCTCCATGGCCGCCGGGCCACCAGCCTCTGCCGCAACCTCTCCGGCCTCCCTCTCGTCTCCAATCGCCCCGCCGTTCCCGTCCGGTCCACCGAGCCCCGCAACGCCGCCGGTCGTCCCAACGCCGCCGGTCGTCCCGACACCGCCGGGCCCGGTCATGCCGGAGCCGGTCGCGGCGGCCGGGGCGGAGGCGGCCACTTCGGCGCCGGGGACCGATCCGGGCATCATGTGGCCCGATCAGGACGGGAAACCGGTCGGTTTCTCGACGCCTCCACCAGCCGCGCCGATGTCGGCACCGCCCGTTGCGCCGATGTCCGCACCGCCGTCTTCCGCACCGCCTGCGGGCTATGGCATGCCGGTCTCCGCGCCGCCCGTTTCCGCGGCCCCCTCGTCGGGCGTTCCCGTGTCCGGTGTGCCGGTTTCCGGCGTGCCGACCTCGAGTCCGCCGCGGGGCCAGGTGTATCAGACCGGCGGCTACCCGATCGTCCAGCCGCAACAACCGCCGCAGTCGTTCCAGCCGCCGTCACCGTTCCATCCGCAGCCGGCCCAGCAGCCGCCCTACCCGCAGCCGACCCAGCAGCAGCCGCCGCGCCCGCCCGTGCCGCGGTACCTTCCGCCGCCGCCCGCGGCCGCCGCCATGCCGGTGTCGCCGGGGCCGTCCAGCCGGGTCGTTCCCGTCTACGACGAGCGGGCCATCGCCGGCGCGCGGCCCAAGGGCGGCAAGAACTGGCTCAACGCCCTCCTCGTCGTGATCGCCCTGCTGGCCGTGGCCGGCGCGGGCACGACGGTCTACCTGGTGCAGCTGGGCAAGGACAAGCCGTCCGCGAGCAGTCAGTCGCCCGCGCCCGAGACCACCACCAGCGCCGACCCCGGCCAGAGCGCCGACCAGGCGGGCAACGTCGGCGTCGGCGGCGGGGTCAGCGGCGGTGAGACCACGGCCGATCAGACCAGGGCCCCGGCGACGACGGCCACGAAGACCGACTGGGTGACGGTGCCGGACCTGAGCGGCGCCTACGTCGACTACGCCAAGCAGCAGCTGCAGGACAAAGGCCTGAAGTACACGATCAAGTACAAGGAGACGTGGGAAGAGGACCAGGTCAACAAGGTGATCAGCCAGGACCCGAAGGCCAGCAAACAGGCCGCCAAGGGCAGCACCGTCACCCTGACGATCGGGTCCGAGCCGAAGGCCCCCTCGAGCGCACCGCCCGCGACGACCAGCGGCCCCCGCCCCACGTCGACGTAGGCGCTAAGCCTTCCGGCGCCACCGCCGGGACCAGTGCTGGACCGCGCCCACGCCCACGAGCAGCAGCGTGGCGTAGACGGCCGCGATCACCACCATGAGCGCGAACATCACCCACAGCGGCGACAGGACCCACCACCAGGACCAGTCGACGACGTGGGTCAGTTTGAGCGCGACCAGGACCGCGGGCACGCCGGCGTACACGAGGCAGCCGCCGCCGGCGGTGACGTTGTCGGAGCGGGCCATCGGCGCAGTCTGTCACACGCAAAATCCGTTGACCCCGGTTGGCAGACTGAGGCCGCACCGTCCACTGCGGACCGATGGGAGCGGCGCATGTCCAACACCAACACCTACCTCGACCAGGTTGTCCGGCAACAGGAGCGGCTCGAGGCCGACCTGCGGTCCAAGCGCGTCGCCCCGGCTCAAGCGGCCGCCGGTGGGCCGCCGTCACCGCGGGACCGGTCGCGGGCCGCCATCGCCGAGGGCGCCGGGCAGCAGCCGACGCCGAACGCGGTCGAGGTGCGGGTGACCGGGTTCGGGCGGTGGAAAACCGTGTTGGTACCGCCGAACGCGTTCGTCGTGCACACCCGGCGGGGCAAGGCCGAGCCGTTGCACGTGGGGCTGGGCGTGTCGTTCCGCTACAACCCGGCCACCGACTCATACCTGGTGGTGCCCGGGGCCATGCAGACGATCCTGATCAACGCGTACTGCATCTGCCGTGAACTCCAGGGAGTACTGGTGCAGGCATATGTGCAGTGGATCATTCAGGACTTCTCGACCGCGTATCGGCGGCTCGACTTCGGTGATGCCGAGGACCCCATGCGGGTGGTCAACCTGCAGCTCAAGGAGCAGGCCGAGGCGGCGATCAAGGACAAGGTGTCGACTCTGGGCGTGGCCGACGTGCTCAGCGACAAGCAGCCGATCATCGAGGAGCTGACGTCGCGGCTGCGGGCCGTGGCTGAGGGGTCCGGCGGGGCCGACGAGGGGCTCGGCCTGCGAATCGTGACCGTGCAGATCAAGGAGGCCGTGGTCAGTTCGTCGCGGCTGTGGGAGAACCTGCAGAAGCCGTACCGCAGCGAGCAGGGCCGCATCGCCCGCCTGGCCGAGCTCGGGGCCGAGGACGCGGTGGCGGAGCGGGAGCTGACCGGGCAGCGGCAGCGCGAGACTCAGCGGATCGGCAGCGAGCGGGAGCTGGCCGACCTGCGGGCGCAGCGGGCCGCGCACGAGTTCGACCGGGAGGCGGCCGAGGCGCTGCGCCGCTCTCAGCGCGAGCAGGAGGACGCCCGCGCGCTGGCCGACCTGCAGGACGCGACGAACCGGCACGCCCTTGCCCTGGAGCGGCAGCTGGCGGCCGAGGAGGCCGAGATCGGGCGGTTGCGCATCGAGCGGGAGGCGGAGCTGACCCGGCTGACGGCCGAGGCCGAGCTGCTGCTGGCGGCGGCCCGGGCGCGCGCCGCGCACGAGCGGGCGCTGCTGGACGTGGAGCGGGAGCGGCTGCGCGCGGACATCGCGAATGCGCAGTCGGCGGAGAACCTGCAGGCACAGCTCATCGACCGGCTGCCGGAGATCGTGGCCAAGCTGCCGAAGCCGGCCGAGCTGCGTTCGGTGACGATCGGCGGCACTGACGGTACAACTGTCGCGGGTTTGATCGCTGAACTGTCGACCGTTGTGAACGCCCTGCGTTCGGGGCACTGACCTCGGGTTTTGCAACCGACGAAGCGGTTTTGCGGGCCCGGGCCGCGGTTATGGGACAACCAAGATCGCTTCAGCGGGAGGTTGTCATGCGCAAGCCGATGCTCGTCGCCGCCGTGGTCGGCGCCGTTCTGCTGGGAACGGTGCCGGCTTCGGCGGATCCCACGGACCCACCGGCACCAACGGACATCCCGGCCCCCACCGATACCTTGGCCCCCACGGGCATGCCGACCGACACGCCCACCGACACGCCGACCGGCGGGCCCTTGTCGGCGCAGGATTCCGCCTTCCTGAAGGCGGCCGGATACGGCGGGAACTTTGAGGTGGCCGCGGGATCGCTGGCCCGGGCGCGGGGGTACTCCGCGGGTGTGCGCGACTTCGGGACGAAAATGGTCAGTGACCACAACCGGGCCGGGACCAAGCTGTCGATCCTGGCCCAGTCGCTCGGGACGTCGACACCGGACCTGCCCGACTCGGCGCAGCAGAACATCGTCAACGCGTGGTCGCGGCTCGAGGGCCTGCTGTTCGACTGCGCGTATGTGCCCGCCGAGTACATCGACCACGTCGGCGCGGTCGCACTGTTCGAGAACGAGGCCGCGCACGGCGACAGCCCGGAGCTTGTTCGTTTCGCGCGGGAGACCCTGCCGACTTTGCAGGAACACAAGCGAATGATCACTTCGGAGCTGAGCGCGCTCGACTGCAACGGCTAGGGGTGCTGCCCTGAGGTCGCATGGAAACGGCCCGCCCGACAACGCCGGGCGGGCCGTGGACTGGTTTGGTTCGTTACGGCAGGACGTAGTTCTCGTTGAGCGCCGCGCCGCGGTCCGGCTTGTACAGGTCGAAGCCGCGCGGGTCACACTGCAGGCCACCGTTGATGCAGTGGTCGGACAGCGCCTTCAGGGTCGGGGCGTCCCACGCGTTGTACACGTCGTAGTGGAACGAGTAGCCGCGGCCGCTCGAGAAGTGCACGTTGGCCATGTTGCCGCTGACCGGCCAGGCCATCTTGAACTCGATCATCGGCACGGCGACCGGGTGGTCCTGCGGGCAGACGCCCACGACCGGGTACGCCATGTGCGACTTGTGGTCCGGGGTGTCCAGGTGGATGCCGTCCCAGCAGCTGGGGGCCTGGAACCGGACGTTGAGCTGGCTGCCGGCGACACAGTTGGCGGGGATGTCCCAGTTGTTGGTGAGGTCGCCGCACTCGAAGCCCTCGACGTGGCCCGGGTGGTTCTGGAACTCGGCCTGCGTCGAGGACGGGCTGCCGACGACATAGCGCAGGCCGGCCGGGAACGGGCGGACGCTGCGGTAGTCGATGACACCGCTCTTGTAGTAGATGACCTGGCGGCCGACCGGCTGCACGGCGGTGTCGCCGTTGAGCAGAGTGGGCATCCAGTACGCCGTCTTGTCGCCGGGCGTGATGCACGCGGTGCCGCCGGCCTGCAGTGAGGACAGCGTCGTGTTCGCGTTGGTGGTCGTGTTGCCCATGAACGTGTGCGAGTGCGACGCGCCCGGCAGGCCGAAGAACACGATCGGGTCATCCGGCAGGTTGCTGCGGCTGACCGAGCAGTTCGCCTGGAACTCGTGGTGGGTCGTCGGCGGGTTGGTCGGCGGCGGGGTGGCCGTGGACGGGATCACGCCGGTGACCGGCGGGTTCGCCATGACGTACCCGGGCCCGTCGGACGCCGGCGGGGTGGTGCTCGAGGTGCCGTAGACCTTGAACTCGTACAGCGAGTAGCCGTAGCCGTTCGCGCGCTGGGTGCCGTACATGCGCACGTAGCGGCCGGAGCCGGTGACGTTCAGGGTCTGCGTGCCGCCGGTGCCGGTGGTCGTGCTGTAGATGCTGGTCCAGGTGTTGCCGTCGGGCGACGTCTGGATCTGGAAGGCCTTCGCGTAGGCGGCCTCCCACTGCAGCACGACCTGGGAGATCGTGGCGGTCGAGCCGAGGTCGACCCGCAGCCACTGCGGGTCGCTCCACTGGCTGCTCCAGCGGGTGGCGTTGTTGCCGTCGAACGCGGCGGCCGCCGGGGACTCGCCCAGCTCCGTCGACGAGGCGAGCGCGGGCCGGCCCTGTGACAGCAGCGTTCCGGTGGCGGCGTTGGCGGACGTCAGCTGAAAGGCGCCGACGACCATCGATGCCACGACCGCGGTGGTGACCCCGATCGGGATCCCGATTCTTCTGAGGCGTCTGGTACTCAATGCAGCTCCCAGGGGTGTGGGCGGGTGCCGTTCGCCGGTGGCGGACCGGCCGGGTGCGACGCGCTCGGAGAGCGCTCTCCAAATGTTGCGCCCGGGTGACCGCTCCGTCAATACGTGCGACGTGCCGGTTGCTGCTTATGCGCACAAAACGGGCAGGCAAAAGTGTTTCTTAAGATCCGAGTGGAGAGCGCTCTCCGTTCGGTGGTGGGATCGCCCACCACGTTCGAAGGACAGCCCTCGTGTCTTTGCTCGCGCGGCTGGCCGGGTTCTGCCGGCGGAGGAGCTCTCTCTGCGATAGCTCCGTCGCTCGTGGGCCGCGTGCTGCGGGGGTGAAGCGGCGTTGGCGATGGGTGCCGAGGCGTCAGTATGCGAGCCCGGTGGCGGTGATGCGGCTGGTCGCCGGGTGGGCGTGGGTGGCGGGGTCGGCCCACAGGTCATGGCCGGCGTCCTCGACGATGTTCTCCGCGGCCAGCAGTCCCATGAGGATGCTGAAGTCCTGGCGGTTGCGCGCGAACGGCCCGTGCGGGCCGATGACCTCCAGCCCGGCCAGGCCCTTGAGATGCTCCTCGACGACGGCTTGGTGCTGGAGCTGGCTCTCGCGGTACACCGGGATGCTCTTCGGCACGCGCAGCGCCACACCGTCGAGGACCTCGCCGGCCTCGACCAGCCCGGTGTCGATCAGCTCTTCACGCGCGAAGCGGACATACTCCTCGTCCTCCCAGCGCCAGAAGTCGTGCTCACTCGTGCACCAGTACTCCAGCGCGAGGATCGTCTCCGGCTCGCCGTGCTTGGCCGCCGGCACCCAGTTGTCGAAGTTGGTGATCCGCCCGGTGTGCAGGTCCGGATCGCGCACATTCACCCAGGTGTCCGGGAAGACCGACTGCGCGTTCGTGCGCAGAAAGACAACGACGGTATTGCACAGCGTCAGCTGCGCCCCGGCCGCGGCGACCTCGGCCGGCACGTCGGGCAGCCGCCCGGTGAGCACGGCGAGCGGCATCGACGAAACGACGTGATCGTGCTCGCGGACACCGTCATTGTTCAACTGCACACCCGTCACCCGGCCGTCATCAAGCACAAGCCGCGCAACCGGCGTGTTCAGATGCACACGCCCGCCCTGCTTCTCGACAAATTCACACATCCGGCTGTACACCTCGCCGGGCCCCTGCCGCGGATGCGCAAACGCCGGCAGCGCCGTCCGCGCCCTTTGCCACTGCCGGATGAGCGCGCCGAGCCGGGACGTGGAAAGCGCCGCCCCCGGATGCGCGAACGTCGGCAGCGCCGCGCGCAGATGCGCGAATGTCGGCAGGGTCGCTTGTGGCCTTTGCCATTGCCGGATGAGCGCGCCGAGCCGAGACGTGGAAAGCGCCGCCCCCGGATGCGCGAATGTCGGCAGCGCCGCGCGCAGATGCGCAAACGCCGGCAGCGCCGTCCGCGGCCTTTGCCACTGCCGGATGCGCGCACCGAGCCGGGACGTGGAAAGCGCCACCCCCGGATGCGCGAACGTCGGCAGCGCCGCGCGCAGATGCGCGAATGTCGGCGGCGTCGCCTGCGCCCTTTGCCACTGCCGGATGAGCGCGCCGAGCCGGGCTGTGGAAAGCGCCGCCCGCGGGGGATGGATTCGGGTGACGGGCTCGACCATCTCGTAGTCGCCGCCGATCACCTCCAGCCACAGCTCGTTGACCCGCGGGTCGGTACTGAAGAAGTGCTGCGGCCCCAGCCCGACCGTCTGCCCCCAGAGCCCGACCGACCGCGCAAGCCCGCCGACGCCGCCGGACGCCTCGTACACGTCGACCTCGACACCAGCTTTGGCCAGGCAGTAAGCCGCAGTAGCCCCAGCCGGCCCAGCCCCGATCACCGCGACCCGCAGACTCACCGCGAGCCTCCCACGACCGCCACGCAGACGTCGATCACGCTTCCGCGCGCTGCATGCTCGTCGTGCGTTGAGCATTCGTGCATTGAGCGTTCGTGCGTTGAGCATTCGGGCGTTGAGCATTCGGGCGTTGAGCGTTTGGGCGTTGCGTGTTCGTGCGTTGCGTGTTCGTCGCACAGTGCGCGAAGGTCGACCGCCCATTGGTGCGTTGCGCGCTCGTCGTGCAATGCGCGTTCGTGCGTTGCGCGGCTCACAGGGTGTGCCAGACGGATGCGCGTTCGCGGGCGGCACGGTCGGCGGTGGCGAGGGCGAACACGGCCAGAGGCAGCATCGGGGTCAGGTGCTTGAGGTGCGCGCCGAAGTACGGGGTGGCCAGGGCCTGCGTGACCACGAACGCGAGCAGCAGCGAAACGGCGACGCCGAGCGATGGGCGGCCGGCGCTGTGCCGGGCGGCGGCGGTCATGCGCACCGTGAACACCGTGAGCACGAGCGCACCGAGCATGTGAGCCCAACCGCCGGCCATCGCGAGCGGGATCGGCAGCAGTAGCGCGGCGAATGTGAGCACTCCCTCGACCATGGCGTTCGCCGCGCGGACGGGGTCGAGCGTGTCGTGATGCAGCACGAACGTGCCGACTCCGGCGATGACGAACATGGCCGCCGCGATCGGCAGCAGCAGTGCCGGGCGGCCGCCGCGGTGCAGAGCGACGTAGCCGGTGACGAACAGGGCCGCGATCACGAGCCAGGTGGAGCGGAAAAGCGTGCCGTACACCAGCAGGGATCCGGCGGTCACGTACGGCGCGACGGCTGACCAAGCGTCGATGCGCAGGACGAGCAGAATCGGCAAAACGAACAGCAGAACGACGGCATCTTTCGAGTACTGCGTCAGGTACACCCCGCCGAGCCCGATCGCGGCCGCGGCGAGGGCCATCGTGCTCCATCGCGCGGCCGGCCCCAAGGCCAGGGCGATCGCGGCGACGAACAAAGCCAGCTGCAGCATCGCGGTCACGCGCGGGTGGTCGTCGAGGCCGAGGAGCGCGTAGAAGACGGCGATCGAGCGGTAGTACGGGTCGGGACGGATCGCGGTCGTGCCGTTGTTCAGCGCGGCGATGTAGTCACCGTCGGAGAAGTGCTGGGCCGGCAGCAGGGCGCGGGCGCGCAGCACGAGCCCGAGGGCGCATAACCCGGCGGCGAGTTCGACCAGGCGGTACCGCAGCAGCAACGCGCGCACATCCACCTTCACACACGAAACGTTACCGACTCGCTACCCTGCGACACGCGACGCGCGGCGGCGCGTACCCGGAAGGGGTACGTCCGGTTTTGGGGTGTCCATGTCTAACGCAAAGTATTCAGGCTGATACTGTCCGTAAATCGGAAAACGTCCGGTATCCGTCGAGGAGGACACCGCTGATGCGTCGCTCGCAAGTACTCGCAACGATCGGCGCCGGATTGGCCGCCGCCACCGCGTCCGCCCCCGCCGCCCTGGCCGCACCGACCACCGCCGAACCGGCCGCGCAGACCTTGGCCGACACCCACCTCGCGCTCGGGTACACCGCCGCCGGCCTCATCCTCGCCGTCGGCGCCGCCAGCCTGATCACCATCGCCCGCCTGCGCCGCACCGCCCACGTCGCCGCCCACGCGTCGCGATGACCCAGCCGCCGGCCGTCACCCACCCACGGCCGAACCGCGCCCAAGTCGCCGCCGACCGAGACGCCGACCGGAACGCCGAACGACGCGCCGACTGCAGCACTGACCGGGATGCAGAGCGCAGGGCCGAACGACGCGGCGACTGCAGTGCCGACCGCGGTGCTCACCGGGACGCAGACGGTAGCGCCGACTGTAGAGCCGACCGCGGTGCTGACCGGGACGCCGACGGTAGCGCCGAGCGAGGCGCCGACTGTAGAGCCGATCGCAGTGCTCACTGGGACGCCGACGGTAGCGCCGACCGTAGAGCCGACCGCAGTGCTGACCGGGACGCCGACCGTAGCGCCGGGCGCGGTGCCAAAGGCGGCGTCGACCTTAGCGCCGACCGAGGCGCCGGGCGCAGTGCCAACGTTGCGCCGTCCCGCATCCAACGCCGTGCCGACGGTCCGCAGTCAGTCGATGTGCGTTCGAGCGCTCGGAGGTACGCATGACCGCTCGAATCCTGCACGTCACCGATTCCGCGCACGGTGGGACGGCTGTAGCGATCGCCGAGTTCGCCCGGTCGACGCCCCAGTACGAGCACCACCTGCTGACCCGAGACCGCAACCGAGGCCGAGACCGAAGCGAGAACCGCGAGCAGAACCGCGAGCAGAACCGCGACCGGGGCGGGAAGCGACAGCTCGACTGCGAGCATGACCGCGACCGAAGCCTGAACCGAGACAGCCAACGCGCGCAGGATCGTGACCGAAGCCTGAACCGCGATCGGGATCTGGGTCGAAGCTGGAGCCGGGACCGGGCCTGGTACAGCGACCGGAACGGAGACCAGCACGGGGACGGAGACCAGCACAGGGACGGAGACCAGGACTGGGACGGCGACCAGGTCCGGGACAGCGATCGCCACCGAGGCTGGGACAGCGACCGAGGCAGGGACCGGGTGGATGCGGACACCGCCGACTTCGCCGCGCACCACGCCGCCGGTCGAAGCCACCTGGCCCTGGCCCGGGCCCTGCGCCGCGCGGTCGCGGCCGCCCGCCCTGCCGTCGTCCACCTGCACTCGGCGTGGGCCGGCCTCGTCGGCCGCCTCGTCCTGCCCAGGTCGGGCCCGCCGATCGCGTACACCCCGCACTGCTTCGCCTTCGAACGCGACCCGGCGACCGTGCCTCCGGGCCTGATCCGGACCGCGCGCCGGATCGAGCAGGCTCTGGCCGAGCGCACCGGCCTCGCGGTGTGCGTGAGCCCGCGCGAGGCCGACCTGGCCGCCGCGCTCGGACTGCCGGCCGTGCACGTCCCGAACACAACACGCATCCGCGCACCGCGCATCCGCGCATGCGCCGCCACGCCGACGGTGGTGACCGTCGGCCGGGTCGGTGCGCAGAAGGACCCGCACTTCCTGCTCGATGTCATGGCCCGGATCGACGTCGCGGCGCACTGGATCTGGATCGGTGGAGGCGACCCCGCGCTGGAGGCCCAGCTGCGGGCGGCCGGCGTGACGGTCACCGGCTGGCTCCCGCCGGACGCGGTGGCCGCGCACCTGGCCGCCGCCGACGTGTACCTCCACACGGCCGCCTGGGAGAGCTGCCCCTTGGCGCTGCTGGAGGCGGGCGCCGCCGGACTGCCGCTCGTGGCGCGCAGCATCCCGGCGCTCGACTCCCTCGGTCTGGACCCGGACCTGCACACTTCCGAGCAGGTCGCCGCGGAACTGAACACGGTCCTGCACACCGGGCAGCCGAGTCGCCCGCGACTGCAGGAAGCGTTCGCCGTCCGTCACACGCCGCAGGCGCAAGCGGCCGCTCTCACCGCGGCTTACGAATGGCTGATTGGCGCGTCCGCGCGGCTCACGGACCGGGCCGAAGTGACGGTGTGACCGTGCACGTGTCGATCGTCATGCCGGTGTACAACGCCGAGCGGCATGTCGGGCGGGCCCTGGCCGCGCTGCTCGCTTTGCGCATCCCGAACGATGTCCGGGTGTCGCTGACGATCGTCGACGACGCCTCGACGGACGGGTCGATGGAGGTCGCGGGCGCACTGCTGCGCGAGGCGCCGTTCCCGGTGCGCGTATTGCACCACCCGGTCAACCTCGGACCGTCCGTGGCCCGCAACACCGGTCTGGCCGCGGCCGGCGGTGACTTCGTATGGCTCGTCGACAGCGACGACTGGGTCACGCCCGACCTGCTCGAAGCGTACCTCCGCGCGACCGCCCCCGATGTCGACATCGTCGTCGCGAACATGGTGCCGGCAGCCATCGGCGCCCTCCTGATCCGGACCGCCCCAAGCTGGTACGCCCGCCTCTACCGAGCAGCCCGCTTCCTCAAGCGCCGCCGCGAACGCCGCGTGGGCGCCCGCTGGCGAGGCCTGTCCCACGCCTGACCGCACCCGCGCGAGCATCGTGCAAGCGTGCACCGCCGCGGCCCGTCGTACGTCCGACGCCTCGTGCGCGAGCATCGTGCAAGCGTGCACCGCCGCGGCCCGTCGTACGTCCGACGCCTCGTGCGCGAGCATCGTGCAAGCGTGCACCGCCGCGGCCCGTGTACGTCCG
>NZ_JBITDU010000006.1:368301-574914 GCF_044454505.1 Dactylosporangium sp. NPDC051541
TCGTACGTCCGACGCCTCGTGCGCGAGCATCGTGTAAGCGTGCACCGCCGCGGCCCGTCGTACGTCCGACGCCTCGTGCGCGAGCACCGTGTAAGCGTGCACCGCCGCGGCCCGTCGTACGTCCGACGCCTCGTGCGCGAGCACCGTGTAAGCGTGCACCGCCGCGGCCCGTCGCACGTCCAACGTCACGTGCGCGAGCACCGTGTAAGCGTGCACCGCCACGGACTGTCGCACGCTCAACGTCAGAAGTGGTTGAGGCCTTGTCGGGCGTGCACGCCTCAGTTCAGGGCTGAGATTATCGAGCTGTGTCAGCGTGGTGATCGCTCGGTCGGGCAGGTCGTGCGGGATTTCGATTTGGCCCAGACTGTGGTGCGGTTTCGGGTGAAGCAGGTTGAGCCGGATGCCGGGACCCGCTTGGACGGGCTGAGCAGTGATGAGCGGGCGGAGCTGGCCCGTCGGCTTCGCTTGTGTCGGCTTCGCTTGTGTCGGCTTCGCCTGCGCGGGCATTGACCGCGCTTCCGGTGGTGATCAGGTAGAGCGCTGCCGCGTACGTCGACATCACCACGAGGTCGCGGCCCGGGAAGTCCATGTTCGCCGCGCCAACGCCGATGAGCAGGTCTGACAGCAGGAACAGCGTACCGCCGGCTCCTGTCCTTGCCGACACCGCGGTGGCGGCGCACGCCATGGCGGTCAGGGCGACGCTGTAGACGAGGATCGGGACGCGCAGCGCACCGAGTTGACTCCAGAGTGCGGCGTTGACCGCAGCCCACAGCGTGACATAGCCGACGACTGTCCATATCTTCGGTCGACGTTGACTGACGAACGCGATCGTCAACGCGATCTGTGTTCCAAGGAACGCGGCCATGCCGAGCAGGAACCACAGCTGGCCCGGGATGAGCAGCGCGATGTCGCCCGCCGTGGCGAAGGCCAGGGCAGCGACCAGGAGCCGGCCCCCGTGGTTGGTCAGCACGAACCAGATGAGCAACGGCGCGAGCAGGGGCTTAGCGATCCACTGCAGGCTTTGGATGTCCGTCGCTACGCCGATCAGTTCGACGGCTGCGGCGATGACGAACAAAGTCAAGGCGGCCTGGGGGATGACGAACAACGTTCGTGCGACATGGGGCGTGACGAACAAAGGTCGTGTTGATTTGGGAGTGACGAACAAAGTTCGTATTGATTTGGGCGCTGCGAACAAAGTTCGTGTTGATTTGCTCATGTCGCGGGTTGCCAACCCGGGCGGCCGAAGACGTAGCGTAGGCGGTCCGTCCAGGTTGTCGCCGTGCGGACGTCTTGCCAGATCGCGGTGTACTCGTGGGTGGCGACGCGCAGTGGGTTGAACGTGGTGATGTTCTTCGTCAGGCCGTACTGGACTCGGGCGCGCTCGGGTTCGAAAGTGCCGAACAGGCGGTCCCAGATGATCAGGATGCCGCCGTAGTTGCGGTCCAGGTACTCCTCGTTGGCGCCGTGGTGTACGCGGTGGTGGGACGGGGTGTTGAAGAGCCATTCGATCGGGCGCCACAGGGTGGTGACGCGCTCGCTGTGCAGGAAGAACTGGTATGCCAGGCTGATCGACTGCTGCAGGAACACCAACCACGGCGGGATGCCCAGCAGCGGCAGGAACAGCCAGAACGGGGTGCCTGTCATCGGGGTCCAGCTCTGCCGCAGCGCGGTACTCAGGTTGAAGAACACCGACGAGTGGTGCACGACGTGGCCGGCCCAGAACACGCGGACTTCGTGGTGGAGGCGGTGGAACCAGTAGTACGCGAAGTCGTCGGCGAAGAACACGATCAACCAGGTCCACGGGCTGGCGGGGTCGAGCTTGAGGGGCGTCAGGACGTACAGGCCGGCGAACGCGACGGCGACGACCAGCTTCCACGGCACGCCGATGATCTGGCTGCCCAGGCCCATCGACAGGCTGGTGGCGGTGTCGCGGACCTCGTAGCCGCGCTCCTCGTCGTCGGGGAGGAAGCGATACGAGACGGCCTCGATGATGATGAGCAGCAGGAACGCCGGCACGGCATACAACACGGCGGGGATCATGCGGGGGTTCCTCCCTTCCTTGACGTGTGCACGGGGGCGTTGAGCAGCGTCTTGGCCTGCAGTTCGGCCTCGTCCGCGCTCCCGGCGGCGATGTGCTCCCCGAGGCGGCGATGGCCGGCGATGTCGAGCAGCTCGGCGGTCCGGTGCGCGGCCGGCACCCGGCCCACGGCCAGTGCGCCGCCGACGAGGCTGTTGAAGGCCAGCAGGTAGGCGGTGTTGCCGCTGCCGAGGAGGATCGTGCGCCAGAGGGCGATGTTGGCGGCGCCCATACGTTCTAGGTCGGGCGCCTGCTGGCTGTACACCTCGATGGCTTGGTTGATTTTGGTTTTGTCGTCATGACTTGCACGTTGTGCGCACAGTCGTGCGGCGTCGGCGCCGAGGCAGGCCCGCATTTCGAGCACGTCGCGGACCAAGTTGTCGACGGGGAGCCGGTCCTGCGCGCCGGCCGCCATCGCCAAGTCGAGGCCGGCGTGTTCGCGCCAGTCGAGGACTTTCGTCGCGCCGCCCTGGCTGACCCGGACGAGGCCGAGCTGCTGCAGTCGGCGCAGCGCCTCCCGGACCGCATGCCGGTTGACCTGGAACGTCGCCGCGAGGTCGCGCTCGCTGGGCAGCCCGGCGTCCGGTGGGTAGTCCCCGGCCAGGATCGCGTCGCGGACCTGCGCGAAGACGTGATCGGACACCGAGCTGCGGCTGGCGGGCACGAACTCCACGCGGCACACTCTGCCACCCATCAACTGGTTGGACCAGTGGCACGCAAGAAAAGCCACGCGGCCGCCAAGGAAAGACGGCCTCCGCGCGGCCGCAAAAGACAAGGCCGGCCCCAGGGAAAGGCCGGCCACCGCGTGGCCTAATCGTCGATGTTGAGCGCGTCCACGATCTTCTGCGCCAGGGTCGCGTGCTTCGCGTAAGCGCTGGCGAAGGCGCTGCGCTGGACGGCCTGGGCGGCGTTCGTGACGCTCATCTTCTCCCAGCCGCTCACTGCCTGGAGTTTCGTGTAGAACTTCGCCGACGCGTACGCCGGGTCCATGAGCTGCTCCGGAGTGCCCCAGATGCTGGCCCGCTGCTGGAAGATGCCGAGCGAGTCGAAGTTGGTGCCGGTGCCCTCATGCGGCAGCTTCATCGACGCCGGGACCTTGGGGTTGGCCAGGTTCTTGAGGTACGTCTCCTGCAGCGCCGTCGCGATCGCGACCACCATGGCCCGCTCGGGCAGGTTCATCTGCCGGCCCACCTGCACCACGATGTAGGCGTTGTTGGTCTGCTCCTGGGTCAGCCCGGCCACCGGCTTCGGCACCAGCGGCTGGCCCGGCACGACGGCCTGGGCGGCGCCGCGGGCCGCGTTCGCGCGGACGTGTGTCTCATAGAATTTGGCGGAGTCGAAGCTGGTGTCGTCCGCGACGGGAGTCGGTGCTGACTGGGGGAAAATCGCCCAGGACACACCGACACTGATCAACGAGGCGACGAGGCTGACCACGGTCAGCAACATCAATCTGCTGAAGTGCAGACGACGTGCGGCCGCGCGCCTGCGCCGGGGGGTGGCGCCACGCACCGCGACAGCTTAGGGAACGTGGCGCCAGTACCGAAAGATGGGATTCGGCCCTTTAAACCAAACCTAAGGAAACCTAAGGAACTTCACGCAGCGTCACCGAGCAGGCCCCGACGCTTGAGCAGCGGTTCGATCAGCGGGTCACGGCCGCGGAACGCCCGGTAGACGTCCATCGCGTCGGCGCTGCCACCCTTTGCGAGGAGGCCGTCACGGAACGCGTCGCCGCTGTCACGCCGCAGGCCACCGCGTTCGGTGAGCCAGTCGACGGTGTCGGCGTCGAGGACCTCGCTCCACAGGTACGAGTAGTAACCGGCACTGTACGCGGCGCCACTGAAGATGTGCGCGAAGTAGGGGCTGCGGTAACGTGGCGGGACGAACGGCGTCGCGACTCCGGCCCGCTCCAGCGCCTCGGCCTCGAATGCCATGACATCGGTGACCGCCTCCGCCTCCTCGGCGCTCAACGTATGCCAGGCCAGGTCGAGCAGGGTCGCGGCCAAGTACTCCACCGTTCCGAAACCCTTGTTGAACTGCTCGGCGGCGTGCAGGCGATCGATGACCTCCTGTGGCAGGCGGTCGCCGGTGACGTGGTGGTGGGCGTAGTGCTCCAGCACTTCGGGCCACAGCATCCAGACCTCGTTGACCTGCGAGGGGTACTCCACGAAGTCGCGCGGCACACGAGTACCCGCAAACTTGGGGTATTGCACTGCCGAGAAAAGCGTGTGCAGAGCGTGACCGAACTCGTGGAACATGGTGCGGACCTCATCCAGGGTGAGCAGCGTCGGCTCGCCCTCCGGGGCCCGGTTGATGTTGAGGTTGTTGCACACGACCGGTGACGTGCCGAACAGCCCGGACTGCGGCACGAGCGCGTTGGCCCACGCACCGCCCCGCTTCGAGGCGCGCGTGAAGAAGTCGCCGATGAAGAGTCCGAGCTGACTGCCGTCATGGTCAAAAACTTCAAAGACCCGGGCATCTTGATGGTACGCCTTGAGGTCGGGCCGTTCGCTGAAGCGCAACCCGTAGAGCTGCCCCGCGGCGTAGAAGACACCGTCGTGCAGGACGCGCTCGAGCTCGAAGTATGGCCGCAGCGCACTCTCGTCGATGGCGTAGCGCGCGCGGCGGAGCTGTTCGGTGTTGTACGCCCAGTCCCAAGGCTGCAGCGTGTATTCGTCGCCGATGACGGCCTGCAGGTCGTCGGCCTCGGCGGCGGCGTTGGCCATCGCCGGCGGTACCACCTTCGCCAGCATCTCCTCGACGGCCGCGACCGAGCGGGCCGTGTTGTCGGCGATGTTGTAGGCGGCGTGGTGCTCGTAGCCGAGCAGCCGGGCCCGTTGGGCCCGCAGCCGCGCGATCCGCAGCACCAGCCCGGTGGTGTCGTTCTCGCCGTCGGCGCCGCGCCCGATGGACGCGTTGTGCAGCCGCTCGCGCAGGCCCCGGTCGTGCAGCGCGGCCAGCGGCGGCTGCGAAGTCGGCAGGATCAGGTTGAGCACGTACTTCCCGTCGAGCCCGCGGTCCTTGCCGGCGACCGCGGCGGCCGCGATCGCGTCGGCGGAGAGCCCGTCGAGGGCCGACTCGTCGTCGACGACCACGGCCCGGGCCTTCATCTCGTCGCGGACCCGGTTGCCGTAGTCGGTGGCCAGCCCGGCCAGCTCGGCGTTCAGCGCGCGCAGCCGCTCGTGCTGCTCGGCCGTGAGCTCGGCCCCGGCCCGCACGAAGTCGGTGCGGTACCGCTCCAGCAGCCAGGCCTGCTCCGCGTCGAGCCCGAGCTCGCCGCGGCGGGCGTAGAGGTCGCTGATGCGCGCGTAGAGCCCGGCGTCGAGCATGATGGCGTCGCTGTGCGCGGACAGCTCCGGCACGACCTCACCCTCGATCGCCTGGAGCTCGTCCGACGTGTGCGAGCTGGTCAGGGTGAAGAAGGCGGCCGAGACACGCTGCAGGGTCCGCCCCGAGCGTTCCAGGGCCACGAGCGTGTTGTCGAACGTCGGCTCGGCGGGGTCGGCGACGATGGCCGCGACCTCGGCCCGCTGCTCCTCCATCCCACGCTCGAAAGCCGGCCGGTAATGCCCGACCTCGATGCGGTCGAAGGGCGGCAGCTGATAGGGCAGGTCACTCGGCGCGAAGAACGGGTTGTCCGTGGTCACCTACCGACTGTATCGACCCGCCGGCTATTCCGTGGGCCCTGTGTAGGCGGCGCGCAGTCGCAGACGCGTGGGTTTCTGGTACTCCTCCATCGCGTGCGCCAGCCACCCGGCCGTCCGGGCAATGCCGAAGATCGCCTCACCGGCACCGCGGGGCATGCCGGCGAGATGGGTCAGGAGGCCGAGCGGGAAGTCCACGTTTATGGCCGGCAGCCGGTGCGTCGCGGCCTCCTCGAGCACCGCATCGGCGACGGCGAGGCGAGGATGGCCGCGCACCGCTCGGCGGACCTTCGCGAGCAGGGCGTCGGCGCGGCCGTCACCGTCGTGGTAGACGGCGTGCCCGAAGCCGCTGATCCGCTCACCGCGCCGCAGCCGCTCCCCGATGACGTGCGCGGCCCGGTCCGGCTCGGTGATCTCGGCCAGCATCGACTCGACGCCGAGCGACGCCCCGCCGTGCAGGGCGCCGCTGGTGACCCCGAGCCCGGCCGTGACCACGGCGTAGGGGTCGGCCCGCACGGAGGCGGCGACCCGCGCGGCGAGCGTGGAGGCGGCCAGCTCGTGGTCGGCCAGCAGCACCATGGCGAACCGCAGCGCGTCGGCCAGCCGCTCGTCGGCCTTCGACCCGGCGAGCTTGCGCCACAGCCGGGCGTGCAGCGACTCGCTCTGCTGCAAACCGGGGTCTCCACCCCGGCGCTGGCGGCGGCTGGGCAATGCGTCGACCATGCCGGCCATGAGCGCCGTGCCGGTCGCGATGACGGCCTCGGTTTCGAGGTTGAGCCGGACCGGGTTCACCGCGGCGAGGGCGGTCACGATGAGCTGGAGCCGTTCCAGCGGCAGCACGGCGGCGGGGAGCCCTTGCTGGGCCTGCTCGGCCGCCGCGAGGGCGGCCGGGTCGGCGTCCCAGCTGCCCAGACGGTTGATGGTTATCAGGCTTTCAATACTGTCGAACCGCAGGCCGGTCCACAGCCAGACAGCGGTCTCCTCGAGCGTCCAGTCCTCGGCGAGCCCGACCGCGTCCCGGCCGCGATAGCTGTGCCGGTCCTCGCCGAGCAGCGTGATGGCCGACTCGATGACGAGCTCGGTGGAGCCGGCTTGCCGCCGCGGCCGCCCGCGGCGGGCCAACTCCTCGATCTCGGCCCGATTGAAGGTGCTACGGCCGTCTGGGCTTTTGCGCCTGGTGAGGGTACCGCGGCTGACGTACGAGTACAGCGATGTGGACTTGACCCCCAACCGCCGAGCCGCCTCGTCCGCACTCATCCAGTCGTTCACGTTGACGCTCCCATACTGCCCGTTGCCCGTTGCCCGTTGCCCGTTGCCCGTTGCCCGTTGCCCGTTGCCGGTTGCCGGTTGCCGGTTGCCGGTTGCCGGTTGCCGCTTTCGCCGCCGCCGCCGCGTGCATTCTGCCGCCACCAAGTTCCTTCCGCCGCTCCGGCACTGCCGTAGCCCCACGTTGACCTGCGCACCCCCCGTTGAACCCGCGCCCTCATGTTGATTTGCGCGCTCGGACGTTGACTTGCCTGCCCGACGTTGATCTGCGCGTCCCACGTTGATTTGCGCGCTCGAACGTTAACTTGCCTGCCCGATGTAGATCTGCGCCCCACGTTGACTTGCGCGCTCGGACGTTGACTTGCCTGCCCGACGTTGATCTGCGCGCCCCACGTTGACTTGTGCGCTCGGACGTTGACTTGTGCAGCACATGTTGATTTGCGCGGTCGCACGTTGATTGGCGGTTTGCACGTTGACTTGCGCCAGGCACGTTGATTTTAGTCAACGTTGACACAAATCAAGGATTAGCGTCAACCTGGATCCATGTCAACCAGTGATCGCCGGCCGCGTATCCACTTCCTCGACGTCACCAACCGCGACGGAGTGCAGACAGCCCGGACCGGGCTGTCCAAGTTCGGCAAGACGATGGTGAACTTCTACCTGGGGCGGCTGGGCGTCGCGCAGTCCGAGATCGGGTTCCCGTTCCTGTTTCACGAGGTGCCGTACGTCCGCGCGCAAACCGCCCTTGAGCAGGCCGGTGCGTTCGGGTCGCTGCGGCTGTCGGGCTGGTGCCGGGCCGTCGCGGCCGACGTCGAGCGGTCAGCCGGGCTGGGACTGCGGCACTACAACCTGTCCATCTCCACCTCCGACCAGATGCTGCAGAACAAGTTCCGCGGCAAGCTCGACCGGGACGCGCTGATCCGGGAGATGGTCGCGGCGGTGAAGGCGGCGGTCGACGCCGGGGCCGAGACCATCGGCGTCAACGCCGAGGACGGCTCGCGCACCGACGAGGGCTTCCTGACCGAGTTCGCCCTGGCCGCCCGCGAGGCCGGGGCGGTCCGCCTGCGCTACTGCGACACCATCGGCGGCGACACACCAGGGCGCATCGGTGAGCGTTTCGCAAAGCTGGCCGGCGCCACCGGGATGCCGATCGAGACGCACTGCCACAACGACCTGGGCATGGCTGTGGCCAACTCACTCGCCGGCGCGTTCGGCGATCTGGCGGCCGGCCAGGATGCGTGGATCAACACCTGCGTCAACGGCATCGGCGAGCGCTCCGGCAACGCCGACCTGGTCTCCTGCATCCTGGCACTGCGCCACGGCTTCGGCGTGCCCGACGGCGCCGAGATCGGCGACGAGCTCGACCTGACCTGGGCCAGGCGATTCTCGAGCTGGGCCGCTTACGCGTTCGGCCAGCCACTGCCCAACAACCAGCCCGGCGTCGGCCCAAACGCATTCGCGCACGAGTCAGGCATCCACGCCGACGGAGCGCTCAAGGACCACCGCAACTACGAGCTCTACGACGAGGAGCTGCTGGGCCCACACCCCGCCGACCGCCACGCACGGGCCGGCCGGATCGTGCTCACCGGCGAGTACGGCGGCTTGGCCGGCTTCCGTCACGTCATGGACGACCTGGACATCGAGGTCACGGACGAGACGAAGACGTTCCAACTGGTCCAACTGTGCAACGCGGCGACGGGCCGCCCACTGACCGACGACGAACTACGCCTGATCGCCGCCTACCCGAACGAACTCGCACTGCTCTACCCCGGTCTCCTGTAGCCGTTCCGCACGTCCGCACGTCCCGCAGGTCCGCACGTCCCGCATGTCCGCTCCCTGCACGTCCCGCACGTCCCGCGTGTCCCGCGGTCCCGCATGCCCGCACGTTCGCTCCGCGCACGTCCGGCACGTCCATTCCCGTCCATAGGCCCGTTCGCGCGCGTGTTGGTTCGTCCGTACGTCCATCGCGCGTACGTTCGCGCTTTCGTCCACTGCATGCGTGCGTTGCGTCCGCGCGCGTGGCGTTCGCGTGCCCGTTTCGTACGTCCGTTCTTTCGCGTACGTGCGTCCGCAGTGCGCACGTCCGAGCGTTCGCGTGCCCGTTGCGCGCATGCGTGCGTCCGTGCACCCGTTGCGTTCGTGCGTTCGTGCGTTCGTGCGTTCGTGCGTTTCAGAGCATTGCGTGCGCGACGATGTTCTGCACGTGCAGGGTCTCCTCGGCGTTGAACTCCAGGTGCACCATCTCGGTGAAGCGGCGGGTCACCTGCAGCGGCGTGAACCGGTGCACGGCGCACTCCATCCACACCGGGATGCGGGCGGCCGGGTTGGCCAGCACGACGTGGCGGCCGCAGCGATGGGCTCTCATGCCGACCAACGCTAGGCGCGGCCCTACGGGGCACCCACCCGGTCACCGGGAGCCGGGGCCTGCACCAAATGGTGTACGCCCCGGTGTCTCCGCGCGGACGACGCCACGACCGCCGGCGATCCCTAGCGTCAACGGCATGATTATGGACAACACCATGCGGGGGCTGGTGATCGGTCTGGCCACCGCACTCATCGGCGTACTCCTCACACAAACGCACACCATCGACGTCACCGGCGTCGGGCGTGGGACGGTGGTCCAATGCAACCGCTGACCCGCCGCATGACCGCCGTGTTCACCGTCGTCACGGTCGTCGGCGTGTTCACCGGCTCCGCGGTGGCCGGGACGGCGCTCACCGAGCCGGGCCCGATTGCCCTGGCCTGGACTTTGGGGCTGCTGCTCTGGCTGCAGCGCCGCTACCCGCTGACCGGCCTGCTCATCGGCGCCGCCGCCATCGCCGCGCAGCGCGTTTCGCTGCTGACCGAGGTGGGCTGGCTGTTCCCGGCGACGATGCTGTATGTGCAGGCCGCACTTGTTCGCAGTACCACCACAGTCGTCATAATCGCTGTCGTCAACGCACTGACCGCGTTCAACCTGAACTGGACCGTGCTGATGCACACAGCCCGTGAGTCCACCGCCAGCGTCGGCACCGACGCGTTGTGGCTGTCCGCGGTGCTGGCGATCACGGTGTCGTACCGCACCTGGCGCCGCCTCCAGGCCGAATCCCTCCAGCGCCTGCGCACCGAACTGGACGAACAGCGCACGGCTGAGCGATTGCGACTCGCTCAGGAGGTACACGACGCGGTCGCGCACACACTTGCAGTGGTCGGTGTCCATGTGAACGTCGCGGCCGACGCTCTCGACTCCGACCCTGACGAGGCGCGCGCGGCGCTCCGGCTGGCCCAGGACGTCCGCCGCCGCGCGATGGCCGACCTGTCCGCGCTGGTCGGCGTCCTGCGCACACCTGGCGAGACGACGGGCAGCACGCCGTCCGCCGACGGGTCCGCCATCACGCCGCCGGTCGCCCCGCCCGACATCGATGCTTTGGTGAAGGACATCCGATCGACGGGGCTGGACGCGACCCTGGAGATCGACGGCTCCCCGGATGATGTGCCTTTGCCGGTACTCCTAGTGACCGCCGCGATCATCAAAGAGTCCTTGACGAACGTCGTGAAACACGCCGCGGCCCAGCACGCCACCGTACGAGTCCACTATGGACCGCCCACCTCGGTCACCGTCATCGACGACGGCACCGGCCCGGCCCCGGCCACCTCCAGCCGCGGCTCCGGCACCACCTTCGGCCGCGGCTCCGGCTCCGGCTCCGGCTCCGGCTCCGGCTCCGGCTCCGGCACCGTCTCTGGTCGCGGCTCCGGCGCCGGTACCGCCTCTGGCCACGGCTCCAGCTCCAGCACCACCTCCGGCCGCGGCTCCGGCTCCGGCACCGCCTCTGGCCACGGCTCCAGCTCCAGCACCACCTCCGGCCGCGGCTCCGGGACCGCTTCCGGCTTCGGCTCCGGGATCACCTCCGGCCGCGGCTCTGACACCGCCTCCGGCTGCCGCTCCAGCTCCGGCACCGCCTCTGGCCACGGCTCCGGCACCAGCACCAGCGCGAACCGGCCCGCAAGCCGGAGCGGGAACGGCCTGCGCGGCCTCGCCGAGCGCGTGACGGCCCTCGGTGGCACCTTCCGCGCGGAGGCGGCCGAGCACGGGTTCGCTGTACACGCGAAAATTCCGGCATGACCGTGCGCGTGCTGCTCGCCGATGACCAGGCCCTGGTCCGGGCCGGGTTCGGGAGTCTGCTGCGGCGGAGCCGGGACATCGACGTCGTGGCGGAAGCGGGCACCGGGGACGAGGCCGTGCGGGCCGCCCGGGCGCATCGGCCCGACGTCGTGCTCATGGACATCCGGATGCCGGGGCTGGACGGGATCGCGGCGACCGAGCGGATCTGCGGCGATCCCGGACTGGCGGGGACCCGCGTGATCGTGTTGACGACGTTCGAGACCGATGACTATGTCTTCGCGGCGCTTCGGGCCGGGGCCAGCGGGTTCCTGACGAAGGAGGTCGAACCGGACGAGCTGCGGCGGGCGGTGCGGGTGGTGGCCGCGGGCGAGGCGCTGCTGTCGCCGAGCGTCACCGCGCGGGTGGTGACGGAGTTCGCGCGGCGGCCGCTCGCTGGGGCGGGGCGGCGGCTCGACTTCCTCACCGCGCGTGAAGTTGAAGTGGTCCGGCTGGTCGCGAGTGGACTGTCCAATGACGAGATCGCGCGGGAGTTGTACATCAGCCCGCTCACCGCCAAGACGCACGTCACGCGCGCGATCGCTAAGGCCGGCGTGCGCGATCGGGTGCAGTTGGTCATCCTGGCGTACGAAAGTGGGCTCGTCACCGCGCAGCGCGAGAACTGAACGGGTTCGCACATGCGGGAACAGGGCTGCGCATCAAGCGTGCGTCAACCGCACTTCCCTGTGCGATTTAGCCGTTTTGCCCGCACATGGTAGCGACGTTCGGATGAGCTGGCGGCGCCGAACGGACGACTCACCGGATCGCGATCGCGACTCACCGTATTGAGGGACGCCGTCCGCTAATCCGTGACTTTCCGGAAACGCACAGTTCACTGGTTCAACCTGACAGGACGGCCACGACGGGTGATGATTTGCCCGTGACTAGCCAACTGCGCGTGATGTCGATCTATGAGGGCTTCTTCTCCGGCGGTGCCCGGGCCCTGCACACGACGGTCGTGGCCGGGCTGCACACCGGGGGAAGTCATCAGCATTCGGTGCTGAGCATCTATGGGGCCATGCGGCGGGAGACGATCCTGCAGCGTATGGAGGACGACGCCAGCTATCGATCGCTGCACGCGATCGGCGTCGAGGTGCGGGCACTGGGCCGGCGGATCGGGGGCGACACCGCGGCCCGCAAAACGTTCACGGCGGCCGAGGTGGCGAATGCGTTCGCGCACGCTGAGCGGGCCGATATTGTCCTTTCGCTCAAGGAGCAGCCGCTGCGGCTGGTCAACCTGCCGGGCTTCCCGCGCAAGCCGGTCATCGTGTGCCTGCACCGCTCCGACCCGGAGAACCAGGGCAGTGCACTGGCGGAGTTCAAGACCGCGGTCGCCGACGGTCGGGTGGCCGCGGCGATCTGTTGTGCGGAGTCGACACGCGCGGCGTACCAGAAAGCGGGCATTCCGGGAGGGCTCCTGAAGGTCGTTCCGAACGGCGTCGACCTGACCCGGTTCCAGCCGGTGACGGGCCGCAAGCGGGCCGCGCTGCGCCGGTCGCTGGGCGTGCCGGCCAAGGCCGAGGTGGTGACGCTGGCCGCGCGGTACGACGCGATGAAGAACATTCCGCTGTTCCTGGCCGCGGGCCGCCGCTACCTCGAGCGGGAGCCCAACGGCCACGTCCTCATGTGCGGCGCGGGCATGACCACGGCCAACGTGGAGCTGTGCGGCCTGCTCAACGACCTGTTCGACGACGAGCCGCGGTTCCTCGGCCGGCTGCACCTGCTGGGCATCCGCCGCGACATGGAAGCCGTGTACGCCGCGACCGACGTCGTCGCCCTCACGTCCACCAGCGGCGAGGCCGCCCCGCTGTGCCTGATCGAGGGCGCGATGTGCGGCGCGGTCCCGGTCTCCACCGACATCGGCGACACCGCCCGGATCGTCGACGGCATCGGCCTCATCACCGCACCCGAGCCGGACGCGATCGCGGCGGCCTGGTCCGAGGCCGTCGACCGCCGCGCTCAGTTCACCCCGCGCCTCCTCGGCAGCCGCGAGCGGTTCAGTCACACACGGATGATCGCCTCGTACGCCACCGTCATCAACCGCGCGCACCGCGACCTCGGCCTGCGCGTCCCGCAGCACCTCTGACCACGAGCCCGCGCAACACTGACCGCAGCGGTGCACGCTGGCGCGGTGGTTGTGCGTGCTCGCGCGTCTGACCACGAGCCCGCGCAACACTGACCGCAGCGGTGCACGCTGGCGCGGTGGTTGTGCGTGCTCGCGCGGTGGTTGTGCGTGCTCGCGCGGTGCTGGTGCGCGCTCGCGCGCTGTTCGTGCAGGTGACGTCAGGTGCGCGACCCGGCGGGGGCGAGGTATGCCGGCCTCACCGGGTCGTCCGCGCGAAGCAAGGCTGTCGCCCGTTGCAACATGCCGAGGTCCGGCTGCGACCGGCGGCTCTTCGCAAGCCGGCGTGAACAGCCGGCGTCAGTGGGCGTGAGCGGGGACGGAGAGCCGCAAACTGTCGGTCAGGACCGGGATCTCGTCGCCGGGGGAGTAGTCGAAGCGGACCCGGATCTCGTCGCCCGGCAGTACTTCGACCGGCTCGCTGACCGGCACGACCAGGTAGTTCATGGTCCAGTCGACGCTGCCCGCCGGGTCGTACGTCAACGCCAGGAGGTTCTTGGTGAGCAGGCGGACCGCGTTGACCAAAGCTGGGCGTTCGGCCACGAAGACCAGGTCGGCGCCGCAGCGGGTCGGGAGCGGCTCGCTGTAGAAGAACTGCTGGAACACCTGCGGCGGCGCGACCTCGACCGTGCGCGGCTGGATGCTCTCCGGCAGCTGGAACACCGGCGCCGGCACCGTGTAGCCCATGTAGGTGAAGTCCTGCTCGACCGGCTGGACCGCCTGCACTGTCGCCTCGGGCAGGAACCGGGGCAGCGGGCCGCCGACGTGGTGGAGGTACCGCCGCTTGAACGCCCCGATCACCTCGACCTGCCGCTCCCGCAGCAGCCCGACGTGCAGCATCTCGCACAGCACCAGGTCCACCGGCTCGTCCGGCAGGTAGTCGCGGGCGTCGGCGTGCAGGATCCGCACGGTGTCGCCGGTCGCGGCGCGCAGTGCGGCCCGGGCCGTGGCGAACACCCGCGGCTCGCGCTCGATCGCGGTGACGATCCCGCCCGCGCGGGCCGCGAAGTAGCTGAGCACGCCGGTGCCGGCGCCGAGGTCGAGGACCCGCATTCCCGGCTGCACGGCCGCGGCGATGGCGTCGGCGAAGGCCCGCATCCGCCGCTCGTCGGTCAGCAGCAAAGCTTGATACTGCAGCGGGATCACATCGGCCGGGAACCCGGTGTACTCGGTGCTGAGGTGATCCATGCGCACAGGGTAGCCGGGCGAGCTACTCTGCGTAGTCGCTTTTGTGGAGGTCGAGCCCGTCCCAGCCCGCATATCCGCGCAGCCGCTGCGGCCGCCGCCGCGACCGGACGAACAGCCAGGCGACGAGCGCCAGCCCGGCCCCGGCCAACACGTCGAGCAGGTAGTGGTGCCCGGTCAGCACCACCGACCAGAGCAGCAGCGCGGCCAGCCCGGCCCCGGCGACGCGCATCCATACGCGATCGACGACGGCGACGATCGTCAGGCCCAGCACCACGTCCCACGCGGCATCGAGCGACGGCAGCGACGCCAGGCCCCCGCTCAGGTCAGGGGGCGCGACCGGGTAGACGACGAACGCGAACAGCGCGACCCCGGCCGTGACCAGCATCGTGTCCCGGGCCCGGTAGTACAGCGCGGGCGCCCGCCGGGCCAGCCAGACCAGCAGCGCCACCATCAGAAGCCAATGCCCCCAGGTGTACAGCCACTCGCCCGCGCCCGCCAAAGAAGGCGCCACGAATTCGCGCAACCCCAGCGAGCGCTCGAGCCGCGCGACAGCGTCCGCATTCGCCTGCGCCCGCCCGTCAACCGCGCTGACGGCCCCGCGGACCGTCAGGTAGGCCACCGCCGCCCCCAGCCCGAGCGCCGCCTGACGCCCGAGCGAGACCTCGCCGCGCGCAGCCTCCGCCGTGATGCTCATATCGAGCGCCTGATGCTCATGCCGAGCGCCTGATGCTCATATCGAAAGCCTGATGCTCATACCGAGAGCCTCGTCCCGGCCGCGGCAAATCTCATCCGGCCGATGCCCTGAACCGGGCCCCTACTTTTCCCCGATGTTCTTCAGGGGTGTCGGGTCCTCGATGTTCGCGGGCGCGTTCCATTTCTGCAGCTTCGACCCGTCGCAGATGGCCACGGTGAGCTTGCTGACCGTGGTGCTGCCCTTGAAGATGTCGGCCGCCGGCAGCTTCGGGTCGTCGAGGTTGGTCGGGGTCAGGCACATCCCCTTGTAGTCCTTGATGACGAAGCTCGCCCCGTAGGTCTTCTCCTGGTACGACACCGTCCACAGGGTCGACACGTCGGTGGTCGCCGGGCACGCCTTCATCGTCACGAAGTGCGAGGCCGCGCCGGTCTCGAAGGTCGTCATGCAGACGTTGCCCTTCGTCTTCGAACTGTCGAACGTGAAGATCTGCCCGGTGATGCTGCCCAGTCCGGTGCCGGTGGTCGGGACCGTGAACCGCTGGTTCCAGCCCACGTTGGCCGGGTTCGGGGCCTGCTTGCACGGCCACACGATGATGAACCCGAGGCCGATGTCGAAGTTCGTCACGTCGATGCAGCGGCCGAACTGCTTGAAGTTGACGATCTGCGCGGGCGGGCCGGCCGCGCCGGCGCCGACGGCCGCCTCCGGCGCGAACGTGCGCGTGTTGTCGGAGCCGCCGCACGCGGCCAGCTCCACGAAGGCGCCGGGCGTGCTGGCCGCCTTGGCGTGGAAGCAGAAGCTGCCCAGCGACGTGCCGTTGGTCGCGGTGGACTGGAAGCTGGAGCTGTCGTTGATGCTCCAGCGCTGGTTGTACGGCACCGTCGGCGACCCGCACACCTGGAACGCGACGAGCGTGCCGGACACCGGGGTCGGCAGGGAGTCCAGGCACATGCCGAGCGGGTTGGCCGCCGTCTTCGACGACACCAGCTGCAGGGTCAGATTCTTCGTGTACGCGAAGGTCTGCCGCGCGCTGCCGGAGCTGCACGGCTGCGTGGTGACGTTCGTGCCGACGGCGGGGGAGCCGGAGCCGGCGTCCAGGCAGTAGGCGCCGCCGAGGAACTTGACCAGGCCGCCCTCGATGTTCTCGTTGGTGAACCGGAAGACGTAGGTCGCGGTGAGCGTGCGGGTGGCGGCCGGTTCGAATGCGGCCTTGAGGCTGGTGGCGTCGCCCTTGGACGTGCCCTGGGCCGTGATGACCGCGAAGTACGGCACCGACGTCAGGTGACCGCCGGCCGGGCAGGTCAGCGGGGCCTTGGTCGAGTCCTGATACTGCACCGACACCTTGAAGCGGCCCGGCAGCCCGCCGCCGACCGCGCCCAGCAGCTCCGTGCCGAGGGGGATGCAGGTGAGGCCGGAGATGACGCCACCCGACGCGCGGATGGTGCCCAGCACCAGGTCGATGCCGGCCTGCGCGGCGTGCACCGCCTTGGCCCGGTCGGCCGTCTCGGCGGTGTCGCGCAGCTGCGTGATGACGACCGGCACCATCAGCGTCGACAAGGACGTGCCGACCAGCGTCAGCATCATCGCGAGGGGCAGGGAGCCCTCGTCGCGGCGCGCGAACCGGGCGCGCAGCCGGTGCACCAGATCGGCCAACACCTCAGAGCCTCGCTTCCGGGCAGATGGTGCTCGGGTCCGTGCTGGCCTTGCTGTTCAGCGCGGTGAACTTGAGATCGGTCTTGGCCGCGGTCTGGCCGCGGCCCGGGTTGGACTGCACGTAGAGCACGACCTGCAGCCGCTGGAACGCGGTGTTCTCGGTCGTCTGCATGAGGTTGAACGTGCTCATGACGGTCTTGCCCTGGATGTCCGTCGGGGCGACGACGACGTTGCTGGCCAGGACCGCCCACTTGTTCTGCGGCTTCGTCCCGGTCGGCCACACCTGCCGGCGCAGCACCTTCGTCGCCTTGTACAGCTCCAGCTGCGCGCACTCGGGGGTGCCGCTGGCCGTGCCGGTGTTGACGAACTCGACGAACATGTTGTTGTCGGCGTCGGTGTGCACGGGGCCGAAGCCGGCCGAGTAGCGCAGCTCCCGGTCCAGGCGCAGGAAGGCGTTGTTGAGCTGGGCCTGGGTGGCCGCGACCAGCTCGTTCTTGTTGCCGGCCTGGAACAGCTGCACGATCGCGGTGGTGAAGATGGCCATGACGGCCGACATGATGCCCATCGTCACCGCCATCTCGGCCAGGGTGACGCCGCGGTCATCGCCTCGTCGTCGCAGTACCCGCGAAATCATGTGATTGTCCAGACGAACGCGAAGGCGGACGTTGCCCCGGTCTTGTCGGTGACCGTCAGGTTCACCACGGAGGCGCCGGCCGTGGTCGGGGTTCCGGTGATGGCGCCGGTACTCGGATTGAGCGCGAGCCCGGCCGGAAGGTTCGAGACGGCCCAGGTGTACGGCGCCGTGCCGGCCGTCGCCGCCACCGTGTAGGTCAGCGCGGTGCTCTTCGGGCTGGACTTGTCCGGTGCCGTGAGGGCCGGCGTGGAGATCCGTAGCCCCGTCGGCACCGTGACGTTGACCGGCACGACGGTCGAGTTCGTGACGCCGTTGCTGTCCTTGACGTTGACGGTGATCAGGTAACGCGTCCCGCTCGTCACGGTGCCGGTGACCAGACCGGCCGGGCTCATCGTCAGGCCGGGCGGCAGGTAGGGCGAGGAGAACGTGTAGCCGCCGGAGCCGCCGAACGCCGACACCGAGCCGCTGTAGGCGGCGCCCTTCGTCAGCGCGATCGGGGTCGTCGAGTTGGGGTACTGCACCGCGACCTTCGTGTTCCACTTGAACGTCGCCGTCGCGGTCTGCTTGAACGAGTCCTTCACAGTGACGGTCACGTTGGCGACCGCGGCGGCGCCGGTGGCGGTGCTGCTGCCCTTGATGATGCCGGTGGCCGGGTCGATGCTCAGGCCGCTCGGCAGCCCGGTCGCGCTCCACGTCAGCGCCGGCGTGCCACCGGTGACCGGCACCTGGTAGGAGACCGTCGATCCGGCGTCCCAGGTCTGGTCGGGCACGGTGAGCTTCGGCACCGGGTTGACGACCCAGTTGAACGAGGCGTCGTTGGTGCTCGCGTTGTCCTTCACGACCACGCGGACCACGTAGGTGCCGGGCGTGGTCGGGGTGCCGGTGACCTGTCCGGCGTCGTTGATGGTGATGCCGGCCGGCAGCCCCTCGGGCGCGGACCAGGTCAGTGGCGGGTAGGAGCTGGTCGCGGTCAGCGTCAGCGGGATGATCGGGACGCCGACGTCGCTGGCCTGGTTGCCGGGGTTGTCCGGCAGCGGCGGGGCGACGGTGACGCTCGGGTTGAACACCGGGTCGGTGCTGGACGCGGCGACGAGCGTGTCGGTGATGTAGGAGCACTCACCGCCGGCGCAGGCCCGCGAGTTCTGCCAGGTGACGGCGATGACGACCCGGTAGTAGGCCAGCGGGTTGGGGATCACCGGCGACGGCAGCAGGCAGGACGGGTCGGTCAGCAGCTTCGCCGCGTTGACGACGCAGCTGCCGACGAACCAGTGCCGCTCGAAGCTGGCGTCGTTGACCGGGATGATTTCGGGCTGGACCGGCAGCACCGGGTTGAGACTGGCCGCACCGATCGGCAGCGAGTTGTCGGCGGCCAGGGTCATCGACGACTTCAGCTGGCCGATGTCCAGGCCCGGGATCGGGTCGGAGGTCAGCAGGCCGGTGACGTCGGACAGGCTGCGGCCGACCGGGAGGCTGGAGCCGGGCAGCGACTTGACCAGCTCGACGCCGTCGCTGGCCAGCCGGATCGCCATCTGCAGGCCGCGCTCCTTGTTGACGGTGTTGGTGGTCGAGACGAAGAACGTGGTCAGCGCGGTCATGACCACGCCCATGATGGCGATGGCCGTGAGCGTCTCGACCAGGCTGAACCCATCATCGCCGCGGGGGGTGCGGGAGAGTCTCATGGTCGCCTGCTAGCTGAGGGGGGCGTAGAACGCCTGGAGGTTGATGGTCACGTTGGACTTCTCGGCGCAGCCGCAGCTGCCGGTCGTCGGGGCGAAGTTGAGGCCGCTGATGAGCACCGCGCGCGGCTGGGCGACCTGGAGCTGGTCCAGGAAGGGGTTCATCTTGCTCGTCGGGCCGGCCACGGTGAGGCTCACCGGCAGCGCGTAGACCTGGAAGCCGACCAGGGCCTTGATGTCGACGGCCGCGCCGACCGAGACGCCGCTGACGGTCACGCCGGTCAGCTCGCCGGCGCTCTGCAGCTCGCGCAGGAAGTCGGAGGCCTTGTCGGCGTCCGGCAGCGCGGCCTGGTCCTTGGCCAGGGCGGCCCGGAACTCGTCGATGTGCTCGTGCTGCTGGGCCAGCTCGGCCAGCTCCCGCCGCTGCTTGGCCACCAGCAGCTCGGCGTCGGCGGCCTCGCCGCGGATGGTGTCGGTGTCCTGCTGCTTCGGGCGGATGAAGAACAGGAAGCCGAACGCCACCAAGACGATCGCGAGAAAGGTGCCGCCGAGCAGCCACAACCGGTCGTGTCGCATCACTTGCTCCCGCTGGGGCTGGCCGACGGCGCGGCGCTGGTGAACCGGCCGCCGAGGGCGGCCTTCGTGATGTCGACGCGGATGGTGAACGCCAGGCCCTCGGTGTCCTGCGACACGTCCGACGGGAACGGGTTGGTCACCCCGGCCACGCCGCCCAGCGCGTCGACGTAGGCGGCCACGGTCGCCTTGTTCGCCGCCTTGCCGGTCAGCGTGACGGTGCCGATGATGTCGCCCTCGACCTTGCCGTTCACGGCCTCCTGGCTCAGCGCCGCGGTGACGCCGTTGAGCGTCACGTTCTTCGCGGCCGCGGTGGTGCGCAGCGAGGCCAGGAGCTTCGACCAGGACAGGTCGTAGGCGAGCAGCTTCTGCAGCTGCTGGTCGATCTTCCCGGATTCCGTCTGGATTCGCGTCAGCTCGTCGTACTGCTTGTGCTTCTGCCGCGTCAGGTCCTGACTGGTGTCGAGGATCGCCTGGCGGTCGTCGGCGGCGCTGTTGTTGTCGGCGACGGCCAGGCCGTACCAGCCGACGACCAGCGCCGCGACCAGCACGACGGCGGAGATGACCACGCTGCGGACCCGGCGGACGTGCCTGGTCTCGGAGATCTCCAGGGGTAGCAGGTCGGCGGCGATCGGCAGGATCCGGAACGTGCGCGCGGTGGCGTCCGGGAACGCGGGGTGCGGCGCCCCCTCCCAGGGGCCTTTCCGCGGTGCGACCGGCTCCTGGGCCGCCACCGGCTCCGGCTCCGGCACCGGCACCACGGCCACGGGCGCCGTCGGTTCATCGACCACGGGCTCCCACGTGGGCTCGGCGGCCGGCGGCGCGGTGACCGGCTCGACGGCGACCGGCTCGGGTTCGGCCGGCGGCTCCGGTGGGATCTCGATGGTCGGCGTGCGCGGCTGGACCTCGGCGGCCGGTGGCGCGGCCCACGACGGCAACGCATTGCGGAGGCCCTCCGGCGGCGCGGCCGCAGGGGGTTGGTGCAGGTGCGACTCGAGGACGTCGACCGGCGCGGTCAGCGGGTCGAAGCCGCCGCCGGGCGGTGCGATCGGTGCGGCCGTGGCCTCCTCGGTGGGCAGCACGAACTCGCCGTGGATGTACCGGGGAAACTCGCGGCGCGGGGAAGCGGCGACGACCGGCTCCAGCGCCGGCGGCTCCACCGGTGACACCGGCTCCGCGGTGCCGGCGGGCTCGGCGGGCGGCCAGGCCGGGGGAGGACCCGAGGGCACGAGCGGCACGAGGGGGCCGGCCGCCCCGGCCTCGGCGGCCGCCGCGCGGGCGCGGCGGTCGCGCTCGAACTCGTCCTGGTCGTCGTCCTGGTTCGGGTCCTCGAAGGACGGCAGCACGATACCCGTGAGACGCCCTTCCGGCTCTTTCCAATCGGCATTCATGCCGTCGCCCCCAGCGTCAGGCCGACGGAGATCGCGGCCGAGGCCCGGACCTGCTCCAGGCTGCCGTGGCGGACCCGGCGCAGGCCCCGGACGCGCATCACCGGGTCGACGGCGATCACCTCGACGCCGAGCTGCTCGCGCAGCGCGTCGAGCAGGCCGGGCAGCATGGCCCCGCCGCCGGAGACGGCCAGCCGGCTCACCCGGGCCTGGCGGCCGCCGGCGGTGAGGTAGGCGAAGGAGGAGCCGATCTCGTTGATGAGCGGGCGCACCGACTCGCGCAGGGCGGACGCGCTCGCCGGGTCGGCGTCGGGGCGCAGGCCGATGCGGCACTTGAGGTCCTCGGCCGCCTGCAGCGGCAGGTCGAGCCGGTCGGCGATGGTCTTGGTGATCTCGTTGCCGCCGCGGGGGATGGTGCGCACGATGAGCGGCTCGCCGTCGTGGTGCACGACCACGCTCGTCGCGTGGGCGCCGATGTCGACCAGGGCCTCGACCTGCTCGTCGAGCCGGGACGCGGCCCGCAGCAGTGCGAACGAGGCCAGGTCGACGTGGACCACGTGCAGCTTGGCCGCCTCGACCGCGCGGATCGCGGCCATCACCGGCTCCTTCGGCGCGGCGATGAGCAGCCCGCGGACCGTGTCGCCGCTGGGCTCCTCCAGGGGGTAGAAGTCGATGAGCGAGCGCTCCGGCGGCAGCGGCAGCGCGTCGCGGACCTGGAACGGCAGGGCCTTGCGCATCTCCTTGGCCGGCAGGTTGGCCACGGTTGTCTCGCGGACCACGATCTGCTGGTGGGTGACGCCGAGCGCGACCTTGCGGCTGCGAAACTTGAACGTCGACCACAGCTGCTTGAGCGCCGCGGTGACGGCCGGCTCGTCCTGGACGGCACCGTTCTGCACGACCCCGGGCGGCAGCAGGATGTGGCCGAAGTTGCTGATGATCGGCCCGTCCTTGCTGTTGCTGGTCTCCGCCGCGCGGATGGACACCGTGCCGATGTCCAGCCCGATCAGGTTGACTGCAGCCATCGTGCTCCTTCTACACAGGACCGACGGAGAGGAGGTTGCTGTACCAGGCGGTGATCGGCGCGGCGGCGAACAGCGCCAGCAGCGCGCCGGCCAGCATCGCCGGGCCGAACGGGAGGGCGGTCTTGCGCCCGGCGCGGCCGAAGGCCATCAGGGCCAGGCCGGCGGCGCCGCCGAGGACGAACGCGGCGAGGGTGCCGACGGCGACCGCGGACCAGCCGAGGAAGCCGAGGTAGAGGCCGAGGACGCCGGCCAGCTTCACGTCGCCGAAGCCCATGCCGCCCGGGTACACCACCGACAGCAGGAAGTAGAACGTCCACAGGACGGCCATCGCCAGCAGCCCGCGCAGGCCCGCGGACCAGTCCCGCTCGACGACGACCGCGGGCAGGAGCAGCAGTGGGGCGACGATGTAGGAGGGCAGCACGATCGCGTTGGGCAGGCGCAGGACGTCGAGGTCGATGAGGGCCAGGGCCACGGCGATCGCGGCCAGGTAGAGCCAGGCCGGCAGCATCAGTGGGCGGCCGTCGCCGAAGCGGGCGGCGACGGCCACGAACAGCACGCCGGTGCCGAGTTCGACCAGGGGGTACCGCACGCTGATCTTCGCCGCGCAGTCGGCGCACCGGCCGCGCAGGACGAGCCAGCCGATGACCGGGACGTTGTGCCAGGGGCGCACCGGGGCCATGCACTGTGGACAGTGGGAGGCCGGGCGCAGGAGCGACTCGCCGCGGGGGACGCGGTGGATGACGACGTTGAGGAACGAGCCGACCGCGAGGCCGAGGACGCCGGCGACGACCAGCAGGAACGCCATGGCCAGGTCTCCTTCCCGGGTCGGCGAGGTCGGTGGCGGCCCGCACCCGGTCTGCAGGTGCGGGCCGCCGCCGGACGGTGTGTATTACGGGGTGGCGCTGGCGATGCAGGCGGCCAGGTCGGTCTGGGCGGTCGCCTTCTTGACCGAGCCACCGACGGCCGAGTCGTAGACGTAGATGACCTTGCCGTCGGCGTTCATGCCACAGATGCGGTACGAGGACGTGTTGTTCTTGTACTGCATGCTGTTCTGCGGCGAGAGCGTCGCGGTCTGCGGGGTACCGCCCGTAGCCGTGGCGCCACTCGCGGTGGTGCCGAAGACGAGCTTGTCCGCGGTGCTGCCGCCGCTGAACGGGTACGAGTTGTCGTTCTCCGTGTAGAACTGCTCCACCGCGCTGACGGCGGCGCGCACGTCGGACTCGGCCGACTTGTTGGCCGCGCCCTTGCGGTAGTTCAGGTACATCGGCACGGCGATCGCGACGAGTACACCGATGATGACAACGACGACGAGCAGCTCGACGAGCGTGAACCCGCTTTCGCCGGCGGCACGCTTCTTCTGCATCCTGCGCAGCGTCTGGGTCATGGGTGAGCCTCCTGCTCCCTGGGCGGGTGGGTGATGGCGGCGAGGCTCCGCTGCCTTTTCGCCGGGTGGTGTGGTGTGCGGGTGTTGCGGTGGTGTTCTCAGTAACGGGAACGTCTGGTGCGCTCGCGTTGCCTGCTGTGGTGTCGTCCGGTTGCTTTCATATTTACATTCATCAATTACTTTGGATGTTCTGATAGATCGAGAACATCGGCAGGTACAAGCAGATGATCATGCCGCCGACCACGCCGCCCATGACGAGCACCATGATCGGCTCGATCGACGCGGTGAGTGCCTCGGCCGCGCTGTCGACCTCCCGGTCGTAGAAATCGGCAACCTTTTCGAGCATCTGACTGATTTGGCCGCTCTCTTCGCCGACCTCCACCATTTGGACCACCATGGGCGGGAAAATCTTGTGCTGCCCCAGCTGTGACGACATGGGGCGACCCTCCCGAACGGCCTGTTGCAGGTCCTGCATGGCCGCCGTGATGACGGTGTTGCCGGTGGTGGCGCCGACGACGTCGAGCGCCTGCAGCACGGGCACGCCGACGCCGAGCAGGGTGCCGAGGTTGCGGGAGAAGCGGCTCAGCGCGATCTTCGTGAACAGGGCCCCGAAGACCGGCAGCTTGAGCTTCACCTTGTCGAACCACAGCCGCACGGCCGGATTGCCGGCCATGAGCTGGCGGAACGCGACGGTGCTGACGATCCCGACGATGATCAGCAGCGGGCCCAGCCAGAACAGGGTGTGGCTGGCGGTGACGATGATCTGCGTGGGCAGCGGTAGCTCGCCGCCCAGCTGCTTGAACATCGTCTCGAAGATGGGCACGATGAAGATCAGGACCGCGCTGATCATGACCGCGGTGAAGGCGAGGACGATCACGGGGTACGTCAGCGCACTCTTGATCTTCCCGCGGAGCGCCGCGTCCTTCTCGAAGTTGGTCGCGATGCGGTCCAGGGCGTTGTCGAGGAAGCCGCCCGTCTCGCCGGCCCGGATCATCGCGACCATGAGCGTCGGGAACACCTTCGGGTGCTTGCCCAGCGCCGCGGAGAGTGACATGCCGCCCTCGATGTCGGAGCGGACCTCGCCCAGCGCCTTCTTCAGCGACGGCTTCCGGGACTGGTCCTCCAGCACCGCGAGGGAGCGCAGCAGCGTCATGCCCGACTGTGTCATCGTGGCGAACTGCCGCGCGAAGACGGACAGGTCCTTCAGCGTCGTGCGGTCGCCGAGCCCGGGAATCCGGACGTCGCGCTTCATGAGCGTGTCGGCGCTGGTGATGGCCAGGGGGGTCAGGCCCTGCTGGCGCAGCGCCTGTGCGGCCGCGAGCTCGTTGGACGCCTCGATCTTGCCCTTGGCGCGCTTCCCGTCCTGCCCGATGGTCTGGTACTCGTACGTCTTCGTGGCAACCATGAGTGACCCCTCGCGCTACTGCCGCCCGGCGAGCCGGCGGAACTCCTCGGCCGAGTGGCACAGCTCCAGCGCCGCCTCGTAGGTGATGAGCTGCTGGCGGACCCGCTCGGCCAGGTGCTGGTCGAACGAAAGCATTCCCTCGTTGCCGCTGGACTGCATGAACGACGGGATCTGGTGGTTCTTGCCCTCGCGGATCAGGTTCCGGATCGCGGGCGTGGCGAACATGATCTCGGTGATGATGGTCCGGCCCTGCCCGTCGGCCCGGGGCGCGAGCGCCTGGGTCACCACCCCCTGCAGGGCGTTGGACAGCTGCGCGCGGACCTGCTGCTGCTGGTGCGGCGGGAAGATGTCGATGACCCGGTCGACGGTCTGGGCCGCGCTCTGCGTGTGCAGGGTGGCCAGCACCAGGTGGCCGGTCTCGGCCGCGGTCAGCGCGGTCGAGGTGGTCTCCAGGTCGCGCAGCTCGCCGACGAGGATGATGTCCGGGTCCTGCCGCAGCGCGTGCTTGAGGGCGAGGGAGAACGACTGCGTGTCGGCACCGACCTCGCGCTGGTTGACCAGGCAGCGCTTGTGCTCGTGGAGGAACTCGATCGGGTCCTCGATGGTCACGATGTGCGCGGAGCGGGTCCGGTTGGCCAGGTCCAGGATCGCGGCCAGGGTCGTCGTCTTGCCGGAGCCGGTTGGGCCGGTGACCAGCACCAGGCCGCGGTGCAGGTGCGCGAACCGGGCCACCTGCTCCGGTACACCCAATTGATCGAGGGGTTTGATGTTGTGCGGGATGGCCCGGAACGCGGCGCCGAACGAGCCGCGCTGGTTGTAGAGGTTCACGCGGAACCGGGAGACGCCCTCGATGGCGTAGGCGAAGTCGAGCTCCTGGATCTCCAGGAACTGTCGCCACTGGCTGTCGTTCGTGACCGCGGCCCGGGCCAGCATCTCGCAGTCCTCGGGGGTGAGGTCGTCGTAGCCGGGGAGGTACCGCAGCCCGCCGTTGATCCGGACGGTCGGCGGCGCCCCGACGGTCAGGTGCAGGTCCGAGCCGCCGACCCGGACCAGCGACACCAGCATCGCGTCCAGGGACGCCCGTTCGTCGCTCGTGGCCGTGCGGGAGAGCAGGGCACCGGGAATGGTTTGTGTCACGAGCGCTCCTCGCGGGTAAAAGATCTCACTCGCCAGATCGGCCGCGACCAGCCCGTTCTTAGACCGCGACGCGGACCACTTCGGGGATGGAGGTCTGCCCCTCGGCGGCCTTCGCCAGGCCGTCGACGCGCAGGTCCAGCAGCCCCTCCCGATACGCGACGGCCTGGATCTCGTGGGCCGAGGCCCGGTCGATGGCGAGCTTCTCGATGTCCGGCGAGACCGGCATCACCTCGTGCAGGGCGAGGCGGCCGCGGTACCCGGTGTTGGCGCACGATCGGCAGCCGACCGGCCGCCACAGCGTCTCGGGGGTGCCGAGCAGGTCGTAGGGCCAGCGGGCGCCGATGAGCTCGGCCTCGTTGGGGGTGTATTCGGTCTTGCACCAGTCGCACAGCCGCCGCGCGAGCCGCTGGGCCAGCACGCAGTCGACCGACGAGCCGACCAGGAACGGCTCGATGCCCATCTCGACGAGCCGGGTCACCGCGCTCGGCGCGTCGTTGGTGTGCAGTGTGGACAGCACCAGGTGACCGGTGAGCGCGGCCTCGACCGCGAGCTGGGCGGTGGTCCGGTCGCGGACCTCACCGATCAGCACGACATCGGGGTCGGAGCGCAGGATGGCCGGCAGCACGGCCGCGAACGTCAGCCCGGCCTTGTGGTCGACCTGCACCTGGTTGACGCCCGGCAGCCGGTACTCGACCGGGTCCTCGACGGTGATGATGTTGACGGTGGGCTTGCTGATCTCGGCCAGCGTCGCGTAGAGCGTCGTCGACTTGCCCGAGCCGGTGGGCCCGGTCACCAGCAGCATCCCGTGGGGCTTGTTGAAGGAGGTGGCGAAGCGCTCGTAGTTGCGCTGGCTGAACCCGAGCTTGGTCAGCTTCAGGTCCATCCCGCTGGTGTCGAGCACCCGCAGCACGATCTTCTCGCCCCATACCGTCGGCAGGGTCGCGGTGCGCAGGTCGACCTGGCGCTGGTTCAGGTCCACGGTGATGCGGCCGTTCTGCGGGACCCGGCGCTCGGTGATGTCGACGTTCGACATGATCTTCAGCCGGGAGATCAGGGCCGCCTGCACGTGCTTGGGGACGGTGTCGACCTCGTGCAGGACGCCGTCGATGCGGTACCGCACCCGCATGTTGTGCTCGCCCGGCTCCAGGTGCAGGTCGGAAGCGCGGTTGACGATGGCCTGCTCGATCAGCGAGTTGACGTAGCGCACGATGGGCGCGTCCTCGTTGGCGCTGATGTTCGAGACCGCCGGCGCGGACTCGGCGGCCAGGCTCTCGGCGACCTCGCCGAGGTCGTTCTCCTCGCGCTTGAGCCGGTCGATGATCTTGCGCAGCTCGGAGCGCGCGACCACGACCGGCCGCACGGTGAGCCCGGTCGCGGCCCGCACGTCATCCAGCGCCAGCACATCACCCGGGTCGGTGATGCCGACGGTGATCTCGTGCTCGGTGAGGGCGATGCCGAGCACCCGGTGCCGCAGCACCAGCGCCATCGGGATCTTGGTGACGGCGGCCGGGTCGATCGGGTGGCCGACCAGGTCGAGCGTGGCGATCCCGTACGCGTCCGCGGACGCCTCGGTGAGCTGATCCTCGGTGACGACGTGGTCGTTGATGAGCACAGCGCGGATCGACCGGCCGGTGCGCTCGGCCTCCTCGGCCGCGCGGTCGACAGCCGCTGGATCGGCCCCGCGTTGCTTCAGCGCGTCCAGAAGCGGCCTGAACGTCTGGTACATCTCACCCCCGTGTCACTGCATGGCTTATCGGCGGCAATCCGGGTGAGTTTCGGGTTTCACCCCGGGCGCGTCGGCCGCCCGCGTTGACGCGGCCGGATGGCGTCGTGAGGATGCTTCGCTGTGTCGGTTGCCGTCGTGGAAGAACCCAGAAACGGATTGCCCGGCAATATCAGCATGTGGCGCGCGCGGTGGCTGCTGCTGCGCTACGGGGGCCGCCAGCCGGGGGACCCCTCGTATCCGGGGGTGCCCGCCGCCGCCCAGGCCGAGCTGCTGGCGCTGGTCGCCGAGGTGGCGGCCCGGGTCGGCGTGGCCCGGCCGGACGCCGTGCTGCTCACCGGCTTCGGGATGATCCGCTCGTGGGTCAGCCGCCGGCGCCGCCTGCTGCTGGTGGGGCTGCCGCTGCTGCAGTGCCTGACGGTGGACGAGGTGCGGGCGCTCGTCGCGCACGAGCTCGCCGTCGTCGACCACCGCCGGGCCCACCTGGTGGTGCGGCTGCGCGCGCTCTACGAGGAGGCCGTCGACCCGCTTTCCATCGCGCCGTCGGCCCGGGCCGAGACGATCGCCCGGGCCACCCGCGACTTCGCCGCCGCCTTGGAGCGCAAGGCCGACCAGGCGGCCAGCTCGGCGTCGGGGATGCACACCGCGGCCCGGGCGGTGGTCAAGGCCGACCTCGCCGCGTTCGAGTTCGCCGACCTCGCGTTCGACGTCGAGGAGCAGGTCTGGCAGCGCACCAGCGCCGCCGTCCAGGACCTCCACGCGGGCTGGCGGGAGGCGGTGCGGGCCGGGTCCGTCACCGCCGTGCTCGACGATGACACGCGCACCGCGCTGATGGCCCGTCACCCCAGTCTGGCCGGGGCGATCGCGTCACTGTCGCCCGCGCACGTCGCGCTCCGGGTGGTCGACGCCGTGCCGCTGGTACCACTGCCGCCCGATCTTGAAAGGGAGCTCGCCCGGCACGTCCTGCGCCGCGAGAGCGATCAGTGGGTCACGTTCGCCGCGCTGCCGGCCGGCCCCGACTGGCTCGAGCGGCAGGCCCGGGCCGTCGCCGAGCAGGTGGCCACGCTGCTGCGCCGCCCGCCGACCGGGCCGGCCGAGGTGGTGGAGGTGCTCCTGACCCGGCTCGACGAGCTGGTGGCGGCGAACTGGCCGGCCCAGCCCGAGCCGCCCGCCGAGCCGGAGGAGCTCGACGGGACGCCGTCGGTGGTCGTGGTGGCCGAGGCGGCGCTGACCGCGCAAGGCTGGCGGCGTGTCCACCCGGCGGCGGCCGGAGTCCTGATCAGCCCGGACGGTGAGCAGCAGAATCTCGGGTTGCTGGCCCGGGCCGCCCAGGACTCGCCGGCCGCGCTGGCGGTGCTGCTCGAACTGTTGTCGCGTGATCAGCTCTCGACGTGATCGCGCCAGGAATGGCTCGGTTCGTAGCCGAGCACTTCGCGAGCCGTGTCGATCGCGAGCAACGTCTCGAATTCCTGCAGAGGCCTTTTCAGGGGTACTGCCGGGAAGACCTCGCGCATCAGATCGGCCGACGGGCGGTTCATGATCGTGTCGGCGGCCGCGATGATGTAGGAGGACGAGTTTCGTATTGGAGCCGTGAGCGCCAGGCGGCAGGCCGCGGCCACGTCCCGCGCGTCCACGTAGCCCCACAGGTTCCACTTGCGGGCGTGCGCGTCGGCCCAGTAGCCGGGCACGGCCGCGTAGTCCTCGGGCACGTGGACGTTGGACAGCCGCAGCCCCACGAACGGGATGCCGCTCCAGCCGGAGACCTCCCGGGCCAGGGTCTCGCCGACGACCTTCGACAGCGCGTAGGTCGTCGTCGGGAACGGGAAGTGCTCCTCGTCGACCGGTGCGTAGCGCGGCGGCGTGTCGAACGGCAGGCCCAGCGTCGTCTCACTCGACGACCAGACGACCCGTCCGAGCCCGGCCGCCTGCGCGGCGAGGAACACGTTGGCGTTCATGGCCGAGTTGCGGTTGAAGGTCACCGCGGGCGTATACATCCCCGGCGCCGGAATGTTCGCCAGGTGTACCACCGCATCGGCTTCTTGCAGCACTTCGAACGCCTGACCGTAGTCCGTCAGGTCGGCCACCAGCAGCGGCGTGCCCAGGTGCGGGATGGACAGATGGCCGGCCGGGCCTACGGCGTCCGTGGCGACCACGGAGTGGCCGTGGGCGAGCAGCTCTTCCACAACGACTCGACCGGTCTTGCCGTTGGCACCGGTGACGACGATCCTCGACATGGATCCTTTTCTACCCGGCTCCGCTCAGGAGCCGCTGACCAGGTCGGTGTGGGCGGTGACGAACGTCTCCACCGTGTCGTGGCGGACCGCCTCCAGCAGCTCCAGGGTGCTGTCGTCGAGCGCCTCGGCCCCCGGCTGCTCGGCCGACTCGTGGAACGTGCCGTTGTTCGACTTGATGGTCAGCAGGTTGTCCCCGCCGATGCCCTTCATGGCGAAAATCCAGTCCTGCAGCGCGATGCCGCCGGAGTCGATGGTCATCGACTGGCCGACCACGTCGAGGATCTGCTTGAGCCGGGCCGGGTCGGTGAGCACGTCCCGGCTCGCGATCCCGCGGAACAGCGCCTTGATGAACTGCTGCTGGTGGCGCTGGCGGTCGTAGTCGCTGTGCGGGAGCGTGTCGCGCTGGCGCACGTAGTCGAGGGCCTGCCACGGCTCCAGGTGCTGGTAGCCGACGTGGTAGGTCTGCGGGGTGACCCCGGCGACGGGGATCAGGTCGGTGCCGCCGGAGGCGTTGAAACGCTGGATGTAGGGGACCTTCGTCTCGCCCTTGGCGTTGTGGCCGATGTGCACGGAGCGGGTCTCCTGGTCGACGTACATGTCGACGCCGCCGAGCACCTCGACGACCTTGGTGAAGCCGGCGAAGTCGACGATCGCGGCCGCGTCGAAGGTGAGGCCCCAGTTCTCCTCGAGCGTCCGCGCCAGCAGGGCCATGCCGTGCCGGCGCTGCTCCCGGCCGGTGAGCTTCAGCCCGCCGACGGCGAACGCCGCGTTGATTTTGTCGTGACCGCCGAGATACCGGGACTCCCCGTTGCTGAACGGCGGGATCCGCACCCACGTGTCGCGGGGGATCGAGATGAGGTACGCCGAGCGATGGTCGGCGGGAATGTGCACGACGATGATCGAGTCGGACCGCACGGCCTCGGACGGGTCCTGGCCGGGCCGGGTGTCGGTGCCGACCAGCAGGATGGTCTTCGCACCGCTGATGCTGACGTGGCGGCCCTGCTGCTCGGCCGCGGGGACGATGAGGTCGTCCTGCCGCACGCTGCCGGTGAGATAGCCGACGAACAGGTCCTTGGCGACGTAGGCGCCGCCGGCCAGCATCATCATGATCGCGCCGATCACCATGAGCGAGCGCGCCCATCTCGGGTCGGTACGCCGCCGCTTGATCCTCTGAAGGGGGCTGGTCTCCTCGGTCGGGGCCTCTTCGAGTTGCAGCACGCGCTCGTTGGCTCCCTCTCGAGGGCTGACCGGCGATCGCCGCCGACGGCCTCGTCAGCCGCCGACGGCGATCACCGCGATCACGATCAGGCTCACGAAGGCAGCCAGGAAGACGAGCATGCCCTGTTCGCTGTCGAGCTTGGTCAGCTTGCGGGTCGTGGTGGGGGTCGGGGTGGTCATCGTCGCCTCCTGTGCGCGGTGTGGTGACTCATACGCTACGAACACCGTGAACAGGTTTGATCCCGTGAACGTGCCATGCGTTCATGGCCCGCCCGCAGGGTTAACCGGCCACACCCGTCGGGGGTAACGGTGCTGCGCCGTCCTCGTTGACGTCCGCGATCAGCTCAGGGAACACCTTGCCCACCTTCGCCACGAGATAATCCCCATACGTCCCGGTAAATGCGCGCAGATCCTGCCCGTCCCAGCGGTTCGCATGGCTGGCCCGGAGCGAAGCGGAGCGGTCGGCCGTTGTCGTGTCGGTCGCATTGGTATCGGTGCCCGTCCGGCCCGGCAGCGGCGGGACCTCGGCCGCGAAGTCGGGGTCGAAGAAGAACGGGAACGACAGCCGCTCGTTGCCGCTGGTGTTGCGCACGCGGTGGGGCGTGGAGCGATACCAGCCCCCGGTGAGCCGGTCCAGCATGTCGCCGATGTTGCACACGAAGGTGTTCTCGATCGGCGGGGCGTCGATCCAGCCGTCGTCCTGCTTGACCTGCAGCCCGCCGTTGCCGTCCTGCAGCAGCAGGGTCAGCAGCCCGTAGTCGGTGTGCTCGCCGACGCCCCAGTCCGTGGCCCGCGGCGGGCTGGGCGGGTAATGGAAGATGCGGAAGAGCACGGTGGGGTTGCGGGTGTACCCGGCGGCGAAGTAGTCCGCGGGCAGGTCCAGGCTCTGGGCGACCCCGCGCAGCACGGCCTGGGCGGTGTCGGTGAGCGCGGAGATGTACTCCAGAACCGTTTCTTTGAGGTCCGGCACCTGCCGGGGGAAGAGGTTGGCGCCGTGCAGGGGCAGCCGCGCCGCCGGCTCCTCCGTCCCGAAGTACAACCCCTCCTTGCGGTCCGGCACCCCGGACGTCAGCTCGCCGCCGACGGGGAAGAAGCCGCGCCAGGCCCGGCCCCCGTGGACCATGGCGATCTCGGCCTTCTGCTCCTCGGGAAGCGCGAAGAACGTCCGCGCGCCCGCGTCGAGCCGCTGGATCAGGCCGGGGTCCACGCCGTGGCCGGCAATGTAGAAGAAGCCGCTGGCCCGGCAGGCCTGTTCGATCTCCCGGGCGGCCTGTTCGTCGTGACCGTGTTGCCGGAGTTCGGTGATGTCGATGATGGGGAGTTCCACGTCTTGCACGGTAGGCGTCCTGGCGTCAACTTGGGTTGACATCCGACCGAGTGTCAACTAAGGTTGACGCATGACGGAGGCAAGCGACCTCGCGAACGCCGCGGCCAGCGCCGACCCGCGGGTCGGCCTGCGCGCCGCGGTGGCCCTGCGCCGCCTCGCCGACGCGCTGGAGACGCTCCAGGTCGACAACGCTCGCCGGCAGGGGTGGTCGTGGCAGGAGATCGCCGACGCGCTCGACGTGTCGCGGCAGGCGGTCCACAAGAAGCACGCCGGTCGGGCTGTGCCCGCAAACGAGGAGGCGTAGATGTTCGAGCGGTTCACCAAGGCGGCCCGCACCGTGGTGCAGGAGGCCAGGAACGAGGCCGATGCACTCGGCCACACCCAGTTCGGCACCGAGCACCTCGTGCTGGGCATTTTGCGCACGGACGGCGGGCTGCTGACGGGGGCCGGCGTCCGGTACGACGAGTATCGGGCGGCGGTCGCGGCCGGTGACGACGCGGCCGCGCTGCGCTCGATCGGCATCGACCTCGACGCCGTACGGGCCAGCGTCGAGCAGACCTTCGGCCCGGGCGCACTGGAGCGGGCCGAGCCGGCCGAGCGCGGCGGGTTCCTGTTCCGCCGCTCGAAGCTGCCGGCCCGGTTCAACAACGGCGGCAAGAAGGCCCTGGAGCTGTCGCTGCGGGTGGCGATCGCCCGCGGCGACAAGTTCATCGGCACCGAGCACCTCCTGCTGGGCGTGCTCAAAGAGGAGCGCAGTGCCGGGGCGCGGCTGCTCCGGGAGCGCGGCGTGACCTACGACTCGGTGCTCGCCGCGCTTCGGCCGGCCGCGTGACGGTACTGTCCGCCCGGGCCCTGAACCGCGCGCTGCTGGCCCGGCAGCTGCTGCTGGAGCGGGTGGACCGGCCGGCGCCGGCGGTCCTGGAGGCGATGGGCGGGCTGCAGGCGCAGTACGCACCCTCGATGTACATCGGGCTCTGGACCCGCATCGCCGCCTTCGATCGCGCGTCGCTGACCCGGCAGCTGGAGCGGCGCGAGGTCGTCCAGGCGACCCTGCTGCGCTCGACCATCCACCTCGTGTCGCGGGCCGACTACTGGCCGTTCGCCGTCGCCGTCCGCGAGTTCCGGCCGGCGATGGACCCGGCGCTGGCGGACGCGCTCGAGGCCGCGGTCGAGCGGCTGCGCGAGGGGCCCGTGCGCCGGACCGACCTCGGCCCCGAGATCCGCCAGCGCGTGCACTACTACCTGGACCTGGTGCGCGTGCCGCCGGCGGGCACGTGGGAGCGGCGCCGGGCCGACGTCTACGGGCTCGCCGACGACTGGCTCGGGCCGGCCGCGGTGGCGGTTCCGGCGGCGCGGGAGTTGCTCGTGCGGCGGTACCTCACCGCGTTCGGCCCCGCCCACCGCTCGGAGATCGCGGGCTGGGCCGGCCTGCCCCCCGCCGTCGTCGCGGGCGTGCTGGCCGGCATGGACCTGATCACGTTCCGCGACACCCGCGGCCGGGAGCTGGTCGACCTCCCGGACGCGCCGCTGCCCGACCCGGAGACACCGGCGCCGGTCCGCTTCCTGCCGACCTACGACGCGACCCTGCTCGTACACGCCCGCCGCACGCTGATCCTGCCCGAGGAGCACCGGTCCAAGGTGTTCCATGTGCGGATGCCGCAGTCGATCGGCACGTTCCTGGTCGACGGCCAGGTGGCGGGCACGTGGACGTTCACCGGCGACCGCATCGCCTGGGAGCCGTTCGAGAAGCTTTCTTTGTTTTCGCGGCGAGCGCTCGATGCTGAGGCCGAGCTACTCCGCGCTTTCCACGTCTGAGCGGTCCTGCATCTCCCACAGGTGGTCCAGGACGTGCCAGACGAAGCGGCGGGCGGCGTAGCGGGCCGTCCAGCCCTTCTCGGTGAGCGGCCCGCCGTCGCTGGGCCGGCCCAGGGTCTCGACCGCGGCCGCCCGCAGCTCGTCGATCGCGGCCCGGTCGCCCAGCGCCGGCGGCCGGAGCTTGACGCCGATCTTGCGCAGGTAGGCGGCCTCGGACTCCAGCACGTGGCCGATCATCTTGTCGCGGTCCCGGCCGCCACCGCGCGGGCCCTTGCGCAGCGCCTCGGGGGCGGTCCCGGCGTACTCGTCGAACGCCGCCCAGGCCGCCTGCAGCAGCTTCGTGTGCCGGGCCGCGATCGCGGCGGTGACCGGCTGAGCGTCCGACTCCGGGCGTCCGTCGGGCGCGCCGAACTCGGTCGTGGCGGTGCCAGGCACCCGCTCGGCCACGGTGAGCCGGGGCGCGGCCGGGAATTTGTAGCCGGCCGCGGTCGCGATGGGCGCGTAGCGCGGGCCGTAGGCGGTGAGCGCCTCGATCGCGTCCTCCTCGCTCTTGCCGAACCGTCCCCACCCGGGCCAGTCGACAGCCCCGGCGAAGACCTTCTTCTTGCCTGTCTCGAGGTAGATCTCGGCCATAGCTGTGACCTTAAGCCCGATGTCTCGGCGGTGTAACGACTGGTACCTACCATTGCTCCTATGCACCCCCTTGTGAATCACCTTCGTGAATCCCTGCTCGCCGGCGATGTCGAGACCACCCGCGCGTCCAACCACGGCAACGCGGCCGCCTTCGCCGAGGGTCGCGAGGGGTACCTCTTCGGCCTGCCTCCGCTCAAGGCGTGGACGCACGCCGAGGTGCTCGCCGTCATGGCCGAACGGGTCGGCATCGACCCCGATCCGGAGCGCTCCACCGGCACCGACGTCATCGACCCGGAGAAGACCGCCCGCGCGCTGGAGCGCATGCGGGACCGGCTCACCCTGGCCGCGCGGCGCCAGGAGCGGGTGATCGTGGCGACCGGGCATCCGGCCGGGATCATCGAGGTGCACATGGCGGTGGCGGCGGCGCTCAAGGCGGCCGGCTGCGAGCTGCTCCAGCCGGCCGCGGGCGTGCCGTTCGAACGGCCGGGCCGGTATGACGGGCGCGAGCTTTCGCTGGCGGTGCGGTACATCGGCGGCGTCGCGGTGGCGGCCGAGAAGGCCATCGCGCTCTGGCACACCCACTCGCCCGACGGCATGCGGGCGATGCTGGCCGAGCTCGAGGCGACCGGGGCGGCGCTGCCGGACCTCGTCGTCGCCGACCACGGCTTCGCCGGTGCGGCCGCGGCGGCCGGGCTCGACGTGGTCTCGTTCGCCGACAGCAACGATCCGGCCCTGTTCGTCGGCGAGGCCGAGGGGCGCGTCTCGGTGACGGTGCCGATCGACGACAACGTGCAGCCGCACCACTACTGGCCGGTCAGCGCCTTCCTGCTGGAGGGGGTACTCGGCGCAATGGTATGACTCGGGTGCTATGAGGCAAATTGCCGGTGAATCTTGTGTGGGGATCCTTTCCGATGGAAGCATCGGTCGCGGCCGATATTTATCGGCTCCGATATTGGGAGGCCCACGTGAGACCCACCAAGACCTCATCCCGGCTGATCGCGGCGATCGTCGCCGGTCTGGCCGCCGGTGCCGTGGTCACGCCGTCCTCGGCCCTCGCGGCCCCGGACGCGACGGCGCTCGCCGCGAAGACGTCCGACGCCCTCGTCGCGCAGCTCGGCACCCGGGCGGCCGGCGCCTACTACGACACGGCCAGCGGCAAGATGGTCGTCAACGTCACCGACGCGTCCACCGCGGCGACCGTCGAGGCCAGCGGCCTCGTCGCCCGCAAGGTCGAGCACAGCGGGGCCGAACTGGCGAGAATCACCACGACCCTCGGCGCCAAGGCCTCGATCCCGGGCACCGCCTACGCCGTCGACCCGGTAGCCAACCAGGTCGTCTACTCCATCGACCCGACCGTCCCGGCCGAGCAGGTCAAGACCGTCGAAGCCCTCGTCGCGAGCCTCGGCAGCGGCGCCCGCATCGAACGCCTCGGCGCCCCGCTCACCCTGACCATCTCCGGCGGCCAGGCGATCTACGCCGGCGGTTCGCGCTGCTCCCTCGGCTTCAACGTGGTCAGCGGCAGCACCTACTACTTCCTGACCGCCGGTCACTGCACCAACATCGGCTCGACGTGGACCACCAGCAGCGGCTCCGTCCTCGGCACCCGCGCCGGCACCAGCTTCCCCGGCAACGACTACGGCATCGTCCGCTACGCCGCGGGCGTCACCCACGCCGGCAACGTCTCCCTCGGCGGCAGCTCCTACCAGGAGATCACCACCGCCGCGAACGCGTTCGTCGGCGAGGCGGTCCGTCGCAGCGGCAGTACCACGGGCGTCCGCAGCGGCTCCGTGACCCAGCTCAACGCGACCGTCACGTACTCGCAGGGCTCGGTGTCCGGCCTCATCCGCACCACCGTCTGCGCCGAGCCGGGCGACAGCGGCGGCTCGCTGTTCGACGGCACGAAGGCCATCGGTCTTACGTCGGGTGGCAGCGGCAACTGCTCCAGCGGCGGCGTGACCTACTTCCAGCCGGTCACGGAACCCCTGGGTGTGTACGGGGTCAGCATCTACTGAGGTTGCTGCTTTCCGCTTTCTCGGGCCGGGCGGTGCTTCTCCGCCCGGCCCCGTCGTCGCTCGCTCGATATGTCGGGCGCTGCGCTCGACTTCGCCTGGCCCTGTCGTGGTTCGCTCGATATGTCGGGCGCTTCGCGCCGCGCTGCGCTCGACATATCGGATTTTTCGCCCGACAGGGTATTCGCGGCGTTTGTGCAGTGGACAGCGCCGTGGCCTGCGGGGGCGGCTTTTTGTCGTACCCCGGTGGCAGAGTGGTGGCATGCAAGTCGGGGTGCTCGGGCCGCTCGCGGTCGAGATCGGCGGCCGGCCGGTCGAGGTCGGCGGGGCGCGGCTGCGCACGCTGCTGGCCCGCCTTGCCGTTGAGCCGGGCCGGTTCGTGAGCGTCGAGCGGCTCGTCGAAGCGCTGTGGCCCGACGGCCCCGTGCCCGCCGATCCCGCCAACGCCGTGCAGTCGCTGGTGTCGCGGCTCCGCAAAGCCCTCGGCAACCCACCGCAGCTGGAGTCGGGCCCGCGCGGCTACCGGCTCGACGTCGACCCGGCCGCCGTCGACGCGGTCCGCTTCGAGCGGCTCGCCGCCGATGGCCGCCGCGCGCTGCGGGCCGACGATCGCCACACGGCGGTCCGCCTGCTGCGCGAGGGCCTGGACCTGTGGCGCGGCCCGGCCCCGGCCGACCTGGGCCGTGGCGAGACGGACGCCCTCGCGGCCCGCTGGGCGGAGCTGCGGCTGGCCGCCACCGAGGACCTCATCGAGGCCACGATCCCGGACGCCGACACCCGCGCCGCCGCCATCGCCGAGCTGCAGGAGCTGGTCGTCGCGCACCCACTGCGCGAGCGTCTCGCCGCCCTGCTGATCCGGGCCCTGCACGCCGACGGCCGCCGGGCCGAGGCCCTCGCCGCGTTCGAGTCCGCCCGCGCCCGCCTGGCCGACCAGCTCGGCGCCGACCCGTCACCCGAGCTGCGGGACGCGCACGTAGCCGTGCTCCGGGCCGAGGCCAGTCCACTGCGCGGCGGCAACCTGCGGGCGGCGCTGACCAGTTTCGTGGGGCGCGCCGACGACGCCGAGCGCCTCGCGACCCAGCTCGCCGACAGCCGTCTGGTCACACTGGTCGGCCCGGGCGGCGCCGGCAAGACCCGCCTGGCCACGACGGTCGCCGCCGACCTGGCCCGGCAGCTGCCGGACGGAGCCTGGATGGTCGAGCTGGCCCCGGTCGCAGAAGCGCAAGAAGTGCCCTCGGTGGTACTGCGAACGCTGATCGCCGGCGGCCTGGCCCACCCCGACACCGCCCGTCGCCCCCGCCGCGGCGACGTCATCGAGCAGCTCGCCGAGTCGCTGGCCCGCCCCGGAGTGCTCCTCGTCCTGGACAACTGCGAGCACGTCGTCGACGCCGCGGCCGGCCTGAGCGAGGAGCTCCTCGGCCGCTGCCCGAAGCTGCGCATCCTCGCCACCAGCCGCGAGCCCCTGGCCATCATGGGCGAGACGCTGTTCCCCGTCGGCCCGCTCCCGCTCCCGCTGCCGCCACCGTCCACCCCGGCCGGCGACGACCACCTGCGGGCCGCCCTAGCCGCACCGGCGGTTCAGCTGCTGCGGGACCGGGCGGCGGCGGTACGGCCCGGATTCGCGGTCACACCGGCCAACCTGGCCGCAGTGGTCGAGATCTGCCGCCGGCTCGACGGGCTGCCCCTCGCGATCGAGCTCGCCGCGGCCCGCCTGCGATCCTTCACCCCGGAGCAGCTCGCAGCCCGCCTGGGCGACCGCTTCCGGCTCCTCACCGGCGGCAGCCGCACCGCCCTGCCCCGCCACCGCACCCTGCACGCCGTCGTGGCCTGGAGCTGGGACCTCCTGGGCGAATCCGAGCGCGCCTTCGCCGCCGCCCTCGCGGTCTTCCCCGGCACCTTCGACGCCAACGCCGCCGCGGCCGTAGCCCCTCCGCATCACACCGCAGCCTCCTCCGGCACCTCCGACGCCTCCCACGCGCACGCCGCGGTCACCCTCGCTCCTACACGTCAGGCGGTGGTCCCCTCCGACTCCTCCGACTCCTCCGACTCTTTCGGCCCGCCGGCCGCAGCAGCCGTTGCCGCTTCGCGTCAGGCGCTGGTCTCTTCCGGCTCTTCCGACGCGGCGGCTGCGGCACTCCTGGCTCCTGAGGACGGGGCGGCCGTCGAGGACATGCTGCATACGCTGGTCGATCGGTCGCTGCTGCAGGTCGCGCCCGGTGCCGACGAGCCGATCCGGTTCCGGATGCTGGAGACGATCCGGGAGTTCGCCCTCGAGGAGCTCGACCGGCGGGGCGCGGCGGCGGAGGCGCGGGCGGCGCACGCAGCCTACTTCCTGGCGCTGATGGAGGAGGCCGAGCCCCACCTGCGGACCGGCGCGCAGCTGGAGTGGCTGGCGCGGCTGCGGCCGGAGCAGGACAACGTGCACGCCGCCGTCGGTTACGTCTGCGACAGCGGCGATGTGGAGCGTGCGTTCCGGCTCGGGGCGGCGAGCGGGTGGTTCTGGACGTTCGAGGACAACCACGCCGAGTCGGCCCTGTGGCTGAGCCGGATCCTGGCCGCGGGGGAGCGCGATCGGGACCGCGTCCCGGCCGACCTGCGGGTCGTGGTGAGCTCCATGCACCTGGTCAACAGCGGGTTCGCGGGCGACTTCCAGTTCGACCCCGCGCGCCTCGACGATCTGATCGCCCACGCCAACGCCGCGCCGCCCGGCGGCCACCCGTTCGTCGAGCTGGTCGAGCCGGTGGTCGCGCTGTTCCGCGACGACAGTGAGCGCGGCACCGACCTGGTCCGGGCCCGCCTCGCCGGCCGGGTCGACCCCTGGACGCGCGGGATGCTGCACTCGGTCCTCGGCCACCTGCGCGAGAACGACGGCGACATCGACGGCATGCACCGCGAGCTCACCGCCTCGGCCGCGGCGTTCCGCATGGTCGGCGAGCGCTGGGGCCTGGCCATGACCCTGGCGTCCCTGGCCGACGCGCAGTCCCGCCGCGGCGACTTCCCCGCCGCCGTCGCCCACTTCGAGGAGTCGATCGCGCTCCACCACGAGCTGGGCATCCGCTCCAGCGAGGCCTACCTCCTGGTCAGCCGGGCCGCCCTGCGCCGGCACACCGAGGGCCCGCAAGTGGCCCGGGCCCTCCTGCGCGCGTTCGTCGAGGACGTGGACCAGTCGTCCCGCGACGTGTCGCACGCGATGCTGGAGCTGGGTCACATCGCCCGCGCCGAGTCCGACCTGACCGAGGCCGAGCGCCTCTACCAGGAGTCCTGGCGGCTGCAGCAGGAGTCGCCATTGGTCGCGCCGCAATACAAGGCGATCGTGCTGACCGCCCGGGCCGAGGTCGACCTGGCCCGCGGCGAGCTGGACCGGGCCCGCGGCCGTCTCGCGGAGGCCATGGACCTGGCCTTGAGCGCCCGCGACATGCCGGTCGTCGGCAAGGTGGCGGTCGCGGTGGCCGGCGTGGCCGCAGCGTCCGGCGACAGCACCCGCGCCGCCGAAATCCTGGGCGCCGCGCAGTCGATCGCGGGCGCGCGGGACGCCGCCAACGCCGACTGGACCGACCGCCGCGAAGCCCTCCGCGCCGAGCTGGGGGAGGGGGTGTTCGAGGCAGCCACATCCCGCGGCCTGCACCTGTCCCGCGCCGAAGCCCTGACGCTGGTCAACCCATCGACCTAGAGCGACAGAGCGCCGGCGTCGAGATTACCGGCGCTGCTCAGTCACCGCCATGGCGCCGCGGCCGGCCGTCTGCCGTCAGGAGCGGCGGCGTCGGGAGCGGCGGCGCTGGCGTTGAGATTGCGGTCGGCTGCTCAGTCACCGCCGTGGCGCCGCGGTCGGCCGTCTGCCGTCAGGAGCGGCGGCGTCTGGAGCGGCGGTGCCGGCGTTGGGATTGCGGTCGGTTGCTCAGTCACCGCCGTGGCGCTGCGGTCGGCCGTCTGCCGTCGGGAGCGGCGGCGTCTGGAGCGGCGGCGGCAGCGTTGGGATTGCGGTCGGTTGCTCAGTCATCGCCGTGGCGCTGCGGTCCACCCGAGGGAGCGCGAGCGGAGTGCCGGATGCCGGTCGTGGTCGCGCTCAGGGCTCGGTGCGAGTGAAGTTGCGGGTGCGGAGCATGCCCCAGACGACCAGGGCGGCCGCGGCGGCGGTCAGTGACAGGCCGGCGATGGTGACGGCCTGGTGGAACTCGGCCGTCTGGTGGGCGTTCCAGTGTGGCGTGGCGATGCTGCCGGTGAACAGGGCGGCCAGGATGGTGCCCGTGACCGCGATGCCCGCGCCCGAGGTGACTTCGGTGGCGGTGTCGGTCAGTGCGGCGCCGATCGTGGTGCGGGTCGCTGGCAGGCCGCGCAGGACGTTCGTGCCCGCGACGACGCCGACGACGCGGATGCCGGCGGCCATCAGGATCAGGGAGATCGCCACCCAGACGTACCCGTAGCGGCCCAGCACGCTGTAGAACGCCAGCCCGGCGACCACCGCGGCGGCGCTGAGCCAGGCCGCCCGCTCCAGGCCGACCCGCTTGACGAACGGGTTGAGCAGCGCCCCACCGGCGACCAGGACGATCACCTGGGGCAGCATCCCGAGTGACGCCAGCGCGGGCGACCAGCCCCAGTCGAGCTGCAGCTGGAGCGTCACCATGTACCCGAGCCCGGCGACGGCCAGACCCGCCGCGGCCTTGAACGCCAGGCCGCTCGAGACCAGCGGATGTGCCACCAGTCGCAGGTCCAGCAGCGGGTGCCGGGCCTTGCGCTCGCGGTACACGAACAGCATCGCCCCTATGACGGCGGCGCCCGCGCAGCTCCACGACGACCAGGCCCGGGCGCCCTGCTCGACGAAGAGCGTCGGCGCGACGAGGGCCAGCACGATGGCGGCCGTGCCGAGGACCGCGCCGGAGACGTCGATCGGGTCCCGGTGCAGGTCGGCGTCGTCGTCGGCGGCGATTCCGGTGCGGATGCCGATGATGGCCAGCACCGCGATCGGCACGTTGACCAGCAGCAGCACCTGCCACGGCGCGACGGCCAGCACGAACCCGCCCGCCGTCGGCCCGACGGCCAGCCCGACCAGGCCGACGGTCGAGATGATGTTGATCGCGCGGACGCGCAGGCCGTCGTCGCCGAAGAGCCGGAACGCGAGGGCCATCGACCCCGGCGTGGTCATGGCGGCGGCGACGCCCATCAGCGCGCGGACCGCGATGAGCTCCCCGGCCGTGGTGACGAACGCGGTGGCCAGGCTGGCCGCGGCGAGCAGTACCAGCCCGACGATCATCACCCGCCGCCGTCCGAACCGGTCCGCCACCGCGCCGAAGGCCAGCATCAGCCCGCCGAACACGACCGCGTACGCCCCGGTGACCCACTGCAGCGCGGTGGTCGAGGCGTGCAGCTCCCGCCCGATGGTGGGCAGCGCGACGTTGAGGATCGAGTTGTCGAGCATCTCGAACAGGAAGACCGCGGACAGCCCGGCGAGCGCCACCCAGGCCTCCCGCAGCGACTTCGGCGGCACCCGGACATGGTCGAATGAGATCGTGGTCATGCCACTAGGTTAATCAACTAAACTTAGTGACACAACCTAGACGTGAGGAGCCTCATGCCCAGGACCAGCGAGCGCGGCGGCCCGCAGACGCGCGCCAGGATTGCCGACGCGGCGGCGAGCCTCTTCGCGGAGCGGGGCTTCGACGCGGTGACGGTGGCCGAGGTGGCCCGCGCGGCCGGCGTGTCAAGCGTGACGGTCTTCAAGCACTTCCCGAGAAAGGAAGACCTGTACCTCGACCGGACCGCCGATGCCGTGGAGTTTCTGCACGCGGCCGTCCGCGACCGAGCCCCGGGCGCGGACGTGCTCGATTCCCTGCGAGCCATGACCCTCCGCCTGCTGGAGGAGCGCCACCCACTGTCCGGGGTCAACGACCGATCAATTCCCTTCTTCGGTACAGTCGCCGCCTCCCCAACCCTCATAGCGCGCGCGCGGGAGATCGCCGCCGAACTGCAGCGGACCCTCACCGATGACCTGACCCAGGACCCGACCTTCAAAGGCGACCCCGCCTTGTTCGCCGCCTTCTTCATCGCCGGCTACAGCACCGTGCTGGTCAACATCGCCAGTCGCCGGATCGCCGACCCAACGACCAGCACCGACCTGGACGAACACCGAGCGAGCTACGAACACCTCTTCACCGCCCTACGCACAGGCGTCGCACCAAAGCCCTAGCCCACGCGGACAAGCCGATGCCCGTGTGCCGCGGCGTCGCGGAGTTCGCAACGCCGCGGCCGGCCTCGAGGCGTTCAGGCCTTATGGCGCACGCTCGGCCTGAAGGCGCTCGAGCCTCAGGTCTTGCCATGCGCGCGCGGCCTGAAGGCGCTCGAGTCTTGGACCGTGTGACGGGTGCTCGGTCGGAAGGCGGTCGGGTCTCACGGCGCGTGGCCGGGCCCGGAGGCGCTCATGTCTCGCGGTGGGTGGTTGGGCCTGAAGGCGGTCGGGTCTCACGGCGGGGAGGTTGGGGCCGTCAGGCCTTGCGGCGGTAGGCGCGGACTGCGAGCGGGGCGAAGACGGCCAGGATGGCTATGGACCAGAGGAGGGTTTTGAGGACCGGGGTGCCGACCTCGCCCTGGCCGACCATCAGGGCGCGGGCCGCCTCCATCGCGTCCGCGACCGGGTTGACGTTCACCCAGGCCTGGAGCCAGCCGGGGAGGGTGTTGGTGGGGACGAGGACGTTGGTGCCGAAGGTGAGCGGGAACATGATGACGAAGCCGAGGCCCTGGACCGCCCCGGGCTCGCGGACGATCATGCCGAGCAGGACGAACATCCAGCTGAAGCAGAACGCCATGAACATGACCAGCAGGCAGGCGGCGACGACCTCCAGGAACGAGGTCTCCACGCGGAAGCCCAGGGCGTAGCCGACGCCGATCATGACGGCGATCGAGACCACGAACCGGATCATGTCGCCCAGGACGCCGCCGATGAGCGGGGCCGAGCGGCTGATCGGGAGGCTGCGGAAGCGGTCGAAGACGCCGTTCTTGATGTCGGTGTTGAGACTGACGCCGGTCGGGGCGGAGGCGAACAGGACGTTTTGCACCATGAGCGCCGGCAGCAGGAACTGCAGGTATTGGTGGCGGTCGCCGGCGATCGCGCCACCGAGGAGGTAGACGAACAGGACGATGAAGATGATCGGCTGCAGCGTGACGTCGAGGAGCTGCTCGGGGGTCCGCATGGTCTTGATCAGGCTGCGCCGGGCCATTACCAGGCTGTGCCGGACCAGGCCGAACGGTCGGGGCGCGACGGCGGCGATGAACTGTGCGCCCTCGCCGGTGCTGGGCGGTGTCGTCGTGGTCGTCATGCCGCCACCTCCTGATCCTGGTGCCCGCGCGTGAGTGTGAAGAAGACCTCGTCGAGGCTCGGCAGGTGCAGCGAGAGCTCGATGACGCCGATGCCCGCCTCGTCGAGGCGGCGGACCACCGCGGTCATGGCGCTGTCGTCCGTGACCGGCACGGACAGGACGCCGCGGCCGTGCGACTCCGGCTGGTTGCCCGATACGTTGGTGAGGATGGTCGCGACGGTGTCGAGGTGGGCCGGGTCGGTCGGGCGGACGCTGATCGTCTGGCCGCCCACGATGTGCTTGAGCTGGGCCGGGGTGCCGTTGGCGATGACCTTGCCGTGGTTGATCACCGAGATCTCGTCGGCGAGAGCGTCGGCCTCCTCGAGGTATTGCGTCGTGAGCAGGACCGTCGTGCCCTCCTGGACCTGGGCCCGGACCATGTTCCACACGTCCTCGCGCTTGGCCGGGTCGAGGCCGGTCGTCGGCTCGTCGAGGTAGACGATCGCCGGGCGGCCGACCAGGCTCGCGGCCAGGTCGAGGCGGCGCCGCATGCCGCCGGAGTAGGTCTTGCACGGCCGGTCCGCGGCCTCGGTCAGGTCGAACTCGGCCAGCAGACTCTTGGCCCGGGCCTTGGCCTCCTTGGCCCGCAGGTCGAGCAGCTGGCCGATCATGACCAGGTTCTCGGTGCCGGTCAGATCCTCGTCGACGGAGGCGAACTGGCCGGTCAGGCCGCTGATCCGGCGGACCTGGGCCGGGTTGCGCAGCACGTCGTAGCCGCCGACGACGGCCCGGCCAGCGTCCGGGCGCAGCAGTGTCGCCAGGATGCGCACCGCGGTGGTCTTGCCGGCGCCGTTGGGGCCCAGGACGCCCAGCACCGTCCCGGACTCGGCGGCCAGGTCCACCCCGGCCAGCGCGGTGGTCTTGCCGAAGCGCTTGACCAGGCCGGTGGCCTGGAAAGCGAAGCTCATGGCTGATACCCCTCGTGAAAGATCCGGACTCGCCTCTTCTATCGCCTTGCAGCTTGCACCGGGTCGCTGTCAAACCACGCACATCGGCCTGACATCCGCTGCCAGGCCGAGTATCCCCGGTCACACATAAGCTGAGCGTTGGGACTTTTTCCCGCATGCTGGACGGGAGTTGACGCTCCGGGGCGGCGGCGGGCACAGTCGGTTCCATGGCGCTGTTGACCCGACGACTGGTCATTGACCTCGTTCGGCACGCCGGCGCGCGCTGTCCCCGCTAGGATCGCGCTCCCGCTCGAGCCCTGAGGCTCGCGGAAGACACGTTTGATGCACTGTGACCGTGGCTGCGGTCACGAGGTCCCGCCGTCTGCTTTAATTCCTATCTAGTACGCATGAATACTGGAGAACTGAGGATGTCTCTCGTCACCACGGTCGCCCGCGCGACCGACCTGCTGTCGATCGCCCGCTCCTACGCCGCGGAGCCGGACGACTGGCCCTTCGCGCCCCGTTTCGACCCGGCCCGGCGCTGGTACGGCCGGCTCGCCAGCGCCGAGGACCACGAGGTGTGGCTGCTAACCTGGCTGCCCGGGCAGGGCACGGACCTGCACGACCACGGCGGCTCCTCCGGCGCGTTCACCGTCGTCTCCGGTGAGCTGGTCGAGCAGACGGTTCGCGGCGGGGAGCTGGTGAACTCCACATACGGCGAGGGGCAGGGCCACCGCTTCGGCGCCCACTTCGTGCACCGCATCGTGAACGCGAGCACGCGCCCGGCCGTCACCGTGCACGTGTACGGGCCGGCGCTGACCGCGATGACGCGGTACCGGCTGCACGACAGCCGCCTGACCGTCGAGTCGATCACGAAGGCGGGGGCGGACTGGTGACCGCGGCCGTAGCTCCCGGGCGCAGCATCGACGAGATCCTGGCCGAGGCCCGGTCCCGCCTCGAGCGGCTCGACGCGGACCAGGCCCGCCTGGCGTTCGCCGAGGGTGCGGTACTCGTGGACATCCGGCCGGCGGCCCAGCGTGCGCGCGAGGGCGAGATCCCGGGCGCGGTGATCGTGGAGCGCAACGTGCTGGAGTGGCGGTTCGACCCGCGCAGCGACGCCAAACTGGCCATCGCCGGGAGTTATGACCTGCCGGTGGTGGTGTTCTGCTCCGAGGGGTACACGTCGTCGCTGGCGGCCGCCGCCCTGCAGGACCTGGGGCTGCATCGGGCCACCGACCTCGACGGCGGCTTCCACGCCTGGAAGGCGGCCGGGCACCCGGTCACGGCTACTGTGGGGGCGTGAAGCTCAAACTCGACCTCCACGACATCTTCAACCGCAGCGGCGACATCGAACGCGCGCTGCGCGGGATCATCGACGAGGCGGTGGCCAAGCGGGCCACCCTCGTCGAGATCATCCCGGGGAAGGGGTCGGGGGCGTTGAAGAAGCGGGTGCTGCGATTCCTCGACCAGCGGGAGATCAAGGCGCTCTATCACCGGGTGGAGAAGGATTCGGACAACTTCGGACGGTTGTTCGTGCACTTCCGCTGGAACGAGTCTCAGGGCCGTCGACGCTGACGGCGATCGCGGGCTTGTGTCAGTACCAATGCGGAATGGGCTTTAAAAAGCGTCGGCGTCGTCCGCCAGGTGGCACACGGCGACCAGACGCAGGACCGTCCAATCAGCGTCCGCCCAGTTCACGCCGTCGGGGGTGGGCAGCGGACGGCCGTGGCGCTGGTGGACCGCGATGACCGAGCGGGCGTAGCCGGCCAGGGAGAGCGGACCGATCGGTTTACCCGCCGCGACCAGGCTTTCCCGGACGGCGGCGGCGTGCTGGTCGATCTTGGCCAGCAGGAACGGCTGGGCGAGGGCCTCGACGAGCCCGTCGACGCCGACCATGGCCATGACCTGGTCGAGGTAGAAGCGGGCGTCGAGCTCGGCGGTGGCCAGGTAGCCGGCGTCGAACTCGACGGCGGCGGCAGGGGTGATTTCGTTGTTCATGGACGATGACGTTAGGCAGTCCGCGGGCCGATCCGGCCGCCAACAACCGACCGGCACCCGTTCATGAACCACTGCACTCCGAACGGGGGACAGACGAGCGCCTGACCGGCCGCTCAAAAACTGTCGTACCCCGGGTGCAGAATGTCGTCCGTGGCCGAAGTTGATCGCACATTCTCCAGCCCGCCGCGGCGTCCCCTGGTCGCGGCGGTGGTGCTGGTGGTGCTCGCGCTGGTGGCGTTGTTGGGGATCGCCGACGTCCAGCCGCCCGCGCCGCGCCCGGCCACGATCGCCGCCGGCGAGTTCTCCGCCGCCCGCGCGTTCACGCACGTGGAGCGCCTGGGGCAGGAGGTGCACGTCACCGGCAGCCCGGCGGCCGACCGGGTGCGGGAGTACATCGTCGCCACCCTGCGCGGCTACGGCCTGCAACCCGAGGTCCAGGACACCGTCGGGGTCAACGCCGGCAAGTTCGGCAGCGGCGGCATGGCCCGCGTGCGCAACGTCGTCGCGGTTCTGCCCGGCACCGCGTCGACCGGCCAGGTCGTGCTCATGGCCCACTACGACTCGGTCCAGGTCAGCTACGGCGCCAACGACGACGGCGCCGGCTCCAGCACGCTCCTGGAGGTCGCCCGGGCCATGACCCAGGGCGGTGGCGACAAACCGCGCAACGACATCGTGTTCGTGTTCACCGATGCCGAGGAGGCCTGCCTCTGCGGCGCCGAGGCGTTCGTGAGCCGGCACCCGCTCGGCCAGCAGCAGTCCGTCGTGCTCAACTTCGAGGCCCGCGGCAGCAGCGGCCCGGCCGTCATGTTCCAGACCTCCGACGGCAACGCCGACCTGATCGACGTCTACGCGCACACCCCGCACCCGGTCGGCACCAGCCTGGCCGTCGAGGTCTACCGGCTGCTCTCCAACGACACCGACTTCACTCCCGTCCTTGCGCAGACCCGGTTCACCGGCCTCAACACCGCCTACATCGACGGTTCGACGGTCTATCACAGCCCGATGGACCGCCCGTCGACGATGAACCGGGCCAGCCTCCAGCACCACGGCGACGAGGCCCTGGCCCTGGCCCGCGAGTTCGGGCGGGCCGACCTGGCCCCGCTCATGAAGCCGGCCTCCGGCGACGCCGTCTACTTCCCGTTCGCCGGCCTGCTGGTCCGCTACCCGGCCGCCCTCACCTGGCCGCTGGCGATCCTCGCCCTGCTGGCGGTCGCGGCCCTCGTGTTCCTCGCTCGGCGCCGGGGGCTGACCTCGGTGCCGCGGACGTTCGCGGGTGTCGGCCTGGCGGTGGTACCGCTGATCGGTGTCGCGGTCGCCGCCCAGTTGCTGTGGGCCCTCCTCGTCGCCGTCCGGCCCGGCTACGGCGAACTGCTCGACCCGGCCCGGCCGACCTGGTTCCGATTCGGCGTCGTGGCGTTGTCGGCCGCCATTTTGCTGAGTTGGTACTCGCTCAGCCGGCGCCGCGTCGGGCCCGTCCCGCTCGCCACGGGCGCTCTGGCACTGCTCGCGCTGCTCGGGATCGTGTTCGCGGCGGTCATCCCGGGCGGCTCATACCTGGTCACGCTGCCCGCGCTGTTCGGGGCGCTGGCCGGGATCGGGGCCCTCTACGCCCGCCCGGCCTTCGCGCAGGTGGGCATCCTGACCGCCGGCGCCGCCGTGGCCACGTTCATCCTGGCGCCCACGGTGGCGCTGTTCTTCCCGGCGCTGGGCCTGGCCACCGGCGCGGCCGCGGCTATGTTCTCGATGCTGCTGGGCCTGGCCGTGCTGCCGGTCCTGGAGCCGCTGTACCGCGCGCCGACCGCACCCCGGCACCGGCGGCTCGGCTCCGCCCCCGCCGTGGCGGCGCTGGCGGTCGCGATCATCTGCACCACGACGGGCATGGTCGTGGACGACTGGGACGCGAGCCATCCGGAGCCCACCCACCTCATGTACGCGCTGGACAAGGACACCGGCAGAGCGGAGTGGGTCTCGCTGGAGTCGGCGCCGGGGGCGTGGACCAGCCAGTACGTCCGCTCGCACCAGCGGCTGAACCAGCAGTTCCCGGTGCTGCCGGAGGGCGAGCTGTCCGTCGGGCCGGCCCAGGCCGCCGACCTCGCCGCGCCCAAGGCCACGGTCGTGTCCGACGAGACCGCGTCCGGCCGGCGCACCCTGCACCTGCGCATCGCCTCGCAGCGCGACGTGCGGTTCCTGTCGTTCTACGGCCCGGTGGGCGACCATCGCGTCCTGTCGGCCACCGTGGAGGGGCGGGAGGCGGTCACGTACATCACGGCCCAGGACCGGTTCGGTGTGGTCTTCAACGGGCCGGCCACGTCCGCGGCGGGGCTGGACGTGACGCTGGTGCTCACCGGGGCGGAGCCGTTCAAGCTGCGGCTGGTGGACGGCAGTGACGGGCTGACCGGGCTGCCGGGCTTCACCCCGCGCCCGGCCACCGTGGGCGTCTTCGGCAGCCACTCGAGCGAGCTGGTCGCCGTGGCCACTACTCAGACTCTCTGATCCTGCCGGTCGGCCGCCACGTCAGCTGATGATCTGGAAGGCCCAGGGGCACGGGCCGTATGCGGTGGTGTTGATGCCGTGCTGCAGGGAGGCCTCGTAGGACTCCTGGCCCTGGATGATTTTGATGACCACGCGGCCGCCGTCCTCGAGGGTGATGCGGCCGTCGTGTACGGCGGCGGTGCACACGGAGGACGGGGTGGTGTAGGGGCTGGAGCCGTACACCGTGCCGATCCAGCCCTTGTTGGGGCAGTGGTAGGCGATCGTCGTGCCGGCCTTCTCGTCGAACTCCTCGGCCGTCGTCGCCCAGTCGGCGCTGGGGCGGTCCTCGTCGGCCTGGACCTCGTCGTTGCCGGAGTTGCCGTCGCCGGGGCTGTTGTCGCCGGAGTTCGTGGTGTCGGCGTTCTTGTTCAGGTACTGGTTGATGCCGTACGCGCCGCCGGCCAGCAGCAGGAGGACGGCCAGGGCGGCGGCGATCAGGACGCCGGTGCGCTTCTGCTTCGCGGGAGCCGGGGGCGGGCCCGCCGGTGGCTGGATCGAGGTCGGGGCGGCCTGGGTGGCCATCGGCCTGGTGGTGACCGGCGGGCGCGGCGGGACCGGTGGCTGGGCGCTCATCGGGAGTGCGCCGGCCGGCGCCGCGCTCACCGGAGTTCCGCTCACCGGGTTTGCACTCACTGGGCTCGCGCTCACCGGGTTTGCGCTTACCGGGTTTGCGCTCACTGGGGCGGCGGCGAAGCCGGGGGAGACCGGGGCGGCCGGGTATGAGGCGCCGCTCACGGGGACCGCGGACGTCGGGGCGGGCGTCGGGGGCGCGGAGACGGGAACTGCGGCGGCGGCGCGCGCTGGTGGCGGTGGTGTGGGCAGTGGGGGTACCGATGCTGCCGTTGTGGGGGTTGTGAATTGGGCCGAAGCACCCACCGCGCCTTGCGCCACCACCAGTTCGGGCTGCTCGACGACGGTCGGGGCGATGCCGAGGGCCTGGTGCAGCAGCGTCGCGACCAGCGGGATTCGGCTCCCGCCGCCGACCAGGAAGACGCCCTCGATGTCGGACGGGTTGAGGTTGGCGGCGGCGATCGCGGCCCGGGTCGACGTGACCGTGGCCGTCAGGATCGGGCGGGCCAGTTGTTCGAGCTGGTCGCGGCCGAGCGGGACGTCGGTCTCCAGGGCCGGGACGTGGATCATGGTGGAGGAGGTGCGGGAGAGCATCTCCTTCGCGTTGCGGACGTCGTCCCAGAGCAGGCGGTGGGCGCGGCGCTCGGCGCTGGTGGCCGGGTGGGTCAGGCTCCGCCAGGCCTGCGGGTCGCGGCCGCCGTGGACGGCGCCCAGGTAGCCGACGATCGACGCGTCGATGTCGAGGCCGCCCGACGTGCTCAAACCCTCGGCCGACAGGACCTCGAACGTGCCGTTGCCGTGGCGGACGACGGAGGCGTCGAAGGTGCCGGCGCCCAGGTCGTAGACGACGAAGGCCGATCCGGGGCGGGCCTGCGGTGCGTTCGGGCCGCCCATCGTGCGGAAGACCTCGGCGGCGGCGACCGGCTCCGGTACCAGCGTCACCGGCCCCAGCCCGGCCCGCTGCGCCGCGGCCAGGAGCACGCTCCGTCGCGTCTGGGCCCAAGCCGCCGGGCACGTGATGGTCGCGGGGCCGAGCGCGCCGCCGGAGACACGCCTTGCCTCGGCGGCCACACGGGCCAGGACGGCGGCGATCAGGTCGACCGTCGGGATCTCGTGCTCGCCCAGCAGGACGGCCGGTTCGTCGATGCGGCGTTTGGGATTGGGCTCGTATCGCTCCGGGCTGATCCGCGCCGCGTGCATCGCGTCGCGGCCCGTGAGCAGGCCCTGCTGGGCGTCGGCGTAGACCGCCGAGGGCAGCGTCGGTGACCCGTCGAACAGCAGCGGCCGGACGTGCCCGTCCGGCCAGACCAGCATCGCCACGGTGTTCGAGGTACCGAAGTCGACCCCGAGCCGGTATCCTCGCGCATCCACGCCGCCAATATACGGGCTGGTCCCGGGCCTGCGATCGGCTCATCGGGTCCGGTTTCCGCGCTTGACGGCCCCCATCGACATCCGTTAGACCGGCAGGTGTCATATTGCCGAATGTCGATGGAGGACAGCGTGGTCCGCTCTCTGCTCGCCACCGTCTTGCTCGCGGCCGCCGTCGGGGTGGCTCTGCCTGGTGCGTCTGCTGTTGCCGCCACCGGTCAACCGTCCGGGCCATGCCACTACACCCCCACTCCGGAAGAGCCGCCCGCGCGGCCCGTCTCACTGCCGCCCGACCCACGGCACACCCCGGATCGGGGGACCGTCACGGTCACGCTGTTCACCAACCTCGGGCCGATCCCGCTCACCCTCGACCGATCCCAGGCGCCCTGCACCGTACAGAGTTTTCTGCACCTGGCTCGGCACGGCTTCTACAATTTCACCGTCTGTCACCGATTGACTACGTACCCCACGCTGAAGGTGCTGCAGTGCGGCGACCCCACCGGCACTGGTGAAGGCGGTCCGGGGTACTCCTACAAGGACGAACTGCCCACAAATCTCCCGTCGGCCCCGACCGACCCGACCGGTGTCCGACGCATCTACGGGCGCGGCCTGCTGGCCATGGCCAACGCCGGGCCGGACACCAACGGCAGCCAGTTCTTCCTCGTGTTCGCCGACTCCGTGCTCCGCCCCAACTACACGGTCTTCGGCTCGGTCCGGCCGCTCGGGCTGCACACGCTGGACCGCATCGCGGCGGGCGGGGTCGCGCCCACGGACGACGATCCGGCTCCGGTCGACGGTGCTCCGGCTCTGCGCACGGAGATCCTCCTAGCCATCTGAGCGTTCCGCACCCCCTCCGGCCAGAGGGTTTGTGGGTTATCCACAGGAAGAAAATCTTGCTGGCTGGGGGGTTGGCGGGCTCCTAGCCTGGACGCATGACAGTCGATTTGGGAGCGGCTCGGGCGTTCACGGCCGACGACTTGTGGCGGGTGCCGGGTCCGGTGGGCCGCAGGGTCGGGCGGCTCGTGGCGCTCGACGCGCAATGGACGCTCGGGGCGATCCTGGAGCGGGTGGAGGTGCCGATCCTGCTGGGAGTGGACGGGCGGCTGACGTTCTTTCCGCACGACTCGTCGGACCTGATAGCGATCCGGGAGGCGCAGGCGGCGGCGCGAGCGGTGCACGCGCATCTGGCCGGGGTCATGCGGTCGACGGTGGCGGCGGTGGTGCGATGAACGGCGTCTAGATCAGACGAGTGCTTCCTGACGCCGCGGCGGCGGCGAAGGCGTGGACTCGGGCGGTCGCGCGGGTCTTGTGCCAGATCGGACCCCAGTGCAGCGGTGGTGCGTCCTGGATCGGCACGTAGGTGACGTCCGGGCGCGCGTAGAAGCGGGTGGCGTGCCGGCCAACGACGAATGCGCCCTGGCCCGCGCCTACCAGCGTCAGCGCCTCCTGGAACGTCTCCGCGACCGGGCCGGTCGGGTGCGGGCCGGTCGGGGTCAGGGTCGGCAGGGAGCACGGTGCTACGACCATTCGGCTGCGGGCCAGGTCCTGCAGCGAGACCGTGGGCCGGGCGGCGTACGGGTGGTGCGCGGCTACGGCCAGCATCCGGGGTTCGGAGAGGAGGGGTTGGCCGGTGATCAGGTCTGGGCCGTCGATCGGGAAGCAGCCGAGCAGCATGTCGATCTCGTCGGATCGGAGGCGGTCGGCGGCCGCGCCGGACTGGACCTCGTGCAGGCGTACCTCGCAGTCGGGGTGGCTCCGGCGGAAATGCTCGGCGGCGCGAATCCCCAGCCGGCCGGTCAGCGCGCCGACGAAGCCCACGCGCACCACGCCGGTCACGCCCCGGGCGTCGGTCATGGCGCGGCTCAGGGCGGCGGTGATCTGCTCGTGGGCGGGTCTGAGGTCCGCATACAGGCGGCGGCCCGTCGGGGTGAGGGCCACCCGGCGGCTGGTGCGCTCGAACAGGGGCACGCCGATCCGCCGCTCCAGGACTCGGATGATCTGGCTGACCCTGGCGGTCGTGCGGCCCAGCCGGGCGGCGGTGCGGCCGAAGTGCAGCTCCGCGGCCAGCGCCAGGAACGTCTCGAGCTCGTGCCGCTCCAAGCCTGCCTCCGCGATCGTCAAGTCCGGCTTCACGATCGTTGCATGGTTCGGCGTTGTTCGGGTCGGGGTGATCGGCGAGCGTGGAGGCCATGTACGTCACAGAGAACCACGCCCTGACCGCTGTCGATGGTGCCGAGCTGGTGGCCGAGCTGCGGGACCGGGCCGAGATCGTCGACGCGCTCTACCGGTTCGGGCTTGGGCAGGACCTCCAGGACCGGGAGTTGCTCGCGTCGGCCTTCGCGGACCGGGCCGAGCTGGACTTCCGGCCGGCGGCGGCGCGTTGGGGGGCGGAAGTGCCGCTCATGACCGGGCGGGACGCGATCGCCGACACCATCACGGGGATGTTCGCGGGGCGGGTCGACACCACCCATGTGGTCACCAACCCGCGGATCCGGATCGAGGACGGGGTCGCGGCTCGGCTCACCGCCATCGTGGAGGCCCAGCACCTGCTGACCGCCGATCACAGCCGGCATGCGCTGCTGAAGAATCTCTACGACGTCGAGCTGGTTCGCGACGGCCGGCGCTGGGTTGTGCAGCGGATGCGGATCGACAACGTCTGGTACACGGGCGAACCGAGCGTGATCTTCGGCGCGTGAGGCCAGGAAGGCGGGGGCCGTGGCCCGCAATGCGAGCCACGGCCCCGTACGAGAACGACCGGCGGCTACTTGGCGGCGCCCAACGTGTCCAAGGCGGCGGCGGCGCCGGGGTGGATCGGGACCGGGTCGGTCTTGCGGACCGTCTGCAGGGTGATGCCCTTCGCGGCCGGGTTGGCCTTGGCCAGGTCGTCGCGCTTCTCGACCAGCGTTTTCGTCAGGACGCAGGCCAGGCCCGGGTCCATGTCGGAGCGGACCAGCAGGACGTTCGGCACGACGATCGTCTTCACGTCACCGCTCGACTTGTACGTCGTGGCCGGGATCGTGCCGGCCTGATACGCCGGGCTCAACGCCTGCATCTTCGGCAGGAGGTCGTCGATGTTGATGAACTTCACCTTGTCGCCGGCAGTGGTGAACAGGTCGGTGACGCCGGACGTCGGCAGGCCGCCGGACCAGAAGAAGGCGTCGATCGTGCCCGCCTTCATGCCGTCCGTCGTCTTTCCAAGGTCCAGGCGCTGCGGCTGGATGTCCTTGTCCGGGTCCAGGCCGGCGGCCTTCAGCAGGCGCTGAGCGATGACCTCGGTGCCGGACTTCGGGGAGCCGGTCGAGACGCGCTTGCCCTTCATGTCGGCGACCGAATTGATGCCGGAGTCGGCGCGGACGACGACGTGGGTGGAGTTGTCGTAGATGCGGCCCAGCGCGGTGATCTTCACCGGCTTGCCGTCGAAGGAGCCGGTGCCCTTGACCGCGTCCGTCGCCGTGTCAAACAGCGAGAACGCGACCTGATAGTCGCCCTTGTCGAGGCTCTGGATGTTGCCGACCGACGCCTGGGTCTCGGCCGCCGTGGCCTTCACCTTGCTGCCGGTCGCCTTGGTCACCTGCTCGGCCAGGGCGTTGCCGACGACGTAGTAGACGCCGGTGGTGTTGCCGGTCGCGATCGCGATCCGGGTGTCGGACTTGACGCTGCAGTCGACTGCGGCGCCCGCGGCCGCGCTCTCAGAGGTCCCGGCCGGAGTCTGCTTACCCCCGCAGCCGGCCACCGCCGACAACAGGATCGCTGTCGCGCACAGGATCTTCAGATTTCGCACGTGAGCCCCCATTCGCTAGAAACACCAACAGTCCTGCGAGCCCGAGCAGCACCAGGCCGGCGACGACGGTCCACAGGTCGAGCCACAGCAGGGCGCAGGCGGCCAGTCCGGCGAGCGTTCGCGGTACCAATGAAGCCGCTCCTATGCCGACGAACCATCCACCCGCCGCGACCGAGAGCGCGAGGACCCCGACGGCCGACGCGGCGAGCGCGAACGCCACCCGGTCCCAGCCGCCGAGGCCCAGCAGGCCCTGCCCGGCCGGGGTGACGACGAAGGCGATCGGCACCAGATACGCCGGCAGCGCGTACCGCAGCGTCTGCCACATCGTCGGGAACACCCGCCCGCCGGTCACCGCCGCGGCCGCGACGGAGGCGAGCGCGGTCGGCGGGGTCGCCTCCGACAGCACCGCGAAGTAGAAGATGAACATCGCCGTCGCCGGCTCGGAGATGCCCAGGTTGAGCAGCGCCTGCCCGAGGATGACCCAGCCGATGATGAACGACGCGGTCACCGGCACCGCCAGCCCGAGCAGCGTCATGGCGATCGCGGCGAACACGGCGGTCAACGCGACGACGGCGGTCTGGTTCGTGGCCAGTTCCTGCGCCCAGTCGACCATCAAACTCGAGAGTTGCGGGCCAAGACCGGTTTTGGTGGTACTGGCTGTGATGACGCCCGCCGCGGTGCACACGGCCACGACCGGCAGGACGCCGCGGATGCCGGCCGCGAGCGCCTCGACGAGCCGCCGTGGCGTGAGCCGATGCCGCCGGTCCAGAAACGACAGCACCGCCGCGAGCAGCGTCGCCCACACCACCGCCTGCGTCGCGGACCGCCCGAGCGCCAACAGGATGATGATCACGAACAACGACAGGAAGTGATACCCGAACCGCGTGAGCAACGACCACGCCGGAGGCACCTTCAGGTGTACCGCCCGGGCCCCGAACCGCCGCGCGTCGATCTCCACGGACAGCAGAATCCCCAGGTAATACAGCACCGTCGGCACCGTGGCCCACCCGAGGACCTTGAGATACGACACGTTGAGGTACTCGGCGATGATGAACGCCGCGGCCCCCAGCGTCGGCGGCGACAGGATCGCACCCACCCCGGCCGCGGCCAGCATGCCGCCGGCCCGCTCCGCCGGATACCCGGCCCGCCGCAGAATCGGCCAGGTCACCGCCCCGATACTGACGGTCGTCGCGGCCCCCGAACCGGACACGGTCCCGAGGAGAAACCCCGACGCCACCGCCGTCCGCCCGGCCGCACTGCGCGAACGCCGGAACGCGGCCACGGACAGCTCCACGAAGAACGCGCCCGCCCCGGACAGGTCGAGCACCGCCCCGTAGATCGTGAACAGCACGATGTAGGAGGCGGCGACGTCCAGGGGCGTGCCGTAGAAGCCGCTCGGCGAGTTGTACAGCGCGTCGACGATCTGGTCGAAGTCGAGGCCCGCGTGCGCGATCTCCCACCCCTGCGGCAGGAACCCGCCGTAGTAGTCGTACGCGAGGAACAGCGCGCAGACGATCGGCAGCACCCAGCCCGTGGTCCGCCGGGTCGCCTCGACGACCAGCAACAGCAGCGCCGCACCCATGACCACGTCGAGCGGTTCGAGCAGCCCCTGCCGGTCGAGGAACGCGTCGTACCCGCCGCCGGCCGAGCCGATCGCGACGGGCAGCACCGGATACAGGCAGGTGACGAGCGCGACGACGGCCAGGACCCAGTCCCCGGCGGTCGGGCCCCCGCCGAGGACCGGGCCGTCCTGAACCACTTCCGTGTGACGACCCCGAAGCCGCCGCCGGCCGATCACGCCTGCACCCATAAGGCCTGTGACGCCTGACAGCTTGATACCTGACGGATAGAGAATGAACACCAGCGGCAGCACCAGCCCGAGGAAGATCACCAGGTAGTACTGGCTGCCCTGCGGCAACGGCCGGAACACCTGCCACAGCACGAGCAGCGCGGCGAACGCGGCGACGGCGGTGACCCCGACATCGACGGCCCCACGCACCCGCCGCCCCGGCTTCTCCTCCTCGAACTGCGCGGCGAGCTCTCGCACCCCGGCGTCTTCGAGCACCGAAGCGTCAACGATCTCGCCGTCGACCCGCTCCTGCGCCTCGCCGTCTTCCCGCGCTGGGCTGTCTTCCCGCGTCTGGCCGTCTTCCCGCGTCTCGACGTCGTCCCGCACTTCACGGTCGCCCGGAGTGCCGGCGTCCTCCTGCGCCTTGGCGTTCTCGCGGGTTGCGGCGCTCTCCCGTGCCTTGGCGTCCTCGCTGGTTGCGGCGTTCTCGCGGGCTGCGGTGTCTTCGGTCACGGCGTGCGGTTGGGCCAGGGCGTCGGCGAGCACCGGGGCGTCGGCGGCGTCGTCGGCGGCCCGCTCCCGTGCGGTGGCGTCGTCCGGCATGCGTCCGGACAATACGCGTTTTCATGAATATTCGTAATGCTCTACTTCTGGGATTTGGTAGCGAATATGCAACAACGCGGCATCATGGTCGACGTGTACGAGTTGGACGTCGTCGCGCCCGACAGTCTGGGCCGGTTCGTGTACCGCTGGTATGGCCCCCCGGACCGCCCGCCCGCCGACCTGCGCCTGCCCGCCATCCCGGAGGCCCTGGCGGAGTGGCACCGCCTGGCCGCCAGGTACACCTTCCCCCTGAGCCGCGACCACGAGATCCTCCCGCCGGGCCGTCCCCGCTTCTGGCAGGGCGCCGGCGATTGGTACTCGTACGACGCCGAAGCCTTCGCCGCCGGCGCCCTCGACCCGGAGGTCATCGAGAACGACGACCTGCACACGGGCCTGCCGCTGTCGCGGTTCCTGGTCTACGCCGCCGTCTACGAGGCCACCTACGCCCCCGTGCACGGCCTGGTCCGGATGAACCCGACCGCGCACGAGCTACGCGAGGTGAAAGTCCGCCTACGCGAGCTCGACGACGGCCTGTGGCAATGGCCCGACCCCGCCCTCCGCTACTACGGCGACGACGACCTGCTGGCCCACTTGGGCCCCGACCGCATCGTCATAGCCGCCCGCCACCGCGACGCCCTGGGCCGCTTCGACGGCCTGGCCCAGCACTGGGACTGGGACTCGAGAACCCTGTAACCCAATCAACGTCGACGAAAATCAACCACGTTGACGAAAATCAACCCCCGCCACCCAAATCAACCCCGCCGACGAAAGTCAACCCGCACCGCCGTAGTCAACGTGCGTGTGTGAAGTCAACGTGCGCCCGCGGTAGTCAACGTGCGTCGGTGCGATCGACGGGCGTCGCCGTAGTCAACGTGCGCTGGCCGGGTCGACGGGCGTCGCCGTAGTCAACGTGCGCTGGCCGGGTCGACGCGCGTGGGTGCGGTCGACGTGCGCTGGCGAAAGTCGACGTTCGTCGGTGGGGAGGTGTCAGGGGACGTGGACGAGCATGGCGCAGACGTCTTCGTCCTCGGGGACGTTGAGGACTGTCATCAGGTGGTCCACTACGGCGTCGAAGTTTGACATGTCGATTGTCTCGCCGGCTCGGCGGACCAGCTCCAGGCCACCGCCTCGGCGGCGGTCGGAGCGGGTGCGGGGGACGCCCGCGTTGCCGCCCGTGTAGAACAGGACGCGGTCGCCGGGGGCCAACGTCACGGCCGTGTCGGTGTAGCGCATCTGGTCCACCTCGCCCAGCGGGAGACCCAGCGGACCCGACAGGACCTCGCCGCGGCCGTCGGCGGCGTAGCGGATCGGGGCTACCTGGCCGGCGGCGGCCCAGCGGAGCTCGCGGGTCTGCGGGTTGTAGCGGGCCACGATCAGGCAGGCCGTGTGCTCGGTCTCCATCTGGCAGAGCATGGTGTTGACGGCCGTGAGGATGTCGCCGGGGGGCATGTCCAGCATCGCGTAGGCCCGGACCGCGTAGCGCAGGCGGGCTGCGGTCGTCATCGAGGACAGGCCGCGCTCGTCCACGTCGCCCAGCACCAGGATCGAGCTGCCGTCGGGGCCGACGGGGGTGGCGTCGAACCAGTCGCCGTCGATCGTGCCGACGCGCTCGGGGGAGCGGCAGCGGCCGCAGATCTCGACGCCCTCCAGGTGGCCCAGCTCCGGGTCGGTCGGTAGGAGGGCCTTCTGCAGCGCTTCGGCCGCGCGGCGTTCGTCGGCCAGGCGGTGGCGCTGCGCGGCCAGGGCCTCCTCGGCGCGGCGGAGACGGGCCTCGATGGCGCGCTCCTCGGTGACGTCCTGGACGGTGCCGCGCACGGCGGTGACGTTGCCGGTGTCGTCGTGGATGGGCTCGGCGGTCAGGCGCAGGCGGCGGCCGTTGACCCGGCCGGCGCCGCGGACCTCGGCCAGGAGCTGCTTGCCCTCGACGATCGTGCGGCGCACCGCGTCCTGGACGGCCAGCAGGTCGTCGGGGTGGACGCTGGCGGCGAGCTCGGCGACCGGGATGCGGCTGCCGTCGCGGGCCGGCTCGCGGCCGCCCTGGCCGCGGTGGAACAGCGCGACCAGCTCGGGCGAGCAGCGGGGCTCCGGGTCGCGCAGCTCCCAGCAGAACGATCCGATGCCGGCGATCCGCTCGGCCTGCAGCAGCTGGTCGTAGAGCAGGTCGGCCTCGGTCGCGACCCGCCACACGGCGAATACGCGGTCCCAGAGGCGCACGACGTGCACGGAGAGCGTCTGCGGGCCCGGGACGCCGTCGGTGCGCGGGTCGGCCCGCAGCCCGTCCAGGCGCCTCGGCTGACCGTCCTGCAGCACCCGTGCGAACTCCGGCAGCAGCGTCGAACTGCCGAGCGCCGGGTAGGCGGCCAGCAGCGTGGCCTCGTCGGGGTCGACCCGGGCCCCGGAGAAGATCTGGCGCGCGAGACCGTTGGCGTACTCCACGCGGAAGTCGACGACCTGCCCCTCCTCCTGCACCGGGGAGAGCAGGGCGGCCGGGTCGTGCAGCGCGTCGACGACGGTCGGCAGCCACACCTGGGCCGGGGCCGCCTGCCCGCTGTCCTCGCCGGCGACGTTGAACCAGGCGCTGGCGATCTCGTCGCGGATGAGCGTGTCGACCTGGCGGCCCACGGGCTCGAGGAGCGCGGCGACGTATCGGCGCAGCTCCTCCGCCTCCGGGAGCGCCTCGGCCCAGGTCATGAGGATGCCGCCGATGACCCGTTCGCCGGAGATCAGCGGCGAGGCGAGCAGCGTCTCCCCGCCGAACGGCGGCTGGCCCAGCACCGGGAAGCGCCGCCGGGTGTCCGGCTCCGGCGCGAGCCAGAGCGTCTCGACGTCCTGGGCGGCGACGACCAGCGGCAGGCCCGGGTCCGGGGGAATGCGCGACCACTGGGTGCGCACCTCACCGGCGACGCCGAACGTGCCCACGCCGCGCTGCGCACCGTCCGGGTCGAGCAGGGTCAGCAGGACGGCGGTCGGGGCCGGCCACGCGGTCGGCGCGGTGCCGAGCACATCACAGATCTCGTCATAGCTGCGCGCGGCCGCGATCCGGGCGCTCAACAGCTGATGTTGGGACTGCAAAGCTTCGACTTCGGGGGTACGGCTCGCGCGTTTGCGGGCTTGAGGGAGTACCACCGAAGAATCTGGCTTTTCGGGCTTTTTGCCTCGCGCGAGAGCGACGTGCTGGCGCAGCTCGTCGTCGATGAGATTCACCACATCGGGCGCATTGGGGTCGGGTGACGTGGTGCCGACGATGGCCGCGGCGACCTCGATGAGCTTGATGTTGGTGCGCTGACTGAGCCGCACCAGTTGGTCGAAGCCCTGGTCGGGGGTGACGCCGAGCCGCTCCACGAGCACACCCTTGGCCTGCTCGATCACGGCGCGGTTGCGCATGGCGGTGCGCACCCCGGTCAGCTCGGCCCGCAGCTTCGCGACCAGGGCGGCCAGCGCCTCGGCCGGCTCCGCGCTGCTGCTGCCGCTCTCCTCGGGGGCCTTGTCGGCCATTGCTTCTGCCTCTCCCGTCCGTGCCTCGATGCGCGCCTGCGTCGACTCGCCCGTTGATGTTTACCACCATCCGGCCCGGGTAGGGGCGTTGGCAGGTCAGCGCAGTCGGTTTGTGGAGGTTGGAAGAGTTGAGGATCGCTTTGGTCTCCGCTCAGGCCAGCCCGCTCGGGCTGGGGGGACCGACGGCGGGCGGCCGGCACACGCACGTGGCGGCCCTGGCCGAGGCCCTCGGCGCCCTGGCACACGAGGTCACCGTCTACGTGCGGCGCGAGGACAAAAGCGTGCCCGAGTCGGTGCCCCTCGCGCCCGGCGTCACCGTCGAACAGGTCCCGGCCGGCCCCGCGGAGCCGCTGCCGCCGGACGACCAGCTGACCCTGATGGGCGACTTCGGCCGCGCCCTGGCCACCCGCTGGGGCGACCAGCCCGGCAGCGGCCCGGACGTCGTGCACGCCCACTACTGGCTCTCCGGCCTGGCCGCGCTCACCGCCACCGCCGACGTGCGCCGCCCGGTCATCGTCACCTACCACGGCCTGGCCGCGGCCGAGCGCCGCCACCTGCCGATGGACCGCAACACCAGCCAGGGCCCCCGCGCCGGGCTGGAGCGCACGCTCGGCTCCCTGGCCGACCGGGTCGTCGCGCAGAGTGAGGACGAGGTCGCCGAGCTGGGCCGGATGGGCGTCCGCCGCGGCTCGACCGTGATCGTCCCGGCCGGGGTCGACACTGAAAGGTTCACACCCACGGGGCCGGCCGCCGACCACCGCCGCCCGGGAGTGCGCCGCATCCTCTCGGTCGGGCCGCTGGTGGAGCGCAAGGGCTTCGGCGACCTGATCGAGGCGCTGCGCCGGGTGCCGGGGGCCGAGCTGGTCGTCATCGGCGGCTCCGACCCGGCCCGCCCGCCCCGCGACATCGACACCGACCCGCAGGCCCGCCGGCTGCTGGAGCTGGCCGACGGCCACGGTGTCGCCGACCGGGTCCGCATCGTCGGCGCCGTCCCGCACGACGACCTGCCCGCGTGGTACCGCTCCGCCGACGTGCTGGCCTGCGCACCCTGGTACGAGCCGTTCGGCCTGACCCCGCTCGAGGCCATGGCCTGCGGTGTGCCGGTGGTCGGCTACGAGGTCGGCGGCATCGGCGAGAGCGTCATCGACAACGTCACCGGCGTCCTCGTCCCGCCCCGTGACATCAACGGCCTGGCCGGCGCGCTGCGGTCGCTGCTCGGCGACGAGGTCCGCCGGATGAGCTTCGCCAGCGCCGCGATCGACCGGGTCCGCTCCCGCTACACGTGGGAGCGCTCCGCGACCGAACTGGAGCGGGTGTACCGCACCGTCACGGGAGTCACCGAGGCCGAGGAGTCCGACGAGGACGAACTCTCCGAGGTCTCCTGACCACGTTCGGTGGGGAGTGTCTTGTTTTCGGGTCCGAGCACGGGGTAGGTTGAACAAACCACATCTGCATCCGTCGTTGGATCTTCTCCACCGATGGATGGCCTCGGCGGGTCGTCAAATCAGCCGCGACCCAGTCGCCGAAGGCCCGTGCCGGGCGCTCGAGACCAGGGCGCCACCGGCCGAACCTGAAGCCGCTACGCCGCGCGTCTGCGCTGGTCCGCGGCTGTGTCTGGCAGGGGGACCCCCTCATGACCGTTCCCACCGTAGGCCGCGCACCCGGCAAGGAAGCCGAGACGGCCGCCGCCGCGCTCCTGACCCTCCTGGCCGACCTCCCGGCCGGCAGCCCCGACCGCGCCCGCATCCGCGGCCGGCTCATCGAGCTGTACTTCCCGCTCGCCGAATACCTGGCCCGCCGCTTCCGCAACCGCGGCGAACCCCTCGACGACCTCACCCAGGTCGCCGGCGTCGGCCTCATCAAATCCGTCGACGGCTACGACCCGACCCGCGGCGCGGCCTTCACCAGCTACGCGATCCCGATGATCGTCGGCGAGCTGAAGCGCCACTTCCGCGACAAGGGCTGGGACGTGCGCGTACCCCGCCGCCTCCAGGAACTCCGCCTCGAACTCAGCAAGATCTCCGGCGACCTGGCCCAGGAACTCGGCCGCTCACCGACCGTCGCCGACCTCGCCACCCGCGTCGGCGTCAGCGAGGAAGAGGTCATCGAAGGCCTCGAATCCGGCCACGCCTACCGCGCCCTCTCGATCAACGCCCCGCTCGGCGGCATCGGCGAAGACACCGGAGCCGAACTCGCCGACCTCCTCGGCGCCGCTGACCGGGAACTGGAGGCCGTCGACTACCGGGAGTCGCTGCGCCCGCTGATCGCCCGCCTGCCGGAGCGCGAGCAACGCATCATCGCGATGCGCTTCTTCGGCAACCTCACCCAGACCCAGATCGCGGAACGCCTCGGCATCTCGCAGATGCACGTCTCCCGCCTCCTGGCCCACGCCCTGACCTTCCTGCGCGGCGAACTCGTCGAACCGTTCTGAGGAGCGCGATCAGCGGTCTTCCCGGGCGGGGTGGTCGAACACCTCGCGCCGGCCGCCGTCGTGCTGCGTGGAGACATAGGCGCTGGCCTGCTCGTTGAGCCACCACGGCGGCAGGCCCATCGCCTCGGCCACGTTGCGCGCCTCCTCCAGGACCACGCCGTGCGGCACGAACGTGGCGTCGACGTCGCGGGTCACCCGGTTGGCGTCGTACGCGAGGGCCATCGCGGCGCCGCCGACGATGAACAGGTCGGCCACCACGCCGCGGCGGACCAGCCGGTCGCCCAACGCGGCGAACGCTCGCTCGAGCTCCGCCCGCCCGAGGAGTCCGTCGTCGCTCATGCGGCTTCAAGATCGCGTGCGGAGAGGTAGACGCCGTGCTTGCGGAACGCGGCGGGGGCCCAGACCAGGGCCTCCATGCGCTTGGACGGCAGCGATGAGGGGAACCACGGCGTGTCCAGCACCCGGGACCGCGACCATTGCGGTGGCGCCTGGTCGCTCCGGACGAGTCGCCCGGCTGCGTGAAGGCTGCACCTTACGCGGGGGTGAGGAGTTCGCTGACCGAGAGCTGGTAGACGTTGTAGGCCTGCTTGATCACCGGGTGGGCTACGTTGCGGACCGGGACGCCGCCTGGGGTTGTGCCTCGTTCGGAGCCCGCGTGGGCGTGGCCGTGGACGGCCAGGGCGGTGCCCGGGGTGGCGTCGATGGCCTGGGCCAGGTGGTAGGAGCCCAGGAAGGGGTAGATCTCCAGAGGTTCGCCCAGCAGGGTTTCGGGGACCGGTGAGTAGTGGGTCAGGGCGATCCGTACGTCGCAGTCGAGGGCGGCCAGGGCCGTGCCGAAGCGGGCGGCCAGTTCGCGGCCGTGGCGGGTGAACGCTTTCATCTCCGGCTCGCCGAACTCGCTGGCGCAGGCGCCCGCGAAACCGCCGCCGAAACCCTTCGTGCCCGCGATGCCGACGCGCACGCCGTTGCAGGTCAGGACGGTGCTCGTGCACTCCAGGACGGTCAGGCCGGCCTCTTGCAGTACCCCCGAAACCGCATTTTGCTGGTCCGAGTGATAGTCGTGATTGCCGAGGATCGCGACGACGGGGACGGGCAGGCCGCCGAACTCCCGGGCCACGCAGGCCGCCTCCTCGGGCGTGCCGTGCCTGGTCAGGTCGCCGGCCAGGAGCAGCAGGTCGGCCTTCTCGCCGAGGTGCTCCAGCGCGGGCCGGTAACGGCCGACCACATCCTGGTCGAGGTGGACGTCGCCGACCGCCGCGACCCGGACACACCCCTCGCTGGTCCCTGACACGCCGACGCCTCCGCAAGCTCCAGCGCCGGCGCGCCTAAACTGTTCCTCCTGGTGAGCGGCCTCTCCGCTTCGCTCCGAACCGCTCACAGCTCCTCCACCTCATCGGGCTCGTGGACTCGGGTCAGGCCGATGTTGCACTGCACCGGAAGGTCCGGGAACGCCTCGGCGACCACCTGGCAGATGGCGGCGCGCCGCTCGGCGCTCTCCACTTCACCGACAAGTGCGATGCCGGCGTCGGTACGGACGAATCGGATGCCCTGCTCCGTGATGCGCTCGTCCTCGGCCAGCAGGTGCTGCAGTTCGCCCTCGACGTACTGGTCTGTGGACATCGTCTTTCCCCCTCAGACGGCCGCGGCCAGAGCTGTGGTCTCGGCCAGGGATACCACGCCGAGACGGTCGATCAGGAACAGGAAAGCATGCGCGTAGGGCGAGTGGGCCGTTTCCCGGTAGACCCGGGGCCAGTCGATCTGCTCGCGCAACGACCGCGCGACGGGCAGGCCGCGCGCGTAGTCGCAGTAGTGCGCCGACCACGTCAGCACCTTGTGAATCATCAGTTCGGTGGCCGAGAGGACCGGCATGTGGCAGGCGTTGACGGCGATGATGTCGGTGTCCCGCATCGTCGCGTCGGTCACCGGGCGCTGCACGGGGCAGAAGATGAAGTCGATGAGCAGGTCGCCGTCGTCCTCGGTCTGGTCCCAGGCCTTGACCAGCCAGCCCTCGGGCGGCACGTCGGTGCGGAACCCGATCTCGGCCAGCGTCGCGAGCACCCGCTCGGCGTCCTCTTCCTTGATGAGGAAGTCGATGTCGTGGTCGACGGACTCCCCGCCGCGGGCGTACACCGCGAAGCTTCCCGCCAGGCAGAAGGGAATGTCCGCTTCCTTGAGCTGGAACGCGGCCTTCTTGAGCGTGGCGATCAGCGGCTGCCTGTCTTCGGAAACTGCCATGATTGACGGCTTACCCGTCTGATCATTCCGCCACACGCGATGATTGCAGCAGCTCACCCAGGCGGAGCAGTTCACCGGCCGGGCAGGCCTGGGCCAGGCGCGGGAAGAGCTCGGTCTCCTCCTCCAGCATGTGCTGGCGCACGGTGTCGAAGCAACTCGGCGTCAGCGGCCCGAACGCGGCGTGCTCCGCCTCCTCGTAGGCCGCGATGTCCGGCCCGGCCGGCAGGTGCGCGGCCAGGGCCGGGTGCAGGAACTGGGTCTCGGCGTCGGTGTGCTGCTCGAGGGCGTCCGCGGCGGCGATGAGCGCGGCCTGGCGCAGTTCGGCCGTCGGCGCGGTCTCGACGTCGGCGAACAGCGACTCCAGCCGGCGGTGTTCGGCCGTGAGGAGCTCGAGAAGATCCGCCGACATGGACCGGGGGTACCCATACAAGCCATCGACGTAACGGACTAAGGCTTTCGCGATCTTGGAACATGTGTTCGAATACTCGCCATGGAGCGGAGAAAACACTGGTGGAATGGCACCTGGGGCCGGCTCGCGCGGCGCGACGTCTACGTGTTCGAGGACGGCGGCGTGTGGTGGGTGGAGTCGCGGGAGGGCGGGGCCGACGGGCGCGCCCGGCGCTTCGAGTTCGCCGACGAGGACAGCGCGATGAACTGCGTCTCCGGTCTGCTGGCACAGCCCGGCAATTGGCGTGAACTCAAGTAGACGCAACGAATCGTCGGCTTGTGGGAGTACCACACAAGAAAAATGCTTTGAAACGCACTGAATCGCAATGGTTCGACGGCTTCGGGGGTCGTACGTTGGTGCACATGACCATGAGTCGTCGTTACCTCATGTGCCGCCCGACGTACTTCGCGGTGGACTACGCGATCAACCCGTGGATGGACCCGACCGCGCCGGTCGACGCCGCCCGGGCCGTGGCGCAGTGGACGACCCTCTACGAGCTGTACCGCTCGCTGGGCCACACCGTCGAGCTCATCGACCCGATCCCCGGCCTGCCCGACATGGTCTTCGCCGCCAACGGTGCGACGGTCGTCGACGGCCGGGTCTACGGCGCCCAGTTCCGCCACCCCGAGCGCGCCGACGAAGGCCCGGCCTACCTGGAGTGGTTCGCCCGCAACGGCTTCGACGTGCACGCCGCGAAGAGCGTCAACGAGGGCGAGGGCGACCTGCTGCTGGCCGGCGAGTGGATCCTGGCCGGCACCGGGCTGCGCACCGAGCACGCCGCGCACGCCGAGGCCCAGGAGCTCTTCGGCCGGCCCGTCCTCACGCTGCAGCTGGTCGACCCGCGCTACTACCACCTGGACACCGCGCTGACCGTGCTGTCGCCCGAGAACGTCGCCTACTACCCCGGTGCCTTCTCCCGTGGCAGTCAGGAAGTGCTGCGGCGGTTGTACCCCGATGCCGTGCTCGCCACCGCGGCCGACGCGGCCGTCCTGGGCCTCAACGCCGTCAGCGACGGCCACCGGGTCGTCCTGCCGTCCGCCGCCACCGAGCTGGCCGCGCGACTAGCGTCGAAGGGGTTCGAGCCGATCCCGGTCGACGTCTCGGAACTGCACCGGGCCGGCGGCGGCCCGAAGTGCTGCACATTGGAGGTGCGGGGATGACCAGCATTGCGAACCGGACGGCCCCGGCGGTCGAGGAGGCCGAGCGGCACACCGCGCACAACTACCACCCGCTCCCGGTCGTCATCGCCGAGGCCGAGGGCGCCTGGGTCACCGACGTCGACGGCCGGCGCTACCTCGACTGTCTGGCCGGCTACTCCGCGCTGAACTTCGGCCACCGCCACCCCGCCCTCATCGCCGCCGCCCGCGAGCAGCTGGACCGGGTCACCCTGACCAGCCGCGCGTTCCTGCACGACCAGTTCGGCCCGTTCTGCGCGGACCTGGCCGCCCTGACCGGCAAAGACATGATCCTGCCGATGAACAGCGGCGCCGAGGCCGTCGAGACCGCGATCAAGGTCTCGCGCAAGTGGGGGTACAAGGTCAAGGGCGTGCCCGCGAACCAGGCCACCATCATCGTGGCCGACGGCAACTTCCACGGCCGCACCACGACCATCGTGAGCTTCTCCACCGACCCCGAGGCCCGCGCCGACTACGGCCCCTACACGCCCGGCTTCGTGGTCGTGCCCTACGGCGACCTCGACGCGCTCGCCGCGGCGATCGACGACACGACGGTCGCGGTCCTCCTGGAGCCGATCCAGGGCGAGGCCGGCGTCCTGGTCCCGCCCCCGGGCTACCTCCCCGGCGTCCGCCGCCTGTGCACGTCGCGCAACGTCCTCTTCGTCGCCGACGAGATCCAGTCCGGCCTGGGCCGCACCGGCGCGACGTTCGCCTGCGACGACGAACAGGTCGTGCCCGACATGTACATCCTGGGCAAAGCCTTGGGCGGCGGCATCGTCCCGGTCTCCGCAGTCGCGGCGTCCGCGGCCATCCTGGGCGTCCTGCGCCCGGGTGAGCACGGCTCCACGTTCGGCGGCAACCCCCTGGCCTGCGCGGTGGCCCGCGCCGTCATCGCCCTGCTCGCGACCGGCGAACCCCAGGCACAGGCCCGCGAGGTCGGCGCGCACCTGCACCGCCGGCTCAACGCCCTGGTCGGCCACGGCCTGACCGCCGTGCGCGGGCGGGGGCTGTGGGCCGGGATCGATATCGACCCTTTGCTGATGACCGGCCGCGAGGCCAGCGAGCGGTTGATGGCCCGCGGCGTCCTGGCCAAGGACACTCACGGGTCGACGCTCCGCCTGGCCCCGCCGCTGGTCGTCACGAAGGACGAGATCGACATGGCCGTGGACGCCCTGGAGGCAGTCCTCAAGTCCTGACGGACTCAGGATCCCAACCGACCGCCGGCACGTCTCGCGTGTCCCCGCCATCTCCGGCGTGGCCGCGCTGCCAGCGCATCCTGCTAATGATCCTGCTAATCTGCCTCATTAGCAGGATCATGAGCAGGATGGTGGCGGTGTGAACGCGGAAGAACTCGTGGAGATCGTCGAGAACCTCCGCGTGCTGGGCAGCGACGTAGCTGATATCGAAGTGAAGAAGGCGCAGGGCGGCTTCCCGAAAAGCCTGCGCGAAACGCTGTCGGCCTTCTCCAACACGCGCGGAGGGATCGTCGTCCTCGGCTTGGACGAGGCGGCGCGCTTCCAGCCCGTGGCGCTCGGCGATCCAGCCAAGCTCGCGTCGGACCTGGCCGCGCTTTGTTCCAGTGAAATGGAGCCGGCGTTACGGCCCTACATACAGATTCTCCCTTTCGAAGGCGTCCAGGTCGTCGTCGCGGAAGTGCCGGAGATCCCGCGGGAACAGAAGCCTTGCTACTACAAGGGTGCGGGCCTGACCAAAGGTGCCTACACGCGCCTCCACGATGGTGATCGACAGCTCTCCAGCTACGAGGTGCAGATGATGCTGTCCGCACGTGGACAGCCGAAGGATGACCTCGAGCCGGTCGTGGGTGTTGGTATCGAGGCGCTCGATCCGCACCTGGTGTCAGCGATGATATTGCGGCTGCAGAGCAGCCGTCCGTACTCCTACCGTGATCTGAACACGGAGGAGATTCTCCGCCGTACGAAGGTCTTGGTCACCCGCCCCGACGGCTCGGGCGACGATGTTTCGATCGGCGGGCTTCTCGCGTTGGGTAGTTACCCTCAAGAGCATTTTCCTCAGCTGATGCTGTCTTTCGTTCACTACCCCACGGCAGCCGGTCCGGCCGAGGACTCCGGCGTCCGTTTCCTTGACAACGTCGCGATCGAGGGGCCGATTCCGGTGATGGTTCGCGATGCTTTGGCGGCTGTCCGGCGGAACATGTCGCGGCGTGCGATTACTACTGGAGCCGGGCGGCAGGATATCTGGGAATATCCCGAGACAGCCTTGCGGGAAGCTGTCACCAATGCGCTTGTCCACCGAGATCTCTCGGCTGCCTCACGGGGAGCGCAGGTCCAGGTGGAGATGTTTCCCGACCGTCTCGTGGTCCGAAACCCGGGTGGTCTGTTCGGTCCGGTGACGCTGGAAAATCTCGGCGAGGAGGGTGCAACGTCGTCTCGGAACGCCGCACTCCTGCGAATCCTCGAGGATGTCCCGATTCCCGGAGAGGAGCGAACAGTCTGCGAGAACCGGGGTTCGGGAATCCGGGCGATGCTGATATCGCTGCGACGCGCCGGCATGACGGCGCCGAAGTTCGAGGACCGGATCTCGTCCTTCGTTGTTACGTTTCCCAATCACTCTCTGCTCGGTGATGAGGTTGTCCGCTGGATCGGCAGTCTCGGAGAGGCCGGGCTGACGGACAGCCAGTGCATGGCGCTCGGCGTGATGCATGACGGGACAGTCATCGACAACGCAAGCTACCGAAAGCTGACCGGGCTGGACTCCCGCAAGGTGACGAGCGAACTTCAGGATCTCGTGGCGCGCGAAGTGGTGGACCAGGTCGGAACCGGACGGTGGGCGAGGTATCGGCTCCAGCAGCGATCCAGCGTTGAGGCCGACAGCAGCCGGCCTCGGCGGATGACGCCGGCGAACCGTCGGGAGGAGATTCTCGAGGTGCTGGGCACCACGACCGCCTCCCGCGCGGAACTGGCGGCCGCGACAGGTCTGTCTGACCAGACGGTCCGGCGGTGGCTGACCATCCTTCGGCGGGAAGGCCTGGTCGAGGGGACGGAGACATCCTCTGCGAGCAAGCACACCAGATATCGGCGAGTGCGGCCGTCAGCCGGGCCGGCGCCGGAGCAGCTCTTCTGAACCGTGAGGCCGGTCGGCAGGGTCCAGGAAGGTGAACATGCGGCCTTCAGCGGGGAGGGGTCGTGGTTGGGCTTCCAGGCGGTGGACGCCGAAGCTGAAGACGCTGTGCTGCGGGGCCAGGTAGGACTGTTCGGCGAAGCCGGCCGCGGTGAAGGCGGCCCGCAGCTTCGGTGTGGGGTCGTGGTGCTGGCGGCCGCGGGTCCATAGCACCGTGGCGCCCGGGGTGCACAGGGACGGTAGGGCGGCGATGGTGGCCAGGGCGTCGGGCTCGGTCATGTTGCCCAGGACGCCGACCAGGATGATCAGATCGGCTGGGACCGCGCCCTTGTATGCCGTGTACAGGCCCGCGTCCGTCTCGGCCACCTCGACGCCGGACAGGCCCGCGGCGGCCGCGCGGGTGCGGGCTACCGCGGCGTTGCGCGGGTCCAGTTCGATCAGCCTGGCCGCGACCCGGGTGGCATCGGAGCGCGTCGACAGGACGCCCAGCAGGTCGCGGCCCTCGCCGGCGCAGATGCTGACCACGCGCAGCGCGGGGTCGGGGCGGGAGTCGAGCCAGGCGGAGATCGCGGCCTGGACCTCGCGCAGGCGGAAGGTGAGGTCGGAGGCGGGGTTCTCGTAGGCCTCGTGCCAGGCGGCCCAGTCTTTGGTGGTCATCCACCCATACTGGTCGATCGGCGGCGCAGTCGGGTGAGCCAACCCCGGCGCTGGGACGGGACCTGGGGGACGTCGGCCGTGGTGACCTCGGCTACGGCCACGTCGGGGGTGGCGGGGCGGACCGGGGGAATGAAGGTGGGGACCGGGCGGGGGCGGGGGAGGGGGGTGCGCTCGCCGTGGGCCACCGGGCAGCGGGCGGCCGGTGCGGGGATCGGGGAGCGGCCGCGGCTTCCCAGTTCGCGGGCGTCCGGGTCCAGGTAGAAGCCGGGGCGTTGATCGGCCTCAGGGTAGTACCGATGGAAAACGCCTGTCGTGGAGGCGCTCATCGGAGGGACGATCCAGGACCAGTCGGCGGGGGTGGTGCGCCCGGAGCGCTCCTCGCTGGCGACGTGGGCCAGGAAGCGTTCCGACTCGGTGTGGTGGTCGCTGATCCGGGCGCCGGCCTGGTCGAAGGACCACAGGACGGCGCGGTTCAGTTCGACCAGGGTCCGGTCCTTCCAGAGGGAGCGCTCCGTGGACGTGTCGAGGCCTAATCGGTGGGCCAGGAGGGGCAGCAGGTTGTACCGGTCGTGGTCGGCGAGGTTGCGGGCGCCGATCTCGGTGCCCATGTACCAGCCGTTGAACGGGGCCAAGGGGTAGTCGACGCCGCCGATCGTCAGGCGCATGTTGGCGATGGCGGGGATGGCGTACCAGCGCAGTCCCAGCTCGGCGAACCAGCGCTGCTCCGGGTGCTCGATCGGGACCTCCCACACCGCGTCCTCGGGCAGCTCGTGCAGGGACACGGTGCCGTCGGGGGCCTCGATGGCCAGCGGGAGGACGTCGAACGGGTCGTCGGGCTTGCCGCGCCAGCCGTACTGCTGCAGCGTCTCCGTGAACTGGACGTACTTCGGGTCGCCGACGACGGTGCCGTCCGCGTGGCGGTGGCCGGCGTAGCGGACGAGCTGGTCGTTCCACAGGCGCACGTGCTGGCGGCCGGGGGCGTGCGGGGCGAAGATCGAGATGACCGGGCGGATCACGTGGCGTTCGCGCTGGCCGGCCAGGCGGAGGTGGCGGACGAGCTCGTCGAAGACCTCGGTGGGGGCGGTGACCTTGCGCAGGTCGCGTACGACGAGGCTGCGCCAGTAGAGGCGGCCGATGCAGCGGCTCGCGTTGCGCCAGGCGACGCGGGCGCCGAAAACCAGTTCGGCGTAGGTCTGCGCGTAGGTGCCGGTCTCGGCGATCTCGTCGCGGACCCGGGCGACCCGCTCCCGGGCGTTGCCGCCGGGCTGCTGCTCGCTGTGGAAGAGCTCCAGGAACTCCGCCGCCTCGTCCGGATCGACGGGGGTGTGTGCGTCCCAGGGTTGGGCCGGCGTGTCGCGATATCCGGGCACGCTCACGCGCGTCACCTCCAACAACGATGTTTCAGGGGTGCCAAACATCGTGACGAGGCACGGAAACCGGATGTCGCACAACGTGTGCGTTCGGCATCGCACAGTCAGCTATTGCAAGTTGCAAAAAGAAAGGGGGCGCCTCCATTGGTACTGGAGACGCCTCCCACGAAACGCCAGTCAGCCCGACGAAACCCGGCGCAGCCGCGCCAGGTAGGTCTGGACCACGACGACCAGCGCGATGAACGCCCCGCTGATGACCGTCTGCCAGGCCGACGTGATCCGGCCGCTCTGGTTGATCAGGTTCTGGATCACCTGGAGCAGCAGCACACCGGCGATCGTGCCGCCGAGCGTGCCCGCGCCGCCGGTCAGCAGGGTGCCGCCGATGACGACCGCCGCGATCGCGTCGAGCTCCATGCCGGTGCCCAGGACGGTGACGCCGGAGCCGAGGCGGGCCGCGTTGATCGCACCGGCCAGCCCGGCCAGGACGCCGGAGAGGACGTACACCCGGATCTGCGTGCTGCGGATCTTCACGCCCATCAGCCGGGCCGCGTCCTCGTTGCCGCCGATGGCGTAGACGGACTGGCCGAAGCGGGTCCGGTACAGCAGCAGCATCCCGAGCGCGAAGAGCGCGATGACGAGGTAGACCGGGTAGCCGATGCCGCCGAGCGTGCCCGACCCGAAGTGCTTGAACGCGTCGGTCTTCACCAGGTAGGTGTCGGCGCCCTCGTCGGACAGGGCCAGCATCAGGCCGCGGGCGCCCAGCAGGCCGGCGAGGGTGACGATGAACGGGGCCAGCCGCGCGTAGGCGATGATGCTGCCCTGCACCAGCCCGAACACCCCGCACACGACCAGCGGCAGCGCGAACGCGGCCCAGGTGCCGTACTGCGACGCCCAGGCCGCCAGCACGCCACCGAGCACATACAGCGACCCGACGGACAGGTCGATGCCGCCGCTGATGATGACGAACGTCATGCCGAGGGCGATCAGCGCGGGCGGCGCGGTGGAGATGAGCACCGTGCCGAGGTTGTCGTAGGTGCGGAAGCTGTCCCACGTGATCGCGCCGATGATGATGACGAGTGCGAGTACCGCCAAAGCGCCTTGACGCTGAAACCGTTCGACGAGCTTCTCGGTCCGCGCCGCGGCCGCCTCGGCCCGGGCCACCTTCGCCGGCGGCGTCACGACAGTGTCCGTCTGGCTCATCGCGTCCTTCTTTCCCGGGCGGCGTAGACGGCGACCAGGATGATGACGGCCTGGACCATCTGCGCCGTCGAGTCGCGCAGGTTGTTGGCGATCATCGTCGCGGTCAGCAGCTGCATGAGCAGCGCGCCGGCCACGGTGCCGAGCACGCGGACCTTGCCGCCGGTGAGCGGGGTGCCGCCGACGACGACCGCCGTGATCGCCGAGAGCTCGATGAGCAGGCCGATCCGGGAGGCGTCGGCCGAGCCGATCCGGGCCACCTGGATGACACCGGCGATGCTCGCGAGGACGGCGCTGATCATGTAGACGGTGACCAGTACCCGGCGGACCGGGACACCGGCCAGGACCGCGGCCGGGCGGTTGTCGCCGACGGCCAGCAGGCGCCGGCCGAAGACCGTCCGGCGCACCACGAAGCCGATGATGACGGCCAGGACGGCGGCGATCCAGACGGTGTACGGCACCCCGAGGAACTGTCCCGTGCCGATCTCGATGAAGTCGGCGTTGCGGATGTCCTTGTAGCGCCCGCTGGACACGACCAGCGCGATGCCGCGCCCGGCCACCAGCATCGCCAGGGTCGCCACGATCGGCTGCAGCCCGACGAACGCGACCAGCCCGCCGTTGACGAAGCCGATGACCAGGCCGCCGACGAGGGCGAGGACGATCGCGGCGACGGGGCCGTAGCCGAGGTACAACGGGATGATCGCGGCCCCGAGCGCCATCACGGACCCGACCGACAGGTCGATGCCCTCGGTGCCGATGACCAGCGCCATGCCGAGGGCCACGATCACGACGGGCGTAACCTGGACGAGCTGGATGCGCAGGTTGGACCACTCGAGGAAGTTGTCGGTGTACACCACGTTGAAGAGGACCAGCACGAGCAGGGCCACGTAGACGCCGTACACCGGCAGCAGTTGCCGCCAGCGCGAGACCTCGACGGTCTTCACAGAAGTCGTGGCTGAGGTCATGACGCCGCCACCGCGATCACGTTCATCAACTGCTCCGTCGTCACTTCATCGCCGCGCAGCATGCCCACGACGGCGCCGTCCCGCAACACCACGACCCGGTCCGAGCCCTCGATGAGCTCCTCGGCGTCCGAGGACACCAGGACCACGCCGAGGCCCTCGGCGGCGAGCTCGTCGATGAGCGCCTGCACCTCGGCCTTCGCGCCCACGTCGATGCCCCGCGTGGGCTCGTCCAGCAGCAGCACCTTGGGCCCGGTGGCCAGCAGCCGGGCCAGCAGCACCTTCTGCTGGTTGCCGCCGGAGAGGTCGCCGACCCGCTGGTGCGGGCTGGAGGCCTTGATCCGCAGGCGCTGCATGAACGTGTCCACGATCTGGTCGATCTTCTTCTCGGACACCACGCCGGCCGTCGACAGCCGAGGCAGGATCGCCAGGGCGATGTTCTCCCGCACCGACAGCCCCAGCGCGATGCCCTCGGCCTTGCGGTCCTCGGGCTGCACGGCGATGCCGGCCCGCAGCGCGCTCACCGGGGTCGGGCGGCGCAGCGGCTTGCCGTCGATCTCGACCGCCCCGCTGTCCAGGGGCAGCGCGCCGGCCACCGCCTTGATGGTCTCGCTGCGCCCGGCGCCGAGCAGGCCGCCGAGCCCGACGACCTCGCCCGGCCGGACCTCGAAGCTGACGCCGTTGAGCCGGTGCCGGCTGTTGAGGTCGGTGGCCTTGAGCACCGGCGCGGCGCCGGTGGCGTCGTGCTCACCACCGAAGCTGGTGAAGGAGCGGTCGGCGTCGACCGGGCGGCCGAGCATGTGCGAGACCAGTTCGACCCGCTCGAGGCCTTCGAGCTTCCCGGCGTGGACGAGCCGGCCGTCGCGCAGGATGGTGACGCGGTCGCAGATGCGGTACAGCTCGTCCAGGCGGTGGCTGACGTAGATGATGCCGACGCCGCGCTCGTGCAGCCGGTGGATGACGCCGAAGAGCGTCTCGACCTCGCGCGGCTCCAGCGAGGACGTCGGCTCGTCCATCACGACGACCTTCGCGTCGACCATGACGGCCCGGGCCAGGGCCACCATCTGCTGCGCGCCGAGCGGCATGAGGCCGAGCGGGCGGCGGACGTCGGAGGTGATGCCGTAGGCGGCGAGGGTCTCGGCCGCTTCGCGGTTCATCCGGGCCACGTCGACGAGGCCGAAGCGGTTGCGCGGCTCCCGGCCGAGGAAGAGGTTGCGCGCCACGCTCATCAGCGGGACGAGGTTGACCTCTTGATAGATGGTCGAGATGCCGGCCGCCTGCGCGTCCAGCGGCCCGTTGAAGGACACGGCGCTTCCTTGGTACCGCACCTCACCCGCGTCCGGCCGGTAGACCCCGGTGAGCACCTTGATCAGTGTCGACTTGCCGGCGCCGTTCTCGCCGACGAGCGCGTGCACCTCACCCGGGTTGAGCGTGAACGAGACGTCGTCGAGGGCGCGCACGCCCGGGAACTGCTTGCTGACCCCGGCCACTTCCAGCAGGGACATGTGTTGCCTCTTTCCGCGTCGAACCTGGGCTCGCTTTCCGAAAGCGAGCCCAGGTTCGCAAGGCCTAGTAGGACAGACCGAGGTCGGACGCCGCGTTGGTCGAGTCGTACTCGCGGTCGGAGATGATGATGTTCTCCGGGATCGCCTCGCCGTTGAAGAACTTCTCGGCGGTCGAGAAGGACAGCGGGCCGAAGCGCGGGTTGGACTCGATGACCGAGTAGATCCAGCCGTCGACGATGCCCTGGACCGCGCCCTTGGTGCCGTCGATCGTCACGACCTTGACGTCGCCGGCCTTCTTGCTCGCGCCCTTGAGGGCGGTCACCGCGCCGAGGGCCATCTCGTCGTTCTCGGCGTAGATGCCGTTGACGTTCGGGTTGGCCTGCAGCAGCTGCTCGGCCGTCTTCTGGCCCTCTTCACGGGAGAAGTTGCCGGTCTGCTCGAACACGATCTTGATGTTGGGGGCGACCTTGGCCAGCTCGTCCTTGAAGCCGCTGGTGCGCAGCGTGGTGACGTTGTTGCCGGGGGCGCCGAGCAGGATCGAGACGCTGCCGGTGTTGTTCAGGGCCTTGGCCATCTTGTCGGCCGCGCGCTTGCCCTGCTCCGCGAAGTCCGACCCGATGAAGGTCAGGTAGTTGGTGCAGCTCTTCGCGTTGATCTTGCGGTCGATCGTGATGATCGGGATCTTCTTGGCCGAGGCCTTGGCGAACACCGAGTCCCAGCCGTCCGAGTTGAGCGGGGCGATGATCAGCAGCTGCACGCCCTGGTCGATCAGGGTGCTCACGTCGGTGATCTGCTTGTCGAACTTCGAGTCGGCGTTGGTCGTCTTGAGGTTGGCCTCGGGGATGCCCAGCTTCTTCGCCTCGTCCTTGATGGACTGGGTCTCGGCGATGCGGAACGGGTTGGCCTCCTTCTCCGACTGGGAGAAGCCGACGATCGCGGTCTTGAGGTCGAGCTTGGTGCCGCCGAACTGCTGCAGCGTGCAGGTCGCGCCCGTGGCGTCGGCCGACTTCGTGGCCTGCGCGGCGGCGGAGGCGTTCGCCGACGAGGTCGACGTGGTGTTGTCGTCCTCGGACTTCGCGCAGCCGGTCATCAGCAGGGCCGCGGCGCTGAGCACGGCCAGGGCGGGCCGCCAGCGGCCACGCATATCGATCATGGTGTGTCACTCCCTTGAGCGAGGGGTCGACTGGGGTGTCGTTGCGAGAACCTCATCGAGGTGTATCGCATTCACTCATCCTCCAACTTTTTCTGTCAAGACTTTCCACCCACCCGACCAAAACCAAACACCAACTGTCACATGACCGAGACCTGGGCGATGCCGGACCGACATCGATGACGGACCTTGTGCGTCCGTGTGCGAAGGCGTACAACAATATCCAACATCTTCGATCTCGTATCGCCTGGGAGCTGCGATGATCCAACCTCTCGGGGTGCTGAAACGCGCCCTGGCAGCCGCCGCCACGACCCTCGGACTGGCCGCCGCTGTATCCATCCCCCTCGTTGTGACAGTCACGTCGCCCGCCAGCGCCGCGGCCACACCTCAACCAGGTCCGCTCACGGCCCCCGTCATGGGCTGGAACAGCTGGAACCGGTTCGGCTGCAACATCGACGAAAACCTGATCAAGGCGACCGTCGATGCCCTGGTCAGCACCGGTCTGCGCGACTCCGGCTACACCTACGTCGACATCGACGACTGCTGGATGGCGAGCACCCGCGACGCCCAGGGCCGCCTGCAGCCCGACCCGGTCCGCTTCCCCGGCGGCATCGCGGCCATCGCGACCTACGTGCACGCCCGCGGCCTGAAGCTCGGCATCTACTCGTCGGCCGGCACCGCCACCTGCCAGGGCCTGCCGGCGAGCCTCGACCACGAGGTGACCGACGCGCAGACGTGGGCGTCGTGGGGCGTCGACCTGCTGAAGTACGACAACTGCAACAACCAGGGCCGGCCCGCCTACGACCGCTACAAGGCCATGGGCGACGCCCTCAAGGCCACCGGCCGGCCGATCGTGTACAGCATCTGCAACTGGGGCAACGACGAGCCCTGGATCTTCGGCCCCAACGTCGGCGGCAGCTCGTGGCGCTCGACGGACGACATCAACGCCAGCTGGGGCAGCATCACGTCGATCCTGGACCAGCAGGCCGGGCTGGAGCCGTTCGCGCGGAAGGGGTACTACAACGACCCCGACATGCTCGAGGTCGGCAACGGCGCGCTCACCCAGGACGAGAACATCGCACACTTCTCGCTCTGGGCCCTGCTGTCCTCGCCGCTGCTGCTCGGCAACGACCTGCGCTCGGTCTCGGCCGGGACGCTGAGCATCCTGCGCAACGCCGATGTCATCGCGGTCAACCGGGACTGGGGCGGGTCACAGGGCCGGCGGGTGGCCGACGCCGGCGACCAGGAGGTCTGGGCCAAACCGATGAGCGACGGGTCGGTCGCCGTGGCTTTGTTCAACCGCGGCGGGGGTACCGCCACCGTCTCCACGACCACCGCCGCCCTCGGACTCGGCGGGTCCAGCTCGTACTCGGCGAAGAACCTGTGGACGGGCGCCACGTCCACCACCACGGGCGCGCTGAGCGCATCGGTCCCCTCGCACGGCGTGGCCATGTTCCGCGTGACGCGGGCCGGCTCGCTGTCGGCCGCCCCCGGCGCCGGCACGTACCAGGTGAGCGACCTGACCTGGCCCGCGTCCAGCAACAGCTGGGGCCCGGTGGAGCGCGACCGCGCCAACGGTGAGCAGGCGGCCGGCGACGGCGGAGGCCTGAACATCGGCGGCACGACGTTCGCCAAGGGCCTGGGCGCGCACGCGGACTCGGCCGTGCACGTCTACCTGGGCCGGGCCTGCCGCACGTTCACGGCGCAGGTCGGGGTCGACAACGAGGTCGGCGCCAACGGCTCGGTCCGGTTCCAGGTCTACGGCGACGGCAAGCTGCTGGCCTACACCGGCGTGAAGAGCGGCGGCCAGGCCCCGACCCGGATCAGCGTCTCGACGGGCGGCTACCTCAACCTGGAGCTGCGGGTCACCGACGCGCGCAACGGCATCAACTCCGACCACGCGGACTGGGGGAGCCCGACCCTGGTCTGCGGTACCCCCGGCGCCGGTTCGGCGGTCAGCGACCGTTCCTGGGGCACCGCGACGAACGGCTGGGGCCAGGCCGAGCGCGACCAGTCCAACGGCGAGCAGGCGGCCGCGGACGGCAGCGTGCTCAGCGTCGGCGGCGTCTTCTACCCGAAGGGCGTCGGCGTCCACGCGGCCGGTGACATCACGGTCCCGTCGGCCGGCTGCACGACGTTCACCGCCGTGGTCGGCCTGGACGCCGAGGTCGGCACCAACTCGACCGGCGTGACGTTCAGCGTGGTCGGCGACTCGACCACGCTGTACACCAGCCCGACGGTGACGTCCGGCGGGTTGCTTCTGGTCAACGTCGACGTCAGCGGCCGAAGCAATGTCCACCTGGTCACGGGCAGCGCGGGCAGCATCGACCACGACCACGCCGACTGGGCCGACGCGCGCCTGGTCTGCTAGGAAAGTTTGTGGGTCCCCTCCGCCGGGGTGACCACGAAGGCGTCGGGGGGCGTGAAGCCGGCTTCGGTGAACGCCTCCCGCACCGCCGCCTCCACCGCGTCGCAGCGATCGGCGTCCACCAGGGCCAGCACGCAGCCGCCGAACCCGCCGCCGGTCATCCGGGCCCCGTGGGCGCCCGCGGCCAGGGCGGCGTTCACCGCGGTGTCCACCTGCGGCACCGTGATCTCGTAGTCGTCGCGCATCGACTCGTGCGACGCGGTCATCAGCGGCCCGATCTCGCGGGCGCCGCCGGCCCGCAGCGCGTCGACGGTGTCGAGGACCCGCTGGTTCTCGGTGACCACGTGCCGGACCCGCTTGCGCATGACCTCGTCGTCGAGCCGCGTGAGGGCCTCGTCCAGGTCGGTGACGTCGCGCAGGGCGGCCACGTTGAGGATCTTGGCGGCCTCCTCGCAGCTGCGCCGGCGGGCCGCGTACTCCCCGCTGACGTGCGCGTGCGGGGCCTTGCTGTCCACGACCAGGATCGCGAGGCCCTGGGCGGCCAGGTCGAACGGGACCTGCTCGGTGGCCAGGGAGCGGCAGTCCAGGAACAGCGCGTGGCCCTCGCGGCCGAGCGTGGACGCGGACTGGTCCATGATGCCGGTGGGCGCGCCCACGTACTCGTTCTCGGCCCGCTGCGCCAGCCGCGGCCGCACCGCCATCGGCACGTCGATCCCGGCCAGATCCAGCAGCACCGCCATCACGGCGCACTCGATCGCCGCCGACGAGGACAGCCCGGCGCCCGAGGGCACGTCCGACGTCACGAACAGCTCGGCCCCCGGCACGTCGTGACCGGCCTCGCGCAGGGCCCAGACGACCCCGGCGACGTATGCGGCCCAGCCCTCGACCTTCTCGCCCGGTCCGAACGTGACCGGCTCGTCGTAGCCCTCGGACGTCACCGTCCACGTGGGACCGTCCAGGCGCCGGCCACCGACCACCGTGCGGTGCGGGAGGGCGAATGGCAGTACGAACCCATCGTTGTAGTCGGTATGTTCACCGATCAGGTTGACCCGCCCGGGACTGGCCCAGACCGTGTCGTAATGGCCGGCCGGGAGCCGCTCGACGCTCACAGGGTGACCTCCCGCAGCATCTGCGCGGCCTGCTCCGGCCGCACGTCGTTGACGAACACGCCCATCGCCGACTCCGAGCCGGCCAGATACTTCAGCTTGCCCGGCGCCCGCCGCGTGCTGAACAGCTGCAGGTGCAGGTAGGCCAGGTCCCGGGCGACCCGGACGGGCGCCTGGTGCCAGGCCGCGATGTAGGGCATGGCCAGCCCGAACATGCCGTCCAGGCGGCGCAGGACCTCCAGATACAGCGGGCCGAACGCGTCGCGCTCCTCGGCGGTGAGGGCCGGGATGTCGGCGACCTGGCGGTTGGGGTACAGGTGGATCTCGAACGGCCACCGCGCGGTCGCGGGCACGAAGGCGGTCCACAGGTCGTTGCCGGCCACGATCCGGGTGCCGGCGGCGCGCTCGGCGGCCAGGACGTCGGCGAAGAGGTTGTTCGACCCGGCGCTGCGGTCGCGGTGCTCACGGGCCGAGCGCAGCATGCGGCGCGTGCGTGGGGTCACGAAGGGGTACGCGTAGATCTGCCCATGGGGGTGCGAGAGCGTGACCCCGATCTCCTCGCCGCGGTTCTCGAAGCAGAAGACCTGCTCGATGTCGTCGCGGGTGGACAGTTCGGCGGTGCGGTCGGCCCACGCCTCCATCACCGTGCGCACGCGGGCCGGGGTGAGCGACGCGAACGACGCGTTGTGGTCGGACGTGAAGCAGACGACCTCGCAGCGGCCCGCCGCCGGGCGGGTCGGGACCAGGCCGGGCAGGATGTCGCCCTGAGCCGGTCCGACGCGGTGGCTGAAGGACGGGAAGCGGTTCTCGAAGACCACCACGTCGTATTCGGACGCCGGGATCTCGCTCTGCCACTGCGGCGTCGACGGGCACAGCGGGCACTCGTCGGTCGGGGGCAGGAACGTCCGCGACTGCCGGTGCGCCGCGATCGCGACCCACTCGTCGAGGATCGGGTCGTGCCGCATCTCCGACGCGGGCGGGGGCGGCGGCAGATCCCGGGTGTCGGCGGCGTCCCGGGACGCGTCGTCGCGCTCATCGAAGTAGATGAGCTCCCGGCCGTCGGCGAGGTGGGTGACCGTGCGCTTCACTCGTTCTCCAGTTAACCGTTTGGGTCGACGACGATTTAGCCGTTTGGGTCGACGACGATGAGCTCACCGACGCGCTCGGCGAGCTGGACGCGCGCCTCGGCGGCCAGCCCGACGTCGGTGATGAGGATGTCGGCCTCGTCCAGGGGCGTGATGGTCGCGATGCCCACCATTTCCCACTTTGTGTGATCGGCAAGCACAACGAGCCGGCGGGCGGCCGCGACCAGCAGCCGGTTGGTGCCGGCCTCCATCAGGTTGGGGGTGGTGAAGCCGGTGCGCGGGCTCATGCCGTGCACGCCGAGGAAGAGCACGTCGACGTTGAGCGAGCCGATCGCGGCCTCGGCCACCGGGCCGGCGAGGGCGTCGGACGGCGTGCGGATGCCCCCGGTGAGCACGACGGTCTGGTCGGGGCGCCCGGCGTGATACAGGGTGTCGGCGACCGGGATCGAGTTGGTGACGATGGTCAGCCCCGGGACGTCGACGAGGTGTGCGGCCAGAGCGGCGGTGGTGGTACCGGCTGAAAGCGCCACGGCGGTGTGCGGCTCGATGAGCTTGGCTGCCCGCTCGGCGATCGCGCCCTTCTCGTTGCGCTGGCGCACCGACTTGGCGTCGAAGCCGGGCTCCTCCGTGGAGCCGGGGCCGGCGATCGTCGCGCCGCCGTGCACCTTGTCGACCAGCCCCCGGTCGGCGAGCGCTTCCAGATCCCGCCGGATGGTCATGTCGGAGACACCGAACTGGCGGACCAGCTGGCTCACGCGCACGCCACCGTGGCGGCGGACCAGATCCAGGATGGCCGCCTGCCGTTGCTGTGCGAGCATCACTGCGTTCCCTTCGCAGGCGCAGCGGGGGTGCGGACGGCTGCGCGAGTGGCCGGACCCACAACGGGTTCCAACGCAGACGTTACGTCTCCCCGGCATCCGCGCGCCCCGCTGGCCCGGTCGAAGTCCTCGGCCGCTCGCATGGGCTACAGCTTCGAACCTAGCCGACCAGAAGTCAACAAACTCGAACAGGCAACTGTCCTGGCGGTGGGTGATGCGGGAGCCGTACACCCTCGCTTGTTACCGACATGTGTCGATGAATTTTCCGCCCAAATGCACATCGATTCTGGCAAATTATTGCTGATCATGGGCCGAGATCCATTGACAATGTCCGCTTCTGAGGGCACCGTCGCCGTACTGGAGGTTCTCGTTTGGTTCTGTGCCTTGCTGAGGAGGAAGCGATGAACTTCTCCCGTCGTACCGTCCTGGGCGGCGCGATGGCCGGCTTCGGAGGCGTGGCGGCGACGTCACTGCTCGCTGCTTGTGGCAGCGACGACGACTCCAAAGACACCGGCAACGCCACCGGCGACGTCACGTTCGGCTCCAACTACTCCGACAACGTCCCGAAGACCGCGATGGCCAACGTCATCTCGGGCTACGCCAACGGCAAGAACGTCAAGGTCAACACCGTCGACCACAACTCGTTCCAGGAGAACATCAACCGCTACCTGCAGGGCAATCCGGACGACGTGTTCTGCTGGTTCGCCGGCTACCGGATGCAGTTCTTCGCCAAGCAGGGCCTCGCCCGGGACATCTCCGACGTGTGGGCCGAGGTCGGGAGCAACTTCTCCGACGCCCTGAAGGCGGCCTCGACGGGGGAGGACGGCAAGCAGTACTTCCTGCCGTTCTACAACTATCCGTGGGGCGTCTTCTACCGCAAGAGCGTCTGGCAGCAGAAGGGCTACACGCCGCCGAAGACGCTCGACGAGTTCAAGACCCTCTGCGAGAAGATGAAGACCGACGGCCTCGTCCCGGTCGCGTTCGCGGACAAGGACGGCTGGCCCGCGATGGGCACGTTCGACTACCTGAACATGCGCATCAACGGCTACCAGTTCCACGTCGACCTCATGGCCGGCAAGCAGGCGTGGACCGACGCGAAGCTCAAGACCGTCTTCGACACCTGGCGCGGGCTGTTGCCGTACCACCAGCCGGGAGCCAATGGACGGACCTGGCAGGAGGCCGCGCAGTCCCTGCTCAACAAGCAGTCCGGGATGTACGTCTCCGGTACCTTCGTCGGCGAGCAGTTCTCCGGGGCCGACCTGGACGACCTCGACTTCTTCGCCTTCCCGGAGATCAACTCGGAGTTCGGGCAGGACTCCGTGGAGGCGCCGATCGACGGGTTCATGGTGGCCGCCAAGCCCAAGAACGCGGCCGGGGCCAAGGAGCTGATGAAGTACCTGGCCACCGGCCCCGCCGAACTGGCCTACCTGAAGAACAACCCGACGAACGTCGCCGCCAACAAGACCGCCGACACCGCCGGCTACAGCGCGCTGCAGAAGAAGTCCGCCGAGCTCATCAGCGGCGCCAAGCACATCTCGCAGTTCCTGGACCGCGACACCCGGCCCGACTTCGCGTCCCAGGTGATGATCCCCGCCCTGCAGACCTTCATCAACAAGCCCGACGATGTCGACGGCCTCCTGAAGAGCATCGAGGCCCAGAAGAAGACCATCTTCACGCCGTGAAGATCAAGCGGTTCGGCTGGAGCGACCGCACCGTCATCGCGGTCGTCCTCGGCGTGGCGATCGTGCTGGACCTCGCGCTCATCTGGGGTCCCACGATCGCCTCCGTCGGGCTGTCCTTCACGTCCTGGAACGGTGTCACCGACCCGGTGTGGGTCGGCGGGAAGAACTACGACACGATCGTCAACGTCTACCCGCCGTTCTGGCCGGCGATGCGGCACAACCTGCTGTGGCTGGCGTTCCTGGGCTTCGTCGCCACCCCGATCGGCCTGTTCTTCGCCGTGCTGCTCGACAAACAGCTGCGCTTCGGCCGCTTCTACCAGAGCGCGCTGTACCTGCCGGTCGTGCTCTCCCTGGCGATCGTCGGCTTCATCTCGCAGCTGGTGTACTCCCGCGACTACGGCGCGCTCAACAACATCCTGGGCCGGACCGGCAACCCCATCGACTTCCTCGGCGACCCGTCGATCAACATCTGGGCCGTCCTCGTCGCGGTCGGCTGGCGGCACGTCGGCTACGTCATGATCCTCTACCTGGCCGGCCTGAAAGCGGTCGACCCGGCACTGAAGGAGTCCGCCGCCCTCGACGGCGCGAACGAGGCCCAGACGTTCTTCCGGGTCACGTTCCCCACCCTGCGCCCGGTCAACATCATCGTCCTGGTCATCACCGTCATCGAGGGCCTGCGCGCGTTCGACATCGTCTACGCGATCAACCGCGGCCGCAACGGCCTGGAGCTGCTGTCCGTGCTCGTGACCGACAACATCATCGGCGAGGCGAGCCGGATCGGCTTCGGCTCCGCGATCGCCGTCATCCTGCTGCTCATCTCGCTCGGTTTCATCGTCACCTACCTGGTGCGCATCCTGCGGGAGGAACGATGAAACTCCGCCCGGCCCGCGTTGTCCTCAACGTCTTCCTGATGGTGGTGGCCCTGGGCTGGCTCGCGCCCTTGGCCTTGGCGGTCTACGCCTCGCTGCGGCCATACGAAGAGACATCCCGGAAGGGGTACTTCTCGTGGCCGGACAAGCTCACCCTGCACTACTACGCGCAGGTGTGGGACTCCGCGGAGCTGCCGAAGTACTTCACCAACTCGGTCATCGTGGCGATCCCGGGCGTTCTCCTGACGCTGTTCCTGGCCTCGTTCGTCGCGTTCTGCATCGCCCGGCTGCGGATCCGCTTCTCGTTGCCGCTGCTGGTCGTCTTCACCGCGGGCAACCTGCTGCCGCCGCAGGTTCTGGTGACGCCGCTCTACGAGATGTACAAGCAGATCCCGGTGCCAGGCTTTGTCTCGGACTCGGGCACGCTCTACGACTCGTACTTTGGCCTGATCGCCATCCATGTCGCGTTCCAGGTCGGCTTCTGCGTGTTCGTCTTGTCCAACTTCATGCGGACCCTCCCGGTCGAGATCACGGAGGCCGCCGTCGTGGACGGGGCCGGGGTGTGGCTGCAGTACTGGAAGGTGACGCTCCCGCTCTGCCGCCCAGCCTTGGCCGCCCTGGCCACGCTGCTGTTCACGTGGATCTACAACGACTTCCTCTACGCCTTGGTGCTGATCTCGACCGGCGACAAGCTGCCGGTGACGAGCGCGCTGAACAACCTCCGAGGCCAGTTCTTCACCGACTACAACCTCCTGGCCGCCGGCTCACTCCTGGTAGCTCTACCGACGCTTGTCGTGTTCTTCGCCCTACAACGCCAGTTCGTGGCCGGCCTGACCCTGGGCGCCGCAAAGGGCTGAGGCTTTCGTTCCCAGCACCCCAACGTTGATTACAGTCAACGTCGACGATCGTGCTAGACAGCAGTCAACGTCGACCGTTGTGCCCAGCGGCAGTCAACGTCGACCGTCTTGGTCGCCGGCGGTCAACGTCGACTGTCTGGTCCAGCGGCAGTCAACGTCGACCGTTGTGCCCAGCGGCGGTCAACGTCGATGGCTGGGCTTGACCACGGTCGGCCTGGGCAGTTGCCTGACTGCGGTCAACGTTGCCGGCGGGGCGTGACCGCGGTGCGCTTCGGCGGTTGCCTGGCGATGGTCAACATTGCGGGTCAACGTTGCCGGACGACGTTGATTACAGTCAACGTTGACGATCGTGCTTGACAGCGGTCAACGTCGACTGTCTTGGCTGGCGGCAGTCAACGTTGCTGGGTGGGGTTGATTCCGGTCGACGTTGACGGTCGACGGTTACAGCAGCCCTAGCGCGCGCATGCTTTCGACGGTCTCGGCGAGGGTTGTTCGGGCTGGGCGGGGGCGGAAGTTGAGTTCCCGCTTGGCCCGGTCGTTGTAGATGGTGAGCGGCGACGGCTCTTCGCCGGGCGCCTCCTCGACGGTGCCGCCGAGCAGTTCGGCCACCTCGCGCCAGGTCACGGTCGGCCCGTCGGCCAGGGCGAGATAGCGCTTTCCCGCCGCCTCCGGTGTCCGCATCGCGGTGATGTGCAGTTGGGCCACATCGCGGACGTCGGCGATGCCGAAGCGCTGGCGGGGCATGGCGGGCATGGTGCCCTCGACGAGCGCCTTGATCACCTGCAGCGAGGATCGCACCTGGCTCGTCAGCGTGGGGCCGGCGATCCAGGTCGGGTTGATGACGACGAGTTCGAGGCCGCCGCCTTCCCGCTCGATGAAGTCCCAGGCCGCGCGCTCGGCCACCGCTTTGGAACGCGGATACGGCGCGAGCCCGGGGGTGTCCGGATCGGTCCAGTCGTCCTCGGTGTAGTCACGGACCGCCTTCGGGGAGTACCCGATCGCCGCGAACGACGACGTCATCACCACCCGCCGAACCCCCGCATCCCGAGCCGCCCGCAGCACGCCGACCGCACTGTCCCGCGCCGCCGCCACGATCTCCTCCGCCCCGCCAACCTGCATGGGCGAGGCCAAGTGATAGACCTCCGTCACGCCGTCGAAAGCGCTCTCACGCCCGCCGAGCGCAACGCCAGCCAACGCGGTGTCAGTCGACGTGGCGTTAGCCAACGTGCTGTCAGTCGATGTGCTGTCGGTCAACGCGGTCTCAGTCAACGTGTGGTTAGTCGACGTGGCGTTGGTCAATGTGGTGTCGGTCGACGTGGCGTTGGTCAACGTGAACGGGGTGCCGGTCGACGTGGTTTCGGTCGACATCGTGGCGGTCGACGTGGTGTTAGTTGACGTGGGGTTCGTCAACGTGGCGGCGGTGAATGAGAGGGCGGTTGGGTCGGCGCCGGCGCGGACGACTGCCGCTCGCAGGTCTGCCTCGGCTTGGGGTGACCGGACAACGGCGCGAACCGTGGTTCCGGCCAGCAGGAGATCTGTGACCAGCTGGGAGCCCAGGTAGCCGTTGGCGCCGGTGACCAGAACCGTGCTCATCGCAGCACTCCCTCGAGCTGGGGCAGGACGTCCTGGACCCGCTGGTACGCGGCTGTCTCGGCCTCGGCATCCCCGCGCTCGCGGGCGTCCCACAGCATCGCTTTGCGGCGCAGGTACTCGAGGTGGACTTGCAACGTGGCAATCTCGGCCTCGATGCGTTCCGCGTGGCGCTGTAGCAGGTCTCGCTGCTCGCCCGCGGCGGCTTGGCCGCGTTTTCGGTTCGCCTGGTACGTGCGCATGTCCTCGATGCCTACGCCCATCGCCCGCAGGCATGCGAGGGCCTGGAGGGTGTCCAGGTCCTCCTCGCGATAGCGGCGGTGGCGGCTGCTGGGGTCGCGCTCGATCGGGCCGATCAGCCCGACCTCCTCGTAGTAGCGCAGCGTGGGCTCGCTCAACCCGCTGCGCCGCGCGACGTCTTGGATGGTCAACGTGCTCATGAATCCAGGAGAACAAACTTCAAGCGCTTGAGGTCAAGGGATCGGAGCGAAGAGCGCGTCTGGCGGTCGTGATGAAAGGCGAGCGCGTCTTACCGGTGGTGCTCGAGGAGGGCGCGCTTGCCGGGCGCGCCAGGGAAATATGACTGCTGGCCGCGCGTAGGCAGAGAGCGTCTTGCCGGTCGTGATCAAGGGTGAGCGCGCTGCCGGTTGGGCTCGAGGCAAGGACGACTGCTGGCAGCGCCCAAGGCGAGCGCGCGTGCCGGTCGCGCTCAAGGGAAGCGCGTGCCGGTCGCGCTCAAGCGGAGCGCGACCGGCAGCGACTCAGAACGGCTCGGTGCCGACCGTGGTAAGGCGCTGTGTTGCCCGGGACAGGGCCACGTACAGCGTCCGGAAGCCGGTCGGGGCCTCGTCGCGGATGGCGGCCGGCTCGACGACCAGGACGCCGTCGTACTCCATGCCCTTCGAGTCCAGTGCCCCAACCGTCTGCAGGCGCGCCGGGTCCAGGCCCTCCAGCCACGCCGCGACCTCGCCGCGGCGCTGGGTGGGGGTGATCACGCCGACGGTGCCCTCGACCTGGTCGAGGAGCGTCTTGGCGGCGGCGACGACGGCGGGTTGGAGATCTTCCACCGTCAGCTCGACCGGGTCGATGCCGGCGGAGCGGACCGCGGTCGGCAGTTCGATGTCGGGCTGTGCGGCTCGGATGACCCGGGCGGCCACGGCGAAGATCTCGGCCGAGTTGCGGTAGTTGGTGGTGAGCGTGAAGTCGGAGCGGCGGCGGGTGCCGACGGCGGCCTCCATGGCCCGGTCGGACTCGGCGGCGTCGGCCCACGCGGCCTGGGCCGGGTCGCCGACGATCGTCCAGGTGGCGTGGGGGCCGCGGCGGCCGACCATGCGCCACTGCATCGGGGAGACGTCCTGGGACTCGTCGACGATGATGTGGGCGTAGTCGCGGTAGTCGTCGGGGCGTTCGATCGCCTGCGCCCGGGCCGCGGCCATCCGCTCGGAGATTGTCGAGACCTCGTGGACCCCCTCGGCGACCATGAACGGGTCGCGCGGGGCGCGCTTGCGGACCGGCGGATCCCCGAGGTACTCGTGCAGCTCGTCCAGCAGCGCCACGTCCTCAACCGAAACAGAGACCGAGCCAGAGACCGAGCCGGAGACCAAGCCAGAGGCCGAACCCGAACCCGAAAGCGACTCGGTGTCGATCGACGACGCCAGCAGGGCGATCTCGCGGTTGCTCAGGATGCCGTTGGCCCAGCGCTGCAGCCGCTGGCGGTCGCCGAGCCAGCCCAGCACCTCGGTCGGGCGGAGCACCGGCCACCAGCCGCGCATGAACTGCACGAACTCGGGCCGCTCGGCGATGTCCGGCGCGAACTCCTCACGCTTCTGCTGCCGGCCCGACGGGAGCAGCTGCACGCTCTGGCGCCACAGGGCGTCGAGGACGTGCCCGGCGGCCTTGGCCCGGGCCGCGTTGCGCTTCACGCCCAGGTTGAAGATGGTGCGGCGCAGCTCGTCCAGGGCGGGCTTGTCGAGACTGAGGAGCTCCCCGCGGTACAAAATCCGGATCTTGTCTGGTGAATTCGGCACCGGGCCCCGCGCGGCGCGGCTGAGCACGCGCTGCATGCGCAGTGAGCCCTTGACCGCGGCGACCTCCGGCGGCTCGTGCCGGGTGGCCTGGACGCCCTCGACCAGCTGGCCGAGTGAGCGCAGCGTGGCGGTGTCCTCGCCGAGCGACGGGAGCACCCGGGAGACGTAGCCGACGAACACGTCCGACGGCCCGACCACGAGCACGCCGCCGCTCTCATACCGGTTGCGGTCCGCGTACAGCAGGTAGGCCGCCCGGTGCAGCGCCACCGCCGTCTTGCCCGTGCCCGGCCCGCCCCGCACGACCGTGATGCCGGAGGCGGGGGAGCGGATCGCGTCGTCCTGCTCACGCTGGATGGTGGAGACGATGTCCTTCATCCCGCGCCCGGTCGCGCGCGACAGGTTGGCCAGGAGCGCGCCGTCACCGATCACGGCCAGGTCGGCGGGGGCGGCGGCCGGATCGAGGAGGTCGTCCTCAATGCTGATGACCTTTTCATTGGTACTGCGAATGCTCCGCCGCCGCACGACACCCATCCGGTCCGCCGGTGTCGCGCGGTAGAACGGGGCCGCGGCGGGCGCCCGCCAGTCCACGACCAGGGACTCGTACTCCTCGTCGCGCAGGCCCAGGCGCCCCACGTAGCGCACCTCGCCGCCCGGCACGACCGGCGCGACGGCGGCCGCGTCCGCGCCCGACACGCCGTCCGGTCCGAGGTCGAGGCGGCCGAAGACCAGCCCGTCGTGCTCGCTCTCGAGGGCCCGGCGGCGACGGGCCGCGTGGTACACCATGGCGTCCCGCTCGACCAGGGCGCCGTAGTTGCCGACCCGGGCCATGTTGTAGCCGGCCTTCTCGACCTCGGCCGCGTTGATGCGCAGCTGGTCCAGCCGTACGTAAACCCGATCGAGGTAAGCCTGCTCAGCGGCGATCTCCGAGTCGCGAACCGCGTCGCTCAACGCATTACTCCTGCCGCCCGGCGAAAAAACAACCCCGAAAGCTTACTCGCCTTCCGGGGTCAGAGTTGATCAGGGCGCGCTGGCGGGTTCCTTCTGGGCCTCCGCGCGGAGGGCCTTCGCCTCGGCGGCGGCCTTCCGGCGCAGGTAGAGGGTGGTGGCGATGCCCGCGACGACGGCGACGGCGAGCGCCACCCACGAGAAGTCCTTGAGCCACTTCTCGGCGACCTGGCCCAGCGAGTAGATCGCGAACACGGTGCCGAACGACCACACGATGCCGCCGGCCGCGTTGGCGACGAGGAACTTCGGGTATGGCACGTGCAGCGCTCCCGCGAGCGGCCCGGCCAGGATGCGCAGCAGCGCGATGAACCGGCCGAAGAAGACCGCCCACACACCCCACTTCTGGAACGAGCGCTCGGCCTTGGCCAGGTGTTCGGGCCCGAAGTGCTTGGGGAACCGCCGCCCGACCCGCTCCAGCAGCGGCCGCCCGCCCCGCCGCCCGATCACGTAGCCGATGCTGTCGCCGATGATCGCGCCCGCGGCGGCGCTCGAGGCGACCAGCCAGGGGCTCACGGAGGTGGTCACGGAGAGCAGGGAGGCGGTCACGAGCGTGATCTCGCCCGGCAGTGGCACACCCATGCTCTCGATGCCGATCACGCCGCCGACCAGCAGGTATACCCAGATCGGGGAGAGCGTGCCCATCCATTCCGAGATGTGATGCACCGGATCCCCTCCCCAGTGAGACTTCCGTTCCGGGTAAGCGTCTCATAGTTTCCTGAGCGTGGGCTGTCTGGTGTACGGCGCGAACGGCTACAGTGGGTCACTGATCGCCCGCCTCGCGGTGACGCGCGGTGAGCGTCCGATCTTGGCCGGCCGCTCCGCGGGTCCCGTCCGCGCGCTGGCGGACGAGCTGGGTCTTCCGCATCGCGTGGGCCCTTGCAACGTGGCAATGCTCGAGGGTGTCGACGTGCTCGTGAACTGCGCGGGCCCGTTCGCGGAGACCGCCCGTCCAGCGGTCGCCGCGTGCCTCGCCGCGGGCGTGCACTACTTGGACATCACCGGCGAACTGGACGTCTTCGACTGGATGTTCACCCAGGACGCGGCCGCGCGGGCGGTCGGCGTCACGATGATCACCGGAGCCGGCTTCGACGTGGTCCCCACGGACTGCCTGGCCGCGATGCTCGCAGCGGAAGTACCCACCGCCGTCTCTTTGGAATTGGCATTCAACGCCCCCGGCGGTCTCTCCCGGGGCACCGCCAGGACGGCCATCGCCGAGATGGGCGCGGGCGCACTGCGCCGGATCGACGGCCGGCTGGTCCCGACCCGGTTCGGCGCCCCGTCCCGGGACGTTCCATTTGCTTCGGGGGTACTGCGAGCAGGCGCGACCCGCTGGGGAGACCTCGTCACCGCGTATCACTCGACTGGTATTCCGAACATCACGGTGTACATGCCGCTGCCCCCGGGTTCGTTCCTGGCCCCGATCTTCCGCTTCGGCCCGCTCCGCCGAGCCGCCCGCGCCCTGATCCGCCCGGGCGGCCCGGCCGCGGACGTGCGCACGGCGAGCGCTTGCGAGGTGTGGGCCGAGGTGCGGGACGCCGCGGGCGAGTCGCGCGCGGCGACGCTGACGGGCCCCAACGCGTACACCTTGACCGCGGACGCCGCGTTGACGGCTGCCCAGCGGGTCATGGCCGGCGATGTGCGGCCGGGCGTGCACACGCCGTCATCGGCGCTGGGCCCGGAGTTCGTGCTGGCCCTGGAGGGCGTCGAGCTCAGCCGGCGGTCTTGACGCCGCGCTGCCGGGGCGTGCGCTGACGGGCCCGGGCCGCCCGCCGCAGCACCGACACGATGGCATCGGTGACCACATCGGGCCGCTCGATCGGCAACATGTGCCCGGCCTCGTCGAGCACCTCGAGCGTGGCGTCCGGCAGCTCCTGCGCGATGGTCTCGGCACAGGCCGGCGGTGTGAGCCGATCCGCCGACCCCACGAGCACGGCGACCGGCAGCCCACGCATGGCCGCGAGCGTCTCGACCCGATGATGCAGGTCGACGGAGGGCCGGAACCCGCCGATGGCGCACAGTGGGGCGTTGCCGACCATGGACGCGGTCAGCGCGACCCAGCTGGTGTCGACCCGATGTCCGAACACCAGCCACCGGACCCCGGGCGCCAGCAGGGGCATCAACCGCCGATGCGGTCGCCAGGCTCCGGATCGAGCGAGGAGCCCCGCCCCTTGTACTTCCAGCACCCGCATGACCCGCGCCAGCCGGGGACTGAGCCCGTAGCTGGTCCGCGAGGACCCTTCAGCGGACGTGGAGACGAGCACAACCCCAACCACCCGCCGGGCGAACGCCGCCGCGTGCCGGTGCGCGTACTCCATGATCGCCATCCCGCCGAGCGAATGCCCGGCCAGCACGATCGGCCCTCGCGGCACGAGCTGCTCGATCACGGCGGCGAGATCATCCCCGAGCTGCTCGAGCGTGGCGTTGTCGCGCGTGGCCGACGACCGCCCATGCCCGCGCAGGTCGAACGCCACCATCTGCACCGGAACACCGAGCCGGTCCGGCAGGTCGGCGATCTGCTGCCGCCAGAGCCGGTTGTCGAGCGTCCACCCGTGCAGGAACACGACAGTGAGGGGCCGCTTGGAGTTCACGCCCTCGGCGGGGTGCACCACGCCATACAGGCAAGCGCCGTCCGCAAGCCTTACCGGCCGCTGAACGACATCCTTACCCATAGGCAATTGTTACCCGGAAGTTTCTCGGATTACCCCTGTCACCCACACTGCTCTGATAACGCTTTGATCACGCACCGGCACTTACGGGCACTTGCTGCACCGCCCGGTTGATCACCGATAAGTCGGGCACTCCGTGCCTCGACTTATCGGATTTATCCCCCGTCAGGCGATATTTCCGAAATGTCGAGACGCGAAGCGTCCGACATTTCGTGATCAAGGGGTCCACCTGCGCGAATGACCAGGGACAGCGAAACGCCGCCAAGGGCAAGGGCCCCGGCGGCGTTTCGGCTGTACAGAAGCTGTATGGAAGAGGTCAGGCGGCTTCGAAGACGCCCGCGTCGACGAGGCGCTTCTCGGTGGCGTCCCAGCCGTTGTTCGGCTCGGCGGCCGCCAGGGCCTGGATCTCGGCACGGATCTTGGCGGCGTGGCCGGCGCCGGCGAGCACGCGGATCTCCTCGGCGAAGGCGTCGGAGGTGGTGCTCAGGTGCACGGTCTTGCCGTTGGTCAGGTTGCGCACGTAGACGTGCTTGCCCTTGTTCAGCGGGATGAGGTACTTGAACTCACCCAGCACGGACAGGGCGCCGTTCGCGCCGGCCTGACCGGCGCGGACTGAGGCCCGCGCGGTCTTTGAGGTGCTGTTCGCCACGGCGGGAGCTCCTTGTCGAGGCTTGTACGGAAGACAAGAAAGTGTAACAGCCGCTCCGACCACCCAAAAAAGGTGAGTAACCGGGGGAGGATCTGTCCGTTGGACATTTTGCACGACCGGTGTGACCGATTCTCTGGCGCACCGCGCTCAACATCGTCATCATTGGTCACAACAGTCACCGCCGTACGCTGGCATTGACCCACTGGACACGAGGTCGTAGGGGAAGACGCACCTCGGTCTCCAGGAGGTCTTACGTGCCCACGCGTGGCGTCATATACGTGCACTCGACTCCGCTCGCCGTGTCTTCGCACGTCGAGTGGGCGATCGCGCGCGTCCTCGGCGCGCCCGTTCGCCTCGAGTGGACGGTGCAGCCTGTCGAGCCGTCGGCTCGGCGGGCGCAGTGCTCGTGGACCGGTGCGACCGGCACGGGCGGGGAGCTTGCGGCCGCGCTCCGGCAATGGCCCATGATCCGCTTCGAGGTCACCGAGGAGCCGAGCCCCGGCGTGGACGGGGAGCGGTTCATGCAGGTGCCCGGTCGCGGCCTGTTCCGGGCCTCGACCAGCGCCAACGGTGACATCGTGCTGTCCGAGGACCGGCTGCGCTCGCTGCTGGCCGGCGCCCGCGGCTATGAGGCGATGGCGCACGCCCTGGAGAAGGCGCTCGGGGCGGCCTGGGACGTGGAGCTGGAGCCGTATCGCCACGCCGGCGACGGCGCCCCGATGACCCTGCTCACCCGGGTGGGGTAATTATCCCGGTTGCGAAGCCATGATTGAGTTGCGGGGTGCCGAGTCGCCCGCGTCGCCTCCTGTTGTCCCTGACGGCCCTCGCGCTCCTGGCGGGCGCGGGCGCCTGCAGCGGGGACGGTTCGAAGGCCGCTGACCCGGCCAAGAGCGGCCCCACGTCGGCGCTGGTGCCGGGGGACGACCCGGCGAAGCAGGCCGCCGAGATCGCCGGCCGCCTCTCCGACGAGGAGCTCATCGGCCAGCTGCTCATGCCATACGCCTACGGCAACGCGGCCGACAAGGTGTCCTCGGGCTCGGCCGCGGCCAACCGCAACTACGCGGGGGCGTCGACGCCGGCCGAGATCGTGAAGAAGTACCACCTGGGCGGCGTCATCCTCGTCTCCTCCAGCGCCGACGACCCCACCGCGGGCACCAACAAGACCACGAACGTCGAGTCGCCGGCCCAGGTCGCGAAGCTCACGGCGGGCCTGCAGTCGGCCGCCCTGAGCCTGCCCGCGCGGCTGCCGCTGCTGATCGGGACCGACCAGGAGTACGGCCAGGTCACCCGCATCCGCGACGGCATCGTCCAGCTCCCGGCGGCCCTCGCGTTCGGCGCCGCCGGCGACCCGAAGCTCACCGAGGCGGCGTGGAAGGCGGCCGGCACCGAGCTCGCCGCGATCGGCCTGAACGTCGACTTCGCCCCCGACGCCGACGTCCTGGGCACCCAGCCCGGCGGCGTGATCGGCTCCCGCTCGTTCGGCAGCGACCCGGCCAAGGTCGCCGTCCAGGTGTCCGCCTCGGTGAAGGGCCTGCAGTCGGCCGGCGTCGCCGCGACCGTCAAGCACTTCCCGGGCCACGGCCACACGACCACCGACAGCCACAGCAGCCTGCCGGTCCTGTCCCAGAACATGTCCGCCCTGGAGTCGGGCGACCTCCCGCCGTTCACGGCCGCCCGCGACGCCGGCGTCGGCCTGATCATGTCCGGCCACCTCGACGTGAAGGCGGTCGACCCCGGCACCCCGGCCTCGTTCTCCAGCAAGGTCCTCGTCGACCTGCTGCGCACCAAGCTCGGCTACACCGGCGTGGTGGTGACCGACGCGCTGAACATGGCCCCGGCCGAGCAGTGGGGCCCGGGCGAGGCCGCCGTCCGTGCGATCCTCGCCGGCAACGACATCCTCCTCATGCCCACGAACCTGACCGCGGCCTACAAGGGACTCCTGGACGCGGTGAAGTCCGGCCGGCTGACGAAGCAGCGGCTGGTCGAGTCGGCGACGAGGATTCTGGCGCTGAAGTTGCGGCTGGCGGCAGTACCAAAGCCGGATCCTTCCGCCGTTGACAGCGCCGACGGCAAGTCCGCCGCCCGCGCCGCCGCCGCGGCCGCCATCACCATCTTCCGCGGCCCGTGCGGCGGCGCCCTGGCCAAGGGCCCGCTGCGGGTAACCGCCGCCGGTGCCGACACGTCCCGCGGCGTCCTCGAAGACGCACTACGCCAGGCCGGCGCCGAGGTGGTGACCCAGGGCGGCACCGAGATCCGCCTGATCGGCTACGGCCGCGGCTCGGCTGACCTGTCGGCGTCGGCGGCGGTGACGGTGGCCCTTGACACCCCGTACGTCCTCAGCACCGCCAAGGGCACCCTGGTCGCGACCTACTCGTCATCGAAAGCGTCGATGTCCGCCCTGGCCGACGTGCTGGTGGGCAAGGCCAAAGCGACAGGCCGTTCGCCGGTACCCGTACAGGGCCTCCAGCCAACCGCCTGCTCCTGACCCCGGCGCACCGATGCCGACCGACAGCACCGCCGAGCGGCGCCACTGCCTGGCCGAACCCGCCGCGTCCGTCCGCGCCGAGGCGATCCCGGAGCGCTGGGCCCGCGGCGAGCTCACGACCGGCGAGATGCGGGACCTGACCTGTCTGCTGTACGCCGCGCCACCCATCGCTTGATCGCGATATGCCGAGCGCCTCGCCCAGCTCGGCATATCGCAACCAGCGCTACACGCGCGCGAAGACCAGCGCCGCGTTGTGGCCGCCGAAGCCGAACGAGTTGTTCAGCGCCGCCGGGATGTCCAGGTGGCGGGCCTTGTGCGCGGCCACCTCGAGGTCCAGGGCGTCGTCCGGGTCGTCGAGGTTGATCGTGGGCGGGACGATGCCGTGGTAGACGGACAGGATCGTGGCGATCGACTCGACCGCACCGGCCGCGCCCAGCAGGTGGCCCGTCATGGACTTGGTCGAGGTGATGATCGGGTGGTCGCCGAGGGCCCGGTGCAGGGCCTTGATCTCGGCCAGGTCGCCGACCGGTGTCGACGTGGCGTGGGCGTTGACGTGTACGACGTCGGACTTGGCGATGCCGGCGTCGCGGAGCGCGAAGGCGATGGCGCGCACGGCACCGTCGCCCTCGGGGTGGGGCTGGACGATGTCGTAGCCGTCCGAGGTCAGGCCGGCCCCGGCCAGGCGGGCGTAGATGCGGGCGCCGCGGGCCCGGGCGTGGTCGGCCCGCTCCAGGACGATGACGCCGGCGCCCTCGCCGAGGACGAAGCCGTCGCGGGCCTTGTCCCAGGGGCGGGACGCGCCCTCGGGGTCGTCGTTGCGCACCGACATGGCGCGCATCGCGGCGAAGCCGGCGATCGGCAGCGGGTGGATCACGGCCTCGGTGCCGCCGGCGACGACGACGTCGGCGCGGCCGAGGCGGATCAGGTCGAGGGCGTGCGCGATCGCCTCGGCGCCGGTGGCGCAGGCGCTGGCGACGCAGTGCACGCCGGCGCGGGCGCCGAGCTCCAGGCCGATGCAGGCGGCCGGGCCGTTGGGCATGAGCATCGGCACGGTGTGCGGCGAGACCTTGCGGGGACCGCTGGCCTCCAGGATGTCGTCCTGGTTGAGCAGGGTCTGCGCGCCGCCGATGCCGGTGCCGACGCTGACCGCCAGGCGGTCCGGGTCGACGGTGGGCGAGCCGGCGTCGGCCCAGGCCTCGCGGGCCGCGATCAGGGCGGTCATTTCACTGCGGTCCAGGCGGCGGGCCTGCACCCGGTCGATCTTCTCGGTCGGCTCGACCGCGAGCTGCGCGGCGATCCGTACGGTCAGCGGCGCGGCCCACTCGGGCAGTGGCGACACCCCCGACTTGCCGGCGAGCATGGCGTCCCAGGTGGACGGCACATCTCCGCCGAGCGGGGTGGTGGCCCCCATGCCGGTGACGACGACCTCAACACTCACTGCTCAACACACCTTTCGGGCCATCCTGGTCCGCCGGGGTCCGGGTCTCGGACCCCGGCGGGCGGATCAGGCCTGCGACTTCTCGATGTAGGAAACGGCGTCGCCGACGGTCTTGAGGTTCGGCACCTCGTCATCCGGGATCTTCACGCCGAACTTCTCCTCGGCCGCCACGACGACCTCGACCATCGACAGGGAGTCGACGTCCAGGTCATCGGTGAACGACTTCTCCTCGGCGACGTCGTCGGGGTTGACCCCGGCGACCTCTTCGAGGATCTCGGCGAGGCCTTCGGCGATCTCTTCGCGGGTGGACATAGAGCTTTCCTTCCTAGGGTTGACGGGCGCGTCAAAACAAAGTCGAGCCAAGATGAACAAAGAGCTACGGGCAGCGGATGACTTGGCCCGCGTACGTGAGACCGCCGCCGAACCCGAAGAGCAGGACGGGCGCGCCGGAGGGCACCTGGTGCCGTTCGATGGCCTTGGAGAGGGCCAGCGGGATGCTCGCGGCCGAGGTGTTGCCCGACTCGACGAGGTCCTTGAGGACGATCGCGTTGGGCAGGTCGAGGCGCTTGACGATCCCGTCGATGATCCGCGTGTTGGCCTGGTGGGCCACGAACGCGGCGATGTCCTTGCCCTGCACGCCGGAGCGGTCCAGGACCTCCTGGGCGTAGGGGGCCAGGGCGGTGGTGGCCCAGCGGAAGACCGCCTGGCCCTCCTGCTTGATGTAGGGCCGCCAGCCTTCGATCTTGAGCACGTCGCCCTTCTCGGGCGCGGAGCCCCAGACGACGGGGCCGACGCCGGGCTCCTCGCCCTCGGCGACGGCGCTGACCACGGCCGCGCCCGCGCCGTCGCCGAAGAGCACGGCGGTGGTGCGGTCGGTCCAGTCGGTGACGTCGGAGAGCTTCTCGGCCCCGATGACCAATGCGTTGCGGACCGCGCCGGCCCGGATCGCGTGGTCGGCGCTGGCCAGGGCGTAGCAGAAGCCGGAGCAGGCGGTGTTGAGGTCGTAGGCGGCCGGCGCGTTGATGCCGAGCTTGTGCGCGACCCGGGTGGCCACGTTGGGGCAGCGGTCGACGGAGCTGCAGGTGGCCACGATGACGGTGTCGATGTCGGCGGCGGTCAGCCCGGAGGCGGCCAGAGCCTTGCCGGCCGCGGCGGTGGCCATGTCGGCGACCGTCTCGGCGCCGGCCACGCGCCGCTCGGCGATGCCGACCCGGTCGCGGATCCACGCGTCGTTGGTCTCGATCACCTTGGACAGGTCGTCGTTGGTGATCACCTGCGACGGCTGGTAGTGGCCGAAGGCGAGGATCTTCGATCCAGCTGCCGGCGTCATATCTGGCCTCCAATACGGGCGAGCGGCCGGCCAGGGGCGACCGGTTCGTCGGGGCGGGCGAGCCACTCGGTGAGCACGCCGGCGGCGGGCGCGGCGACGTCGACGGAGCCCACGGCCCCGATGACCTGGCCGGCCTCGACCGGGCTGCCTTCAACCAGCTCGGATGGGACAAAGCGCCCCGCGGTCCCGGCAATGGCGACGAATGCTGTAGACGGCGACAAAGCGCTCAAGGCGCCACCGTGCCGGCCGATCGCGTCGCGCGCCTTCGCAAGGTCTGAGGGTGTGTTGACCTGGACGATCTCGATGCCCTTCAGGGCCCGCTTGGCCAGGCCCGCGAGGGTGCCGGCCGGCGTGAGCTCAACGACGGCGGTGACGCCGAGCGCGGCGAGCTGCTCCATGCACAGGTCCCAGCGCACCGGCGCGGTGATCTGGCGGACCAGGCGGCGCACCATCGTGGGGCCGTGGTCGACCGCGGTGCCGTCGAGGTTCGACAGGAGGACCTTGGTCGGGGTGCCGATGGAAAGGCCACCGGCGACCAGGCCCAGGGCCTGCTCGGCCGGGGCCATGTAGGGCGTGTGGAACGCCCCGGCCACCTTGAGCCGGATCACCTTGGCCTTCGCGGGCGGCTCGGCGGCGAACTTGTCGAGGCCTTCCATCGAACCGGCGGCGACGATCTGGCCGGCCCCGTTGCGGTTGGCCGCAGACAGCCCGGCGGCCTCGATCGCGGCGACCACCTCGTCGGGGTCGCCGCCGAGGACGGCGGCCATCCCGGTCGGTTCGAGCGCGCAGGCGGCGGCCATCTCGCGGCCGCGCAGCCCGGCCAGGGTGATCGCGGCCTCGGGGCTCAGCACGCCGGCCAGGGCCGAGGCGGCGAGCTCGCCGACGCTGTGCCCGGCCACCACGGCGGCGTCGTGCATCGGCAGGTGCTCGGCGGCCAGCAGGGCGGCCGCGACGAGCAGCGGCTGGGTCCGGGCGGTGTCCTTGATCTCGTCCTCGTCGGCGTCGGTGCCCAGGTGCACCAGGTCGACGCCGGACAGGGCGGACCACCAGCGCAGGCGGGACTCGACGCCGGGCAGCGCGAGCCACGGAGTCAGGAAGCCGGGCTTCTGCGAGCCTTGGCCGGGAGCGAGTACGGCGAGCACCTTTAAAACTGTTCCGGATTCTCTGCAGTCACGCGGGTACCGCGAGACACCAAACTGGATGACGTGCTTTGTAGGAACCCTACAAAGAAGCCGTAGCGGTTTCGCTCCGTAACGGAAAGGATAAACGGACAAATCATCCCGTTGTGGCGGGGGTCGTCGGTGCGAGCGGGTCGAGGCGGCCGATCGTAAGAGCGATTCGCAGCGTAAAGGCGTCGCGGGGGACCAGGGGCGTGAAACCGGTCACCTCACCGATGCGCCGCAGCCGGTACCGCACCGTGTTCGGATGCACGAACAGCCCGCGGGCCGCACTCTCCAGCACCCCGCCCCCGGCGAAGAACGCGTCGAGGGTCTCGAGCAGCTCCCCGCCGGCGCGGACGAGCGCGCCGTACACCTCCTGCCGCAGCATCCGCCGCGCCTCCGCGTCCCCGGCCAGGGCCCGCTCGGGCAGCAGCTCGGACGCGGCCACCGGGCGCGGCGCGGCCGGCCAGGCGGGGGCCGCGCGGTATCCGGCCAGGGCGGCCCGGGCCGACTCGGTCGCCTCGTCCAGCGACGGCACCGCCGGCCCGACGACGACCGGCCCGTCACCGAAGCCGGCCAGCAGGCCCTCGGTCGCGGCCATCGGGTCGGCGGCCCCGCCGAGCACGACCACCAGGCGGTCGCCGTGGACGCCGCCCAGGATCTCCACGCCGATCCGGCGGGCGGCTCGGTAGACGGTGTGCAGTACCGCCGCCGCTTCTCCTCCGGGAGACCGGCCCACCGCGACCGCAACCGGTGGTGCGTCGGCCCATCCCAAGGCGGCCGCCCGGCTGGCCAGCACGTCGGAGGAGTCGCCCCGCAGCAGCGCGTCGACCAGCAGGGCCTGCAGCCGCGCGTCCCACGCGCCCCGGGTCTCGGCCGCCCGGGCATAGACCCGGGCCGCGCCGAACGCGACCTCGCGGCTGTAATACAGCACCGCCTCCCGGATGCCGGTCTCCTGCCCGGGCGCGGCCAGCAGCGGCAGCCGCTGCTCGACGACCTCGATCGTGACCCGGATGAGCTGGACCGTCTGCCCGAGGTTGATCGAGCGGGCCAGGGCGCGCGGGGCGGCGTCGAAGAACTCGTCGGAGTTGTCGGCCGGGGCCGGCCCGCCCTCGCCGCGGCTGCGCAGCCAGTCGACCAGCGCGCGGACGCCGGCCTGGGCGACCAGCATGACCCACGACCGCTGCTCGGCCGGCAGGTCGCGGAACCACGGCAGCGTCTCGTCCATCCGGGCGACGCTCGCGGTGGCGATCGTGCCGGCGGCCAGCTCGATCGAGCGGACACTCTCTTCCAAGGAGTTCTTCGCGGTCCGTCTCTCGACGCCGCCGAGCACCTCGGGCAGCTCCGAGAGGTTCGGCTCCAGGTCGTTCACCCGCATAGCTTGGCACGACCGGGATCACCGGGCCGCCGCCAGCCAGAGCCGTCCGTAGACGTCGGCCGGCCGCGCGGTCGCGCGCAGCCCGTCGGGACCGTCGACCAGCCGGTGCCCCCACGCGGTGAGGCGACCGGGCCGGAAGTCCGAAACGACATCGAGATAGTGGTACTGCGAACTGTTCCCGCTCCACGACCAGCCCAGATAGCCGAGGCCCTGCGCCTGGCAATACGCCATGATCGCGTCCTCGTCGGGGTCGCCGTACTCGTGCAGGGCGGAGAACTCCCCGACGACGATCGGCAGCTTCCGCGCGACGAAGTGCCCGAGATAGTCGGCGACCTTGGCCGCCGTGTCGAACGTCCCGTACATGTGCACGTCGAAGACCAGGTTGCGCAGCGGGTCGGCGGCGAAGACGGCGGCCGCGTGGTCGTACATCACCCGGAAGGCGTCGTTGCCCCAGTTCGGCGCGTCGACCATCAGCGCGTGCGCGAACCCGGCCGCGCGCAGCCGCCCGATCGCCGCCTCGGTCCCGCCGACCCAGTCCATGTCCACGGCGTGCCCGGACGGCTCGTTGGCGATGTTGAGCACGACGTACCGCTCCTCGTGCCGCAGCACGTCACGCAGCGTGAGCCAGTAGTCGACGGCCTCGGCGATGCTGGCCGCGCCGGGCTGCGTGCCGTAGCCCATCGTGTCGTGCACGTCGAGCACGCAGATCAGCCGGGCCGCCTTGCACTCCTCGACGATCGCGGCCACCGCCGCCGGCCGGGTCGCCGGCCACTCGTGCCCGCTGGACAGCGCCACCCGCACCGCGTTCGCCCCGGTGGCCCGGATGTCGTCGAAGACGGAGGCCGGCCCGGGGCCGAAGGCGTACCCGTGGTTGAGCCCGCGCAGCACCAGCGGCTCGCCACCGGCTTCGACCAGGCGGCCGCCGGCCACGTGGAGGCCGGCGGGTGAGGCCGCTTTCGCCGGGGTGATATATGCCGCACCCAGCAGGGCCAGCAGTAATGCCGGAAACGCCGACCTGACCACGAGCAGTCTGACCACGGCGAAGCGCTACCCGGGTAGTCGGCCCTCACCCATTGCACCGAGGGTGATTCGGCCGCGCGGGGATCGACCCTGCTCCGTCGCTCGGGGTAGCGTGAGGCGCACTCGTCCGAGGGAGTTCCGTGGATTCCAAGGCAGCCGAGATCGCTGCTGAGCAGCAACACTTCGATCTCGCCCACAAGCATCGCGAGCGGGCGACGGCGGAGCTGGGGGAGCACCCGGACGCCGCCGCCAATGCGGGCGCGGGCCGCTCGCTCTTCGGCTTCCGCCGCAGCCGCCGCGATGCTCTGGCCACCGCGGACCAGGAAGTCGCGTTCGGTCGTCTCGACCAGGCGGACGAAGTGTTCTACGTCGGCAAAGAGACGATCTTCGATGACCAGCGCCAGGTCCTGGTGGTCAACTGGAAGACCCCGATCGGCGGCCTCTACTACGAAGCGTCGCACGAGAACCCGCATGGCCTGGCCCGCAAGCGGACCTTCACCACGGAGATCAATCACATCCTCGACTTCGAGGATGTGATCTTCCAGCAGCTCGCCGCGGCCGTGGAAGCCCTGGACGGCCCGGACGCGGCACTGCTCGGCGAGCTCGACCGGGCCCGCACCGGCGAGATGCACGACATCGTCGCGACGATCCAGGCCGCGCAGTACCAGCTGATCCGCTTTCCGCTCGAGCACGTCCTGGTGATCGAGGGCGGCCCCGGCACCGGCAAGACCGCGGTCGCCCTGCACCGCGTGTCCTGGCTGCTCTACAACGAGCAGGAGCGGCTGCGCCCGCGCGACGTCCTGGTCGTCGGGCCGCATCCGGCTTTCACGCGGTACATCCGCCGCGTCCTGCCGAGTCTCGGCGACACCGACGTCGAGCAGATCGACATCGACCAGCTCGGCCCGCCCGTCCAGCGCGGCCGCCAGGAGGACCCCGCGACCCGCCGGCTCAAGGGCGAGGCCCGGATGGCCGAGCTCCTGGCCCGGGCCCTGGAGGCCCGCATCGGCGCTCCGGAGGCGGCCGAGCGGATGCTGTTCGACGGCCGCTTCCTGACCTTGACCGGCGCCGAGGTCGCGGCCGAGGTCACCGCGGCCCGCCAGGCCGGCGGCTCCTACGCCCACCGCCGCCAGCGCCTCCGCGCCCGCCTGGCCGAGCTGGTCCGCGACCGCGGCGGCCCCCTGGAGGCCGAGCGCCTGGCCCCGGTCGAGAACCTGCTCGAGCGCCTCTGGCCCCTGCAGAGCCCGGCCGCGTTCCTGCGCGGCCTCTTCGGCTCCCGAAACCGCCTGGTCGCCGCGGCCGGCAGTGCATTCACAGAACAAGAGATTTCGCTGTTGTACCGCCGGGGCACCGACCGGCTCAGCGCGCAGATCTGGAGCGCGGCCGACATACCGCTGCTGGACGAGATCGACGAGCTGCTCAACGGCGTGACCGGCCGCTACCGCCACATCGTCGTCGACGAGGCCCAGGACCTGTCCCCGATGCAGCTGCGCGCGCTCGGCCGCCGCTCCGCCAACGGCTCGTTCACCCTGGTCGGCGACCTGGCCCAGTCCACCGGCGCCTGGGCCCGCGACTCCTGGGACGAGGTCACCGAGCACCTGCCGCCGCAGCAGCAGCGGGCCATCGCCAACCTGAAGTACGGCTACCGCGTGCCCCGCCAGGTCTACGAGCTGGCCGCGATGCTGCTCCCGCTGGCCGCGCCCGGCGTCGAGCCGACCCGCGTGGTCCGGGAAGGCCCGGCCGACCCCGGCACGCACGTGGTCGAGCCCGGCGAGCGCGCCGGCCGGGTCGCCCAGATCGCCCGCGACCACCTGGAAGCGCAGCGTTTCGTGGGGATCATCTGCCCGGGGGTACTGCGTCAAGAGCTCGAGTTCGCGCTGCACGCCAACGACCTCCCATGGGGCCGCGCCGACCAGGGCGAGCTGGACCGCACCCTCAACCTGGTCTCCCCGCAGGAAGCCAAGGGCCTGGAGTTCGACGCCGTGATCGTCGTCGAGCCGGAGGAGATCGTCGCCGAGGACCCCCGGGGCCACCGCCTGCTGTTCGTGGCCCTGACCCGCACGATCCGCTACCTGGACATCGTGGCCAGCGGCGACACGCTGCCCTTGGAGCCGGCGCTGACCCTGGACGCGCCGCTGATCCCGCGCCAGCGCCGGGTCATCGAACCGGACCCGGACCCGACGGTGGAGCTGTCGCTGCTGGACCGGGTGGCCGAGGACCTGGCCGCGATGGTCGCCGGCGGCGCACCACAGCCCCTGTGGGACGAGGTCCTGCACCGGGCGGCCAAGCTCCTGGACGAACGAGCCGGCCGCGACCGCCCGAAGGGCCGCCACGCGAGATGAGCGTCGTCGCGGTCATCAACTACAAGGGCGGCGTCGGCAAGACGACGATCACCGCCAACCTGGGCGCCGAACTGGCCGCCCGCGGCCGCAAGGTCCTCCTGATCGACCTGGACCCGCAGGCGAGCCTGACATACTCCTTCTACCGCCCGTCCGACTTCACCGAACAGCCGACGATCCGCTCCTGGTTCGAGGCCTTCGTGACGACCAGAGCGCCCGAGCCACTATTCAAATACGTGCTGGCCCCGCACGCGGTGAACGCGATCGTGCAGCCGATGGGCGGCAACCTGCACTTGATCGCCTCCCAGCTGGGCCTGGTCGACGCCGACCTCGACCTGGCCGCCGGCCTCGGCGGATCCCGCTTCCAGAAGAGCAGCCCAAGATTCCTGCAGGTGTACCGCCTGCTGGCCGACGCGCTCGCGGATCCGACGTTCAACAAGTACGACACCGTGCTCATCGACTGCCCGCCGAACTTCAACCTGGTGACCCGCACCGCCCTGGTGGCCAGCGACCACGTCATCGTCCCGGCCCGCCCCGACTACCTGTCCACGCTGGGCATCGACCTGCTGAGGACCCGCCTGTCAGCCCTCGTGGAGGACTACAACTCCGTCGCCGACCTTCCGATCAACCCGGAGATCATCGGGGTGGTGTACACGATGGTGCAGTACACCGCGAACGGCCCTTTGAACACGCAGCAAACGTCGGTCCAGGCGACGACCGAAATCGAGATGCCGGTCTTCCGCCAAACCGTCCGCGACAACAAGTCCGCGGTCACGGAGTCGGGCCTGCGCGCGGTCCCGGTCGTCCTGTCCCCGCCCGGCACCCCGGCCGTCGAAAATCTACGATACGAACTGCAGCAACTGACCAGCGAGTTCCTGGCCCGCACGAGACCGTGAGAGGCTACGTCCCATGACCGACCCGGCCGACCTGGCCCACCTCGTCCTGGTCCGCGTAGCGGCGTTCGTGAAGACCCTCCCACCGGACCAGCTGGCCGACCTGGCCGCCGGCGAGGCCAAACTGGAACTGGTCCCCAAGGGCGGCAGGGTTGCCCGCACCCCTCGCCCCGCGACACGGGCCGCTGCTCCTGCCCTGTCCCGCCCGGTGAGCGAAATCCAGGACATGCTGTCCCAACTGGAAACCCGCCAGGCCGCCACGCAGTACCTGAACGATCTGAAGCTGACCGTCCCGCAAATCAAAGAACTGGCCAAGACGCTAGGCGTAGCCGCACCGGCGAAGTCCACCAAGGCCGCCCTGACCACCGCCATCGTCGACGCCACCGTCGGCCGCCGCGCCGACAGCCTCGCCCTCAGCGCGCGCTAGCCCCACCGGCGGGGTGGTGCGGGCTAGCCTGGGGTGATGGGCCGGCTGGAGCAGCTGCGTGATCCCTCGTCGTGGTGGCGGCGGTCCGCCCGGCTGGTGCGGCGGTTCCGGCAGGAGCCGGGGACGGCGAATCTGCGCCGATTCGACCCGCTGGTCGGGGCCGTCGTGCGCGAACGGGCCGCCCTGCGCGAGCTCGACGACCGGGCGTTGTCCGAGCGGGCCGGGCTCACGGCCGAGCTGAAGCCGGCCGATGACGGCGATCTGGTGCGATTCCTGGCGGTGGCGAGCGAGGTCGCGCGGCGCCGGTTGCGCCTGGAGCCGTTCGAAGTGCAGCTGCTGGCGGCGGCGAGCATGCTTCGCGGCCACGTGGTGGACATGGAGACCGGCGAAGGCAAGACGCTGGTGGGATTCCTGGTCGCCGCCGGGCTGGCGGTCTCGGGCCGGCGGGTGCACGTGCTCTCGGCCAACGACTATCTGGCCGGCCGGGACGCACGCGCGGGGGCGCCGTTGTTCGCGGCGTTCGGGCTGTCGTGCGCGGCGGTGGTCGACGGCCTGGACGATGCCGACCGGCGGGCGGCATACGGCCGCGACGTGGTCTACGCGACCGTGCACCAGGTGGGGTTCGATCTGCTCCGCGACCGGCAACGCATCGAGGACGGGCAGCGGCTGGTGCCGGCCCTCGACGCGGCGGTGATCGATGAGATCGACGCGGTACTGCTCGACGATGCGCTGGTCCCACTGGTGATCGCCGGGGAGGGCGAGCCGCCGCCGGAGGAGGCGTCGCCGGCCGGGGTGGTCACGGCCATGGTGGCGGGCGCGGAGTACGAGGTCGACGGCGAACGGCGCAACGTGTCGTTCACCGAGGCCGGGATCGCGGCGCTGGAGGCGCACTTCGGCGTCGCCGACCTCTACGCCGAGGAGCACGTCGGCCTGCTGACGGCGGCCCACGTGGCGCTGCACGCGCACGCGCTCATGGAGCGCGACGTGCACTACATCGTGGCCGGCGGCCGGGTGCGGCTGATCAACGACGCCCGCGGCCGGGTCGCGGACCGGCAGCGGTGGCCGGCCGGCCTGCACGCCGCGATCGAGCGCAAGGAAGGCATCGAGGTGACCGCGCCGGCCGAGGTGCTGGACCAGATGCTGGTCGAGACCGTCGCCCGGGGCTACCGGTCGATCACCGGGATGAGTGGCACCGCGCTGGACGCGTCCGTTCGTCTCGCGGAGGACCTGGACCTGCGCACCGGCGCGGTCCCGACGAACCGGCCCGGCGTCCGCGTCGACGAGCCCGACCGGCTCTACCTCACGGCCGGGGAGCGCGACGCGGCCGCCGCCGAGCGGGTACGGGCGGCTCACGCGGCCGGCCGGCCCGTACTGATCGGCACGGCGAGCGTGGCCGACTCCGAACGCTTCGCCGCCCTCCTGGCCGACCGGGGCGTCGACGCGGTCGTGCTCAACGCCAAGAACGACGCCGCCGAGGCCGAGATCATCGCCCGCGCCGGGGAGCACGCGGCGGTCACCGTGTCCACCCAGATGGCCGGCCGCGGCGTCGACATCCGGCTCGCACCCCGGGCCGTCACCGCGGGCGGCCTGCTCGTGCTCGGACTCGGGCGATACGACAGCGCCCGGCTCGACCACCAGCTCCGCGGCCGCGCGGGCCGTCAGGGCGACCCGGGCAGTTCGGCGTTCTACACCAGCCTCGACGACGACGTGGTGACCGAACACCTGGTCATCAACATGGACCCGCGAACGGTGGACGCGGACGGCCGGGTCCGCGACAAGCGGTTCCGCCAAATCTACGAACACGCCCAGCGCATAGCCGAGGGCAAACTCCTGCAGCTGCACCGCACCACCCGCCGCTACCACACGGCCACCGACCACCACCGGCGCCTCCTGCTTGACACCCGCGACCGCCTCCTGACCGACCCGGCAGATTATCTGACCCGAGTCTGGCCCGCCGGCTCCGACCAGCCCCAACGGTGGACGAGCCCGTCCCGCCGCCGGCTTGCGACCGAGGTGGCGCTGTACCACCTGGACCGGGCCTGGACCCGGCACCTGAACCTGCTGGCCGAGGTCCGCGAGGGCATCCACCTGCGGGTCCTGGGCCGGCAGGACCCGCTGGACGAGTTCAACCTCATCGCCGCCGACGACCTGCGCACCCTGGCCCACACGGCCGCCGCAGCCACCCGGCAGACGCTGGACACGGCCTCCGACAACGCCACCACCCTCGCCGACCTGGGCCTGCACCGCCCGTCGTCGACCTGGACCTACATGGTGTCCGACAACCCCTTCGGCTCCGAAGCCGACCGCTTCTTCGAATTCATCGGCCAAGCGGTCCGCGGCAGCGGCCCCCCGGCCATTTCCTACACGTGACCGGCGGCTGAAAGAATGGCCCGGTGAGCGGCCCAGAACTCGTCCTGATCCTGCGGTACCGCAAGGCGGTCACCTACGGCCACCACGTGCTGCTGGCCGCCCTGGAAGAGCACCCGACCACGACAACCTACGAAGTGGTCTTCGCCGAGACGGCCGCCGCGACGGTCGAAGCCATCAGGGCCGCCAACGGCGCACCGAAGGTCCTGGTCCTCTGGAGCTTCTACTCCCCGGACGCCGCCGCCCTGGCCGACGAACTCGCCACCATCAAGGAACAATCCCCAGGCGCCATCCACGTGGCCGGCGGGGTTCACGCCACAGCGGAGCCGGTCCGCACGCTCGACGCCGGCTGGGACATCGCCGCCGTGGGGGAGGGCGAGAGCACCCTCCTGACGCTCGTGGACCAGGCCGGCGACCCGAGCGGCATCCAGGGCCTGGTATACCGCGACGACACCGGCCGGCTCATCAAAACCGGCAAGGCCCACCGCGAGCCCCTGGGCACCTACCGCGCGTTCCCGCTGACCTACAAACGCATGAACCCCATCGAGATCACCCGCGGCTGCGTCTACGCCTGCCGATTTTGTCAGACACCGTTCATGTTCTCGGCCAAGTTTCGGCATCGGTCGGTTGAGAACGTTCGGTGGCATGTTGATCGGATGCGGGAGATTGGCAAGCGGGACGTTCGGTTCATTACGCCTACCTCGTTGTCGTACGGGGCGGATGACGAGGAGCCGGACCTGGATGCTGTTGAAAAGTTGCTCGCCAGCTGCAAGGAAGGGATCGGGCCTGAGGGGCGGGTATTCTTCGGGTCGTTTCCCAGTGAGATCCGGCCTGAGCACATGAGCGTCCAGGCACTTGCGCTCGTCAAGAAGTACTGCGCCAACGACAACCTCATCGTCGGGGCGCAGTCCGGGTCGGAGCGGGTGCTTGAAGCGGCCAAGCGGGGGCATGACGTCGAGTCGGTTCGGCGGGCGGTGCGGCTTGGGATTGCGGCCGGGTTTCGGATCAACGTTGACATGATTTTCGGGATGCCGGGGGAGGACCCGGCCGACGCGGAAGCCTCGTTGAAGCTTGCGACCGAGTTGGCCGGGCTGGGGGCGCGGATTCATTCGCATGTGTTCATGCCGCTGCCCGGCACGCCCTGGCGGGATGCGGCGCCCGGGGATGTGGACCCGGAGACCATCAAGGCGGTCTCGCGCCTGGCCCAGCAAGGGGCGCTCTACGGGCACTGGGAGAAGCAGCGGCGGCACGCGCAGCAGTTGGCGGCGGCCGCGGCGGAGAGTCCTCGGCCTGGGAAGAGTCGGACGCTGCTGCCGATCAGACCCCAGGGTCAGGCCGGGGGCGTCACCGCGTAGACGGTGGCCGAGCGGGGTCCGCGGTTGCCGAGCAGACCACGGGCATAGACCGCGAAGGTGTACTCCCTGGAGCCCGTCAACCCGCGCAGCGTCACCTCGGTCCGAGCGGTCGCCGCGACCCTCGACTCGCTCGCACCGTTGATCGCCACCACGAGATACGTGGTGCCGGCGGATCGGCGCGGCCAGGTGAGTGTGACGGAGCTCGAAGTGACGTCGGTGACTCGTAGCGCGGCACCGGCAGTACCATTGCGAAAGATTGTGGCTTCTCGAGTGTCGGTGGAAATGCCGTTCGGTCCCGTCAGGAATCGCTCGCCCCAGGCGGTGCGGCTGGCCGGGTCGAAGTCGTGCACCAGATCGAGATAGCTGTATGGCGTGTCGTTGCCGCTCCAGGACCAGCCGAAGTATCCGACGGAATGGCCTTCCGCGTAGGCCATGATGGCGTCCTCGTCGGGGTCGCCCCATTCGTGCTCGCCGGAGAACTCGCCGATGATGATCGGCAGCTTCCGCCGGGTATACGCGCCGAGATACGAGTTCACCTTCGCGGCATTGTCGAACTCGCCGTACATGTGGATGTCGAAGACGGTGTTGCCGACCGGATCGGATCGCTGAATCCGCTCGGCGTTGTCGCGCATCACGAACGCCTCGTCCTGGCCCCAGCCGGGCGCGTCGACCATGAGCGTGTGCTTGAACCCGGCCGCACGCAGGGCCTTCACCGCGTCCGCGGTCTGGCGCACCCACGGCCAGTCGCCGCCGACGCCGAACGGCTCATTGGCCACGTTGATGATGACGTGGTCCTCGTGCCCGGCCAGCTCGGCCCGCAGCGACGTCCAGAACGCGACCGCGTCGGCGATCGTCGCGGCCTTCTTGTCCTGGCCCCAGCCGGTCGTGTCGTGCGCGTCGAGAATGCAGACCAGCCGCTCCTGCCGGCAGAGGGTGACGATCGTGTGCACCTCTTCCGGTTTGGTACGGCGGAATTGATGCCCCATCCCGAGCGGCACCCGGACGGCGTTGGCGCCCGTGGCTTTGATGGCGGCGAAGGAGCCGTTCTTGTCCGGGTACCAGATGAAGTCGTGGTTGACTCCGCGCAGCACCAGATCGCTGCCGTCGGCCTCGACCAGCCGCCCGTTTCGGATGTGGAGTCCGGCGGTTGTCGCTGGAATTTGTGCTTGGGCGGCCGGCCCTTGCAGCACGACTGCGGTTGTTATCAGGACGAGGACCAGCACGCTCCGCATGGGTTTGGCGGCTACCCGAGCCCGGTCCGGGTATTGGTCTCCGGCGGGGTGAACCGGTCTTCTACGGGGTGCGTGTCCTAGTGCGGATGGGCCGGTTCCGCGGCCGCGATCGGAAACGTCGGGGCTGTCCGGTCGCTCGGCGGGGCCGGCTCATCTTGGGTTTGGGTTTGCGTCGCTGTCTGCTCCGCGATGTCGGCCGCGGCCGCTTCGATGACCCGCTCCAGCACGTGGGCCAGCATGCCCAGGGTCTCGTCGTCGAGCCGGCTCAGGAGCCGCTGCTGGGCCTGGGTGCCACCGACGGCGATCTCGTTGAGGACCGCGCGGCCGGCGGGGGAGAGGTGGATGCGGCGGATGCGGCGGTCGTGCTGATCCTCCGTGCGCATCACGTAGCCCTGGGTCACCAGTCGATCGACGATCCCCGAGAGCGTGGCCAGGCTCACACCGAGGCGGCGGGTGAGCTCGGCGGACGCGATGCCGTCGTGCCGGGAGAGCAGCATAAGCACCTTGAGCTGCTGCATCGTGAGGTTAACTGAGAACAGGGGATTGGTGCGGTCGTACGCGAGCAGGGCGCGCATGCGTTCGTCGGCGGCGGCGACGCGGCTGAGGAGCGCTTCCCTGTGACTGTTCACAGGAAAGTTGTACCCCCTGGGATAACTTTGCGCCAGGCGAACGGTTAGCATCGCACGAACTAACGTCTGTCTTATCCGATGGGAAGAAGACTCGAGTTATGTCGTTCCTCGCCCGGCTCAGTTTGGCGAACCGGGGGCTGGTCGCGATCATCGCGATCGTCGTCCTGGGCTTCGGCGCCATTGCCATTCCATCGCTGAAACAACAGCTCATCCCCTCCATCGAGTTCCCGGCCGCGTTCGTGGTCGCGTCCTACCCGGGCGTGTCGCCGGACATCGTCGAGGAGCAGGTGACCAAGCCGATCGAGGGCGCGCTGCAGGGCGTGCCCGGCCTGTCGGACATCACCTCCACCAGCCGCGAAGGCGTGGCCACGGTGCAGGTGTCGTTCGAGTTCGGCACCTCGGTCGACGACATCACCAACAAGATCAACACGGCCGTCGGCCGCATCCGCACCCAGCTACCGGCCGACGTCGACCCGCAGGTCATCGCCGGCTCGACCGACGACCTGCCGGCCGTGGTGCTGGCGGCCTCCCGCTCCGGTGACCAGATCGCCTTCGCGCAGCAGCTCAACCAGGTCGTCGTGCCGGCGCTGCAGGGCATCGAGGGCGTGCGCCAGGTCGAGGTGACCGGCGCCGAGACGCAGAACGTGCTCATCACGCTCGACCCGGCGAAGGCGTTCCCGGCCGGGGTCAACGCGCAGACGCTGACCGCCGCGCTGAAGTCGAACGGCATCTCGTTCCCGGCCGGCACCCTGACCGAGGGCGACAAGTCCCTCGCGGTCCAGGTCGGGGGCACCCTCAACACCCTCGACCAGCTCAAGGCCCTCAACGTCACGCCGACCGCGAAGCTCGGCGACGTGGCCACGGTCGAGCTCAAGACCGTCGCGGCCACCTCGATCACCCGCACCAACGGCAAGCCCAGCCTCGGCATCGCGGTCACCGCCGCGCCCGACGGCAACGCCGTGAAGATCTCCCACGCGGTCCGCGACAAGCTCGCCGACCTGGAGAAGTCGCTCGGCGGCGACACGAAGCTCACCTCAGTGTTCGACCAGGCCCCCTTCGTCGAGTCCTCGATCAAGAGCCTGTCCACCGAAGGCGCGCTGGGCCTGCTCTTCGCGGTCATCGTGATCCTGGTCTTCCTGTTCTCGCTGCGCTCGACGATCGTCACCGCGGTGTCCATCCCGCTGTCGGTGGTCGTGGCGCTCATCGGCCTCTGGGTCGGCGACTACTCGCTCAACCTGCTCACCCTCGGCGCGCTCACCATCGCCATCGGCCGCGTGGTCGACGACTCGATCGTGGTGCTCGAGAACATCAAACGACATCTCGAATACGGCGAAGAGAAGATCCACGCGATCCTCACCGGCGTCAAGGAGGTGACCGGCGCGGTCGTCGCCTCGACCCTGACCACCGTCGCCGTGTTCCTCCCGATCGGCCTCGTCGGCGGCCTGGCCGGTGAGCTGTTCCGGCCGTTCGCGGTCACCATCGCGGTGGCCCTGCTCGCCTCGCTGTTCGTGGCGCTGACCGTGGTCCCGGTGCTCGCATACTGGTTCCTCGGCCGCCGCCGGTCGGCCCTCACCGAGGCCGAGCGCGAGGAGATCGAGGCCAAGGCCCACGAGAAGGAGCGGCGCAACCCGCTCCAGCGCACCTACGTGCCGATCATCAGCTGGGTCACCCGCAGCCGGACCACCCGCTGGATCACCGTGGCCGGCAGCATCCTCGTGTTCATCTTCACGATGGGCCTGGCGAGCCAGCTCAAGACGAACTTCATCGACCAGTCCGGTCAGACCGAGTTCTCCATCTCGCAGGAGCTGCCGGTCGGCTCCAGCCTGGCCACCACCGACGGCGCGGCCAAGAAGATCGAGGACCTGCTGGCGAAGCGCACCGACATCGAGGCCTACCAGGCCACGATCGGCGCCTCCGCGGGCTTCGGCTTCGCCGGCGCCCAGTCCGGCAACACGGCCAACTTCTCGGTCACCGCGAAGGACGGCACGGACGTCGAGAAAGTCATCGACGAGCTCCGCACCCAGGTCACCGCGGCCGGCGACAGCATCGGCACGGTGAAGATCACCGCGGGTGGCGGCGGCGGCGGCTCCGGCGACCAGCTCGAGGTCGTCATCAAGGCCAACAACCCCGACGACCTCACGAAGGCCGCCGACCAGGTCACCGCGGCAATGAAGGAGGTCCCCGGCGTCGCCGACGTCGAGAGCAACCTGGCCGCCAGCAACCCCCGCATCGACGTGAAGGTCAAGCGTGACCAGGCCGCCAAGTACGGCCTGAACGACGCGGCGGTCGGCGGCATCGTCGCCGCGGCCTACCGCGGCCAGACCCTCACCCAGATGACGGTCGACGGCGCCCAGCGCGACCTCGTCCTGCGCTCGGGCCCGGCCCCGGCGTCGCTGGAGCAGCTCAAGTCCCTGACGATCCCAGTGCCGGGCAACCCGCCGTTTGTGCGCCTCGACCAGATCGCCGACGTCACCCAGGACGCCGGCCCGGTCGCGATCACCCGCATCGACGGCAACCGCAGCGCCTCGGTGACGGGCCGCGCCGACAGCGACAACCTCGGCAAGGTCTCCACCGACCTGCAGGCCAAGCTGGACAAGCTGACCTTCCCGGCCGGCGCGACGGTCACCCTGGGCGGTGCCACGCAGGACCAGAACGAGGCCTTCGGCCAGCTCGGCCTGGCCATGCTGGCCGCGATCGCGATCGTGTTCATCATCATGGTGGCCACGTTCAAGAGCGTCGCCCAGCCGCTGATCCTGCTGGTCTCGATCCCGTTCGCGGCGACCGGCGCCATCATCCTGCTCCTGGCGACGGGCACCCCCCTGGGCCTGCCCGCCATGATCGGCGTCCTGATGCTGATCGGCATCGTGGTCACCAACGCCATCGTCCTCATGGACCTGATCAACCAGTATCAGGAAGGCGGCATGCACGTCCGCGAGGCCGTCGTCGAGGGCGGCCGGCGCCGCCTACGCCCGATCCTGATGACCGCGGTGGCGACGATCTGCGCCCTGCTCCCGATGGCGATCGGCCTGACCGGCGAGGGCGGCTTCATCAGCCAGCCCCTGGCCATCGTCGTCATCGGCGGCCTGGTCAGCTCCACACTGCTCACCTTGGTCCTGGTCCCGACGCTCTACACGATGGTCGAGACCACCAAGGAAAAGCGCCGCCAGCGCCGGGAGGGCAAACACTCCTCCCCGCTGACGGCTCCCGCCCCGGACGAGGGCCCAGAACCAGACGGCCGCCACCGGGTGGACCCTCTGGAGCCAGCCCCAACAGCCCTCTGACAACGAACTAACCAGCACAGCAAGAAGGCCGGCCACCCCGCAAAGGGATGGCCGGCCTTCGGCGTTCCAAGCGAACCCCTACACCCCACCGCCACCCGCCATCGCGAGTGCGGACGTTGGCGGTTGTCCACGTTGACGGTTCTCCGCTTCGATTGCGTGGTTGGTGCTGGTGGGAGGGGTTCGGGAACGCCTCTGGCGTCGAGGTTCAGGTCGAGGTGGAGCGCGGGCGGGAGGGGATTGGGTGACCCCATTGGGCATGGACCGGAGGCGGGGATCGCGAGGGGGTGTGGGTGGAGGCGGAGTCTCCCCTTCGCGCTCTTGGGATAACAGCGTGTGGGGTGGAGGCGGAGTCTCCCGTTCGCCCTCTTGGGAAAAACTAGTTTATGGCGTAAAGTTCTTTGCATGACGCCCGTCGATGATGAGGCGCCTCCGGGGTCGGCGGCTGACTCGCTTGCGCTTATTCGCAAGGAGCAGGCTGTCGTCGGGAAGGCGATCTCGCTCAATCCGATGCTGTACTACGTGCCCTGGGGGTTGGCCTGGTTCATCGGGTTCGGGCTGCTCTTCCTGCGATACGGGCCGGACTCGCGGGTGTACGTCGCCATGCCGGACTGGCTGCCGCTGGTCACGTTGTTCGTGCTCATGGCCCTCGCCATGGTCAGCACCACCCTCGTCAGCATCGTTCGGCAGCGGGGCGTCGAAGGGCAGTCGGCCTGGAAGGGGACGGCCTACGGGTTCGCCTGGTTCCTGTCGTTCGCCGGGATGGGGACCACGCTCGGGCGGATCGCGGATCTGTTGCCGGAGCCGGAGCGGGGGCTGCTCTGGGCGTGCTCGTCCGTGGGGCTGGTCAGCGCGATGTACATGTGCGGCGCGGCCATCTGGCTCTCGCGGGACATGTTCATTTTCGGAGCGTGGCTCACGGTCATCAACATCGTGGGCGTGCTGGCCGGGCCGGGGTGGCACTCGCTGATCATTTCGCTCGGCGGTGGTGGCGGGCTGATCGTGCTCGGGCTTTTGCTGCTGTTCAGGGAAAGCAAAGGCCGTTGAGCGAACTGGACCCAGTGATCCACGTGCAGGCCCGGCTGCGAATCATGGCTGCCCTGTCGACTCTCGGGGACGGGGACCGGATGACGTTTCCCAAGCTGCAAGAGCTACTCGATATGACGGCCGGCAATCTGTCAGTACACCTGACGAAGCTTGAACAAGCGGGATATGTCGAGGTCGTCAAGTCGTTCCGGGGGCGGACCCCGACGACGTCGGCCGGTCTGACCCGGCGCGGGCGGGTCGCGTTCGACGACTACACCGCCGCGTTACGCGCACTCATCGACCCGCCGAAAACCTAACCGCCCAAAACCTAACCGCTGAAGACTTTAGGGGTACTGCCATGCTGCTCGCGCGCACCGTCGAGGTCAGCCGCCGCTACGGCGACACCCTCGCCCTGGATCGCGTCTCGCTCGACATCGCGCAAGGGGGCGTCGTCGGACTGCTCGGGCCGAACGGAGCCGGCAAGTCCACGCTCATCAATCTGCTGGTCGGGCTGCGAAGGCCGACCAGCGGCACCGTCGAGCTGTTCGGCGGCGACCCGCGCCGGCCCGACAGCCGCCGCCAGATCGGCATGACCCCGCAGGAAACCGGACTGCCGACGACGCTGCGGGTGCGCGAATGCGTGGAGTTCGTCGCGCGGCATTTTCCGGATTCGGTACCGCCGGACGAACTCCTCGACCGCTTCGGCCTGACCGACGTCGCCAGGCGGCAGACCGGCGGGCTCTCCGGCGGCCAGAAGCGCCGGCTCGCCGTGGCCCTGGCGTTCGTCGGGCGGCCGCGCCTGGTGTTCCTCGACGAGCCCACGACCGGGCTCGACGTGCAGGCCCGAAGGGCGCTGTGGGACGCGGTCCGGGCGTTCGCGCAGGACGGCGGGACGGTGGTGCTGACCAGCCACTACCTCGAGGAGATCGAGGCCCTCGCCGACCGCGTGGTCGTCGTCGGCCAGGGCCGGGTCCTAGCCGACGACACCGTCGCCGCGATCCGTTCGATGGTCGGCATCCACCGCGTCAGCCTCGACGTGGCCGACCTGCCCGAGCTGCCCGGCATCGTCGGTGTCGAGCAGGCCGACGGGCGCACGTCGCTGCTCACCCCCGACGCCGACCAGCTGGTCCGCGACCTCGTGCACGCCGGCGTGCCGTTCCACGGCCTGCAGGTCCAGCCGACCACCCTCGAAGAGGCGTTCCTGACGCTGACGAAAGCCTGACGGGACGGAGCCCGAGCCATGACCACCCTGCCCCTCACCCACGCCCGTTTCCGCATCCTGGAGACGATCCGCATCCCGATCGCCGTCGTCGGTGGAGCGTTCTTCCCGGCCGCGTCGATGCTGTTTTTCGTCGTACCGTTCGCCGGCGACGACCCCGTCGGGGCCACGTTCGCGACCGCCTCGATGGTGATGTTCGCGGTGATGACGAGCTCGCTGTTCACCTACGGCGTCGGCGTCTCCGAGGACCGGGCCCAGCCCTGGGACCCATACACGCGTACCCTGCCCGCTGGGCCCGCCGCCGCGTTCGCCGGCCGCATCCTGGCCGGCCTCACCTTCATGGCGATCTCGCTGCTCCCGGTCGTCATCATCGGCTGGCTGTTCACCGCGGCCACGACGACCTGGACGGGCCTGCTGCTCGCCGTCGGTGCGGTCGTGCTCGGCGCGCTGCCGTTCACGTTCATGGGCCTGGCCATCGGCTACGCCCTGCCGATGAAGGCCGCCCTCGCCGTCGCTCAGATCATCTTCTTCCCCCTGGCGTTCGGCGGCGGCCTGCTCTCGGCCCCGGGCCACGCGCCCGGCTTCGTCGAGACGATCGCGCCCTACCTGCCGACCCGCGGTGCGGTCGAGCTCGTCTGGGCGGCGGTCGGCGACTTCGACGTGGAAACGACGTCGATGGTCTCGCTGGCCGTGTGGACGATCGCGATGGCCGCCCTGGCCGCGTGGGCCTTCCGCCGCGATGAGGGCGCCCGCTTCAACTGACGGGGGGAGGCGGGCGCGGTGCCCCGGTGCCGATCGCGAGGCACCGGGGCACACGCCGTGCAGTGCGCAGGTCGTGCAGTGCGCAGGTCGTGCAGTGCGCAGGTCGTGCAGTGCGCAGGTCGTGCAGTGCGCAGGTCGTGCAGTGCGCAGGTCGTGCAGTGCGCACGCCGTGCAGTGCGCACGCCGTGCACATGTCGCATTGCACGTCGTGGTGCACGTCAGGTGCACGCCGCCGCTGCGCGTTGGACGTCACCACTCCGGACGGCGTCGTGCTACCGCTCGAGTAGTGCGAGCAGGTGACGTACCACCAAATCCGGCTCTTCTTCGGCCATGAAGTGACCGGCCGTGACCGTGTGATGGGACAGGTCTGACGCCCAGGCACCCCAACGGGCCTTCGCGTCGAAGCCGAGGGCCGCGCCCCAGTCCTGCTGCAGCACGGTCACCGGCATGCGAAGTTGATTACCGTCAACCCGGTCGACTTGATCGTCGTCAACGTCGATTGTGGCGGTCGCGCGATAGTCACTGACGATCGACGGGATCGACTCGCGGGAGGCGCGCAAGTACACCTCGCGCACGTCGGGCGGGATCGCGCCGTTGCCCCACGCGTCGAGGAAGTGGCCGAAGAACACGTCCGGCGCGCCCGCGATGAGCCGCTCGGGGATCGGGGCCGGGGCGGCCATCAGGTACAGGTGGAAGCCGACAACGCCGGCGGTACCGTGCAGTACCTCCCAGGAATCCAGCGTCGGCAGGACGTCCAGGGACGCCAGGTGCGTCACGTGCCCCGGATGGTCGAGGCCGGCCCGGATCGCGACGAGCGCCCCGCGGTCGTGCCCGGCCAGCGCGAACCGCTCATGACCGAGGGCCTGCGCCAGCGCGACGACATCGGCGGCCATCACTCGCTTGGCGTAGGCGGCGGTACCGTCCGGTTTGTCACTGTCGCCATACCCGCGCAGGTCCGGGCAGATGACCTGGTGCCCGGCGGCCGCGAGGCGCGGTGCGACATGCCGCCACATCAGGTGCGTTTGCGGAAACCCGTGCAGCAGCACGATGGGACTGCCCTCGCCGAGCAGGCCGACGTTCAGGGAGACGGACGGGGCCACCTCGACCCGGCGGTACGAAAAATCCATGTCCCGACCCTGCACCGCGCGAATGAGCAACCGATCAGCGGCGGATAATCGCACCGTGCCGTCCTTCCGTGTCCTAGGTCCTTTACAAGCCGAAGACCCGGAGTTGGTACAGCTGAAAGGCCCCCGGCACCGAACCGTCCTCGCCCGCCTCCTGATCGCCCGCGGCCGCGTCGTCCCCGTCGACGTCCTCGCCGACGACGTCTGGTCGGGCACGCCCCCGGCCGGCGCCCTGGCCGCGCTGCGCACGTTCATCGCCGACCTGCGCCGCGCTTTGGAGCCGGACCGCAGGCCAAGGACGAAGCCGCGGCTGCTCGTCACCACCCCGCCCGGCTACGCCCTGGCCGCCGCCCCGGCCACGGTCGACGCCTGGCGCTTCGAAACCGTCGTAGCCGACCCGTCCGCGCCGCTCGAGAACCTCGACGCGGCGCTCGCACTGTGGCGGGGCCCCGCCTACGCGGAGTGGTCGACCGAAGGCTGGGCCCGCGCCGAGATCGACCGCCTGGACGAGCTGCACCACCTCGCCGTCGAACGCCGAGCCGCCGCCCTGCTCACCCTCGACCGCGCCGCCGAGGCCGCATCCGACCTGCGCCCGTTCGTCGCCGCCCACCCGCTGCGCGAGGAGGCGTGGCGGCTGCTGGCGCTGGCGCTGTATCGCAGCGGTCGGCAAGGCGACGCCCTGGCCGCCCTCCGCGACGCCCGCACCACCCTGGCCGCCGAGCTGGGCCTCGACCCCGGCCCGTCGCTGCGCACTCTGGAAGCCGACATCCTGACCCAGTCCCCGCACCTCCTGCCGCCCCCCGCCCCGTCCCCGCCGCTCCTGCCCGTCCCCGCCCTGTCCCCGCCGCTGCTGCCGGTCCCCGCCCCGTCCCCATCGCGGGCCGCAGCAGTTCCCGGCCGCGCCGAACCCAACCCCCACCGCGCCGAACCCAACCCCCACCGCGACGAAGCCAACCCTCACCGCGACGAACCCGGCTCCGGCCCCGACGAACCCGACTCCGGCCGCGCCGACGAACCGGCCCGCGTGCGTTCGGCCGGCACTGCGCCTGTGGGCATGGTCTTCGGGCGCGACGAGGAGCTGGGTCGTTTGCGCGCGGCCGGGTCCGTAGCGCTCGTCGAGGGGGAGGCGGGGGCGGGGAAGACGGCACTGGTGGAGGCGTTCGCGGCGGAGGCGGACGGATGGACGGTGCTGTGGGGGAGGGCGGGCGAGCACGAGGGCGCGGCCGGCACTTGGCCGTGGACCGACCTGCGCACCGCCCGGGCCGAGCTGGCCGACCTCCCCGGCCGCGTGCTGCTCGTCGCCGAGGACCTCCACCGCGCCGACCAGGACACCCTTGACCTGCTCACCGCCCTGCCCGCGACGGTCCGGCTGGTCGCGACCGCGCGTGACACCGACCCGTCCCCGCAGTGGACCGCCGCGCTCGCCCGCCTGGCCCGGGCCGAGCCAGTGCGCATCCGGCTCGGTCCGCTGCCCGAACCGGCCGTCGCGGCCCTGGTGCGCGAGGTCGCGGGGGCGTCGGTCGGGGCTCAGGGAGTACACCAAATATGGAAACGCTCTGGAGGTAATCCGTTCTTCGCCCGGGAACTCGCCCGTCTCCTCGCCGCCGAGGGCCCGGCCGGCCTGCGTTCGGTCCCGCCCGGTGTGCGCGACGTGATCCGGCATCGGCTGGCGCAGCTGTCCGACGGGGGCCGGGTGGTACTGCGGCAGGCGTCCGTCCTCGGCCGGGACGTGGACCCGGAGCTGCTCGCGGCCGTCGCCGGGGCCGAGGTCGTGGACGCGCTCGAGGAGGCGACGCGGGCCGGCTTCCTGCTCGACGGGGCGAGGTTCGCGCACGACCTGGTGCGCGACACGGTGTATGGGGACGTGTCCGCACCCCGCCGCGCCGCCTGGCACCGAGCCGCGGCGGAAGCGTTGGAGCGCCTGTCGCCGGACGACGTGTTCGCGCTGGCGTACCACTTCACGAACGCGGCCACCAGGGCGACCGCACCCCGGGCGGCCCGCTACTCAGCCTTGGCCGCCGAACAGGCCGAGCGGCGCAACAATCCGCACGAGGCCGCCCGCCTGTGGCGCCAGTCCCTGACCCACGACCCGGCGAGCGCTTCGTCGATGCTGGGCCTGAGCCGCGCCCTGGCCCTGATCGGCCACCTGGCGGAGTCCCGAAGCCTGCGCGCGGCCGCCCTGGAGTCCACGGATCCGGTGGCGATGCTGGGCGCTTTTGCGGTACCGGCGATATGGCCGCGAAACGACGACGAGGAACTGTCCGCTCGTATCGTGTCAGCCGCCACCGCGGCCCTACCCGGAACCACCGGCCCAGCGCGGGCCCGGCTCCTGATCGCGGTGGCGATGGAACTGCGCGGCGCTCCGGACTCGCGCGGCCGGCGGGCCGCCGAGGAGGCCTACGCCCTCGCGACCTCCGATCCGCTCCTGCGTGCCCAGGCATTGAACGCCCGCTTCCTGCACAGCTTCGCCACCCCCGGCCAGGCCGCGGCCCGAGCGGCGCTGGCCACCGAACTCCGGGCCGAGTCGACCCGCCACAACCTGGTCACGTTCGAGGTCCTGGCCCACCTGATCGCGTTGCAGTCGGCGTGCGCCCTCGACGACCTGCGCTCGGCCGACTCCCACGCCTCCGCCGCCGACCGCCTGGCCACCGAGTACTCCCTGCCGGTAGTCCCGGTCTTCACCGAGTGGTACGCCGCGCTGCGCCTCGCGATGGCCGGCCGCGTCGACGAGGCCGAGTCCGCCTACCGAACCGCCGACACCCACCTGTCCACGGCCGGCATGCCGGGCATGCACGAGGGTCTGCTGGGTTTGGCGCTGCTGTCGATTGACCGCTGGACGCCGTCCGACGATCTAGGCCCGTACGAGCCCTGGGCTCGCCCGCTGCTCCTGACCCGAGCCGGCCGCCGGGCCGAGGCGAGAGCCGCCCTGCGCGCCCTGCCATCCTCGCCGCACGACCTGCTGTGGGAAGCCAGACTGTGCCTCGCCGCGCGGGCGGCTGTCGCGGTGGACGACCGGGCCACGCTGAGCCGGCTGGCGACCGAACTCGGCCCCGCCGCAAGCGAACACGCAGCCGGCAGCGGCGTCCTCACCTTCGGCCCCGTAGCCGCCTACCTGGCGTGATGACGACCAGGGCGGGGGCTATAGGGCGGCGCCTGGCCCCGGGAGGACGTCCACGTCGGTGGCTCGCATTGGGGTGTGGCATTGCGAGCAGTGCAGTTCCACGTGGGCGATCTGGCCGCAGGTGTGGTGGCGGTAGAGGACTGGGGGGCCGGCCTCGCCGGCGGTCCAGCGGTCGCCCCAGCGGACCATCACCAGGAGGAGGTCGCAGAGTTCCTCGCCCTTGGGGGTCAGGAGGTACTCGTGGCGGGGTGGGCGGTCCGAGTATGGGCGGCGGGTCAGGACTTCTTGGGTGACCAGCCAGTTCAGGCGCTCGGTCAGCACCTTGCGGGAGATGCCCAGGTCGCTCTGCAGCTGGTCGAAGCGGTTGATGCCCACATACACGTCGTGCAGGATCAGCGGCGACCAGGGCTCGCCGATGACGTCCAGGGTGCGGGCTATCGAGCAGGCCAGAGCCGAGAACTGGGTGCGTTGCATGGGGCCAGCATAGCGTGTAGGTTCCCTGAAGAGACCGACTTGCCAAGCAAGGCCCAGTGAAGGAGAGCGGAGCCCATGAGCCTCGTCGACGACGTCAATCTCGCGCACATCGCTACCGTGTTGCCCGATGGGGCGCCGCATTCCGTGCCGGTCTGGGTGGGGCGGGAAGGGGACAAGATCGCGGTGCTCACGTCGCCCGGGTCGCGCAAAGCGAAGAACCTGGCGCTCGACCCGCGGGTGGCACTTTCAATTGTCGATCATCAGCGGCCGACCAGCACCGAGCTGATCCGGGGGCGGGTTGTCGAAACGGTTGAAGGGGATGCGGCCTGGGAGATTATTGATCGCATCGCGCGGAAGTACACCGGGGCGCCCTACCCGCTGCGCGAAGACCGGATCGTGTTCCTCATCGAGGCCGAGCACGAGCGGGAGATCAGCTTCTAGAATCCACAGTCATGAATCGACTATTCGTCGCGATAGTCACGGCGGTCGCCGTGGTGGGACTGGCCGCCAACCCCGCCCGGGCGGCCGTAACCGGTGCGGACGTCACGTTCGTGCGGCAGAGTTCGTGGAGCACCGGCTACACGGGGCAGTTCACCATCAGCAACGGTACCGCCGCGCCGTTGACCTGGAAGGTGGAGTTCGACCTTCCAAGCGGTACCACCATCGCCAATTTCTGGGGCGCGCAGATCACCCACTCCGGTGATCACTATGCCGCGGTCGGGCAATCGTGGAATGCCACGATCGCCGCCGGATCGAGTGCCTGGTTCGGTTTCAACGCGCAGGGCACCGGAAATCCGCAGAACATCGTCCTCAACGGCGGCACCACCGCCGGTCCGGATATCCGGCCGCCGACCACGCCGCAGAACCTGCGCTCGATCGTCGGCACCACCACGTTCACGCTGCGCTGGGATGCGGCGAGCGATGATACGGGCGTCCAGGCGTACGAGGTATACAGCGGTGCCAATCTCGTCGCGACCGTCGCCGGCACCGAATACACCATGGGCATGCCGCCGCCGATGATCATCACCTATCGGGTGCGGGCGCTCGACGCGGCCGGGAACGCCTCGCCCTACGCCGTGCTCACTCCCGGTGGCGTCGCCGACACGGTGGCGCCGGCCGCGCCCGGCAACGTGTATCCGGGGACAAAGATCACGTGGACGGCCGCGACCGACAATGTGGCCGTCGCGGGCTACGACGTGTATGTCAACAGCGACCACTACGGCGCGACCAGCGCCCTCAGCCTCAGCGTGCCGCCGCTCGGGTTCGGGGACTTCACGTTCACGGTCATCGCGTTCGACGGTGCCGGAAACCGATCGGTTCCACGCAGTGTCCGCGTGGCCGTCGACCCGGGGCCGACCTCGGACTACTCGGCGCCGACGATCCCCACGAACCTGCGGGTCAGCGTGAACGGGACGGCCGCGACCTGGACGTGGTACGCGTCGATCGACAATACGGGCGTCGCCGGATACCAGATCTTCCACGGCAACGACTGGATCGGCAACGTCACCGGCACCAGCACCAGCTTCACGGAGCCGCTGCCGCTCAAGAACGTGCGCGTGCGGGCCTTCGACGCGACCGGCAACAAGTCAGGATTCGCCGCCCTGGCCCCATAATGGCGCCGTGGAGAGGTGGCTGCCGTTTCGGCGCTCGCGGCCGGACCGGGTCCTGGACCTGGTCCGGCGCGTCGCCGAGGCGCGGGACGCGGGCGAGCACGGCCACGGCGTCGAGGTCGTCGTCGAGGCGCCGCGGACCAAGTGGTGGCGGGCGCTGTTCAACCGCGACGACACGCTCGCCCAGGCGCGGATCGTGGTGACCCGGGCGGGCGGCGAGGTGCGGTACCCGTTCGACATCCAGCTCGTCACGGCATACGGCGCCAACGCCGCCCACCGCCTCGGGACCCGGCCGGGTTGGGCGGTCAGCAACTCGGCCGGGCTGGCGTTCGTGATCCAGAAGGGCACGCACCGCGCGGGGTTCGACTTCGAGGAACTCTCGGTGGGCGCCGTCGCGGCCCTGGTGAAGCTGCGGCGCAAACCCCAGGAACGCGGCTGGCGCGTCCGAATAGACCGAAATGTCAAACGGCAATGACGCTCAAGAACCACCGCCGAAGCCCGTGTCGATGGTACTGATCTCGCCCGCGCTGAGCTCGAACGCCAACACCGCCAGGTTTTCCCGCATGCGCTCGGCGTGCGTCGACTTGGGGATGATGACGATGTCGTGGTGGAGCTGCCAGCGGAGGATGACCTGCGGGACCGTCGCCTCGTGGGCGTCGGCGATCGCGACCAGGCGGGGGTCGTTGAGCGGGGTGTTCTTCAGGGAGCTGTAGCCCTCCACGACCACCCGGCGGGAGCGCATGTCGTCCAGGAACCGCGGGTCGTGCTGGGCCGGGCTCCACGCCACCTGGTTGACCACCGGCGTCTCGCCCGTCTCCTTGACCAGCTCGTCCACCAGCGCGGTGTCGTAGTTGCTGACCCCGGCCGAGCGGATCCGCCCGGCGTCGCGCTGCTCCAGGAACGAGATCCAGGTCGGCAGCGACTTGCCGCGGGCCGGCGGCCAGTGGATGAGCCACAGGTCGACGAAGTCCACGCCGAGGGCCTTCAGGCTGGCCTCGAGCGTCTGGCGCTCCCGGCCCGCGTGGGACGGGGGCAGCTTCGTGGTGATGAAGATGTCGGACCGGTCGACGCCGCTGTCGCGCAGGGCTCGGCCGATCTCCTCCTCGTTGCCGTACATGGTGGCCGTGTCGATGTGCCGGTAGCCGGCGTCGAGCGCGGCCCGGACCGACTCGTACGCCGCACCGCCCGTGATCTGCCACGTGCCGAAACCGACGGTCGGCAGGTTCACGCCCGGCGCCAGCTCGACGGCTGGAATGTCGTGTGCCATACCCCAATACTGCCCCGTCTACAGTGGACCAATGCAAAAGCCTCGGCGGGTGTACTTTTTGTGCGTGGACGAGGGCGCGGACAGTACCCCCACAAAGGTCTGCCGCGGTTTGCTCTGAGGCGGTAGCGTCGCGCCTATGCCGGATCTGCCGCAGTTTCCGCCCGGGTTCCGTTTCGGGGTCTCCACCGCGTCGTATCAGATCGAAGGCGCGGTCGGCGAGGGCGGGCGCGGGCCGTCCATCTGGGACACGTTCGCGCACACTCCGGGCAAGATCCGCGACGGGCACACCGGCGACGTGGCCTGCGATCACTACCATCGGTGGCAGGACGACCTCGACCTGATCGCGGGGCTGGGCGCGGGGGCCTACCGGTTCTCGGTCGCCTGGTCACGCATCCAGCCGACCGGCAGCGGCCCGGCCAACCAGGCCGGCCTGGACTTCTACGAGCGGCTCGTCGACGGGCTGCTCGCCCGCGACGTCGACCCGCTGCTGACGCTGTTCCACTGGGACCTGCCGCAGGCGTTGCAGGACGAGGGCGGCTGGGCCAACCGGGACACGGCGATGCGCTTCGGCGAATACGCGGAGCTGCTCGGCGAGCGCCTCGGCGACCGGGTGAAGCTGTGGATCACGCTGAACGAGCCGTACATCCACTTCGCCCTCGGCCACGTGCAGGGCATCCACGCCCCCGGCCTACAGATGCTGACCGACCAGCTGCCGGTCGTGCACCACCTGCTCCTCGGCCACGGCCTGGCGGTTTCGGCCCTGCACCGCACCTCGAGCTCCCCGGTGACCCTCGCGAACAACTACTCGCCGGTCTGGCCCAAGAGCGACTCCGAGGACGACCAGATGGCCGCCGCGGTCTACGACATGGTGCAGAACCACCTCTTCACGGCGCCGATCCTCCTCGGGCAGTACCCACCCGGCTATGAGTTCCTGACCAGCGCCGACGTCGACTCCATCGTGCTCGAGGGCGACCTGGAGGTCATCTCCCAGCCCATCGAGGCGCTGGGCGTCAACTACTACAACCCGAGTTTGATCTCGGCCCCGCCGCCCGGCGACCCGCTGCCGTTCGCGCGCCTGGACATTTCGGGCTACCCCAAGACGGCCTTCGACTGGCCCGTGATCCCCGACGGCCTGCGGGAGCTGCTCGTCGGTCTGCGGTCGGCATACAGTGACCGGCTGCCGCCCGTCTGGATCACGGAGAGCGGCTGCTCCTGGCCGGACATCGACGATCAGTTCCGCATCGACTACATCGCGGGCGACTTGGCGGCTGTCCGGGCGGCCATCGATGCCGGGGTCGACGTGCGCGGCTACTGCACGTGGTCGCTCATGGACAACTTCGAGTGGGCGGAGGGGTACCACCAGCGCTTCGGCCTGATCCACGTCGACTTCGACACGCAGGTGCGGACCCCGCGGCGCTCCTACGAGTGGTACCGCCAGGTTTGCACCGCAGCTGCACCCCAGCCAGACTTGCAGCAAGACCCGACCGGATGACACGGTGGGTGCGGCGGAATCCGTAGCGTTGCGCAGGTCAGTCGTGCGCAGCCGTTGGGAGACCCCGCCGTGGCCGAGCAGTATGCCGGAGCTCTTCTCTACCTCGTCCCCGTCCTGGTGGCGGCGGTCGTAGCGTTCATCGTGACGCGCCCGGAGAAAGACGACACGACCCCGGCGTTGGACGAGACCGCGATCCTCCCCCCACCCCGCCCGGCCGCCACGTCCCGCCCCCACATCCCGGCGCAGCGCACCTACCAGCCGCTGAACCGCCGCGCCAACCCGTCGACGGTCGCACCGTCCCCGTCGCCGACCCTGCTGCACGCGGCGCTCTCCTCCCACCTGGCCGCGGTAGCGGGCGCCACGACGTCGTCGACCGCCCCGGCCTCGGCGAAGCAGCCGGCGGTCCGCCCCTCCCGCCTGGTCTCCATCCGCCGCCCCGCCCGCATCCCCCGCCGCCCCCTGCACCGCTGCCCCCACAAGCCGTAAGCCCCGCCTCCGCCGCCTTTCACACGCCCCCGGCGCCGCACCTGCCTGATCGATCGGACGGCATTCGAATGTGGCCACAAGGCCCTATTAGGTGCTAACGTGCACGGCATGCTCGATCGCCGTGCTGATGTGTCGCTGTACCGCCAACTCGCTGACGTCCTGCGCGACCAGATCAGAAGCGGCGAACTCCAGCCCGGCAAAGAGTTGCCGAGCGAAGGCTTCCTGTCCAAAGAGCACAACGTCAGCCGCGATGTGGTCCGCGACGCCATGGCCGTACTGCGCAGCGAAGGCGTTATCGCCACGGTCCGGGGCCGCCGCGCGATCGTCCGCGAAGCCACCGCCAGAATCCCGGTCCAGGCCCCACCGGCGGCCGAGATCACCGCCCGCATGCCGACAATCGAAGAACGCCGCAGGTGGGACATCCTGGAGGGCGTCCCTTTGATCACCGTCCGAACCGACGAGATGGAAACCCACCACCCCGCCGACCGAGTGATCGTCTACACCTCCCCAACGTCCGCCGCCGACGACTCCAACTGACCCGAGCGCAGTCCGGAAACTCCCCACTCCCCACACCCCGCGTGGCGGCGGCAGGCGGGGGAGTTTGTGCTGGTCGGCGGGGTGGCTCGTTATCTTCGCGTGTCCTTTACGGGGCAATATGCGGGGCAAGCATCGACTATGGTCGTGCCGGTGACTTATCCACCGACCGGTGATCCCAGCCAGAATCAGTACTACGGCGGGTATCCACCGCCGCCCGGGGCCTCACCGACCGGCGGTTACCCGGCCCAGCCGGAGCCGGGGCCGCCCTCGGCACCCGGCTATCCACCACCGCAATACGCGCCGCCGCCGCAGTACCCGCCGCAGCAGCCGCAGTACCCGCCGCAGCAGCCGGAGTACGCGCAGCAACCGGGTGGATACCCGCCGTCGGCGCCGGCCACGCAAGGGTGGCAGCAGCCGCAGCCGCCGCCGACCCAGGGCTGGCAGCAGCAACAGCAGCCGCCGACCCAAGGTTGGCAGCAGGCGCCGGCGACGCAAGGGTGGCAGGCTCCGCCACCCGGGGCGGTGCCCGGTGGTTCCGGAGGGCCGCGCAGTTCGATGCCTTGGCTGCCCATCGGGGTCATCGCCGGGATTGTGCTGCTCGCCGTCATCGGGGGTGTCGTGGTCATCACCAAGCTTGTGAGCAGCGATGAGCCGTCCACGCCGGAGGCCGGGAGTCAGCCGGGCGCTACCACCGCGGCGGCGCCGACGACCGGGGGTGCGCCGACCGGGAAGCCCTCCAAGACCTCGACCTCCGCCGCCGCGACCCCGGCCAAGTACGCGGCGGCCGGGGATCTGTGCTCCACGGACCTCAGCGCGCTCGGGATCTACTCGGCGAAGAAGGAGAAGTCGACGCCGAACGTGCGCAACACCGGTGGCGTCGCGCGCTCCGACTGCGACTTCGACCTGCGCACCGCGTCCGGCATGAAGGTGACGTTCGGGATCAAGACGCAGGTCTACCCGACCAGCAAAGAGGCCAAGTCGTACTTCGACTCCGGGTATGACCTGGACAAGCAGCGATACTTCGACGCGGACCTCAGCGGGATGGGCGAGCGGTCGTACGGTACCAACCGGGACTGGGACATTGGATCGAAGACCAGCGATTACACGATCCGAGTGCTCGACAGCAACCTGTACCTGTCGATCAGTCTCGTGACGTTCGGGTCCGCGTTCGTCCCCAAGGACCAGCTCAAGCCGAAGGCGATCGACGAGGTCAAAGCGATCCTCGCCAAGCTGCCGCAGGCCTGAAGCACCAGGCCCCGGCGGCCGCCGGGCGGGATCGTCGACGCGGCGGCCGGCAAGCAACAGCCGCCGCGTCAACCACCCCGCCCGCCCGGCCCGCTCACCGCGTGCGCTCGCGGGCTCTGATTGGAACAGGCTGGCGTTGTCGCGACCCGACGTGTCGGGCGCACCAAACTCGTGCGGGTCGACGCGCCAGCGGCCATGGGGGTGCGGGTGGGAATCCTCGCCGCGGCCGAAGGCGCCGGGACACACTGTGGGCACGGTTGGTTTCGAATCAACGACCCCCCGCTTGTAAGTTCTGCCCACTCCGTCCAGAGGTCGTCCGCGGTAGTCCTTGACGTATGGGAGCCATCCGATGCGGTCCGCCCGCGGCCGCGTGGGTTCGCGGCGGTTGCCGTAAGCGTTGCCGTAAATCAGCTCCGCCACCCGGTGATCCTCAACCTGGTGCTCGCGAACTCATATGCTATTTCTGCATGATATCGTGCAGAAATAGCCTCAATCATTTCCTGCGGAGTTGAGAGGAGGCGTCGATGCGAGTCTCCGCTCCGGCGCTGTTCCCGCTGCTCCGTTCGGAGTTGCAGGGCAAGCTGCTCGTTCGCATCCTGTTGGGCGCAGCGGAGGAGTCTGTGGCCGATCTTGCCACTGCGATACGAGCAGATCCTGGCAACACCGCCCGCGAGGTCACCCGGTTGGAACAGGCCGGTATTGTCGCGACCCGGCGCGTGGGGCGCACCAAGCTCGTGCGAGCGAACACCCGCGCTCCTTTCTACTCGTCGCTGCTTGAGCTGGTCACTATTGTCCTCGGCCCGGCGAAGGTGCTTGCTGAGGAACTCTCGCGACTTGACGGTGTCGTGAGCGCCGACATCTTCGGCTCCTGGGCCGCCCGACACCATGGTGAACGTGGCCGGCCGCCAGCCGACGTCGACCTGCTGGTAGTCGGCAACCCGGATCGCGACGACCTGCATGATGCCGCCGCGGCCGCCTCACGCCGTCTCAACCGCCCCGTCAACCCTGTCGTCATCTCTGCAGTGCGCTGGGAATCCTCCGACGACGGATTCATCCGTGAACTCCGCTCCCGACCTCGGGTGCAGGTGCTTCCTATCGACGAACCGGAGCAACAAGCATGAGCTGGCCGCGTGGCCGCGACGAGATCCTCGCCATGCTCGACAGTGATGACTTGACGCAAGTTGTCGCTGACCTGGATCTCGCCCAGCACCTGCTCGCTGCAGCGAGGCGTCATGTCGGCAGTGCCGAGACGCTATGCACCAGTGACCCCGAGTTGGCGTACGCGGCGCTGTATGACGCCATCCGCAAAGCCCTGTCGGCCATGCTCCAGGCCCAGGGACTACGCCCTACCTCCGGCGGCGGCCACGTCGCCGTGCAACGCGCCATTCACGCGCAGTTCGGCGCATCGATGGGAGCGCTCCTGCGACCCGTGAACCGTATCCGGACGACTCGCCACTCGGTTCAGTATCCGGATGCGGAGACCTACATCGACGCCGACCAGGTCCGCGCCGACCTACCCGCCGCGCTGGAGTTGGTCGAGGCGGCCGAGAAGGCCATTCCGCATCTGTCGGTCTTCACTCGCTGACGAAACCGAACGCGAGGGCCATGAACCGTTCAGCCTCGCACCCGAAGACGCGGCCGTGTCGAGGGAGCCGGTGAGCTGACCGCGCCAGCAGGTCAGTGGACGCGCCAGCGGCCATGGGGGTGCGGGTGGGAACCCCCGCCGCGGCCGAAGGCGCCAGGAAATATTGTGGGCACGGTTGGTTTCGAACCAACGACCCCCGCTTGTAAGTTCTGCCCATTCCGTCCAGCGTTGTCCGCAGACGTCCTCGCAGTCCAGCGGAAGTCCAGCGCAGGCTGAACCCGACCGCGTGCGTCCGTGGCGGTTGTCGTAAGCGTTGTGGTAAGGGCGAGACTCTAGCTCAGCGGCGGTCCGGTGTGATGCTCAGCGGTCAGGCCAGCGTGATCCTCGTAGTCACTCCATATTTGGTGGGGCGCGCCCGAAGCGATGCAGCCCGACGCCGCAGAATTAGCCACTAGCGGCAAATGCCCGTGGCCGCTATTCGTGATGTCTCAAGTACAAGGCCCGATGGGTGACTCAACCGGTGGAGATGTGCAAGCCGCTCGACAAGGCTGAACATGGCGGCGGCACCTCAGCGGGCCGCCCGCCGCGATTGTCGTTGACGACGTCAGTCTGTGTTTCTGGGCTCGTCGGTTCAGTGCGCTTGATCCAGCAGGTGCGGGTCTCGTGGTCGACGAAATACCCAGACGCGGGCGCCGGTCGTGACCTCATTCTGCCATTGGCACAGCGACCGTCCGCCGTGCGCATCGCTGGACAGGCTCCCTGCTGGAGGGTGCTGCCGGGCCACCCATGCGGAGTGTGGCAACGGTCGGCCTCGATCACATCGAATTCGGTGCGAGGTAATGGCCGGTGGGTGGGGGCGCCACCGTCGGCGCGCCTCACCGCCCGGATGCCCATCGCAGCGGAATACCGCGCGCTCGACGTCCTGGAGGGTGTACCCCTGTTCGTCGTCCAGAAGATGAGATCGAAGCCGCCCGCCCCGCCGACAGCGTGGCGCTACTGAAAACCGAGCCACCAACGACCACCCAGCTTGATCGACTTGGCGCAACTCCGGTTGACTCATCTGGATGATGGCAACAGCAATCTCATCACGGGCGGCACCGTGCGATCAGGCAACCGTGTGTAACTCCGGCGCATATCGCACGACAAGGTCGGCCTCGTGCAGTCGGCGCAAAAGATAGTCGCGGAACTCTGCTTTGTCGCCGGACTCGCCGACATTCAGGACGGGGGCCCACATGTACATGATGTCGGTGATATGCCGCATCGCCGAATTGATGTCGCCGGAACTGAAGACGGCCACGACAAACAGATCAACGAGCTGCATCGCTAGGCTCGGTTCGCTGTAGGTCGCATCGAACCAGTTCGCGAAGATCGGGCGCATCGTTCGCGCGACGTCTTCCCTAGCGAGCAGGCGCGAGATGCCGGGAGCAAGTTTTCGCGCATACTCAGGCCCGCAGCGCAACGTGACGATGATAAAATTGTCGGCTCTGCGCGTGATGCTGGTCGCCGCCGCGAGGATTTGGCCCGCCTGCGTGTATAGACCTATGTCGTCACTCGTCAGCCAGTGAGCCATCTGCTCTACAACAAGCGGCCGAATACGTGGGTATTTCCACAGTTGGCCGTAGGCGACACAGATAGGTTTTTCCAAAGGCTCCATTGATTGTGTGGCAACCAGTTCGAGCCGCTTGAGTGCCAAGCCGGGAAACAATTGACCGAATTCTCCCTGACAAACGCTCACCACAATGCTCAATAGCTCGACGTCCCCTTTGCGCCGTGCCAGTTCGTACAGCCTGTGCCGGATCGCCCGTCCCAATCCTGGACTAATCGCAAGTACTGTGAGAAGTTCACATAGCGGCTGATGGAGCTGGACTACCCGAGGCCACAGCCTGATCGCCGGTTCGACGATCCGTTCGTCACGAAGCCTTAGTGATGTGTCCAGAAGGAACCGTGCAACCTGATCGGGCAGGCCGCGCTCGGAGCGGCCAAACTGCTTTCTGGTCGCAACTTCCGCGACCCATTTCCACAGATCTTGCTGGAACTTCTCGTCGCGATCATGGGTCAGAAACTCGATCACTGCCTCGGCGTACCCCGGGCGTTTGAAGGCGATCGTCCGCTCCTTGGTGACGTCGGCGCCGATCATATGTGCGAGCTGGCGAACTCCAGGTTCGCTGATACCGCCACGCACGAAGGCGGTTTCCTCCAAGGCGGCGGCTAGGTCACACGCCATCGCCTGGAGAAAGTCGCCGCGCGACCCGTGGAAGATAGCCGTCACGACCAGGAAGAGGCGTTCTCGCGTTCCGCTATTCGACCCGAACCACACTGCCAGATCATCCTCCCAGCGATGGAATGCTGCGAGAGTCTGCGCGACGATCGAATCGGTGTCGATCAGTCCATCAGTCGCCTGGACGACAGTGGTGGTATGGCGCGCGAGTCGCACCGCATCTCCGGCAGCGAATCGGGAGGCGCGATCGGCCAACTCCGACGTCATCAGGTCTTCGGCGACATCGCGCGGTAAATCGGACGCCGCGAGATGACGCTGGAATACCTCACGACTGTCAGGTGCGTTCATCCAGAACACCGGCGCGGTTGGTCGGCTGCCGTCGGCGCGCAACAGGCGGCCTGACAGCACGATGACGAGGAACGAACGCTGACGTGGCAGGCGCGCTTGATAGTTGCTCACTGCATGGGCCAGGTCGCTCGTCAGGCCATCGGCTTGGTCAGGCACCTCTAGTACGCAGCAGCAGTGGTCGGGAATTGCGAGCCCATCGATGTTGGCTTCGAGCTTGGCACCATTGCTTTCCTCTCGGTCGATGGTGGCTCGCAGGCGCCACACCGGAAGTCCCAGTCTCTTCAGGACCATGAGGGCAGTGAGGTGACGCCCGGTAGAAGGCTCTCCCGTCAGGACGATACAGCTTTCGCGGCGCAACTGTGTCGCGACTTCGCCGATCGGAATGCTGAGCCGATTCTCATCGAGACCTGCCTCCGAATTGGCGAACACGGGGTCGGCGAACGACTGAGCCATGTGTGTCAGAAGCTTGTCTTCATACCGTCTGACGGAGCCCAAGCGATTCAGATAGTTGACAACATACTGATGCATTCCCCCACGAACATTTTCGGCGTACTGGCCGTCGACGTGGAAAACTGCCCGTCCGTCGCTGTGTGCTGTCAGGCTCTCCGATACGCCGGCCGCCAAGTGCTGGTGCGCGGCCCGATCTCCCGACTGAGAGGTCACGATTCCTCCCTTTAGCGCTGCTGGTGCATGCCGCCACGGACGTTCTTTGCAACCTGCCCCGTGTTGCTCGGTGCATAGATCCCTGCGGGCGCCGAATCGTCGATCACGGCATTTGCCGTGTCCCGCTTTATGGCCGCCGCACCCTCCGCCGCTGGGAGACCTACTGCCAACAGTGATCCGGACAGTCGGGGAACGTAGACCCAAGCTTGCTGGCCGAAGGTCTTGCCCTCGACGGTCGCACTGACCGGAATGAAGCTGTCAGGGTGCAAACCGCAGTATCGCCCGATTACCACATCCTGGAACAGTCGGTCGGAAAGGATGGCGGCGACGAACGTCACGTCCGGACTCGTTGAGGCGAGAACGGCTTTGATCGGCACTGAGTCCAACAGGCGATGGGTGTTGTTACGCTCGGTGCCGTTGCCGGCGAGGTATCGGTCCGGTGCCTGCGTCGGCAAAGGGCCGACATTAAGGCTTACGCGAAGCCGAATACGCGGCTCGTGATGCCGGCGCCGTCGATCATGCGCGGCCAATCGGTCCTGCAGGAGGTCCAAAAAAGGGAAAACGAGTGTGGGGAGGATCTCCGTCGGTAGCCCGACCGCGAACCCGTCACCGGTGGAACCGTAGAAATGCGGATGCTTCCAAGCCTCCTGTAGCCCGCACTCGATTAGTACATCTTCGGCGAGAGCCGGTATCAGCTCGCTGATCGTCTGGTGCTGAACACTGGGTTCGCTGGTGAAACCCTTGGCATCGACCGCGAGAACCGCGAGGTACGGAGGAAAATCGAGATCTTGCCCGCTGTTGACGTTCGGTGTCACTGTCCTCTCCTAACTGTGAAAACTTGCCCCTCTCAAGCTATTGCAATCGATGGTCGACACTGCGCACTTTTCCGCATTCCGGACGTGACGGTAGACACCGGTGCGCGGCCTAGCTGCGCTGTTCAGAGACGTTTGCCAACCTGGTGATGTGTGGTAGAGCATGATCGCCATGTGGGAGAGGTGGTGGCTGGAGTGGTGAATGCGACCCCCGTGGGCTATAGTTGATGGCTTGTTCACGGCGGTAGCGGCAAGTGTCGCCCGCCAGCCGCTGAGGGCGCAGTGCAGCCACTCGGCCTTGCCGTGGCGGCGGATCGGGCCACGGCGTTGCGCAGGCCCTGGATGGCGGTTGTCGGCCTTCTCGCAGTTGTGGATACAGCGTGAGCCACGCTGGCAGGGTTGTCGATGACGGCGTACACGAACGTGGGGCCCGCCGCGGGTTTGTAGTACATGCCGCGGCGTCCGTTCCGTTTCGGGGATGGCCTCGCGGTTGCAGTTGCTCTGACGTCGGTCGAGAATCGCTAGCCGTCGCCGTCCGGGACGTTGCCGTACACGATGGCATCGATGTGCAGCATCCCGCCAGCGCACCGGTTGGGGTGCGACAGTCAGTTGAGCCGGAACCGCACCGACACCGCGACGTCACGCCGGGGCAGCGAGGTGGACTTTCGCACAACTGGTTGACTAACCCGCTTCGCGACCTGATCGAGCAAGCTGTTCGTTGCTCAACCCCGGCTGGGTCGAACGTGCCCGATCCCGAACGGCTTGTCGATCAACCGATCTTTCGCCTTACGCCGTTCGTTGAAACCATGGGGCCGACGCGAAGCGGCCGGCGCAAGGAGTTTTGGTGGGAGCGCGAGTGGCGGAAGATCGGATCATTCGATTTCACGCCGCAGTCGGTGATCGCCGCGGTCATACCAGCGTGTGATCACGACCGGTTGCGGTCGGGACTCGCGGCGATGCCGGGGTACAAAGATATCCGACTGGTCGACGCGACGTGGCCTTCGGGGACGATCGTCGAGATGATGTCGGACGTCGCGCCCGGCCCGTTCCCTGGGTGAGGGGGACCGTCAAAGCGGTCGACGTGCCATCCGTACGAGGACACCTCCAGTAGTCGCCTGCCGTTGCCATACGGATCGGCTCCCTGATCACCCTCGGCGGGTCCTGACCAGCGGGCGACGAGCAGTGTCATATCCGACAGAAGGAATGGCATCTGTAGGCGCGACGGTTCTCAGCGAGTTGGCCACGTCCGGCCTCGACGCGGAAGCAGCTCTTCGTCAAGCCACCGACACGCTCGATGCCTATGCCGCCAACCAGTCGCTGCCACTCAACAAATCCGACTGGTTGAGGCCGCCGCGGGCATGTCCATCTTCGGGGTGCGGACCGCTACGGTCACTGCGACGTCGATGCGGTCGCCGAGACGACCGGCGCCAAGCCCCGAGAGCGGCAAGCCCAAGACCCAGCGAGGTCGCGGCGCCAGCGGTCGCCCAGCGCCGGAACGACGTAGGGCCAGCCGGCCAATCGCCGACCGGCCCCTGAGGTCACATCGCGATTATGGCCGGCTGACGACGTAGTCCCAGCACGTCGTACAGATGATCAGGTCGCCTTCCTCGCGGTGCTGGATCGGCGCGCCGCAGCGGGTGCACCGGTCGTTGAACAGCGACTCGCACGACATGCACTTCATAGTCCAGAACGTGGCGTCGTCGGGCTGGATCTTGACCACGGCCTGCTCCCCGCAGTTGGAGCAGTCCGAGGTCGGTTCCTCGCCGCCGTCCTTGATCGAGGTGTACCAGTCCAACCCGAGGAACTCTTCGGCGTACTCGTCGGCCAATTCGGAGCCGGACTCCCACACCGTCCCGCATCCGGGGCACCACGGCTGATCGTCGAAGTGCACCTCGTCCTGCCGGCACTGCGGGCACCGGACCATCGGAGCCTTCGTTGCCTCGTTCTGCGCGTGGAGGCGCTGTGCCTCCCGCTCGTCGTGCCGGCGGGCCGCGACGCTGTACGGGTCGCCGGTCTCGGCCATCAAGGCACGAATCGCCCGCTGACGGGCACGACGGGATGAGCTTGAGCTGCGGTCGTTGTTGACCATCTCTACCTCCAGCGGGTTCCCCATGCCACCGCGAGGTCGAAGACGATCGCAAAATGGACCCACGCTGCGTCACCGACGGCTTGTCCTCGGTCGTCCGGCAGGTGACGGCATGGGCGTCGGGGCCGAACTCGGAGTCGGGCAGAACGTGGCTGCCGACAGCAATTATAGCGCCGCCGCGACGGTAAGCGCCCGCTCCGAATCCAGGTAAGTGCAACGGTCCGCGTGTCTCGTCGGTGGCAGGTGCTCCGCCCGCACCTGCTCGATGGGGTACTCCGTGTGGCTGGCGATGCCGGGATGCCGCTGCGCACTGCGCAGCGGTGGCTGAGCAGCTTCTGTGCCGATGGCCTCGCCGGGCTCGCCCGCGGCACCCGGCGCATGCCGGATCAACTGTGACTGCTGATCGAGGGCTTGGCGCTACGCCCACCGGGGTCGTCGGCAGCGCACGTTCTCGGCGTCGGTGTCGAGCTCGACCGTCTTCGGTTTCCGGTTTGGGGGCCTGGAGCGTGAGTTCGAGACGAAGCGATAAACGTCGCGAGGTGCTTGGGGTCAGGACGTTCGGTGCGGAGCATCCCTTCACTGTGCCTGGGCCCAGAGGTGGTGCGGCATCTGTCGACAAGCGTTAAGCGGGTGGTCCCTGAGCGTTGTTCGGTCTTCCTCTCGCGGAGGCTTACCAGCATTTGCCCAGTTCATACGTGGTTGGTGGGCACGGTTGGTTTCGAACCAACGACCCCCCGCTTGTAAGTTCTGCCCGCTCCGTCCGGCGTTGTCCGCGGCGGTTCCTGGCGTGGGAGCGGTGTTCGGCTCCGACCGGCTGCGGTCGTAATCGTTCGCCGCGGTTGCCGTAAGCGTTGCCGTAAGACTGGCCGATGGACGCAGCACGGCGGGTTAGGTCAACGACCGCCCGCCATGATCCTTGCGTCGGCCAGGAGCGCGTACAGGTACGAAGGGCCTCGGACGAGGTCGTTCAACTGCCCAGGTCCGCTTACCGGCCAGCGCTCAACGGCCAACCGGACCTGGGAGATGTGAAGCGGGTACTGGGTGCGGTCCGGGACGATGGCGTTGCCATCGATCGTATAGCGGAATGGGAGGCCCCGCTTCGTAAGAAACTCTTCGCCGGCGTGGGCCAGGATGTTGCGCCAAACGCGCTCGAACGTCGCCATGCCAATCAGGATTCGCGCGTTGAGGCGCGCCCGCAAGATTGCGAAAAGTTACTTGTAGGCACGCTACGCATCGGCTGCGCTTGGGCGTGGTGTGGCGCCATGCTGGCTCGGCGGACTGGCGGAGGTGTGTGCACACTCCGGTATTTCGACTTGCATGCGATCCTGCAGGGAGGCACTCTCGACGCCACCTAGGGCGCCAAGTTTACCCCTCTGCAGGCGGCAATCAGCTTGCTCTCGTCCGTTCGTGTCATTTAAGACCCGCAGCCAAAGTGGCGGTTGCGACGACTGCAACCAGCAGGCTCCTCGTCGTCCGTCGCTGCGAGTAGTCGATCCAGGCAATGGCAGCACCGCCCGCACTGGCGACGAAAAGCAGAGTCTTCTTGTTCACTTGGCTCACCTCCTTTCAGCTACTCTAAATTGCACTATTTACGGCTTATCAGCATTCCGACTGCGACGCCCAGAGCGCCGGCTAGCAGTAGCAATTCCCGTTCGTTCAAGCCGCTGCCCGCGGGTATCAGCGAGACTGGCTCCCCGCAGTTGCTGCATCCACCACGGACCAAGAGGTCGGCGCCTGCGAGATCTTCGCCGCACCGCGAACACTTGCCCACGTTTCGCTCGGCGCGCTCACCTAGCGAGGTACCGGCGTCCTGTAGGGCGCGGTACCGCTGTTCGGCTCGCTCTCGTTGCAGCCGCTCCTTCGCCAGTTCGTTCTCCAGGTTGGTAACCCTGTCGGTCAAAGATCGAATCGACCTCTCATTCTGTACCGCCTCCAGCCCGATGCCCAGCAGCTCAGCCACCCCAGCGGTGAGCGTCAGGCCCCGGACCTCGGCGTGCTTCTCTGCCGCCTCCTTCAGGTCGGCGGCCACGCGCGTGTACAGGACTTCCCCAGCCATGACAGTGATCGTATGCCTGATTCCTTGCTCGGGCAACGGGATATGCAAGAGAACGCTAGCGCCTTCTGACAGCCTTCCGCCGTGCCAGTCATTTTCTCGGGATCGTTCGCGGCACCTTGGCCGAGGAGCCATGCGCTGCGATCTCGGACAGAGTGGACAATCTCAGCGCCCGGGCCGACTGCGGCGTGATGAAGCGGTGCGCCGCAACCGTTGACGCATGGCCCCATGCACTCCATCAGATCCTTGAGCGTGGTGCTGGTCGCTGCCGCCGGCGTCTGGCCCGTGTAGCGCATGTCGTGGAACGTGAAGCTCGCCATACCGGCCTTTGCTTCGCACTCCCGAACGCTTGGCTCACCGCGTTGCCGCGCATCGGGCGCCGGAGTTCGAGGCCCGTTCGCCGACGGGCGAGCGTGGACCCGGGTCGCCGAACGATGCCCAGGTCATCCGTCGTTCAGGTGGATAGTCCACCCCGGACTGCTTGGCTGACTGATCAAGGCGTATTGCGGCCGGCTCCGCTGCAGGGCGGTGGTAGATGCTCCGGCCTTCGCCAGCATGGTGCCGAGGAGTTCGAAGATGATGCACAGCGCGTTCCGTGCAGGCATGCCCACGTCCATGCCTGGCCGTGCGGATCATCGGGGTCGGCTGAAAAGTGTTAAGCGGATGCTCTCTGACCATCGCTCGGATTGCTTCGGTCGAAGGCTTATCGGTGTTTGAGCAGGCCAAGAGGTACTGGTGGGCACGGCTGGGTTCGAACCAGCGACCCCCCGCTTGTAAGTTCTGCCCGCTCCGTGCGGCGAGGTTCACGCGCGTCCACGACGTGCAACAGTTGGCCGCCGCCGGCTTGCGCGGTCCTTGGGTGTGCGTTGCGGTTGCCGTAAGCGTTGCCGTAAGCAACGGCTCATTACGGCTCTGCGGACATCGCTACAGAAGTTCAGCCTCGCCGCGCGCCCGAGGTTGAGTGCGCACGACGTGACTGGCAGGGGTAGCCGCGCAGCACAGCCCGGAATGCGTGCCACGCGGCAAATACGCGGCAGCGCCCAAGCGGGGGGCGACCACAGATCCATGGTCATGCCGACGACCAGCCCGACCTACGATCGTTCACCGCCGGCCCGCGCCGCGACCACGACGCCGTCGTCAACGGACTGACCATGACCTACAGCTCGGGCGTGGTTGAAGGGCACGTCAACCGCATCAAGATGATCAAGCGTCAGATGTACGGTCGCGCCAACCTCGACCTACTCCGCAAACGAATCCGGCTCGCCTGACGGGTCAATTCCGATCACGAAAAGTGGGTCAGATCCAGTCTTCAGGAATCCGCGACAAGGCCATAACTCGAGGCCGCGGTAATGCCTCTGTGTGACAGGCCGCTCTGTTTCACCTTGCCTGAGGCTGGATGTTGCCGCACGCCGAAGGCCAAGGACGAGCCTCCCGGCGCATGCACCAGTCATACTGCGGTGCATGCGAGCGGCCCCGATTAGGCTGCTTCGGAAGACGACAGAAGAGTTCTCCCGGCGCTTCGGAACTGCTACCCCGGCGGTGGCGTGCCCTGCCGACCGTCTCACGTGGTGTCGTCGTGTTGACGGAGATTGACTCCAGCTAGGTGCATGATGGCCTTATGGCGGACGAAGTCGACCACGCTGGTGATTCAGATAGTGGCGCTCCAGGCAAACCCTCGGTTGTTCTCACTGACCTGCTGGAACGATTGGCCGCAGTCATTCAACGGCGCTTCGGCGGAGAGCCCGCTGCCGAACTAATGCTGGAGGCCCTAGAGACACTAAAGGCCAACATCGCATATGCCTATGGCAACCGACACAATGCTGGCGTTGCTTCTTTGATTGATCGCTGTATCAATGAGCTGCGAGACGCGGAATTCATACCTTTGGCAGCTCTCGCTGATGGTGTTGAGCGGTTAGTCTCGACGGTTCGCGATGGCGGATTACAGCGCCGCCGCTTCTTTACGGACAACTTCGGAGGAACTCCTGGTGACGATCCGGCCGAGCAGCCGGAAGCGGAGAAGTTTGTAGCAGCGCTGTGGTCTTTGAGTCGGAGACTGACGGATGCTCGACAGAAGCTTGAGTACGAAGAGGTAACCGGCACGGTTCAAGAAGCGCGTGAGGCAGTTGCGAGTGCTCAAGAGGCGGCCTCTACTGCGCGCGAAGCAGCGAGCCATGCTCAGGTGGCGGCCGGCATGACAGGCGGCACGACCCTGGCAAGCCATTATGAGAGGCATGCGGCTGCGGAGCGGTGGTGGAATATCGGATGGTCGGTGCTACTCATAGCGTTGGTTGGGGCAACGGTCGCATTGGCGTGGTTCCTGGTTCGCGGGTCATCGGTCGATGCGCTGTCCTCTCGGGAAGTCGGGCGGCTTTCTTTGGCAGTACCACTCCTATTGCTCGCTGCATACGCGTCGCGGCAAGCTAGATTTCATCGCGACTCTGCATCAAAGTCAGCACTGATAGCGGTCCAACTTCGAACAATCCTCGCTTTCGGAGATGCATTAGACCAAGGGCGACGCAGTGAAATTCCGTTCGCCTTTGGCGTAAGTCTGTTCTCCGAATCCGGCCGTCCGATAAGTTCGGAACCGGCTTTTGGCCTTGGGAGCGAGGTCATTGAGGGCCTGAAGGCACTCGGGGCAAATGCTGCTCGTGAAACGAAAGCCTAGAGCGGCTAGTAGCCGATCCTGCTTGCCTTGCGACGTCGTCGTCATAGGGGCCACCAACGGAGCCGAACCCGGAACCAATGGACCAAACGGTTGGTTTTGTTGGAGCTCAACTCTTACGCCTTTTCAAATTTGGCCGAGCGGACTAAGATGCGCCCACGGATGCGATATCCATCATGCTGCCGGTCCGAAGCGGGCACGGTCGGCTCTTTCTTCTAGTGAGGGCTGCGTGAGAAAACGCGCCAATACGTCGGTTGTTGTGGTTTTGGTATGCACGATCTTGCTTACCAACCTGCTTGCGGTCGCCATCAATGCCGCAACTGCAAGCAGTCAACCGTGGCCGTACGGCCTATCCGTAATTCAGCGAAAGCCTTACATAGCCGCTGGCTTGCTGACGCTAGCGCAAATCATTATTGGCGCCGTTTCGGTGTGGTCGTCCAGAGGGCGAAGCCGTCCAGATGGCGATGCGCCATCACCAGATATTCGGCCGTTACCTGAATGGGTCGTAACGCGCTCCGAAGAGACCGAAGGGTTGGTTCGCGCTCTCCGTAAAAAACGCGGTAAAAAATCGATTGCAATTACTACAGGACTCGTTGGTGCTGGTGGCTTCGGAAAGACAACCCTGGCGATGGCCGTCTGCGTTGATGATCGTGTGAAAAAGCATTTCGGAGGACGTATATACCAAATAACGATGGGTCGCGATGTCCGGGATCCTGTTGCTATTGCCTCGAAAGTAAACGAGGTTTCCGAATTTATATGCGGGAGTCGGCCGAACTTCACCGAGCCAAGGCTGGCGGGGCAGCGTTTGGGAGAAATCCTCGACAGCAATCCGAGGGCACTCTTGCTTATTGACGATATCTGGGAGCCGGAACAGCTAGACCCCTTCCTTTACGGTGGGCAGCAATGCGTAAGGTTGATAACCACCCGTGTGCCAAAGACGCTCCCTGCAGATACTTTTAGGGTTACCGTCGACCAGATGTCATTTGAACAAGCTAGGAAACTCCTAACATGGCGCCTGCCGAAACTTGATAGGCAGGTTGTAAACGAGTTATTGGAGGTTACCGGCCGCTGGCCCCTCCTACTACGATTGGTAAACTCAATTATCGTAGAACAAGCAAACCTCACGGGAGCTCCGACCGATGCGGCAAAAGCGCTTCTTGCTCGACTCGTTAGAGAGGGGCCATCCGCCGCCGATAAGGTTAACAATGCTCGCCGGCGATCATCTGTATCCCTCGACCTCAATGTTCCGGAGCAGCGCGCTAAGGCGGTCAGGGCTACCGTTGAAGCTGGGACGACGCTCTTGGACTTAGATGGAGCGGATCGTTTGGCTGAGCTAAGCATCTTTCCCGAGGATGAGCTGATTGAAGTCCGTACCATCTGCCACCTTTGGAAAGCGACCGCACAATATAACGACGAAGCCAGCTTAAATCTATGCCGAAGATTGGCCGAGCTTTCGCTTGTTTCGCTGTCCGGAAATTCCGATGATCTCCGAATCTCTTTGCACGATGTGGTGCGGGCGTTCTTACGCGAAGATCTGGGTGCCGATCTAGGAGCGGAAGCGAATCGATCTTATCTGACGGAATCTGGACGGCTTCTCCCGAACGAACCGTCGCTCGAGTTTAATGATAAGCAGTTAACTGGCTGGTGGCATCTAACGGAGCGCGAGAGCTACCTGGAAAATAATCTGATCTATCACATGATCGAAGGCTCGCTGGCAGCTGATGCGCTAGAGATCGCGGTGGATCTTAGGTGGCTGAGCTTTCGTCTATCCAGAAGCGGTATCGCTGCGGCCCTCACCGACCTTGCTTCGGCACAACCGTATGCGATATCTGCTGATTTCCTTAGGCGAGTAAAGTATGTTAGGCGCTCTTTAGTCCGAGCAGCTGATTTATTCAACCCGACGGAGCCCACGTGGTCCCTTACCGACATTCTTGTGGGGCGGGTTCAGGAAGATCCTGAATGGGAACCAATTGCGCACGCAATGCAAAATATGTTGCTTCGTCCGCATCTTCGCAATCGCTGGCCTTTGCCTGATTTTCCTGAGCCAAATTTGCTCCAGACCTTGCGGGATAACTCAGAGGCGCTGCTCACCTTGGCATCAGATGGTCGAGCAAAACTTATTGCCTCGGCCGGTAAGGACGGTCGAATTCGGGTTTGGAGTTCTACAACCGGAAGGCTAAGGCTAACCATAGATTCGACGGGCGGCTGGATTCGCGCCTTGAGATTCGCGATGGGCGGCCGTTGGCTGGTAAGTGGATGTGATGATGGAAATGTTCGTATACACGATATGGTCGAAGGTGGAATAAAGCGAGTTATTAGTCCTGGTTCTGGGTGGATTTATGCTCTTGCTGTTGCACCTGATGATTCGTGGATCGCCGCGTCCAGTCGGAACGGTGTGACTCATGTGTGGGATACGGATCGCTGGGAAGCCTTAAATTCTATAGAAGACGACTTTGACAACGTCCTCGCGCTGGTCAGCACGCCGGATAGCGCGCGCTTGATACTAGGAGGCAGCGGTGGAAGCGTAAGGGTCTTGAACCTGGGTGATGGGTCGATCGAGTCGTTGCAAGAATCCACTGGTTCTCCAGTTCTTACGGCCAGTGTTTCCTCCAATGGGGAATGGATCGCTGCAGCGGACTCAACGGGCCTTGTGCGCTTTTGGGAGGTTTCTACTGGCCGCATTGAGAAAATTGATGGGATCGCTCAGGAGGCCGTTCTAGGTATCGCTTTCGTCAATGAAAATAAATGGATTGCTTTGGCTGGCGAGCTTGGATCAATTCGGATTTTCGACCTAGCCGCCCAGAATTTGGTAATGCAGCTCAGCGGACACCTTGGTCCGACATCTGGCATCGTTGCTATCGAGAGCACCGACTGGCTTGCTACTTCTAGCGGTGACGGAACGGTCAAAATCTGGGACTTCGGAGGATTGCAAACGGCCGGTGAGCGTATAACAAGACAATCGCGTCCGGCTTTGAGTGTTGCATTGGCCCGTGATGGCAGTTGGATTTCGAGCTCTGGATACGACGGAAAGGTGCTCAACTGGAACGTCGAGAGCGAGGCCCCGATCTCTCGTTTAGACGACCTCGGCTCGAATGCTGTGTTAAGTACCAATGGGACAGTCTTGGCGGCGTTGTGCGACAACGGCGTCGTTTATGTCTGGAAGGCGACCTCGAAAAGTGTCACTAGGCTCGGTGGCGAGGGTGCGATATCGACTTCGGCTATTGCATGGTCGCGAGATGGTTCGAAGGTTGCGATTGGGACCGCACGAGGTAACGTCGTAATTTGCGAACTGGAGGGCATGCGCAGAATCGCGACCTATCGGGTCAGAGGCGGAGTGCTTTCGCTGTCTTTTTCGAATGACTCTTCCATGGTTGCTGTTAGTCACGGACAGGCTATCGATTTCATTGCCATATCGAACGGTATCGCGCGAACATCTCTAACTCGGCATGGCGGTCGCGCGGTCTATATCGAGATGGGGGCCGACGAGTGGTCGTTAGCGGCCGTTACTGGAGATGGTCGCGCCTATGTTTACGACCTACCCGAGGAGCAGCCTATCGGATTATCTATGCCTACGCGTCGAAGCTTTTCAAGCCTGATTGGTTCAAAAACTGGGAACCAATGGGCTGCTGCAACGCTGGATGGGGCCGTATGTCTCTTTAGCCGGCGTAATCCACGCATCCCTGTTTGGTTGACTGCGCATGACGGCCAAGTCACCGACATGGCCTACACGTACGATGACGAGTATCTTGCGACAGTCGGGCGAGATGGTGTGGTGCGTGTGTGGGCCACAAAAACAGGTGAGTGCAGGGCAATGCTGCGCGTTTACGGATCGTTGAACTCGGTTTGCTGGTCTAAGGATGGTCATCTAATCGGTGTTGCCGGCCAAGGCGGCACTTATTTACTTCAATTCCGCGAAAAGTGATCGAATATTCTTAGGCTTGTGCCGCCTTAGGGCCTGTCCAATGGCTTTAAATAGTACTCAGGACCTCGACCCGGTCGGCGGCATAGAGGTCGCTTCCCCCGCCGACGTGCCGCACTTCGAGCACCGGAACTCCAGGGTCGAGGTCCAGTTGGATCCGTTCCTTCCGACTCGGCATACGACTTATCAGGCGCTGTTCCCCGCGAAGTGGAAGCGCTTTTCGCGCAGGTCGTGGCCGGACAGTCGAGGGCGCGCCGCGTCTTTTCATGATGAGACCTTCATCGCGTAGGACGGCCAACGCTCGGCGGATGGTCATTCGGCTCTGCCGGTGCTCGTCACAGAGTGCCTGCTCGGATGGAAGTGGACTGCCCGCAGGGAAAGTGCCGTCGATGATCCGCTCGCGCAGGAGATCGGCGAGCTGGAGATAGAGAGGCTCGTAGCTGTTCAACATGGTCTCGACTGTAAAAGCGGAGCCGTGTGGCTACAAGGGAGTTGTGACAAATAGTTTGGGATCGAACGCGAAGGCGACATGTTTGGACGTCCTTGCCGTCCGCAGACGTCTCACATGCGGAGGTTACGCTTTGGGGCGCAAATCGGAATCCTTAGCAGAGAACGCAATTGTAAGCTGATGGTCTGCTTAGGGATGATGATTTGAGTTATGGATCGCGGAGTTGAAGATGGATCGAAACCTTGCGGAAAGTGCGCGTCTCTTGAATTGCGCTACCTTGTATCGCTTCGTGTGTGTTACTACCTGACGCTTCACATCAGGAGCGTCCGATTTCGTGAGAGGGTCGTCGAGGACATAGCCGAGAGGTTCGCGAATGCTTCCGTGGAGCTTGAGGATGATAAGTTGGACTTTCAGGGCTTCTTCGAGGCGTACCGTGCTCAGGTCGAGGAAGAAATTGACCCAGCAATGCTGCGGGCTCATCAACACGAGATCGAGTACTGCCGGGTGTGGACCAACCACGGAGCCAGGCTGTGCGGGCAGACCCAGTTGGTCCAGCCGAAATTCAGCCGGCACTACCGATCGCGGTCAGCGAAGCGGGCGAGCTGAGGTCCAGACGCGCTCAATGGCGTCGAGGTAGACCTTGGTCATGCCATCTGGTTGCTCGCGGTGTAGATGCAGCACAGGCGCATACGCGGCGGGCGTGCCATGGACGTGGATGTTGGCGAACACATCGTCGTCGGCGCGGTAGATGGAGTTGTAGAGGACCGTGTCGTGCAGGCGTACCTCGACGTTCGGGGCGCGTGTCAGCAGCTTGATCGGGACGAAGGCATTGCGGATGCGGGCGGCGAGCGCATCGTCGAGTCCTTCATCGGTGCCGCGCCTGGCAACGTGTACGCCGTGAGGGTCGCCCAAGGCGATCCGGACCGGAACGCCGGCTCTGGCCTTGGTTGCGATGGCGCGGAGTACGACGGGGTCTTCCAGGATGAACAGCGCGCTGTACACCACGATGTCGATCGCCTGCTCGGCGCTGCGGAAGAGGCGACGCCATGTATCCGTTGGTACCAGGCTGCGGTTGGCGTACGTGGTGATGACCTCGTCCGTGGCCTGCTGTGTTTCCCGCGGAGCAGTGTCAGGCCATAGGTCGGCAACGGGCCAGCCGGTCAGGCGGGACAGTGCATTGCGATGGCGGGGGTACGGCACCCGGCCTGCGAACCAGCGATCGACGGTCTTTGGGTCGACGCCGAGACGAGACGCGACGTCGAGGCCATCGAGTCCGGCGCTGGCCAGTGCCCGGGTGAGTGGATGTCGCACGACAACCTCCCGCAGAGCATCGAGTGCAGCCGATTCTAGTCAAGAAGTCCCTAGACGTCCCTCAAACGTGGTGCCCAGCCGGGGACGTCTCGGGACAGGCTGGCGGTGACGACACGCCTTGACCAGTCGGTCCGCCCACGTGCGATGTCGACTTGCGAGAGCGAGGCAGTCATGTTCCAGGCACAACAGAGCGCGGACGCGTTGGCGTTGGCGCTGGAGGATGCCGGGTTTGACGTCGGTCTGGAGTTTCCACTGCTCCAGGCCGCGGTGGGTCAAGACGGGACGCCGGTCGTGGAGGTCGGGCACCTGGCACCGGCTGTCGCCAGCCGGCTGGCTGACCTGGTCGCGCGGGCGGCCAGTAGCGGCATCGCCGTCGAGGGGCTGCCAGACTGACGACCAGCGAGGGACGTGAGGAAGGACGGCATGCGGTCAACGGCTTGGGGTGCCTACAGGGGCATCACGGAAGCGCTGCGCATCAGGCTGGCCTCCGATGAGTTCAAGCCCGGCGCCGCCCTGCCGTCCGAGGCTGCACTGGTCGCCGAGTACGGCGTCGCCCGCAATACCGTCCGGCGTGCCCTCGACCAGCTCACCGGGGAAGGGCTGATCGTCACCCGCCCTGGACGAGGTCGGCTGGTCGCAGACCCTAATAAGCCTGTTCAGCCGATCCGGCCCCAGTATCAGCAGATCGCTGCCGAACTCAGGGAGCAGATCGAGTCTGGAGAGCTAGCAGCCGGTGCGATCCTGCCGAGCGAGTCTGCCCTGGTTGCGCAGTACGGGGTCGCCCGCGGCACGGCGCGGCAGGCGCTTGCGGCGTTGCAGGATGTCACGGTGTCGGTGCAGGGCAAGGGTCGGTACGTGAAGCCCCGGTGATCGACAGCCTTTAGTCTCGGACATGTGGAACATGTCCCGTGGGCCGTCGACCTGGCACGCCGTCTCCTGGCCGAGCCGCTGCCAACCAGATGGGCGCACGTCCAGGGCGTCGGGCACACTGCGGAGGACATCGCCCACATCGCCGGCGACGACGCCGAGCTGCTGATCTGCGCGGCGTGGCTGCACGACATCGGCTACGCCCCCGACCTGGTCAAAGCTGGCTTCCATCCGCTCGACGGCGCCCGGTACCTCCGTGACGTCGAACATGCCGACGAGCGCCTGATCCGCCTGGTCGCGAATCACTCCTGTGCACTAGTCGAGGCCCGAAACCGCGACTTGGCCGACGACCTCGACGCCGAGTTTCCGAGCCCGGCCGACTTCTTGCTCGACGCCTTGACGTTCTGCGACATGACGACCAGCCCCACGGGCACGCCAGTCAACCTTGAACAGCGGCTGGCGGAGGCGTTCGAGCGCTACGGCGACGGACATCTCGTCACTCGCTCGCTCACGGAGGCGAGACCTCAGCTCCAGGCGTCAACGGACCGGGTTCTGGCCGCTCTCGGCCGCTGACGTTAGCCGGCCCTGCTCGTTGCGGGTCCAGCGGCGGCCCGCGCTGTCGAGGAACTCGATCTCCACGGGTTCCGGCTCGACGTACGAGCGGCGCCATGACTCCGGAGCGGGCCGGCGAACCGTCTGCCCGGGTGGGACCAGGCCGACAAATTCGGTGTCGCCGCCCTCCGGCATCGGGAGCTCGACTTCGTAGATCGGCATCTCGCTGGCGTTGTGGATGTGAAAGGCCAGCTCACGGGCATCGTTCGGCTTCCGGTACTCCTCGATCCACGCGCTGATCCGAGCTGCCTGCCCGCGCCGCTCATCCTCGGCTCGCTCAGCCTCACGGTTCTGTTCGCGACGCAAGAGCACAAAGCCAACGACAAACGCGCCGACGGTACCGAGGGCGGAGAAGACGCTGCCCGCGGCGTTGACCCAATCGCTATCCAAGGTGCAGCTTCCCGGCGCGGGTCAGGAAGTGCTCGATCCGAAGCCGCATCGACGGGTGCATCGTCAGGCCGTTCAGCGCGGATGGCGCCACCCACACGACCTCCCGCGACTCGTCACTCGGCGTCGGCTCCCCACCTAGCGGGCGAGCGATGTAGACGATGGAGAACTCCTGCCGCACCTCGTTGTTCGAGGTGTAGAGGATGACGTGGCGCGGGTCGGTGTAGATGCCGACCAGGCCGACGACCTCGACGTGGATCCCGGTTTCCTCGAACGTCTCCCGGACCGCACAGTCCGTCATCGACTCGCCGGCCTCCATCGCCCCACCCGGCAACGACCAATTGTCGTTGTCCGTGCGGTGGATCAGCAGCAGCTCCCCGGCGTCGTTGACCACGACCGCGTTCGCGGACGGGACGAGGCTGTTGGCCGGGGGAGCGGCAGGGTCGTCGAAGAAGTCGATACGACGGGCCAAGAGCGGAACCTCATTCCAGTGGTGTGCCGGTCTCCCAGACGCGATCAAAGCTCTCGACGTAGGTGCCAACCATGTCCCCGCCCTCGACGTGCCGAAGATGCAGCACCGGAGCGTTGGAGGCGGGCGTGCCGTAGATGTGGGTGTTAACGAGCGCCTGGTCGTCAACGCGGTAGATCGAGTTGTAGAGGATCGTGCGGTGGAGGCGGAACTCCACGCCGTCGATCTCGCGCAACGGCCCGTACAAGACCTGCGCCATCCGGCACCGCGCGGACATGTCCATGTCGATGCCCTCGTCCACCCCGCGCTGTCGGACTTCCTCGCTCTCGGGGTCGCCGAGCAGGACACGAACCTTGACGTCGTTCTCGGCCTTGCGCCGGATCGCGCGCAGAATGCCCTGGTCCTCCGGGATGAACAGCCCGCTGTACACCAGGATGCCGATCTCACGCTCAGCGTTGTCGAAGAAGTTCCGCCACAACTCCGACGGCACCGCCCACCGGGCCGGGTAGATCGTGACGATCTCGCTCTCGGACGCGTTCGCGACCTGGTCACGGGTCCGCGCGTCCGGCCACAGATACGCCTCGTCGACTCCGAGATGCGCCGCAACTTCATAGCGATGCCGACGGTACGGCGTCCGCCCCGCGATCCACCGTTCGACGCTCTTCGGATCAACTTCGAGCAGGTCGGCGAGATTCACCGGCGTCAAGCCGCGTTCCAGCATGGCTGAGCGGAGGCGTTCGTTTTTCATGGCTCCCCGTCACAGGACGTCTCGGCAGTTGCCCACCCTATGGGAGACATCTTCGATACGTCCAGCCATGACCTGAACACGTCCCGTCAATGTGCGCCATTCTCATGGCATCGAAATCCAACGAACCTTCACCGGTTCCCCGCACGCGTCTAAACTTGAACATGATGTACATGTTCACAAGCGAGAGGAGCTGTCTCCGTTGCCACTACCCGCCCCGCTCGAAGGTGAAGACCGCTGCCCCTGCGGCGCCCAACTCGACCGGCACAACCCCACCCACTGCCGCAAATGCCGCGCCCGCACCCGCTACCAGCGCCGCCACACCGGCCGCCAGATCCACCGCCGCCCCGGCCCCAACTCGTCAACCCCGAACAACTGAGAGAAAGGAGCCCACGCTGACTGTCACGGTCTCAGCCGTCCTACTCCTCGGACTGCTCGTGTACCTACTCTGGCGCTACACCCACACGCCCATCTGGCACATCCTGGTGTGCGTCCTGTTCGGCTACTTCCTCGCCGAATCCTCAATCGCCCCGAACATCGCCCGGCTCTTGACAACGGCAACGCGCTACCTCGCCGGGCTGGACCTATGACCGCCCGCCGCGACGGCTGGGTCATGGCCGGCATGCTCATCGCCGCCACCTCAGCCGCCGTCGCAAGCTTCACCGGCCTCCGCGGCCTGGCCCTGCTCTCCGGCTGGCCCGAACGACTCGCCATCCTCCTGCCCGTCACCATCGACGCCTACGCCATGACCTCAGCCCGCGTCTGGCTCGCCGGCCTCAGCCCCCAACGCGCCATCCGCTTCGCCCGCGCCAACGCCACCGGCGCCATCACCACCAGCATCCTCGGCAACGCCATCTACCACGCCGCAGCAGCCGGCCTCCTCACTGTCTCCTGGCCAGTCGTCGTGGTCGTCGGTGCCGTTCCAGCAGCCGTACTCGGCCTGACGGCACACCTGCACGCAGTCCGGACCGGAGACGAGCCAACGCCACAACCACCGGCTTCGGTACCGACCCCGGGCCGGACCGACGACGACCTGCTCACTGCCGCCCGCGCAGCCGACGCCGAGCACCGCGCGACGCACAACGGTCGGCCCATCACCCGCGACGCCCTCCGCGCAGCGCTGCGCATCTCCGGCCCCAAGGCAACCGCCCTCCGCCGAACGCTGGCGGCCGAACGAGAGGAGGCAAAGACCAACTGATGGCCGAAGCACCCATGCCAACCGTCGACCGCGATGCCGTCCACGCCCACATCAACGCGGCAGTCACCCGCGGCACCCGAGTAGCGCTCTGGACTGCCGTAGCCGACGTGCCCGTGCTGCTCGCCGAGATCGAGCGCCAGGCCCAGCTCCTCACCCTCGCCCGCACGGAACACGCCAACCTCCTCGCTGCCGCCCAAGCAACGCTGCGCGCTGCTCTCGACGGCGACCCGGACGCACTGACCTACCTCCGTGAGGAGGTGCAGCGATGAGGGCGTTCAGCCGAAGGCATCGCCGGCAACTGTTACTGCTCGACGAACGGCCGAGCCTGCTCTTGGCGCTGGGCCGGTTCCTGTTCCGGTACCGCTCCGAACTCGCACCATTCGCGACAGCAACGGCCCTGTTCATCGGCGGAGCAGTGTTCCACTCCCAAGAGCCCGATGCCGTGCCGTGGCTCCTCGCGGCGACTGTCGGCATCGCCGCGCTCACGCTGACCCGCGGCTTTCCGTGGAACATCGACCGAACTGAGGAGCGCGTATACGCTGCGTTGGGCACCCTCATAGCTGGCGGCTGGCTCACTGCGGCCGCCGCCCTTGGACCGTCACACGAACCGTTGCCGCTGCTCCTACTTGCCGCCACGATCGCACTGGCCGTGCCGTGGTGGACCCACCGACGGAGGCGTGCCCGCGTCCGGGTCGACCGCGCAATCCAGGCATGGCCGGACATCGCCGAGAACATCGGGCTGGCCGGCTCGCGGGTCATGTCGGCCGTGGTCGACATCTGGGGTTGGCGTGCCCGCTTCCACCTTGCCAACGGCCAGAGCGTTGCCGATGTCCTGAGCCGTGTCCCGGCCATCGAGTCCGGGCTCGGCACCCGGCCGGGTGCCGTCCGCATCGAACCCGACCCGGCGCACGCTGGCCGGTTCATGATGCGCGTGCTGGCAGCCGACCCTCACGCGGGCGCAATCCCGTGGCGCGGACCGAGCGTCCAATCCGTAAACAGTCCGATCGAACTCGGTGTATTCGAGGACGCGGCAACAATCCGCGTCTCGTTGCTGCGTAAACACATCCTCATCGGGGGCACGACCGATGCGGGCAAGAGCGGCGTTCTGAACGTCGTCCTCGGCAACCTCGCGGCATGCCCCGATGTCGTGCTCTGGGGTATTGACCTGAAAGGCGGCATGGAACTGCGACCGTGGGCGTCGTGCCTCGCCAGGCTCGCCACCACGCCCGCCGAGGCGGCCGTGCTGCTCCGTGATGGCGTTCGCGTCCTCGACGCCCGCGCCGAGGCGATGAGCCGCGCCGGTGCCCGCCTCTGGGAACCCACGCCGAAGGCACCCGCGCTCATCATCGTCGTGGACGAGTACGCCGAGCTGGTCGAGCAGGCACCCGGCGCGGTCGAGTCCGCCGAGTCCATCGCCCGACGAGGCCGAGCGGTCGCGACGACCCTGCTCGCCGCGAATCAGCGGCCGACCCAGAAGTCCATGGGTGGGGGAGCGCTGCGCTCGCAGATGAGCGTCCGCATCTGCCTCCGCGTCCGAGAGCGCCGAGACGTGGACCTGATCCTCGACCGGGGCATGCTGAGCGCCGGCTGGCACGCCCACACGCTCGACGCGCCGGGCAAGTTCTACATCCTCGGCGACGGCCACACCCAACCGCGGCGTGCCCGCGGCTACCTGGTCACCGACGACGACGTGCAAACGACCTCCGCTCGCTACGCCGAGAGTCGGCCGTGCCTGGACGGCCTTTCTGAGGGCGCCCTGGTCGGGCTGGACGACGTCGTCGAAGGCGAGGTCGTCACCGAACCCGAAATCACGCTCCAGATGGCGCTCAGAGATGCGCCGAGCGACGGGCTCAGCGTCCCCGAACTCATGCACTTCACCGGAATGAGGCGGACATGGATCTACGACCGGCTGCAGCAGTACGTCCAGGACGGCCGAGCCGCTCAGGTGGCCCGCGGGCGCTGGAGGTCGTCCGCGGACGACTGAACGTCCGTCCGCCTGTCGCACGCGTCTGCGCACGTCAGCGCGCGGACGGACGACGGACGGACGGCCGTGCGGACAACTCACGACCAGAGAGGAGGCGAGCACGAGCACCACCGAGCCCCGACGAGAGAAGAGGTTGCTGCGTGTAGAAGAAGCCGCCCGCGAACTCGGCATCGGCCGGTCGCTGGCCTACCAACTCATCCGAACCGGCCGGCTGCGGTCCATCAAGATCGGCAGCCGTCGGCTGGTTCCACGCTCGGCGATCGATGAGGCGATCGCCCGGCTCCTGGAGGAGGAGCGTTGAGCAAGCAGAAGGGCAGCAAGAACCCGAACGGTGAGGGAACCATCTACCAGCGTCCGAACGGCACGTGGGCCGGCGTGGCTCACGTGCTCACCACGGACGGCACCATGAAGCGCAAGACGGTGTACGGCAAGACCTGGGAGCAGGCGCACGAGAAGCTGGTCGAGCTGAAGGCGAAGTCGCACCGCGGTGTCCCGTCGCCCGACCGGTCGTGGAAGGTCGACGAATACCTGCGGTACTGGCTGCAGGTCTACGCCTCCGGGCTGCGGCCCAAGACATACGAGGGCTACGAGAGTGCCGTCCGGAACCACCTCATCCCGGCACTCGGCCGGCGGCGGTTGACCGGGCTGCAGGTCCAGCACGTCCGGGCGTTCCTCGACGCCTTCAAGCAGTCTGATTCGAAGCCGAGCGTTCGGCAGGTCCAGTACGTCCACGCGGTGCTCCGGAACGCCCTCCAGCACGCCATGCGGGAGGAACTGCTGGCCCGGAACGTCGCGACGCTGGTCAAGGTGACCAGCCCGCGGTACAAGGTCGGCAAGGGCCTGGACGTCGAGCAGGTCAAGGCTCTCCTGAAGGCGGCCCAGGGGCATCGGCTCTACGCCCTGTACATCGTGGCCGCCACGATGGGCCTGCGACGTGGTGAACTGCTCGGACTGCGATGGGAGGACATCGATCTTGACAACGGAACGATAACGATCGAGATGACAGTCCAGCGGGCCGGCGGCAAGCTACACATTCAGGACACCAAGACGGAAAGCTCCGAGAGCGTCCTGCCGCTGCCGGAAATCACCCGCAAGACGCTCCAGCAGCACCAGGACATGCAGGCCAAGGAGCGCGTCGAGCTTGCTGAAGCCTGGAAGGATCACGGCCTAGTGTTCCCGTCGGAGGTCGGGACGCCGATGGAGCCGCGAAACCTCGCCCGGCACTTTGCTGGCCTGAGAGAACGGGCCGGCATCACCGACGTCCGACTTCACGACTTCCGCCACACCGTCGTGACGGTGCTGATGGAACTCGGGGTGCCGCCGCACATCGTCCAGGCCATCGCCCGCCACTCGGACGTGAAGCTGACCCTGAAGATCTACGCGCACTCCAACCTGGCGGAGATGCGCAAGGCGCTCGACAAGATCGACACCTGGTTGTCGTAAGTGTTGTCGTAAATGGCCCCTCACGGGCCGAACGGACGGGCAGAACTTGCTGGTGGGCACGGTTGGTTTCGAACCAACGACCCCCCGCTTGTAAGGCGGGTGCTCTCCCACTGAGCTACGCGCCCGCACCCCCGCTGTGGGGGTTTGGTACCGGAGATGTTACCCAACCCGGCGTCGATGACGGTACAGGCCGTCGTGAGGTGGCGTCGCCTTCAATATCGGGGTCGTCACAGGGCGGCTATCGCGGCTCGCCATACCGAGAGGTCGCGGGGGCGGGAGGACGGGTGGTGCTCGGTGAAGGCGATCGTGCCGTCCTGGTCGATCAGGAACGTGCCGCGGTTGGCGTAGCCCTTGGATTCGTTCAGGACGCCGTATGACCTGGCTACCTCGCCGTGGGGCCAGAAGTCGGACAGGAGTGGGAAGGTGTAGGACTCGCGGTCGGACCAGACTTTGTGGGCGTAGGGGGAGTCGACGCTCACAGTCAAGATCTGGACTTTTTCGTTCTCGAAGTCCGCGAGCTGCTGCTGGACGGCTGTCAGTTCGCCCTGGCAGGTCCCGGTGAAGGCCAGCGGGTAGAAGACCAGCAGGACCGCCTTCCGGGTGCGGTATGAGGCCAGGGCGACCTCCTGGTTGTTCTGGTCGCGCAGCTGGAAGTCCGGTGCCGGATCTCCGACATCCACTGTCATGCCTCGAATATGCCAGCTGTCGTACCGGGGGCCTACACTCGCCCGCATGGCAGCAGGGCCGCGGCTCGGCATCGATTTTGGCACCTCCCACACGGTTGCGCTTTTGGCGTGGCCTGATGGGAGGGTGCGGCCGTTGTTGTTCGACGGGTCGCCGTTGTTGCCGTCCGCGGTCTTCGCGCAGGCCGACGGGGTGTTGCTGGTCGGGCGGGACGCCGTGCACGCGGCCCGGGTCGACCCGGCCCGGTTCGAAGGTAGCCCCAAGCGGCGCATCGACGACGGCAACGTGCTGCTCGGGGACCGGGAGCTGAGCGTGCCGTCGCTCATCGGGGCCGTGCTCGGGCACGTCAAGACGGAAGCGGTGCGGGTGGCCGGTGGGCCGGTCGCGGAGCTCACGTTGACGCACCCGGCGGCCTGGGGAGTGTCGCGGCGGCTCGCGCTGGTCGAAGGGGCGAAGCTCGCCGGGTTGCCCCAGCCGGCGCTCATGCCCGAGCCCGTCGCCGCTGCCCATTATTTCGCGGGGGTACTGCAAAAGCCTCTCACGGGCGACCAAGGCCTCCTCGTGTACGACTTCGGCGGTGGCACGTTCGACGCCAGCCTCGTGAGCCGGTCGGGGGAGGGGTTCGACGTCCGGGCCGTCGACGGGATCGACGACCTCGGCGGGCTCGACCTCGACGCGCTGGTCGTCGAGCACGCGCGGACGCAGATCGACAACGCTGAGGTGTGGGCGCGGCTGGACAATCCGCAGACGACCGAGGACCGGCGGCACCGGCGGATGCTCTGGGACGACGCCCGGATCGCCAAGGAGATGCTGTCCCGCAGCGCCAGCGCGGCCCTGCACGTCCCGATCGCCGCGGCCGACGTCACGATGACCCGGGAGCAGTTCGAGGAGAAGGCCCGGCCGCTGCTCGAGCAGACCGTCCGCACCACCGGGGCGGTCATGCGCTGGGGCAAGATGGAGAAGGAGAAGCTGGCCGGCCTGTTCCTGGTCGGCGGCTCCAGCCGGGTCCCGCTCGTCGCCACCCTGCTGCAGAAGGAGCTAGGCCTCGCCCCGACCGTCATCGAGCAGCCGGAGCTCGTCGTCGCCGAGGGCAGCCTGCGCGCGTGGGTGAACGTCTCCGCCCGGAACGCCCAGCCCAACGGCGCCCAGCCCGCCGGCCAGCCTGGACCCATGTGGCCACAGGGAAACCCACAGGGAACACCGCAAGGAACGCAGCAAGGCGCTCCACAAGCCGCTCAAGCCGCCACGCAAGCCGCCCAGGCCGCTCAAGCCGCCCAGGCTGCGCAAGCCGCTCAAGCCGCATACGCAGCGCAGGCCGCGCAGGCGGCTCAAGCCGCGCAGGCCGCTCAAACCCCCGTCAGCGGTGTCCCGGTCAGCCCGGCCGCGTTCCAGCAGCAGCCCGGCGCCTACCCGACGGTGCCGCAGCACCCGGCCCCGGTCAGCGGAACCCCAGTCGGCGGCCCGGTCAGCGGCACCCCGGTCGGCGGCCCCGTCAGCGGTGTCCCGGTCAGCCCGGCGGCCTTCCAGCACCAGCCCGGTGCCTACCCGACGGTGCCCCAAAATCCGGCCGTCCCGCAGCACCCGGCCCCGGTCAGCGGCGTACCCGTGAGCCCGGCGGCGTTCCAGCACCCGGGCGCCCACCCGGTCAGCGGCCCGCCCCAGAGCGCCGACCAGCAGGTCACGCAGCGCCTGGGCCCGATGACCCCGACGCCGGCCCCGCCCCGCATGGTCCCGCCGCCGCCCCGGCCCCAGGCCTATGTTCCGCAGCCCCCGCCCCCGCAGGCGTACGTCTCCCCGTCCGCGCAGCCGACCGTCTACGCCCCGCCCCCGCGCGAGGAGGCCCCGCCACCGCCGCGAGCGAGCCGTAACTGGGCCGTGCCGGTGCTGGTCGGCATCCTGGTGGTCGCGCTCGCCCTGACGGGCTACGTGGTGTTCCAGAACCGCGACAAAACCGATAACCGGGCCGGCGACGGGCCGAGCAACACCCCGCAGCAGAGTCAGTCGGCCGACGGTGTGAAGGCGATCCCGGTGTACAACCGCGAGGACGAGCCCGCGTGGGTGCCCAACGGCTGGCGGGACCAGGGCGTCGGCTCGCCGGACCAGCTGTGGAAGTCGCAGCAGGAGTCCGAGGGCGGCCGCTGCGACACGGGCAGCGGGCGGCTGCGGGTCACGACGGACGCCGCGCCCGGGCTCACCGGCTGCACGTTGAAGCCGCCGCTGGACGTGGCGATGACCGACGGCAGCATCGAGGCCAAGGTGAAGGTCAACGCGGGCTGTGCGGGCATGTGGCTGCGGACCGGCGACCACGGGTACACCCTCGGGCTCTGCGAGGACAACCATGTCCGGCTCTATCGGCTGTACAAGGATCTGCCGGGGGAGAAGGACCTGCTCAAGGACTGGCCGATCCAGTTGGCGAGCGGGGTGGGTGAGCCGTTCGTCGCGTTCAAGGTCGAAGGGAACCAGCTCAGCGGGTACGTCAACGGGGTGGCGCTGGGGCCGGTCACCGATGACCAGCTCACGCAGGGGAAGGTGAACCTGGGCGCGTTCACCCTGACGGGGAAGACGGCCGACGCCTCGTTCACCCAGGTGCGCGTGTTCATGCCGGAGGGCTGGCAGCCGGGCAACGGGCCGACGACGAGCAAGACGACGAAGGCGCCGCAGCCGAGCACGTCGAGCTCGGGCTGGAACTCCAAGCCGCCGTCGTCGAACCCGACCTCGAAGAAGCCCACCGTCCAGCCAACGGCCTAAGGGCCACAAGCCGACACAAAGCGCAAGCACGAAACGGCAAGCACAAAGCGCAGGCACGAGACGGCAAGCACAAAGCGCAGGCACGAGACGGCAGCACAAAGCGCAGGCACGAGACGGCAAGCACAAAGCGCAGGCACGAAGCGCAGACATGAAACGGCAAGCACGAAGCGCAGGCATGAAACGGCAAGCACGAAGCGCAGGCATGAAACGGCAAGCGCAAAAAGCAAGCGTAAAGCGGGCGAGCGCAGAAGCAGGACTGCTCAAGAAGCGGGCCGGCGCAGAAGCGGGCGAGCGCAGAAGTCAGCCAGTCAAGAGAGCGGCTAGCCAATGGAAGAGCGGCGAGCGCGGAAGGTCGGCGAGCGCGGAAGACGGCTGGGGCGCCGAGCGTAAGAGCGCACGAAAAAGTGGCCGCGCCTGACGACCGGCGCGGCCGGAAAGCCGAGGGGCCCGAAGCCCGAGGTCAGCGACGCGAGCGGGCGGCGCGGGGCGCAACCAGCCGTGCTGCCGTCCAGTCCTTGCCCGCGTTGATCGTCGAGGTCTGCTGCAACCCCGCGGTGGGCGCCGACTCGTTGATCTCGCTCGGCTCGACGTGGCCGGGGCGGCCGGCCTTCGGCGTGAGCAGCCACACCACACCGTTGTCAGCCAGCGGGCCGAGGGCGTCGATGAGCGTCTCGACCAGGTCGCCGTCATCGTCGCGCCACCACAGCAGCACGACGTCGACCACCTCATCGGTTTCCTCGTCAACCAGGTCCCCGCACCGGTCGATCAGGACGTCGCGGAGACTCTGGTCGACGTCGTCGTCGTACCCCATCTCCATAACGACCATGCCCGGTTCGACTCCGAACCGGTCCGCCAGGCTCTTCACCTCGGCCTGACCCGCGGTCGCGTTCACTGTCCACTGCCTCCTGTCGCAACAACCACTTGTTAGCGCGTAGTCCACACAGTACGGGCCGTCAACGCAAGTGGCGCACCGATGCGATCGAAAAGTTGATAGTCCAAGTTACCGGGCGAGCAGTGATCGCGCGCCCTGGATGATCTGTTCTTCGGACACCAGTACGTGATTGGCGGCCGGTCCGAGCGGCACGAACGAGTCGACCGCGGCGACCCGGCGGGCCACCCCGACGTACCCCCCGTCGACCAGCGCGGCGATGACGCCCTCGCCCACACCGCCGGAGCGGCGGGTCTCGTCGACGATGAGCACCCGGCCGGTGTCGGAGGCGTGCTTGATGATGTCGCCGACGGGCAGGGGCGACAGCCAGCGCAGGTCGACGACCCGGGCGGTGACGCCCTCGGTGGCGAGCCGGGCCGCGGCCCGCAGGGAGAGCCGCACCCCGTTGCCGAACGTGATGATGGTCAGGTCGTCGTTGGGGCCGTTGTCGTAGGCGCGGGCCCGCCCGATCGGCACGTGGATGGCCGGCCACTCGCTCGGCGGGGCGTAGTCCGAGACCCACCAGTCGTCGTTGTCGCGGAGCAGGTCGCGGGTGTGGTACATCGCGATCGGCTCGAGGAACACGCACACGCTGCCGTCGACGACGGCGCTGGCCAGGCAGGTGCGCAGCATCGGGGCCGCGTCCTCGGGCCGGGACGGGGCGGCGACGACCAGGCCGGGGATGTCGCGCAGGACGGCCAGGGCGTTGTCGTTGTGGAAGTGCCCGCCGAAGCCGAGCTGGTAGGCGAGGCCGGCGACCCGCACGACCATCGGGTTGTGGAACGCGCCCTGCGAGAAGAACTGCATGGTGGCCGCCTCGCCGCGGAGCTGGTCCTCGGCGTTGTGCAGGTAGGCGAGGTACTGGATCTCGGGCACGGGCAGCATCCCGGCCAGGCCCGCGCCGAGGCCGAGGCCGAGGATGCTGGTCTCGTCCAGGAGGGTGTCGAACACCCGGGTCGCGCCGAAGCGGTCGCGGAGGCCCTTGGTGACTCCGTAGACGCCACCTTTGGCGGCGACGTCCTCTCCATAGACGACCATTTGGGGGTACGCGAGCATCGCATCCGTCAGCGCGGCGTTGATGGTCTGGGCGAGGGTGAGCGGGCCCGCCTTCTCCGGCAGTTTCCCGGCGAAGGCGGCCAGCCGGCTCGCCGGGTGCCCGTTGCCGTTGTTGCGCGGTGTCCCGGACACGGGCCGGACGGTCGCCGGGGTCGGCGCGGGTTCGGGTTCGGGCCACTCCTCGGTGTCGGCCGCCGGTGAGAGGGGCGCGAACTCGAGGTTGTCGTCGAGCTCGGGGCCGGTGTCGGGGTGCGGCTCGGCGGTGTCGGCGGCGGCGAGGTGGGCGGCCGCGTCGGCGACGGCCCGGGAGACCCGCACCGGGCGGCGCGGAGCCAGCGGCGCGGTGACCTCGGAGGCGCTGCTCAGCTTGGGCTCGCCGAGCACCTCCTCGGCGATCCGGCGCACGTCCCAGCCGATGTCGTCGTAGCGGGTCATCAGGTCGGCGGGCGTGGCCATCCCGGCCTCGACCAGCATCCGGGCCGTGCGCACGAGCGGGTCGCGGGCCAGGTCGCCGGCGATCTCCACGGGGGAGCGGTAGGCCATCTCGGCGTCGGCGCCGGCGTGCCCCATGAGCCGGATGGTGGTCATGTGCAACACCGCGGGTCGCCGGTATCGCCGCACCCACGCGGCCGCCTCGGCCGCCCGGTCGTAGGTCTCGGCGCTGTCGCACCCGTCGGCCTTGTAGTAGCGCAGGCCGGGCCGGCTGCCCAGGGCCGCGGCCACCCAGCCGTCGGGGGTCCGCACGCTGATGCCCAGCCCGTTGTCCTCGCAGACGAGCAGCAGCGGCAGTTTGAGTCCGATGTGGTCGCACCAGCCGGCGGTGTTGAACGCGGCGGTGGCGGCCGCGTGGTTGATGGAGGCGTCGCCGAAGGAGGCCACGACGATCGCGTCGGCGGGCCAGCCGTGGCCGCCGCCGGGCGGGTCGAGGCGCTTGCCGCGGCCGAGCGCGTAGGCGACGCCGACCGCCCGCGGCAGGTGCGAGGCGATCGTCGAGGTGGTCGGGACCACGTGCAGGTCGGCGTGGCCGAACACCTTGTGCCGGCCGCCGGCGATGGGCTCCTTGGCCGAGGCGACCACGCCCCGCAGCACGTCGCGGATGGGGTCGCTGCCGGCCACCTGAGAGGCCCGCATGGCGTAGAAGGCGCCCGAGCGGTAGTGCAGCAGGGCCGGGTCGGTCGGGCGCAGCGCGGCCGCGACGGCGGCGTTCCCCTCGTGCCCCGACGAGCCGATGGTGTAATACCCGGCGTCGAAACTGCGCAGCCAGCGCGCGGCCAGGTCGAGGTGGCGGCTCGTCGACTGGGCGTCGTAGAGCGCGCGGGCCTGCTCCCCGGTGAGCGCGGAGTCCTCGCGGACGGGCTCGTCGAGGTCCCGCGGCGACGCCGCGGCGACGAGCCCGGCGAGCTCGGCACGAAACCGCTCGTCGAGATCCTGAGGGGTGGTCACGCTCGACAGCATGGCCGAAAACGGTCATCGGATGCCACTTGTGGCGGGGGTACTGCCAGATTCAGCCCATCTGGCCGACCCACCCGTTACCGGTCAGCCAGCGCCCGATACTCGGGTGAGGCCAGGAACCCGGGCAGCAACAGGGCCGCGGTGACGCCGAGATCGCGGGCCAGGGCCTCCTCGGGTGTGAGGAACACCATGGCCTGGCCCTCGCCCAGCACGACGTCGTCCTGCACGGCGTCGGTCGGCCCGTAGAAGACGTGCATCTCGACCTCGCCCTCGGCGGTCGTCACCGAGGGCCGGGTGCGCACGAGGTACAGCTTGATGTCGCCCGCGTCCAGCCCGGTCTCCTCGCCCACCTCGCGGCGGGCCGCCTCCTCCGGCGACTCCCCGGGCTCGATCTTGCCGCCGGGCATCGCCCACTGGTTGGGCGAGACCTTGGCGTGCTGGTCGCGGTGCTGCATGAGCACACGGCCCTGGGGGTCGACGAGAAACACCACGGCGACTCGGCGCTCGATCACGAACTCATCCTGTCATCCCGGGAGGAAGCTGAAGCGGACCTGCCGTGTGGCGTTGTCGCCGTTCGGGTCGACCAGGCAGATGGACTGCCAGGTGCCGAGGGCGACCCGGCCGCCGACCACGGGCAGGGTGGCGTACGGCGCGACGAACGCCGGCATGACGTGGTCGCGGCCGTGCCCGGGGGAACCGTGCCGGTGCACCCAGCGGTCGTCGGTCGGCAGCAGCTCGTCGAGCGCCGTGAGCAGGTCGTCGTCGCTGCCCGCGCCGGTCTCGATGATGGCCACGCCGGCCGTCGCGTGCGGGACGAAGACGTGCAGCAGCCCGTCGCCCAGTCCGTCGACGAACCGGCCGGCCTCCTCCGTGATGTCCCGCACGACAGGGCGGGAGCCGGTCCGGACGGTGATCACCTCGGTGCGCATCGGCCCAGTCTCCCAGCCGTCAGTCCGAGCTGCTGGAGGAGGACGACGACCCGGAGTCCGAGCTGCTCGATCCGGAGTCGGAGCCGCTCGAGCTCGAGCCGGAGTCACTCGAACCGGACGATGACCCGGAGTCACTCCAGCTCGACCCCGAGTCACTCCACGAGGAGCCGGAGTCGTGGTGATGGATCGTGTGGCCGTGGCTCTGCCAGTGATCGTGCGAGCCCGACGGGGACGATGACGACGAGTCGGTGGAGTGGTACGTCGAATACGGATCGGCGGCCGTGGCGCCCGGGAGCCAGGTCGAGTCGAGCGGGCCCGACGGGCCGCCTCCGGAGCCGCGGACGTTCGGCATCGAGCGACGCACACGCCGTACCACCAAAACGACTGTAATGATCGCCACCGTGAACGCGATGGTGACGATGCCGCACGGCAGCAGCAGCCACCAGGACGAATTCTCGGACACGGGCCGCACCGTAGCCGATCGAGAGGCCTGGGATACTCACAATGTCGCGCTCACGTCAAGAGAGCGATGCTCCATAAGTTACCCGCCGGTATCGTGTTGCGCGTCGCAGTTGGCGTCCAGTAGGCGTGACGGACCGCACCGGCGCCAGGCAGGATGGACAAAGGCTTACCTGAGTTACAAACCACAGGGGCCTATAACCAGTGACTCACACCCCATAGGCCACCCAGACCGGTCGCAGCGCCCGACGAGTTCGCCGAGCATCACTCCGGTCGCGAGCTACCCAGAAGGAAACGCCTGTGTCCACCGAACGCAAGCGCCCGGTGATCAGCGACGGCCTACCGAGCCAGCTGCCCGACATCGACCCCGAGGAGACCACCGAGTGGGTCGAGTCGCTGGACGGCGTGATCGACGAGCGTGGGACGAAGCGCGCCCGATACGTGATGCTGCGGCTGCTGGAGCGTGCACGCGAACGGCAGGTCGGCGTACCCCCGCTCACCACCACCGACTACATCAACACGATCACGCCGGAGCGGGAGCCGTGGTTCCCCGGCAATGAGCACATCGAGCGGCGCATCCGGGCCTACATCCGCTGGAACGCCGCCATGCTCGTGCAGCGCGCGCAGCGGCCCGAGGTCGGCGTCGGCGGGCACATCTCCACCTTCGCGAGCGCCGCCAGCCTCTACGAGGTCGGCTTCAACCACTTCTTCCGGGGCAAGGACCACCCGGGCGGCGGCGACCAGGTGTTCTTCCAGGGCCACGCGTCGCCGGGCATGTACGCCCGCGCCTTCATGGAGGGCCGGCTCAGCGAGCAGCAGCTCGACGGGTTCCGCCAGGAGCTCTCGCACCGCGGCTTCGGCGGCGGCCTGCCCAGCTACCCGCACCCGCGGCTGATGCCCGGCTTCTGGGAATTCCCGACGGTCTCGATGGGCCTCGGTGGCATCAACGCCATTTATCAGGCGCGCTTCAATCGGTACCTCCACAACCGGGGTTTCAAAGACACCTCCCAGCAGCACGTCTGGGCCTTTTTGGGCGACGGTGAGATGGACGAGCCCGAGTCGATCGGCGCTATCGGCGTCGCGGCCCGCGAGGAGCTCGACAACCTCACGTTCGTCATCAACTGCAACCTGCAGCGCCTCGACGGCCCGGTCCGCGGCAACGGCAAGGTGATGCAGGAGCTCGAGGCCTTCTTCCGCGGCGCCGGCTGGAACGTCATCAAGGTCGTGTGGGGCCGCGAGTGGGACCCGCTGCTGGCCGCCGACACCGACGGCGCGCTGGTCAACCTCATGAACGTCACGCCCGACGGCGACTACCAGACCTACAAGGCCGAGTCCGGCGCGTATGTCCGCGAGCACTTCTTCGGCCGCGACCCGCGCACCCGCAAGATGGTCGAGCACCTCTCCGACGACGAGATCTGGAACCTCAAGCGCGGCGGGCACGACTACCGCAAGCTCTACGCGGCCTACAAGGCGGCCACGGAGCACACCGGGCAGCCGACGGTCATCCTGGCCAAGACCATCAAGGGCTGGACGCTGGGCTCGCACTTCGAGGGCCGCAACGCGACGCACCAGATGAAGAAGCTCACGCTGCAGGACGTCAAGGACTTCCGGGACCGGTTGTACCTCGACATCCCCGACAGTGCGATCGGCGACAACCCCTACGCCGTGCCGTACTACCGCCCGGACGAGAAGTCCGAGGAGATGGAGTACATGTTCGAGCGCCGGCGCGCCCTGGGCGGCTCGGTGCCCGACCGCCGGACCAAGCACATCGCCCTGGACCTGCCGGACAGCTCGGTCTACGGCGACATCAAGCGCGGCTCCGGCAAGCAGAAGGTCGCCACCACGATGGCCTTCGTGCGCATGCTCAAGGACCTGATGCGGCACAAGGGCATGGGCAAGCGCTGGGTCCCGGTCATCCCCGACGAGGCCCGCACGTTCGGCATGGACTCGCTGTTCCCGACCGCGAAGATCTACTCGCCGCACGGGCAGAACTACACGCCCGTCGACCGCGAGCTGTTCCTGTCCTACCGCGAGTCGACCTCCGGGCAGATCCTGCACGAGGGCATCAACGAGGCCGGCTCGGTCGCCTCGTTCACGGCCGCCGCGACGAGCTACGCCACCCACGGCGAGCCGATCATCCCGGTCTACATCTTCTACTCGATGTTCGGCTTCCAGCGCACGGCCGACGGCATCTGGGCGGCCGCCGACCAGATGTCCCGCGGCTTCCTGCTGGGCGCCACCGCCGGCCGCACCACGCTCAACGGGGAGGGCCTGCAGCACGAGGACGGCCACTCGCTGCTCATCGCCGCGACCAACCCGGCCGTCGTCGCCTACGACCCGGCGTTCGCGTTCGAGATCGCGCACATCACCGAGAACGCGGTCAACCGCATGTACGGCGAGACCCCCGAGGATCTCATCTATTACCTGACCGTCTACAACGAGCCGATCTTCCAGCCGGCCGAGCCCGCCAACCTCGACGTCGAAGGCCTTTTGCGCGGCTTGTACCGGTATCTCCCGGCCGAGTCCGGTGAGGGCCCGAAGGCGCAGATCCTGGCCTCGGGCACGGGCATGCAGTGGGCCCTCAAGGCCCAGAAGCTGCTGGCCGAGGACTGGGGCGTAGCGGCCGACGTCTGGTCCGCCACGTCGTGGGTGGAGCTGCGCCGCGACGCGATCCGGGCCGAGGAGCACAACCTTCTCCACCCGGCCGACGAGCCGCAGGTCCCCTACGTGACCCGGGTCCTGCAGGACACGACGGGCCCGGTGATCGCGGTGAGCGACTTCATGCGCGCCGTACCGGACCTGATCGCCCGCTGGGTCCCCAACGACTACACCTCGCTGGGCACCGACGGCTTCGGCATGTCCGACACCCGCCACGCCCTGCGCCGCCACTTCCACGTGGACGCCGAGTCCGTCGTCGTGGCCACGCTGGCCCAGCTGGCCCGCCGCGGCGAGGTCCAGGCCTCGGTGGCGGCCGAGGCGGCGAAGAAGTACGCGATCGACGACGTGAACGCCGCCCCGGTCGGCGAGACCGGCGGCGACTCGTAAGCAGCGCAACCAGAGAAACGCCTCGCACCCCGGGCGGTCGCACAAACGCGGCAACCCGGGGTGTGTTGTTTCCGGGATGCCAATGAATAGACGTGACCCACAGTCCGACCACCTGTCGAAACGCCGCTGGGCCACACGTGGCGAAAGGTGGCCAACCGGCCCAAACGTCGCGTTGCGGAGTAATAGCTCCAGGGCCGTGCGTCGCCTGCGGTGCACGTGAGTAATCGCTGAAGTCGGCCAGCAGCTCGCTGGCGAGCCCACCCGCCTGGCGAGCCTATCGACCGGCGCCGCGCGTGAGGCACTGGCTTCGGCGTTCGGTGGGTTACCGTCGGTGTAAACCCGAATCCGTCACACGCGCGTGCCAGATTGGCGGGACCTTTATCCGCGTCAAGGCCCGGAACGGGTAAATCGGTCCCAACTTACAGACCGATGATGATCAATGGAGTAGATCAATACTCAAGGTTAAGTAGGTACCCTCGCTATCCTTGAGTACTACGTTCGGATTACGAGGGTCGACCCTGTGGTCACCTCGACGCTACGTTGGGCACCGGCATGAATTCTGCACGTGAACATTTCCGTGAGGAAGCCGGGTTTGTTGATCTCGACGCAATTACGCAGCGGCGCGCCACGTGGTGCGTCTTCCCGCGGTGACCAGCGGGCCCGCGCCGATGGCGTCGAGCATGAGGGCCTGGATCGCGTACGGCTCGGCCGGTCGCCAGTTGTGCACCTCCGGCGGCAGCTCCCAATGCACCCGCCCCCCGAACTGCCGGCTCGGCGGCGCCGGCACCCAGGAGTCCTGGCCATGCAGTACGACACCGGCGTGCGCGGCGAGCTCGGGCAGCACCCCGTGCCCGGGCACCACCAGGAACATCCAGCGGTCGCCGGGCGCCACCGCCACCGGGCCGCGAGCGGCCACGAAGCCGTCGCCCAGCAGGGCCGCGCGGCCGAGGGGGCCCGGCACCTCCAGCACGTCGAAGGCGTATCCGGTGGGCAGCAGCACCGTGTACGGGTGCTCCTGCCACAGGGCCGCGGCCGTGGTGGCGTCGAAGCACACCGGGAGCGGGGCCGGGTGGCACGCGACGGTGGGGCAGCCGGGGGTACCGCAGTGAAAGCGCCGCTCCGTCGCGTGGCGCCCGGTCTGCCGGGTCGCGAGGAAGGCGCCCGGTCGCACCGGCCAGCCGTGTGCGGCGTAGCGGGCCCCAGCCTTGCGCAGCCGCGACCGCTCGAACAACACCCACGGAAGCATGACGGTCTCCTGCCAGGCGAGATCACTCGAAAGTGCGCACAAGACCACGTCGCGTCACCGGACGCATTGTGCGTCGTTGGGTCAGGCGACGGGGACTGCAAGTTGCACATCGGAACGTATGAGCGAATGACCGGGGCGAACCGCACAAATCGTGCGATTTCGACCGGTCGGGTGACGTCCGGAGGTGAGCGACGTGGATGAGTTGCCCATCGGCCGTCGGGTGGCCTACTGGCGGAACCGGCGCAAGATGTCGCAGCAGGTCTTTGCCGACCGGCTGGGCAAGTCCAAGAGCTGGGTCGACAAGGTCGAGCGGGGTGTACGGCGGCTGGACAAGTTCTCCGTCGTCTACGAGATCGCCGACGTCCTCCAGCTGGACGTGCAGATCCTGCTGGGCCGGGACCCCGAACGCCGCCCCGACAGCGTCAACTGCGTCGACCAGATCGAGGTCGAGGAGATCCGGGCCGCGCTGGAGCGCTACGACCAGATCAGCGCGTTCTTCTACGCGCCGCCCGAGCCGCCGCCGCTGCCGGAGATGCGCAAGGCGGTGACGCACGCCTGGCTGTCGTACCAGCACGCGAAGTACGGCATGCTCGCGCGCACGCTGCCCCGCCTCCTGCGCGAGGCCCAGGCCGCCGACACCGCCTACAGCGACAGCGCACAGGGCGAGGAGGCGGCGCACCTGCTCGGGCAGACCTACCAGATCGCCTCCTCGGCCCTGCGCAAGCTGGGCGAGCACGAGCTGTCCTGGCTCGCGGCCGACCGTTCGATCGCCGTGTCCCAGCGCGCGGGCGACCAGCTCCTGGCCGGCACCGCCACGGCGCGGGTCGCCTGCGCGCTGCTCTCCCTCGGCCGGGCCCGCCCGGCCCTGGAGATCAACGTCAACATCGCCAACCGGCTCGCACCGGGCTCGTCGGGCAACGACAGCAGCCCCGAGCGGCTCTCCGTCTACGGCCAGCTGCTGCTGCAGGGCGCGATGGCGGCCGCGCGCATCGGCGACAGCGCGACCGTGCGCGACCTGCTGTCCGGGGCCGAGGAGGCGGCGCGGTCCATGGACGGCGACGCCAACTACTACTGGACGTGCTTCGGCCCGACGAACGTGAAGCTGCACCGGGCCGCGGCCGCCGTCGAACTCGGCGAGGGCCGGGTGGCGGTGGAGGTACACCAGGGGCTGGATCCTGAGGGGTTCAACGCGCTGCTGCCCGAGCGCCGGGCCCATCACTACCTGGACCAGGCCCGGGCCCAGGCGCTCATCGGCGACATCGAGATGGCCAGCGAGATGCTGCTGGAGGGCGACCGGCTGGCCCCATCGGAGATCCGCTGCCGGCCGCTGGCCCGCGAGGTCCTCAGCGACGTGCTGCGCCGGACCCGCGGCACGCCGTCCGCCCCGGTCGCTGAGCTGGCCGAACACATGAGTGTCGGCGTTTAATTTAAAACGTAGATCTAGAGGGCAGAATTGCCGGCATGTCCGGATCTGTTCTGTACGCCGTCGTGTGTGGCTCCCCGGCCACCGCCGGCGTTGGCAATCTGGTCTCGCTCGCGCAGGAGCGAGGCTGGGACGTCTGCGTGGTCGCCACGCCGGACGCCCTGAAGTGGCTCGACATCCCCGGACTCGTCAAGCAGACGGGTCACCCGGTGCGGCACCGCTACAAGTACCCCGGCGACCCCGACGTCCTCCCGGCCGCCGAGGCCATGATCGTCGCACCGGCGACCGTCAACACCGTCAACAAGTGGGCCGCCGGCATCGCCGACACCCTCGCGCTCGGCCTCATCGTCGAGGGGCTCGGGCTGGGGCTGCCGATCGTCGCCGTGCCCTACACCAACCGGGCCATGGCCGCCCACCCCGCCTTCGGCGAGTCGATCGGGCGGCTGCGCTCCTGGGGCATCACCATGCTCTACGGCGACGACGTGCTCGAGCTGCACCAGCCCGGTATCGGCGAGAACCGCAGCGACTTCCCGTGGCACCTCCCGCTCGACGCGCTGGAGGCCCACCCGTCATTGCAGGCCCAGCGCATCACGGGGAGCGAGCCGGTGGACTAACGTTACGCCGTGCTTGTCGCCGATCTCGTGAAGCTCCTCGAGCAGCGATACCCGACCGCGTGGGCCGAGGACTGGGACCGGGTCGGGTTCGTCCTCGGCGACCCGGACGCCACCGTCACCCGCGTGCTGCTCGCCGTCGACTGCGACCCCGCGGTCGTCGACGAGGCGGCGCGGGTCGGCGCGGAGTTCGTCTTCACGCACCATCCGCTGCTGCTGCGGGGCGTCTCCAGCGTGGCCCCGACGACCTACAAGGGCCGGATCGTGCACCGCATGATCCGCTCCGGGATGGCGTTGTACACCGCGCACACCAACGCCGACGTGGCCAACCCCGGTGTGTCCGATGTGCTGGCGGCGCGGGTCGGGCTCGTGGAAGTACACCCGCTGCGTCCTGATCCAAAGGCTCCCGAGCGCGGACACGGCCGCGTCGGCCGCCTCCCCGAGCCGATGACCCTCGCACAATTCGCGCGGCTCGTCGCCGATCAACTGCCAACCGCGGCTTCGGGGGTACGGCTGGCAGGGGACCCGGCCGCCCGAGTCGAACGGGTCGCGGTGTCCGGCGGGGCCGGCGACGCGTTCCTGGCCGACGCCACCCGGGCCGGCGTTGACGCATACTTGACCGCGGATCTGCGCCACCATCCGGCGCAGGAGCATCTCGCGAACGGCGGGCCGGCCCTCGTCGACGTCACGCACTGGGCGTCCGAGCGGCCCTGGCTGGACGACGTCGCGGCGTTCCTGCGCGCGGAGGCCGGCCTGCAGACCATCGTGTCCGATGTGGACACCTCACCCTGGGTTCCTTGGGAGGACAACGACTCGTGAACGCCGATCCGGAAGCCCAGCGCCGCCTGCTCGACCTGCAGGCGATCGACATCGCGCTGACCCAGCTCGCCCACAAGCGCAAGGCCCTGCCCGAGCACGCTGAGCTCGACAAGCTGGCCCGCGAGCTGTCCATGACGGAGGATCAGCGGGTCCGGGCCCAGGTCGCCGTCGACGACCTGGACCGCGACATCAGCCGGCTCGAGAAGGACGCCGAGCAGGTCCGCGCGCGCAAGGACAAGGACCAGTCCCGCCTCGACGCCGGCACCGGCCCGGCCCGCGAGCTGGAGGCCCTGCAGCACGAGATCGCCACGCTCAACCGCCGCCAGTCCGAGCTGGAGGACGCCGAGCTGGAGCTCATGGAGCAGCGTGAGACTGCCCAGGCCGCCCTGGACGAGATCGTCGGCCGGCTGGAGTCGGCCCGGTCCACCCGCGCCGCCGCCGAGCAGCGCCGCGACGAGGCCCTGGCCGGGATCGCCAAGGACGAGGAGTTTCGCCAGGCCGGCCGCCGCCCCCTGGCCGCCGACCTCCCCGCCGACCTGGTCTCGCTGTACGAGAAGATCCGCGAGTCCAGCGGCGGCATCGGCGCGGCCATGCTCCGCCAGGGCCGCTGCGAGGGCTGCCGGATCGAGCTGTCCGGCGGTGACAAGGCCCGCGTCAAGGCCGCCCCGAAGGACGAGGTCGTCCGCTGCGAGGAGTGCCGCCGCATCCTGGTCCGCACCGCCGAGTCGGGCCTGTAGCCGGATGCGGGTGACGCTTGAGGCCGACGGGGGCTCGCGTGGCAACCCCGGTCCGGCCGGCTACGGCGCGGTCGTGCGCGACGAGACCGGCGCCGTCGTCGCCGAGCGCTTCGCCGCGCTGGGCGTGACGACGAACAACGTGGCGGAGTACTCGGGCCTGATCGCCGGCCTCAAAGCCGCCCGCGAACTGGGCGCCGACGAGGTCGACGTCCGCATGGACTCGAAGCTGGTCATCGAACAGATGGCCGGCCGCTGGCAGATCAAGCACCCGGGCCTGCGCCCACTGGCGGACGAGGCCCGGGCCCTGGCGCAGGGCTTCGCGCTGGTCCGCTACGCCTGGATCCCGCGCGAGCAGAACAAGGACGCCGACCGCCTGGCGAACAAGGCCATGGACGGCGAGGTCTCGGCCGGGTCTCCAGCGCCCACGGAGAAGCGCTCCTGGTCCCCGCCGTCGACCGGCTCCCCGCTGCGCCTGGTCGTCATCCGCCACGGCGAGACTCCATACACGGCCGAGAAGCGCTACTCGGGTCGCGGCGACATCCCGCTGTCCCCGGCCGGCCAGGACCAGGCGGCCAAGGCCGCGCTGCGGGCCCGCCAGGTCGCCCCCAACCTGGCCGCGATCATCAGCTCCCCGCTGAAGCGCTGCCTGGAAACGGCATCAGCTCTGGGTGACCTACCGCTGATCATCGAGGACGACCTGATCGAATGCGACTTCGGCGAGTGGGAGGGCCTCACCTACGGCGAGGTCCGCGACCGCTACGCCGCCGAACAGGACCGCTGGCTCGCCTCGACCGCCGTCCCACCGCCGGGCGGCGAGTCCTTCCAGCAGGTGGCGATGCGGGTCAGGCGGGTGGTACGAAGTTTGCAGGACCGGTTCGCGGGCCAGGAGATCGCCGTCGTCAGCCACGTGACCCCGATCAAGCTCCTGCTCCGCGACGCGCTGGCGGCGAGCGACTCCTTCCTGTTCCGCCTCTACCTGGACCCGTGCGGCCTCTCGGTCGTCGACTCCTGGCCCGACGGCGGGGTAGCGGTCCGCTCGGTCAACGAAACCGCCCACCTGGCCTGACGTTCTGCTTCACGCTCACAAGTCGGTATTTAAGCCGATAAGTCGGGCGCGGCCGCGCCGCGCATGCGCTCGACTTATCGGATTTATGCCCTGACCGAGCGAGCCAATCGCACCGAGCGAGGCGACCGCACCGAGCGAGCCAATCGCACCAAGCGGCTGGCCGGGGCGGATTTGGCGCCGCGCGGGTCCGGGAGAGCGGCGCGGTGCCGGCGAGGATGCGGTAGAGGGGAGCGGCGCGTCGGTCAGGTGAAGGCGCGGTACAGCAGGACCAGGCCGACGACCGTGCCGAAGACGACGATCACCGTTTTCAGGACGACGCTCGGCAGCCGGCGTGCGACCCGGGCACCCACGTACCCGCCGATGAGGGCGGCCGGGGCCGTCACCAGGACGTCGGCCCAGTCGATCGGGCCGAACAGGGCGAACACCAGGACCCCGACCAGGCCGCCGACGGCCGAGATGACGTTCTTCAAGGCGCTGACGCGGGCCATGGACTCGTCCAGCACCAGGCCCAGCGCGGCGACGAGCATGACGCCGAGGGCGGCCCCGAAGTAGCCGCCGTAGAGCGAGCCGACGAACACGACGAGGTGCAGGCCCAGCACCCGCCGCCGCGGTGACAGGGTGCGGGGGTGGCCGACGAGGCGGCGGAGGCGGTCCTGGAAGGCGAGTACCGCGGCCGCGCCGAGGACCAGGAACGGCACCACGTAGTCGAACGCCTTGGCCGGTGTCAGGAGCAGGAGCGCGCAGCCCAGGATGGCCGCCACGACGGCGGTCGGGATGAGGCGCGGCAGGTGCCGGCGGTCGAGGTCGGCGCGGCTGCCGTAGACCGACGAGAGGTACCCCGGAAAAACTGAAGTGGTATTTGTCACATTGGCCGCGACGGGCGGCAGGCCGGTCGCGAGCAGGGCCGGGAACGTGATGAGCGACCCGCCACCGGCGATCGCGTTGACAGTCCCGGCCGCCAACCCGGCGATGGCGAGCAATGCGATGTCGGCGACCTCCATGGTCTGACTACCATAGTCAGCGCGACGGACGAGTCGACCGGGCGGCCGCGTCGGTGCGAAGGCACCGCCGAGGAACGTCCGGGCTCCACAGGGCAGGGTGGTTGTTAACGGCAACCCGGGGTGACCCGCGGGACAGTGCCACAGAGAGCAGACCGCCAGGCCACGGCCTGGTAAGGGTGAAACGGTGGGGTAAGAGCCCACCAGCGCCCCGGGTGACCGGGGCGGCTAGGTAAACCCCACCCGGAGCAAGGTCAAAAGGGTCGGCGCCCACGGGCCCGGCCTGCGCAGGCGTTCGAGGGCGGCCCGCCCGAGCCTGCGGGTAGACCGCTGGAGCCTGCCGGCAACGGCAGGCCGAGATGGATGGCCGCCCCCGGCCGCGAGGCGGGGACAGAACCCGGCGTACAGGTCGACTCGTCCGTCCGACCTGTGCGCCCTAGTCCGACGTGGGGAACACCAGGGCGAGCGCGTGATTCAGGGCGTAGACGACCAGCATCGTCCCGAGCCCGCCGATCACGAACCAAACGGCCGCTGTCCGCATCACCGCGAGCAAGCCAGGGTCCGGCTGCCGTCCATGAGGTCTGCCCACCCATGCATCATGCGGCACGTCGAACGGGTCCGTCGTGGGTCGGCTCGTCCGTCACTCTTGTCGCATGAGCTACTTCCCGGACCTGTCCGCGTACACGTACCTCCACGAGGACATCGTCGGCGAGGGGCGGGGCCGGATCAGCTATCGCCCGCGATACGAGCGGCGCAATGTCGGGTGGTTGGACGCGGCGCATCCGTTTGAGCGGGGGGCGGTGCCGGAAGGGTTCGCGGACGCGCTGCGCGGCATCATCGGCAATCCGACGGTCAACCAGACCCGTGGGTTTCATGAGTGTGAGCTCTGCCCGCCGGGCGCGGAGGACGTCGCCGTTCCGGGGCGGGGTGGTGGCAGTTCGCGGGCGTCGTTCGAGATTCGCGTGCCGGGCGCCGGGGGCAGCATGTTCGCCGCGCCGGTCATGGTGTGGCATTACGTCACCGCGCACGAGTACCGGCCGCCGGTGCAGTTCGTCGAGGCGGTGCGGCAGTACGACGCCGGCTGGGCCGCCGACGGCAGCCCCTGGATCCCCGCCGACGCCGAGCACTCCTGAAGACCGAGCGCTCCAGGAGACCGAGCGCTCCAAGAGACCGAGCGATTCCAAGAAAGCGGAGCGTGAACATTTCAGCCCGTTTTCAGCGAGTTTCACAGCACAAACCGTGTCCCGCCGATGCGCTCCGTGACGGTGACGAAGGGGCGCTGAAAGGAAGTTTAAGAACCGCTTTGGCGCCTTGACCCCCTTCGATGTGCTGGCTGAGCATTCTCCGCGGCACGGTCGGACAGAGCCGGCCGTCACGCGCGAAATGAGGTGCCGCCATGCGGCGCAGGAGTCTGGTCGTGCTCGTGGTCGCCGCGGTCGCGGCGGCGGTCGTGACGCCCCTCGCGCTGGCGCGGGCCGGCGAGGGTGACGGCGGCGCGGGGCACCCGAGCGGGCAGGGCAGCGCGGCCGCGCCCGCCGCACCGGCCGACGCCGGGCTCGCGAAGGGGTTCATCGACCTGACCGGCGGGACCCCGGCGGCGCAGCAGGACGGCGTCGCCGCGTTCGAGGGGACGGGCGTGCCGGGGCTGGCGAAGTGCCGGCAGTACAAAATTCTCAGCCTGGCCGCCAACCGGTACATCGCGGAGGAGCAGAGCCTCACGGGCACCGCCCACAACATGCTGCGGGCGCGGACGGCGCCGGGGCAGACGGGCGCCTGGGAGGTCTTCGAGATCTGCTCGGACGACGGCGGGCACCTGGTCCACCTGCGGGCCGCGTCGAACTATCTGGTGACCGCCGAGTTCGCGTACACCGGCCGCAACACCGGCATGCTGCGCGGCCGCGGCGAGTGGACCGACATCTGGGAGACCTTCGACGTGTGGACCGACGCCGGCAAGTACTACCTGCGCAACGTCTCCCGCGGCACCTACTTCACCTGCCGCCTCGACTACACGGGCCAGTACTACCAGGAGATGAAGGCCACCGGCTCCGCCCCGGGCGCCTGGGAAGCGCTCTGGTTCGACGCCATCTGAGGCACCCCGAATCCTCGCCATCTGAGGCACCCAGAATCCTCGCCATCTGAGGCAACCCCAATCCTCGCCACCTGAGGCAACCCGAATCCTCGCCACCTGAGGCGTCCCGGAATCCTCAGGTTTCGCCTCCGCCGGCCGACCCTCGCGGGAAAGGGAGGCGGTCCGGGATGAGGACGAAGTCGAAGACGAGCACCAAGGTCGCGGTGGCGGTGCTGCTGGGAGTGGCGGCGGCCCTGCCGTCGGCGCCGGCGTTCGCGGCGGCGCCGAAGAAGTACGTCAACTGCACCGCCCTGCAGCACGACTACCCGCACGGCGTCGCGCGGGCCGGGGGCACGGACAAGGTGAAGGGCAAGACCAAGCCCGTCACGACCTTCACCGTGAACCCGGCCGCGTACAACCTCAACAAGCGCCTCGACGGCGACAACGACGGCGTGGCCTGCGAGCGGCGCTGAAACACCTGCGAGCGGTGCCAAAAGCCGGCGAAGCCGGCCCGAATCAAAGCCGGGCCAGATCCTCGAAGTACGTCGGATAGGTCTTGGAAACGCACCGCGGGTGCTTGATCTGGATGCCGGGCACCCGCAGGCCGAGCAGCGCCAGGCTCATCGCCATCCGGTGGTCGTCGTACGTCTCGAAGGCCGTCGGTGCGATGGAGCCCGGCCGCACCGTGAACCCGTCGACGTCCTCCGTCGCGTCCAGCCCGGCCCGGCGCAGCTCGGTCACGATCGCCGCGATCCGGTCGGTCTCCTTGCGGCGGATGAAGTCGATGCCGGTGACGACCGTGGGGGAGTCGGCGAAGGCGGCCACGGCGGCCAGGGTCTGCGCGGTGTCGGAGATGTCGGCCATGTCGACGGTGATGCCGTGCAGCTCACCGGTGCCCGTCACCGTGGTCCGATCCGCGCCGCGCTCGACCCGGGCCCCCATCCGCTCCAGCAGGTCCGCGAACCGCACATCGCCCTGCAGGCTCCGTGTCCCCAGCCCGAGCACCGTCACCCGCCCGCCGGTGATCGCGGCCGCCGCGAGGAGGTAGGAGGCGGCGCTGGCGTCGGGCTCGATGGCGTATTCGGTCGCCCGGTAGGCCTGCGGCGCCACCGTCAGACCTTCCACCGAAACCCCGAAGGCGGCCATGACGGCGGTGGTCGACTCGACGTAGGGCACGGAGACCAGTGGCGAGGTGAGCTCCACGGTGAGCCCGTCGGCCATGAGTGGCCCGGCCAGCAGCAGGCCCGAGAGGTACTGGCTGGAGATGTGTCCCGGCAGCGCCACCTTGCCCCCGGCGACGGGCCCGGTCGCGGCGACGGGCAGGTAGCCGGGCCGGTCGAGGTCCTCGATGGTCGCGCCCAGCTCGCGCAGCGCGTCGACGAGCGGACCGAACGGCCGGGCCCGCAGCTGCGGGTCGCCGTCGACGATGCCGCGGGCCGGGCGCAGGGCGGCCGCCGGCAGGATGAACCGCCCGGTCGTGCCGGACTGGCGCGCGTCGATGCGCACCTCGCCGGTCGCTTCGCGGGGGTCGATCCCGTCGACGAGCACCGTCTTCGCGCTCTCGTCGACGGTGAGGCCGGCCCCGAGCGCGCGGACGGCGCCGAGCATGGCGTGGGTGTCGTTGGCGAACAGCATGCCCGTCAGCGTGCTGCGCCCCGGTGCCAGGGCGGCGCAGATGAGCGCGCGGTTGGTGATGCTCTTCGAGCCGGGCGGGCGCAGGGAGACGTCCGGCGGCGCGGTCAGCGGCGCGACGGCGAGGAGGTCGGGCAGGTCATCGGCGTGGAGGCTCACGCGTCAATTCTCCTGCAGACCTTCATAGCTTTATCCGGTACCCCGACGACCCCGCTTCAAGCACCGCGCCGTCCACGAACACGGCCGCCTCCGCCGACACCCACAACGACCGCGGACCGGCATTCTCGGCCAGCCGCCGCGCCCCCTCGCCGCCTTGTCCGGAGTCGACGTCCAGGCCGAACTTCACAAAGGTCATGGCCCGTGGGCGCAGATAGGCCGAGACGTCGGCGACCGCCGCTTTCACGGAGTCGAACCGGATGAGCAAACGCCCGTCCGGCGTCCGCTCCGCCCGGCCATTCCGAAGGTGCCGGGGGACATCGGCGGGATCGGCGGAACCGGAGATGGCGAGGATCGCGGGCGGCGGGTCCGGTGTCATGTGCGGGAGCTTTTCAGAACCCGGCCACAGGTGTCATCCTGTCCATGGTGGACGCTCGTGCCGACGCCTCCGCGGGCTCCGGCGCCGGGTCGTCCGGGTCTCGTCGGCGCCCTCGTTCGTCTCCAAACGAGGTCGGGCGGCCTCGGCCGGACGACTCGAATGTGTTTCCTCCGTTCGGCTCACCCGCGGGTGAGAGTTGCCACAAGCGGCCGCTGCAACTCCGGGTTGTCAGTGGGATTTGAAACCCCGCGAAGATCGGCGAAATCCTTGTCCGGCAATGGTTTCCGGAGGTCGTGAGTTGGTGGTTCCCGGGTTGAACCCGACGGCGCGCGTGTCCGTAACCCTTGTCAGGCGGTTGCGTCTACTGTGGAATCCCAACAAGCTATTTGCCGGTTTCGGTGGCGCATGTTTCATTTGCGGTGCACAGTGATGTCATGAGCAGCAGCGGTGCTGAGCGGTACTACTGGTGCCTTTCTCACCAACGGGTCGAGTCCGAGGAGAACATGTGCCCCGGAAGGGATCGTCTCGGCCCCTATGATTCGGCGGCGGCGGCCGAGCAGGCCCTCGCTACAGTCCAGGAACGCAACGAGGCGTGGGACGCCGAAGACGAACGGTGGGATGGCAAGCACTAGCAAAGCGCCGGACCCCAGGGCGACCGCGAACCGCCCCGGAAAGCCGGCTCCCCGGAAACCCGAACACCCGCACAACCCAACCGCGAACATCCCGCAGGATGCGGGAGAACTCCTCCAGGAGGACCACGATGGCCGCAGCTAAGAAGGCCACCACGAGATCGGCCGCAGCGCGCGCGGCCGCGACGACCGCGGTGGCCTCGGCCCCCGCGACGACCGAGAAGGCCCCCGCCAGGGCCCGCAAGACGGTCGCGGCCGGCTCCCCCCGCCGCACCGCGACCGCGGCCGTGACCCCGGCCGCCGAGACGGCGACGACGGCGTCGAAGACGCGCGCCGCCCGCCCCGCGGCGACCAAGGCCACGAAGGCTGCGGCGGCCCCCGCGGCCAAGTCGACGGCCCGGAAGTCAACGGCGACTCCGGCGGCGACGACGGCCCGCAAGGCGGCCACGGCGAAGACCGCCACCCCGGCGGCCCGTAAGACCACCGCGGCCAAGACCGCCACCCCGGCGGCCAAGAAGACCACGGCGGCGAAGACGGCCACCCCGGCGGCGCGCAAGACGACCGCGGCCAAGACCGCCGCCCCGGCGGCCAAGTCGACGGCGGCGTCGAAGTCGACGGCGGCGGCGGCGGCCAAGAAGACCACGGCCGCGACCAAGGCGACCGCGGCGAAGAAGACGGCCACCGCGAAGGCGACCCCGGCCAAGACCACGGCGGCGAAGTCGACGGCGGCCAAGAAGACCACGGCGGCGACCAAGGCGACCGCGGCCAAGAAGACGGCGCCGGCGAAGACCACGGCGGCCAAGTCGACGGCGGCGAAGAAGACCGCTCCGGCCAAGACGACCGCGGCCAAGAAGACCGCCCCGGCCAAGACGACCGCGGCGAAGTCGACGGCGGCCAAGAAGACCACGGCGGCGACCAAGGCGACGGCGGCGAAGAAGACGGCGCCGGCGAAGACCACGGCGGCGAAGTCGACGGCGGCCAAGAAGACCACGGCCGCCACCAAGGCGACCGCGGCGAAGAAGACCGCGCCGGCGAAGACCACGGCGGCGAAGTCGACGGCGGCCAAGAAGACCACGGCGGCCACCAAGGCGACCGCGGCGAAGAAGACCGCCCCGGCCAAGACCACGGCGGCCAAGAAGACGGCGCCGGCGAAGACCACGGCGGCCAAGTCGACCGCGGCCAAGAAGACCACGGCGACGGCGGCCAAGAAGACCGCGACGGCCAAGGCCACCCCGGCCAAGACCGCCGCCAAGACGACGGCGGCCAAGAAGACGGCGCCGGCGAAGACCACGGCGGCGAAGTCGACGGCGGCCAAGAAGACCGCTCCGGCCAAGACGACGGCGACCGCGGCCAAGAAGACGACGGCGGCCAAGTCCACGGCGGCGAAGTCGACGACCGCGGCGAAGAAGACCGCCCCGGCGAAGACGACGGCGACGGCGGCGGCCAAGAAGACCGCCCCGGCGAAGACCACGGCGGCCAAGTCGACCGCGGCGAAGAAGACCGCCCCGGCCAAGACGACCGCGGCCAAGTCGACTCCGGCCAAGACCACGGCGGCGAAGTCGACGGCGACCGCGGCCAAGAAGACGGCCACGGCCAAGGCGACCCCGGCGAAGGCCGCCGCGACCAAGACCACGACGGCCGCGGCGAAGAAGACGGCCCCGGCCAAGACGGCGACGCCGCGCAAGGCGCCGGCCAAGAAGGCCGCCACGACCCCGCCGGCGGCCGCCGCCGGGACCGCGGCGACCACGACCCCGGAGACCACGACGGCGGCGACCGAGCCCGCCGCGGTGGCCGAGGGCGGTCTGTCGACCGAGTCGGCCGCGTCGTCCGGTGCCGCTTCCGAGGCCATCCCCGGCCGCGAGAACGGCAACAACCCGGAGGAGGCCGCCAACATGACGGCCGAGGACTGGGCGACCCTCGCCCGCCCGTAACACCAGCGCGAACCGGCGGCCGGTCCACCCCATGACGGGAGGACCGGCCGTTCGCGTGATTACCCCCCAACCGGCGGCTGGTATGACTGATCGGTGACCGCCCGCCGTGTGTTTGCGCCGCGCATCGACTTCAGCGCGCTGCGCCATGAGCTCGAGCTGCCCACCGGATTCTCCGAGGCCGCCCAGCGCGAAGCCGAAGCCGCCGCCGCGAAGACGTTCGCCGACCGGGACGACCGGACCGGCCTCGCCTTCGTCACCATCGACCCGCCGACCTCCAAGGACCTTGACCAGGCGCTGCTCATCGAGAAGACCGAAAAGGGCTTCCGGGTGTACTACGCCATCGCCGACGTCGCCGCCTTCGTCGAACCGGGCGGGGCGCTGGAGCAGGAGACCTGGCAGCGCGGGCAGACCGTGTACCTGCCGGACGGCAAGGTGCCGCTGCACCCGCCGGTGCTCAGTGAGGGCGCCGCCAGCCTCCTGCCGGACCAGATCCGGCCGGCCGTGCTCTGGACGATCGACGTGGACACCCAGGGCGACACCACCGCCGTCGACGTGCGGCGGGCCAACGTGCGGAGCCGGGCCAAGCTCGACTACGAGGGTGTCCAGCAGGACGCCGACGCGGGCCGGCCGCACCCGTCGCTGGCGCTGCTGCCCGAGCTCGGGCAGCTCCTGGTCCAGCGGGGGCTCGCCCGGGGCGCGGTGAACCTCCCGCTGCCCGAGCAGGAGGTCGAGCCGGACGGCGACGGGTGGCGGCTGACGTTGCGGGCACCGGTCGCCGTGGAGGAGTACAACGCGCAGATCTCGCTGTTGACCGGTATGGCGGCGGCCCGGATCATGCTCGACGGCGGCGTCGGGCTGCTGCGGACCATGCCACCGGCGCCTCCGGAGACCGTCGAGGCACTCAAGGTGGCGGGGCGGGCACTGCAAGTACCGTGGCCGGAAAATGCCACACCCGGGCAGGTCATCGCCGCCCTGGACCCCGCACAGCCGCGGGCCGCCGCCTTCCTCGACCAGGCGGCCGAGATGATGCGCGGGGCCGGCTACACGCCGTTCGACGGTGCGAAGCCGGAGCAGCCTCTGCACGCCGCCGTGGCCGCCCCCTACGCGCACGTGACGGCGCCGCTGCGGCGGCTGGCCGACCGGTACGTCACCGAGGTGTGCCTGGCCCTACACGCGGGCGCAGCGGTGCCGTCGTGGGCCCGCGACGCCCTGCCGAAGCTGCCCGAGGTGATGACCAGGACGGACCGGGTCGCGAGCTCGGCCGAACGGGCCGCCGTGGACCTCGTGGAGGCGACGCTGCTGCAGGGCCGGGTCGGGGAGGTGTTCGAGGCGGCCGTGCTCGACGTGGACCGCAACAAGCACCGGGCCGACATCGCCATCGACGACCCGCCGGTGCGGGCCCGCTGCGAGGGTGAGGTACTGCCGCTGGGGGAGCGGATCGCGGTGCGGCTCACGGAGGCGGACCCGGCCAAGCGCAAAGTGGTGTTCACCGAAGAGGTACAACAGAGGGCATGAGCTACGACCAGATCGCGCTGCCCGACGTCTCGGGCCTGTCCGTCGGCATCCTCGGCGGCACCGGGCCCCAGGGCCGCGGCCTCGCCTACCGTTTCGCCCGCGCCGGCCAGCGCGTCCTCGTCGGCTCACGCTCGACCGAGCGGGGCGAGCAGGCCGCGCAGGAGCTGCGTGAGCTGCCGGGAGTCGAAGCCGACGCCGTGCGGGGCGGCGACAACGTGTTCGCCTGCGGTGCCGACGTCGTCGTCGTCGCGGTGCCGTGGGACGGGCACGGAGCCACCCTCGCGGAGCTCGCGCCGCACCTGAGCGGCCGGATCGTGGTCGACTGCGTGAACCCTCTCGGCTTCGACGACAAGGGGCCTTACCCGCTGCGCGTCGAGGAGGGCAGCGCCGCCGAGCAGGCCGCGGCACTCCTGCCCGAGGCTCGGGTCTGCGCGGCGTTTCACCACGTCAGTGCGGTACTGCTGGCGGATCCGGCAGTTGCCGAGGTGGACCTCGACGTGCTGGTCCTCGGCGATGACCGCGATGCCGCGCTGCACGTGCAGGCGCTCGCGGCCCGGATCGCGGGGATGCGGGGGGTGTTCGCCGGCCGGCTGCGCAACGCCGGGCAGGTCGAGGCGTTCACGGCCAACCTCATCGCCATCAACAAGCGCTACAAGGCGCACGCGGGCATCCGGGTGACCGACCTGTGAGCAACGGTGACGCATTCGATCCGTGGTCCGCGCAGTTCGTGGCGCAGCCCTATCCGGCCTATGCGAAGCTGCGCGCCGAGACCCCGGTGCAGTGGTTCGAGCCGAGCAAGCAATACCTGATCAGCCGCCATGAGGACGTCAACGCGCTGCTGCGCGATCGGCGTCTGGGCCGCAGCTACCTGCACGTCGCCTCGCACGAGGAGATGGGGCGGCGCGGGTGGCCGCAGTACCAACAACCGTTCTGGACTTTGAACAACAACGGCATGCTCGACCGGGAGCCACCCGACCACACCCGGCTGCGGCGGCTGGTGTCGCAGGCCTTCACGCCCCGGCGGGTCGAGGCGCTGCGCCCGGTCGTCGAACGGCTGGCCGACGAGCTCGTCGACGCGTTCGTCGCGCAGGGCGGCGGAGACCTCATCGCCGACGTCGCCGAGCCGCTGCCGGTGACCGTCATCGCGGAGCTCCTCGGGGTGCCCGAGGCCGACCGGCACCCGCTGCGCCCCTGGTCGGCCGCGATCTGCGGGATGTATGAGCTGAACCCGTCCCGGGACACGGCCGAGGCGGCGGTGCGGGCGTCGGAGGAGTTCTCCGACTACCTGCGCGCCCTCGCCCGCCGCCGCCAGGACGACCCGCGCGACGACCTGGTCAGTGCCCTGGCCGCGGTGGAGGGCCTGAGCGAGGACGAGCTCATCGGCACGTGCGTGCTGCTGCTCAACGCCGGCCACGAGGCGACGGTCAACGTGACCGGCAACGGCTGGCGCGCACTCCTGCAGCACCCGGACCAGCTCGCTCTTCTAAGAACAAACCCCGATTTCCTGGGTACTGCCATTGAAGAGCTCATGCGCTTCGACACCCCGCTGCAGATGTTCGAGCGCTGGGTCCTCGAGGACATCGAGGTGCGCGGCGTGCCGATCCCGCGCGGCGCCGAGGTGGCGCTGTTGTTCGGCTCGGCCAACCACGACCCGGCCGCGTTCGCCGACCCTTCGAAGCTGGACATCACCAGGCGCGACAACCCGCACATCTCCTTCGGCGCCGGCATCCACTACTGCCTCGGTGCGCCGCTGGCCCGCATTGAGCTCGCCGCGTCGTTCGGGGCGTTGCTGGCCAAAGCGCCCGCTCTGCGCCTGGTGAGCGATCCGGTCTACAAGCCCGGGTACGTCATCCGCGGCCTGAAAAGCTTGGAAGTGTCCGTCTAGGCGCCGATAACACGGTTGCGGTACCTGGCGCCGATATGTCGGGCGCTCCGCGCCGCGACATATCGGATTTTTCGCCCGACGGGGTATTCGCACTTTTAGTGGGGGTCTCGATGGCCATGTTCGCCAACCTGGGCATCGCCCCCAAGATCGGCATTCTCTGCGCCGCCGGGATCGTGGTCGCGGCGGGCACGGGCGCCGCCGGCCTGCTCTCCCAGAGCCAGCTGAGCGACCAGGCCGAGAACGTGCACGTCCTCGACGGCGCCAGCGCCCTGCTGCACCACCTCGACACCCGCGAGTCGGAGCTGAAGGTCGACGCCTACCGGGCGCTGGCCGAGCCGGACATCGCGGCCATCCTCAAGGACCTCCCGGACGACCTGGCCTCGGTCACGGACACGATCGCCGAGCTGGACGCGCTCAACCTGCCCGCCGACATCCGCGCCGACGTCGACGACATCAAGGCCTCGGCGCTGGAGTTCAACACCTTCATCGACACGTTCATCAAGGACGCCCAGGCCGACCAGGCGAGCGTCCAGCAGCGTGAAGCCGACATCGCCACCAACAACCACGCCGTCGACGACAAGATCGGTGCGCTGGAGGACAAGCTGGCCGAGCGGGCCGTCCAGGAGCGCTCCGACATGGCCGGCACCAGCACCCAGGCCCGCTGGACGACGTCGATCGCCCTGCTCATCGGCCTGGCCGTGTTCCTGGCCATCGCGATCCCGATCGGCCGGGCCATCATCCGCCCGGTCCGCCGCGTCCAGAGCGTCCTGGAGGCTCTCGCGAAGGGCGACCTGACCCGGCGGGCCGACGTCACCGGCCGGGACGAGATCGGCCAGATGGCCGCCAGCCTGGACGAGGCCACGGCGAGCATCCGCAGCTCGATCTCCGCCGTCGGGACCTCCTCGGACAGCCTCGCGAACGCCTCCCGCCAGCTCTCGAGGGTCAGCGAGGAGATCTCCGTCGCCGCCGACTCCACCAACATCCAGATGACCGACGCCTCGACGTCCTCCCACGAGGTCTCCCGGCACGTCAGCACGGTGGCGACGGGCGCCGAAGAGATGGGCGTGTCGATCCACGAGATCGCCCGCAACGCCGCCGACGCGGCCGCGGTCGCCTCCGGTGCCGTCCGCGAGGCCAACGGCGCCAACGAGAAGGTCGAACGCCTGGCCGTCTCGTCGACGGAGATCGGCAACGTCCTGAAACTCATCACGTCGATCGCCGAGCAGACCAACCTCCTGGCGTTGAACGCCACCATCGAGGCGGCCCGTGCGGGCGAGGCCGGCAAGGGCTTCGCCGTCGTCGCCAACGAGGTCAAGGACCTGGCCCAGGAGACCGCGAAGGCCACGGAGGACATCCACAAGCGCGTCACCGCGATCCAGGCCGACACGGGCGCCGCCGCCGACGCCATCCGCCGCGTGGGCGAGGTGGTGGAGGAGATCAACCAGTACCAGGCCACGATCGCCTCCGCCGTCGAAGAACAGTCCGCCACGACCGCCGAGATGAGCCGCTCGGTCGCGGAGGCCGCCACCGGCGCCGAACGCATCGCCGCCAACATCGCCGGCGTAGCCGACGCCACCGCCGCCACCACCCAGGGCGTCGGCTCCGCCAAGGGCGCCGCCGCCGAACTGGCCCAGATGTCCCAGGACCTCCGCCAGCTGGTCTCCCACTTCAAGTTCTGACCGGGGCGACCTCAGGCGCCGTCGAAGATGCGTTCGACCACCGCGCGGGCGCGGCGGGCCACGCGCAGGTACTCGTCCAGGAACTCCTGCGGCTCCGTCCCCGGGTTCAGGGCCGCCGCCGCGGCGGCCAGGTCGGGCCCTTGCCGGGGGATCTGATCGGTGGCCCGCCCGCGGACCAGCGTCAGCAGGTTGCGCACCCGTGAGGCCTGCCGCCAGGCCGCTTCCAGCTCGCCCGCGTCGTCCGGGTCCAGCAGTCCAGCCGCCGTAGCGGCCGCCAAAGCCTCGAGGGTCCGCGGCGTCCGCAGCCCCGCGACCGAGTGCCCGTGCCGCAGCTGGAGCAGCTGCACGGTCCACTCGACGTCGGTCAGCCCACCGCGGCCGAGCTTCGTGTGGGTGGCGGGGTCGGCGCCGCGGGGGAGTCGTTCGCTGTCGACCCGTGCCTTCAGCCGGCGGATCTCCAGGATCTGCTCGCGGTTCAGACCACCGGCCGGGTAGCGCTTCGTGTCGGCCAGCTCCAGGAAGCGAGCGCCGAGTGAGGAGGAACCGGCGACCGCGCGGGCGCGCAGCAACGCCTGGGCCTCCCACACCTTCGACCAGCGCGTGTAGTACTGCTGGAACGCCCCCAGGCTGCGCACCAGCGGCCCCTGCCGGCCCTCGGGGCGCAGGTCGGCGTCGACGCCCAGAGGCGGGTCGTGGGCCGGGCGGGAGAGTAGGCGGCGCAGCTCCTCGGCGACGGTCAGGGCGGCCTTCGAGGCGGCCTCGTCGCCCTCGTAGACGAACAGGACGTCAGCGTCGGAGGGGTAGCTCTGTTCGGCGCCGCCCAGGCGGCCCATGCCGATGATGGCGAACGACAGGTCCGGGGCCGTGGACGACGTGACGCCCAGCGTGGCCCGCAGGGTCGCGTCGGTGACCGCGGACAGGGCGTCGCCGACGGTGGTGACGTCGAGCAGGCCCAGGAGGTCGGCGCAGGCGATGCGGAACAGTTCGCGGCGGCGCAGGGCGCGGACCGCGTTGATGGCGGTCTCCGGGTCGGGGTGGCGGGCGGCCGCGGCGGCGAAGCCCTCGGTCAGGACCTCGGCGGTGCGGGGCTGCAGCTCGGTGTCGTCGGCCAGCAGCCGCAGCGCCTCCGGGTCGTGGATGAGCAGGTCGGTGACGTACCGGGACAGGGCCAGCAGCCGGGCCAGGCGGAGCGCGACCGGGCCTTCGTCACGGAGCAGCCGGAGGTACCAGGGTGTGTTGCCGAGCTTCTCGGAGACCTGGCGGTAGGCGAGGAGGCCGCGGTCGGGCTCGGGGGCGTCGGCGAACTCGCTCAGCATGGCCGGCAGGAGCTGGCGCTGGATCGCGGCGGTGCGGGAAACGCCGCCGGTCAGGGCCTCGATGTGGCGCAGCGCGCCGGCCGGGTCGGCGAAGCCGAGGAGGTCGAGGCGGGCCCGGGCGGCGTCGGGGCGCAGCCGGAGCTGTGCGGTGGGTACGCGGGCGACCGCCTCCAGCAGCGGGCGGTAGAAGAGCTTCGCGTGCAGCCGGCGGACCTCGCCCGCGTGCCGGACCCATTCGCTGCGGAAGGACTCGACGGCGTCACGGGCGGCGTTCGGCCGGTATCCGAGCGCGTGCGCCAGCCACCGCAGCCCGTCCGGATCGTCGGGGACGGTGTGGGTGCGGCGCAGCCGCTGCAGCTGGAGGCGGTGCTCGACGACGCGGAGGAACCGGTAGGCGCGGAGCAGGGCCTCACCGTCGGCCAGGCCCACGTAGCCGCCCTCGATGAGGGCCCGCAGGCCGGCGAGGGTGCTCGGGGTGCGCAGCGACTCGTCGGCCCGGCCGTGCACCAGCTGCAGCAGCTGTACCGCGAACTCGATGTCCCGCAGCCCGCCCGGCCCCCGCTTGATCTCCCGGTCGACCTCGGCCCGCGGGATCGCGTCGATGATCCGCCGGCGCATCGCCCGGACCTCGTCCACGGCCTCCGGCCGCTCGGCCGCGGACCAGATGAGGGGCTGCAGCTCGGTGAGCCACTGCTCGCCCAGGGAGATGTCGCCCGCGGCCGGCCGGGCCTTCAGCAGGGCCTGGAACTCCCAGGTCTTCGCCCACTTCTTGTAGTACGCCAGGTGCGAGGCGACGGTGCGGACCAGCGCGCCCCGGCTGCCCTCGGGGCGCAGCGCGGCGTCGACGGGCCAGGCCACGAACCCGCAGATCTCCATCAGCCGGGCGGCCAGGGCGCTGCCCGCGCGCATGGCCTTCTCGACGTCGACCCCCTCGGCCGGCTCGGCCACGAACACGACGTCGACGTCGCTGACGTAGTTGAGCTCGCGGCCGCCGCACTTGCCCATCGCGATGACGGCGAGGCGGCACTCGTCGGTGCCGCGCTCGGTGGAAGCGATGGTCAGCGCCGCTTGCAACGTGGCATCCGCGAGCTCGGTCAGCCGCTGCATGGTGGCCTCGACGTCGGCCGCCGCGGTCAGGTCGGCGGCGACGATGCGCAGGAGTTCGCGGCGATAGCCGGAACGAAGCAGAGCAACGGTCGTCACATCGCGCGTCGAATATCCCGCGGGCCGCTTGTTCTGCTCGCCGACCAGCTCCGGCCAGTCGGCGGGGTTGGCCACCAGCAGGTCGCCCAGGGTCGCGGAGACGCCGAGCACCCCGATCAGCCGGCGGCGCAGGGCCTTGTCGGTCAGGACCGCGGTGCGCACCTCCTCGCCGGCCGCCTCGACGAGCCGGTGCAGCTGGAAGAGCGCGAGGTCGGGGTCGGCCGCGAAGAACAGGGTGTCGAGGACGGCGGCGGCGTCCTCGTCGGCCGGGCGGCGGGCGACCGGGTCCCACAGCCGCAGGCCGTCGGGGCCGAGCGCGGCCGCGGAGCGCTCGTTGTCGGCGAACCCGTAGCGGGCCAGGTGGGCCGGGCTGACCTTAATCGGGTCCATCAGCGCGGCCCGATGAGCGGCAGCGAGCGCAGGCCGCCCTCGCCGGCGGGGGGCGTGCGGCCGAGCGCGACGGCGGCGAACCGCTCCGCGAACGGCTTCCAGACCTCCTCGATGTCGTCGAGGGCGGCCTCGGCCTGCTCCAGCAGCTCGATCGGGTCGATGCCCAGCTCACCGAGGACGTGCACGCCCTCCATCGCCCACTGCGCGAACATCGGCAGGTCACATTCGATGTGGAACTGCAATCCCCACGCGTTGGGGCCGAGGCGGTACCCCTGGATCGGGTAGTTCGTCGACGCCGCCAGCAGCGTCGAGTTGAGCGGCAGTTCGACGATCTCGTCGACGTGCCACTGGAAGACGTCCGGTGCGAACGGGACGGCCGCGAAGATGGGATCCTGGTCGGCGACGTCGCGGCGGGCGACGAGCTTGACGCCGATCTCGGGGCCCTTCGTGCTGCGCTCGACCGTGCCACCGTGGGCGTTCGCGAGCAGCTGCGCGCCGAGACAAACGCCCAAGGTCGGGATTTTGTACCGCACCGCCTTGCGCAACAGCCCGTCGAGCTGGTCGAACCACGGCGAGGCTCGCTCGCCCGCGGCGTCCGGGAAGGCCTCCTGCTCGCCGCCGAGCACGACCAGCGCGGCGTAGCCGTCGAGGTTCTCCGGCAGCGGCTCACCCGCGTGCGGCCGCACGACCTGGAGCTCGAGTCCGCCGGAGCGCAGCCAGTCGCCGAGCCGGCCGGGTCCGTCGGAGGGGTCGTTCTCGACCACGAGGGCGAGGTTGCCGTTCGTCACACCCTGACAATATCCAGCGGCCAAAAAACCAAGGCAGGATAGTCGGCATGAGCGGTACGAAGCGGAGCGGAGTGGCCGCGATCGGGCCGGTGCAGGTTTGGCTCGGGCCGGCGCCGGAGCTTGCGGAGGTGTCGGCGTGAGCGGTACGAAGCGGAGCGGAGTGGCCGCGATCGGGCCGGTGCAGGTTTGGCTCGGGCCGGCGCCGGAGCTTGCGGAGGTGTCGGCATGAGCACTGTGACGCCGGGGTTCCAGGGGCGGCGCGACCGCGGGCGGCCCGACCTGCCGCCGGGGCAGTATCTCGCCCATGACTTCCCGGTCCTGTCGGCCGGTCCGACACCGCGGGTGAGCACCGACCGGTGGGAGTTCGTCGTCACCACCGAGGCGGGTGCGGCGAAGAGCTGGAGCTGGGGCGAGTTCACCGCCCTGCCCTACGAGGACGTGACGGTCGACATCCACTGCGTCACGAAGTGGTCGAAGCTCGGGACCGGCTGGCGGGGCGTGGCGGTGGACACGTTGCTCGCGGACGTCGAGACGTCCGCGGACTACGTCATGGCACACTCCTACGACGGGTACACCACGAATCTGCCCTTGGAAGATCTGATCGACGGGCAGGCCTGGGTGGCGTATCGCTACGACGGCGAGGAGCTGCGCCCGGAGCACGGCGGCCCGGCCCGGCTGCTGGTGCCGCACCTGTATCTGTGGAAGTCCGCGAAGTGGATCCACGAGCTGCGGTTGATGGTGCGGGACGAGCCGGGCTTCTGGGAGGCGGCGGGCTACCACAACTACGGAGACCCATGGCGCGAGCAGCGATACCAGGGCGACTGAGGGGTCCGGAGCGGAGCGGAGGGGCCACTCAGCATGAAGCACAGTTCTGAGGTCGGTCGGCCGGAGCGAGGCGGAGGGCGACTGACCTGGCGGAAGGCCACTCTGGTTGCGGCCCGGCAAGAAACCCCGACGGCCCGGACCCTGGTGCTCGACGTGCCCGAGTGGCCGGGGCACCTGGCCGGGCAGCACGTCGATGTGCGGTTGACGGCCGCGGACGGGTACACCGCGCAACGTTCGTATTCCATTGCTGCCGCGACGGGCGTCGAGATCACCGTGCAGCGGCTGGAAGACGGCGAGGTTTCGCCGTATTTGACCGATATTTACGACATTTCGCAGCTTATCGAGGTGCGCGGGCCGATCGGCGGCTGGTTCGTCTGGCGCCCGACCGATCCGGCTCCGGTCCAGCTCATCGCCGGCGGCTCCGGTGTGGTCCCGCTGATGGCGATGATTCGGGCGAGGGCGACGAATGGGACAAAAACCCCGTTCAAGCTGCTCTACTCGGCCCGCACGCCGGAAGACGTCATCTACGCCGACGAGCTGCGGCGAAGGGCGCGCGACGACGGCGGACTGGACGTCGAGTACATCCACACGAGAGTGCGCGGCCGGCGGATCGGCGTCGCCGACGTGCACACGCACACCTGGCCGAAAGAGTTCGAGCCGAACATCTACGTGTGCGGCCCGACCGGCTTCGTGGAGACCGTCGCCGACATCCTGGTGGCGCTCGGCCATGACACGCGAAGCATCAAGACCGAGCGCTACGGCTGATCGGCGTCACGAAGCGCGCCAGCCAGCGCCGTCACGAAGCGCGCCAGCCAGCGCCGTCACGAAGCGCGCCAGCCAGCGCCGTCACCGAACGCGACGGCCAGCCGCTACATCATCCCGAGGTACCGCTCACGCTCGAACGGGGTGACGACGCGGCGGTACTCCTCCCATTCGGTCCGCTTGTTCTTGAGGAAGAAGTCGAACACGTGCTCGCCGAGCACCTCGGCCACGAGCTCGGAGCCGGCCATCACGTCGATGGCCTCGGAGAGGTTCTCCGGCAGCGCCTCGTAGCCGGCCGCGCGGCGCTCGCCGTCGGTCAGGGCCCACACGTCGTCCTCGGCGCCCGGCGGCAGCTCGTAGCCCTGCTCGATGCCGCGCAGGCCCGCACCGAGCATCACCGCGTAGGCGAGGTAGGGGTTGCAGGCGGCGTCGAGCGAGCGGACCTCGACCCGGGCCGAGTTGGGCTTGCCGTAGGCCGGCACGCGCACGAGGGCGGAGCGGTTCTTGTGGCCCCAGCAGACGTACGCCGGCGACTCGGTGATCCGGTTGGGCAGCGTCAGCGGGAAGAGCCGCTTGTAGGAGTTGACCCACTGGTTGGTGATCGCGGTGTACTCCCGCGCGTGCACGAGCAGCCCCGCGATGAACGCCTGGCCGACCTTCGACAGCTTCATCGGGTCGCTGGCGTCGTGGAACGCGTTGCGCTCGCCCTCGAACAGCGACAGGTGGGTGTGCATGCCGCTGCCCGGCTGCTCCGTGAACGGCTTCGGCATGAAGGTCGCGTGCACGCCGTGCGACAGCGCGACCTCCTTGATGACGTGCCGGAACGTCATGATGTTGTCGGCCGTGGTCAGCGCGTCGGCGTAGCGCAGGTCGATCTCCTGCTGCCCGGGCGCGACCTCGTGGTGGCTGAACTCGACCGAGATCCCGATCCGTTCCAGCGCGAGCACGGCCTGCCGGCGGAAGTCGCGGGCGACGGAGTGGGTGGTGTGGTCGAAGTAGCCACCGGCGTCGACCGGCCGCGGCACCGACCCGTGCTCGCCGAGGTTCTCCAGCAGGAAGAACTCGATCTCCGGGTGGGTGTAGAAGGTGAAGCCCTTCTCGGCCGCCCGCGACAGGGCCCGGCGCAGCACGTGGCGCGGGTCGGCCCAGGACGGCGAGCCGTCGGGCAGCGTGATGTCGCAGAACATGCGGGCGCTCTCGCCCGACATGCCGCCCTCGAACGGGAACACCTGGAACGTCGTCGGGTCCGGGATCGCGACCATGTCCGACTCGTAGACCCGGGCGAAGCCCTCGATCGCCGACCCGTCGAACCCGATGCCCTCCTCGAACGCCGACTCGAGCTCGGCCGGCGCGACGGAGACGCTCTTCAGGGTGCCCAGCACATCGGTGAACCACAGCCGGACAAAGCGGATGTCCCGCTCCTCGAGCGTGCGGAGCACGAACTCCTGCTGACGGTCCACGTAATGCCCCCACGGAAAGCTTCGGCCGATTCGGGCCAGTCTCGCCCGCCGGTATTACACCAAAGTTACCGGACCACGGTATGTGACCAGGCTCGGGCGTGAACGAGGCGGGCCAGCTGGGTATGTCGTGCCCATGACGATGTCACCGCCCGATCTGTGGTCCTCGCTCGTCACCCGGCTCCGTGACCGCGCCCAGGCGGGCGCCGTGGCGCTGGAACTTTCCGGCGACGTCGGCTCCGCGGTGGCCGCCGTCATCGCCTGCGACGCCCTCGGCCCGGCCAACGTCACCGGGCTGTTCTTCGGCGACGACGTCGACCCGCAGGTCCGTGACCTGGCGCTGCACACCGGACTCGACTTCCGTCAGGAATCCGTGCAGCCGCTGGTGGACGTGTTCCTGGCCCGGTTGACGCTGGACCCGGAAGTCGCCGCCCGCCTGACCGTGCGGGTGCGCCGGACGGTGCTCCTGGCCCTGGCGGAACAGGAGGGCCGCCAAGTGCTCGATCCCTTGTTTGAAGTGCCTGCGGGGGTACTGCCGGAGCTCTCCTCCTGGCGCAACGAGCAGGCGGTCCTCGAAGGCCGGCCCGCGCCGATTTCGGGAATGTGAAAAACCGCATCGGGCCGGTAACAATCGCCGCGCGCGGTGCGACCATCGGGGTGTCACCCGGGGACCTCGTCATGGGGCCTCGAGGAGTAGAGGAGGACGCTGATGTCCGAAGTCCCGTCCTTGTACGGCGGCGCCGTCAACCGCCGCGTACGCACCCGCGACCTGATCGCCGCCAAGGAGCGCGGCGAACGCTGGCCGATGCTCACCTCATACGACCAGTACACGGCCGCCATCTTCGACGAGGCCGGCATCCCGGTCCTGCTGGTCGGCGACTCCGCGGCCAACAACGTCTACGGCTACGAGTCCACGGTCTCCGTCTCCGAGGACGAACTCCTCCCACTGGTCCGCGCCGTGGTCCGCTCCACGAAACGCGCCCTGGTCGTGGGCGACCTGCCGTTCGGCTCCTACGAGGAGGGCCCCGCCCAGGCCCTGCGCACGGCCGTCCGCTTCATGAAGGAGGGCGGCTGCCACGCCGTGAAGCTCGAAGGCGGCCGCCGCGTAGCCCCGCAGATCTCCGCCCTGGTCAACGCCGGCATCCCGGTGATGGCCCACATCGGCTTCACCCCGCAGAGCGAGCACGCCCTGGGCGGCTTCCGGGTCCAGGGCCGCGGCGACACCGCCGAAGAGGTCGTGGACGACGCCCACGCGGTAGCCGAAGCGGGCGCGTTCGCCGTGGTCCTGGAGATGGTCCCGGGCGAGGTCGCGAAGCGCATCACCCACGAACTCCACATCCCAACCATCGGCATCGGCGCCGGCGCCGACACCGACGCCCAGGTCCTGGTCTGGCAGGACATGGCCGGCCTGCGCTCCGGCCGCATGCCCCGCTTCGTGAAGCGCTACGCCGACATGGCGGGCATGCTGGCCGAGGCCACCAAGGCCTACGCCGACGAGGTCCGCTCCGGCGTCTTCCCGGCCCAGGAGCACACCTTCGACTGAAAAGTCGGGTCATACAGGCCGACGGGCCGCAACGTCCGTCGGCCGTATCCGCCTCGGCCGCTCCGGCCTGACGCCGGCGCCGGGCCGCGCGTCGCTCGAACGCCGCGGGCTCAGCGGTGCGGAGACTGCCGGGGCACACGCAGGTGACGCCCGGCGTCCGCGATGGTGAGCAGCCCCTGCTCGAACCGCGCGTCCCGTTCGCCATGGCCCGAACTTCACCGCCCAAACGCCGAGTGGCCCGCCCCACCAGGGGACGGGCCACTCCGTGTAGAGCTGAGATCACACGTCGTAGTACATGGCGAACTCGTGCGGCGTCGGGCGGAGGCGGACCGGGTCGACCTCGTTGGCGCGCTTGTACGAGATCCAGGTGTCGACTAGGTCCTGGGTGAACACGCCGCCCTCGAGGAGGTAGCCGTGGTCGCCTTCCAGGGTGGTGAGGACCTCGTCGAGCGAGCCGGGGACCTGCTTGACGTTCGCGACCTCCTCCGGCGGGAGGTCGTAGAGGTCCTTGTCGATCGGGGCCGGGGGCTCGGTCTTGTTCTTGATGCCGTCCAGGCCGGCCATCAGCATGGCCGAGAACGCCAGGTAGACGTTCGCCGACGGGTCCGGCACGCGGAACTCGACGCGCTTGGCCTTGGCGTTCGTGCCCGTCACCGGGATACGGGTGCAGGCCGAGCGGTTGCGCTGCGAGTAGACCAGGTTGACCGGGGCCTCGTAGCCGGGGACCAGGCGGCGGTAGGAGTTGACCGTCGGGTTGGTGAACGCCAGCAGCGACGGCGCGTGGTGCAGGAGGCCACCGATGTACCAGCGGGCGATGTCCGACAGGCCGCCGTAGCCGGCCTCGTCGTAGAACAAGGGCTCGCCGCCCAGCCACAGGGACTGGTGGGTGTGCATGCCCGAGCCGTTGTCGCCGAAGAGGGGCTTCGGCATGAACGTCGCCGTCTTGCCGGCCGCCCAGGCGGTGTTCTTGACGATGTACTTGAACAGCTGGAGCTGGTCGCCCGCCTGCAGCAGGGTGCCGAACCGGTAGTTGATCTCGGCCTGGCCCGCGGTGCCGACCTCGTGGTGCGAGCGCTCGACGACGAAGCCGGCGCCCAGCAGCCGCTGGACGATCTGGTCACGCAGGTCGGCGTAGTGGTCGACCGGCGGGACGGGGAAGTAGCCGCCCTTGTACGCGGTCTTGTAGCCCCGGTTGCCGCCCGGCTCGTCCTTGCCGGAGTTCCACCAGCCCTCGACCGAGTCGATGTAGTAGTACGCCTGGTTCGCGGACGTCTCGTGCCGGATCGAGTCGAAGATGTAGAACTCCGCCTCGGGCCCGAAGTACGCCGTGTCGGCGACGCCGCTCGACTTCAGGTACGCCTCGGCCTTCTTCGCCACGTTGCGCGGGTCGCGCGAGTAAGCCTCCCGCGTGAACGGGTCGTGGATGAAGAAGTTGAGCGCGAGGGTCTTCTCGACCCGGAACGGGTCGATGAACGCGGAGGTCGGGTCCGGCAGCAGCATCATGTCGGACTCGTGGATCGCCTGGAATCCACGAATCGACGAGCCGTCGAAGGCCAGTCCGTCGCTGAACACCGCGTCGTCGAAGGACTCGACCGGGACGTTGAAGTGCTGCATCACGCCCGGCAGGTCGCAGAAGCGAACGTCGACGAAGCGGACGCCCTCATCCTTCACGTATCGCAACAGCTCTTCAGAATTGGCGAACACTCGTCCTCCAGGTCGCAGGCTGACCAGTCTTGGTGATCACTTCAGTGTGAAGGTGGCTGGTTGGTCGCGACCGTAGAACTGCGCGATTGCCCCGGCGTGTCTCGATTGTTTCCGCTGTGTTTCGCCCGGCTTAGGTCAGCCGATCAGCGTGGGTGCGCGGTTCGATAGGCTGACCCGCCGTGGAGATCCAACCGGCCCCGCTCGCCCGCCGTTTCGGCGCACTGCTCATCGACTGGATATCGTGCCTGCTCATCGCGGGCGCGTTCGCGAGCCCCACCGATGAGCCGTGGCTCGCGCCGGGGCTGTTCGTGGTCGTCTATGCGCTCTTTCTCGGCTTCTTCGCCCAGACGCTGGGCATGCGCCTGTTTCGCATTCGGTGTGTGGGCATGAACACAGGGGAGCCTTTGGGGGTACCGCGAGCGCTGCTACGAGCAATCGTGATGCTCCCCTTGATCACCGCCCTGATCATGGACAAAGACCAACGCGGCCTGCATGACCGAGCGGCAGGCTCGATCGTGCAGACCGCGTGAAGGAAGGTGCTCAGCGCCCTCGCATGGCCTTGAACTGGCCCTTCGGCGGCTTCATGTTCTTGGGCAGGGCGCCTCGCGGCATCTGCGGCCGCGCCGAGAGCGCCTTGAGCCGCTTGTCGAGCGAGTTGACGTCCTTGGCCGTGATCGTGCGCGGCAGCCGGATCAGCAGGTTGCGCAGCTTGGGGAGGGGCACCTGGCCCTCCTCGTTGCCGACCATGTAGTCGCGCAGCTCGGCGTTGCCGATGACCTTGACCAGCCGCCGCCGCTCCTGCCCGAGGAGCCCCTTGACCCGGCCGGGGTTGCCCTCGCCGATCAGGATCACGCCGGGCCGCCCGATGACCAGGTGCACCATGTCGAACTGCGTCGTGGAAGCGATCGCGGGGGAGACCCGCCAGTCGCCGCGCATGTTCTCGATGATCGACGCCGCCGCCCCCGGCTGCCCCTCGGCCTCCTTCATCATCGCCTTCTGCGAGCGCAGGTTGAGGACGATGACGGTGCCGAGCAGTGCGAGCAGCACGCCGAGCGGCGCCCAGACCCAGGAAACACCCAGCGCGATGGCGACGCCGACCGCGATCAGCGGCACGAGGACGACCGTCACCACGAGGGGCACGAACGCCTTGTCGCGCTTCGCGGTGAACGAGAAGACCATGCCGATCTGCTTGAGCCGAGTGAAGAAGGAGACCTTCTCCGGCTCCTGGGCCTTTGCCATACCCCCGAGTCTAGATGGACTCGGTCAAGCGTGAAGAGCCCGGTTCTCCAGGGCCTGCCGGTAGAGGCGCCCGGCCCGGTAGGACGAGCGCACCAGCGGCCCGGAAAGCACCCCCGAGAAGCCGATCTGCTCGGCCTCTTCCCGCAGCTCGACGAACTCTTCCGGCTTCACCCACCGCTCAACGGGGTGGTGGCGGGGCGTCGGCCGCAGGTACTGCGTGATCGTCACCAGCTCGCACCCGGCCGCGTGGAGGTCCTTGAGCGCCTGCGTCACCTCGGCCCGCTCCTCGCCCATGCCGAGGATCAGGTTGGACTTGGTGACCAGCCCGGCCGCGCGGGCCTGGGTGATCACATCCAGCGACCGCTCGTAGCGGAACGCCGGCCGGATCCGCTTGAAGATCCGCGGCACGGTCTCGACGTTGTGGGCGAGCACCTCGGGCCGGGCCGCGAAGACCTCGCGCAGCAGCTCCGGCTCGCCGTTGAAGTCGGGGATCAGCAGCTCGACGCCGCACCCCTCGACCAGCGCGTGGATCTGCCGGACGGTCTCGGCGTAGAGCCACGCCCCGCCGTCGGGGAGGTCGTCGCGGGCCACACCGGTCACCGTCGCGTACTTGAGCCCCATCGTCGCGGTCGACTCAGCGACCCGCCGCGGCTCGTCGGCGTCGAACTCGGCCGGCTTGCCGGTGTCGATCTGGCAGAAGTCGCACCGGCGCGTGCACTGGTCACCGCCGATGAGGAACGTGGCCTCGCGGTCTTCCCAGCATTCGTAGATGTTGGGACAGCCGGCTTCCTGGCACACCGTGTGGAGGCCTTCGCGCTGCACGAGCCCCCGTAGATGCGTGTACTCGGGCCCCATCTTGGCCGAGACCTTGATCCACGACGGTTTACGCTCGATCGGCGTCTCCGCGTTTCGCGCTTCGATGCGCAGCAGACGACGGCCTTCGGGAACAACGGCGGTCACAGTCCGAAGACTACGCCGGGCGACTGCTCAGGTGCTGGGAACGCGATTGACGTCACGTCTGCGGGCCCGTACCTGTCACCCGGGAGGTTTCCGCTCGGCCCGGCCAGGCAATAGGCCTTGAGTGGCGCTCAACGACACCCTGGTCGCGTTCTCCGACGGCAACCCGATCGACGTCCTGCGGTCCTACCCAGTCCTGGACAAACCGGCCACGCGCGCCTTGGTCGAGCGCCTCTTCCCGGGCGCGGACATCGAGGAGATCGGCGACGAACTCCTGATCGACGCCCTCAACCCCCCGGCCGACGTGGTCTGCGTGGGCTGCTTCCCGGGCCTGGAGCTGATCTGCAGCTGGGGCCTGACCCCAAGACGCCCGTCCGAACTCGACCCGGTCGTCTTCACCGCGACCGACCGCCGCAACGTGTACCTCCACGCCGCCCACAGCGACGCGGGCTGGTGCAGCTACGGCGTCTGGCGCGACGGCTCAAGAATCAGGTCCCGCAGCATCAGCACCGACCCGACGATCACCGAGGACGAGGGCACCCACCTGCCCTTCGAACGCCCAGGCGAAGAAAACGACCCAGGCGAACAAAGCTGCGCCTCCATGCAAGCCCTCTTCGGCTTCGCCTGCGACGACCACAACCGCCTGGACGACGTAGACCCCGAACTCATCCCAGTAGTCGCCTACAGAATCACCACTCCGTAAAACCCCTCACAGCCAACCAACGCACACCCCGTACCCCCGCCAAAAAAGCTCTCACCAGCCGCAACCACAAGCCAACATCTCCCGCCGGCACCAGAAAAGGCTCTCACCAGCCGCAACCAGAAGCCAACATCTCCTGCCCGCACCAAAAAGGCTCTCACCAGCGCAACCATGAGCAGACATCCCCTGCAGTGCGGTTCTTGAGACACATTCCCCCGGCCCCCCCGGCCCCCCGGCCCCCCCGCTCCGCGAACACTCAGTACAGCGTCTTCAGATTCCGCTCCACGATCGGCAGCACCTCCCCCACCGTCACATCCCGCTCCAACTCCCAGGACAGCGAAGTAACCCCAGCGTCCCGAATACCGCACGGCACGAAGATGTCGTATCGCGACAGGTCACAATCCGCGTTCAGCGCGAACCCGTGCAGCGTCGTCCCCAGCGCCACCCGAATCCCGATCGCCGCGACTTTCCGCTCCGGCCCCCGCGAGTCGGCCGAAACCCAGACCCCGCTGCGCCCCTCAACCCGCCCGGTAGCGACCCCGAGCTCCGCGCAGACGTCGATGAGCACCTGCTCCATCCGCCGCACATACGCGACGACGTCCACCGGATCGTCCAGCTTGATGATCGGATACCCCACCAGTTGCCCGGGCCCGTGCCAGGTGATCTTCCCGCCCCGGTCCACGTCGACCACCGGCGTCCCGTCGAACGGCCGATCGGCCGGCTCGGTCCGCTTCCCGGCGGTGTAGACGCTCGGATGTTCGAGCAGCAGCACGGTGTCCGGCGACGACCCGGCCGCGACGAGCGCGTGAATCCGCCGCTGCTCAGCCAGCGCTTCCGAATATTCGACCAGTCCGGCCCGAACGATCTGCATGCCACCGAGGCTACGCCGAGCCAGGTGTCAACCAGGTGTCAGCCGATTTGTGTGGGACCCGGACATAGTGATGCGTCGAAGCTCACACCTAGCGTGGTGGTTCCCACAGACAGAAAGGGCACCGCCATGCCCCGCCTACTCCGCCTCATTCTGCCCATATTCGCCACGCTGATCACCGCCGGCGCGCTCGCCGCGACGACCGGAAGCCCGGCCTACGCCGCGACGCTGTCGACCGTCGGCAGCTTCGGCTCCAACCCGGGCAACCTCACGATGTACAGCTACCGCCCCGACGGCCTCCCGTCCGGCGCGCCCCTGGTCGTCGCCATGCACGGCTGCACCCAGAACGCCACGGACTACTTCACCAACTCCGGCTGGCGCAAGTACGCCGACCTCTGGAAGTTCGCCCTTGTCCTGCCCGAGCAGAAGTCCGCGAACAACAGCACGAGCTGCTTCAACTGGTTCGAGACCGGTGACACGGCGCGCGGTTCGGGCGAGCCGCTGTCGATCAAGCAGATGGTCGACTACGCCGTCGCCAACTACGGGACGAACAGCTCGCGGGTGTACGTCACCGGCCTCTCGGCGGGCGGTGCGATGACGGCGGTCATGCTGGCCACGTACCCGGACGTGTTCGCGGGCGGCGCGATCATGTCGGGACTGCCGTACCGGTGCGCGACGTCGATGACGGCCGCGTACAGCTGCATGAATCCCGGCGTCGACAAGACCCCGGCGGCCTGGGGCGACCTGGTGCGGTCGGCCTACTCCGGCTACTCGGGCGCTCGTCCGCGGGTAGCCGTCTGGCACGGTACCGCCGACACCACTGTCGCCCCGGCCAACGCCACGGAGCTGCGCGACCAGTGGACCAACGTGCTCGGCGTCAGCCAGACCCCGACGTCGACGGCCGCGCTGCCCGGTGGGGCGTCGCTGTCGAACTACGGGGACAAGGTGAAGGTGTACCTCATTTCCGGCATGACCCACGCGACGCCGGTCGACCCCGGCTCCGCCACCGAGCAGTGCGGCACCGCCGGGACCTACTACAAGGACACGATCTGCTCGTCGTACTACCAAGCGCTTGATTGGCAACTGGGCACCCCCGGCCCGACCACGGGGCCGACAACCCCGAGCTCGAGCCCGAGCACCAACCCGACGCTGGGCCCGTGCACGAGGGCGTCCAACTACGCCCACGTCGTCGCCGGCCGGGCGCACCAGTCCGGCGGCTACACGTACGCCAACGGCTCCAACCAGAACATGGGCCTGTACAACGTGTTCACCACGCACGGCCTGCGCCAGACCGGCACCAACTCCTACGTGATCGACGACACCGCCTGCTGAAGGGCGTCCGTGACGGTGCGGTGCGCGAACGGGAACTCCTCGCGCACCAGCACCGCCGGCAGCACCCGCTGGCTGGCCAGGGCCTCGCCGCCGAACTCGCCGACGGCGGCCCGCAGCGCGAACCCCGGCACCGGGAACAGGTTGGGCCGGTGCATGACGTCGGCGAGCGCGGCCGAGAAGTCGGCGTTGGTCACCGGCTCGGGCCCGGTGAGGTTGACCGGCCCGGCCAGCTCCCGGTCGAGTACGAACGTGACCGCGGCGAGCCAGTCGGGGACGGAGATCCACGGGAGGTACTGCTTCCCGCTGCCCATCCGCCCGCCCGCGAACAGCTTGAACTGGATGTGGATCGGCTTGAGCAGGCCGCCCTCGGGGTCGAGCGGGAACCCGGTGCGCAGCAGCGCCACCCGCGTCCCGGCATCCTCGGCCGGGTGGGTCGCGGCCTCCCACACCTTGCACAGGTCGGCCAGGAACCCCTCGCCGGCCGGTGAGGTCTCGTCGACCTCCCGGTCACCGGTGTCGCCGTAGTATCCGACGGCGGACGAGTTCAGCAGCACCTTCGGCTTGACCGGGGCCGCCGCGATCGCCCGGGCCAGGGTCCGGGTGGTGTCCACCCGGCTGTCGACCAGGACTTTCTTGTACTGCGCCGTCCACCGCTTGTCCCCGACGCCCGCGCCGGCCAGGTTGATCACCGCGTCGGCGGCCGCCACGACGGTCCCGTCGAGCACTCCGGCGGTCGGGTCCCACCGCACCTCACCGGGCCGGGGCGGCCTCCGCACGAGCGGCGTGACCTGGTGCCCGGCCGCGCGCAGGTGGGGAATGAGCCGCCGCCCGAGAAAGCCGGACGCGCCCGCGATGAGGATCTGCATACGTTCATCTTGCCCGGACGGGGCGGCCCGAATCGGACCGCCCCGCACCAGAACGACTAGAGACCCAGGTCGGCCTCGAAGTGCCCGGCCTCCAGGCGCTCCTTGACGGTGCCCAGGAACCGGGCGGCGTCGGCGCCGTCGACGATCCGGTGGTCGTACGACAGGGCCAGGTAGACCATCGACCGCGGCGCGATGACCTCGCCGAGCTCGGGGTCGCTGAGCACGACGGCCCGCTTCACGACCGCGCCGGTGCCGAGGATCGCCACCTGCGGCTGGTTGATGATCGGCGTGTCGAACAGCGCGCCCCGGCTGCCGGTGTTGGTCAGCGTGAACGTGCCGCCGGCGATGTCGTCCGGGCTCAGCTTGTTGTTGCGGGTCCGGTCGGCCACGTCGGCGATCCGCTTGGCCAGGCCGGCCAGATTGAGGTCGCCGGCGTTCTTGATGACGGGGACGATCAGGCCCTTGTCGCTGTCCACGGCCATGCCGAGGTGCTCGGCGTCGTGGTAGGTGACCGTGCCCGCCTCGAGGTCGATCGAGGAGTTCACCGACGGGTGCACCCGCAGCGCCTCGACCGCCGCGAGGGCGAAGAACGGCAGGAACGACAGCTTCACGCCGTGCGTCGTCAGGAACTGGGCCTTGGCCTTGTCCCGCAGCTTCGCGACCTTGGTCACGTCGACCTCGACGACCGTGGTCAGCTGGGCCGAGATCTGCAGCGACTCGACCATCCGCCGGGCGATCAGGGCCCGCATCCGGGTGAGCTTCTGCGTCTGGCCGCGCAGCGGACTCGGGGCCGCCTTCGGCGCCGCGGCGGTCGCCCCGCCGGTGGGCGCGGCGGCAGCCGCGGCCGGAGCAGCGGCGGGCGCGGGCGCGGCGGCGGCCTCCTTGGCCTTGGCCGCGGCGTCGAGCACGTCCTGCTTGCGGATGCGCCCGCCGACCCCGGTGCCGCTCAGCTGGGCCAGGTTGACCCCGTGCTCGGCGGCCAGCTTGCGCACCAGCGGCGTGACGTACGCGACATCGTCGCCTTCGACCTTGCCGTTGCCGCTCGCCGGCGCGGAACCGGTCGCGGTCACGTTGGTGGCCGGCCCGGCCTGCACCGGAGCGGCCGCAGCGGGCTGCGGCTCGGGTGCGGCGGCCTTCGGCTCGGGCTGCTTCTCCTCGGCCTTGGGCGCCGGAGCGGCCGCCTTCGGTGCCTCGGCCTTGGGCGCCTCGGCCTTGGGGGCGGGTGCGGGTGCGGCCGGCGCCGAAGCACCGGCCGATCCGATCACGGCCAGCTCGGCCCCGACCTCGACGGTCTCGTCCTCCGGCACCTTGATCTCCAGCAGCGTGCCGGCGACCGGCGACGGGATCTCGGTGTCGACCTTGTCGGTGGAGACCTCGAGCAGCGGCTCGTCGGCCTCGACGCTGTCGCCGACCTGCTTGAGCCAGCGCGTGACGGTGCCCTCGGTGACGCTCTCCCCGAGCGCGGGCATCTTCACCGAAGTGCCCTCCCCGGACGGCGCCGACGAGGAGGCCGGCTCCTCGACCTCCTCTGAAGACGGCTCCTGCTCGGGCTCGACGCCGGCCGGCTCTTCCTCGGCCGCCGGCTCCTCCTCCGCCGGCGCGGCGGCCGGCTCTTCGGCCGCTTCCGGTGCGTCCGCCGGTGCCGAGTCCGAGTCGCCGCCGATGACGGCGAGCTCGGCGCCGACCTCGGCGGTCTCGTCCTCCTGCACGACGATCCGGGTCAGCACCCCGGCCGCGGGGGACGGGATCTCGGTGTCGACCTTGTCCGTGGAGACCTCGAGCAGCGGCTCGTCGGCCTCGACGTGGTCGCCTTCCTGCTTCAACCAGCGGGTGACGGTGCCCTCGGTGACGCTCTCGCCCAACCGGGGCATGGTGACCGATACCGGCATGTGAAACGACTCCTCGTACGGTTGCTTGGGTGGCGGTCGAGTGCCCTGATCAGTGGACGTGCAGCGGCTTGCCGGCCAGCGCCAGGTGCGCCTCGCCGAGAGCCTCGTTCTGCGTGGGGTGCATGTGCACGAGAGGGGCGACGTCCCCGGGGAACGCCTCCCAGTTGTAGATCAGCTGGGCTTCCCCGATGAGCTCGCTCACCCGGGCGCCCACCATGTGGACGCCGACGACCGGCCCGTCCTTGACCCGGATCAGCTTCACGAAGCCGGCCGTCTTGAGGATCTGGCTCTTGCCGTTGCCGGTCAGGTCGTACTGGAGCGTCTCGATCTGGTCGTCGCCGTGCAGCTCGCGGGCCTTGGACTCGTTGAGGCCGACGGACGCGACCTCGGGCTCGGAGTAGGTGACCCGGGGGATGCCGGACTCCTCGATGACCTGCGGGTGCTGGCCCGCGATCTCCTCCGCCACGAAGATGCCCTGCTGGAAGCCGCGGTGGGCGAGCTGGACACCGGGCACGATGTCGCCGACGGCGTAGACGCCCGGCACGGAGGTGCGCAGCCGCTCGTCGGTGATGACGAACCCGCGCTCCATCTTCACGCCGTGCTCCTCGTAGCCGAGGTTGGCCGTGGTCGGCCCCCGCCCGACGGCCACGAGCAGCAGCTCCGCCTCGATCGTCTCGCCGCCCTGGATCGACACCTTGACGCCGCTCTCGGTGCGCTCGACCCCTTCGAACGGCTTGCCGACCTTGAACTTGACGCCCCGCTTGCGAAACGCCCGCTCCAGGGCCTTCGAGCTGGCCTCGTCCTCGACCGCGAGCAGCCGGGGGAGGGCCTCGACGATCGTCACGTCGACGCCGAAGGACTTCCAGGCACTCGCGAACTCGCAGCCGATGACGCCGCCGCCGAGGATGATCGCCGAGGCCGGCACGTGGTCGAGGGTGAGCGCGTGCTCGCTGGTGATGACCCGCTCGCCGTCGACGACGAGCCCGGGCAGCGTCTTCGAGTAGGAGCCGGTGGCCAGGACCACGTTCTTCGCCGTGTAGCGGGTGCCGGCGACCTCGACGGCGTCCGGCGCGACCAGGCGCCCCTCGCCTTCGATCAAGGTCACCTTGCGCGCCTTGGCGAGCCCCTGCAGCCCCTTGTACAGCTTGGTGACCACGCCGTCCTTGTAGGCGTTGACGGCCTTCATGTCGACGCCGTTGAAGACGGCCTGGATGCCGAACTGGTCCGCCTCGCGGGCGGCGTCGGCCACCTCACCGGCGTGCAGCAGAGCCTTGGTGGGGATGCAGCCGCGGTGCAGGCACGTGCCGCCGAGCTTGTCCTTCTCGACCAGCGCGACCGACAGGCCGAGCTGGGCGGCGCGGAACGCGGTCGCGTAACCGCCGCTGCCGCCGCCTAGGACAAGGACGTCGAAGGAGTTGGCGTGTGGGTCACTCACGAATTCTCCCAGATGATGTGCGAATGGGGGTTCGCCCTTCGCTAGACGATCCGAAGCCATCTTGTCACTCGCGCTGCTGGCCTGCGACGGTAGGTGGCCAGTCGCCGGACACTACGCGGCGTCGAGACGTCGTACCCTGTGCACCAGCTGTGCCCAAATCGACGACGAGGAGCGATCGTGGCTTGGTTCCGCCGACGGAAGCCGGCACCGGGAGGACGATCCGCCACCCGCGAGGACCTGGCTTACCTGGAGGATTTCGTCCGCTCCCGCCGCGGCGTAGAAGGCTTCATCGAACCCCGCACAACGGTGACCGAAACAACACTCCTGCTCATCGCCCACGACGGCGAATGGACGAGACGCCGCATGGAAAGCCCCCAGGCGGCCCGCCAGTTCGCCCACCGCCTGTCGATGCCCATCTACGACATCGCCCTGGTCGGCTACCCCCAACGCTGGCGCGATTACAACGCGCGAAACAAAAAAAGCTGAAACCGGAAGAGCAAGAAGCGAAAGCAGCGGATTCCGAGGCCGCTTCGCTCCCGCCCCGGGCAGGGGGCTCCGCCCCCCACACCCCCCGGCCCGCTCCACCCCGACCCACCGGAGTCCCCACCCCTGAAGCCCGACCCAACGCCCCATTTCGTCGCCCGGCACCGAGAGCCAGCCGCCACCAAGGCGCCCCACACCCCCCACCTCGAGCGGCAACAGCCAGGCGACGATTCGCACCCTCCAGCCAGAAACTTCCCACCCCCCATCTCCCGACCAGTCCCACAACACCCAAGCCAGCCCGGGCCTACAGCTACGACGTCGCCCGGCCGCGTCCGCTGGCGTGGTGTAGGAACGGCCAGCGTAGATCCAGTTGGTTGGATGTTAGGCCGCTGCCAGTTCGGCGGCGACGGGTTCGGTGTGGTTTCCCTCGGTCGTGATCAGGGTCAGTCGTGCTTTGGCGAGGATTTCCAGTCCCATGTAGCGGCGGCCTTCGCTCCATTCGTCGGTTTGTTCGGCCAGGACGGCGCCGACGAGGCGGATGATGGCGGCGCGGTTGGGGAAGATCCCGACGACGTCGGTGCGGCGGCGGATTTCCTTGTTCAGCCGTTCCTGGGGGTTGTTCGACCAGACCTGCCGCCAGACCTCCCGCGGGAACGCGGTGAAGGCGAGGAGTTCATCGCGGGCGTTGTCGAGGTGGTCCGCCGCGGCGGGGAACCGCTCCGCGATCGCCGTGACGGCGCGGTGGTACTGGGCTCGGACGGTGTCGGCGTCGGGCTGGTCGAAGATAGTGCGGACGAGGGTCGCGACCCATGGCTGCGCTGATTTCGGGACCTTCGTCAACAGGTTGCGCAGGTAGTGGGTGCGGCAGCGTTGCCATTGCGCACCGGGCAGCGCGGCGCCGATGGCGTTGACAAGGCCGCGGTGGGCGTCGGACACGACCAGCTTGACGCCGGACAGACCGCGGGCGGTCAACGAGCGCAGGAACGCCAGCCAGCCGGCGCCGTCC
>NZ_JBITDU010000007.1:0-571517 GCF_044454505.1 Dactylosporangium sp. NPDC051541
TCCACCTGCCCGGCCTGCTCGTCGGACAGCCGGGCCGGGCGTCCCAGCCGCGCCGCACCGACCAGCGCGTCCCGGCCGCCGGACCGCCATGCCTGGTACCACCGCGACGCCGCCTGCGCCGTGACACCCAACGCGTTGACCACGTCGACCTGCCGACTGCCGGCCTCGAACATGTCCACCGCCCGCATCCGCTGCTCCCGCAACGCATCCACGTCACGAACGACACCGCGACGCGGACCGGCCGACCGAGGTACAGCAGTCATACCCCTGATTGTCTTACCCGCCAACCCGATCGACCGGCAGCGACTCACCGAGAACCCGAAAGATCTTTAATGGCTCGGGAGCGCCGGTGGCCGGCTCCAATCACTCACCACCGCGAGGTGGGCGATCGGAGCTCGGCCAATTCCGCCGGTTGCTGTGCTCGCACGGGCAGGGTCACCTCGCCTCGCGCTGCGCGACCGCCGTCGAGGGCGTGGGCTCGGTGGCCGGTGCGGCGGTCATGCCTTTGCGCACGGTTTCCAGCAGCATGGTTCCCTGCGCGGCGAGCGAGGCCACGACGCTGTTGAGCCCCTCGGCCCCGTCCAGGACGGTGAGGTTGGCCCCCTGCAGACCCTCCGCGGCGGCGCGGAGCAGGTCCGGCAACTGCTCGATCATCATCTGGTCGAGGGCGATGCGACCCTGCGCGGCGGCGGCCTCCGCGGACAGTTTCGTGGCGTCGGCGTCGGCCCGGGCCAGGGTGACGATCCGTTCCGCCTCGGCCTGGGCCGGGCGGATGACCTCGGCGATGAGCTGGGCCTGGCGCAGCTCGGCGTTCTTCTGCGCGACGAGAGCCTGCTCGGCCAGCACGTGCTGCTGCGCCTGGGCGGCGGCCAGCGGGCCGGCCTGCGCCGCGGTCTGCTGAGCCTGGTCGATCTCGGCCTGGTAGCGGGCCTGGGCGATGGCCGTCTGGCGGGCGTACTCGGCCTGGTTGCGCGTGCTCTCCTGCCGGGCCATCGCGCTGGCCTGGTCCGCGATCGCCTGGGCCACGTTGGCCTCCTGGTTGACCCGGGCCTGGTGCGGGGCGGCGAGGGCCTTGATGTAGCCGACGCCCTTGTCGTGGATGCTGCTGATCTGCAGCGAGTCAATCTCCAGACCGATGCGGGCCATCTCGGTCTTGCTCGCGTCGACGATCGCGTCGGCGAGGGTCTGCTGCTCGCGGATGATCGCCTCCACCGTCATACTGCCGATGATGCTGCGCAGGTGACCGCTGAAGATCCGGCCGACCAGCACCGGCATCTGCGACTGGTCACCCTGGAACCGGCGGGCCGCGGCCGCGATCGACTCGTGGTCATCGCCGACCTTGAACGCGATCACGGCCTGGACGTGCAGGGTCAGGCCCTGCTGGGTGTAGCAGTCCTCCTCGACCTCGGCCTCCTGCATGGCCAGGGTCAGCCGGGACGCCTTGGAGAAGATCGGGACGACGAACGTGCCGTGCCCGGTGACGATCTTGAACGGCAGGGCATCGGCTCCGCGCTGCTTCCTGCCGCTGATCAGCAGGGCTTCGTTCGGGGCGGGTACACGGTAACCGAACATCGGGTTGGCCTCTCTCAGCCAGAAGGGGTGTGATCCGCCGGCATCGGCGGCCACGGTTCGACGTCGACCTGACGCGTGCCGCGGAAGTTGATGACGAGCACCTCCGCGCCGGTCGGCAGCGGCTCGACGGCATAGGCGAGGTAGTGGTGCGGGGTGCCTTCGACCACAACGCGGATCTCGCCGGGCAGCTCACCGCCACGCACCGCGGTGACCACCACGCCGACCTTGCCGACCAGCGACTGACCGCGCACAGACTGCTCCAAACCAAGTCGCCCGCCCCGCACGAACCCCAGAGCGACCACGCATCGTTGACGTGTGCGATCCAGATTGTGCACCCGCCACGCCACCGCGTGTGTCCCCGGGCCCGGACGGACGGGGTGGCGGTGGTCACGCGCCGGCACACCGGTGGCTCACCAGGGCACAGGTTCAGTGGAACGGGATGGAACACGGTTCAGGCAAGGATCTATCGCACCCTATGCGTGGAGATCCACTCACTGAGGACGTGACCATGCTGCGCAGGGGTACGGCAGATCGCATGCTGCTCCTCGACGTCCTCCGGGCCACGTTGGCCCGCTGCGGCGCCGACCGGTGGGAGGTGATCGCCGACGAGGCGTGGTGCCGGGTCAACCCGCCGGCGGTGGCGCCGCGGCCGCACGGCTGGAAGCTGCACGTCACCGCGACGCCGCTCGGCGCGCCGCTGGTGCTGGCCCGGGCGGTCGAGGTCCTCGTCGCGCACGAGGCCCGGTTCAAGTTCGCGGCCGACATCCCCCGGGTCGAGGCGCTGGTCGACGTCTGGCACCACCGCGGCGGGGCCGGGAAGTTCATCACGGTGTACCCGCGCGACGACGCCCACCTGCGCGAGGTGGCCGGCGAACTGGACCGGGCGCTGCGCGGCCTGTCCGGGCCTCGTATCCTCTCCGACCGGCCGTACCGCCCGGGCAGTCTCGTGCACTACCGGTACGGCACGTTCGACGAGAAGCCGACGTTCACCGCGGACGGGCGGTACGAGTCCCGGATGGTCGGGCCGGACGGCACGGCCGTGTCCGACGAGCGCCTGGCCTGGTTCGCCCCGCCGCCATGGGCCGAGTCGCCGTTCCCGGCCGATCCGGCCGCCGGGGACCCGCACCCGGCGTCGGTGCGGCTGGCCGACCGCTACGAGGTGCGCAGCGCCCTGCGCCACGCGAACAAGGGCGGTGTGTATCGCGCGCGGGACACCAGTACCGATGCCGAAGTGGTTATCAAACAGGCCCGAGCGTTCGTCGGTGCGCGACTGGACGGCACCGACGTGCGCTCGGTGCTGCGTGACGAGGCCCGGATGCTGGAGGCGCTGGCCCCGCTGGGGGTCGCGCCGGCCAAGGTGGAGCTGTTCGAGGAGCAGGGCGACCTGTTCCTGGTTGAAGAATTCCTGGCGGGTACTGTCCTGAGCCGCTGGACCATCGCGCGCACTCGGCTCGCACCGGACGTGGCGCTCGCGCTGGCCATCCGGCTGGTCGAGCTACTCGCGACCGTCCACGCGGGCGGGTTCGCGGTGCGGGACTTCAAGCCGGCCAACGTGATGGTCGACCCGGACGGCGGCGTACGCCTGATCGACGTCGAGTACCTCACCACGATCGGCCGGGAGCACACGTACATCGGCACGCAGGGGTACGCCGCGCCCGAGGCCGAGGCGGCCCGCGACCGCGACGACCCGGTGACGGCCACGGTGGCCGCGGACCTGTTCGGCCTCGGGGCCACGCTGTTCTGCGCGATCACCGGCACGCCGCCGGGCTGGGTCCAGGGCCGGCCCGAGCTGGCCCGTCCGGCCGTGGAGCGGCGCCGGGTGCTCACCCGGATCGCCGCCACCCACCCGGTTCTCGCCCCGTTCATCCCCGTGATCGTCGGACTCACCGACGAGGAGCCCGGCCGGCGCTGGTCGCTCGAGCGGGTCCGCGCCCACCTCGGGCAACAGATCCCCGCACCGTCGGCCGGTATCCGGACGATGCCCGCCCTGGCCCGCGACGACGGGTGGCCGACGCTCGTCGACGACGCCCTGGCTCACGTGCGGCGGGGGATGCGGGCGCGGCCGGGAAGCCTTTGGGAACCGTCGGCCCCCGCCCGCGAGACCGACCCGGGGAATCTGTGGCACGGCGCGGCCGGCGGACTGGCGGTCCTCACCCGGGCCGCCGCCGTCCGGGACGAACCGTGGCTGCCGGCCGCCGTACGGGAGGCGGCGGACTGGCTCGACGCCCGCCGGTTCGACGTGCCGCGCCTGCTGCCCGGGCTGGCCTTCGGGCGCGCCGGCACCGCCTGGGCCCTGCACGACGCCGCCCAGCAGCTCGGCGACCCGCGCCTCGGCGGACGGGCGGTGGAGCTGGCCGCCGCGCTCCCCACCACCGCCCCGAGCGCTGATGTCACGCACGGGCTGGCCGGGGCCGGACTGCTGCACGTCGCCCTCTACCAGCGCACCGGCCGCCCGGAACTGGCCGAGCGGGTACGCCACTACGCCGACACGATCCTGGGCGCCGCCCGGCGCCGCGGTCCGGACTGGGCCTGGCCGGTCAGGTCCGACGCCGACTCGCGCTTCGCGGGCCGGGCCGCGCTCGGGTTCGCCCACGGTGTGGCCGGCATCGGGGCGTTCCTGCTGGCCGCGGCCACGACGCTGGGCGAGGACCGGTACCGTGCGGCGGCCGTCGGGGCCGGTGACACACTGGCCCGGGCCGCCCAGGTGGAGGACGGCGCGGCCCGGTGGCGCGGCGACGTCGACGAACCATACGACCCGGTGGTGGTACGGCTGGTCGGCCACTGGTGCAGCGGGCCGGGCGGCATCGGTACCTTCCTCATCCGCCTCTTCACGGCCACCGGCGAGCAGCGCTACGCCGACCTCGCCGTCCAGGCCGCCGCCGCGACCGCCCAGGACGTCTGGTCCGCCGCGGTGGGTGCCTGCTGCGGGCTGGCCGGTGACGGGCACTTCCTGCTCGACCTGGCCGAACGAACCGGCGATGAGCGGTATCGGGCCCGCGCCGAGGAGATGGCCGAGGTGATCCATATCGAGCGGTATCGGCGCGACGGACTCGACCTGCCGTCCGACCCCGACCGCGGGTACGACTACGGCCACGGTACCGCCGGCGTCCTGGATTTCCTGCTCCGGCTGCGATACGGGGGACCCCGCCCCTGGACCGCGGATGCCGATGTGGGCAGGGAGCGGGAGCAGCAGCACCGGCGAGAGGAGGAGTACGCCGTACCACCCCGAACGTGACCGCAACCGCAACGAAGGAGATCAACCATGTTCGACATCGCCGCACTGCAGACCCTTCCCGAGGAGCAGGGCCCGGAGAGCGACCTGATGGTCGCCGAACGGCTCATCTGTACTGAGTGGGGCACCTGCAGCTACCAGGTGACCGAGTCCACGGTGTCCAGCACCCACTGCAACTGACCCCGTAGCGCCCCGGCGCCGCGGCACCACGCCGCGGCGCCGGGCTCCGCCGTCCGATTCGCCGCCGTCCGCGGGGAAGGTCTGGATTAGACGGAGCCGGTAGCCTGTCGTGATGATCCGAGGACACGCCCGGGTGTACGGATGAACGCGGAGCGGCGGGCCTGGGGCTCGCTCGAGTCGGAGGTCATGGCGGTGCTCTGGGCCGCGACCGCCCCGCTGGCCCCGGCGCAGGTGCAGCAGCTGCTCGGAGGTCAGCTCGCCTACAACACCGTCCAGACCATTCTCACCCGGCTCCAGGAGAAGGGACTGGTGCGGCGGCGGGCCAACGCCACCGGTGGCCGCAGCTACCTCTACTTCGCGGCCGAGGACCGGGCCACCGCGGCCGCGCGGCGGATGCGGGCGGTGCTGGAGAGCCCCGGTGACCGCCGGGCGGTCCTGCAGCAGTTCACCGCCGGCCTCGACCCGGCCGACGCGGAATTTCTCCGGGCGCTGCTGCGCGATCCTGAGCCGGGAGAGCGCTGAAAGGGCAGCCTTCGCCACGGTCGGCGCCCCGCCTCAGGCCGGTCGGCCGCCGTCCACGGCCGTGATGTGCCGGACGGGGTTGAGGCCGAGCACTCGGGCCGGCGCGCCGCTGCCGTCGACCAGGGCCGGGACGCCGACGACGACGATCGCGCCGGCCGGTGCGAGCAGATGCAGGTTGGTCAGGTTCTCCACGCCGTATCGCCGGTCCCGCAGCCAGCATCGATGCACGGCGGAGCCGGCCCGCTCGCCGGCCGCCGAGTCCAGGCTCGGCGTGTCGATACCGAGGGCGCGGACCTGAGGCCGGTGCGCGACGAGGAACCGCGCGAGCTCCGGTGCGAATCCCGGCCAGTGCGGGTCACCGGTGGCATCCAGGCCCAGGTAGCGGCGGCGGTCGCCGATCCGCTCGGACCAGCCGGTCAGCGCCAGCACCGCGCACGCCTCCGGCAGCGGGCCGTGGCATTGTTCCCAGGTGAGAACGTCCTCGACCCGCACGTGTGCATCGGCGTCGGCCCGCGCCCGGATGTCGAGGACCGCGGCGAGCAGGACCAGATCGCCCGCGGGAATGGCGTCGACGGAAAGCCCGGAATCGGTGAAGTGCGCGGGCGCGTCGACATGGGTGCCCGAGTGCTCATCGAGGTCCCAGCGACCGGCCCGGCATCCGTCCCGGTCGAAGCCGGCCACCCCGGTCACCCGGGGCGGGTCGACGGCAGGGTGGTGCGGCAGGGCCGCCGACAGTGGATGGGTCAGATCCACCGTGGCGCCGATCCACTCCCCGAGACCCGGCACGGGCGTCAGCGTACGCGTCGCGAACCTGGCGACCGGACCTCGCGCTGGACCCTGGGTGGCGCGCCGGCGGTGTGCGGCTGGCCGCGGGCCACCGTCGCGTTGCCGGCCCGTGACGACCGCGAGCCGATCGGGGCAGCGGCGGCCATCGCTTGTCGCTAATGTGTGGGTGAGGTCTCCCACCGCGGCCGGCCCGCCGGCGCCGAGGAGGGCACGACGTGGTCTGGCTGGTGCTCGTACCGCTGCTGCTCCCGCTCCTGCTCTGGCCGCTGGCCCGGCTCACGGCCGGATCGGCCCGGCCCGAGCGGGCCGCCCGCGCCCTCGCGCTCGTCGCGTCGATCACGGCGGCCTCCGGGCTGACCGGTCTGATCCTCGTCGCGGCCACGCTCGCCGACGACATCCCGTCGGTCGTGGCCTACTCGCATCGGGCCCGCAGCCTGGGCCATGTGCTGCCGGAGCCGATCCCGGACGCCGTCGCCATCGCCGTCACCGTGCTGCTGGCGTTGATCGCCGGGCGGGCGGTCGTCGAACTGCGCCGCCACCGGCTGGTCGCCCGCGACCTGCACGCGATCGGGCCCGCACCGCACTGGCTGCTGGTCGTCGACTGGGACAGCCCGCGCGCGGTCGCCGTGCCGCCACACCGCGGTCGCCGCGGCCACGTGCTGGTGACCAGCGGGCTGCTGCGCCTGCTCAGCCCGCGCGAGCAGGCCGCGGTGCTCGCACACGAACGCGCCCACCTGCGGCGCCGGCACTACCGCACGACCGCGCTCGCCGCGGCCGCGGCGGCCGTGAACCCGCTGCTGCGGCCGGTCGAGTCGGTGGTGCGGCTCCTCGCCGAGCGCAGCGCCGACGAGGACGCCGCCCGGGAAGTCGCCGACCGCCGCCTGGTCGCGCAGACGGTGGCGAAGGTCGCGATCGCCGCCCACGGCTCCGCCGACGCGCTCGGCTTCGGTGGATCGAACACCCGGCGGCGGGTCGAGGCCCTCGTGCTGCCGCAGGTCGGCCGGCTCCGGTCGGTCGCCGCCCCCGACGCTGGGGCGGCCCTGCTGGGCGCGGCCGCACTCCTGGCCACCGCGGCCGCCTGCATCGGGTTCGTCGAGCTGCTGCTGGCCTGGTTGCCGGGCCGCTGACCCGGCCGTACTCCGGATCCCGCCTTGCCGCTCCGCAGCCAGCGGGGTGGCCGGGGCTTGACCAGGGGTTTTCACCAGTATTCACGGCCATATCCCCGCGAATCGGACACCCCCTTGTGTTGATATTGATCGGTCTCTACGGTGCCAGGAAAGCGCTTTCCCCGCCCAGGAGAGCGCAATCGACCTTCGGAAGGTGAGGCACGGATGAGACGAGCCCCAGTCTCTGTGCGGTGGCTGGCCGGCGGTGCCGCGGCGGTTGCGGTCGCCGCGGTCACGCTGGCGATACAGATCCCCAACGCCGCGGCCGCCACGAATCTCAGCATCGGCGCCGGTGCGGACGGCTCCAGCAAGGCCAGCGGCACCAGCTACGGCAACGTGATCGACGGCAACACGAGCACCTACTGGTCGCCGAGCGGCAGCACCGGCCAGATCAACGTCAAGTGGAGCAGCGCGACGACGGTGTCCTCGGCCGTCATCAAGCAGGCCTCGGGCGGCGGCTCCATCAGTTCGTGGCGGCTGCTCAACTACGACTCGGGTGCGGTCCTGGCCAGCGGCAGCGGCACGCCGAGCACGATCAACTTCTCGTCGACCTCGTTGAAGAAGATCTCGCTCGACATCACCGGTGCCTCGGGCACGCCCCGGATCGCCGAGTTCGAGACGTACTCCTCCGGAGGCTCGAACCCGACGCCGACCTCGACCGGCGGTGGCGGCAACCCGACACCGACCGCGACCGGTGGCGGTGGCGGTGGCGGCGGCAACCCGACCACGTCGTGGCCGTCGTCCGCGGGCAACGTCTCGCTCTCCAGCACCAAGAGCGTGTCCGGGACGTTCGACGGCGGGATGAAGACGTACTGCTGCATCGGTGACGGCAGCCAGTCCGAGAGCCAGGACCCGATGTTCGAGCTGGCCAACGGGGCCACGATCCAGAACGTGATCATCGGCTCGCCGGCCGGCGACGGCATCCACTGCCTGGGCACCTGCACGATCCGCAACGTGTGGTGGAACGACATCGGCGAGGACGGCGCGACGTTCCTGCAGACCAACGGAGGGACGTCGTACGTGATCGGTGGCGGTGCGCGCTCCGGCAGCGACAAGATGTTCCAGCACAACGGCAACGGCACGGTCAGCATCAGCGGCTTCTACCTCAAGGGCACCGGCAAGCTGTACCGGGCCTGCGGCAACTGCACCAACTCGTACACCCGCAACGTGAAGGTCGACAACGTGATCGTCGACGACGTGGACTACGTCGTGGGCATCAACTCCAACTGGGGCGACGTCGCGACCATCACCCGGGTCCGGGTGCTCAACAACAACAGCATCAAGGTCTGCGCCAAGTACAAGGGCGTCGCGAAAGGCAGCGAGCCGACCTACCTCGGCGTGGGCTGGAACGACGCCAACTGCAAGGTGAGCCAGAGCGACATCACCTACGGCTGAACCTAGCCACGCAAGGGGGCGCTCACCGAATCCGGTGGGCGCCCTTCGGCGTCTCCGCACCGAGTTGATGCTCGGGCCAAATGGGCGGATGTGCAGTACCTGAAACTCGAATAGAGGAATATTTCGTCTGTGTCGATGCCTCGATAATCTGCGCTGTTCGGATGCGTCAATGTCTCGTGGGGAGCCATGACCGGTCACGTGCAGCAGCTGGTGAACGACTCACGCAACTTCCGCTTCCTCGCCGATCCGGCACTGGCCGGCGTGCCCGAGGCAACGCTGCTGGCCGGCGACGCGGCTACCGCCGAGGCGTACGTGCACACCGACCCGGATGCCGCCATGGCCCGCGGGCGCCGGTTCACCGAGACACTCGCCGAAGACGTCGCCCGCCGGGCCGCCGTCACCCTGCGGCCCCGGGCCCCGCAACAGCAGCGCACGCAGTCGCTGTTCACCGCCGGCGCCATTCCTGCTCGCGTGCGCGACCTGCTCGAGATCGTCCGGCAGTACGGCAACGCGGCGGTGCACGGCTATTCGGGCGACCGGGTGAAGGCGATGACGGTGTTGCAGTCCTGTCACGAGCTGGCGCTGTGGTGGTACCGGGAACGGACCGGAGCCGCCCCCGGCCCCGCCTTCGTGCGCCCCGACCCACCGGCTCAACTGACACGGGCGATGCTGCGCGACATCGAGGAGCAGATCGACCGGCTGCGGGCCGCCTTCGAGGCCACGCCGCCCCCCGTCGCGCGGATCCGGATCGGCTCGACCACGCCCGACGGGCGGCGGTGGCGTGGCGGCTCGGAGGTCGTCGGTGCGACCGGCACCTACCTGGTGCACGACCCGGTCGAGACGGTGCGGGCCGAGGACGGCGCGTGGACGCTCATGCAGGCGGCCGGCCGCCATCTCGACGGCGCCGGCCGGTCGGTGTGGCTGCGCGGCCTGCGTGTCGACGACGACGGGCCGGTCGCCGGCCGGGTACGTGACGGCCTCGACGCTCAGGCCGCGTGCCTCGAACGCCCAGCGGCCGGACTGCCCGCACTCGTGGAGCGCCACCGCGACGGGGATCTGCACCTGCTCGTGCTCGACGCGCCGGCCGGCAAGAGCTGGCTGGAGATGTTCGGTGACGGGCGGCCCGGGCTGGACCCGTTCATGCTGCCGCTCGCCCTCGCGGTGCTCGCCGACGTCGCTGACGGTCTCGCCGCGCTGCACCGCCGCGGTCACGCGCATCGAGTGCTGGACGGCCATTCGGTACGAGTCGTATTGCCCGGGCGGCACGGTCGGCTGCGCGATCCCGGACTCGTCGGCTGGCCGCACCGCCCGGGGGAGGGAGGCGAGCATCCGGCCCCGGAGCAGCGGGCGCTGGCGCGCGGGCGGCCGGGCCCACCGACCGATGTCTTCCAGCTGGCCGCGCTGCTGCACGCCGGTGCGGGTGCGGGTGCGGGTCCGGGTCCGGTCGCGGTGCCGCTGCGCGATCTGCTGCCGACGTTTCCGGAGCGGCTGGACCAGCTCCTGCTGCGAGCGCTCGATCCCGATCCGGGGCGCCGGCCCGGAGCTGGCGAGATCGCCGCCGGGTTGCGCCAAGGCCGCCGGGAACTGACGGCCGGGGTCGTCGCATGATGCCAGTGCCGGTGCGTGTGCCCGGCCCGATCGCGCTTGTGTACTCCGACAAGTTCCTCGCCGATCTGGAGTACAACCCGACCCCGTTCTTCCAGGAGCTCGACGCGCTGGTCAAGCAGGGCGCGCTCCCGCTCACCCTGGAGAGGACCCGGACGGGCTGGCGGATGGCGGTGTACGCCGGCCGCTATGTCGGCTGGCTCTACCCCACTCGCGCCGGTGACGCCTACAACCTCGGTCACGCCGCCCGGCGGCGCTTCCGCGACGAGGACCGCCTGCTCGACGCGGCGCTACTGCTGGCCGGCCCGGGCATCTGCGCGGTACCCGACCTCGCGAGCCTCAACCAGGCGTTCGCGCAGGGCAGCCTGCCCCGGACCACCACCTACGGCGACGCGCTGTGGAACGCGTGGAGTGCCGCGATCGCGGCCGCGGACCGCCCGGCCCCAGACGGCCCGTCGCTCGCCCCGGCCCACGTCCGATACCTCGACCGCGTCGACCAGGTGATCGAAGCCGGCCGGCAGATCGAACTCGACCGGCTCGAGGGCCGCGCCGCCCAGGCCTACGTGCACCGCGAGGCGGCGAAGGAGCGGCGGCATTCCGCGCGCGGCGTCTACCGGTTCCGGATGGCGCGTCGGCCCGAGCTCACCAAGAACACGATGGTGTACCTCGGTGACGTACCCAAGATGCGCGGACGCGTCATCGACATCGAAGGCCGCGACGTCGTCGTGCGCTTCGAGCCCGGTGCCGACTACGACCAGATCGGCGCCCAGGGCACGCTCGGAGAGCTCGGCGGGGACCGGATCTTCCGCGCCCAGCGCGATGCCGTCGCGGCCCTGCGCACCGGCTCCGCGCGCAACCCGCGGTTGCTGGAGCACCTCGTTGACGCTCGCTACCGGCCCTATCAACCGGCCCGTGACGCGGTGCCGGCCGCCGGCCTCGACGAGGACCAGCGCGAGGCGTTCCAGCGTGCCGTCGCCGTGCCCGACCTGCTCGCGGTGCTCGGCCCGCCCGGGACCGGCAAGACCCGCACCATCGTCCAGGTCGTGCGGGAATGCGCCGCCCGGGGCGAGCGTGTCCTCATCACCTCGCACACCCACCGCGCCGTCGACAACGTGCTCGAAGGCCTGGCAGCGGATCTCAACGTGGTACGTATCGGCAACGAGGACCGGATGAGCGCCAAGGTCCGGGCCATGTCCGCCGAGACCCGGGCCGAAGCCCTGCGCGGGGAGATCCTCGCCGATCGCGGCCGGTTCGACGCGCTGCGCGAGTTCCGGGGGCAGCGGCCGCTGGTCGAGCGCTACCTGGCGCATCTCGAGTCGGTCGTCGGCCGGGGCGCCGCCGCCCGGGCCGAGCTCGACACGGCACCGGCCCGGATCGCGGCCGCCGTCCGAGCCGCCGGAGGCCCCCTGGCCGGGCAGCTCGACATCGTCGAGCGGGACCTGGCCGCCGCGCGGGCAGTGCACGCCGTCCGTACGAGTGCGGCCGAGACGGCCGGTCGGCGGCTGGCCGCGGCGCGGGCCCGCGCCGAGCGCAACGCCATGCCGGCCTTCGTGCACCGATGGATTGCCGGCTGGTTCGAGGGCCGGGCCCGGCGAGCCCAGGCGGCGCTGAGCGCTGCCGGTGCCGCACTGGCCGGATTGGATTCCTCCCGCGGCGCACTGTGGCAGCGGATCTCGGCCCTCGCGGCCAAGGACCCGGTGGTGGTCCGGCTGCACGCGGCTCAGGGCGCCGCCCGCGGCACGCTCGCGGAGCTGGCCCCCGAGCCCGCCCGGCTCGGTGGGTTGCTGCGGCAACTGCTCCGCCCCGCGGCGGCGCTCCCGCCGGACCCGCCTGACCTCGCCGATGGCCCCGACTGGGCCGGTTGGGCCGCGTTCCGGGCCGGTGCGGCGGCGGCCACGGCGACCGCCGAGCGGCAGGCGAACCTGCTGGGCGAGTGGCGTGAGCGTGTCGCCGACCTCGGCGGCGAGTTGGAGCGCGAGATCGCCCGCTACTGCGACGTCGTCGGCGCGACCTGCATCGGCACCGACACGTCGGCGCTGGTGTCCCAGCTCGACTTCAACCTCGCCATCGTCGACGAGGCCGGCCAGATCTCGACCCCGAACCTGCTCGTGCCGCTGGTGCGGGCGCGGCGCGCGATGCTCGTGGGCGATCACCGCCAGCTGCCGCCGTTCCTCGACGAGGAGGTGCGCCGCTGGGCCGCGAACCTCGCCGCCAACGTCGAGCCGGAGGTGACCGACCTGCTCGCCCGGAGCGCATTCGAGCTGCTCTTTCCGCGTGCGCCGCAGTCCAACGCGATATGGCTGCGCACGCAGCGGCGGATGCCCGAACAGATCGCCGGGTTCGTGTCCGAGCACTTCTATTCCGGCCGGGTGACGACCCGGCACGCGGGCGGCGTGGGCGCTGACCTGTTCGCCTCGCCGTTCGCGATGGTCGACACCTCGGATCGGCCAGGCGCCGATCGGGCCGAGACCGCCATGCGCAGCCTGCGCGAGGTCGTCCGGCACGGATATCGCAACGATCTGGAGGCCGACCTGATCATCGACCTGCTGCGGGTGCTGCGGCCGCAGTTTCGGGACTGGGCGGTCATCGTGCCGTTCAACGCCCAGAAGGACCTGCTCATCGACAAGCTCCGGGAGACGGCGACGACCGAGCACGTCGGCAGCGTCGACTCGTTCCAGGGCGGCGAACGCGACCTCGTCATCTTCGGCTTCACGCGCAGCAACAGCGGCGGCGAGATCGGCTTCCTGCGCGAACTGCGCCGGTTCAACGTCGCCATCACACGCGCCCGCCGGCAGTTGGTACTCGTCGGCGACCTCAGCACGCTGCGCGCGGCCCGCGACGAGCCGTTCCGCGATTTGATGCTGGCAATGGGCCGGCACCTCGATCGGCACGGCGACCGCCGCGGCTCCCTGGAGATCGCGGCCACCCTGGCCGACGGCGCCGGGCGGCGTTCATGAAGCGGCGGGTCATCTACCCGGCCACCCGGGCGGTCGAGCACGCCGTCACCCAGCCGGGGGTCCGGCCGCTGCGCCTCTTCGCCGTCCTGTGGCCGCTGTGGCAGGTCGAGACGAGCGCGCAGGTGTACGACGGGCAGGACTTCGAGCTCATCGACCACTTCGTGCTGCGGGCCCTGCACGAGGCCGACATCCACGACCGGCCCGGGCTGGCCCGCCTCCTCGGCCTCCCGCCCGGCATCGTCGAGCGCTGCGTGGCCTTCCTCATCGCCATCCAGCTCGTCGCCGACGACGGCGGTCGGCTGCGCGTCCGCGAGCTCGGCCGCCGGTCGCTGCGCGACGGCCTGCGATACGTGCCGTCGACGAGCCGGCTCAAGGTGCTCTTCGAGCGCCAGACCGGCCGGCCGCTGCCGCGGCCTTACTACGACAGCGCGGTGACGGTGCTCGACGTCGCCAAGGTCGCCGACGAGCAGCTCGGCGATCGCACACGCTTCCGGTCACTGTTCACCGCGGCACCGTACGACCCCCAGGTTCTGCCGCGGCTGGCCGAGCGGACCGACCGGGCCGAGTTCAACCTGCCCACGCAGCTGCGCGAGCTGCGCCAGGAGAACGTCCGTGAGGGCTATCTGCCCTGCTATCTCATCGAGACGACCGATGGGCAATTGCTGGCCTACAGCAACGTCGCCGAGCACCGCGACTCGTTCCTTGAACAGGTTTGTGCCGACTCCGCGGTCGAACACCTCATCGAGGCCGAGGACACCGGTGATCCCGCCACCATCTGGCGGACCTGGCTCGGCCGATCGACGGCCTACAAGGGCGGCCGGCTCGACCGGGCCGGCGGCCGCTGGCGGGTGGTGATGGCGGCCGGCACGTTCGGCGAACCGCCCCGCCTGCCGCCGTCGCGCGTCGGTGCCTACCAGTTCTGGGACAACCACTTCATCCAGGTCTGGTGCGGCGACGTCGCGGTGCGACGGGCCGCCCTCCTGGACCGCGCGCTCGGGGTGGCGACCGTGCCGGCGGTCACGACGCTGGCGGATTTTCAGACGCGGGTCCGGTACCTCGCCGAAGTCCTCGAGGTCCCCGAGGTCTCCGTCGCCGACCTGCGCCGCCATGCTGGCCACACCGGCGACACCCGCCGGCTGCAGAGCCTCGACGCGCTGGAACGGGGTACCGCATGACCGCCCGCGACACCGGCACCGGCCACCGAGCGTCATCTGGGTGCCGATGGTTCGTCCTTGCCCGCGTTGCGGGCGCCGATCAGGTCGTCGGGCAGGGCGTCCGGCACCCGGTCGTCGAAGCGGGCGATGGCCGGGATGCGCAGCGCGGCGAAGACGATGAGCGCCATCGCCGCCGCGAACACGACGTACATGAACGCGGTACCGCGGCCCGGTCCGACGCCGATCACCGCGCCCACCGTGCCGGCCAGGGGGCCGTCCGCGCGCAGCAGCGGCTCGAACAGGCGGCTGCCGAACGGCACGACCAGGCCCCAGGCCAGCGGAATCGTGGACCAGGCGAGCAGCGTGTTCAGCGCGAACACCCGGCCGTGGTAGCGCTGCGGGACCTTGACCTGCACGACGGTCTGGTAGATGCCGTTGACGATGGTCAGGCCGAAGCTCATGCCGAACGCCCCCGCCGCCACCACCGCCTCGACCGGGCGCAGGGCGGTGACCAGGCTGGCCCCGGCGAGCACCAGGACGCAGAGCAGCATGCCGCGGACCCGGGCGTGGCGGGGGCCGCCCCAGAAGCCCATGACCAGGGCGCCGACGACGGCGCCGAGGCCGGCGCAGACGCTGACCCGGGCCACCGTCGACAGGGTGCCGAACGACAGCACGAGCGGCGACACGAGCAGGAACAGCGGGCTCAGGAAGATGTTGAGGATCGCGAAGAACCCGAGCAGCGACCCGAAACCGCCCTTGCCCATGCTGTACTTCCACCCGCCCACGATCTCGGCGACGAGTGACTCGCGCCGGCGCCAGGGCATGGTGTCCGGGAACCGCACGGCCAGCAGGACGCCGACCGCGACCAGATAGCTGACGACGTCGATGAGCAGGATTCCGCGCAGGCCGATGGCGGCGAAGAGCCCGGCGCCGAGCAGCGGGACGAGGAACTGCGCGACGCCGATCGCGAGCTGCACGACGCCGTTGGCGTGGCCCAGGTAGCGCTTCGGCACCAGCTGCGGCACCGCGGAGAAGTACGCCAGCCGCTGGAACGACAAGGCGATCGAGAGCACGACGAGCAGCACGAAGATGTAGGGGACCCGGAGATGGCCGGTGACGGCGAGGACCAGTAGCACCGCCTGGGTGCCGCCGGCGGCGAGGTCGCCGGCGAGGATGACCCGGCGCCGGTCGAAGCGGTCCACGAGGGCACCGGCGACCGGGGCGATGAGGATCCCCGGCACCAGGCCGAGGACGGCGAACACCGCGAAGTTGGCGAGGGAGCCGGTGGTCAGGTAGATCCACAGCGGCAGGGCGAACTCGGTCAGCGCGGTGCCGATGATGGAGATCTGCTGCCCGGCGGCGACGGCCAGGAAGCGGCGCATCGTCGGCTCGACGGCCGGGCGGCCCGGCTCCGCTCTCCCGGCCCGGCCGGTGACCGCCCAGCCGCCACCGGGGTCACGCACCGGCTCGGTGGTGCGGTGCACGGTCGTGATGATGGCGGCGAGCTCCTCGGCGCGGTACTTCAGGAAGAAGTGTCCGGCCTCGTCGAGCTCGACGAGCGCGACCGAAGGGCTCAGGAACAGCCATTCCTTGTACCGTTCGGCCGCCCACTCGGTCGTCGGGTCGCGGTCGCCGGCCACCGAGATGATCGGCGTGCGCAGCGGCGTGACGTCCCGGTCGAACAGCTCGGTGAAGTAGTCCTCGGCCTGGTCGGAGCCGGCCCGCATGTTGGCGACGATCTGGTCGGCCTGCTCCGCGTCGAACTCGGCCATCTCCACGCCCATGGAGCGCAGCCAGTTCTCGTAGGAGCGGTTGCCCTTGAGCTTCTCCCGGCGGGCCAGCAGCCGGCTGAGGCGGGACAGGACCCGCCCGGAGGGCCGCGCGAACGGGAAGATGCCGCCGACGTACACGGCGTCCAGGTCGCGCCCGGCCTCCTCCAGGGCCCGGGCGAGCGCGACGGCGACGGCGCTGCCGATCGCGCAGTGCCCGTAGAGCACCAGCGGGCCGTCCACGGCCGCGAGGATCTCGGCCGCGCACCGGCGGACGAGCTCGTCGAGGGGGATCGCCGCCTCGTCGAGGCCGATGTCCTGGCCCGGGATCGACACCGCGTAGAGCGAGCAGGTGTCCGGCATGGCGTCGGCGAGCGGCTGGTAGACCACCGCGCTGCCCCCGCCGTAGGGGACGCACACGAACGACATGGTGCGCCGCCCGGCCGGGACGGGCCGGGTCAGCTCGTGGACGAGCCGGCGCGGCCCCCGCTCGGCGGCCGGGGTCGACACCAGCGCGGCCAGCTCCCGGATGGTCGGCTGCTGGAAGACGTCGAGCACGGAGACGCCGGCGCCGAACTTCTTGCGCACCCGCGCGACCAGCTGGGTGGCGAGCAGGGAGTGCCCGCCGAGGTCGAAGAAGTCGTCGTCGATGCCGACGGCGGGCAGCGTGAGCAGGTCCCGCCAGAGCTCGGCCAGCCGGACCTCGGCCGGGGTCCGCGGCTCCGCGAGGGCGGTGGAGGCGTCGCGGACGATCTGCGGCGCGGGCAGGGCGCGGCGGTCGAGCTTGCCGCTGGGGGACAGCGGCAGCGCGTCGAGGGCGACGACGGCCACCGGCACCATGTAGTCGGGCAGCCGTTCCTTCAGGGCCGACCGGGCGGCGACGACATCGGCCGCCCCGGTGACGTAGGCGACGATGCGCCGGTCGCCGGGCTGGTCCTCACGCACGACCGCGGCGGCGTCGGTCACGCCGGGCTGCTCGCGCAGCGCCGCCTCGATCTCGCCGAGCTCGATCCGCAGACCGCGCAGCTTGATCTGCCCGTCGATACGGCCCAGGAATTCGGCGGTACCGTCAGCACGCCAACGAGCCAGATCGCCGGTCGCATACATGCGCGATCCCGGCGGGCCGAACGGGTCGGGGACGAACCGCTCGGCCGTGAGGGCGGGGCGGCGCAGATAGCCGCGGGCGAGCCCGACGCCGGCGATGTAGAGCTGCCCGGCCACGCCGACCGGGGCCGGCCGCCGGTGCTCGTCCAGCACGTAGAGGGCGATGTTCTGGATCGGCGCGCCGATCGGCACCCGGGCCAGGCCGGCGAGGGCGTCGGCGGTGCACTCCCAGGCCGAGACGTCCACGGCCGCCTCGGTCGGGCCGTACAGGTTCCACAGCCGGGCCGGCAGCGTCTGCAGGCAGCGGGTGGCGACGGCGGGCGGGAGCGCCTCGCCGCTGCAGATGACCCGCCGCAGCGACGGGCACGCGCCCGCGCCCGCCTCGGCCAGGAACACCGCGAGCATCGACGGCACGAAGTGCGTGGTGGTGATCCGCTCGGCGTCGATCAGGTCGCGCAGGTAGGCCGCATCACGGTGGCCGCCGGGGCGGGCCAGGACGAGGCGGGCCCCGACCAGCAGCGGCCAGAAGAACTCCCACACGGAGACGTCGAAGCTCGCCGGGGTCTTCTGCAGGACGGCGTCGGTGGCGTCGAGCCGGTACTGCCGCTGCATCCAGTCGAGCCGGTTGACGATGCCGCGGTGGGTGTTGCCGACGCCCTTGGGCCGCCCGGTCGAGCCGGACGTGTAGATGACGTAGGCGAGGTCGTCCGGGGTGGCCCGGGGGAACGGCCCGGCGTCCTCGTCCGCGGGATCCAGCGGCAGGGCGGTCAGGTCCTCCTGGGTGAGCATGACCGCGGCGGTGGCGTCGGTGCGCATGAACGCCAGCCGGTCGGCCGGATACTCGGGGTCCATCGGCACGTAGGCCGCGCCCGCCCGCAGCACGCCCAGCAACCCGGCGACGAGCTCGAGGGAGCGTTCGGCGCACACGGCGACCAGGTCGCCCGGGCCGACGCCGTCCCGTCGCAGCCGGCGTGCGACCTTGCCGGCGGCGGCGTCGAGCTCGGCGTAGGTCCAGGTCCGGCCCTCGAAGGTGACCGCGGGCGCGTGCGGCGTCCGGCGGACCTGGGCCGCGAGCAGGTCGGTGAGGGTGGCGTCGGGCACGTCCACGGCCGCGGGCGCGGCGAGCACGCCCGGCGCCAGGTCCACCGCGGACAGTCTCCGGCCGGGGTCGTCGACGACGGCCCGGATGAACGTCACCAGGTGCTCGGCCAGCCGTTCGATCGTCTCCGGGAGGAACAGGTCGGGGTTGTAGGTGAGCACGCCGCCCAGCTCGGCACCGAACTCGGCCCAGTAGAGCTCCAGGTCGAACCGGCTTGCGGCGAGCGGCACCCGGAACGGCTCGACACCGATCCGGCCGGGCCGCGCCTGGCCCGGTGCGGTGTAGTTCTGCAGCACGTGCAGCACCTGGAACAGTGGCGGCCGGGCCACGTCGCGGATGACCTTCAGCTCGGTGACCAGCCGCTCGAACGGGACGTCCTGGTGCCCGTACGCGTCGAGGCACGCCTCGCGGGTGCGGGCGAGCAGCTCGGTGAACGTCGGGTCGCCGTCCAGGCGGGCGCGCACGGCGAGGGTGTTGACGAACATCCCGACGAGGCCCTCGACCTCCGGGTGCGGCCGGCCCGCGACCGGGGTGCCGACGGCGAAGTCCCGCTGGCCGCTGTGCCGGGCCAGGACCGCCTGCCAGCACGCCAGCAGCGCCATGGACAGCGTCGCGCCGCGGTCGCGGGCCAGCCGCCGCAGCCGTCCGGTGAGCCCGGCGTCCAGGCCCATCGGCCGGTTCGCCCCCGCGTAGGTCTGGCGGGCCGGGCGGGGCCGGTCGGTCGGCAGGTCGAGCGGTTCGAGCCCGGCCAGGGCGGTGCGCCAGTAGTCGACGTCGCGGCCGAGGGTGGTGCCGGTGAGGTGCTCGCGCTGCCAGGCCGCGTAGTCGCCGTACCCGATGGGCAGCGTTCGCAGGTCCGGCGTCCGGCCCTCGACGGCGGCGTCGTAGCCGGTGACGACCTCGTGGTAGACGAGGTCCATCGACCAGCCGTCGGTGGCGATGTGGTGGATCAGGATCAGCAGGACGTGCTCGGCCGGGCCGAGCCGCACCAGCAGCGGGCGCAGCAGCGGTCCGGTGGCGAGGTCGAACGGCACCGCGATCGCCTCGCCGAGCAGGTGCCGGGCCGCGGCCTCGTCCGCCGCGGCCACGACCGGCACCTCCACAGGTGTCCACGGGTCGATTCGCAGGTGCGGCTTCCCGTCGTCGCCGGCCGGGAAGCGGCTGCGCAGCGGCTCGTGCCGGGCGACGAGGCCGTTGACGGCGGTGGTGAGGGCGGCGTGGTCGAGCGCGCCGCGCAGGCGCACCAGGAACGGCAGCGAGTAGGCGGCGCTGCCGGGCGCGAACTCCTCCATGAACCAGAGCCGCTCCTGCCCGAACGACAGCGGCGGGTCACCGGCCCCGGCCGGGCGCCGGGGGATCACGGCCGTCGTCGTGGCCGCCGAGGCCCGCAGCCGCTGCTCCAGCAGCGCCCGCTTGACCGGCGACAGGTTCGACTGCGACGGTGCGGCCGTCACGCCGCACCGTCCGCGGAGAGCAGGGCGGCGGCCTCGTCGTCGGAGAGCAGGTCGATGTCGGCGACGAGCAGGTCCTCGACGAGGATCGCCAGCTCCTCGAGGGTCGTGTGACTGAAGATCATCCGGATCGGTACCTCGACTCCGACCGCCGCCCGCAGCCGCGCGGCGACCTTCGTGGCAAACAGGGAGTGCCCGCCGACCTCGAAGAAGTCGTCGTGGGCGCCGGCGCGGTCCAGGCCGAGCACGTCGCACCAGACGGCCGCGACCAGCTCCTCGGCGCTGGTCCGCGGCGCGACGAAGCCGTGCTGGACCCGGTCCGGCGCCGGCAGGGCCCGCCGGTCGACCTTGCCGCCGGGGGTCAGCGGGATGCGGTCCAGCACCACGATCTGCGCCGGCACCATCCACCGGGGCAGCGTCTCGGCGGCGAACGGCCGCAGCGCCGCGACGTCGATGCCGGAACCGACCACGTAGGCGACGAGCTCGTGCCCGCCCGGCGGGACCACCACGAGGGCCTGTTCGACCTGGGGGTGGGCGACCAGGCGGGTCTCGACCTCGCCCGGCTCGACCCGATAGCCGCGGACCTTCACCTGCTCGTCGGCGCGGCCGAGGAACTCCAGCTGCCCGTCGGGGCGCCAGCGGACGCGGTCGCCGGTGCGGTACATGCGCGAGCCGGGCGGTCCGAAGGGGTCGGGCACGAAGCGCTCCGCGGTCGCCGCGGGCCGGTGCAGGTAGCCGCGGGCCAGCCCGGCGCCGGCGATGCACAGCTCGCCCGGCATGCCGGGGCCGGCCAGCCGGAGGCGGTCGTCGAGGACATAGACCGATGTGTCGGCGAGCGGGCGCCCGATCGGCGGGCGGCGGTCGATGTCGGCCGCGCCGAGGGTGGCGGTGGTCGCGATGACCGTGGTCTCGGTCGGGCCGTAGGTGTTCACCAGCTCGATCGCGTCGGGTAATTGGTCCCGCCAGCGGGCGACGGCGTCCGGGCGGACCTGCTCGGCCCCGAGGATCAGCAACCGCAGCGCCGGCGGCCAGTCGATGCCGTCGGCGACGAGCTCGTGCCAGTAGGCGGTCGGCAGGTCCAGCACGGTAATGCCGGGCTCGGCCTTGAGCAGGTCCGGCAGGTGCTCGCCGGGCGGCAGCAGCACCAGCTCGGCGCCGGCCGTCAGCGCTGGCCAGACCTCCTCGACGTGAGTGTCGAAGCTCGTCGCGGCGAACTGCACGACCCGGTCGCCGGGACCGATGCGGTACCGCTCGCGCATCCACGCCACCCGGGCCGCGACCGCGCCATGCGGCACCGCGACGCCCTTGGGCTGCCCGGTCGAGCCGGACGTGTAGATGACGTAGGCGAGCTCGCCGGCCTCGGGCGCGCCGGCCTCGAGCGCCGCAGTCTCGCCGCCGTCGAGGTCGGCGGGGCCGGTGACGACGTGCGTGGCCCGGCTGTCGGCCACCATGTACTCCCGCCGCGCCGCCGGATAGGCCGGGTCCAGCGGCAGGTAGGCGGCGCCGCAGCGACCCGCCGCGACGAACGTGGCGATGAGGTCGGGGCCGCGCTCCAGGCCCACGCCGACGACGGCGCCCGGGCCGACCCCGGCCGCCCGCAGCCGCCCGGCGATGTGCTCGGCCCGGGCGTCGAGCTCGCGGTAGGTGATCCGCCCGGTGCCGCAGGACACGGCGATCGCGTCCGGGGCGCGCCGGGCCTGTTCCCGCACGGCCGTGACGAGGTCCGGTGCGGTGCCGGCGGCCGGGCCGCAGCCCAGCTCCAGCAGCCGCTCCCGGTCGCCGTCGGTCGAGGTGTCCAGTGTGGACAGCGGAGCGTCCGGCCGGGCGGTGGCCGCCTCGAGCAGCCGGGCCAGCCGGGCCGCCATCAGCTCGGCGGTGGCCCGGTCGAACAGGTCGGTGTCGTACTGCAGCATGAGCCGCAGCCCGCTCGCCGAGCGCCACACGTCCAGCGACATGTCGATCTTCGCGTGCTGGAAGCCGGTGTCGAAGTGCTCCGAGTGCAGCCCGGGCACGATCTGCTGGTCGATGTCGTCCTCGTTGTGCAGCACCAGCATCACGTCGAACAGGGCCGCACGGGAGCCGCGGGCCACGTCCGGGTCGCTGATCAGCCGCTCGTAGGGGACGTCGATGTGGGCGTAGGCGCCGAGGCAGGCCTCCCGGGCCCGGCCGAGCAGCTCCCGGAACGTCGGGTCGCCGGACAGGTCGCCACGCAGCACGACGATGTTGATGAAGAACCCGATCAGCGGCTCCAGCTCGACCCGCGGGCGACGCTCGACCGCGGCGCCGACGCTGATGTCGTCCTGTCCGGCGAAGTCGCCGAGGACCACCTGGAACGCGGCCAGCATGGCCATGAACAGCGTGCACCGCTCGGCCTGGGCGAGGCGTTCGAAGGCTGCGGCGAGGTCCGGGTCGAGGTGGAACAGCACGCCGTCGCCGCCGCTCAGCGCCACCTCCGGCCGGACCCGGTCCAATGGAAGGGTCAGCGGGGGAGCGCCGGCGAGCCGGTCCCGCCAGTAGTCGAGGTTGTCGATGCCGAGGTCGCCGCGGGCCCGCTGCCGGGTGGTGAACTCGTGGTACTGCACGGGCAGCTCGGGCAGCACGACCGGGGCGCCGGCGGCCAGCGCGGCGTAGGCGGCGCCGAATTCGGCGACGATCCGCCCGCGCGAGCCGCCGTCGCCGACCAGGTGGTGCAGCACGACGCACAGCACGTGGTCGTCGGGGCCGAGGCGGATGACGGCCGCCCGCACGAGCGGCGCGACGGCCAGGTCGAACGGCTCGTTCACCAGCGCCGTTACGAGGTCCTTCGCGGCCGCGGCCGGGTCCGGCGCGGCGGAGGTGTCGGGGAAGGCGACCGGCAGGCCGGCGGGCGGCTCGACGATCTGGACCGGCTCGCCGTCGCGCTCCTCGAAGCGGGTCCGCAGCACGGCGTGCCGCTCGACGATCAGCCCGATCGCGGTCGCGGCCAGGCCGGTGTCCAGTGGCCCGCGCAGCCGGTAGACGACGTGGACGTTCTCCGAGGCGTCGCCGGGCTGGAGCAGCTCGGCGAACCACAGCCGCTCCTGCGAGTACGAAAGCGGCGCCTCAATCATGCGTTTCCTCACCGTCGGGGAGTAGGTCCTGCACCTGGCGGGTGAACTCCCGCAGGGTGCTGCCATGGAAGACCGCGGTCAGCGGCACGTCGACGTGCAGCGCCGCGCGCAGCCGGGCCACGACCCGGGCGGCGTGCAGCGAGTGCCCGCCGAGGGCGAAGAAGTCGTCGAGCGGGCCGATGTCGAGCGGCTCGGCCCCCGGGGACGCCTCGGCCGGGTCGAGCACCTCGGCCCACACCAGCGCGACCCGCCGCTCCAGGGCGGTCGCCGGGGCGTCGGCGTCCACGGCCGCCCCGGTCCGCGGCGGGGCCGGCAGTGCGGCCCGGTCGAGCTTGCCGTTGGGGGTCAGCGGCAGCCGCTCCAGGGCCACGAAGACGACCGGCACCATGTAGGCCGGCAGGCGACGCTGCAGGTGGGCGGCCAGCTCCTCGGCGGGCACGGCCGCGCCGGCCGGCACCACGTAGCCGACGAGGCGGCCGTCGGGGTGTACGCGGGCCGCGGCCTGCGCGACGGCGGGGTGCGCGGCCAGGCCGGCCTCGATCTCGCCGAGCTCGATGCGGTAGCCGCGCAGCTTGACCTGGCCGTCGGCGCGGCCGTGGAACTCCAGCTCGCCGTCGGCGCGCCAGCGGACTACGTCGCCGGTGCGGTACAGCCGCGCGCCCGGCGGGCCGAACGGGTCGGGGACGAATCGCTCCGCGGTCAGGCCCGGCCGGCCCCGGTAGCCGCGGGCGACGTGCGGCCCGCCGATGCACAGCTCACCCGGCACGCCGATCGGCACCGGGCGCAGCGCCGCGTCGAGGACGTACACCCGGGTGTCCTCGAGCGGCCGGCCGATCGTCACCCGGTCCGGATCCTTGGGCACGGTGGCCGTGGTCGCCCAGACCGTCGCCTCCGTCGGGCCGTACATGTTGCCCAGCCGCGCGGCCCGCGGGCGCAGGGCCCGGGCCACGTCCAGCGGCAGGGCCTCACCGCCGGCGAGCGCGACGACGGACGGCTCGTCGAAGCCGGCCTCAAGCAGCAGCCGCCACGTCGACGGCGTCCCCTCCACGTGGGTGACCCCGCCGGTGCGGATCAGGCGCAGCAGGCCGGCGCCGTCGCGGCCCTCGTCGGCGATGACCACGCGCCCGCCGGTGAGCAGCGGCACGAACAGCTCCGGCACCGACATGTCGAACGCCGGCGTGGTCAGCCACAGCCAGGCGTCACCGGGGCCGGTCGCGAACCGGGCGGCCATGGTCTCCAGCAGCCGCAGCATCGCGCGGTGCTCGACCTCGACGCCCTTGGGCCGCCCGGTCGACCCGGACGTGTAGAGCACATACGCGAGATCGTCCGGACCGGCCGGCACCGGTCGGCTGCGCGCCGCCGGTGCCGATGCCGTTTCGAACAACAGCGTCGCCGGTACTGCCGGCAGCCCGTCGGCGTGCGCCCGCCCGGTGACGAGAATCCGGGCCCCCGCGTCGCCGACGATGTGGGCGAGGCGCTCCGGCGGGTGCGCCGGGTCCAGCGGCAGATAGGCGGCACCGGACAGCAGCACAGCAACGATCGCCGTGTACAGCTCCAGGGACCGCTCCGCGCAGACGGCGACCACGGCCCCCGGCCCGGCGCCGGCCCCGGCGAGCCGGGCGGCGAGGTCCTCGGCGTCGGCGAGCAGCTCGGCGTAGGTGACGGACCGGTCCCCGGCCACGACCGCGACCGCGGCGGGGGTCGCCGCCGCCTGCGTCCGGATCCGCTCCGGCAGGGTCGGCGGCCCGGCCGCAGGGCCGCCGGGCGGGCCGGCGGCGAACTCGTGCAGGACGAGCCGGCGCTCGGCGGCGGGCAGCGGGTTCAGCCGGGACAGCGGCGCCGCCGGGTCGGCCGTCACCGCCTCCAGGGTCGCGATCAGGTGCGCGGCCAGCCGCTCGGCGGTGGGCGGGGCGAACAGGTCGGTGTTGTAGACGAGGTCGCCCTCCAGCCGCCCGTTGCCCTCGCGCAGGTGCAGCTCCAGGTCGGTGCGGGTGACGGTGGTCGTCAGCGCGGCCGGCCCGATCGCCAGGCCGGGCGCGGCCGGGGCGGGCGGGTCGAACGCCTCCAGCGACAGCACGACCTGGAACAGCGGGGCCCGGCTCGGGTCGCGGCGCAGGCTGAGCTCGCCCAGCAGCTGCTCGAACGGCAGGTCCTGGTGCTCGTAGGCGGCCAGGCAGCGCCGCCGGGTGCGGGCCAGCAGCTCGGTGAAGGCCGGGTCGCCGGACAGGTCGGCCCGCAGCGTCAGCATGTTCATGAACATGCCGATGACCGGCTCCAGCCGCGGGTCGTCGCGGCCGGCGACGGGGGAGCCGACGGCGAAGTCGGCCTGCCCGGAGTGGCGGCCGAGGACCGCCTGCCACACGGCGAGCAGGGTCATGAACAGCGTCGCGCCGTTGGCCCGGCCCAGCTCCGTCGCGGCGGCTGTCAGGGCGGGGCCGATCAGCAGGTCGACGGAGGCGCCGGGGAACGTCTGCTGCGCCGGGCGGGGCCGGTCGGTGAGCAGCTCCAGCGGCGGCAGGTCGCGCAGCTCGTCGCGCCAGAACGCCAGGTGCCGGCCCATCGCCGAGTTGCCGCTGCGCTGCCGTTCGCGCTGCCAGGCGGCGAAGTCACCGTAGCCGAGCTCCAGCGGCTTCAGCGCTTTGACGGGGTCACCGCTCTGCTGCGCGTAGGCGGTGAACAGCTCGTCCACCAGGAGGTTGACCGACCAGCCGTCGCCGATGATGTGGTGGAAGGCCAGCAGCAGCACGTGGTCCTCGGCGGTGAGCCGGACCAGCACCACCCGCAGCAGCGGCCCGGCGGCCAGGTCGAACGGCTCCCCGCAGGCGTCGCTGATCAGCTTCACGGCGAGCCGCTCGCGGGCCGCCGGGTCGGCGTGCTCGACGGTGGCGTGCTCGACCGCGACCGTCACCGCCGCCGGCACGTCGACGGTCGGCAGCCGGTCCGCGTCGACCGGGAAGCGCATCCGCAGGCTGTCGTGGCGGCCGGTGACCACGTCGACGGCCCGCTGCAGCGCCGCCGCGTCCAGGGCGCCGCGCAGCCGCAGCGACTTGAAGACGGTGAACGCGGCCAGGCCGCCGGCGAGCTGCTCCATGAACCAGAGCCGCTCCTGGCCGAACGACATCGGCGGGCGCACCCCGGGCCGCAGCCGCGGGAATCCGCTCGCCGGCCGGGCCGACATCGCCGTGCGCAGCCGGGCCTCGATCGCCGCCCGCTGCGCCGAGTTCAGGGTTCGCCGCTCAGTCATCGCCGCCGCCAAACTCCCGCAGGAACAAGGTCTCGCTGTGGATCGTGCGCGCCAGCTCGCCCAGGTCGAGCCGCTCGTTCGGGGCGTGGATCGCCGAGGCGCGGTCCTCCGCGCCGAACACGAGCAGTTCGGCCCCGGGGAACACGGCGGCGAACGTCGAGGCGACCGGGATCGAGGCGCCGCCGCCGATCTCGCGGGCCGGCCGGCCGTACGCGACGTGCATCGCCCGCTCCATCGCGGCCCGGGCCGGGCCGCCGGGCCGGGACCGGAAGCCGGGGCCGAGCATCTCGTGCGACGCGACGACCTGGACCCCCCACGGCGCGACCCGCTCCAGGTGCTCGACGACGGCGTCCATGGCGGCGCCCGGGTCGGCGTCCGGTGCGACGCGGACGGTCAGCCGGGCCCGCGCGACCGGCTGGATCGCGTTCACCCCGCCCGCGATCGGCGGCACGTCCAGGCCGGTGATGACGATCGCCGGGCCGGCCCAGAGCCGGTCGGCGAGCGGGCCGGTGCCGACGAGCTCGACGTCGTCGAGCAGCCCGGCCGCGGCGCGGATCACGTCCTCGCCCAGCGGCGGGCCGGTCCAGGCCCCGCCGGGCAGCCCGGGCACGGCGACCGCGCCGGCGTCGTCGTGCAGGGTCGCGAGCATGCGCACGAGCGCGGTCACCGCGTCGGGTACGGCCCCGCCGAACTCGCCGCTGTGCAGCGGCTCTCGCAGCGCGCACACCCAGACCGTGAACCCGGCGGCGCCGCGCATCGACGTGGTCAGGGCCGGCTCGCCGACGCGGAGGTTGCCGGCGTCGGCCAGCAGGATCGCGTCGGCGGCGAGCAGGTCGCGGTGGGCCCGGACGAACGCGGCGAGGGACGGCCCGCCGTACTCCTCCTCGCCCTCGATGAGGACCTTCACCCCGCACGGTGGCCGGCCGCCGTGCACGGCCAGGGCGGTGGCGTGCGCGACGACCCCGGACTTGTTGTCGGCGGTGCCGCGGCCGAACATCCGCCCGTCGCGGATCACCGGGGCGAACGGGTCGGTGCGCCAGCGGTCACGCTCGCCGGCGGCCTGCACGTCGTAGTGCGCGTAGAGCAGCACGGTCGGCGCGCCGGGCGGGGCCGGGATTTCCCCGAACACCACCGGCGGGGCGCCGTCCACCGGCAGCTGCCGCACGTGCGGCAGGCCGGCCCGGCGCAGCAGCTCCTCGGTGTGCTTGGCCGCCTGCAGCAGCGGTTCCGGAGGGCTTCCGGGAAACGCGACGGACGGAATCGAGACGAGTTCGGCCAGGTCTTGGATTGCCGCGGGCATAGCGGCCCCTACGGCATCGGCGATGGCACCACGATGCATTACGTACCTCCCCCGTACGCCAGTTCCGGACGATACCCGAGAATGCGGCGAGGTCTAACCCCCCATTTTTGATCTATTGGAGTTGATGCCGGGACCCTGGACAACGCCGCCGGAACGGACATACAGTGGCCGCTCATAGCCGGGCTGACCGCCCTGGGTGATCTACGACGAACAATGTTGATATTCCGCGCAGGCTACGGGGGCCGCGGATGCATAACGCTGTTTCACCAAGCTCGACGTCAATTTTCGAAACACAGGACCGGCTGTTCGGACCCGCACGACCACGCGGCGAAATGCTGCTGTACTGCCTTCCCGACGCCGGCAGCGGCGCGGGTGCGTTCGCCGCGTGGCCGGACCGGCTCCCGGCCCACGTGGACGTGCGGCCGCTGCGGTTGCCCGGCCGCGAGCGGCGCATCACCGAGCCCCTCGAACTGTTACCGGACGCCATCGCGGCCGCGGTCGCCGGGCACGCCGACCGGCCCTACGCGCTCTACGGCCACAGCATGGGCGCCCGCCTCGCCTTCGACGTCGTCCAGCGGTTGCTGGACACGCCGGGCGTGCCGCCGCCGGCGGCCCTCTACGTCGGCGGCTCGCTGCCCCCGGACCGGCGCCCGCCGCTCGTCGACGCGGCCGAGTGGCCCGACGAGCGGCTCGTCGACGGGCTCATCGAGCTCACCGGCGCCGGCCCGGAGCTGCGGGCCGAGCCGGAGCTGCGGGCGCTGATCCTGCCGATCGTCCGGGCCGACCTGCGATGGCTGGGGACCCGCCCGGCCGCGATCGGCCGGGCGCTGCCGATGCCGGTGGTCGCGTTCGCCGGGGCCGGCGACCGCAGCGACGGCCCGCTGCCGATGCTCGGCTGGGCCCGGGCCGCCGCCGGCGCGTTCCGCCTGCACACGGTCCCCGGCGGGCACGCGTTCCACCGCGCCGGGCCCGCCGCCCTGTTCGACACTCTCGAAGCCGAGCTCGGCGCGGCCCTGCACGCGGCCGCGCCCGCCGTCGCCCGGCCCGCCGACGACGAGGTCCACGTGTTCCTCGCCGACCGGGCGTGGCCGGCCGGACCGGGCCTGCGCACCAGCACCGCTACCGCGGGTGACCTCGTGCTCACGGCCGTCACCGGCGGTGCCGACGTCGGCGCGGGCCTGCACGACGAGGCCCCCGAGGCCGGGGACGCCGCCGCCCGGGCCGCGGTGCGCGCGGCGGCCGGCACCGCCTCACCCGCCGGACTCGCGGTGACCCGGTTCCCGATCGCCGGGCTGACGGCCGCGGTCGCGGTCCGGCGGGCCGCCTGGCGGCTGCGATTCGAACGCCTGACGACGTGAAAGATTCACACGGGGGACTGCACCAGCTCGTACTCGCCCAGGCGGCCCGGACGCCGGACGCGCTCGCCATCCGGCAATGGGACCGCCGCGTCACCTACCGGCAGCTCGCCGCGGCGGCCCTGGCCCACGCGCGGGCGCTGCGGGCGGCCGGCGTCGGGCCGGAGGCCCGGGTCGCGGTGTGCGGGCGCCGGACACCGGACATGATCGCGGCGATCCTCGGCGTGCTCGCCGCCGGCGGCGCCTACGTGCCGCTCGACCCGGCGCACCCGCGGGCGCGGCTGCTCGACGTGCTCGACGACGCCGGCATCGCCGTCGCCCTCACCGACGACGCCGGAGCGGCCGCCCTCGCCGGGGCCGGCCGCCGCCTGCTGCCCGTCGTCCCGCGCGCGGGCGCGGCCGGCGCCGCGGCCGAGCACGTCGACGGTGCCCGGGCCGCCTACGTGCTCTACACCTCCGGATCCACGGGCCGGCCCAAGGGCGTCGTCGTGAGCCACGCCGGCGTCGCGGCGTTCGTGACCGCGACCGGCCGCGCGTTCGGCACCGGCGCCGCCTGCCGCGGCATCGGCTTCGCCGCGTTCGGCTTCGACGTGTCGGTCCTGGACGTCTTCGTGCCGCTCGCTCACGGCGGCTCGGTGCAGCTCGTCCCCGACGACGACCGCATCGACCCGGCCCGGCTGCAGGCGTTCCTGGAGGCCCACCGGGTCACCTGGGGCGCGGTCGCGCCGGCCCTGCTCGGCCTGCTCGACCCGGACCGGCTGCCGGACCTCACCGACATCATCAGCGCCGGCGAACCGGCCGGGCCGGAGCAGGTCGCCCGCTGGTCAGCGCCGCCCCGGCGGCGGTTCCACAACTGGTACGGCCCGACCGAGACGACCGTCTGCGTCGTCGGCGCCGAACTGACCGGCGACTGGGACCGCCCGCTGCCGATCGGCGCCGCGCTCGCCGGGTGCACCGCCCACGTGCTAGACGAGCGGATGCGGCCCTGCCCACCGGGGACACCGGGGGAGCTGCACATCGGCGGAGTCCAGGTGGCCCGGGGCTACCTCGGCCGCCCGGCGCACACCGCCGAGCGGTTCGTGCCCGATCCCTTCTCGGCAAAGCCCGGATCGCGCCTGTACCGCACCGGCGACCGCGTGCTCGTGGAGGCCGACGGCCGGATCGGGTTCCTGGGCCGGCTGGACCGGCAGGTGAAGGTCCGCGGGCAGCGGGTCGAGCTCGGCGAGGTCGAGACCGTCGTGCGGGCCTGCCCCGGGGTGCGCCAGGCCGTCGTCGACGTCACCCCGGACGGCGAGCTCGTCGCCTGCCTCGCCCCCGCCACCGGCCCCGACCAGGCCACCCTCGCGGAGCACTGCCGGCGGCGGCTGCCCGGCTACATGGTGCCGACCCGGGTCGTGCGCCTCCCGGCCCTGCCCCTCACCGCGGCCGGCAAGGTCGACGTCGCCGCCCTGCGCGCGGCCGCCGACGCCACCGGCGGCCGCGCCCCGGCCACACCCGTCGAGCGGGCCGTCGCCGCCCGGTGGGAGCGGGTGCTGCAGCGGGGAGGGGCCTCCCTCGACGACGACTTCGCCGGGTCCGGTGGCCATTCACTGCGGGCGATGCAGCTCGTCGCCGCGCTGCGGGCCGAGCTCGGCCGCGACATCGCCGTCGAGGACGTGCTGACGGCCCGGACCCTCGGCGCGCTCGCGAAGCGGGTCGAGGCCGCGGCCACCCTGGACGGGCCGCCGCCGGTGCCGGCCGGGCAGCCGCCGGCGCTCACCCCGGCCCAGCGACGGATGTGGTTCGTCGAGCGGCTCGCCGGGGCCGTCGCCACCCCGGTGCACAACATCGCCCTCGCCCACCTGCTGCCGGCCCCGGTCGACGCGGCCGCGCTGGACCGGGCGCTGCGGGCCGTGCAGGAGCGCCACGCCGCGCTGCGGTGGCGGGTCCTCGACGTCGACGGGGTGCCGACCCCGATCGAGGGTCCGCCGTCGGTCGCCCTGTCCATCGTGGATGGACAGCCGGACACGGAGGGGGAGTGGCTGGAGGCGCAGTCGTCGACACCGTTCAACCTGGCCACCGGGCCGCTGTGGCGGGCGGCGCTGCGCCGGCGGCCCGACGGCCGCGCGGCCCTCGCGCTCACCTTCCACCACCTAGTCTTCGACGGCTGGTCGCAGGACGTGTTCCTGCGCGACCTCGCGGCCGCCTACGCCGGGGAACCTTTCACGCCGCCGGCCGTCGCCGCGACCTTCGCCGACTATGTCGCCTGGCGGCGGGGGCAGGCCCGGGCGGGCGACGCCGACTGGTGGATCGGGCACCTGACGGGCGCGCCGACGGCGCTGGACCTGCCCCGCGACCGGCCCCGCCCGCCGGTGCAGACGTTCCGCGGGGCCGTGCACCGGGCGAGCGTCGGACCCGGCCCGGCCGCCGCCGTGCGCCGCCTCGCCGGTGACCTCGACACCACGCCCGACACGGTGCTGCTGACGGTGTTCGCGCTGCTGCTGCGCCGCCTCACCGGCGCCGCCGACCTGCTGGTCGGGGTGCCCTACGCCGATCGCGGCCACGCCGCCTTCGCCCACGTCGTCGGCGCCTGCCTCGACGTGCTGCCGGTCCGGTTCCGCGTCGACGACACCGCCGGGTTCGCCGCCCACGTCGCCGCGGCCCGCGACGAGCTGGCCGCCGTGACCGGGCACGCCGGGATCGCCCTCGAACGGGTCATCGACGGGCTGCGGGCCGGCCGCGACCTGTCCCGCGGCGGCCTCGTCCAGGTGCTGTTCAACATGTACGGCTTCGCCGAACCGCCGGCCCCGGTGCCCGGCGCCACGGCGCTGCCGGCCGGGCTGCCCGGGTCGCTGTTCGACCTGACGCTCTACGCCGGCGAGCAAGGCGACGGCTACGCGCTGCAGGCGGTGTACAACCCGGACCTGTTCGACGCGGAGCGCATCGACGCTCTCGTCACCAGCTACACCAGGCTGCTCGACGGGCTCCTGGCCGCGCCCGGCCACCCGGTCGGGGCGGTGCCGGCCCGGCCCGCGGCGAGCGACCTGCCCGACCCGGCCGCCGAACTGTCCACCTGGGACGGTCCCGGCCTCCTGGCCGCGATCCGGCCCCCAGCGGACGTGCGGGACCGCATCGAGCGGACCGCGGCCGTGGTGGCCGGCGCCGCCCTGCCGGCCCGGTCCGCGGTCGGCGTGCTCGCCACCCGCCACGCCCACCTGCCGGCCCTGCTGCTCGGGGTCATGCGGGGCGGGGCCCGATGGGCGGTCCTCGACGCGGCGCTGCCACCGGCCCGGCTCCAGGCCCAAGCCGAAGCGGCCGGTGTCGCGGCCCTGCTGTGCGTCCCCGGCGCCGACCCGCCGCCGGAACTCGCCGCGTACCCCGTCCTCGAGCCGGGCCCGGACCGGACCGCGGCGCCACCGGTCGCCGGCGGGGAGTACCTCGCGTTCACGTCCGGGACGACCGGGGTGCCGAAACCGGTCCTGGCCTCGGACCGGCCGCTGGCGCACTTCCTCGACTGGTACCCGCGGGCCTTCGGCCTCACCGCCGCCGACCGGTTCGCGCTGCTGGCCGGGCTCGCCCACGACCCGCTGCTGCGCGACGCGTTCGTCCCGTTCGCCCTCGGCGCGGCCCTGTGCGTGCCGGAACCGGCGCTGCTGCGCGACCCGCGGCGGCTCGCCGGCTGGCTCGCCGCGCAGCGGGTCACCGTCGTGCACCTGACGCCGCCGCTGGCCCGGATGCTGACCACCGCGCCCGGCGCGGCACTGCCCGGCCTGCGCCTCATCGGGCTGGCCGGGGACCGGGTCACCGGCGCCGACGTCGAGGCGCTGCGCCGCATCGCACCGCGGGCCCGCATCCTCAACCTGTACGGCACCACCGAGACCCCGCAGGTCCAGGCCTGGCACGAGATCACCGGACCGGTCCCCGGCGGCGGGCACCCGGTCCCGGTCGGGCACGGCATCCCCGGCGCCCAGCTGCTCGTGCGCAACCCCGCCGGCGACCCCGCGGCCGTCGGCGAGCTCGGCGAGGTCGTCATCCGCAGCCGCTGGCTGGCCACCGGCTACCTCGACCCCGACCTGACCCGGCGGCGCTTCGCCGGGCCGCTGGAGTTCCGCACCGGCGACCTCGGCCGGTACCGCGCCGACGGCGCCGTGGTGCTGGCCGGCCGGGCCGACGACCAGGTCAAGATCCGCGGGTACCGGGTCGAGCCGGGCGAGGTCGAGGCCGCCCTAGCCGCGGACCCCGACGTGGCCGCGGCCGCGGTCGTCGCCGACGCGGACCGCGACGGGGCCCGGCTGCGCGCCTACGCCGTCGGCACCCTGCCCGGCCTCGACCCGGCCGCCCTGCGCGACCGGCTGCGCCGGGTCCTGCCCGACTACGCCGTCCCGGCCGCCGTCGTCGTCCTGCCGGTGCTGCCGCTGACCGCCAACGGCAAGCTCGACCGGGCCGCGCTGCCCCGGGCTGAACCGCGGCCGGCGGCCGGGCGTGATGGGCTCGCCGGCGCCACCGAACGGCTCGTGGCCGGCGTGTGGCGGGCCGTCCTCGGCCTGCCGTGGATCGCGGCCACCGACAACTTCTTCGACATCGGCGGGCACTCCCTCGCGATCGCCGCGGTGCAGGCCCGCCTCAGCGAGCAGCTCGGCCGGGACGTCCCGATCGTGGAGCTGTTCCACCACCCGACCGTCCGTGCCCTCGCATCCCACCTGGATGCCGGGCCGCCGCAACCCGGCCGGGACGGGCTCGACCGAGCCGCCCGGCGGGTGGCCGCACGCCGCGGCCGACTCGACAGGAGGAACCGGTGAACGACACCGACACCGCAGGCGGCGTCGAGCCGATCGCCGTGATCGGCATGGCGTGCCGGCTGCCCGGCGCGGCCGACCTCGGGCAGTACTGGGACAACCTCGTGCGGGGCGTGGAGTCGGTACGGTTCCCGACCCGCGAGGAGCAACTGGCCCGGGGCGTCCCCGCGCACCTGCTCGACGACACCAACTTCGTCCGGGCGACGTCGCTGCTGGACGGCATGGACGAGTTCGACGCCGCGTTCTTCAGCATCGGCGCCCGCGAGGCCGAGCTGCGCGACCCGCAGCAGCGCACGTTCCTGGAGCTGTCCCACACCGCGCTCGAGGACGCCGGGTACGACCCGCAGCGCTACCCCGGCGAGGTCGGCGTTTACGGGGCGATCGGCTCGGACGCGTACCAATGGATGAACATCCGCCGCAACCCGAGGGTCTTCTCCGCCGCCGGGGACATGGCCGTGATGGTGGCCAGCCACCCGCACTACCTCGCCACGCTGGTGTCGTACAAGCTCAACCTCCGCGGGCCCAGCATGACCGTCTCCACCGCGTGCTCCAGCTCCCTCGTCGCCGTCCACCTGGCCTGCGAGGCGCTGCGCAACGGCGAGTGCGAGATGGCCCTCGCCGGCGGCGTCTCCTTCGAGCTGCCCCCGGCCTGGGGGTACATGTACGACGACGACGGCGTCCTGTCGCCCGACGGGCACTCACGGGTCTTCGACGCGGGCGCCCGCGGCACCATCTGGGGCAGCGGCGGCGGCATCGTCGTGCTCAAGCGCCTCGCCGACGCCGTGGCCGACGGCGACCACGTCCGGGCCGTCGTGCTCGGCAACGCGGTCAACAACGACGGCGCCGCGAAGGTCGGCTTCTCCGCGCCCAGCGCCGAAGGCCAAGCCGCGGCGATCGCGCAGGCGCAGGGCGTCGCCGGCGTCGACCCGCGCACCGTCACCTACGTCGAGGCGCACGGCACCGCCACCCCGCTCGGCGACCCCATCGAGGTCTCCGCCCTGTCCACCGTGTTCGGCCGGGGCAGCGACGATACCGGCTGGTGCGGGATAGGGTCGGTGAAGACGAACTTCGGCCACCTCGGCCCGGCCGCCGGGATCGCCGGGCTCATCAAGACCGCCCTGGCCCTGCAGCACGGCCTGATCCCGCCGAGCCTGCACTTCGAGCGGCCCAACGAGAAGATCGACTTCGCGGGCAGCCCGTTCTACGTCAACGCGACCCTGAGCAAGTGGGAGACCGACGGCCTGCCCCGCCGCGCCGGGGTGAGCTCCTTCGGCATCGGCGGCACCAACGCGCACATCGTCATGGAGGAGCCGCCACCCGGGCCGTCGACGGCCGGTGACGGGGCCCGCGCGGCCCACCCGGCGCACGTGCTGCAGCTGTCGGCGCGGACCGACACCGCGCTGCAGGCGGCGGTCGAACGGCTCGCGGCGCACCTGGCCGAGCGGCCCGGCCTCGACCTCGCCGACGTGGCCCACACCCTGCGGATCGGGCGGCGCGGGATGCTGCACCGGGCCGCGCTCGTCGCCGCCGACACCGCCGACGCCGCCGCCGGCCTGAGCGACCCCAAACGGGTCGTGCGCGCCGTCGCGCCGAAGCGGCCGGCCCAGGTCGCGCTGCTGTTCTCCGGGCAGGGCGCCCAGTACGCCGGCATGGGCGCCGAACTGTACGCCACCGAGCCGGTCTACCGCGCCGCCGTCGACCGCTGCGCCGAACTGCTGCGCGAACCGCTCGGACTCGACCTGCGCGACCTGCTGCACGGCGCCGAGGACGACCGGCTGCGGCCGACCGCGATCGCCCAGCCGGCGCTGTTCACCGTCGGCTACGCCCTCGCCCGGCTGTGGCAGTCCTGGGGCGTCGAACCGGCCGCCATGCTCGGGCACTCGATCGGGGAGTACATCGCCGCGACCCTCGCCGGGGTGTTCACCCTGCCCGACGCGCTGCAGCTGGTGGCGACCCGCGGCCGGCTGATGCAGGCGCTGCCGCCCGGCTCGATGCTCGCGGTCCTGCTCGACGCCGACGGCGTGCGCCGGTACCTGCCCGACGGGGTGGCCGTCGCCGCCGTCAACACCCCCGAGACCTGCGTGGTATCCGGGCCGACGAGCCTCATCGACGAGCTGGCCACCGAGCTCGTCGTCGCCGGCGTCGGCACCACCCTGCTGCAGACCTCGCACGCGTTCCACTCGCCGATGATGGAGCCGGCGCTGGCCGCGTTCCACGACGCGGTCGCCGCGGTGCCCCGCCACGCCCCGCGGATGCCGTTCCTGTCCGGCCTCACCGGCGACTGGATCACCGAGGAGCAGGCCACCGACGCCGCCTATTGGACCCGCCACCTGCGCGAGCCGGTCGCCTTCGCCGCCGGCGTCGCCACCCTGCTGGCCCACGGCGAATGGCTGCTGGTCGAGTGCGGCCCCGGCCGCCAGCTCACCGACCTCGCCCGCGCCCAGACCCCGAAAGGCGCCCCGCCGATGCCGAGCCTGCCCGGCGCCGGCCACGGCGACGGCGACTGGGCGGTCCTGTCCGCGGCCGCCGCCCGGCTGTGGGTCGCCGGCATCGAACTGGACGCCGACGCGCTCGCCGGGGGCGCCCGGCGGGTGCCGCTGCCCACCTACCCGTGGGAGCGCAAACGGTACTGGGTCGAGCCGACCGCCGGGGTGGAGGACCCGTACGCCCCGGCCCAGCCCGTCGCCGGCCAGCGCCCGGTCGACGAGTGGTTCCAGGTGCCGAGCTGGCGGCAGGGCCCGCCGGTCACCGGCACCGAACCCATCGACCGGTGCCTGCTGTTCACCGACGGCACCGACGGGCTCGCCGCCACCCTGCGCGCCGCCGGAACCGAGGTGATGACGGTCCGGCCCGGCGCCGGGTTCGCGGAAGGCCCCGACGGGTTCACCGTCCGGCCGGCCAGCCGCGAGGACTACGACGCCCTCACCGCCCGGGTCGGGCCCCTCACCCGGGTCGTGCACGCCTGGACCGCGACCGCGCCGCCCGCCGGCGCGCACGGCGCCTGGGCCGCGCAGGACCTCGGCTTCTTCAGCCTCCTGTTCCTCGTCCAGGCGATCGCCGCGACCCAGCCGGCCACCCCCGTCGACCTCGACGTGCTCACCAGCGGCGCCGTGGCCGTCACCGGCGGCGACTGCGTGCGGCCCGAACACGCGACCGTCGCCGGGGTCGTGCGGGTCGGCCCGCTCGAGGCGCCGTGGCTGCGCACCCGCCAGATCGACCTCGACTCGATCGCCCACGCGCTGCCGGCGCTGCTGGCCCCGGCCGGCGACGAGATCGTCGCCGTGCGCGGCGGGCGACGCTGGCTGGAGGGCAACGCCCAGGCCCACGTCCCGGCCCCGGCCGATCCGGCCCAGGGGCTGCGCGATCGCGGCGTCTACGTCATCACCGGCGGGCTCGGCGGCATCGGCATCACCGTCGCCGAGGACCTGGCCCGCCGGGTCCGGGCCCGGCTGGTCCTCGCCTCCCGCTCGGACCTGCCGCCCCGCGCGGAGTGGAGCGCCTACGTCGACGTCCACGGCACCATCGACCGGACCGGCCGGGCGATCAGCGCCATCGGCCGGATGGAGGCGGCCGGAGCCGAGGTCCTCGTGCTGGCGGCCGACGTCACCCGCCCCGACGACCTGCGGCGGCTGCGGGCGGCGACGACCGAGCGGTTCGGCCGGATCGACGGCATCGTGCACACCGCCGGCATCCCCGGCGGCGGCATGACCGAGATCAAGACCCGGGCGACGGCCGAGTCCGTTCTCGCCCCCAAGGTCCTCGGACCGCTCGCCCTGCACGAGGTCTTCGCCGACCTCGACCTGGACTTCGTCGCGATCTGCTCGTCGGTGGCCGGGATGGCTGGCGGCTTCGGGCAGATCGACTACTGCGCCGCCAACAGCTTCCTGGACTCCTACGCGCACAGCGCGCACGGCTGGCCCACCCGGGTCGTGTCGATCGACTGGAGCGGCTGGGCCGAGGTCGGCATGTCGGCCGAGGTCGCCGCGCCGGAGGCGTTCCGCGGCCTGCAGCGCGGCGAGCGGGTCAGCCCGATCGAGCACCCGATGCTCACCGCCCTGCACGCCGGCGACGCCGACCGGCTGCCGTGGTGCAGCGCCGTTGTGCTCCCACGCACCCAGTGGGTTCTCGGCGAGCACCGGCTGATGGACACCCCGCTGATGCCCGGCACCGGCTACCTGGAGCTGGCCCGGCGGGCGTTCACGGCGGTCGCCCCGGCGAAGCGGCCCGGCCTCGTGGTGGAACTGCGCGACGTCGCGTTCGTCGAGTGGCTCGCCGTCCCCGACGACACCGCCGTCGAGCTGCGGGTCACCTTCGCCCCCAACACCGACGGACTCGACTTCGAGGTCCGCAGCCTCGCCGCCGGCATCCAGCGTGTGCACGTGCGGGGCAGCGCCGCCTGGGCCGACCCGGGCCCGGCCCCGGCGGCCGACATCGCCGCCGTGCGGGCCCGCTGCTCGCTCGCCGTGCGAGAGGTCAGCGGCCTCAGCGACGTGTCCAACTCGGGCCTGATCACCTTCGGTTCCCGCTGGCACAGCCTGCGCACCGTCCACCGCGGCCAGAGCGAGGCACTGGCCCGGCTCGACGCGGCCGACGTCGTCGCGGCCGAACTGCCGGCGTGGGGCCTGCACCCGGCGATGCTCGACGAGGCGACGTCGTTCGGGCAGATGAGCGGCGAGTACCTCCCGATCGGCTACGGCCGCATCGTCGTGCGGGGCCCGCTGCGCGAGCGCATGTGGAGCCACTGGCGCTACCACGACAGCGGCGGCGGCGAGGTCGTCGCGGCCGACCTGTCCATCATGGACGACGACGGCACCGAGATCCTCGGCATCACCGACTACCTGTGGCGGCGCATCGACCCCGACACCGTCACCTCGACGGTCAGCCGCGGCGTCGCGGCCGCCGCCCGCCCGCCGGACGAGCACGACGCCGACCGGCTCATGCGCCCCACCGACGGCGCCGACGCGCTGCACCGGCTGCTGGCCAACGACCTCGGCCGGCAGGTCTCGATCACCGTGGTGCCGCTCGACGAGCTCATCCCGCACATCCGCGAGGTCACCCAGCACAGCGTCGAGACCGGCCTGGACACCGGCGCGGCGGCCGACCGGCCCGGGGGCCCGCACGCCGACGGCGCCGCCCCCGGCGCGACCAGCGAGCTGGAGGCCGCGCTGCTGCAGATCTGGGCCGACGTGCTAGGCCTGGACGCGATCGGCCTCGACGACGAGTTCTTCGAGCTCGGCGGCAATTCGCTGGTCGCCGTCCAGCTCATCGCGCTGGTCCGCAAACGGCTGTCGGTGCGCCTGCCGATGCGTGACGTCTTCAACGCGCCGACGATCGCCGGGATGGCCGCGACCGTCGAACGCGTCCGCGCCGCCGCCCAGCCCGCGGCGGCCGCCCCTTCGACCATCCCGCGATTGGAGCGCCCGCAATGACGGAGCAGTACAAGGTCGTGCACAACGACGAGGAGCAGTACTCCATCTGGCCCGACGGCGACCCCGCCCCGGCCGGCTGGCACGAGGACGGCTTCACCGGGCCGAAAGAGGACTGCCTGGCCCACATCGAGGAAGTGTGGACCGACATGCGCCCCCGCAGCCTGCGCTCGTGAGCTACAGCCTCCCCGCCTCGTTCGCGCAGGAGCGGCTGTGGTTCCTGGCGCAGCTCGACCCCGGCGTGCCGCAGTACAACCTCAACGTACTGACGCAGCTGCCCGGCCGGATCGACCCCGACCGGCTGCAGCGGGCGTTCGCCGCGGTCGTCCGGCGCCATGAGACGCTGCGCACCGCACTGGCAGTACAAGACGGGGCGCTCGTGCAGTTGATCGAGGCGGACCCCGAGTGCTCCATCGCCCGGTCCGACCTCGGTGCGGTCCCGGCCGAGCGGCGGGAGGCGGCGTTCGACCGGCTCGCCCGGGCCGACGCGAGCGAACCGTTCACGTTGGACCGGGCGCCGCTGTGGCGGGCCCGGCTGGTCCGGCTGGCCGACGACGACTGGCGCCTCGTGCACGTCATCCACCACGCCGTGTTCGACGGCTACTCCGCCGGCAACTTCGACGCCGAACTCCTCGAGTGCTACACCGCGCTCGACGAGGGGCGCCCGCCCCGCCTGCCCGACCTGCCGATCCAGTACGCCGACTACGCGGCGTGGCAGCGCCGGCAGTTCACCGACGGGCAGCTCGACCACTGGCGGGCCGCCCTCGCCGGCCTGCCCGCCGACATCGGCCTGCCCACCGACCGGCCCCGCCCGGCCCGCCGCCGCTACGCCGGCGACGAGCACCGCCTCACGCTGCCCCCGGCCGTCGGCAAGGGCCTGCGGCTGGTCGCCCAGCAGCACGGCGCGACGCTGTTCATGACCCTGCTGGCCGGCTACGCCGCGCTGCTGAGCCGGGTCTGCGGCCACACCGACATCGTCGTCGGCACGCCCGTCGCCGGCCGCGGCCTGCCCGAGCTCGGCCCGGTCATCGGCATGCTCACCAACCTGCTCGTGCTGCGCATCGACGCCGCCGGCGACCCGACGTTCCGGGAGCTGCTCGGCCGCGTGCGCGGCACCGTCCTGGACGCCCTCGACCACCAGGACGTGCCGTTCGAGAAGGTCGTCGAGGCCCTGCAGCCGCAGCGGGACCTGTCCCGCCCGGCGCTGTATCAGGCCGGGTTCAACCTGCTGCCGGGCGAGCGCCGCGGCCAGTTCGGCAACGGCACCGCCAAGATGGACCTCGACCTGGAGGTCGTCGACAGCGGCGACACCCTCGACATCTGGCTGTACTACGACACCGAGCTGTTCGACGCGGCCACCATCGCCCGCCTCGCCGACAACCTGGCCCTGCTGCTCGCCGCGGCCGTCGCCGACCCGGGCACCCAGCTGCACGCCCTGCCGGTCACGACCCCGGCTGAACTGGCCGACCTCGACCGCTTCGGCCGCGGCCGCGGCCCCGGCCCGGCCGGCACCGTACTCGAGGCGTTCCGGGCCCAGGTCGCCCGGTCCGGCCCGGCCACCGCGGTCGTCTCGGCCGCCGGCACGCTGACCTACGCCGAGCTCGACGCCCGCTCCGACCGGGTCGCCCGGCACCTGCGCGCGGCCGGCGTCGGCCCCGGCCACCTCGTCGCCCTCACCCTGCCCCGCTCCCTCGACCTGCACATCGCCGTCTGGGGCGTGCTGAAGTCGGGCGCCGGGTTCGTGCCGCTCGACCCGGAACACCCTGAGGCGCGGACCCGGTTCGTGCTCGCCGACGCGGCCGTGTCCGCCGTGCTGGACTCCACCGATGTCGACGGGCCGCCTTCGCCGCTGCCGGATGCCAGCGCCGGTGACCTCGCCTACGTCATCTACACGTCGGGCTCCACGGGCCGGCCGAAGGGCGTCGAGGTCGAGCACCGCGCGCTGCGCAACCTGCTCGACGCCATCGCCGGCCGCCTCGGCAGCGGCGACAGCGACGTGTGGCTGCACCTGACCACCCCGGCGTTCGACATCTCGCTGCTGGAGATGCTGCTGCCCGTCGCGACCGGCGGCCGTGTCGTCATCGCCGAGACCGTCGATCCCGCAGCTCTGTGCGACCTCGTGCGCCGGCACGCCGTCACCCACGTGCAGGCGGTACCCACCACCTGGCGCCTCATGCTCGACGCCGGCTTCGCCGAACCGTCGGTGACCGCCCTGGCCGGCGGCGAGGCCGTCCCGCTCGAGCTGGCCCAGGCCCTGCGGGGGCGGGTGCGGCGGCTGTTCAACGTCTACGGCCCGACCGAAACCACCATCTGGTCGGCCATGCGGGAACTGACGTCCGACGCCGACCTCGGCGGCCCCCTGGCCGGCACCAGCCTGCACGTCCTCGACGCGACCCTGCGGCCCGTGCCCATCGGCGTCGTCGGCGAACTGTGCATCGGCGGCACCGGCGTGGCCCGCGGCTACCGGCGCCGCCCGGCCCTCACCGCGGAGCGCTTCGTCCCCGATCCGTCCTCGGACACGCCCGGGTCGCGGCTGTACCGCACCGGCGACCTCGCCCGCTGGCGCCCCGACGGCCGGCTCGAGTTCCGCGGCCGCGCCGACCACCAGGTGAAAGTCCGGGGCTACCGCGTCGAGCTCGGCGAGATCGAGTCGGTGCTCGAAACTCACCCGGGCGTGGCCCGAGCCGCCGCCGCAGTGCACGACACAACGATCTACGCCTATCTTGTACCGCATGAGGGCCCGCCGCCACCCGACGCCGAACTGCGCGCACACCTGGCCCGCGCGCTGCCGGCCTACATGCTGCCCGCCGCGTTCGTCGCTGTCGAAGGACTGCCCATGACCCCCAACGGCAAGCTCGACCGGGCCGCCCTGGCCGCGCCCGACCCGGCCGACGCCGCGGCCGCCGCGCACGTGGCCCCCCGGACCACCGCCGAGGAGTACGTGGCCGGCATCTGGACCGAGGTCCTCGGCGTCGACAACCCCGGCGTCCACGACGAGTTCTTCGCCATCGGCGGGCACTCGGTGCTCGCGGCTCGGGTCGCCGCCCGCCTGCGCGCCGCATTCGACATCGAGGTGCCGCTGTCGCTGCTGTTCGTGAACACCACCATCGAGCAGATCGCCGCCGCCCTGGAGGAGCTCCTCGCCGCCGACTCGGGCTACTGAGCACCACGGTGGGTGACGGCGCGGGTGGCACCGGCCGGAAGCGCGGCCGAGGCGGCGCGAGCGGCGCGACGCTACGGTGATGGTGCTGCACAGTGGCCGCTCACCGCGGCGGACGGACGCGCTGGGGGCCGGGAACCCGTTCGTGACCGTCGCCGACCCGGTGCCGGCCGACCGGGTCGCGACGCCGCGGGACGCGCTGGCCGAAAGCCCCGTGCCGGCCGACACCGCGTGGCAGCTGGTGCACGACGAACTGATGCTCGACGGCAACGCGCGGCTGAACCTGGCCACGTTCGTCACGACGTGGATGGAGCCGCAGGCGGCCCGCCTGATGGCCGAGTGCGTCGACAAGAACATGATCGACAAGGACGAGTACCCGCAAACCGCCGAATTCGAGCGGCGCTGCGTCGGCATCCTCGCCGACCTGTGGCACGCGCCGGACCCGGCCGACGTGATCGGCTGCTCCACGACCGGCTCCAGCGAGGCCTGCATGCTGGCCGGCCTGGCCCTCAAGCGGCGGTGGGCGGCGCGGGGCACACCCGGCCGGCCGAACCTCGTGATGGGCGTCAACGTGCAGGTGTGCTGGGAGAAGTTCTGCAACTACTGGGACGTCGAACCCCGGCTCGTACCGATGCAGGGCGATCGGCTGCACCTGTCCGCGGACGAGGCGGTGGCCCGCTGTGACGAGAACACCATCGGCGTGGTCGCGGTTCTCGGCTCGACGTTCGACGGCAGCTACGAACCCGTCGCGGAGATCGCCGCGGCACTCGACGGGCTGCAGCGGCGCACCGGATGGGACGTCCCGGTCCATGTCGACGGCGCCTCCGGCGCGATGATCGCGCCGTTCCTGGACCCGGACCTGGCGTGGGACTTCCGGCTCGCCCGGGTCGCGTCGATCAACACCTCCGGCCACAAGTACGGCCTCGTGTTCCCCGGCGTCGGCTGGGTCCTGTGGCGCCACCGCGCCGCGCTGCCCGAAGACCTCATCTTCAACGTCAACTATCTGGGCGGCGACCTGCCGACGTTCGCGCTGAACTTTTCCCGCCCGGGCGCCCAGGTCGTCGCCCAGTACTACACCTTCCTGCGGCTCGGCCGGACCGGGTTCCGGGCCGTGCAGCAGGCGTCCCGCGACGTGGCGCTGCACCTGTCCGGCCAGATCGCCGCCATGGGCCCGTTCCGCCTGCTGACCCGCGGCGACGAGCTGCCGGTGTTCGCGTTCACCACCACCGCCGACGTCACCGCGTTCACCGTCTTCGACGTGTCGCGGCGACTGCGGGAACGCGGCTGGCTGGTGCCGGCGTACACGTTCCCGGCCGAGCGCACCGACCTGTCCGTCCTGCGGATCGTCGTGCGCAACGGCTTCACCCGCGACCTGGCCGACCTGCTGTTGTCCGACCTGCGCCGCCTCCTGCCGGAACTGCAGGCCCAGCCCGGCCCGCTCGGCGGCGCCCAGCCCGCGTTCCACCACTGACATGTGCCGCCTCTTCGGCCTCTGCGCCGTGCCGGACCGGATCACCGCCACCTTCTGGCTCCTGGACGCCCCCGACAGCCTCGCCGTGCAGAGCCGCCGCGAACCCGACGGCGTCGGCCTGGGCGTCTTCGCCCCTGACGGCACCGCCGAGGTCCACAAACGCCCGGTCGCCGCATACGAGGACGAGGAGTTCGCCCGCGAAGCCAAGGAGGTGGCGAGCGGGACGTTCCTGGCGCACGTCCGCTACGCCAGCACCGGCGCCCTCCGCCCGGAGAACACCCACCCGTTCCTGCAAGACGGCCGCCTCCTCGCACACAACGGCGTCGTCACCGGCCTGGACCGGCTGCGGGCCGAGGTCGGCCGGGTCCTGGGCGGCCCCGTCACCGACCTCGTCCACGGCGACACCGACTCCGAACTCGTGTTCGCCCTGATCACCGCCTACGCCCGCCGCGACGGCGACCTGGGCCGGGCCATCGCGAGCGCGGCCACCTGGATCGGCGCCAACCTGCCCGTGTACGCCCTCAACCTGATCATCACCACCCCGACCGACATGTGGGCCCTGCGCTACCCCGACACCCACGAGCTGTACGTCCTGGCCCGCCCGTCCGGCGGCCACCACGGCCACCGCCACCTGGAGCACGCGAGCGCCTCCGGCCGGGTGCGGGTCCGCTCCGGCGCCCTGGCGGACGCCGCCGCGACGATCGTGGCCAGCGAACCGATGGACGAGGACCCGGGCTGGCGCCTGCTGGCCCCCGGCGAGCTCCTCCACGTCGCCGCCGGGCAGCACCGCACCAGCCGGACCGCCGTCCCCGACCCACCCGCACACCGGCTGCGCCTCGCCGACCTGCACCCGCAGGCCGCCGCATCACAACAGGACCACCCGGCACCGTAGCGCCAGGAGGATCAGCCTCGCGACGGCTCGGGCTCGGGCTCGCCGAGTCCCGCACCCTGCAGCGGCGAGAGCGCCCACGCCCGCATCCGCCGCAGCAGCCGGGCGTTGACCGGCCGGACGTGCGGGTGCGTGCCGCCGGCCGCCGCCACCTGTGCCTCCCAGCGCGCGCGGCGCTCGGCCGCCGTGGCCTCGTCGCCCAGCTCGACACAGTCGAGGGTGTCCTGGTTGATGTCCACGACGATGGTGTCGCCGTCCTCGATGAGGGCGATCGGGCCGCCGAGCGCGGCCTCGGGCGAGACGTGGCCGATGACGAGGCCTACTGACCCGCCGGAGAACCGGGCGTCGGTCATCAGCGCGATGGTGATGCCCTTCTGCCGGCACAGCGTGGTGATCCGCGATGTGGGGTCGAGCAGCTCGGGCATGCCCGGCGCGCCCTTCGGGCCCTCGTAGCGGATGACCACCATGTCGCGGTCGACGAACTCGTCCGGCGTGGTGGCGAGCGCGTCGATCAGCGCCTGCTCGCTGTCGAACACGCGGGCGCGGCCGGTGAACCGCCCGTCGACGATGCCGCCTTCCACGCCGGCGAGCTTGATCACGGCGCCGCCCGCGGGTGCCAGGTTGCCCCGCAGCAGCCGCAGGCCGCCGGTGGGCTTGTACGGCGCCGAGAACGGGTGGATCACGTCGCCGTCCGGCGCCGGCGGGTCGAGCCGCTCGACCTGTTCGGCGAGCGTCTCGCCGGTGCAGGTCAGGCAGCTGCCGTCGAGTACACCGGCGTTGAGCAGCTCCCGGACGATGACCGGCAGGCCGCCCCGCGCGTCGATGTCGACCATGAAATACCGGCCGAACGGGCGGGCGTTCACCAGCACCGGCAACGAGCGCGACACCCGATTGAACTCGTCCTGCGTGATGACCTCCCGCCAGAAGTCGATACCCGCGGCGCGGGCCAGCTCCGGGGCGTGCAGGACCACGTTGGTGGAGCCGCCCATGGCGATCGCCACGAGCGTGGCGTTGCGCAGTGCCGCGGCGGTCACGATGTCGCGCGGCCGGATACCACGGCTGGACAGCAGCTGCAGGACATCCAGTAGCTGGCCCGGGAACTCCCGGACGCGCCGCTCGTCCTCCGACGCGGGGCTCACCATGTGCAGCGGCTCCATGCCGCACGTCGCGATGAACGCCTGCATGGTGTTGTAGGTGAACATGCCGCCGCAGCTGCCGTGGCCGGGCGAGGCCTCGAGCGCGACGCGCCGCCGCTCCTCCGGCGCGGCGGCCGCCGCCTGGAAGCAGGTGATGATGTCGATCGCCTCGCCGGTGCGGGAGTCGATGCCGGGGCGGATCGACCCGTCCGACATGATCACCGCGGGCACGTTGCGCTCCAGGATCGCCGCCAGGGTCCCCACCGGGGGCTTGTCGCAGGCGACGACCGCGATCACACCCTGCAGGTCGCTGCCTTCCAGGTGCAGGCAGACACCGTCGTTCGTCGTCTCCCGGCCGATGAGCGAATACCGCATCTGCGGCGTGCCGTTGCGCTGCCCGTCGGAGATGCCGCCGGAGAAGCTGGGCGCGATGACCCGGACCGGCAGGTCGGCATCGACGACGCGGCGGCCCAGCTCGGCCTGGATGGCGTCGACCTTCGCCGGGACGCCCGCGTAGCAGATGCTGTCGCCGAGGGTGCCGACGAGACCCCACGCCGGACAGTGGATCTTCTCGGGGTCCTGACCCAGTGTCCGCGCGGTGGCGACGCGCTGCGTGTCCTGCCCCGGCTTCCAGATCTCCGTCGCGCCCACCGCAGTCCTTCCGTACGCCGTCGTGTTACCACCTCAAGACTGTCACCGAACGTATCATCGGCGGCGGCGGACCCGACGAGATCAACGCAAACCACATCCGCGTCGCTCCGAAGGACTGAACTGCGACCGTGCGCCGGAAACGGCTGCGGCTCTACTGCCGGATGAAGGCGAGCAGGTCGGCGTTGAGGACGTCGGCGTGGGTGGTCAGCATGCCGTGCGGATAGCCCTCGTACGTCTTGAGGGATCCGTGTTTCAGGACGTCGACCGCGCGCGGCGCCGAGCTGCCGAACGGGACGATCTGGTCGTCGTCTCCGTGCATGACCAGCACCGGCACGGTGATGCCGCGGAGGTCGTCGGTGTAGTCCTGCAGCCAGGAGAGCACTGTCTCGTAGTGGGCCTGTGCGCTGCCCGCCATGCCCTGGCGCCACCAGTTCGCCACAACCGCCTCGGACGGTGTCGCGCCCGGCCGGTTGTACCCGTAGAACGGGCCTTCAGCGACGGCGCGGAAGAACTCCGACCGGTTGCCCAGCACGCCGCCCTGCACCGCGTCGAACCACTCCCGGGGCTGGCCGGCCGGGTTCTCCTCGGTCCGCACCATGCTCGGCGTCGGGGAGCTGACCAGCACCGCCTTGGCCACCCGGTCCTGGTGCCGGCCGACGTAGCGGGCCACCTCGGCGCCGCCCGTCGAGTGCCCGATGTGGACGGCGTCGTGCAGGTCGAGCTGCCCGGTCAGGGCGGCCAGGTCGGCGACCCAGTGGTCGATGTCGTTGCCGGTGCCGACCTGGGCGGAGCGTCCGTGTCCCCGCCGGTCGTGCGCGATGACGCGGTACCCGTGATGGAGGAAGAACAGCAGCTGGGCGTCCCAGTCGTCGGCGGACAGCGGCCATCCGTGGCTGAAGACGATCGGCTGGCCGGAGCCCCAGTCCTTGTAGAAGATCTCCGTGCCATCAGTCGTCGTGATCGTGGGCATCGTGCACCTCGGTTCGCTCGATGGTTGCCGGCGATTTCGCTTGCCGCGGCGAAGGTACGTCGGCCGGTGCGACAGCGAGTGCACGCGCGCGACGATCAGTGAACGATCGGTGCATCGGACTCCAGTTCCTTGACGAACCCCTCGACCTGTTGCGCGAACAGGCGGGCATCGGCGGCGAGCCGCTCGGCCGCACGGATGAGTGCGCTGGCCGCGTCCACCCGGTCGCGCGGCGGCCCCGTCACCCGCCGGTGCGCGGCCAGCAGCGCCGGGCCCGGCGCGACCCCGACCTCGGCGGCGAGGCGGTCCCGGACCCGGCCGTACACCTCCAGTGCCTCGGCTTGCTGCCCGGTCGTGGCCAGGACGGTGACCAGGCTCGCCTGGACGCCCTCGTGCAGCGGCGCCATCGCCGCCGCGAGGCGCAGCGGCTTGAGGACGACCCCCGGCCGGTCCTGCGCCAGCGCCAGCTCGGCCGCGGCCAGGCAGGCCGCGAAGAACTCCGCGTCCAGGGCCGCGAACACCGCCATCGCCGCCGCGGCCGGGTCGAGCCCGCCACCCGCGTGGCCGTGCCACAGCTCGAGTGCCTCGACGAAGCGGCCGAGCGCCTCGTCCGGGTCGCGGGCGGCCTTCGCCGCATCGATCAGCTCCCGGAACACGACCAGGTCCAGCTCGGCGGCGCCCGGCAGGAACGTGTACCCGTTGCTCCTGGGCAGCACGTACGAGCCGGTCCCGCGGATCGGCAGCTCCGGCTCGAGGACGCGGCGCAGCAGCCCGACGTACTTGCGGATGATGTTGACCGCCGAATCCGGGTCGTCACCGTCCCAGAGCTGCTCGATCAGCGCGTTCCTGCTCACCGGCCGGCCCGCGTTGGCCAGCAGCAGCGCGAGCAGGTACGCCTGCTGCCGGGGCCCGGCATCGAGCTCGACCCCGTCCCGCCACAGCCGCATCGGCCCCAGGATCTGTAAGCGAAGACCTTCCACGCAGCACAGTCTTCGGGCCCCGGGGCTGGGGCGTCCAATACACAGATCCGTGCGCGGCAATCGGTTTCAGCGATGCACGGTGGCCCGGAACTGTTCGACGAACGCGGCGGCCGCCGGCGAGAACCGGGCCGGATTCCAGATCAGGCCGACCGGGTGCAGGGCCTCGGCGTCGGCCAGCGCGACGATCGCGAACGACGTCTGGCCGGACCGGTGCGCGTCCAGGGCGTCGGAGCGCGGGACGATCGTCACGCCGACACCGGAGCCCGCCATCCGGACCATGTCCCGCACGTGGCCCAGCTCGAACGACTCGGCCGGCGGCCGCCCGGCCCGGATGAACGCGTTGTCGACCTGCTGCCGCAGCCCCGACGAGCGAGTGAACTGGATGAAGGTACCGGCATCGATCAGCTCGGGGATGGTCAGCCGTTCCCGGGCGGCGAGGGGGCTGGTGGCCGCGACGATCGCGACGAGCGGATCGACGACCAGCGACAGGTAGGCGACCCCCTCGGGCAGCTCCGCCGCACCGAGCCCCACGACGGCGACGTCCAGCTCACCCGCGACGATGCCGGCGACGAGCGGCCCGGACGGCCGGTCGGTGATGTCGAACTCGATGCCGGGATAGCGCCGATGAAACGCACCGATCACCGCGATCACGTCGACCTCGGTCCCGGCCGTCTGGATCAGCCCGAGCCGCAGCTTGCCCCGCCTGACCCCGGCCAGCGCGTCCATCTCCATCTTCGCCAGCTCGACATCCGCGAGAATGCGCCGTGCCAGCGGCAGCAACACCTCGCCCGCCTCGGTCAGCGTGACCGCTCGCGACGTACGGTGGAACAGCTGGTTGCCGACCTCCTTCTCCAGCGCGGCGACCTGCTGGCTCAGCGCCGACTGCGCGACCAGGCTCTGCTCGGCGGCGCGAGTGAAGTTGCGCGTCTCGGCCACCGCCACGAAATACCGCAGATGCCGCAGCTCCATGTCATCACCCCGTCGGTTGAAGGCGTGGCCATTATGCCCGGCCTCCCCACCGAGACCCATCCTGCTCGCCCGCGCGGAGCACCGATCGCACCGGAACCGGTGACGGGCTCGGGTAGGCGTTCATGAGCCGGGACGCATATACCTCCAGGTCCCAGGACGCGACGCCGTAGGGCGCGTCGACGACCATGCTGTGTGGGCCGGTGAACCGGTCGTCCACGCTTGAGCCCGGGGGAAACGCCCGTCGAATCGAGGCGCCCGGTCTTCACTGCCGGCGGCCACGGCGACGGGCCAGGGCGGGGCACGCATAGTCCACTATGATGCCGCTGTGGAGGAGAGCATCCCCGCCCTGATCGAGCGCATGACCGCGGCCGGCGGCCGGCTCGCGGCGGGCGATGCCCGGCGGCACTTCCACGGCACCTATCTGCGCACCACCCACGCGGTCGCGGCGGAGATCGACCGGGGTGGCTTCTTGGACGGGCCTTGGCTGGTCCGCTGGGACGTGGTGTTCGCCGAGCTGTACCTCGACGCCCTCGCCGCGGACCTCGACGGCGCGGCGGTCCCGGCGCCGTGGCGGATCGCGTTCGACACCGCCCGCACCCGGCCGGAGCTGCCGCCGCTGCGGCACACGCTGCTCGGCATGAACGCCCACATCAACTACGACCTGCCGCAGGCGCTCATCGCGGTGATCGCGGCGGAGGAGTTCGACGACCCGGCCGTCCTGGCTCGGCGCGAGCGCGACCACACCCACGTCGACACCGTGCTGTTGGCCCGGGTCGGGGCCGAGGACGCCGAGACCCGCGCGGTCAGCCGGGTCTCGGCGCTGGACCGGGCGCTCGCCCCGCTCAACCGGGCCGCCACCCGCCGGCTGCTCGCCGAGTCGCGGCGCAAGGTCTGGCACAACACCGCCGCCCTCGACCGGGCCCGCCGCGCCGGGCCGGACCGCTACGCCGCGGTCCTGGCCGATCTGGAGCGCCGGTCCGCGGCGAAGCTCGCCGAGCTGGTCGCGCCCGGCCAGGTGCTGCTGCGCCTGGCCCGGAAGGGCTTCGGCGTGACCCTGTGACGGCCCGGCCGGCGGCGGATGCCGGTTGGACGCGCCGGTAGGGCTAGCCCCCTCCATGGCTCGGGGGTCTGCGGGCCTGTGCCGGCGGTGGGAATCGGGAACGCTCGGATGCATGGTCATCACTCGCCGCGCCGTGCTCGGCGCCGCCGCGTTCGTTCCGTTCCTGGGCAGCGTGGGCTCCAGGAACCCCGAGGACCTCGTCGCTCTTCGCCGCGATCTGCACAGCCATCCGGAGGTGGCCGGGCAGGAGGTGTACACGTCCGGTGTCGTCGCGCAGCGCCTGATCGCCGCCGGGCTCGAGGTGACGACCGGGATCGGGGGTCATGGTGTCGTCGGTGTGCTGCGGGGGGCGCGCCGGGGCCGGACCGTCGCGTATCGGGCGGACATGGACGCAGTACCCCCGGAATCGCAGTTTCATGGCGGGCCCGTCGCTGCGCACGTGTGTGGGCACGACATCCACACCACCGTCGGCGTCGGCGTGGCCGAGACCCTGGCTCGCCGGCGGCGGAGCCTCGAAGGCGCTTTCGTGTTCGTGTTCCAGCCCGGTGAGGAGAACCTGACGGGCGCCTCGGCGATGCTGGCCGAGCACGTCTTCGACCGCACCGCGCCGGCCGAGATCCACGCCCTGCACTGCGCGCCGTTCCCGGTCGGGCAGTTCGCCGTCATGCCCGGGTTCGGCCTGGCGGGCCTGGACCGCGCGCAGATCGCCCTGCCCGACGCCGCCAGCGCCCAGTCGCTCGCGGCCGCGCTGAACGGGCTGGGCACGGTACAGTTCCCGCAGTCCACGGCCGACATGGAGCGGCTCGTCGCCGATCTGCAGACCCCCCGCGGCCCCCTGGCCGACTTCGTCTTCATGCGGGCGTCGGCGAACGGGGCGCAGGTCGCGCTGGCGTACAAGTGCTGGCCGGAGTCCCGGTACACCGCCATCCGCCAGGAGATCGAGCGTCTCGCCGCACCCGCCACCGTCGCCTGGGCCGGCGACCCGTTCCCGGCGATGGTCGTGGGCGAGCGGGAGGGTACCGCCGTCGAGCGGTACCTGCGCCGGGCCGCCCGCAGCGTGACCCGGCTGCACGGCTCCATCCCGTTCAACGGCGAGGACTTCGCGCTGTTCCTCAAGCGGCTGCCGGGGACCTACACGTTCCTCGGCGTCCGCCGCCCGGGCAGCACCATCGACACCGCCTACCCACACTTCGGCGCCTTCGACCCGGACGAGCGGGCCATCGCCCACGGCGTCCACGCCATGTCCGGCTGGCTCGCCGAACGGGGCCGTGCGCGGTGAGGTGACCGGCGGTCGATCCGGTGATGGTTCAGGGCCGTTCCCCGATGCGGCTCAGGGTGGTCCGGGCCATAGGTTCGGCGCATGCGCAGAACATGGGGGATTGTCGTTGCCGTGACCGTGACGGCTTCGCTTTTGGTGGGCGCCGGCGGTACGGCCGGCGCCATGTCCGCGGGGGTGCCGGTCGACGACCCGGCGGCCGCGCGGTGGGTGGCGACGCTGGCGTTGCCCGGGGACGCGCCGCTGTTGCAGCGGGCCGGGTGCGGTGGTGCGCTCATCGCGCCGGACCGGGTGGTGACCGCGGCGCACTGCGTCGACCGGACCGACCCGAGCCGGACGGAGGTGCACGTCGGGGCGCGGGTGTTGTCGGCCGAGCCGGGTCAGGTGCGCGGGGTGCGCGGGATCGCGACGCTGCCCGGGTATCAGCTGCTGCCCTCGCCGGTCGATCCGTCGGTGCCGGACCTGTCCAGCGCGCGCGACGACCTGGCGGTGATCCTGCTCGACCGTCCGGTGACCGGCATCGAACCGGTGCGGGTGGCCGCGGCGCGGCCGCCGGCGGGGGAGCCGGTGTGGTTCTTCGCGCACGGCACGACGGGGGTCGCGGGTCCGGACGCGTACCGCAATGACGTGCTGCACCGCGGGGACCTGACGGCACTGGATCGCCAGGCCTGCCGGGCCGGCACCCCGGCGGTCGTCGACGTGGCTTCGGTGCTGTGCGCCGCGGACGTGCCCGCCGGGGCCGTGACCGGCTGCTACCAGGACAGCGGCAGCCCGCTGGTGCGGACGGTGCACGGGCGGCCGGTGCTGGTCGGCGTGTTCAGCTTCGGCGGCGAGACCGCGGGCCGGTCGTGTGGCGAGCCGTCGCCACTGTACTTCGCCGACCCGGTCGCGTTCCGCGGCTGGCTGTCTGCGCCGATCCTGCCCACACAGCCGTACCCGGCCGGTCGGGCGGCGGTCTCCGGGGACGTCGCGGTCGGCGGTACCGCCCGCTGCACCGCACCGGCGTGGGACCCGCGTCGTGGCCTGCTCCCGGCGCACGTGGAGTACCAATGGACGACCGTCATCGTGATCGGGCCGTTCGTCATCCCGGTGCCCATCGACGGCGCCACCGGCCGGACGCTGCCGGTCGGGCCGGATCTGGCGGGCGCCTTGCTCGCCTGCCAGGTGACCGCACCGAGCCCCGCCGGCGTCACCACCGTCCTGTCCGACCCGGTCACCGTCGGATAGCCGGTGCGCAGCAGCACGCCGACACCGTGATTCGCGGTGTCGCCGAACAATACCGGGCCCGGAAACGGGCACGGTATTTTCGCCATTTGTCAATCAGGACTAAAGCTCCCGACTTTCGAATCGGCGGCTTATAGGGCTGGGCCCTATCGGCTCGCTCTCGATCCTCTATCGTCGATTGAAGGCCACGCTGAGCTGGCAATACGCGTTCCTGGGAGATCGCTGAAAGTAATCATTGACAGTTGTCGCATGCGCATCCTTAGATAGCCCTCGGTCTGTTCGGCCGCCAAGGGGGAAACGGGGAGGGCGTCATGCCCAGCTCGGCCATGCGCCGTTTATCGGCGCTTGTTTCGTTCGTCACATTCGCCGTGGTGGGTGCGGTCGCGCTGCCGCCGGCGACCGTCCAGGCCCAGGCACCGTCCTGTGTGGACACCGCCGGCTCCGACGCCGCCGCCTCGGCGCTGGCGAAGGCCTGCGACGGGCGGGTGGAGGTGCTCTCCCGGCGGACCGAGACCGCGCAGGTGTTCGCCAACCCGGGCGGCAACTACACGTTCGTGAGCACGCTCAAGCCGGCCCGGGTCAAGCGGGCCGACGGCTCGTGGGTGAAGACCGACGCGAGCCTGGTCCGCGCGGCCGACGGCGGTGTGGCCCCGCGGGCCTCCGCACTGGCCATCGCGTTCTCCGGCGGCGGGACGGGGCCGATCGCGCAGATCCGCCGGGGCGACCAGCGCCTCGCACTGCGCTGGATCGACGACTCGCCGCTGCCGGCGCCGGTGCTGTCCGGCGCCTCGGCGATCTACCCGGACGTCCTGCCCGGCGTGGACCTCAAGCTGACCGCGGACGTCGACGGCTTCGCCGAGGTGCTCGTCGTGAAGACCCGCGCGGCCGCGGCCAACCCGGCGCTGAAGGCGCTGCGGTTCCGTACCGAGAGCGAGCACGTGGCGCTGAAGGTCGACCCCGTCACCGGCGGCGTGTCCGCCGTGGACGCGGCCGGCGCGGTCGTGTTCGGCGGCTCCACCCCGACGATGTGGGACTCGGCCAGCACGCTGAGCCCGACGCAGGGGGCCGGCGTCAACGGCCGGACCCTGGAGACCGACCGCGGTCACGTCGACGCCGGCAAACCGGAGCCGCGGCAGCGGCGGATGCACGCCACCGCCGACGCCGGCTCGCTGACCGTGGTGCCGGACGCGACGCTGCTGACCGACCCGGCCACCACGTTCCCGGTGCAGATCGACCCGACGTTCCCCGGCGGCCGCCAGCACTGGACGATGCTGTGGAAGGAGAACGGCGGCACCTCCTACTGGGACCGCAGCTGCGTCAACTGCGACAGCGACGAGAGCGACTCCGGCGTCGTGCGGGTCGGCTTCCAGAACTTCAAGGGCGTCTCCACCGTCCGGTCGCTGTTCCAGATGGACGTCTCCGGCGTGGTCGGCGCCCAGATCTCCAAGGCCACGTTCTCGCTGACCCAGTCCTGGTCCGGCAAAGCCTGCGGCGGCCCGGCCGGCCCGACCAGCCTCTACTGGGTCGGCGCCATCAACAGCGGCATGACCTGGGACAACTCGACCGGCTTCGGCTGGATCCAGAAGATGGGCAGCAACTCGCAGGTCCGCCGCTACAACGGCTCCGGCGCGTGCGCCAAGGGCAACGTCGAGTGGGATGCGATGGCGGCGGTCACCGCCGCCACGAACAGCGGCTCCGGCGCGACCACGGTCGGCCTGCGGGCCGACAACGAGGGCGACGAGTTCGCGTGGCGGCGCTACCAGCTCGACCCGATCCTGTCGGTCGAGTACAACAACCCGCCGTGGGCGCCGGACTATCTCAGCGTCGCCGCGACGCCGCAGGAGCCGGGCGTGGCCTGCACCGCCGGGGCCAGCCGGCCGATCCTGCGCTCGACCTCGGTGAGCCTGCGCGCGCACGTCTGGGACCCCAACGGTGACACGATGTACGTCCCGTTCACGGTGGCCCGGCAGAACGCGGACAGCAGCTGGACGGACGTGGCCAACGTGACCGCGGACAACGTCGCCAACAACGCCATCGCGACGGTGAACGTGTCCGGGCTGGCGGACAACGGGCGCTACAGCATGCGGGTGCACGCCGACGACTACCACTGGTTCGGCCCGACCTCCGGCGGCCCCGGACAGTGCGAGTTCGACATCGACGCGACCGCACCCAACGCACCGGGCGGCGTCACGTCCGCCATGTACCCGAACAACGGCGAGTTCGGCGGCAGCAAGGGCAAGACCGGTGACTTCGTCATCACCCCACCGTCGGTCCACCCCGAGGACGTCGACCATTACGTCTACGCGCTGACGCCGTTCACCGCACCGCCGATCGACGGGACCCGGACCATCGCCGCCAACCCGGCGAACCACGGCGCGACACTGTCGCTCACCCCGAGCATCAGCGGGGCGAACCAGCTGAAGGTCTGGTCGGTCGACAAGGCCGGCGGCGTCTCGCCCCTGCAGACGCCCGCCGTCTACAACTTCGCGGTGAGCGACCCGACCTTCCCGGTCGGCACCTGGGTCAGCGGCGACGCTGCCGGCTCGGGCGTCCTGACCGACACGTCAGGCTGGGGGCACGACGCGATCCCGGCCCAGGCCGGTGTCGTACTCGGCTCGCCGGGCCGGGTCATCGGTACGACGTCAACGGCGTACAGCGGGGCGCCGATCTCCGGTGCGAACACGGCCGCGGGTTCCGCGCCCGAGTTCGACACCGCGCGCAGCTTCACGGTCTCGGCCTGGGTCTCGCTCACCAGCACGCCCAGCACCACCCCGTTCGCGGCGGTGACCCGCGAGGGCATCCACACGTCGGCGTTCCAGCTCGGCTACGGTTCCGACGGGCGCTGGCGGTTCGTGCTCGCCGGCAACGACGTCGACGGGCCGATCACGAAGACGGTGTCGTCCGACGCGCTCGCCAAGGCCAACACGTGGACGCTGCTGACCGGCACGTTCGACTCGGCCACCGGCACGATACGGCTGTACGTCGACGGCGCTGCCCAGACCGCGGTCGTCACCGGCGCCACCGGCTTCACCGCGACCGGCAGCCTCGACATCGGCCACCGCAAGTGGGCCGGCAACTATGACATCGGCTTCTCCGGGCGGATCACCGACGTGAACGTCTGGGACCGGGTCCTCGACGGCGACGAAGTGAGCCTGCTCAGCGGCACGAGAGCCGGGTCGTGGCAGTTCACCGGCAACGGCGACGACGACCTGGGGCGGCACCCGGTGGCCCCGGTCGGCGCGGTGACCTACGGCAACGACCGGTTCAACGCGCCCGGCAGCGCCGCCGTGATCAGCCGCAGCGGCTCGCAGTCGCTGGCGGCGAGCGGTCCGGTGGTGCACACCAACCAGTCGTTCACCGTCTCGGCCTGGGTGTACCTCGGCGCCGTGACCGGCACCAGCAACTACGCCGCGGTCGCGCAGGACGGCACGCACACGTCCGGGTTCGTGCTCGGATACGAGGGCAAGACCAAGGACCACTGGCGGTTCGGCATCTCGGCCGCCGACGCCGACGGCACGAACATCCCCAGCGTCTACTCCAATGCCCCGGTCACGCACAACAAGTGGACCCAGCTGGTCGGCGTGTACAACGCCAACGCCGGGACGCTGACGCTGTACGTCGACGGCCAGTTCCAGGGCACCACGGCCGCGACGATCACCTGGGACGCCACCGGCCCGCTGCGGATCGGCCGGGCGACCTACTCGTCGCACGACACCGACTGGTGGAACGGCAGTGTCGACGACGTCAAGGTCTACCAGGGCGCCTACGCCCAGCCCGCGGTCGTCAGCGCGACCGGCGTCTACGTGACCGAGTCCATCCCGCCGCGCACCCCGTGACCCGCTCCGCGACCTCCTGGAGGATTTGACGTGGCCCGTGCCCAGATGTGGCCGGCGGCCGGGTTTTGCCGGCTGGCCCGATCGAGACTGACCCGGACGGTGGCGTTCGCGCTGCCGATCACCCTCGCGCTCACCGTCGTCGGCGACGGCCCGGTCATGGCCGGACCGAAGCGCGACACCCCGCCGGCGGTGCAGAAACTGGCATCGGTACCGGTGAAGACGGTGACCGGCACGGCCGGGGTGCCCGATCCGGCCGTCGCCGCCGCGGCGCACAAACCACCGGCGGCGCGGTTCCCGGCCGCGGCCACTGGCGTTGTGGACCTCGGCGGGGCGGTGGCGACGGAGACGCTGCGCAGCGGCTCCGCCGCCAAGGGCCCCAAAGCCAGTGCGATTCCGGTGTACTTCCAGCCGCTCGCGAGCACCGCCGCGCAGACGGTCGCCGGGGTGCAGGGGGCCGCGCCGGCGAGTGTCGCGGTCAGCCTCTACGGCCAGGACACCGCGGCCCGCGCGGCCGGCAAGGGCATCGTCCTGCGCCTGGCCCGCCGCGACGGTGGCGTCGCGGCCGGACCGCTGCGGGTCTCGCTCGACTACGGGGCGTTCCAGTCGGCGTACGGCGCGGACTGGTCGAGCCGGCTCACGTTCCTGGCCCTGCCCGAGTGCGCGCTGAGCACCCCGGGCGCCCCGGGTTGCCAGGGCACGCCGGTGCGCACGGTCAACGACCTCAACCACTCGCTGCTGACCGCGGACGTGGCGGTTCCGGGGGCGGCGCCGAGCACGGCGCACTCCCCGGCCGCGGCGGACGCCGCGGCGCGCACGGCCGGGCTGCTGCTGGCCGCCGTGTCGACGCCGTCGGGCGGGGCCGGCGACTTCGCGGCGACCTCGCTGCAGGCGTCGGGCACCTGGCAGGCCGGCAGCTCGTCCGGGGACTTCGCCTGGTCGTATCCGATGCGGGTGCCGCCGGCGATCGGCGGGCCGGCCCCGGCGCTGGGCCTGGCGTACTCCTCGCAGAGCGTCGACGGGCGCAACGAGGCCAGTAACAACCAGCCGTCCTGGGTCGGCGAGGGCTTCGAGACGACCGTCGGCGGCTTCATCGAGCGGCGGTACCGCGCCTGCGCCGACGACATGGGCAGCGGCGCCAACAACGCCGACGAGACCGGCGACCAGTGCTGGGCGACGGACAACGCGACGCTGTCACTGTCCGGGCACGCCGGGGAGCTGCTCTACAACAGCGGTGACGGCACCTGGCACCTGCGCAAGGACGACGGCACCCGGGTCGTGAAGCTCACCGGCGCCGCCGGCACCGACAACGGCACGTACAACCGCGAGTACTGGAAGGTCACCACCCTCGACGGCACGCAGTACTTCTTCGGCCTCAACCGGATCCCCGGCTGGACCGCGGGGCGGCCGGAGACGAACTCCGCCGCGACCGTGCCGGTGGCCGGCAACAACGCCGGCGAGCCCTGTCACGCCAGTGCGTTCAAAAGCTCATTCTGCCAGCAGGGGTACCGCTGGAGCCTGGACTATGTCAAGGACATCCACGGCAACTCGATGTCGTACTGGTACACGAAGGAGACGAACCAGTACGCGAAGGCCGCCGATCCCGATGTGCTCGCCTCCTACGACCGCGGCGTGTTCCTCAACCGGGCCGACTACGGCACCCGCGGCGACGCCGAGTTCGGGACCGCGCCGTTCCAGGTCCGCTTCGACCACGCCGACCGCTGCGAGTCGAACTGCGCCACGCACGACGGCGATCACTGGACGGACACGCCGTGGGACATGGAGTGCACCGCGACGCCGTGCCACGTCGGGTCGCCCACGTTCTGGTCGACCCAGCGCCTGTCCGCGGTGACGACCAGCGTGTGGGGCGGCTCCGCGTATCGGGACGTCGACTCGTGGACGCTGCACCAGACCTACCCGGACCCCGGCGACCACACCCGGGCCGGGCTCTGGCTGTCCGCGATCACGCACAGCGGCCTCGTCGGCGGCACCAAGACCCTGCCGGACGTGAAGTTCGCCGGCATCCAGCTCAACAACCGCGTCGACACCAGCTCCGACGGCAAGCCGGCGATGAACTGGTGGCGCGTGCACACGATCACCAACGAGTCCGGCGGTGACGTCACCGTGGACTACTCCGACCGGGAGTGCGTCACCGGCAGCCACATGCCGGCCTCGCCGGACACCAACACGATGCGCTGCATGCCGGTCAAGGGCGACTTCCCGGGCCAGCCGGACCGCATCGACTGGTTCCACAAGTACGTCGTCACCGCGGTGATCGAGACCGACCACAGCGGGGCGAGCAAGCAGCACATCGTCAGCAAGTACAAGTACACCGGCACCGCGGCCTGGCACTTCGCCGACGACGACGGCCTCGTCAAGCCCAAGGACAAGACGTGGTCGGTGTGGCGCGGCTATGACCGGGTGCAGGTGCTGCGCGGCGACGCCGTGCTCGACCCGGGCCGCCAGACCCTGGTGGAGACCCTGTTCTACCAGGGCATGGACGGCGACCGGCGGGCCGACGACACCACCCGCCACGTCAGCGTGCAGGCCTCCGAGGGCCCGGCCGTCCCGGACTCCGACTGGTATGCCGGCATGCCCCGCGAGACGCTGTCCTACGACACCGTCACCAACACCGTCGTCGGGGGCAGCATCCAGGACGCCTGGGTGTCGAACCCGACCGCGACACGCACCATCAACGGCTTCACCGTCGACTCCCGGTTCGTCAACACCAGCGGCGTGCGCACCCGCATCCTGCTCGACGGCAACCGGGGCTGGATGCGCGGCGAGGCCAAGACGACGTTCAACGACTACGGCCTGCCGGTCACCATGGAGAACACCGGCGACCAGGCGGTCGCCGACGACACCCGGTGCACCCGATACACGTACACGCCGAACACCGACCCGAACGTCTGGCTGCTGGCCACGCTGTCCGAGGTCCGCATCGACGCGCTGGCCTGCTCGAGCCAGCCGGCGAGCGCCGCCGACGTCATCGACGACACCCGCAGCGTCTACGACGAGCAGGCGTTCGGGGCGACGCCGACCAAGGGCGACAAGACCTCCGAGCAGATCCTGTCGAAGTGGCAGTCCGGCGGCTCCCCGGAGTACTTCACCACCGGCGTCTGGAAGTACGACGGCTACGGCCGCGTCGTGGAGAGCACGGACTCGCTGCAGCACAAGACGACCACGGAGTACACCCCGAAGGTCGGCGGCCCGGTCACCCAGATCAAGACGATCGACCCGAAGCTGTTCACCACCACGGTCACCAGCGAGCCGGCCTGGGGCCAGCCGCTGACCACGCTCGACGCCAACGACAAGCAGACCGACGTCACCTACGACCCGCTGGGCCGGATCGCACAGGGCTGGCAGCCGGGCTATTCGAAGGCCGCCCACCCGACGCAGCCCAACGCGTCGTTCGACTACGACTACCACACCGACAAGCCGACGGTCGTCACCAGCCGCAAGCTCAACGCGGCCGGCAACTACGTCACGGCGTACACCTTCTACGACTCGTTCCTGCGCGAGCGGCAGACCCAGTCGACGTCGCCCGTCGCGACCGGCGGCCGGATCATCGCCGACACGTTCTACGACTCGCTGGGCCGGGCGAACCTGACCTACGGCGCCTACTACAACTCGGCCGCGGCCGGGCCCGCCCTGGTCGAGCCGGCCGACGCGGCGCTCGTGCCGACCCAGACGGCCACCATCTACGACGGCGCGGGCCGCCCGACGGCCTCGGTCTTCCAGCCCGGGGGCGTGGAACGGTTCCGCTCCACCACGAAGTACGGCGGCGACCGCACCGACTACCTGCCGCCGCTCGGCACCTCGGCCCACTCGGTCGTCACCGACATCGGCGGACGCACGGTCGCGCTGCGGCAGTACCACGGCAACACGATCAGCGGCTCGCCCGACGTCACGCTCTACGGGTACAACCGCCAAGGTCTTCTGGAAAAGGTCACGGACCCGTCGGGCAACATCTGGAAGACGGTCTACGACGTCCGCGGCCGGGTCAGCGAGACCCAGGACCCCGACAAGGGCAAGACGACGTTCGGCTACGACGACGGCGACGAGCTGACCAGGGTCACGCTCGGCGTGGACACCACCGGGCAGAAGAGCCTCGCCTACAAGTACGACGAGCTCGGCCGGGTCACCGGCGTCTACGACGGTGTGGACACCACCGGCCACCAGCGCGCCGGCTGGACCTACGACACCCTGGCGAAGGGCCAGCTCACCTCCTCGTCGCGCTTCGACGACAACAACAACGAGTACAAGTCCGCCGTCACCGGCCTCAACGACCAGTACCAGCCGACCGGCACCGCGGTGACGATCCCATCGGTCGAGGGGGCCAAGCTCGCCGGCACCTACTCCTTCGCGGCCAGCTACAACGGCATCGACGGCAGCCCGGCCTCGGTCAGCTACCCCAGCGCCGGCGGGCTGGGCGCGGAGACCGTCCAGTTCACCTACGACACCGCGCTGGGCGTGCCGAAGACGACCAAGACCACCTACGGCGGCGTCGCCAGCACCTACGTCGCCGACACCACCTACTCCGAGCTCGGCCGGCTGCTGCAGGTCAAGCTCTCCACCGGCACCGGCGGCTCGCTCTACGAGTCCTACACCTACGAGACCGACACCGGCCGGCTGCAGAACGCGAAGGTCCTGCGCACTCAGGTCAGCCCGAACACGATCACCGACACCACATACAAGTACGACGACTCCGGCAACGTCATCAAGCTCGTCGACGCCCCGGCCGGCGGCACCACCGACACCCAATGCTTCCAGCAGGACTATCTGGGCCGCCTGACCGAGGCGTGGACCCCGGCGTCGGGCAACTGCACCACCGCACCGTCGGCCACCGCCCTCGGCGGCCCGGCCCCGTACTGGCAGTCGTTCGAGTACTACCTCAGCGGCGACCGGAAGAAGCGCACCGACCACGCCCCGACCGGCACGGTCACCACGACGAACTACACGGTCAAGGGCCCCGGTGCCGCCCACCCGCACGAGCTGACCTCGACGTCGACCACGCAGACCGGCAGCAGCACCACCCAGACCGCCAACTACGGCTACGACGACCTGGGCAACCTGACCAGCCGCCCCGGCACCACGGCCGGCAGCACGCAGAACCTCACCTGGGACGTCGAGGGCCACCTCACCCAGGTCTCCGAGCCGGGCAAGACGACCAGCTTCGTGTACGACGCCAGCGGCAACCGCCTGGTCCGCCGCGACGGCACCGCCACGACGCTGTACCTCGGCTCGATGGAGCTGCGCCTGGACAAGGCCACCGACACGGTCAGCTGCACCCGTTACTACGCCGGCCCCAACGGCGCCGTCGCGGTCCGCACGAAGGCCGGCCTGACCTGGATCGCCACCGACCCCGCCGGCACGAGCTACGTCCAGGTCAACGCCACGACCCAGCAGGCGAAGGTCCAGCGCCGCACCCCGTTCGGGGCCCCCCGCGGCAGCGCCCTGTCGGGCTGGATCGGCGAGAAGAGCTTCGTCGGCGGCGACGACGACGCCGCGACGGGCCTGGAACACGTCGGCGCCCGCTACTACGACGCCAACCTGGGCCGGTTCATCTCGGTCGACCCGGTGCTGGACATCGGCGACCCCCAGCAGATGAACGGCTACGCCTACGCCGGCAACAACCCGATCAACCGGGCCGACCCCACCGGCCTGCGTGACTGGAACGCGATCTTCCACGAGATCGAAGTCTTCACGTTCATGCTGATGGTCTTCGGCGTCTGCGAGGCCGCCGTCGGCGCGGCGGGCGGCATCTTCGGCGCCATGGTCTGCGGCGGCGTGGCGCAGGTCGCCGTGTACATGGCCGAGGTCCTGGCCGGCAACAAGAAGTTCAGCATGGACGACCTCATGAAGGAATTCTTCACGGGGATGATGTGGGCCCTGGGCGGCGAGATCGCGGGCCAGTTCATCGGCATGGCGCTGCGCTACGGGGCCCGGCTGATCCGGTGGATCGGCAGCAAATGCTTCGGTAAAGGCGCCGAGGCTATCGCCGATGACATGGGGAAGCTCGCCAAGGAGAAAGACCCGTACGGCGGCGACCCCGCAGGTGAAGGTGGCGGGTCGACCGCCGACGAGTATCAGAAGAACAAACGCACGGGCGGCTCCGATCCGAACGCCAAACCCGGCGACCCCGTCACCACCGAGATCCCGGCCGAAACTCAGTCCGGCGGCTCGGCCGAGACGAGCGTCGGTGGGGACGGCGTCCGCGGCGGGACCGGTGGCGCCAACGGCGACGTCACGTACAAGTTGCCGCGGACACCCAGACAACGGGCGCAGATCAACCCGAACGGCTACCGGAACAACTGCGGGCAGTCGTCGCTCGCTGGAGAAAGTCGCTGGGCCGGCAACGAGTCCGCGACGGCCAAGGGTCGCGGCGCCATGACGGTCTCCGACATGGAACGCGCTACCGGCTGGAAGGCCCCGAGACGCCGGAGTACCTTCGACGCCGTCCTGGATGAAGTGAAGTCGTGGGGCGACGGGGGGCGCGGCATCATCGGCGGATTCCCCGACGAAGGCATGGGCCACTGGTTCAATGTGCGGAACCAGGGCGGGGTGGTGTGGTTCTACGACTTCCAGATAGGCTCGGCGGCGGGGCATGCCACGACCTGGGACAAATACACGATCTTTAGGATGAAATAGATGCTGGACCGTGCGGAAGCCCTGAAAATCGCCGCCGCGTTCTTGGAGCGGGATGCGCAGGAGTGGACCACGAAACATGAGGTTCGCACGATTCCCGACAGTGCGTTCACCGACGGTCCGTTCCTGATCGTGCCCTACAACTCGGTGGCGCTGCTCGACCATGGGGACCGCAGCGCCCAGCTCGCCGGCAACGCGCCGATCCGGGTGGATCTTGCCACCGGCGAGTGCGACCTGCTCGACGTCATCGAGGTGATCGGCTACCGCAAGCGCGGCTTCAAGGTGTGAGACCGGCCCCGCCTGACCGCCTGGCTCTGTCCGCGGTCAGGCGGGGTCGGTTCAGATGACCTTGCACGTGATGCCGACGTCGTCGACGTGGATGCCGACCACGCCGAACTCCTGGCCGACGAGCACGAAGCGGACGACCACGTCGCGTGTCCCAGGGGTCCAGGCGCCGGTCGAGTAGCGGTGCCACGTGCCGACCTGGCTCAGATCGGTCAGCTGGAACGTCTTGAGGGTCTCGTACGTCCAGCCGTCGACCCGGATCACCTCAAGGTTCATGGTCACCGGGGTGCTCCGGGCGTAGTCGACGTTGATCCAGGCGCCCATCGTGCACTGGGCCGCGCCGGCCGTGAGACGGACCTGGCGGCCGAGGGACAGCCAGTTGGCGCCGTATCCGGAGTTGTTGAGTATCGAGGCGTACCCGCTGCCGCGGTAGGCCTGGTCCGCGTCGTCGACGACCTCGGCGGGGTTGCAGGTGCGGTAGCGCGGGCAGTCCTGCGGACCGTCGCCGTCGTCGTACCACAGGGACGCCGTGGTTTCGAAGCCGTCGCTGAAGGACCAGGTGGTGGCCGCCTCGGCGGGGGCGCCGGGGCCGAGGACGACGGCGCCGACGGTCAGGAGCGCCACCAGTGCTTGCCGGAGACCGTGGCTCATGGACGCGGACGGTAGGCAGCGGGGCGTGTCGGCGGCAACGTGTGAGGGGCGCGCGGACGGGGCGACCTGCGCACTGCCCGTGAAACTTCCGGCGCGGGCGGTGATCAGGTGAGGTCGGGGCAGACGTTGTGGATGGTGGCGTGGATCAATGTGATGGTTTTGAAGCCCGTCGCACTGACCTCCACGCGGGTGAGGCCGTTGATGGCGTAGATGCCGCGGGGGAGGTTGCTGGTGTCCGCGCGGACCAGGGCGATGACGGGCCCGACCGTGTGGATGGTCCGGGAGCCGTCGGTGTCGTGGTCGGTGACGGCGGTGTCGCTGGTGTCGACCACGGTACTGCGGCCGGTGTCCGGGTTGGTGAGCCGCAGGAACAGGGCGCCGGTGGCGAGTTCGCGTTTGGGTGAGCCGTCGGGATAGGCCTGCACGACCTTGGTCATCGCCCGGTTGACGATGGCGTCGTAGTGCACGGGGACGTCGCACAGGACGCCGGCGGGGGCGTCGAACGGCGGGATGGGGACCGGTGTCCAACCGGCCGGGGTGGCGGCGGCCGGGGTCGCGGTGGTGGCGAGTACTGCGGCTGCGGCGGCGGCGATCGTGACGGTGCGGCGCACGGCTGGTCCCTTCGCGCGTAGGTGACGGTCCGCTACCTGGGCGTTCCACGCATAAATACGGCCTCAACAAGTACCCACATATCTGGATCTTTCGACGAGATCGTCCGCTCGCCGTGCGGTGTCGTTCAAACCGGTTTAGGGTCCGATCAAACCGGTTTAGCGATGCTCGGGGAGGAAGTGCGATGACCAAGATCGGACGGCCTACGATCCGGGATGTCGCGGCCGCCGCGGGGGTCTCCAAAGGCACCGTGTCGTTCACGTTGAACGGGCGGCCGGGAGTGGCCGAGGAGACCCGGCTGCGGGTGCTCGAGGCGGCCGAGGCGCTCGGCTGGACGCCCAGCCACAAGGCCCGTGCGCTGTCGGCCTCGCGGGCGTTCGCCGTCGGGCTGGTGCTCGCCCGGGAGCCCGAACTGCTCGGCGCCGACCCGTTCTTCCCCGCCTTCATCGCCGGCGTCGAGCGTGCGCTGTCCGACGTCGGCCAGGCGCTCGTGCTGCAGGTCGTGCCGGACGCCGAGGAGGAGGCCGGCTACCGGCGGCTGGCCGCCGACGGGCGGGTCGACGGGGTGTTCCTGCTCGACCTGCGGGTCGGTGAGCCCCGGATCGCGCTGCTGCGCGAGCTCATGCTGCCGGCCGTCACGATCGCGCGGCCGGACGTGCCCAGCGGTTTTCCGGCGGTGCTCGTCGACGACCGGCCGGGCATCGCCGCCGCCGTGCGGCACCTCGTCGAGCTCGGGCACCGCCGCATCGCCCACATCGCCGGACCGGGCCGGTTCCTGCACGGCGCGAGCCGCCGCCAGGCGTTCGAGGACGTCCTGGCCGCGGAAGGCCTGACCGCCACCGCCGTGGTGGAGGCCGACTTCTCCGCCGCCGGTGGCGCGCGGGCCACCCGGGAGCTGCTGGATCTGGCCGAGCCTCCGACCGCCATCGTCTGCGCCAACGACCTGATGGCCATCGCCGGGCTGTCCGTCGCGCTGGAGTACGGCATCGCCGTGCCGTCGCAGCTGTCGTTCACCGGCTTCGACAACACCGAACTGTCCGGATACATCGCCCCGCCGCTCACCACCGTCAGCACGGACCCCTACCTGTGGGGCCGGCTGGCGGCCGACACCCTGTTGAGTTCCATCGCCGGTGAACCGGTCGACGACGTGGCCGTTCCGCCGGCCGCGCTCGTCGTCCGGGGCTCGACCGCGCCGGCACCTTCCGCACGTTGAACGGAGTCGCAATGAAGCGCATCCTCCCCGCCGCCGTCATACCACTCGCGCTCGTCCTCGCCGCCGGCTGTGACGGCCAGGGCGGCGGCGACGCCTCCCAGGCCAACGCGGCCAAGGGTGAGATCAATATCTGGCTGTCCAACAATCCGGACGAGCTGGCCTGGGGCAAGGCCATGGTCGAGCAGTGGAACGGGGCCCACGCCGATCAGAAGATCACCGCCCAGGAGATCCCGGCCGGCAAGACCTCCGAAGAGGTCATCGGGGCCGCGATCACGGCCGGCAACGCACCGTGCCTGATCTTCAACACATCGCCGGCCGCCGTGCCGGGCTTTCAAAAACAAGGTGGTCTGGTACCGCTCGACACGTTCGACGGCGCCGCGAAGTACATCAGCGATCGCACCGGGGCCACGGCCGACCAGTACAAGTCGCCCGACGGCAAGTTCTATCAGCTGCCGTGGAAATCCAACCCGGTCATGATCTTCTACAACAAGGACCTCTTCGCCAAGGCCGGCCTGGACCCGGAGAAGCCCGCGCTGGCCACCTACGACGACTTCCTCGCGGCCGCCCGGAAGATCAAGTCCAGCGGGGCCGCCCCGGCCGCCATCTACCCCGCGCCGTCGAGCGAGTTCTTCCAGCCGTGGTTCGACTTCTACCCGCTCTTCGCCGCCGAGACCGGTGGCAAGCAACTGGTGGAGAACGGCAAGGCCCAGTTCAACAGCCCGGAGGGGCAGAAGGTCGCCGCGTTCTGGAAGACCCTCTACGACGAGGGCCTGGCGCCGAAGGAGACCTACAACGGCGACTCGTTCGCCGACCAGAAGGCGGCCATGGCGATCGTCGGCCCCTGGGCGATTCCGGTCTACAAGGACAAGGTGAAGTGGGGCGCGGTGCCGGTGCCGACGTCCACCGGCAAGCCGGCCGAGCAGATCAAGACCTTCAGTGACGCCAAGAACGTCGCCATGTACAGCGCCTGCAAGAACCGGGCCACCGCGTGGGAGGTCATGAAGTTCGCCACCAGCAAGGAGCAGGACGGCGAGCTGCTGAACAAAACCGGTCAGATGCCGCTGCGCAGCGACCTGCAGGCGGCCTACCCGGACTACTTCACCAAGAACCCGGCCTACACCCAGTTCGCCGCGCAGGCCAGCCGCACCGTCGAGGTGCCGAACGTGCCCAACTCCGTCGCGATCTGGCAGGCGTTCCGCGACGCCTACTCCAACGCGGTGATCTTCGGCAAGCAGCCGGTGAACGACGCGCTGTCCGGCGCCGAGTCCAAGGTCAACCAGCTGGCCAGCGGGTCATGACGACCGCCGCCCGCGCCGACGGTGTCGCGGGCGGCAAGGTTCGTAGCCCCGGCAACCGGGTGGCGACCGTCCTCGGCCGCCACCCGGTGGGCATGATCCTGGCCGCACCGTACGCCGTCTACATCGTCGTCATCTTCGCCTACCCGCTCGGGTTCGCGATCTGGATGAGCTTCCACGACTACTTCTTCGCCGCCCCCGGCGCCGTCGTCGACACCCCGTTCGTCGGCCTCGACAACTACCGGGCCGTGCTCAGCGACCCGGGCGTGCGCAAGGCGTTCTGGAACATCCTGGTCTTCTGGGTCATCAACGTGCCGCTCACCACCGCGCTCGCGCTGATCCTGGCCAACGCCCTGAACCGGGTCGTGCACGCCCGCACGTTCCTGCGGATCGCGTTCTACGTGCCGTACGTGACGGCCAGCGTCGCCGTCGTCGGCGTGTGGCTGTTCCTGTTCAACTCCGGCGGCCTGGTCAACAAGGTCCTCGGCCCGCTCGCCCCGGACCCGTCGTGGCTGGTCAACGAGCGCCTGGCGATGCCGGTCATCGCCGTGTTCGTGACCTGGAAGCAGCTCGGCTTCTTCATCCTGCTGTACCTCGCCGCGCTGCAGAACGTGCCGAAGGAGCTCTACGAGGCGGCCTCCGTCGACGGCGCCTCGGCCTGGCAGCGATTCTGGTCGGTGACCGTCCCGGCGGTCCGCCCGGCCACGGCCCTCGTGGTGATCCTGGCCATCATCACCGGCGGCAACCTCTTCACCGAGCCCTACCTGCTCACCGGCGGCGGCGGCCCGGACGGGGCGTCGGCGTCACCGGTCCTGGTGATGTATCAGCGCGGACTCCAGCAAGGCGAACCCGACTTCGCCGCCGCACTCGGCGTGCTGCTGGTCATCGGCGTGCTGCTGGTCTCCTGGATCAGCCGGCGATTCATCGAGAGGGACTGACATGACCAGGGCAAGTGCATTTCTCCGGTACGGCCTGCTGCTGCTCGGCGCTCTGGTGTTCCTGTTCCCGTTCTACTACATGCTCATCGGCTCCCTGCAGTCCGAGCCGGACACCTCGGTCGCCGGCGCGTTCCCGTCGTCCGGGCTGACACTGCACAACTACGCCGACATCAACTCCCGGGTCGACCTGCTGCGCTCGCTGCTCAACTCCGGCATCTTCACCGGCGGCGTGCTGCTCGGCACGGTCGTCTTCGGTGTCCTCGCCGGCTACGCCCTCGCGCGCCTGCAGTTCCGGGGCCGCGGGGCGCTGTTCGGTCTCGTCCTGCTGATCCAGGTGATCCCGTTCCAGCTGCTGCTGATCCCGCTCTACGTGCTCATCGTGCGCGGCTACGGGCTGGCCGACTCCTACCTGGGCATGATCCTGCCGTTCGCCATCAACACCACCGCGGTGTTCATCTTCCGCCAGTTCTTCCTCCAGCTGCCCGACGACCTGTTCGCCGCCGCCCGCCTCGACGGCGCCGGCGAGCTGCGGATCCTCTGGTCGGTCGCCCTGCCCCTGGTGCGCCCGGCCCTGCTGACCGCGGTCCTGCTCACGTTCATCGGGCCGTGGAACGAGTTCCTCTGGCCGTTCCTGATCACCAAGGACGCGACCATGCAGCCCCTGGCGGTCTCCCTCGCGAACTACATCAGCAACGTGTCGGCCCGGGCGGCGAACCCGTTCGGCGCCATCCTCGCCGGCGCCTGTGTGCTGGCCGCCCCGGCGGTCGGCCTGTTCATCGCCTTCCAGCGCCAGTTCGTCTCCACCGACATCAGCTCCGGGGTGAAAGGTTGACATGGTTCCATACACGATGACCCGGCTCGGCATGGTGATGGCCCCCGATCCCGGCGAACCGCTCGAGGCCGAGGGTGTGCTCAACCCGGCCAGCGGGCGGACACCGGACGGTCGGCTGCACCTGCTGCCGCGCATGGTCGCCACCGGCAACGTCTCGCGGGTCGGCCTGGCCGAGGTCGAGGTGCGCGACGGTGTCCCGGCCGGGGTACGCCGCCAGGGTGTCGTCCTGGCCCCGGACGAGGGCTGGGAGCGCGGCCTGCACAACGCCGGCGTCGAGGACCCGCGCACGACCTGGGTGCCGAGCCTGGGCCGGCACCTGATGACGTACGTCGCGTTCGGCCCGCTCGGCCCGCGCCTGGCCCTGGCCGTCTCGGCCGACCTGCGCACGTGGCAGCGCCTCGGGCCGGTCCAGTTCGCCTACCAGCCGGGCCTGGACACCGACCTGAACCTGTTTCCCAACAAGGACGCGGTCTTCTTCCCCGAGCCGGTCCCGGGACCGGACGGGCGGCCGAGCTACGCGATGCTGCACCGGCCGATGTGGGACCTCGGCTGGTTCCGCCCGGGCGAGGGAGTACACCTGCCGGCTGGGTTGTCCGATGAGCGGCCCGGGATCTGGATCTCCTATGTCCCGGCCGATGAGGCTCAGGCTGATCTCGGCGCGCTGGCCCGGCCGCGCGAGCACCGGTGCGTGGCCCTGCCGCGGTTCGAGTGGGAGGCCCTGAAGATCGGGGCCGGTCCGCCGCCGCTGCGGGTGCCGGAGGGCTGGCTGCTCATCCATCACGGGGTCAGCGGATACATCCCGCCCGGGTTCGATCCGGAGGGGCAGCGGGCCACCTACGCCGCCGGTGCGATGCTCCTCGACCTCGCGGACCCGGCGCGGGTGATTGACCGTACCCCCGAACCGATCTTTGTCCCGGAAACCCACGACGAACGGCACGGGACGGTGTCGAACGTGGTTTTTCCCACCGCCATCGAGGAGGTCGACGGCGTCCGCTATGTCTTCTACGGCATGGCCGACGCCCGGATCGGCGTCGCTCGGCTGGATCGAGTCACCGAAGGAGTGAGCCATGAAGCGACGGTCCGTATTGGTCGGCAGCGGTCTGGCGATGACCGCGCCGCTGCTGACCTCAACGCCGGCTGAGGCCCGCCCGGCCCGGCTGACCAACCTCGCGCACCTCGACTTCCTGCGCGATACCGTGACGGTCGGCGGCACGGAGCTCGGCGTGCTGTGGACCTACGCCGAGCCGAATCCGGACGGGACGTACCGGCGGATCGGGGGCGGGTCCTATGACCCGGCCACCGACACCTACGGGCAGGGCGCGTTCAACTCCGACGACATCGCCCGGGCGGCGGTCGTGTACCTGCGCCACTGGCGCCAGACCGGCTCCGCGAGCAGCCGGGCCGCGTCCCACGACCTGCTGCGCGGCCTGACCTACTTCCAGACCACGACCGGCCCCAACGCCGGCAACATGATCCTCTGGATGCAGCCCGGCGGCACCCTCAACCCGAGCGCCGATCCGCCGGACGCCCCGGATCCGTCGGACAGCGGCCCGTCGTACTGGCTCGCCCGCACCGTGTGGGCACTGGGCGAGGCCTACGCCGTCTGGCGCACCGCCGACCGGGCCTTCGCGCAGTTCCTGCGGCAGCGCCTCGACCTCGCCATCGCCGCTCTGGACCGGCAGGTGCTGCGGCGGTACGGCACGTGGCAGACCGTCGACGGGCGGCGCACGCCGGCCTGGCTCATCGTCGACGGCGCCGACGCCACCGCCGAAGCGGTCCTGGGACTGGCCGCCTACGTCGAAGCCGGCGGGGGAGAACCGGCCCGCCGGGCGCTGCGGCAGTTCGCGGAGGGCATCGCGGCGCTGTCCGACGGCGACGCCCGGACGTGGCCGTTCGGCGCCGTCCGGCCGTGGGCGCTGTCGCTGTCGGACTGGCACGCCTGGGCCTCGCAGATGCCGGCCGCCCTGGCCCGGGCGAGCAAGGTCCTCGGCGACGCCCGGCTGGCCGGCCCGGCCGTGACCGACGCGGCCACGTTCACGCCGTGGCTGCTCACCTCCGGCGGTCCGGACAACGGCCGCCTGCCCGCCCGCATCGACCGCAGCCAGATCGCCTACGGCGTCGACTCGCGGCTGCAGTCACTGCTCGCCGTGGCCGCCACGACCGGCCGCGACGGCTTCCGCCTGGTGGCCGGGGTGCTGGCCGCCTGGTACTTCGGGGCCAACGCGGCGGGTGTCGCGGCGTACGACCCCGCGACGGGCCGCACCGTCGACGGCATCGCCGGGGACGGCACGGTGAACCACAACGCGGGCGCCGAGTCGACCATCCACGGGCTGCTGAGCATGCTGGCTCTGGACGCCGACCCGCAGGTGGCCGCCCTGGCTCGACAGGGTCACATCGCGGACCGGGTCGGCTCGACGACGGTGGAGGCCGAGCAGTCCACAGTGGCCGGTGGCGCCACCGTGGTCACGCCACCGTCGGCGTGGACCGGCGAGTCGCAGTACAGCAACGGCAGCTACGTCCAGCTCGTGGACCATTCGTCGGTGCGGTTCTCGCTGCCTTCGTTCGACCAGCCGCAATTGGTACTGCCGATCGTCCTGCTCCAGCCCGGCAGTGCGACGGTGACGAGGTGGTCGAGCGCGAACCGGGTCCTGGGAACCGTGCAGCACGGCCGGATCGGGCCGCAGGGCACCTCACCCGCACCCGGCACGCTGCTCCCGGTCACTCTGGACGGCGAACTGCCGGCGGGGCGTACCGACCTCGTGGCCACGGCTTCGGGCGGCGCTGCGGTGCTCGACGCGGTGCTGCTCGAACCGCTGGTCTCCCGGTACGTCATCGACGGTGGCGGGCACGCGACGGTACTGCTGCGAAGTGCGGCCCGCACGGCGCAGACGGTGACGGTCGCGGTGCCCGGCTCCGGCCCCGCCGTGCTCGAGACCTACGACGACACCGGCATACGCCGCCGCCGCGACACCGCGTCGGGCTCCACCGTGCGGGCACTCGTGTTGCCCGGCGGCTTCACCGTCGTGCGGCGGTAAGCCCGAGCCGCACCGACCACAGCGCCACGAGCCCGGCCGCGGCCACCAGCCAACCGGCGGCCCGGGTGAGGATCGTCTCGGCTCCGACCGGGGCGAACCACCCGTGCCGCGAGGCCAGCACCGGCACCGTGTCGCCGACCCGCGGTCGCTCGAGACCGAGGAACCCGATGCGCCCCAGGGGTTCCTCGGTCGCCGGGTCGGCCACTTCGACCTGCGACTGCCGGTTGCCTTCCGAACCGCCGTACCTGAACCCGGTGATGGTGGCGTCCACTCGCCGCCCATCGACGGCGAGGTAACAGGGCGCCGCGCCGAGCAGCAGCAGGACCCCGACGGTGGCGTAGGCGACGAGCAACCCGAACGCCTCGAGCTCGAACGACGCCTCGGCGGCGAGCATGGCCACGAAGCAGGTCAGAGCGAGCAGCCCGAACCCGCCGAGCGACCAGAACCCACCGCCCCCGGCGACCAGCCCGGCCAGCGTCCCGCCGGCGACCATGACGACGGCGCCCACGATGCTCGCCCTCAACTCGCGCGGCACACATGCACGATAGTCGAGGACCCGAAAGCCCGCCGCCGGAGCGACGTTCCACGTGTGGTGGTGCCGCAAGCAGGCCCGCGTTCGGCGTGCGGGCATTCGCTACCGTGCATGCCATGAACGATCCGTTGCGGCCGAACCTGTTGACGAAGATGCGTGCCTCACTGGCCGGGGAGCGTGACGCCGCGGTTCTCGAGGCGCTGCGTGCGGCCGGCAAGATCGCCTACGACGAGCTGCTCGCGGCGGAGAAGGCGCGGGACCAGCTGGCGGCCGCGGGCACCAATCTGTGGGACGCGCCGCCGGCGGTCGGGAGTCAGCTGCTGGCCGCGTGGAACGCGTTCGTGCTGCAGACGTTGGGCGAGCAGTTCCTCGACGCGGACTACTCGGCGAATCCGCGGACGGTCGGGTTCGTCCCGGCGGTCACGTCCGACCAGGTCTCGGCGTGGTTCAGTGCCGTCGAAGGGTGGATCTCCCGCGGCCGGCAGGCGCGGGTCAACCCCGACTACGACATCACGGCCGAGCTGGCCCTGCCGGCCGGTCTCCCGGCGTGGGCGGAGGTGGAGCCGTGCCCGCAGGAGCACCTGGCGGCGCTGCTGGCCGCGATCCCACCGGTGCGCGAGCACGTCGATGTGGCGCTGTACTCGCTGGAACGCGCCGGTGTCCCCGCCGACCGGCAGGCGGCGGTGAACCGGCTCAAGCAGCTCGCGGCGGAGGCGGCCGCGGCGGCGGACTACGCGGTCGGGCTGCGCAGCGTGCGGCACAACGCGACGCTGCACGAGCTGGTCGAGAACAATCTCAAGCAGGCTCTCGAGCTGTGGTTCCACGCGGGCCAGCTGGCGGCCATGCCGCGCCTGCTCGACACCTATCGGGCCATCCGCCCGGCCGGTAGGCCCGACCCGGCGACCCTGCCCGGCGGGTCCCGGTTCGACCCGTGGTGCCTCACCGACCCGCTCACGCTCAAGCGCTGGCAGAAGGACAAGAAGGCGAAGCAGGCGATCGCGGAGCTGTGGCAGTACGACCCGGACCCGGCCGCGACCCTGGCCCTCAAGGCGCAGATCGACGCGCTGGTGGCCGCCGGCGACGTAGCGGTCCTGCGGACCCGTGACGGCAGCAGCTGCTACTACGAGTGCCCGTGGTCGGCGCTGTACGAGGTCCGGCGCCCGGTCCGGGTAGCCGGGCGGGACCTGCGGGTGTTGCAGCAGTTCGCGTTGCAGGCGGCGGCCGACGACGTGCTGCGCGGCAAGCCCTTCCAGCGCGGCGTCATCGTGGGGCCGTTCCAGACGACCGACGAGGTCGAGTACTGCGACCCCGACGGCCTGCACTGAGCCGATGGTGGGCGCGGCCGCGGTCGCGCCCGTCCGGCTTGTGTGGAGAAGGTACCGTGATGACACATGCGTGATTGCGCATAAGTCGAGTCGGGAGGGCCGCTCGTCATGAGCAGCAGCGACACCGGGCACCAGGACCATGACCATGACCACGGCGAGCACGGGCATGAGGAGCACGCCGGGCACGGTCACGCCGGGCACGGCCACGGTGTCTCGGCGGACGCCGACCGGCGCTGGCTCACCCTGGCCCTGAGCCTGATCGGCGTCTTCATGGCCGGTGAGGTCGTCGTCGGCCTGATCGCGCGCTCACTGGCCCTGCTTTCCGACGCGGCGCACATGCTCACCGACGCCGGAGCGATCGTGCTCGCGCTGGTGGCGATGCGACTGGCGGCGCGGCCCCCGAAGGGTGGGTTCACCTTCGGCCTGAAGCGGGCCGAGATCCTGTCGGCGCAGGCTAACGGGCTGACGATGATCCTGCTCGGACTGTGGCTCGGCGTCGAGGCGGTGCGCCGGCTCGTCGACCCGCCGGAGGTCGCCGGCGGGCTGGTGTTGGTCACGGCATTGGCCGGCATCGTCGTCAACCTGGCCGCGGCCTGGGCGATGTCCAAGGCCAACCGGTCCAGCCTCAACGTCGAGGGCGCGTTCCAGCACATCCTCAACGACCTGTTCGCGTTCGTCGCCACCGCCGTCGCCGGCGTCATCATGGTGCTGACCGGCTTTACCCGGGCCGACCCCATCGCCACGCTGGTCGTCGTCGCGCTGATGTTCAAGGCCGGCTACGAACTGATCCGGGCGTCCGGGCGGATCTTCCTCGAGGCGGCCCCGACCGGCATCGACCCGCCCGCGCTCGGGACCCGGCTGGCCGGGATGCCGGACGTGGTCGAGGTGCACGACCTGCACGTCTGGGAGATCACGTCGGGTCAGCCGGCGATGTCGGCCCACGTGCTCGTCGCCGAGGGGCGCGACTGCCACGCCGTGCGCGCCGGGATCGAAGAACTGCTGCGGCGGGAGTACAAGATCACGCACAGCACCCTGCAGGTCGACCACGCCGACACCGACCCCACCGTTTCCACCGGCTACGAGGTGAGCCTGGACGGCCCCGATCCGCACTGCGAGGACTCGCACGGGGCCTCATACCGGCCGTCGGCCGCACCGGCCGCGCCGGGCGCCTGACCTACATCGCCGGCCGCGTCCGGGGCCCAGGGAGCGTATCGGTCAGTCAAGCCGGCCGTGCTCAGCGACCGACTCTCCGCGTTTGCTCGACGTCTTGGCTCCACTGCCAGCGGACGCGGTAACAGTGGTACAACTTCGGTAGATCCTGCTGAATCGTCAGCCGCCCGTCCGCGTCGAACTCACAGTCGACGGTCGTGAACGGGTGCGGCGCGTCAACCGATCGGAGTACCTCGAGCCAGGCCTGCCGCCCCCGGCGCAACGACTGCGGGATGACCACCTCGAACGAGATGCGATACGTAGGATCGTGGGTGGTCGAGGACAGGAACGGGCTCGAATGCCGCCAGTCGAGCATCGGCGGCATTGTGGCCCGGCTGTGGCCTCAGGTCCTTGTCTTTCCGCTCCAGGAGAAGCAGTCGGCGTAGCTGACGAGATGGTCCTGCATCGCGCGCACCCGGTAGCGGCGCGAGTACTGCAGTTCGCCGTGCTCGGTGACCTGACACCCATTGATTCGCGAGAGGACCTCGAATTTCGGGTCGGACGGTGGGTATGACGAATCGTAGAGAGCGCCGGCGTGAGGCGCCTTCCGCCCCACCGCGAGTCGCCGGAACGCCAGCGTGCAGGCCAGGCCGGCCAAGGCGGTGAAGGGTCAGCGGCTGTAGCCCAGCCGTTGCGACCCTATCGATTCGGATATCGATCGTCGTACGTCGCAGGCTGGTTCTTAGTATCCGCCGAGAATTCGGTGCGCACGCATGTAAATACCGTCACGTGAGTCGAGTGAATGACGCTTCCAAGTGTCGTTTCGGCATGGCCCGGACGGTATGCCACGGGCCATGCCGCACTTCACGGCGATCAATCACCCATAACGGACTCCAATAACAATAAATTGTCTTATATCTGGAATCGCGACGACTGTAGCAGTGCGGCACGGATCATTGATGGCCGGGCGCACTTGTTCAGTTCACTGGCCCTGGTCGCGCACGGCCGGGCGCCGGTGCGGGTGGCCGGCCCGGGCCGCGCGGCGCAGCACGACGGCCGCCGCCAGCACGCACAGGGCCAGCGCGATCAGGCTCGCCTCCGGGCCGAACGTTCCGCCCGTCAGGGCCGTCGGCCCGGAGGCCAGCGTGGTGTGCAGCAGCCCCGTGTCGGTACCGCCGATGCTGCTGGAAGTGGGCAGCCCGAAGATGCCGATGTGCGCGAAATCCCAGGCGAAGTGCAGCCCGATCGGCAGCCACAGGGACCGGGACAGCAGGTAGCAGGCGGCGGTCAGCGTGCCGCCTTCGATGCCCAGCGCCAGCGTTCCCCAGAGGGTGGCGCGGTCATTGGTGAGGTGCGTCAGGCCGAAGATCAGCGATGACGCCACGACGGCGGTCGCGCTGCCGAACCGTTCGTCCAGGACCCGGAACACGACGCCGCGGAACAGGAGCTCCTCGTTGACCGCGATGCTGGCCACCGCGCCGATGCTGGCGGCGAACCCGCCGATCGACCCCCAGCCGACCTGTTCCCAGCCGCCGAAGACGGCGATGAGCAGCATCATCGTGGTGAACAGGGCGAGGCCGAGCACGGCGCCCCGGGCCATGCCGCGCCACCGGCCGGTCCGGGCCAGCTCCGGGACCGTCTCGCGGGCCTCGACCCGGCGCGACAGCCAGTGATAGACGCCCAGGGCCGCCGCCGCGGTGGCGAGGCCGACGGGGAGCGCGAGGAACGCGCTGCCGTCCGCGAGCACGTTGATAGCTCGAGTCGCCACGAGTACCGCGAGGAGCGCGACGATCAGCACGGGGACCCGGAACCGCCGCAGTCGGCGCCGCGCCGGCGTGAGATCGGTGAGGTGGCTCGGCTGCATCGGATCCTCCGAAGTGACATCGAGGTATGTGACTCGATCGACACTAGGTTCGGCGGATCCGCGTTCCATCACCCTCGGGTGGGCAGTGCCGTGTAGCTCAGGCGGGGGACAGCTGGGCCCGGTTGCCCACCGGGACCCGCCCGGCGAGGAGGCCGGTGGGCGGGATCGAGTACACCGGCACGGGCGCGACGCCGTATGCCGCGAAGACGGCGTTCACCGCCAGCGCCGCGGACGTGGCGGCCCGCTCCATCAGCGCCGTCGGGATGGGCATGCGCACCCAGTCGCCGGCCAGGTACAGCCCCGGCGTGCCGGTGACCGGTCCGGGGCGGGTGGCGTCGCTGCCGACATTGAACGCGGGCGCGTCGGCGGACACCCGCTCGTCGACGTCGAGGACCGTCAGGTCGCGCGCCTCCGGCCACAGCGCGCCGAGCTCATCGCGCATCCGGCGGCCCAGCTCGTCGGCGGGGACGTCCGGGTCGGCCGCGTACGCGTGCAGCTCGATGACGGCACCGCCGGAGCGCCGCGACCACTGCCCGGCGGGCCGGGTCAGGCGGTGGTAGAGGGTCACCGAGTCGAGCGTCGCCTCGCGGGAGACGCCGGTGAAGACGGAGCGGCTCGCGGCGACGTCGCGGTCCGTCCAGATGCGGCTGACCGCGTACGGCGCGGTGGTGCGGATCGCCGCGAGCTGCTCGGCCAGGGGTGCGGGCAGGCCGTCCGACGCGGCCGCGATGCGCCGGGTCGAGGCCGGGTCGGCGGCCAGGACGACGTGGTCGGCGGTCAGCTGCTCGCCGCCGGTGAGGGTGACCGTCCAGCCCGGTGCGACGCGGTCGACCGCCGTGCCGGTGCGGATGTCCGCGCCCAGGGCCCGCAGTTGCGCCGCGAGCGGTGACCAGATGCCGGTCTCGTAGTCCTGGTCCGGGGCGTCCATGTCGAGGCCCTCGGGGTTGCGCAGGAAGTAGAAGTGGAACTGCATGAGCATCTCGGCGGCGGACATGTCGCGCTCGTGGTTGAAGAAGGAGTGCGCGAAGACGTCGAACAGCATGGCCCGGGCCCGGTCGGGCAGTCCGAGCGAGTCGAGCAGCGCGCTCGCCGGCATGGTGTCGTACTCCCGGTAGGTCGACTCCCGCGAGTAGCTCAGCAGCGGCAGGGCGGCATTGCGGTCCATGCCGCGCAGGTCCCGCAGGCGCAGGCTCGGTGAGCGCAGCAGCAGCGCCAGCAGGTTGATCGGCGGTGTGCCGGGCAGTCCGGTGAAGTTCTCCTCCGGCCAGCGGCGCGACACGATCGGGTAGCGGCCGACCGGGCGCAGGAACGTCAGGCGGTTGTCGACGCGCCGCAGGATGTTGCGCCAGTTGTAGTATTGCCGGAAGAAGCCGTGGAACCCATGGTCGACCATGTGGGTCGTGCCGTCGGCGATCCGCCGGGGCCAGGCGTTGAGCCGGCCGCCGAGCTGGGCCTGGCGCTCCAGCAGCGTCACGGCGACGCCCCGCTCGGCCAGCAGCAGCGCCGCGCTCACGCCCGCGATGCCACCGCCGACCACGATCGCGCGGACGCCGTCGGGCACCCGGCGGGGCAGGTCGGGCCGGCTGCGGACGAATCGGTGCGGGCGGTTGCCGAAGAGCGGATGCACGGACTCCGTTGTACCTGGCCATCTGACATCAACGCGAAATTCGACGCAGCCGCTCGTGGGGCCGATTCGCCTCCCGGGAGCGCGGTGGCGGCGTAGCGTTGGAAACGACGCAGCAATCGACGCAACCTCGGCAGGGAGATATGTCATGCTTCTGACCCAGGAGGCGGTCCGGGTAGCGGTTCCCGCCATGTCCGCGTACGAGCATCTGGTCCACTTCGAGCAGTACCCGCGGTTCATGTCCGGGGTGCTCGCCTGCACCCCGGCGAATGACTCCAGCGCACACCTCACCCTGGACGCGGGCGGCTGCCGCGTCGACCTCGACGCCGTGCTCGCCGAGGTCCGGCCGGGCGCGTTCGTGCGCTGGGAGAGCGCGGCGATGACCGAGTCGTTCTGGCTCGAGGAAACCCCCGACGGGCACACGGACGTGGCCGCCGCCGTGGAGTTCGACGACCCGCGGGTGCGGCTGTACAGCGAGGTGCCGGAGCACGTCCTGCGCAGCCGGCTGCGGATGGACCTGAAGGGCTTCAAGCGCCTGTGCGAGGAGTCCGGCGCGGCCCACTGACCATGCCGCCGGTCCGCGTCCGGACAGCCCGGAGCTTCACGCGTCGGCGGGCTCGGGCGGGGCGCCGTGTTCTCGCCCGGCCCGAGCGGCGCACGGCGGCGACCGGTGTCACGCGATGGCGGCTCGGTCAATGCTCGTCGTGACTTCGCCGTCCGGTCGGGCGCGCGCGGCGGCGAGCACGGTGATCAGCAGCGCGATCGCCAGCAGGGTGCCGAGCATGAGGAGGCCGACCGGGTCGACGAGCCGGTGCGGGCCGACCGGGCCGACCGGCGTCGGCGGCGCGGCGCTGGTGACCCAGCGGCCCAGGTGCGGCAGGCCGACGTCGATCAGTTCGCCGGCGAGCAGCGCGACGGTGACGGCGGCGAGGAGGCCGGCCGCGGCGGCGTGGGCCGGCGACATGTGTCGCAGCCCGGTCCACTGCACGGCGGCCAGCGCGGCCAACGCGAGCGCAAGCACGGTGGGTGCGTTGGACTGCGGGACGTCGGGCTGCATCAGGCACAGCAGCGCCCACAGCGCGAACGCGGCCAGGCCCGCGAGCCCGCCGGCGGCCACCGCGGCCGACGGCACCCGGACGCGGCGCGCGGTGATCGCCAGGATGGCCAGGAGCTGCGCCGACAGCATCACTGTCCACACGATCGACACCGCCGGGTCGATGCTGTCAGGGTGCGGCTCCGCCCGCGCCGCCTCGATGTCGCCGACCACGTCGAGGGCCACCGCGGCGCAGGCGGCGGCGCGCAGCCCGGCGCCGAGGCGGCCGGCGGCGGCGCCGAGCGCGATCGGGAGCCACGCCAGCACGGCCACCGCCGTCAGCGCCAGCACCATGGCGTAGGCCTGGTGGCGCAGCGAGGCGCCCGGGATCCGGGCCGCGTCGAGCAGTCCGGCGACCGCGAGCACGACGGCCGCCACCGGGACCAACAATCGCTTCATAGCCAAACTCTATCTATACAGAGTTACGCGCCGGATCGGTCGAACGTCTATGTCTGCCGCGCGCCGGCCCGAGTTCGCGCAGCCGCAGCCTCCCTGACCGTCGCCGAATGCCATCAGCTCACCTCAGAGCGGTCGACGGTGAAAGCCAAGGGCGACGGAGTGGCTGGTCGGACGATGCCCACAACGTTCTCTACGTAGATAGAGTTGTCGGGTGGCTCCTGGCGGGCGTGATAGCGCGGACCGGTTGATGGCGGTCGCGGTGCGGCTCGAACCGGCGGCCCCCAGACCTGGTCGAGCCGGTCGTCACCAGCTCCCTGGTTCTCTCGTTGCCGGCGCTGCCGTCGACGGTAGCGACAGCGTGACCCTGTGGCGACTCGACCAGCGGAATGGAGCTGTGCGTTGACGCGAGGCCGACGGCCGTCGCCGCAGACCATAGCCGTGCTGCAGGCGCTGGCGGCCGACCCGAGCCGCTCGCGCTACGGCTACGAACTGGGCCAGGAGGTCGGGCTGAAGGCCGGCTCGCTGTACCCGATCCTGATCCGGCTGACCGACCGCGGCCTGCTCGACGCGTCATGGGAGACCGATCCGCCGGCGGGTCGTCCGCCGCGGCACTTGTACCGGTTGACCGACGCCGGCGTCGCGGCGGCGGCGGAGCTCGCACGGACGGCGGCCAAGCCCGTCCAGGCGACCCGCACCGAACTGCGCGGTGCCTGGTGAGCCGCGCGCGCCGCGACGGCCCGGGCCGGCTGCTGGCGCTGGCGACGTGGCTGCTGCCGGCCGGTCGCCGCGACTGGGGTCTGGCCATGTGCGCCGAGTCCGCGGCCATCCAGCCCGCCCGGGAACGATGGCGGCATGCGCTGGGCTGCATGCGCGTGGTGCTGGTCCAGCCGGCCGTGTTGCGGACGATCGGCTACCCGTTGCTGGCCGTCGCTGCGTTCGGCGGTGCGCTGCGCTGGTCGGCCGGCATCGCCTACGCGCCGCTGCGCTGGGGCGTCGTGGCCGTCGTGACGCTGCTGCTGGGCATAGCCTGGTGGGGTCGCCACCGCGGCGTGCTGGGCCCGGTCGGCGCCGGCCCGGTCGCGCGGGCGCTTCGGGCCGGCGGTGCGGCCCTGGTCGGCGCGCTGGCCGCCACGTTCGCGTCCGCCGCCGGCTCGCACGGCCCACCCCAGGAACAAGCCACGGTCGGGCTTCCGGTGTTCGGGGTCATCCTGACGGTCTGTCTGCTGGCGGTGCTGGCGGTGACCGCCGAACGTACGGATCTGTCCGGGCCGGCGCTGCGCACCGGCGCGGCGGCCTCGGTCGCGGCGGCCGGCTGGTGGCTGACCGCCCAGCTCGTGGCCCCGCCCATCCCGGGGAGCGCCGGCGGTGCGGTGGTCGTGACCGGATTCGGCGTCGCGGCGGCGGTCTTCCTCGGTGCGCGGCGCCAGGACCGGGTCCGAGCGATCTGGCTGGTTGCGTTGTGCGTGGCCGCCCTGACCCCGTTGCTGCTTTTCGCGGAGGTGCTCGTGCTGTCGACGTACGGCCCGGCCCGGCTGATCCCGGATCTGGTGCCGATGGCGCTCAGCCCGGCCGACGACCTCGCCAACAGCCGGATCGAGGTGCAGGACCCCTATGTCGCCCTGCTGTTCCTCGCCGGGCTCGCCGCGCTCGTGCTGGTCGTCGTGGCCGCCGCGGGTCGCCGGCCGGCCGCGCACGAAGTCCGTACGATCGCAGAGGTCCGTAACGACTGAACGCCGCGCGCCGTGGTGCACGCACGCAGTGACCGGCCGCCCGCCCGGTACCCGAATCCGGACACAATTCCTTATGCACGGTTCGCGGAGACTGTAGCGGTGCGGAACATGCGGCGGTACGCGCCCGGCGTCGTGCCCATCGCGTCGCGGAAGCGGCGGCGCAGGTTGACCGCCGTCGACAGGCCCACGCGGGTGGCGACCGTCTCGACCGGCAGGTCGGTCGCCTCCAGCAGGGCGCGGGTCCAGGCGATGCGCTGGTCCAGCACCCATCGCCCCGGCGAGGTGCCCAGCTGCTCCAGGAAATGCCGGTTCAGGCTGCGCGGCGACAGCCCGGAGCGCGCGGCCAGCTCTGGGATGGTCAGGGGCCGGTCGAGGTTGGCGATGGCCCAGTCGAGCAGCGGGGCCAGGGAGCCGGGGCCGGCGCCGAGCGCGGCCGGCGCGGGGCCCTGCCGCTGGCAGCCCTCACGGGGCGGGGCCGCGGCGAGCTGGCGGCCGATCCGGATCGCCAGGGCTTCGCCGTGCTCGCGCCGGATCTGGTTGAGGCACAGGTCGACGGCGGTGGCGGACGCGCCGGCGGTGGCCACGTCGCCGTGGTCGATGTACAGCACGGTGCCGTCGGCGTTGACCTGCGGGTAGCGGCGGGCCAGGTCGTCGGTGGCCTCCCAGTGCGCGGCGGCCCGGCGGCCGTCCAGCAGCCCCAGCGCGGCCGGCACATACACGCCGCCGAGCACGCCGACGATCCGGGCGCCCCGGGCGTGCGCGGCCAGCACGGCGGTGCGCAGCTCCGGTGACAGGTCGGGGCTCGGGCACCAGCCGGCGATGAGGATCGTCCCGGCGTCCTCGAGCGCCTCGAGGCCCTCCCGGACCATGATCTCCGCGCCGATGGTGGTCGGCACCGGACCGGGCCGCTCGGTGCACAGCCGGAAGTCGTAGTACTGCGGGATGTCGGGCCCGTGATAGCCGAACACCGCGGCCGCGCACGTCACCGGGTACAGCTCGAGCACCGGCCCGACCAGCGCCACCACTTTCGCACGTCCCATGGCACAAAAGTACCCAACGTCGGCCGAGCCGGCGCCTGTGCCGGTGCGGCGGCCCCGGCAAGCTCACGATCGTGCTTTGGAACCGCGATTTTTCGTTGTACTGCTCCGCCCGCACGGTCTCCCTGCTCGGCGACGCGATGCTGCCCGTCGCGGCCGCGCTCGCCGTCGGCGGCGTCTACGGCGTGGCCGGCGTCGGGTATGTTCTTGCCATCTGGACCGGCCCGTTCGTGCTCCTCATCGTCTTCGGCGGCGTCTTCTCCGACCGGGTCGGCGCCCGCACCATGATGATCGGCTCCGACGCGGTCCGCACGGTCACGCAGGGTGTGGTGGCGATTGCCTTCTTCACCGGCACGCCACCGCTGTGGCTGCTCCTGGTGTGCTCGGCCCTGAGCGGCACGGCGGCCGCCATGTTCCAGCCCGGCGTCAACGGCATGGTGCCGCTGGTCGCGACCGACCCGCAGCGCGCCAACGGGGTGCTGAAGATCGCCGACGCGGTGACCCAGCTCGGCGGCCCGGTCCTCGCCGGCGTGCTGGTCGTCGCGGCCGGCGCCGGCCCGGTCTACGCCGTCGACGCCGGAACCTTCCTGATCAGCGGCGTCTGCCTGGCCCTGATCCGGCCGGCGCCCGCCACCACCGCCCGCGCGGCCGCGACGCTGCTGCGCGACCTGCGCCGAGGCTGGACCGAGTTCCGCGCCCGGACCTGGATGTGGTCGGTGATCCTGCTGTGGATGGGCTTCGGCCTGTGCGCGTTCGGCCCGTACATTCCCCTCGCCTCCCAGCTCATCAGCGCCCGGCTGGGGGCGGAGGCCTACGGCTGGACCATCGCCGCGCTCGGCACCGGCACGATGCTCGGGGGCTTCGTCGCGATCCGCTTCCGAGCGGAGCACCCGCTCGCCGCCGGCGCCGTGGCCCTGATCGGCTTCGTCGCCGTACCCCTGACAGTTGCTTTGGCGGCTCCGCTGCCGATCCTCATCGCCGGCCACATCACCGGCGGCGCGGCCATCGCGTTCTGGTCGGTGCAGTGGGCCACGAGCGTGCAGACCCTCGTCCCGGCCGACGTGCTCAACCGCGTCACCGCCTACGAGGTGGCCGGCTCGGTCAGCGGCATCGCCGCCGGCCAGGCCCTGGCCGGCCCGGTCACCGCCGTCATCGCCCCGCGCGACGTCCTGCTGGCCGCGGCCGCGGTGACCGTCGCCGTGATCGCGGCCCTGCTGATCATCCGCCCGACCCGCACCCTGCGGCGGCGTCAGGACGGCCCCGCCGCTCAGCCCTCCATGGCCGTTCGCTGAGCGGCGACGGTGCCGGCGCGGCGGCGGGGAGCGTGGGCGCGGTACCACTCGCGGCACAGGGTGGCGATGAGGACGGCGTCGATGAGGTCGCCGCCGTAGTACATGAGCTGGGCGCCGGTCCGGGCGTCGGCGGGCAGCACGCCGGCCGGTGGGTGGCCGTACAGGTACTTGGCGAGGATCGCGTGCGCCGCGACGAAGCCGACCAGGACGGCGGCCCGGGTCCGCCGGCCCGGGCGGTGGCGGGCGGGGTCGACGGCGATCACGGCCGCGGTGAACAGGTAGCCGGCGACGAACATGTGCGTGTGGACCAGTACGTGCAGCCAGGCGTGTTCGCGCATCGCCCGGTCGAGGCCGGTGGTGTACAGCGCCCACAGGCCGCCGGCGTCGAGCGCCGCGGCCGTCACCGGATGGGTGAGCACGCGCAGCGGGGCACTGCCGAGCACCCGCGCCAGCGCCCGGGCCGGACCGACCGGCAACGCCCGCAGGACCAGGGTCACCGGGGCGGCGAACACCAGCAGCAGCGGTGCGACCATGCCGAGCAGCAGGTGGACCGTCATGTGCGCGGTGAAGTCGTGATGAGCCGCCGCCGGGATCGGCCCGGTCAGCGCGGCCGCGGCGGCCCCCACACCGGCGACACAGCAGGCGGCGCGTTCGACCGGCCGCAGCCGGCCCCGGCGGTGCATGTCAGGCGGGCCGGCGGCGAGCGCGCAGCAGGAGCGCCGCGCCGGCGAGGACCAGCGCGACGGCGATGACGTTCCAGATCCAGTCGTACGCCGTGACGTCGACGCCGTAGCGGATCTGATGCAGCCGCATCACCTTGTGCTGGACGGTGCCGTCATAGAGCTGGAAACCGCCGGCGCCGAGCAGCAGGCCGCCCCACCACGCCGATGCGTCGACCGCCCGGCGCCGTCGAAGGTCGGCAAACACAAACAACGCGGCGATGGTACTGAACCAGCTGAACGCGTGGAATACGCCGTCCGACACCAGCCCGGCCCCCGGCGTCGACTTGTCGTAGAAGTGGTGCCAGTGCAGCAGCTGGTGGAAGACCGTCTCGTCCACGAACGCCGCCACACCCACACCGAGCAGCACCCCGGCCAGCACGCTGCGGCCGCGCGCCACCGGCGACCCCGTCCGCCCGGCGGCCGCGGCGGGAACAGTCGACATCGAGCACCTCCGACCCGTGAATTGCCAACGCCGCTACCCCGGCCCGAATGCGTCAAACGAAACGGCCTTCCCGCAATTCCGCGAAAATGCGTTATGCCGCTCCGGCCGAAAAGGTCAAGCGCATCGCTTCCTTGACAAGCTCCCGGGCGATATGCCGAGATGGACCTCCGGCTCCCTCGACCGCGACGGCCCCCGCACAGCCGTCGCGTCCTCGGTGGAGGCGCTCAACGGGTCGGTGATGGGCATTGGGAACGAAGACGGGTGACACGTCGCTGGTCGTCGCGGCGAAGGCCGGGGACGGGCGGGCGCTCGACGAGCTCCTCGCGGCGCACCTGCCGCTGGTCTACACGATCGTGCGGCGGGCCCTCGCCGGGCATCCGAACGCGGTCGACGACGTCGTCCAGGACACGATGCTGCGGGCGCTGCGGCGGCTGTCGGCGCTGCGGGAGCCGGAGAGCTTCCGGGCCTGGCTGGCCGCGATCGCCGTCCGGCAGGTCGGGACCTACCTGCAGCGGGAACGCGTCACGGCCGGCCGACGGGCGCCGCTGGAGGTGCTCACGGACGCGCCCGACGCCGACGACTTCGAGGATCTCACCGTGCTGCGCGTGGAGCTGTCCGGGCAGCGGCGGCAGGTCGGGCAGGCCGTCGGCTGGCTCGACCCGGGCGACCGGGTGCTGTGGTCGCTGTGGTGGCTGGAGATCGGCGAAGAGCTGACTAGGGCCGAGCTTGCGGCCGCGCTGGGCGTCAGCGTCGTGCACGCCGGGGTCCGCGTCCAGCGCATGCGCAACCGGCTCGAGCAGGCGCGGGTGCTCGTCGCCGCCCTGGAGGCCCGGCCCCGCTGCCCCTGGCTGGAGACCCTCATCGCCGACTGGGACGGCATCCCCAGCCCGCTGTGGCGCAAGCGGATCACCCGGCACACAAGCTCGTGCGTGGCCTGCACCCGGGCCGCCGAGGGGGCCGTCGACACCGAGCGGCTGCTCACCGGGTTCGCCCTGCTGCCGGTGCCGGCCGTGCTCAGCACCGCGCTGGCCGCACACGACACCGCCGTCAGCGCCGGCCCGGTGTCCCCGGTGGTCGCGAAGGCCGTAGCGAGCGGTCCGGCGACGGCCGCAGTGACCGGTTCGGCTACGGCCGGGCTGCCGGTCGCGAAGCTCGTCGTCGCCGGGTCGCTGGTCGCCGGGGTCGCGGCCACCGTCGCCTTCTGGCCGTCCCACGAGCCGCCGCCGCCCGCCGCGACCGCTTCCACGGCCCCGTCGGCGCTGACACTGCCGTCGTCGGCCGCACCGTCGTCGCCCCCGTCGCTGCGGCCGGGGCCGGTGTCGCTGGAGTTCGTCGCCGCGCCCGGGCGCTACCTCGGCACCGACGGCCAGGTCGGCATCCTCGTCACGCCCGGCACCGCGGCGGCGCGGCAGCGGGCCACGTTCGAGGCGGTGCCGGGGCTGGCCAACGCCAGCTGCTACTCGTTCCGGGCGGCCGACGGGCAGTACCTGCGCCACGCCTCCTGGCGGCTGCGCCTCAACCGCAGCGAGGACAACGGCCTGTTCCGCGGCGACGCCACCTTCTGCCCGCTCGGCACCGGCAACGGCGACGTGATGCTCGAAGCCTCGAACTATCGGGGGTACTTCATCCACCGCGACGGCGACCAGCTGTGGGTCCGCCAGGCCGACGGCACCGTCGCCTTCCACACCGACAGCACGTTCCGGGTCCGGCCCGCCCTGGGCTGAGCCGGCCCCGGAACCGCTGTGGGCACCGTCAGCGATAGCCGGCGGCCACGATGTTCGCCTGCACCGCGCTGTCGGTGGCGTCGGACGGGTACCCGGAAACCATCGCGCCCTCATAGAACGTGCCGGCGCTCTGATTCGTGTTCGTCGCGCAGCAGTCGCCGCCGCTGCCCAGGACGATGGCGCCCTGTTTGCGCATGGGGCTGTAGCCGCGGGGCAGCGCGCCGTCCCACAGCGTCGTCAGGCTCCCGGACTGGGCGTTGCTGCCCTTGATCGCGAACCGGGAGGTGCCGTTGTTCTTCAGCATCGCGGTCACGAATTTATTCGCGAATGCCCGCTGGTTCGGGTTCCACGAGGAGCTGCCGCCCGGGTAGAGGCCGTACTCGAGGTCGGCCTGCACCCACGGGCCGGAGCCCGAGCAGCCGCCGAACCAGCAGCTCGTGCCGAAGTAGATGGCGTCCATCGCCCCGGCCCCGTCGGCGCGGCGGGTGGTCTCGCTATTGCCGTAGTCGAAGCAGCAGCCGCTGTTGACGTGCGTACCACTGGTGATCATGTACATGCCCTCGGGCGCGCTGCCGGTCGGTACCCCGGAGCCGGACCCGTTGCGCCAGTAGCTGTTGCCGGCGTTGATGTAGAGCGAATAGGCCTTGCTGCCGCCGACGGTCAGCGATTCGCGGGTCGCGCTCGCGGGGGTGTCCTGGCCGCCGGCGCCCCCCGGCCCCTGGTACGCGAGGTCGTTGCCGTGCCCGGACTGGTCGAACAGGATCGTCACCACGCAGGCGGTCCCCGCACAGAACGAGTCCTGCGCGGCCGCGTTGGCGGCGCCGCCCCGGCTCAGCACGCCGATGTTGCGCGTTGTGCTGTCGGAGGAGCGGCGGATTTGGTACAGATTGCCGGTGTACGACCCGTAAAGTGCGCGGACCGTGCTGTGCGCCGCGATGCAGGGCGTGCCACCGGCGGCGTAGATGTCGCACGGCCCGCTCGTGGCCGGCGGCGGCGTCGAGGTGCTCGGCGTCGGGCTGGCGCCGCCGCTCGGGGTGGGGCTGCCGCCGCCGGTCGTGGGCGTCGGGCTGCCGGTGGACGCGCTGCCGGTACACGTGACGCCGTTCAGCGCGAATGTGGTCGGGGACGGATTCGTGCCGGTAGAGCTGCCGTTGAAACCGACATTCGCGGTCGCGCCGGTGGCGATGGTGGCGTTGTAGGCGGCGTTCGTGACCGTCACCGCGCCACCGGACTGGGCGGCGGTGCCGTTCCACAGCTGGGTGATCGTCTGCCCGGCGGTGAACGTCCAGGTCAGCCGCCAGCCGTTGACCGGGTCGCCGAGATTGGTGACGTCGACGGCCGCGCCGAACCCACCGGGCCAGGAGTTGGTGACCGTGTAGGTGACCCGGCAGCCGGCCGTCGCGGCCGAAGCCGACCCGGTGCCGGCCGCGACGGCCCCGGCGGCGAGCAGCAGCAGCGCGGCGATGAGCGCGACCAGCGGCCGGCGATGCCGGTGCGGAGGTCTGGGTTGATCCATGAGCGTGCCCTTTCCGAAGGCGGGGATAGGACATTCGCGAATGTATTCGGGAGTGTTAGCGCTCACTTTCCGCATGTCAACCGGGGTCCGGGGCGACCACGGCGGGGCTGCGGGCATAACGTTTTTCGCCGTACACTCCGCGATGTGACCCAGAGGCAGACGTCGGCCCCCCGCGGACGCTGGCGCGGCGACCTGCCGGTCGCCGAGATCGCGCAGCTCGCCGGGGTGTCGCAGCCGACCGTCTCCAAGGTCCTCAACGGCCGGACGGGCGTCGGCGAGACCACCCGCCGCCGGGTCGAGTCGCTGCTGCGTGAGCACGGCTACCGGCGACCGGTGCGCACCCTCGGGGCGGCCGGCATCGAGGTGCTCATGTCCGGCATGCTGGGCGCCATCGCGATCGAGGTCGTCCGCGGCGTCGAGGACGTCGCCGCCGCCCAGGACCTGACCGTGTGCCTCACCGACATCGGGCGCCGCACGGCGGTCGGCCGGCCGTGGATCGAGCCGCTGCTGCTGCGCCGGCCGGTCGGGGTCATCGCCGCGTTCGCCGGGTTCACCAGCGAACACCTCCAGCTGCTCGAGGCCAACCAGATCCCGGTCGTGACCCTCGACCCGATGGGCGACCTGCACCCGACGCCCTCCGTCGGGTCCAACAACTGGAGCGGCGCCCTGGCCGCCACCCGCCACCTGCTCGCCCTGGGCCACCGCCGGATCGCCGTGATCACCGGCCCGGTCCGCGACCTCGCCGCCCGGGCCCGCCTCGACGGCTTCCGGGCCGGCCTCGACGCCGCCGACGTGCCGTTCGACGAGGACCTGCGCCGCAGCGGCGTGTTCACCTTCGAGGACGGCCGTGACCTGGGCCTCGAGCTGCTCCGCCACCCCGACCCGCCGACGGCCGTGGTCTGCGGCGACGACCTGCAGGCCCTCGGCGTCTACGAGGCGGCCCGGATCAGCGGCCTGCGCATCCCGGACGACCTGAGCGTCGTCGGCTTCGACGACATCGACCACTGCGCCTGGGCCGGCCCGCCGATGACGACCGTCCGCCAGCCCTTCGCGGAGATGGGCGCGGCCGCCGCCGAGCTGGTCCTCGACCTGGCCGCCGGCGACCGACCGGCGCAGACCCGGGTCGAGCTCGGCGCCGCCCTGATCGTCCGCGGCAGCACCGCCCCACCACCCGCCGCTGGCTGAAACGTTCACCTCGGCCGCCACGCCATTCGCGAATCCCGATCGGCGACCGACAGCCTCATTCGCCGCCGCGAGACCCGCCCCCAGCTGCCGGCGGGGCCCGGCGTGCCATCGGCACCGGCTGCCTCTCGCTGACCGGCGCCGGCGCGCGATCGGGTGCGGGCCGGCGAGCCCGACCCCGCGGGCCTGGACTGCTGCGGGATGCTCAAGATCATCGTCTTCGCCGTGGTGAGCGCGCTGTCGTTCGTGGCGGTGATGCAGGCCGGCGGTCGAGTCGGCGCCGCGATGGTCCGCGCGCCTTGGTTCGCGTGGCCGCAGGGGTCTGGTCGGCGTCACCGCACATTCTTGGTCCGCGTGGCCGCACGGCTCGGCCGCCGGGGCGTGACGCTCCCTGAGGTGTCACCGGGCGGCGGCGGTCGCTGAAACTTTCAGGATCGGCCGCCTATTCGCGAATACTTTTCCGCCGGGTCGGCGCGCTGGTCGAAACGCTGATCGAACGCACTCGGTGCAGCTGCCTGGCGGATTGGCCGTCCATTGACGTCTTCGAGTGAGCGATAACATTCGCGAATTCATTCGTCCGATTCGTGGCGCCCGCCGATGCGCCCCCGCCGGACGACGTTCAGACCCGGAAGGGATGCACCCCCATGACCCGAACCATCCGAGGCGGACGTCTCCGCCTCGCTGTCACGCTCGCCGCGGTGAGCGCCGTGGCCGCGGGCGCCGCCATCACCCTCGCCGCCGGCGCGGCGGAAGCCGGCACCACGCTCGGCGCCTCGGCCGCGGAGAAGGGGCGGTACTTCGGCACCGCGGTCGCCGCCGGGAAGCTCAGCAACAGCCAGTACACCGGCATTCTCGACCGTGAGTTCAACATGATCACGCCCGAGAACGAGATGAAGTGGGACGCCACGGAGCCGACCCAGGGTCAGTTCCGCTACACGTCCGCCGATCAGATCGTGTCCCACGCCCAGTCCCATGGGCAGCGGATGCGCGGCCACGCCCTGCTCTGGTACCAGCAGGAGCCCGGCTGGGCCCAGAACATGTCCGGCTCCGCGCTGCGCAGCGCGATGATGAACCACGTCACCACCGTCGCCGCCCACTACAAGGGCAAGATCTACGCCTGGGACGTGGTGAACGAGGCCTTCGCCGACGGCGGGGGCGGCGGGCGGCGCGACTCCAACCTGCAGCGCACCGGCAACGACTGGATCGAGGTCGCGTTCCGCACCGCGCGGGCCGCCGACCCGGGCGCGAAGCTCTGCTACAACGACTACAACACCGACGGCATCAACGCGAAGAGCACCGGCATCTACAACATGGTGAAGGACTTCAAGTCCCGCGGCGTGCCGATCGACTGCGTCGGCTTCCAGTCGCACCTCGGCGGCCTGCCGCCGTCGGACTACCAGGCCAACCTGCAGCGCTTCGCCGACCTCGGCGTCGAGGTGCAGATCACCGAGCTCGACATCTCCGGCTCCAACCAGGCGACCGCCTACGCGAACGTCGTCAAGGCGTGCCTGAACGTGTCGCGGTGCGCGGGCATCACGACCTGGGGTATCCGCGACAGCGACTCGTGGCGCTCCGGCGAGAACCCGCTGCTGTTCGACGCCAACGGCAACAAGAAGGCGGCGTACACCTCCACGCTGAACGCGCTCAACGGGCCGGGCAGCACGGTGTCCACCCCGCCGGTGTCGACCCCGCCGGTCAGCTCGCCGCCGGCCAGCACCTCGCCGTCGTCGACGCCCGGTGGTGGCACGGGCACTGGCTGTACCGCCACCGTGTCGCTCAATCAATGGCAGGGCGGCTTCGTCGCCACCGTCCGGGTGACCGCCGGTAGCAGTGCCGTCAACGGCTGGACCGTGACCCTCACGCTGCCGTCGGGCGCGGCCATCACCGGCATCTGGAGTGCGAACCGCAGCGGTGACAGTGGCCAGGTCCGCTTCACCAACGTCAGCTACAACGGGCAGGTCGCCGCCGGGCAGTACACGGAGTTCGGCTTCCAGGCCACCGGTAGCGCCTCGGGCATCACCCCGACCTGCTCCGCGGGCTGACGCTCGATCCGCCACAGCCGGTGGCCTCGCCACCGGCTGTGCGGCGGGACACGGGCAATTTTACCAAACGTTCGGTAATATGACGCGGAGAGGACGGTACAGGGAGGACGCGCATGCCGGATTCCGGGGTGTTCCATTGGGGCGAGCTGGCGGCGCAGACCCGGGCCGGCTACACCGAGCGGGCCGCGGCCGTCTCCCGGCTGGTCCGGCCGGTGCTGCCGAACGGGGCCGAGGACTTCCTGGCCGAGCAGCGGCTGCTCGTCGTCGGGGCGCAGGGCGAGGACGGCCGGCTGTGGGCTTCGCTGTTCGCCGGGCCGCGCGGCTTCGTCAGCGCCCTCGACGACGAGTCGGTGCTGGTGCGGGCCCGGCTCGCCGCCGACGATCCGGCCGAGCCGATGACCCGGCGCCCGGGCCGGCTCGGGCTGCTGGCCATCGACCTGCAGACCCGCATCCGGCTCCGGGTGAACGGCACGTCGACGCCGCTGCCGGGCGGGCTCCTGCTCGCCGTCGAGCAGAGCTTCCCCAACTGCCCGAAGTACATCCAGCGGCGAAGCGCGGCCGAGCCGGACGACGCGGGAGCGGGGGAGCCGGGGCCGGGCGCGGGTGCGGCGGTGTCCGCGTTGACCGGGACGATGCGGGAGCTGGTCGCCCACGCCGACACGTTCTTCGTCGCCTCGGCGTCCGCGGCCGGTGACCCCGACGTGTCGCACCGGGGTGGCAACCCGGGCTTCGTCGAGGTGTTGTCACCGACCCGGCTGCGCTGGCCCGACTACGTGGGCAACAGCATGCTCATGACGCTGGGCAACATGATCGAGAACCCGCGGGCCGGGCTGACCTTCGTCGACTGGGCGAGCGGGTCGACGCTGCAGCTGACCGGCCGCGCCGAGGTCCGCTGGCCGGAGGGCGCGGGTGCGGCCACGAGCGGCCCGCGCTTGGTGGAGTTCGAGGTCGAGGCGGCCGTCCACCGGCCGGGTGCCCTGGCGCTGCGCTGGTCGCCGCCGTCTCTGTCGCGCTTCAACCCGCCGCTGGCGGCCTGACCCCCGGCGCGTGCGGTGGCGTGACCGGTCAGTCAACTGTCGTCCGGGCCGGCGGTGAGGATCGCGGGGAGCTCGGACAGCACCCGCCGGAACTCGGCCGGATCGTCCAGCACCCGGGCGACGACGAGCGCCCCCTCGATGCTGACGAGCGCGGTCCTGGCCCGGCGCTTCGCCTGCGGCGCGGTCGCGCCGGAGCGCCGGGCGACGTCGGCCATCGCCGTGAGCCAGGCCGTCGCCAGGTGCGCGGCCCGGGCGCGGACGTCGTCCGGCGCGCCCCGCAGCGTCATCGTGTCCAGGACGCAGGCGAGCCGGCCGTCGGCGTAGAAGGCGCCGACGCGCCGGGCCATCGCCTTGACGGCGGTCCGCGGGTCGCTCTCGGCCGTCAGCGGCGCGAGGATGTCGCCGAACGCGCGCTCCACGGAGTCCAGGACGGCGACGGCCATGCCGTGTTTGCCGTCGGGGAACCGGTGATAGAGGCTCGCCCGTTGCAGGCCCGACGCGGACGACAGCGCGGTGAGCGACGCGCCCTCGTAGCCCGAGTGGCGGAACACCTCGGCGAGCTGGCTGAGCAGCGTCTCGTCATCGACGCTCGGTGTGCGGCCCACCGTCCCATATTACCGAACATCCGGTAAACGCCTACTGCTTGAGTCGACGACTGCCGGCGTGCCAGTCCTCGACCTTGCCCGCCCGCGTCGCCGGGACGCCGAACGACGGCAGCTGCGGCTGCTCGCGCAGGCTGCGCTTGAGCTCGGCGAAGCCGGGGAACCGGGCGAGGGCGACCACGTGGTCCCACAGGACCGCGGCCTGCTCCTCGTCCGGCAGCCGGCTGATCACCGGGCCGAAGAACGCGACACCGTCCGGGGGCTCGAAGTGCACGATCGGCGTGCCGACGTCCTTGCCCGTCAGTGCCAGCGCCTCGTCCGACTCCGCCTGGATCTCCGCGTCGCGGGCCGTGTCGTCGAGGAAGTCGGCGAGCGCGGTCGGCAGGCCGGCCTCGGCGAGCGCGTCCGCGGCGAGTGCCGGCGTGCCCGGCCAGCCGGGCGCCCGGTTCTCCTCGGGCGCGGTCTCCAGGATGCGGGCGCCGAACGCGGCGTAGAGGGGGCCGATCGCCGCGCGGCCGTGCTGTTCCCGGGCCGCCGACGCCACCCGCAGCAGCCGCAGGCCCGCGGTGTGCTGCGCCTCGTACTCCGGCGGGAAGTGGCTGTCGTAGTCGAGGTGCGCGTTGATCAGGCGCAGCGAGATGAAGCGCCAGTCGACGGTGTAGTCACGCTGGGCCTGCACGATGCGGATCCACTTGCTCGTCATCCACGCGAACGGGCAGATCGGGTCGAAGTAGAAGTTGATGTCGGTCGTGGCGGTCGCTGCCATGCTGTGCCGTCCTCCGCTCGGGAAGCTCCCCTTAGTGGTGCCGTAGTACCGCGGTACTACCGCGGGCCGGGAAGGTCCAGACCCGGGTACCACGAAACGGCCCTCTGCCGAATCTAGCGTTCTTCGTGAGACGCGGAGGATTCGAGGGGGATTCGATGATCGAAGCACGAAAGCTGACGAAGCGGTACGGCGACAAGACGGCCGTCGACGGGGTGGACTTCACGGTCCGGCCGGGCGCCGTGACGGGCTTTCTCGGGCCGAACGGCGCCGGCAAGTCCACGACGATGCGCATGATCATCGGGCTGGACGCGCCGACGAGCGGCTCGGTGACCGTGAACGGCCGGCGGTATGCCCGGCACGCGGCACCGCTGCACGAGGTCGGCGCGCTGCTGGAGGCCCGGTCGATCCACCCTGGCCGGTCCGCGTTCGACCACCTGATGGCGCTCGCCCTCACCCACGGTATCCCGCGCCGCCGGGTGGCCGAGGTGATCGAGCTGACCGGCCTGCAGTCCGTGGCCCGCAAGCGCGCCGGGGCGTTCTCCCTGGGCATGGGGCAGCGGCTCGGCATCGCCGCCGCGCTGCTCGGCGACCCGCAGACGATCATGCTCGACGAGCCGGTCAACGGGCTCGACCCCGAGGGCGTGCTGTGGATCCGCAACCTGCTGACCGACCTCGCGGCGGCCGGGCGCACAGTGTTCGTCTCCTCGCACCTGATGAGTGAGATGGCCCTCGTCGCCGACCACCTCATCGTCGTCGGCCGCGGGCGGGTCCTGGCCGACACCACCGTGCAGGACCTGGTGCGCACGGCCGGGGGCGACACCGTCGTGGTGTCCACCGCCGACCCGGCCCAGCTGCGCCGGGTGCTGTCCGGCCCCGGCGTCGAGGTGACCGGCCAGCCGGGCTCGGAGCGGCTGAGCGTGACCGGCCTGTCGCCGCGGGCCATCGGCCTGGCCGCCGCCGAGCACGGCATCGCCCTGTTCGAGCTGACGGCCAAGGCGGTCTCGCTGGAGGAGGCCTTCATGGAACTGACCAAGGACGCCGTCGAATACCACGCCACGACTACCGCTATGAGGGCCGCCGCATGAGCACCGTCACCGAAACCCGTCCGGCGTCGCCCGCGGCGCCCCGCACCGCCGCCCCGGTCCGCACGGTGACCGGCGCGCGGGTGCTGCGCTCCGAGTGGTACAAGCAGTGGTCGCTGCGCTCGACCTGGATCACGCTCGGGCTGGGGCTGCTGTTCCTGCTCGCGTTCGGCACGATCGCGGCGCTGCGATACAAGTCGATGACCGGGGCCGGCCAGCAGATGGACCCCGACTTCGCCGACGCCACGACCTACAGTCTCGCGCTGTTCGGTACCACGTTCGCGACGCTCGCGCTCGGGGTGCTCGGGGTGTTGTCGACCTCAGGGGAGTACACCACCGGCATGGTGCGTTCGACGCTGGCCGCCGTCCCGCGCCGGCTGCCGGTGCTGTGGTCCAAGGCGGCCGTGTACGGCGTCGTCGCGTGCGTCGTCGGCGCGCTCGGGGCGTTCGGCGCGTTCCTGATCAGCAGCGGCGTGCTGTCCGGCACCGGCAAGGCGATGAGTATCTCGGCCGGCGGCGTCGTGACCGGGCTGCTGGGTGTCGGTGTCTACCTGGGCCTGGCCGGCGTCATCGGGGTGGCGCTCGGCGCGCTGCTGCGCTCCACCGCCGGCGGCATCTCGGCCTTCGTCGGGCTGTTCCTGCTGGTGCCGGGTCTGATGTCGCTGCTGCCGAAGTCGTGGCGGGCGGACATCACGCCGTATCTGCCCAGCAACGCCGGTGAGTCGATCTACGCGCTGCATCACGCGGCCGGGACGCTCACCGCCGGCAACGGGCTGCTGGTGCTGCTCGCCTGGACGGCCGTCCTGCTGGCCGGGGCCGCGGTACGGCTCGTCCGTTCCGACGCCTGAAACGCACGACGGCGGGAGAGAATGGGGCCGTGGGCACGGAGGAGAGCGCGGCCGGGCTGATCCGCCTCGGGCAGCGGATGCGCCAGTGGGACGCCCGGCACCGGTGGGCCCTGGACACCGCCGGCGTGCTCGTGCTCTTCCTCCTGTTCGGCCTGCCCGACCTCAGCCCCGGCCGGGAGCACCCCGACGGGCCGATCACCCTCACCCAGCGGCCGGTGCCGCAGATGCTGCTGCTGCAGGCGGCGCTGCTCGTCCCGCTCTGGTGGCGCCGCCGGTTCCCGCTGCTGACGTTCTCCGCCGTGGTCGCGGTCTTCATCGCCGAGTGGGCCGCCGGTGTCATGCTGCGGGCCGACGTCGCCCTGCTCGTCGCCGTCTACAGCCTCGTGCTGCACGGCCGACTGCGCCGGCTGCCGTGGGCGATACCGGCGCTGCTGGCCGCGTCCGCGCTGGTGGTCACCCGCGTCTCCGGGATCGTGTCGGCGTGGGACGCGCTGTTCTTCGTCGCCGTCGTCGGGACCGCGGCGGTCGCGCTCGGGTTCGCGATCCGGGTCCGCCGGGCCCAGCTGGAGGCGCTGCGTGACCGCGCGGTCCAGCTCGAGATCGAACGCGACCAGCGCAGCCGCCTCGCCGCCGCGACCGAGCGCACCCGGGTGGCCCGCGAGATGCACGACATCCTCGGCCACAGCCTGTCCGTCATCGTCACCCTCGCCGACGGCGGCGCCTACGCCGCGGACGTCGCCCCCGAGCGCGGCAAGGAGGCGCTGCGGCACATCGGCGACACCGGCCGCCGCTCCCTCGCCGACCTGCGCCGCATGCTCGGTGTCCTGCGCGAGCAGTCCGACGGCCTGAGTCCGCAGCCGGGCCTCGCCGACGTCGAGGCGCTGTGCCGGCGCGTCCGCGCGGCCGGCCCGGAAGTCGAGTACCAGAGCGGCGGGGACCTGGCGGCGCTCGACCTCGGCGTCCAGCTGGCGGCCTACCGCATCGTGCAGGAGGCCCTCACCAACACGCTCAAGCACGCCGGCTCGCACACGAAGGTCCACCTGGCGCTGCGGGTGGAGGGGCCTCGGCTGCGGATCGTGGTGCGCGACACCGGGCCGTCCTCCGGCGGCGGGGACCGTACCGCCCGTAGCGGCGGGCCCGGGCACGGCCTGATCGGCATGCGGGAGCGGGCGGCGCTCTACGGCGGTTCGGTCGAGGCCGGCCCGGCCCCCGGCGGAGGATGGAGCGTGACGGCCGACCTGGACCTGACCCCGCCGCCCCCGATCGGAGGTGACCTCGCTTGATCACCGTCCTCATCGTCGACGACCAGCCCCTGCAGCGGCTCGGCTTCCGCATGCTGCTGGAGAGCAGCCCCGACACAGAGGTCGTCGGCGAGGCCCAGAACGGCGCGGACGCGGTCCGGCGGGCCGCCGAACTGCACCCGGACGTCATCCTGATGGACGTGCGGATGCCCGGCACGGACGGCATCGAGGCGACCCGCCGCATCGTCGAGTCCGGTGGCCGCTCCCGGGTCCTGATGCTCACGACGTTCGACCTGGACGAGTACGTGCACGCCGCCCTGCGGGCCGGGGCCAGCGGATTCCTGCTCAAGGACGCCTACCCGGAGGAACTGCTGGCCGGCATCCGCGCGGTCGCGGGCGGCGACGCGGTCATCGCCCCCGCCCTCACCCGCCGGTTGCTGGACGCGTTCGCCCACCACCTCGGCGGCGGCCCGCCGGCGGCGAGCGACCCGCGCCTGGAGACGCTGACCGACCGGGAACGCGAGATCCTGGTGGCGATCGGCAACGGCTGGACCAACGGCGAGATCGCCGAGCGCCTGGTCGTGTCCGAGTCGACGGTGAAGACGCACGTCGGCCGGGTCCTGGCCAAGATCGGCGCGCGGGACCGCGTGCAGGCCGTCATCATCGCCTACGACCTGGGCCTCACCCGGCCCCACTGATCGGCCGCGCCGAGGCCCACGCCGATCGGACGGCCGCGTCGAGGGTGCGCCCGGCCCGCCAGCCGAGTTCGGCGCCGATGCGGGTGACGTCGGCGACGACGGAAGCGGGGTCGCCGGGCCGCGGCGGGCCGGGCCGCCACGGCACCGGTCGGCCGGTGACGTGTTCGACGGCACCGATGAGGTCGAGGACCGAGTGGCCGGTGCCGGTCCCGGCGTTGTAGACGCGGGCCCGGCGCCCCGTGGTGACGGCGGCGGCGGCGGCGAGGTGGGCGGCGGCGATGTCGGCGACGTGTACGTAGTCGCGAACGGCCGTGCCGTCCGGGGTGGGGCGGTCGGTGCCGGTGACGGAGAGGGGTTCGCCGGTGGCCGCGGCGCGCAGGACGCGGGGGAGGAGGTTCGTGGTGCCGTGGTCGGCGAGGTGCTCTTCGGTGGCGCCGATCGCGTTGAAGTATCGCAGCGCGATCCAGGAGAGGCCGGGGGAGCCGGCGACGGCCCGTTCGGCGTCGAGCTTGCTGTGCCCGTACGGGTTGAGCGGCCGGGTGGGCGCGTCCTCGCCGACGGTGCGCGACTCGGGTGGCCCGTAGACGGCGGCCGAGGACGAGAACACGAGCCGGGTCACGCCGGCCTCGGCCATGGCGTCGAGGACGTTCTCGACGACCGTGACATTTTGGCGGCGGTACCATTGCGGCCGTTCGAACGACTCGGGACCGACTTGCTCCCCGCGAGGTGCATGACGCCCGACACTTCGTGATGGTGCAGCGCGTCGCGGACCGTCGCTGGGTCACCGGCGTCGCCGAGCAGGAACGGGACGCCGGCCGGGACGCGCTGCGGGGCGCCGGTGGAGAGGTCGTCGAGGACCACGACCCGTTCGCCGGCGGCGAGGAGCGCGGCGGTGACGTGCCCGCCGATGTAGCCGGCGCCGCCCGTGACGAGCCAGGTCATCGCCCGGCCACCGCGTGCTCGGCGAGCGGTCCGACGGCGAGCCCGCGCTCCCGGGCCCACTCCAGCAGGGCGGGGAGGGCATCGACGGTGCGCCGCCAGGAGCCGGGGGCCGAGGTGATGTCGGTGTCGTGGAGCAGTACCGTGCCGCCGCCCGCCAGCCGCCGGGTCACGGTCCGCACGATGGAGTCGGGGGTGGCGCCGGCCTCCCAGTCGCGGCCCCATGCGGTCCACAGGACGGGGGTGAGCCCGAGGCGCCGGCAGGTCCGCAGCGCGGCCAGGGTGAGCACGCCGTAGGGCGGGCGGTACCAGCGCGGCACCTGCCCGGTGACACTCGCCACGAGCATCCGGGCCCGGGTGATGTCACGGTCGGTGGCGGCCGGCCCGCGGCGCAGCAGGCAGCGGTGATGCCACCCGTGGACGGCGACCTCGTGCCCGGCGTCGGCGAGCTCCCGGCCCAGCTGCGGGTCCTCGGCGAGCATCGAGCCAAGGACGAAGAACGAGGCGCGGATATGGTACTGGTCCAGCACGCGCAGAATCTGTGGAGTGGACCGGCGGTCAGGTCCGTCGTCGAACGTCAGCGCCACATGCCCGGCCCGCCCGACCCCGGCCAGCCGCGGCATGTACACCCGCCGCAGCGGCGTGATCGCGGTCAACGCCGGGGCCAGGGTGGCCGCGAACTCCACAGTGGATGATTTCATGCCGCCAGCTCCGCGACGACGTCCTCGGGCCGCCCGGGTGCCGGCGCGAACCGCGGCGGGTCCGTCAGCGCCCGCCGCAGCCCGTCCGCGAGCTCGCCCCGGTCCCGGATCCACGGCACCCACCCGATCCGGTCCAGGACCGCGGCGTTGGTGCGGCCGTGCCCCGGGATGCACCGGTAGGTCAGCACCGGCAGCCCCGCGCTCAGCGCTTCGAGGGACGACAGCCCACCGGCGTTCTGGACCACGACGTGCCCGGTGCGCAGCAGCGCGGGCATGTCGTCCACCCAGCCCGTTTTCCGGTGGCCGACGCGCCGCCGGAGTCGTTCGTTGCGCCCGCAGAGCACGACCGGGTCGGCCACGCCGGTGGCCGCGATGTCGGCGGCCGCGCGCTCGACCGCGCCGATGCCCCAGGCCCCCGCGACGATGAGCGCCCGGGGCCGGCCCGCGGCGGTGGGGCCGGGCGTGAACCCGGGGGCGACGGCTGGGGCCGTGACGCGCACGTCGGTGGCGCCCAGCTCCTTCGCCTGCCGGGCGGTGTCGTCATGGAGTCCGATGTGGACGTCGACGCCCGGATGGATCCACAAGGGGTGGACGGACAGGTCGGTGAGGTAGGTGCAGACCGGGATGTGCAGGCGGCCCTGTTCGCGCAGCCGGCCCAGCGCCTGGCTGGCCAGCGGGTAGGTGGACACCACCGCGGTCGTGTCCGGCCCGATCGCGGCGAGCAGCGCCTGATCGGTCATGGCGGTCAGCCGGGCCGCGGTGCTCGCGCCCGCTCCGGCCGCGGCGAGCAGCCAGCCCCAGGTCCGCGGGGCGGTGGTGAGCTGGCGGTGGTAGCCCGCGCGGAGCAGCCGGCCGAGGTGCCCCGGGACGAGGTCGACGAAGTCGTGCCGCCGGACGTCGAAGCCGCGACCGGTCAGCCGCCGGGCCAGTTCGGCCGCGGCGCCGTCGTGCCCGGACCCGAAGCTGGCGGAGATCACCGCGATGCGCTGCTGCATGCGCCGAATGGTCGAGCGCCGTCGCTGAAAGCAACCTGAAGGTGCGTTCGGCGTGTCCGTTTCATACCTTTTGCGCACGCTCCTACAAAATGTAGGCATGAGATGGACAACAATGCTGCTGGCCGTCGGGCTGCCCGTGCTGGCCGCCCCGGTCGCCCTCGCCGGGCCGGTCGCTCCCGCTGGGCCGGTCGCTCCCGCTGGGCCGGTCGCTCCCGCCGGGCCGCCGCCGAGGCCGGATCACGTCGTGGTCGTGGTCATGGAGAACAAGCGGTACGACGCCGTCATCGGCCACCGCAAGACGCCCTACATCTCCGCGCTGGCCCGGCGGGGCGCCAACTTCACCGCGGCCTACGGTGAAACCCACCCGAGCCAGCCCAACTACCTGGCCCTGTTCTCCGGCTCGACCCAGGGCGTGACCGACAACCGCTGCATCCGGGGCACCTTCGACACGGCGAACCTCGGCCGCCAGCTGCTCGACGCCGGCCTCAGCTTCACCGGCTACGCCGAGGCGCTGCCGGCCGCCGGGTTCCCGGGCTGCTCGGCCGGCACCTACGTGCGCCGGCACAACCCCTGGGTCGACTTCGCGAACGTCCCGCCGCCGCTCAACCGCCCACTGCGCGACCTTCCGGCGAGCTGGGACCAACTGCCGACGGTAGCGTTCGTCACGCCCGACCTCTGCCACGACATGCACGACTGCCCGAAGGGCGACGCCGACGCCTGGCTCCAGCGCACCCTCGGCTCCTACATCGACTGGGCCGAGACGCACAACAGCCTGCTGATCCTCACGTTCGACGAGGACAACCGCACAGACGGCAACCACATCCCGACCGTCGTCGCCGGCGCCGGCGTGGCGCCCGGCGACCGGCCGGAGCGCATCGACCACTACGCGATCCTGCGCACCATCGAGGACCTGTACGGCCTCCCGCCGCTCGGCGCCGCCGCCTCCGCGGCGCCTCTCAAGCTTTCTTCAGGAATGGCTGGGTAACGTCTGGTCGTACGTTACCTACAACGTGTCGGAGGGTGGTTCCGCCGTGCATTTCGCCGGACCGCTCGTCGTCGCGATCCTCGTCGTGTTCCTGAGCCGGACGGGGCGCCGGGACCGGTTCGCGGCCGTCGGCTACGGTGTGCTCGCCGCCATCCCGGCGACGGCGGCGGCCTGGATCGCCGCCGCCGGGCGGCCCCGGCTGTTCGAGGCCATCGCCGCGCTCGCCGCGGTCGTGGGCATCGCCGTGCTCCTGCTGTGGCTGCGCCGGACCGTGCGGATACTGCGTGGCGAACTCACCGGCCGGCTCGAGGACGCGCTCGGCGTGCACGGCTGGGCGGTGGCCGCGATCGCATTCCTCGCCGCGTTGAGCACCGGGGCGAGCGTCAACTCGTTGCTCGGCGCGGCCGCGGCGGCCGGGCTCGGCTGGGCCGCGTCGACGGCCACCGCCGGCACCGACCCCCGCCACCTCCTGACCTGGGCCGGCGCCCTGCTCATCCCGGTGGCCGCGGGCCTGCTGGCACGCGGTGTGCACGGCTTGCAGCGCGTGGGCATACTGCCCGGCGCCGATCGGATCGCGTCCGGCCTCGGTGGCGCGACCGTGCTCGAGGCCGTCACGGGCCTCGCGTTCATCATGGTCATGACGGCGGTGTACTTCCGGCCCGTCCACCCCGCGTCACCCCCGCACGGCCACGCCGTCGTGATCCTCGCCGCGGTCGCGGTCGTCGCCTCGTCCTGCGGCGGGTCGGCACCGAAGGCCGACGCCGGGGCCATCGCCGTCACCGCCACCGCCACCGAATGCCGGCTCAGCGCCGACCACACCGTCGCCGGTCCGCGCGTCTTCGATGTGCGCAACCAGGGCGCCGAGGTCACCGAGTTCTACGTGTACGCGGGCGGCGACCGTGTCATCGGTGAGGTCGAGAACATCGCACCCGGCGTCAGCCGCACCCTGCACGTCGACCTGCCCGCCGGCACATATACGACCTCATGCCGCCCCGGCATGACGGGCACCGGCATCCGCGCCGCGTTCACCGTTTCCGAATCCGGCGGGGGTACTGCCGGTGCCCCCTCGGCCGACCCCGCGCTCACGGCGGCCGCGGCGACCTACCAGGACTACGTGCGCCAGCAGGCGGCCGCGTTCGTGGACCGCACCGGCGCGTTCGTCGCCGCCGTGAAAGCCGGCGACCGGGCCAAGGCCCAGGTCCTCTACGCACCGGCCCGGGCCCCGTACGAGCGGATCGAGACCGTCGCGGAGACCTTCGGCGACCTCGACCCGAAGATCGACGCCCGCGACGGTGACCTCGACCCCGGCACCTCCTGGACCGGCTACCACCGCATCGAGCAGCAGCTGTGGACCGGCGCCGACCTGGCCGCCGTCGCCGTGGCCGCCGACCAGCTCCTCGCCGACGTCAACGAGTTGCGCACCCGCCTCGACGGTGCCACCCTGACGGCCCTGGAGATCGCCAACGGCGCCAAGAGCCTCCTCGACGAGGTGGCCACCAAGAAGGTCACCGGCGAGGAGGACCGCTACTCGCACACCGACCTGTGGGACTTCGCCGCCAACCTGGAGGGCTGCCGGGCCGTGATCGCCGCCCTCAAGCCGGCCTACGACGCCCGCCTCGACGACCAGTTCGCCGCCGTGGACACCGAGCTCGCGCAGTACAAGGAGGGGGAGGGCTTCGTGCCGTACGACACCTTGCGACCGAACCAGGTCCAGCGCCTCGCGGCCGTGGTCAACGCGCTCGCCGAGCGGGTCAGTGCCGTACCCGCCGCCGTCGCCCACCGATAAGAGATTGGTTCGGTCGTGCATCTGCTGAATCCGGAGTACCTCATCTCGACGTTCGGCCTGATCGGCATTCTCGCGATCGTGTTCGCCGAGTCCGGCCTGCTGATCGGGTTCTTCCTGCCCGGCGACTCGCTGCTGTTCACCACCGGCCTGCTGGTCGCCTCCGGCACGTATCTGCACCAGCCGCTGTGGCTCGTCTGTCCGCTCGTATCGATCGCCGCGATCGCCGGGGACCAGGTCGGGTATCTCTTCGGCCGCCGCGTCGGGCCGGCGCTGTTCCGCCGCCCGGACGCCCGGCTGTTCAAGCAGTCGAACCTGACCAAAGCGCAGGAGTTCTTCGACCGGTACGGCCCGCGTTCGATCGTGCTGGCCCGGTTCGTGCCGATCGTGCGCACCTTCACCCCGATCGTCGCGGGCGCGAGCCACATGCGCTACCGCACCTTCGTGCTGTACAACATCATCGGCGGCGCGCTCTGGTCCTGCGGGGTGACCGTCCTCGGATACTTCCTCGGCCGGATCGCCTTCGTCCGCGACAATATCGAGTTCATCCTGATCGGCATCGTCGTGGTGTCGGTCGTGCCGATCGCGATCGAGCTGCTGCGGGCCCGGGCCCGGGCCCGCTCACGGGCGAAGTAGTTGCCGGGGCCGGCGGCAGACGTACGTCAGCGCGGGTGGGGTGTTGCGCCAGATGCCCCGGCTGGTGATGACCTCGTCGAAGGACTCGTGCAGCAGCCGGCGCAGCCGCCGGGCGCCCGGCAGGGGCAGGGCGTGCAGGTAGGCGAAGGTGGTGAAGGCGGCGCCGGGGCCGAGCAGCCGCCCGACGTCGGACAGGATGCGGCCCTGGCGGTCGGCCGGGATCAGCGACCACGGCAGACCGCTGACCACCGCGTCGACCTGCTCGATTCCGCGGGCGGTCAGGATGGCGCCCACGTCGGCGGCGTCACCGACGACGATCTCGAGGTGCGGCCGGCGCGCGCGCAGGCGGGCGGCCAGCCGCTCGTCGATCTCGACGGCGATGTGCCGGGAGCCGGGTCGCAGCCGGCGGCCGATCGCGTCGCTCACCACCCCGGTGCCCGCGCCGAGTTCGACCACCGTCACCGGGCGGGTGGCCGGCACGACCAGGGCCAGGCGCCGGCAGAGCGGCCCGGCGCTCGGCGCGATCGCACCGACGACCTTCGGGTTGCGGGCCGCGGCGCTGAGGAAGGTGAGCAGGTCACTCGATGTCGTCGTCACGCCGACCAGCCTGGTGGCGACGGCGGCCGGGCACCTCGTCGCCGGGAACCTTTCCGGGCCGCCGCCCGGAGGAGCGGGCTCCTCCCAAAGCATGATCCGGCCGGCCGGCGCGGACCCTACTGTCGGGGGGTGCTCCGACGTCTTCCCAGGTCCGCGTACCTGCGGCTGCTGCCCGTCGTGTTCGCCGTGTGCTACCTGTCGCTGGCCGACCGGCCCGGCAATCCGGTGAACGGTTGGTCGTGGGCGGCCGGGCTGACCGCGGTCGCGCTGACCGTGGCCGGGCGGCGGGCGCCGACGGTGGCGGTCTGCGGCCAGGCGGTGCTGCTGGTCGTCACCGACCGGGTCGGCACCCACGCGGACGTGGTGGTCCTCCTGTCGATCATGATCAGCCTGGTCGACCTGGCCCTGGTCCGGCGGGGCTGGCGGCGGGCCGCCGGGATCGGGTCGGCGGCCGTGGGCATGTTCGTCTCGTTCGTCGACGTGCCGCTGGCCACCCTCCCGGCCCCGTTCTTCCCGATCGTCGCCGCGGTGATCGGCTGTCTGACCGGCGCGCCGGTTCTGCTCGGCCTGCGCCTGGCCGCGGCCCGCCGGATCGCGGACGAGGCGGCCGAACGCGTGCGGGAGTCGGAGCGCCGGCGCGCGGCGGAGACGGCCGCGGCCCGTGCCGTCGAACGGGCCACGATCGCCCGCGAGCTGCATGACATCGTCGTGCACCACGTGGCGTCGATCGTGCTGCGCGTCGGTGTCGCCCGGCACCTCGGCGGCGGCGAGAGCGCGGAGACCAAGGCGGTCCTCGACGACGTCCACACCACCGGCACCGCCGTGCTCGACGATCTGCGCCACCTCGTCGCGGTGCTGCGGGAGCCGCCCGCGCCCGGCGAAGACCCGCCGGCGCCGGTCCTCGACCCGGCCGACCTGCACGGCGTCCTCGAGCAGACGGTCGGCCGCATCCGGCAGGCGGGTCTGCGCGTCGCCCTCGTCGCGGATCCGGCGATGTCGCGGCTGGACGCCGTGCGAGGGCTCGCGGTGCTCCGAGTCGCCCAGGAGGGCCTGATCAACGTCCTCAAACACGCCGGGCCGGACGCGACCGCCACACTGCGGGTCGCCGTCACGGCGGATGACGAGGTGTGCGTGGAGATCACCGACGGCGGCGGTACGAAGCGGGCGGCGCTGCCTCAGGGCGGCGGGCACGGCCTGCTCGGCCTGCGTGAGCGGGTGACGCTGCTCGGCGGCCGGTTCGAGGCCGGTCCCGGCTCGGGCGGCTGGCGGGTCCGGGCGGTCCTGCCGGCCCGGGCGAGCGTCGCGTGAGCATCCGGGTGCTCCTCGTCGACGACCAGCGACTCGTCCGGGCCGGGCTGCGGGCGCTGTGCGCGGCCGAGGCCGACATCGACGTGGTCGGGGAGGCGGGCGACGGGCACGAGGCCGTGCGCCTCGCCGAGCGGCTCGTCCCTGACGTCGTGCTGATGGACCTGCGGATGCCCCGGATGGACGGCATCGCCGCCACGACGGCCATCCTGGCCCACCGCCCCGCCGTCCGGGTCCTGGTGCTGACCACGTTCGACGACGACGACCACCTGTTCCCGGCCCTGGCCGTGGGCGCGTGCGGCTTCCTGGTGAAGGACGCCTCACCCGCGCAGCTGCTCGACGGCATCCGGCGTGCGGCCCGCGACGGGCATCCGTTCAGCCCCGACGTGCTGCGCCGGGTGGTCGACCGGGCCCTCGCGGCCAACCGCGATCCGCAGCCGGCCGCCGCCCTCGTCGACGCCACCGAGCGGGAACGGGATGTGCTCGCCCTGCTCGGCGCCGGCCTGTCCAACGCCGAGATCGGCGAACGCCTGCGCCTGGCGGTCACCACCGTGAAGACCCACGTCGGCAACCTGATGACGAAGACCGGCAGCACCAATCGGGTCCAGCTGGCCGTGCTGGCGGTCCGGATGGGGCTCACGGACGGCTGAGAACGGGGGCGGCAAGGACCGCCGCGGCGACCGGTAGGCTGCCGGTATGGGTCGACGATCGCACTGGGAGGGCCGGTGAGTCCGGACCGGCGGGCCTGGGGCTCGCTCGAGTCCGACGTGATGGCGGTGCTGTGGGCCGCGAGCGCGCCGCTGTCGCCGTCGCAGGTGCAGCAGCAGCTCGGACGCGACCTCGCCTACAACACCGTGCAGACAATCCTGCACCGGCTGATGGAGAAGGGCCAGGTGCGCCGGCGGACCAACCTGGCCGGCGGCCGCGGCCACGAGTACTTCCCGACTGAAACGCACACCGCCGCCGCCGCGAAGTGGATGCTCGCCGCCCTCGACGGCCCTCGCGACCGGCAGGCCGTGCTGCGCCAGTTCACCGCCGAGCTCGAACCGGGCGACGCCGAGGTGCTCCGGGCCCTCCTGCGCGACCCGGACGCGGGCGAGACGCCGGCTTGATCCGGGCCGGCCGGCCGCCGTCAGCGGGCCGTGCTGCGCAGGTCCTGGCCGGCCTGCAGGGCGACCGCGGCCAGCAGGACCAGCGCGGCCGCCGCGATCAGCGCGCCGCCGAACAGGCTCTGACCGGCCGCCAAGGCGGTGCCGGCCCCGACGAGCAGCAGGGCACCGCGCAGCCGGCGGCGGGTCGGCGCGGTGCCGAGGCGCAGGAGCCGGGCCGTGAACGCGCACACGCCCAGGGCGACGTACGCGAGCGTCGCCCAGTAGTACCCGACCAGCAGCATGCGCAGCGGCCCCTGCGGGTGCTCGACGAGCCCGCTGTTGGCCAGCAGGAACATGGTCGCTCCGGCGGCGGCGGGCACGGTCAGCGTGCGCACGGCCGCGGCGGCGATCCGCGTCAGCACCGGGCGGCGCGGTGGCGGGAGTGGAGCGGCGAGGAGGGCGCCGGCGAGGATCGGGGCCAGCCACCAGCCCGCCGGCGGTCCGGAGGCCCGCAGCAGCAGCGCTACCGCGGCCGTGACGGCGAACAGCGCCGCCGCCAGGACCCGGCGGGTCTGCCCGGCCGCGGTCTCGGGCCAGTCGCTCGGATGCAGCCACAGCCGCACGGCGCCGCCGATCGCGTCCGCCCAGGAGCGGACGCCCCGCTCGGCCACCTCGAGGCCGATGTCGGCGCCCCAACGCTCGCGGACCGCGGGCGGATACAGCGCGACGATGAGCGTTGCGGCGCTCATGCCGGAAGCACCCCGAGGGCCCGCAGGCCGGCCTGGGCGACGCGGGCGAGCTGCTCGAGCTCGGTGCGCAGCGTGTCGCGGCCGGTGTCGGTGATCCGCATGGTGCGCTGCCGGTCCGCACCGTCGGCTTCGGTGGCCACGGGCTCGATCAGGCCGCGGCCCTCGAGGCGGGTGAGCGCGCCGTAGAGGCTGCCCGGGCCGAGGCGGCGGCCGGTGAGCTCCTCGATCGCGGTGTTGATGGCATAGCCGTGCCGAGGGCCGTCCGCGAGCACGGTGAGCACGACCATCTGGGCGTCGGTGCTGTGCATTTTTCGATGGTACTACAATCCGCGTACTACTTGACGCGTAGTACGTGGTGCGTAGTATGGGCGTCATGAAGCTCTCCGCGCTCTGGACGGCTCCCGTGATCGCGGCCGTGTTCGAGGCGATGGCGCTCGTCGTCACGCAGGACAAGGCCGTGCGGGCAACGAGTCCATGGCAAGACGATCCGTACAACGTGGTGGTGTCGTTCGCGCTGTTCGCAGTACCAATGCTGGCTCTGGCTCTGCTCGTGCGACGGCCGGCCTGGCGGGCTCCCGGGGGCGCCGACCGGGTGCGGCAGGCGGCGCGGGCGGCGGGTGCCCTGCTCGCCGTGATCGGCGCGACCCTGGCCACGGCCTGGGCCGCCGTCATCGCCCGCGGATCGGGTCCGGCGGCGTTGCTCGGCGGGCTGGTGGTGCTGTCCGTGCTGGTCGCCGCCGACGCCGCCGGACTGTGGTGGCAGCGGGCGCCGCGCGGTGCCGCCCGCGGGTGGAGGCACGACTGGCTCGGCGACGTCCCGCTGCTCGGACGGTGGTTTCCCGGGCTCGCGGATCGGGTCCGGGCCCACGCGACCGCCGTGTTCGCCGGGCTGAGCCTGCTCGCGGCCGCGGGGATCGTCGGCGCGCAGGCGGTCGGGGAGCGCTGGACGGACCCGGTACTCATCGGCTGGGCCCTGCTCGTCGAGACGGCCCTCAACTTCGCCTTCTGCGTCGTGGCCAACGCGGTCGCCGGGTTCATCGCCCGCCCGGCCCGGTCCCGCGCCGCCCGGGTGACCGAGAGCGCGGTCCTCGCCGGCGCCGCCGGGCTGGTGGCCATGACCGCGTTCCGCGATCCACTGTGGACGGCGGTGGCCGGCGCGCCGGTGGCCGCGGTGCCGACCCTGGTCGCGCTGACCGTCGGGACCGGACTCACCGTGGCCGCGGCCACGGCGGCGGTCCAGCTGTGGAGGACGGCCGCATGATCCGCGTCGAGTCGCTGTCGAAGCGCTACGGCCGCCACACCGCCGTCGACGGCCTCAGCTTCACCGTCGCGCCCGGGCAGGTCTGCGCCCTGCTCGGCCCGAACGGCGCCGGGAAAACCTCCACGATGCGCGTCCTCGTCGGCCTGTCCACGCCCAGCGCGGGCCGGGTCGCCATCCTCGGCGAGCCCGTCGGCCTCGGCGCGGCCGTGCTGCGCCGCGTCGGCGTCCTCATCGACGGGCCGGCGTTCGTGCCGCACCTGAGCGGGCTGACCAACCTGCGCCTGCTGTGGTCGGCGACCCGGCGCGCCTGGCCGCCACCGGCGCTCGACGAGGCCCTCACCCTCGCCGGGCTCGGCGCGCACCTCGGACGCAAGGTGCGCAAGTACTCGATGGGGATGCGGCAGCGGCTCACCCTCGCGCAGGCGCTGATGCGCGACCCGGACGTGCTCATCCTCGACGAGCCCGCCAACGGGCTCGACCCGGCCGAGGTCCGGAACCTGCGCGAGCACCTCGCGGCCCGGGCCGGCCGGGGCGGGACGGTCCTGGTGTCCAGCCACCAGCTCGCCGAGGTGCAGCAGGTCGCCACCCACGCCGTCGTCATGGACCACGGCCGGCTCGTCACCGCCAGCCCCCTGGCCGAACTGCTCGCCGGCCGGTCGCTCGAGGACGCGTTCCTGGCCATCACCGAAGGGAGCCCCGATGCTGCGGGTTGAGCTCACCACCCAGCTGCTGCGGCTGCGCACGCTCATCGCGCTCGGCGGCCTCGCCGCCCTGCCGGTCGTCGCCGCGCTCGCCACCGCGTCGTCCGCCGGGCACCGGCTGCACGGGCAGGACGGGCTGTTCGGGGCCGCACCGTATTCGGCGCTCAACCACGCCATGGCCAGCCTCGAGTTCGTCGGGCCGCTGCTGCTGCCGATCGTGGTGGCGCTGCTGGGCGCCGCCATCGGGTCCGCCGACCGCGACTGGGGGATCCTGCGGTACCTCTACGTCGCCCCCATCACCCGGAGCCGGCTGCTGGCGGGCAAGCTCGCGGCCGTCGTCGTCGCCACGGCGGCCGCGGTCGCCGCCGTCGTGGCCGCGGGCGTGCTCGCCGGGCTGGCCGTCTTCGGCTGGCACCCGTTCCACGTCCTCGGCGCGGCGAACCTGTCCACGGCCGCCGCGCTCGGCCGCATCCTCGCCGCGACCGGCTACCTGACGCTGTGCATGCTCAGCATCGCGGCGATCGCGTTCGCCCTCGGGCTGCTGCTGCCACGCGGGGCGGAGGCCGTCGCGGCCGCGATCGCCTTCGTGGTCGTCGCCAGCATCCTCAACGGCCAGGCGACCCCGCGCACCGGCCTGCCGCACGCCGTCGCGGTGGCGCTGCCGGTGCACTACTGGCAGGACTGGACCGCGCTGTTCACCCCGGGCGCCGCGGCCCACCTCGGGCCGGGCGTCGCGGTCCAGGCCGCCACCGTCTCCGTGGCCGCGGCCGCCGCGGTGCTGGTCCTGCGCCAGCGGGACCCCGCGGCCTGAGCGACATTCTCAGCGCAGGGTGAGCCAGGCCAGGCTGAGCAGCCCGGCGGCGACGCAGTACAGCGCGAACGGGGTCAGCGTGCGGTGCTCGAAGTAGCGGGTGAGAAACCGGACGGCCAGGTAGGCGGCGGCGAAGGAGGCCACGCTGCCGGCGAGGACCTGGCCGTGGATGCCGGCGCCGAGCGGGCCGAACAGGTCCGGCAGCTTCAGCACGCCGGCGGCCAGGATCACCGGGGTGGCGAGCAGGAACGAGAAGCGGGCCGCGTCCTCGTGGGAGAGGCCCTTGAGCAGTCCGGCGCCCATCGTCGCGCCGGACCGGCTGATGCCCGGCAGCAGGGCCAGGACCTGCGCCGAGCCGATCTGCACGGCCCGGGCGAAGGGGCCGGACGCCAGGCGCTCGTCGGGGTCGCCGGCGGTGCGGTCCACCACGGCCGCGCGGCGGCGGAGCCGTTCGGAGCCGAGCAGGATGAGGCCGTTGACGGTGAGGAAGATCGCGGCCGGGATCGGGCGGCCCAGCACGGTGCGGAAGGTGTGCTCCAGCAGCAGGCCGGTGATGCCGACCGGGATGGTGGCCACGATGATCATCCAGGCCAGGCGCTCCTCCGGAGTGGCGATGCGGCGGTACCGCACCGACGACGCGAACCCGCCGATGATCCGCAGCCAGTCCCGCCAGAAGAACACCAGCAGCGCCAGCGCCGTCGCCACGTGCAGACCGACCACGAAGGCCAGGTACGGCGACTCCGGCGCGGACACGCTCAGATCCCGGGCCCACCGGCCGCCGATCAGCGCGGGCAGCAGCACGCTGTGCCCGAGGCTCGACACCGGGAACAGCTCGGTCACGCCCTGCAGGAGGCCGACGACGATCGCCTCCGGGTAGGTCAACTGGTGCATAGGGCGCGATGGTGACGGCCCGATCCTGAGAGCAGCTTGAATTCAGGCCACTTTCAGCTACTCGCCCGTAGCGTTCGGTAGGTGCGGAGATACGCGGAGCGGATACGGCAGCGGCTCGGGGTGCGGATGCGCTCCGCGCTGGCCGCATCGGCCGTGGTGGCGGTCGCGTCGGTGCTCACGGGGGTGGCGTTCGTCCTCGCCGCCCGGTTCTTCCTGACCGGCAACGTCGACCAGAGCGCCGGTGACCGGGCCGCCCAGGTCGCGGACGCCCTCGACGACGAGGAGGCCCTGGCCGCGGTGATCCAGCCGTCGCTGCGGGACCGCACGGTGGTGCAGGTCCTCGGCACCGACGGCCGGGTGCTGCGCTCCTCGGCGCTGCTCAACGGGGCCCAGCCGATCTCGGCGCTACGCCCGGCGGCCGGGGAGATCCAGCGCGAGCAGCGACGCCTCGCGGTCGCGCACGACGACACGTTCCGGATCACCGCGCTGGGCGTGGCGACCGCCGTCGGGCCGCGCACCGTCCTCGTCGGCCAGTCCCTGGACGAGATCAACGACGGGACCGAGGCCGCGGTCGGGGCCCTCGCCATCGGCCTGCCGCTGCTGACGGTGACCGTCGGCGTGGCGACGTTCCTGTTCGTCGGGCGTTCGCTGCGCCCGGTGGACGCGATGCGCCGCCAGGCCGAGACGATCACCGGGCGCAACCTGCACACCCGGCTGCCGGTACCGCCCAGCGCCGACGAGATCGCGGCGCTCGCCGTGACCATGAACGGCATGCTCGACCGGATCGAGGCGGCGAACGAGGCCCAGCGCCGGTTCGTGGCCGACGCCTCGCACGAGCTGCGCAGTCCCCTGTCAACGGTGGTGGCCGGCCTGGACCTGGTCGGTGACGGGCCGCACGTCGACCGGATGCGGCGGGAGAGCGACCGGATGGCCCGCCTCATCGCCGACCTGCTGCTGCTGGCCCGGGTCGACGAGAACGGGCTGCAACTGCGCCGCTCCGACGTCGACCTCGACGACCTGGTGTACCTGGAGCGCGAACGCCTCGCGGCCGAGCACGCCGGGCTGAAGGTGACCGCCCGGACGGCACCGGTGCGGCTCAGCGGCGACCCGCACCACCTGCAGCGGGTCCTGCGCAACCTGGTGGACAACGCGGCCCGGTACGCGAGGCACAGCGTCGAGGTGACGCTGGAGGCTCATGACGGTACCGCCGAGATCACCGTCGCCGACGACGGGCCGGGCATCGACCCGGCCCACCGCGACCGGGTGTTCGACCGGTTCGTCCGGCTCGACGAGGACCGGTCCCGGGCCGGCGGCGGGACGGGTCTGGGGCTGCCGATCGCCCGCGACATCGTGACCGCGCACGGCGGCTCGCTGACGGCCGAGGAGGCCCCGGCCGGCGGTGCGCTGCTGCGCCTATGTCTCCCGCTCACCCGGTGACGACGCCGCGCGGACGCCGCTGATGAGACCGACGGCGACGAGCACGGACCCCGCGAGGAGCCAGCCGCCGATGACATCCGTCGGCCAGTGCGCGGTGAGGGCCACCCGGCTGACGCCCACGAGTGCGGCCCACAGCGCGGCCAGGGTGACGACGACGGCTCGGGCCGCGCGGCCGCGCAGCAGTGGCCACAACAGGACGACGACGATCCCGGCCGCGATGCTCGCCGACGTCGTGTGCCCGGACGGGAAGGCCCAGCCGGCGGTGGCAGTGAGCCGCTCGGGCGGCCGCGGCCGGTGCACGAGGGCCAGCACGGTGAGCCGGACCGCGGTCGCCGTGACGGCCACCCCGGCCAGGTACAGCAGCCCCGCCCGGTCGTGCCGCCAGATCGTGAACACGACCGCGACCAGCATGGCGCACAGCAGCACGACGGTGTCGGCCGTGTGCGTGATCGCCGACATCACCGTGCGCCAGCCGTCGTGGGCCGTGGCGAACCGCAGCGCCGCACCGCTCACGGTGGCGTCCCAGCGCACCAGCGGGCCGAACCGGGCGGCGACGAGCCCGGTCAGGGCGGCGAAGCCCAGGGGGAGGGCCACGGCGAGCGCCCGCCGGTCAGCCACCGTGCGGGTCCAGGCGGTAGCCGACGCCGCGGATGGTCTGGATGGCGGTCCGGCCGTAGGGGTGGTCGACCTTCTTGCGCAGGTAGCCGATGTAGACCTCGACGATGTTCACGTCCCCCTCGAACCCGGCGTCCCACACGTTCTCCAGGATGGCGGTCTTGGTGACCACGTCACCGGCGCGGCGCAGCAGAAACTCCAGCAGCGCGAACTCGCGCGGGGTGACCGCGATGGGGTCCTCGCCCCGGGCGACCTGCCGGCGGGTCGGGTCCAGGCGCAGGTCGCCGGCGGTCAGGACGACCGGCCGCTGCGGGGCGCCCCGGCGGATCAGGGCCCGCAGCCGGGCGACGAGCACCACGAACGGGAACGGCTTGGTGAGGTAGTCGTCGGCGCCGAGGTCGAGGGCGTCGGCCTGGTCGTACTCGCCGTCCTTCGCGGTCAGCATGAGGATCGGCGTCCACACCTCCCGCCGGCGCAGCTCCCGGCACACCTCGTAGCCGTTGAGGCCGGGCAGCATGATGTCCAGGACGATCGCATCGTAGGCCCCGTCCGGCTCCTCGGTGCCCGCCCACAGCCCGTCGACGCCGTTGAACATCAGGTCCGTGGTGAATCCCTCCCGGCCCAGCCCGTCACGAATCGTCTCGGCCAGTTCGACCTCGTCATCGATCAGCAGCAGACGCATGGATTCACCCTCATACCCGAACTGTCACACGCCGAACCTGAATACCCGCTGAATTCCTACCTACATGCTGTAGGTGGTGCGGATGTGAAGAATCGTCTAAGGTCACCCTGACCTAAGTGAGGCCCGCTGACCTGGAGCACGGCATGACCGCCATCTACCTGATCGGCCTGCGCGAGGGCCTCGAGATCACCCTGGTGGTCTCGATCCTCGTCGCGTTCCTGGTGAAGAGCGGCCGCCGCGCGCTGCTGCGCTGGGCGTGGGCCGGCGTGTCCGCCGCCGCGCTGCTGTCGATCCTGGTGGCGGCGCTGCTGCAGGCCGGGACCACCTACCTGTCCGGTCCGAACCGCGAACTCGTCGACGGGATCGCCTCGCTGATCGCGGTCGTCTTCGTGACCTTCATGATCTTCTGGATGCGCCGGATGGCCCGGCAGCTGGCCAAGGAGCTGCGCGGCAAGCTCGAGGACGCGATCGAGGTCGGCCCGTTCGCGGTCGCCGCGATGGCCTTCCTGGCCGTGGCCCGCGAGGGCCTGGAGACGTCGATCCTGTTCTTCGCCGCGGCTCAGGGCGCCGACACCTGGCAGCCGATCGTTGGCATCTCCCTCGGCGTGGCCACCTCGATCGCTCTGGGCTGGCTGCTCTACGTCAGCGCGATCCGGATCAACCTGACGAAGTTCTTCACCTGGACCGGCGCCCTCCTCGTCCTCGTGGCCGCCGGGATCTTTAAGTACGGGGTTCACGACCTGCAGGAGGCCGACGTCCTGCCCGGCCGGACCGACTACGCCTTCGACCTCACCGGCCCCCTGCCGCCGACCACGTGGTATGCGGAGCTGCTCCGCGGCCTGTTCAACTTCACACCCCAGCCGTCGGTGCTGGAGACCGTCGTCTGGATCGCCTATGGCGTGCCGGTCCTGGTCCTCTTCCTACTTCCGCTGGTGCGCAAGCCGGCGCCGGTGAACGCCTAGCCGGCGCGCCGGGCCACGTAGACGACGTTCACGGCCCACGCCGCGCTGCCCGGCAGCCGGCAGGCCAGGCCGTCGGCGGCGCGGGCGGGCCGGCGCAGCAGCGGCCGCTCATACCAGCCGGGCGTCAGCATCGAGAACGCGCGCCGGGCCAGCACCTCGAACCCGTGCCGGCGCAGCAGGCCCGTGACCTGGGCGTGGGACAGCTCCGCGAACCAGCGCCGGCCGGCGTGCCGGCCCGAGCGCAGGTGCCGCAACGACCGGCGGTGGCCGTGGTTCTCGACGACCAGCAGGCCCGTCTCGGCGCTCGGCAGCGCCTTCGCCGCGAACGCCAGGGCCCGCTCGCGCACGTCGTCGTCGACGTTGAGCAGCAGCCGGAACATCGTCACCAGCGCCGGGCCGGCGGTCGCGGCCGGCTCCGGGACCGGTCCGCCGGTCGCGACGGTGTGCAGCCGTGCCGCCGTGCCCAGCTCGGCCGCCTTGGCCAGCATCTCCGGCGACGTGTCATAGCCGTGCGCGGCCCAGACCAGGCCGTCGACGTTGCGGATGGCCCGGCCGGTGCCGCACGCGAAGTCGTGCAGCGTCGGGCGCACGTCCGGGAACGATCGCCGGATCAGGCCGCGCAGGTAGGCCCGCTGACGCCGGTTGATGTGCCAGGCGTAGCTGCCCGGTGCGTATGTGACGTGGGCATACTTGTCGGCCGCACCGGCATTCTGGAACGCATTCGCGTAGTTCTCGTCCACCGTTTCGCTCAACGGCTGGACCGGTATTGCGGTGCGGTCGTTCACGCGATTGACACAATTCTTATATTTGCGAGCGGGCTCAGCGTGGGCTCAGTTTCGCCGACCTACCGTGCGCCCATGCTGGATCGGCTGATGGACGCCCGACGGCTGCTGACGCCCCGGACGGTCGCGTATCTGGTCCTCGGCTGGGCGGCCGCCTGGTTCGGGGTCATGGCCGTCGGCGGCGGCTCGTCATGGCACTTCTTCCTGCAGGGTGCGACCGCGCTCGCCGACGCCGACGACCCGGTCAACGGCGGGCTGCACCTGTATGCGGCCGCGCCCGTGTTGCAGATCGGGCCGCTGACGTTCCTGGCCGTGCTGCTCCTGCTTCCGGCCGGTGGGGTGCTCGCGCTGCTCGGCTGGCAGATCCTCGGCGCGGCCGCCGGACTCCTGCTGCTGTGGATGGTGCGCGGGCTGGTGCCGCGGTGGCAGCGCGACGACGCGTGGCTGGCCCTGGCCGCCGGATACTTCCTGCCCGTGTGGATGTTCCTCGCCGTCGGCGTCGCCCACCTCGACGACGTGCTGGCGCTGCTGCTGTCCGTCGGCGCGCTGCGGGCCGCCCGGACCGGCCACGGGTGGCTGACCGGGCTGCTGCTCGGCCTGGCGACGGACGCCAAGCCGTGGGCGATCGGGTTCGCCGCCATCCTGCTGCTGGTGCCGGGTTGGCGTCGCCGACTGGCCGCCGGGGGCGTCCTGCTGGCCGCGGTCGGCGCGGCGTGGCTGCCGTTCTTCGTCGGCGACCGGGGGACGAGCAACGCATTGCGGTACACCATCCAAAATGCTCCTGTCTCGGCTCTGCACGCGCTCGGCATCGACGATCCGCGGACCCCGGCCTGGGATCGCCCGGCGCAGCTCGCGCTCGCGCTGACGCTGGGCGCGCTCGCCGTGTGGCGCGGGCAGTGGGCCGCGATCCCGCTGCTGGCGGTCGCGTCGCGGCTGGTGCTGGAGCCCGGCGGCAACAAGTACTACATCGCCGGCGTCGTCGTCGCCACCGTCATCTGGGACTACGCCGGCGCCCGGCCCTTCCTGCCGTGGTGGACGATGTCGGCCTGCCTGGGCCTGTTCGTGGCCCGGTGGATGCCCATGCCGGCGGTGCTGCACGGCTGGGCCCTCATCGCGTTGTTCGTTTCCGCATGTGTACTGCTCTCAAGCCGGCGACCATTCGAGTCCACAACGGATGAGTCGCGGCCGCCGGGCGCCGTCATCGGGGCGCCCGCGCTTCCGCCGCGCCGCTGACCCGTCCGTCGCGCACGACGACGCACCGGTCGGCGACCCGGGCCACCCGGCGGTCCCTGGTCGCCAGCACCACGGTGACGCCGTCCGCGCGCGCCAGCCCGACCAGCAACCGCAGCGACCCGGCCGGCTCGTCGGCGAACAGCACTTTCGGGTGTACCGCCAGCGCCCGGGCGATCGCCACCCGCCGCACCTGGCCCCCGGACAGCTCACCGATCCGCCGCCCGCCGAGCCCGCGCAGTCCGAGCCGGTCCAGCCAGTTCGCCGCCCGCGCGTAGGCCGTGCCGCGACGGACCCGGTTCACCAGCATCGGCAGGGCGATGGTGTCGGCGGCGGTCAGCTCCGGCACCAGCTGCCCGGACCGGAACACGAACCCGAACGCGGTCCGCCGCAGCTGCGTCCGGGCCGGCTCGGGCATGGTGTCGACCCGCCGCCCGTCGTAGTGGACCTCGCCGCCGTCGGGGGTGAAGATGCCCGCGAGGCAGTACAGCAGCGTCGACTTGCCCGAGCCGCGCGGACCCGTCACGGCCAGGATCTCGCCCGGTGCCGCGGCGACGGTCGCGCCGCGCAGCGCCGGGGCCGAGCCGAAGGACCAGGCCACCTCGCGGGCCTCGATGATGCTCATGCCCGGACGCTATGCTCGGGGCGAGTCGCCGCGCGTCGATCTGTGCTCCGACATCGGGCGGTCCATCGGTATGACGATGCAGCCGGGTCCTACCAGAGATGTACGACCCGAAGCCGGAGGCGGGCCGCCCGGCGGACGATGCGACCGCGCGGGAGGATTTGCCAGACTGGTCCGGTGAGCCTGACGACCATTCGCGAACAGTTTCGCACCGGCCCGGTGACGCCGCCGGCCCGGTCGCGGTGGGCGCTCACCGCGGATGTCGTGCTCGCGGTGGCACTGGCGGCCGGCGCCTACCTCGGCTTCGCCCTGCGCGCCGAAGGCGTCCCCGCGTCCGCGGTCCACGGCCCGCCGGGACCCATCCCGCCCGGCGCGGTCGGGCCGCCCGACGTGGTGGTGCCGTACTTCACGTCCGAGCCCTGGCCGCAGGCGCTGCTGTGGGGCCTGGTCGTCGGCCTGGCCACCCTGCCCCTGGCAGCCCGGCGGCGATACCCGCTCACCGTGTTCTGGATCGTGCTGCTGGCGGCGACCGCCTACCACCGCTCACCCGGCTTCGGCGACCCGCTGTTCACGTTCGCCGCCTGCGTCGTCGCCGCCTACAGCGCGGTGATGCACAGCCCCTACCGCACTCCCGCGGTCGTCAGCGTCATCCTCGGCGGCATCACCATGGTGCTGCACCGCGCCAGCCTGCCCATCAACCAGCCGGCCGTGCTGCTCGTCCTGATCCTCGTCCCGATCGGTCTCGCCGCCAACGCCGTGCACACGCTCCAACAGCGGGTGCGGGCCGCGGAGGCCCAGCACAAAACCGAAGCGACTTTGGCGGTACAGCGAGAGCGCGCGAGAATCGCCCACGAACTCCACGACGTCGTCACCCACAACGTCAGCGTCATGGTCGTGCAGGCGGTCGCCGCCCGCCGCGTGCTGCCCGTCGCCCCCGACCAGGTCGACCAGGCCCTGGCCGCGATCGAGTCCGGCGGCCGCGCCGCGATGAACGAGCTGCGCCACGTCATGGGCCTGCTGACGATGGACGACGACGAGCCCGGCCCGGACGAGCCGGAGGTCGAGCCGCCGTCACCCGGCCTCGACCGGATACCGGAGCTCGTCACCCGCGTCCGCGAAGCCGGCACGGCTGTGGACGTCACCGTCACCGGCGACCCGCAGCCGCTGCCGCCCGGCGTGGACCTCGCGGCCTACCGGGTCGTGCAGGAGGCCCTCACCAACGCCATGAAACACGCGGCCGGGTCCGAGGTGCGCGTCCGCATCGAGCACGCCTTAGCCGAGCTACGGATCGAGGTCACGGACGACGGCGGCACCGCCGGACCGGCCGCGCGCACGGGCAGCGGCCGGGGCCTGATCGGCCTGCGCGAACGGCTCGCGGTGTACGGAGGAACGCTCCAGCACGGCCCATTGCCCGCCGGCGGCTACCGGATCGCCGCGACGATCCCGGTGGAGCGCCCGTGACCGCGGCCGCGCCCCGCGTCGTGATCGCCGACGACCAGGCCCTCGTCCGCACGGGCTTCGCGATGATCCTCGGCGCCGACGGCATCGAGGTCGTCGCCGAGGCCGCCGACGGCGCCGAAGCCGTCGACGCGGTCCGCCGCACCCACCCCGACGTCGTCCTCATGGACGTGCGAATGCCCAATGTGGACGGCCTGGAAGCCACCCGCCGCATCCTCGCCGACCACCCCGACCCGCCCCGGATCATCATCCTGACCACCTTCGACCTCGACCGCTACGTCTACGCGGCCCTGCGCGCGGGCGCGAGCGGCTTCCTGCTCAAGGACGTCTCCGCCGACCGGCTCGTCTCGGCCGTGCGCATGGTCGAGGCCGGCGACGCGCTCCTGGCCCCCAGCGTGACCCGCCGCCTGGTCGAACGCTTCGCCCGCCCCGACGAGGGCTCGACCCTCCACCGCGACCTGACCACCCTGACCCCGCGCGAACTGGACATCTTCCGGCTGATCGCCCGCGGCCTGAGCAACGCCGAGCTGGCCGCCCGCCTGCACATCAGCGAGACGACGGTGAAGACCCATGTCACCCGCATCCTGTCCAAGCTCGGCCTGCGCGACCGGACCCAGGCCATCATCGCCGCATACGAGACAGGCCTGATCGTTCCCGGCTCCTCCCCGCCACCGGAGTGACCGCGGCGGCGGCCCGCCGGCGCCGCTCATGCGCAGCGGACCAGAGCATCAGCGCAGCGAGGACGATGAGCAGTACCGCCGAGGCACCGAACGTCCCGAGACCGAGCCCGCCCTTGGTCACCGGCTTGGTGAAGAAGTCGCCGACCGTGGCACCGAGCGGCCGGGTGAGCACGAACGCCAGCCAGAAGATGAGCACGTTCGGCATCCAGCGCACGCGGGTCGCGACAGCCAGGACGGCCAGCACAGCGGTGATCAGCAGCGCGCCACCGAGGTAGCCGAGGCCGGAGCTGTCGGACAAGAAGTCGCCCATCGACGTGCCGAGCGTGTTCGAGATGAGGATGGCGGTCCAGAACAACGCCTCTCCGCGCAAGGTGTCGATCCGGTTGATGTCGAACGGCAGCCGCGTGGCCCGCCACACGAGAAATACCGCCACCAGCAGGGACGTGAGGATGGCGGCGCCGGCGGGATAGCCGATCCCGAGGCCCTGCGGCCCCCAGCCGAGGGAGCTGTCCCCGTTGCTCAGATACTTGGCGCTGGCGTCGCGGTTCATGAAGTCGGACATGGTGGTGCCGGCCATGCTGGTGCTGAGGATGACGAGCCAATAGCGGATCGGGTCGTACTGCCGGGAGCGCAGCTGCACCACGAGTGTCACGACGAAGATGGCGAACAGCGACACGGTGCTCAGGAAGTAGCCGAGCTTCAGCGTCTGCGAGAACAGGTCCCCGGCAGTCTCGCCGAGCGTGGTCGCGGCCACCTTCATCACCCAGAACGCGAGGGTGATCTCTGGAAGCTTCTTCATCACCGGCCCCGTGAGTATTGCTCCTACAATTTGTAGGATCAACGCTACGTGGAGCCGGTCGGCCGGACACCGGGTACGCGGAATCCGGCCGGATATCACCCGTCAGGAAATGTCGCGGCGGCGGAGGAGTCGCACGCCGGCCAAGGCGGTGACGACGCCGTAGCCGAGCAGGACCGCGGCACCGACCCACTGTGACGGGCTCTGGTCGAAGGTCTTTGTCGGTGAGATCATGACCGTCGAGGCCACGGACGGAACGGTCACCTGAGCGGTGAGCACCCAGTCCCGCTTGATGACGTAGGTGTAGAGCAGGTCGAACACGCCGCTCGCGGCGGCCGCGCCGACCAGGTAGAGCACGGTGGCGGCGACGGTCGCGGTGAGCTGGCTGCGGATGAGTGCGCCGAAGCCGACGCCGAACACGGCCCAGATGGCGTAGGCGGCCAGGTTGAGCAGTACCGCGCGGTCGACACCCCACTGGCCCAGCTGGGTGCCGTAGCCCTCGCCGCTGAGGAAGGCGGCGCCCACGACGACGGCGAGCACGGTCGAGGCGAGCCAGGACGCGGCCGCGACAATCACGGCGGTGACGAGCTTGGCCGCGATGACCGCGCCGCGCCGCGGGGTGAACAGGAACGTGGTGGTGGCGGTCTGCTGGTGGAACTCGCCGGTGATGAGCACGATGCCGAGCAGGCAGGCCAGCAGCACGCCGATGAGCTGGCCGGCGGTGTAGACGGTGGCGGACTGCGTGACCGCGCTGTGCCCGAGCTCCCACTCGCCGCGCAGCCGGTTGAGGAACTCCGGCGGCATCTGGGCCACGTCGCGGCCGTGCGCGTGCAGGGCGACGAACGCGTCGAACGGCTGCAGCAACTCGTGGGCCTGCACCAGATTCACGGCCAGCATGACGGCGGTGCTGAGCAGCGTGGCCCCGGCGAAGAGCCACCACAGGTTGGTCGTGCGCAGCTTGAACAGCTCCGCGTGGACGAGTCGCGTCATCGGATGGCCGCCTTCGCCTGGGTCAGGTCGAGGAACACGTCCTCGAGGTCGGGCTGTTCGGTGGTGAGCTGGTGCAGGGCGACCCCGGCGGCGAGGGCGGCGTCACCGACGGCCTCGGCGGGCATTCCGGAGACGCTCAGCCGGTCCGGGCCCTGCGCGGTGACGGTGCCGCCGGCCTGTCGAAGCGCGGCGGTGAGCTTGTCCGGCTCGGGAGTGCGGGCGAGCACGCGGGCGTCGCCGCCAACGGAGCGGAGGACCTCGGCGACGGGCCCCTGCCGCATCAGCTTTCCGGCCGCCACGATTACGACGTCGTCGGCGAGCGCCTGCATCTCCGCCAGTAGGTGGCTGGAGACCAGCACCGTGCGGCCCTCGGCGGCCAGGCCCTGCAGCAGCTCCCGCATCCAGCGGATGCCCTCCGGGTCCAGGCCGTTGGCCGGCTCGTCGAGGATCAGCACCCGCGGGTCGCCGAGCATGGCGGTGGCGATCCCGAGCCGCTGGCGCATGCCCAGCGAGTAGCCCTTGAAGGGGCGGTCGGCGGCTGGCAACAGCCCGACCAGGTCGAGTACCGCCTCCGCCCGCGTTTGGGGCAGCCCGGCGGTGATGCAGCCCGCCCGGAGGTGGTTGCGGCCGGTCCGGCCCTTGTGCGCCGATGACGCCTCCAGGACCGCGCCCACGATCCGGGCCGGTTCATCGAGGTCGGGGTAGCGGAGCCCGCCGATGGTGGCCGTGCCGGCGCTCGGCGTGACGAGGCCGAGCAGCATCCGCAAGGTCGTCGTCTTGCCGGCCCCGTTCGGGCCGAGGAACCCGGTCACCCGGCCGGGTTCGACGGTGAACGAGAGATCGTCCACCGCCGTCATGCCGCCGTACTGCTTGCACAGTCCGGACACGTCAATACGAACGTCGTCCATGATTCCTCTTCCGGTGGCGATCAGAGCGCGCCACGCATCTTGGCGCCGCATTCCTGAGAATGCGTTGAATGGGTGGTGCACCCGGCCACCCGGCCCAACTGCGGCAGGATTTCCGCGGTTGTCAAGATACAAATCACCCGGTGCGCTTAAGAACTCACTATGAATTGTGGTCGCAGTTCGTCAAGAACCGGGCTGCCAGGCCTACGACAGGTCGCGGCCAGCGTTTTGCCAGGCCCGCCCGTGACGCTGCACATCACGAAAGCCCAGGCAGCCCGGCCTGAGCTGCGAAATCTCGGAGTGCTTGGCATGTCGATGAAGCTGAACAAAAGCATCAAGCGGATCGGACTGGCGGCCGCCGGACTGACGGCTACCGGCATCATGGTGTTCGGTGCCGCATCCCTGGCCGGCGCGGAGACGACGTCGCCTTCACCGAGCGCCTCGTCCAGCGCCACGACCGGTTCGGGCGACGCCGGCGGTCGCGGGTCGAACGACACCGCGGTGACGGGCGACGAGCTGGCGAAGGTGACCGCGGCGATGAAGGCGAAGGATTCGGCGGTCGCGGTGACGAGTGTTCGCAAGGACCCGGACGGTTCCTACGACGTGCTGGGCACCAAGGACGGCGCCGACGTGTTCTACGACGTCAGCGCGGACCTGCGGACCTTCACCCCGAACACTCACGGCGCCGGCAAGTAGCCACGCGCCGCGATCATGGCCGCCGGGCGAACACGCCCGGCGGTTCCACCGGAACTGGCGGGGCACTACCTGCGGCTGCGGCGGGGCGAGGCGAACACGGCCATCCGCGGCGGATCGCGCACCTACGCGGCGATCGTGCGTACCAATTTGCTGTCGTTCTTCAATGTGATCCTGTTCGTGATCAGCCACCTTCGGCGAGGCCCAGAACCACTGGGTGGGCGCCACGGTGGACGCCAACGACCTGAACGTCTTTACGTTCGAGCAGCACCTGGTGAAGGCCAACCCCGGCGTACACCCCGCCCGCCTGAGCGGACCGGCCGGGCGCGTTCAGCGGGCTCTCAGTTCCGGGCGGCCAGTCTCGCGTCAGGTGTTCGGCGTGGCGCCGGGCCCTGGGCGGCCGGCTCCCCGCTTTCAGCGGGGGTTCAGGGTGATTGGACTAGCTTTGCGGTGATTTGGCGGGAAGCTTGAGTCGAGCGCCGTTTTGAGGGGGAGCTGTGTCCATTGCCGCTGACCGGTTGGTGAATTCGCGCGGGTGGCTGACCAAGGTGCCCGCGATCACCGCCACCTTCTGGGTCATCAAGGTGCTGTCCACGACGGTCGGGGAGACCGTCGCGGACTATCTGAACGTCAGCGTCGGCCTCGGGCCGGCCGTGACCGACGGGATCATGCTGGCACTGCTGGCGGCCGCGCTGGTCGGGCAGTTCCGGACCCGCGCCCACACGCCGTGGATCTACTGGCTGTGCGTGGTGCTGGTGAGCATCGTCGGGACCCAGATCACCGACTTGCTCACCGACACCCTGGGCGTGCCCCTCGCCGTCAGCACCGCCGTGTTCGCGGTCATCCTGGCCGTGGTCTTCACGGTCTGGTACCGCCAGGAGCGCACCCTCGCCATCGCCTCCATCAACACACCCCGCCGGGAAGCGTTCTACTGGGGCGCGATCCTGACGACGTTCGCGCTCGGCACCGCCGCCGGCGACTTCGCCACCGAGGCGCTCAACCTCGGCTTCCGCAACGGCGCGCTCGTCTTCGGCGGGCTCATCGTGGCGACCTGGATCGCCTTGCGGCTCGGCGCCGGCCAGGTCCTGACGTTCTGGATCGCCTACGTGCTCACCCGGCCGCTCGGCGCCTCCCTGGGCGACCTGCTCACCCAGGACAAGGACCTCGGCGGCCTGGCCCTCGGTGCCAGCGTCACCAGCCTGTTGTTCCTGGTCGCGATTCTCTTGCTGGTCGTGCGCGAACAGCTGCTGATGTCGCGTCACGGTGTCGTGGAGAAGGGCGCCGGCCCGAACGGCGGGCGCGGGCGGGACTACGCGTGGGCCGGTGCCGCCACTCTCGCCGTCGTCATCGCCGGCCTCGGGCTCAGCCTCGCGCAGGGTTCGTCCTCGAGCACGGACCCTCAGGCCGGCGCCGCGCAGGCGACGATCCCGTTGACCGCGTCGGACGGGACGAGCACCAACCAGGTCGTACACCCGACCACCAAACTCGGCAATCTCGGCAAGTTCGCGGTGATCGTGTCCGACGTCCAGGCCAAGGTGGGGCAGAACGACCTCGCCGGGGCCAGGACCCGGGTCAAGGATCTCGAGGTGGCCTGGGACGACGCCGAGGCCGGGCTCAAACCCCGCGACGCCAGCCGATGGCACCAGCTCGACGACCAGATCGATGCCGTCCTCACCGCGCTGCGCGCGCCGAAGCCCACTCAGGTCGACTGCGCCGCGGCCGTCGGCACGCTGATGCACACCCTGAACACGTTCGACGGCGGGTGACGTGGGTTGGCCGCGTAAGCCGCGTATTGCTCGTTTTGCTCACCGGTCCTTTCGGGGCCCGGCGGCGTTACGCTCCCGGGCATGTTTCGGCTGCGTCATGCCCCGTTCGCCCAGCAGGCGCTCGCCCTCCAGGTGGGGGTGCTGGTCGTCGTGGTCGGTGTCGGGTTCGCGCTCGTCGGGTGGCTGTTCGACGACGAGCTGACCCAGCAGTACGGCACCCGCGCCCTCGCCGTCGCGCACACCCTCGCGGCCGACCCGGCAATCGCGGCGGCGGCCGCGGCCGACGACCCGGACGGCATCCTGCCCGGGCGGGCGAAGGCGGCGGAGAGCGCCAGCGGTGCCCTGTTCGTCGTGATCACCAACCGGCTCGGGATCCGGCTCGCGCACCCTATTCGCGAACGTATTCGGCAGCCGGTCAGCACCGACCCGTCGGAGGTACTGGCCGGCAACGACACGATCAACGTGGAGCGGGGCACGCTCGGGCTGTCGGCGCGGGGCAAGACGCCGCTGCGGGACGCGAGCGGGGCGATCGTCGGTGAGGTCAGCGTCGGGTTCCGGATCGAGGACATCCGCGGGCACATCAACCGGGAGCTGGGCGTCGCCGCGATCTTCGCCGGGGGAGCGCTGCTGCTCGGGTGCGTCGGGTCGGTCCTGCTGTCCCGGCGGCTCAAACGGCTCACGCTCGGCCTCGAACCGCGGGAGCTGGCCGAGCTGGTGCAGGAGCGGGAGGCGGTGCTGCACGGCATCAGCGAAGGGGTCCTGGCCGTGGACGCCGACGGGCTCGTCTCCGTGTGCAACGACGAGGCCGTCCGGCTGCTCGGGATCGCTGGTGCACCGACTGGCAGTACCATCGAAACCCTTGCTCTTCCGCCGGTCCTGCGCGACGCCGTCGACCGTCGCGCGCCCGTCGACAATGTCATCACCGTCGCCGGGGATCGGGTGCTCGTCGCGAACTACCGGGCGGTGCGCCGGGAGGAGCGCGACCTGGGCGGGGTGCTGACCCTGCGGGATCGCACCGATCTGGAGACGATCACCCGGGAGCTCGACTCGGTGCGGACGCTGAGCACGGCGCTGCGGGCGCAGCGGCATGAATTCGCGAATAGATTGCACGTGCTGTCCGGGCTGCTGCAGAACGGGCACGGCGGCGAGGCCCTCGAGTTCCTGCACGCGGTGTCGGACACGGCCGCGCCGATGGGCGGGCACACGGTCGACGACCCGTACCTGCAGGCGTTCGTCGACGCCAAGAGCGCCGAGGCGGCCGAGAAGGACGTGCGGCTCGCCCTGGCCGACACCAGCTGGGTCGGCACCCGCGTCACCGCGCCGGTCGAGGTCACCACCGTCCTCGGCATCCTCGTCGACAACGCCCTCGAAGCGGCCCGCCGGGGCGCCCGCCGCCCGGCCTGGGTCGATCTCGCCCTGCTCGAGGACGGCGCCACCCTGCACATCTCGGTCGTCGACTCCGGCGACGGCGTCGAGGCGGACCTCGCCGGCCGGGTCTTCGACGCCGGCGTGTCGACCAGTGCCGAGGACGGCCGCGGCATCGGGCTGGCCCTGGCCCGGCAGGCGGCCCGGCGCCTCGGCGGCGACGTGCGGCTGGCCGCGGCGGCCGGCGACGACCACGGTGCCGTGTTCGAGGCCCGGCTGCCCACCGCCCTGCAACCATTGGTGATTCGCGAATGAACATTCAAGTGCTCGTGGTCGAGGACGACTTCCGGGTCGCCCGGGTCCACGTCGAGTTCACCCACCGCATCGAGGGGTTCACCGTCGCCGCGACCGCCCGGACCGCGGCCGAGGCCCGGCGCGCCCTGGCCGCGCGCCCCGTCGACCTGGTGCTGCTGGACACGTACCTGCCCGACGGCTCCGGCCTCGACCTGCTGGCCGAGCTCACCGCCGACGCGATCATGCTCACCGCGGCCAACGACGCCGCCACCGTCCGGGCCGCCTACGCCCGCGGCGCGCTGAACTACCTCGTCAAGCCGTTCACCGCCGAGCAGTTCGCCGACCGGCTGACCGCCTATCGGCACTACCGCGCCCTCGTCGCCGCCGACCGGCCGCTGACCCAGGTCGAGATCGACCGGTGCTGGCGCGTCGTGCACGAGGGTGACCGCGCGGCCGCCCCGAAGGGCCAGTCGGCGGTGACGGCGGGGCTGGTCAGTGAGGCCCTGCGCACCGCCGCCCGGCCCCGCACCGCCGCCGACATCGCCGACGAGCTCGGCATCTCCCGGGCCACGGCGCAGCGGTACCTGGCCGAGCTGGCCCGGGAAGGGGCGGCCGAGGTGCAGCTGCGCTACGGGGGCACCGGGCGGCCCGAACATCAGTACCGCATGCCGCGGGAGCGCCCAGCGTAAGGTCGTCGTCTCCACGCTCATGGGCGTCTACGTCATCAGCCTGGCCGTGGGCGCGTTCACCCTTCCGGTCGTCGCCCGGCTGCTGGGGACCCGCCCGGCGCTCGTCCTCTACTGCTCGCTCGTCGCGATCGCGCTGTCCTCCACCGGCTCCCTCGACACCCCGGCCGCCGGGCACGCGTCGCTGTCCGGCTACCTCACCGTGTGGTCGGTGTGCGCCGCCGCGGCCCTCCTGGCCGCGGTCGCCCTCGTCCGGCTACCGTCGGACCGCGCTGAGCGTGCGGTAGCGGCGTAGCCGCCGGAGCCCGTCGGGATCGGGCCCGCCGGCCGGTGCGCTCGCCACGGCCTCCAGGCGCTGCTGGGCGGCCGGCTGGTCCAGGTCCGAGCCGATGGCGACGAGCTCGCCGACCGCCGGCGGCTGGGGCAGCGGGGTGAGGTGGATCAGTGGCCCGACGACGTTGACGACGTAGCCCTGTTCGGCGCGGGCACCGTACACCCGCAACCGGCCCTTGATCCTGTAAGCGCCGGCCGGTGGACGCTCGAGCAGGTCGACCAGCAGGCTCGCCCGGACCGGCCGGGTCAGCGCGACCGAGGCCGCGCGGGCCTGCTCGTGGTCGCCGGCGTCGTGGTGCTGGTCGCGGTACAGCTGGGCGAGCGGGAGCTCGTCGACCGGGTCCTGGTCGGTGGCGGTGTCGAAGACGAGGGCCGGATCGATCCGGCCGTGCCGGGCCGTGACGATCTGCACGTGCGGCTGGCGTTGCCGCACCCGCGCGCCGATCCGGGCCAGGACCTCGTCGCGCTCGCCGGCCGGCAGCAGGTCGGCCTTGCTGATGACGGCGAGCGTCGCCGCGGCGAAGCGGGCCGGCGGCTCCGGCGACCGGTCCACGGTCCGGAAGTGCTGCACCGCGTCGATCACCTCGATGAGGCCGCCGGGCCGGATGCCGGGCACGCGACTGGCCCGGATGAGCCCGTGCAGCGCGATGGGGTCGGCCGCGCCGCTGGCCTCCACCAGGATCGCGTCCATCCGCATGCGCGGCCGGGACAGCTTGTGCAGCGCGTCCTCCAGGCCGCCGGCGTCCGGGAGGTGGCACAGGCAGCCGCCGGAGATGGACACGGCCTCGTCGACCTGCCCGGTCACGAGCGCGGCGTCGACGTTGAGGGCGCCGAAGTCGTTGACCACGACACCCAGCCGCGCGCCGGGCCGGCGCAGCAGGTGGTTGAGCAGGCTCGTCTTGCCCGCACCGAGGTAGCCGGTCAGCGCGATGACCGGCACCCTGTCCACCCGGTCAGCCTATCCGGGCCCGTCGCCGGCGGCCGACGGGCCCGGGTACAGGGGGGTCAGGCCTTCGGGACCTTGGCGGTGAACTCGGTGGTGTACCCCTTCGCGACGTCGATCTGGCCCTTGCCCGCGGCGACCTCCGGGATGCCCACGGCGAGGACCTCGACGACGTTGCGGGCGCCGTCCGGGTCGATGACGCCGTCGGCGGTGAAGCCGTCCTTGGTCTCCTTGATCGAGGCGACGTACAGCTTCTGGTCGTTGCCGGCGTAGTCGGCCGGCATCTTGGCCGCGATGGTCTCGGCCGGGTTCCCGGCGATGAACCGCAACGTTTTCACGAACGCATTCGCCAGTTTCTGCGACTCGCGCGGGTGGGCCTTGATCCAGTCGCAGGGCATGTACAGCGAGCTCGCCGGGTACAGCCCGCCGAGGGCCTGCTTCGTCGCCTCCACAGTGGACAGGTCGACGAGCGTGGTCGCCGTGCCCTTGCTGGTCAGGATCGTCGACGTCGGCGGGGTCGTCATGCCGGCCGCGATCCCGCCGTTCTCGATCGAGGCGATGAACGTCGAACCGGCCCCGGCGGCGACGCCGGTGAACTCGCTCTCCTTGACGCCGGCCTTGCCCATCAGGGAGTTGATGAGCGCGTTGGTCGACGAGCCCTTGCTGGTGAAGCCGACCTTCTTGCCCTTGAGGTCGGCCATCGACTTGACCGTGCCCTCCTTCGTCGACAGCATCACCTTCTCGAGCGGGGTGTTCGCGAACTGCACGACGCTCTGCACGCACTTGCCCTTGAGCTGCAGCGTGTAGGCGTGGTCCATGAAGCCGACGACACCCTCGAGGTGCCCGGCGAGCATCTCGTTCTCCTGGTTGACGCCGTTCTGCTCGTCGGAGAGCTCGACCTCGAGGCCCTCGTCCTTGAAGTAGCCGAGGCGCTCGGTGAGCATCGCCGGCATGTAGATGACCTTGTTGATGCCGCCGACGCCGATGCGGACCTTCTCCAGCGGTCCCTCGGTCTTGGCCGCGGCGGGCGGCTGGGCGGTGCTGCAGGCGGCCAGGCCGAACAGGAGCGCGGCGGCGACGACGGGGGCGAATGCGCGGTGCATCAAAGACTCCTCAAACCTGGACGGCTTCGGTACTGGACGGTGGTCGCCACCGCAGCAGGCGGCGCTCAACGGCGGTGAGCAGCCACTCCGCGACCAGCGCGATGACCGTGATGATGATCATTCCGGCGTAGATGCCGGCGGCGTCGAACGTGCCCTGCGAGTGGGCGATGAGCAGGCCGAGGCCGCGCTTGGCCCCGATCACCTCGCCGACGACCGCGCCGATCAGGGCGAAGCCGAACGCCACGTGCAGCGACGCGAGGATCCACGACGTCGCGCTGGGGATGACGATCGACGTCAGCACCTTGGACCGGCTCGCCCCGAGGATGCGGGCGTTGTTGACCAGGTTGCGGTCGACCTCGCGAGCGCCCTGGAACGCGTTGAAGAACACGGCGAAGAAGACCAGCACGACGGCGGTGGCGATCTTCGAGGACAGCCCGAGGCCGAACCAGATCACGAACAGCGACGCGAGCACGATGCGCGGGATGGCGTTGGCGGCCTTGATGAACGGCGCGAGCACGTCGGCCAGGAACCGGGCCCGGCCCAGCAGGACACCGAGCACGACCCCGCCGACCGAGCCGATCACGAAGCCAGAGACCGCCTCCCACATGGTGACGCCGATGTGCTCCCAGATCGGGCCGCTGCTCGGCCCGACTGTGAACCAGTCGACGAGGCGCTGCCAGATCTGCGACGGCTGCGAGTAGAAGAACTGGTCCAGGGCCCAGCGCTGGGCGTGGTCCTTCCAGTCGAGGGGCTTGCTGAAGTGGGTGTTGCCGTCGAAGTCGACCCAGTAGCGGGCGGCGAGCTCCCACAGCCCCAGCCCGACGACGACGATCAGGACGCGCACGCCCCATACGGCGGCTCCGCGGCGGCGCTGCTTGGCCGCGGCCTGGCGGATGGCGGCGTCGGGCGCGGCCTTGGCGAGGGTTTCAGTTGCCACTGAGGGTCGCCCCCTGCCGCGCTCGGGCGACCTCGTCGCGCAGCGACTCCCAGACCTCGCGGTAGATCTCCAGGAACGCGGTGGTGAGCCGGATCTCCTCGACGTCCCGGGGCCGCGGCAGGTCGATCGCGAACTCGGCCTTCATCGTCGCCGGCACGGCGGTGAGCACCACGACCCGGTCGGCGAGGGCGATGGCCTCCTCGAGGTCGTGGGTCACGAAGATGACCGCCGCCCCCGAGCCCGCCCACAGCCGCAGCAGCTCGTCCTGCATGAGCCCGCGGGTCTGCACGTCCAGGGCGCTGAACGGCTCGTCCATCAGCAGGATCTGCGGGTCGTTGACGAGCGTCTGCGCCAGCGCGACCCGCTTGCGCATGCCCCCGGAGAGCTGGTGCGGGTAGTACCCCTCGAACCCGGAAAGGCCGACCCGGTCGACCCAGGTGGCGGCGGCCTGCCGAGCCTGCTTTTTCGGGACTCCACGGTACCGTGGCCCCGTCGACACATTGTCGAGCACACTTCTCCAGGGCAGGATCGCGTCCTGCTGGAACATGTAGCCGATCCCGGCCGGGATCCCGCGCACGGGCTCGCCGCGCACGAGGACCTCACCGGACGAGGCCGGCTCCAGCCCGGACACCAGCGACAGGGTCGTGGACTTGCCGCAGCCGGTCGGCCCGACGATGGCCACGAACTCGCCCGGCCGGATACTGATCGTCAAGTCCTGGACGGCCGTCATGATGCCGGACGAGCCGCGAAAGCGTTTCGTCGCCGCCCGCAGCTCGATGGCGGGTGTACTCACGTCTCCTCCTCGCGTAGTGCCCGGCGGTTACGGGGTGTGCACACCGGGCGTTGCGAGGACGGTAGGGGGTACGGTGAACGACTCCTAGTCTTGTCACCGTTGTGCGCGCAAACGTCATTACGCACCTTTCGCGCGTTCTGCTCACACCCCCGGCGTGTCTCGTACTACGAGGTGCGTACCATCGAGCTGTGACCGCTGGAAATCCGCCCGGCGCCGAGCTCGTCGAGCGGGTCGATGCCGACGATCGTGTAATGGCGGTGGTTCCCCGGGCTGAGGCGATCCGCAACGGCTGGCTGCACCGCATCGCCGCCACCGTCTGCCGCGATGCGCGCGGACGGATCCTGGTCTACCGGCGGGCCTCGGACCTGTCCCGGTACCCATCCATGTACGACGTGATGTTCGGCGGCGCCGTCGGTGCCGGCGAGTCGTACCGGGCCGCGGCCGCCCGCGAACTCGCCGAAGAGCTCGGTGTCGATGCCGCCGTGCGCCCGGTCGTGCGGTTCCTCTGCCGCGGCGCGGCCGGCTCATACTGGCTGACGGTCTGCGAGGCCGCCATCACCGGCCGGCTCCGGCCCGACCCACGCGAGATCGCCTGGCACGGCTGGGTCCGGGCGACCGCCCTGCCGGCGCTGGTCCGAAGCCGGCCGTTCATCGCCGACGGCCAGGCGGCATTCGCGCGGTATCGCGCGGCTCTCCAGTCACAAAATGTCACCTACAACATGTAGTGGCTACAGTGGCGGAATGGGATACGCACGCTGGTGTGGCGCGACAGCGTCGATCGCGGCGCTCCTCGTGCTGGCCGGCTGCGGTGCCGATCCGAAGCCGGCTCCGTCCCCGCCGCCCGCCTCCGTGCCGCCGTCGCCGCCCGCCTCCGCGCCGCGGCCGGGATCGTCGGCCGCGCCGGGACACGTCGTGGTGGCGGTGTTCGAGAACAAGTCCGACCACCAGCTGGCCGGCCGCGCGGACGCGCCGTACCTCAACTCGCTCATGGCCCGGGCCGCGGTCTTCACCGACGCGCACGGCGTCGCCCACCCGAGCCAGCCGAACTACCTCGCCCTGTTCTCCGGCTCGACCCAGGGCGTCACCGACGACCACTGTCCGGTCCGCGCGGGCGCCGCACCGAACGTCGCCCAGCAGCTGCAGACGGCCGGATACACGTTCGGCGGCTACTCCGAGGGCCTGCCGTCGCCCGGATACCGGGGCTGCTCCAGCGGCCGGTACGCGGCGAAACACAACCCCTGGGCCGACTTCGACTCGGTGCCGGACGCGGCGAACCAGCCATACTCCGCGTGGCCCGCCGACTTCGCGCGGCTGCCGACGGTCGCGTTCGTGATCCCGGACCTGTGCGACGACATGCACGACTGCTCCATCGCGACCGGCGACGCCTGGGCCCGGACCCACCTCGAGCCGTACGCGCAGTGGGCCGCCACGCACGACAGCTGGCTCATCGTGACGTTCGACGAGGACGACGGTACCGCCGGCAATGGAATCCTGACCCTGGTCGCCGGGGCCGGCGTCACGCCCGGCCCCCGGACCGGGCGGGTCGATCACTACTCGATCCTGCGGGCGATCGAGGACCGCTACGGCCTGCCCCCGCTGGGCCGGGCCGCCACCGCGCCACCGCTGTTCGCCATGTGAGGCAAGGGACTACCGGGCGGTGTCGAGCTCGTCGACGAACTCCAGGATCGTGGCCGCCAGGGCCTGCGGGGCCTCGAGGGCCGCGTAGTGCCCGACGCCTTCGAGCCGCACGCTGCGGGCCGGTCCCAGCGCGACCTGGTTGAGGGTGGACTCGGTGAACGGGCCGCCGGCGCTGCCGATCGCGAGGGTCGGCATGGGCAGCGGCGCGGCCGTGGCGAGGGCGCGCAGCTCGTTGCCCTCGGCCAGCATCGAGGTGTACAGCCCGATCGCCCCGCGCCACCCGTCCGGCCGGCTGTAGGTGCGGGCGAGTTCGGTGACGTCCGTCCCGGCGGGCAGGGCCCAGGTCAGGAACTCGCGTTCGCGGCCGGCGAGGAGCAGCTCGGGGATGCGCGGGGCGGTCAGGACGCCGATGTACCACGCACCGCCGCGGGTGACGTCGGCGAACGCCTCGAGGCCGTAGCCGGCCAGTCCCGTCTCGATCGCGGTGAAGCTGGCGACGTCCTCGGGGTGGGTGGCCGCGAGCCGGAACACCGTACCGCCGCTGATGTCCTGCCCGGTCAGGTGGACGGGGCCGACGTCGAGGTTCTCGATCAGCCGGTGCAGGTCCTCGGCCGCGGCGGCGCTGGTCCAGCCGGCCGGCGCCGGAGCGGAGTCGCCGAAGCCGCGCAGGTCGACGGCGAATACCCGGTGGGTCTCGGCGAGTCGGGGGATGACCTCCCGGAACGCCCACGAGCTTTCGGGGAACCCGTGCACCAGCAGGATCGGGGACCCGGTGGCGCCGGCGGACACGTAGTGCAGGCCGGCGGCGGTGTGATGCGACACCATGATGCCTCCAATTCGACAACCTTGTTGTCGACCGACCATAGACAACTTGGTTGTCGTTGTCTAGAGGGTCGCTTAGGCTGAGGCGGTGACCAGCCCCGGACCCAACCTCGCCCTGCTGCTGCTGGGCGCCTACCGCAAGCTCGTCGACGCCGCCCAGGCCGAGCTCGACGCGCGCGGGTTCGCGGATGTGCGCTCATCACTGCACTACGCGATGGGCGCGATCGACCGCGGCGCCGAGACCGCATCCGAGCTCGGCCGGGCGCTCTCCGTCACCAAGCAGGCGGCGGCCAAGACGATCGCCGTGCTCGTGGAGCGCGGCTGGGTCGCGATCGACGACGACGACGTCGACCGCCGCCGCAAACGGGTCCGCCTGACCGACCTCGGCCACCGGGTCATGCGCGAAGGCGAGGCGATCTTCGACGACCTGCGCCGGGCCTGGGCCGACGAGGTCGGCCTCGACGCCCTCAACCGCCTCGAGGCTCAGCTCGCGGCCTTCGTCGGGGACGCCACCATCGACCTGGAGTCACCCGGCTGGGTCGCCGACTGAGCCCAGGTTCTTCGCCGACCGGATGAACGCCGCGACGAGGGGATTCGCGTCCGCGCCGCGGGTGGCGACGACGACCTCGGTTGAGCCGACACCGTCGAGCGGCACCGTGACCAGGTCGGCGCGCAGCGTGAAGCGGCGGTCGCCGGCCGGGACGACGGAGACGGCGCGGCCGTCGGCGATGGCCTCGAGCTTGTCCTCGTACGTGGCGACGAGCGTGGGTCCGAGCGGGGCGGGATCACCGCCGGGGCGGGGTTCGAGGCGCCAGAACGCCGTCCACCGTTCGCCCATGCCGGCGCAGGCGATGAGCGGCTCGCCGGCGATGTCGTCGACGGTGACCGACTCCTTGCCGGCCAGCCGGTGGGTGGCCGGGACGAGCAGGACCAGGGGTTCGGTGTAGAGGACGGTGACGTCGAGCCCGGCCGCCGGGATCGGCAGCGGCGTGCGGATGACCAGCGCGTCGACCTGCCCGTCGAGCAGGGCGCCGGCCTGTTCGGTGCCGAGGTGGCGGGTCCGGACGTGGGCGTCGGGCCGGCGGCGGCGCAGGTCGCGCACGGCGGGGGTGATGACGAGGTCGTCGGCGTACCCGACGGTGATCGTGTGCGGGGGCGCTGCCGCCCGGGCGGTGTGCACCGCCTGGCCGGCGGCGTGCAGCAGCTGCTGGGCCCGGGGCAGGAACGCCGCGCCGGCGGCGGTGAGGCGGCTGCCCTGGGTGGTGCGTTCCAGCAGGCGCACGCCGAGCGCCTGCTCCAGCCGCTGGATCTGCCGGCTCAACGAGGGCTGGGCGACCCGCAGGGCCTCGGCCGCGCGGGCGAAGTTCAGGTGCTCGGCGACGACGGTGAAGTAACGGACCAGCCGCAGATCCAGGTCGGGCGGCGGCGGGTCGGACATGGCCATCAGCCTACGCGTGATGCGGTTTGGGCATGACGCAGTACCAACCGGGTCTTTGACGCTTCCGGCGCCGCGCCCTTGACTCGGCTCATGAGTGCTCCTGACTACGGTGTGCAAACCGTCCTGCTCACCGGCGCGAGCTCGGGCATCGGCGCCGCCTTCGCCACCGCCCTGGCCGCCCGCGGCGCCGATCTCGTCCTCGTCGCCCGCCGCGCCGACCGGCTGACCGCGCTGGCCGGCGAACTGCGCCGCGCCCACGGTGTCCGGGCCGAGACGGTGCCCTTCGACCTGTCCCGGCCGGACGCCGGCCCGGCCCTTCACCGGGCCGTCGCCGACCGTGGCGTCACGGTGACCAGCCTGATCAACAACGCCGCCGTCGGCTCGTTCGCCCTGTTCGCCGACGCCGACCCCGCCCGCCTGGCCGCCGAGCTCGCCGTGGACGTCGCCGCACCGGTCCAGCTGACCGCGGCGTTCCTGCCCGGGATCCTGGCCGCCGGCAACGGCTTCATCGTCAACGTCGCGGGCGTGTCGGCCTACCTGCCCTCACCGCGGATGGCCGTGTACAGCGCCGCCAAGGCGTTCGTGTCGAGCTTCACGGAGTCGCTGTGGGCGGAGCTGCGCGGCACCGGCGTCACCGTGCTCGCCGTCGGCCCGGGCGCCACGGCCACCGAGTTCACGGCCGGGATGGGCCCGGACGCCGGTGTCCTGACGTCCAGGCGGCTCCGCACTCCCGGTGACGTCGTCGCCACCGCGCTGGCCCACCTCGACCGCCGCGATCCGGGCCCGACCGTCATCGACGGGCGTTCGAACCGGCTCGCCCTGTCCGCCAGCCGCCTGATGACCCGCCGCCGCCGCGCCCTGATGATGCGGCGCGTCTTCGCGCCGGCCCAAGGCTGACGCCGTTGCGGTCCCCCGGCTATCCCGTTGGCGCCGGGAGCGGTCGCGACGGGACCGCTGCGGCCGGGGTGCCGTGCCAGAGCAAAGTGCGTTTGCGGCGGTACTGTCCGGGCAGCACCCGCATCACCAGGAAGCGGGGCAGTGCCGGCACGAGCTGCCGCACGTAGTCGCCCGCCGCCTCGTCGAGCCCGTCGAGCACCCAGTGGGCCTGCTCGGCGAGGACGGTCAGCCCCTTCGGCTCTCCGACCGCCTGCTGTCCCAGCGCCTGAAGGAGCTCGAAACCTTCGACCTCCTGCGCCGCGACGTCATCCCGTCGACCCCGGTCCAGATCCTCTACGAACCCTCCACGACCGGCGCGGAGCTCGTCAACGCCCTGCGGCCGCTGATCGCCTGGAGCGCGACCAGGCTCCAGGACCAGTGACTCACCGTACCGCCGCCAGCAGTGACACCACCGCCGCGGTGAACGAGTGGGGCTGCTCCTGTGGTGGGTTGTGCCCGACGCCCGCCAGGGCAAGGCCGCGGAACGGCCCGGCGAACTGCTCGCGGTCGTCGTCGGGCCGGTTGGTCACGAAACCGTCGGCGTCGGGGGCGAGCGAGACCGTGGGCACGTCGATGCGGGGCCGGGTGGCCAGTCGCCGTTCGGTCGCGGCGTAGGCCGGGTCGTCCGGTGCCGCGCCGAACCGGTGCCGGTACGAGTGCACGACGACGTCGACGAAGTCGGGATTGTGCAGACTCGGCGCGGACCGTGCGAACTCGGTGTCGGCCTGCGCCCAGGTCGGCGACCAGTCCCGCCACAACAGGTGGCACAGCGCCTCCCGGTGCTGGTCCAGGCCGCGGCGGCCGAGTTCGGTCTGCAGGTAGTGCTGATACCACTTCGCCTTCTCCCGCGCCGGTGGCTCCGGCTGCTCGGCGGCGGCGAGGTCCTGCACGTTGTAACCGCCGACGGTGACCAGGCCGGCCACCCGCTCGGGATACAGCGCGGCGACGATGCACGCGGCCCGGCCGCCCCAGTCGTAGCCGCCGACCACCGCCCGCTCGATGCCCAGGGCGTCGAGCAGATCGACGAGGTCGTGGGCCAGGGCCGCCTGCTGACCCGATCGTGGCGTGGCGGCCGACCGGAACCGGGTCGGGCCGAAGCCGCGCAGATAGGGTACGACGACTCGGCCGCCGGCCGCCGCGACGTACGGGCCGACCTCGCGATAGCTGCGTACGTCGTACGGGAAACCGTGCAACAGCACGACGGGTGTACCGTCGCCGGGCCCCCAGGCGTGGTAGGCGATGTCGAGTACCGGCGTCGACACGTGCCGGACCGGTGGCGGGTTCACCGCAACGCCCGGAAGAACTGCCGCATGTCCTCGGCCACCAGCTGGGGCTCCTCCCACTCGATGAAGTGCCCGCCCCGGTCGACGGCGGTCCACCGGTCGACGCGCGCGGCGCGCTCCACCCACTCGCGGGGCGTCGGGAACATGTCCTTCGACGACATGAGCCAGGCCGCCGGCACGTCCGGCCGGCGGGGCTGTTCGCGTTCGGTCTCGTAGTACATCCGGATCGATGAGCCGATCGTGGCGGTGAACCAGTAGACGCTGATGTTGGTCAGCAGCTGGTCCTTGGTGAAGCGGCGTTCGACGTCGCGCCCGTCGGGGCCTTCGCAGTCACTCCAGCGGCGGAACTTCTCGAGTATCCAGCCGGCCAGCCCGACCGGCGAGTCGTTGAGCGCATACGCGAGCGTCTGCGGCCTGGTCGACTGCTGCCCGCCGTAGCCGACCTCGACGGCTCGCCACCGGCGCACGTCCTCGATGTACTGCCGGACGGCGGGGCTGGGCCGCGCCGGCGGGTCGTCGGCCCGGGGCGTGGTGCCACTCAGATGCAGGCCGACCACGGCCTCCGGATAGAACGCGCCCAGCTGCTCGGCGACGCTCGCACCGAAGTCGCTGCCCCGCACCGCGTATCGGCGGTAGCCCAGCTGCCGGGTCATCAACCGGTGGAACCGGTGCGCCATGGCCACCGCGCCCAGGCCGGGCCGCCGCGCCGCGTCGGAGAACGCGAACCCGGGCAGCGAGCCGACCACGACGTCGAACGCGTCCCCGGCCGCGCCACCGTGCGCGGCCGGGTCGGTGAGCAACGGCAGCAGGTCGAGCATCTGCACGAACGAGCCGGGCCAGCCGTGCAGGACGAGCACCGGCAGCGGCGCCGGGCCGCGTCCCCGTTCCAGCACCCCGTGGACACGCCGGCCGTCGACGGCGATCCCGAACTGCGCGAAGGTGTTGAGCCGGCGCTCCTGGGCCCGCCAGTCGAACGTCGTGGCCCAATAGTCGGTGATCTCCCGTAGATACCCCGGGTCCGTGCCGTACTCCCAGCCGGCGCCGTCGACGGCGTCGGGCCATCGGGTGCGGCGAAGCCGATCGCGGAGGTCGGCGACCGCGGTGTCGGTAACAGCGATCCGGAACGGCTCCATCGTCCTACCGCCTCCACATGTCACAGGGTGATGCGGCCCATCAAGGTGTTGAGCATGACCTGCGAGCGGGTCTGCCTGACCAGCGGGTGGCGGCGCAGGTCGATCAGCAGCGACTCGAGGTGGTCGGTGCCGTCGGTCTGCACCAGCATGACGACGTCGCTGTCGCCGGCGACGGTGAAGGCGACCAGCACCTCGGGCCGGTCCTGGAACACGCGGATGATGTCCTCGCGCTCCGTCTGCCCGGCGCAGAACAGCTCGACGAGGGCGTGCAGCTTGCGCGCGCCGGGCTCGGCGACGATCGCCGTGTAGCCCTTGATGACGCCGTCGCGCTCGAGGCGGCCGATCCGGCGCTTGACCGCGGGCACCGACAGCGCGACCGACCGCGCGATGTCGGTGAGGCTCATCCGCCCGTCGACGACGAGCAGATTCAGAATGTTGCGGTCGATGGCGTCCATGTTCAAAAACTAACGACGTTTACCAGTTTCGCAACTGTTCCTTGCGCTGCGGCGTCAATAGCGTTGGGGGGTACTGACCGAGCGTCGAACGAGGAGTGGACCATGACGACGCCCAGGCGTTTCCCGCGGCTGTTCAAGGCCGGCACCGCCCTGGCCGCCCTGCTGGGTCTGCTGAGCATCGGCGCCTACGCGGCCCCGGACGCGGCCGCGGCGAGCGGTTCGGCGCTGGCCCGGCTGGTCGACGCGGACATCGCGGCCGGCGCGCCCGGCGTCGTCGTCCGCATCGACGACGGGCGGCACCGGCCCGTGACCATCGCCCGCCAGGCGGCGTGGACCCGGGCCGATCATCGCCTCGCCGCCGGCGATCAGTTCCGCATGGGCTCCAACACCAAGACGATGGTGGCGACCGTGGCGCTGCAGCTGGTGGCCGAGGGGCGGCTGCGGCTGAGCGATCCGGTCGAGCGGTACCTGCCCGGGCTCGTCGCCAACGGCCGGGCGATCACCGTGCGGATGCTGCTCAACCACACCAGCGGACTGCCCGATCTCTTCGCGGAGCTGGACAAGGGGTGGTTCGACCTCGAGGTGCTGCACGCGATCACCGGTCAGGTGCAGCGCGACTGGACCCCGCAGCAGCTGCTCGCCCGGGCCGCGACCCACCCGGTCAACTTCCCGCCGGGGGACCACTACTCGTACAGCAACACCAACTACGTCGCGCTCGGCCTGATCCTCGAGCGGGTCACCGGTGACAGCGTCGCGCACCTGCTGCAGCGGCGGATCCTGCGCCCGCTCGGCCTGCACGACACATACCTCGCGACCGACGGCCGGTCCCGCGACGGGGACCGGCTCGCCCACGGCTACGAGCCCGACGCCGCGCACCTGGCCCCGCTGCTGGAGGTGTTCGGCGCCCCGGCCGACACCGCGTTCGCCGGGCCGGTGCACGACGAGCACGTCGACGTGACCGCGATCAGCCCGGCCTGGGCGTGGGCGGCCGGCGCGATGGTGTCGACACCCCGCGACTGGGACCGGTTCCTGAGCGCGCTGCTGTCGGGCCGGCTCCTGCCGCCCGCGCAGCTGGCCGAGATGCGCACGACGGTCGAGGACCCGACGAGCGGCGGCACGACGCGATACGGGCTCGGCCTCATGCGCTACACCAACGCGTGCGGCACGGTCTGGGGCCACACCGGCGGCATCCCCGGGTTCGGCAGCCAGAACTACACCGACGCGACCGGCCGCCGCACGGTCACCGTGGTCACCACGACCCAGTTCGGTGCCAAGTTCCCGGACCTCATGGCGGCCGACCAGCGCATGGTCGACGCCGCCGTGTGCGTGATGCTCGGCCGGTAGATTGGCCGCCGGTTGTCGCACTTCCTGTGCGACAACCCGGGGCGTGTGCGCCGAAGACTCACGGGCGTGGGGCATTGATGGATTTCAGGCCCCACCGCCCTCGCTGCGCACACGTCGACGGAACCGGAGGTTCCATGCGCCAGGCAGGCAGGCGTACGTCCCGGCCCGGCACGATCCGGCACCGGCTGACCAGAATCCTGGCGATGCCCCTCCATCGCCGTGCTGCTCGGCGGCTTCGGCGTCGGCAAGACCACGTTCATCGGAGCCATCTCCGAGATCGAGCCCCTCATGACCGACGCCCCGATGACCGACCGCTCGATCGGCGTGGACGACGCATCGGCCCTGCCGGACAAGACCACGACCACCGTGGCCCTCGACTTCGGCCGCATCGGCCTGGACGACACGCTGGTGCTGTACCTGTTCGGAACCCCGGGCCAGGACCGCTTCGCCTTCCTGTGGGACGACCTGGTGGACGGCGCACTCGGCGCGGTCGTGCTGGTCGGCACCCGCCGCCTCGAGGACTGCTTCCCGGCCGTGGACTACTTCGAGGAGCGCGCGGTCCCGTTCCTGGTGGCCGTCAACCGCTTCGACGGTGCCGCCCGCTTCGACCTCAACGAGGTCCGCGAGGCCCTCGACACGCAGGACCCGATCCCGATCGTCGAGTGCGACGCCCGGTCCCGTAGCTCGGTCCAGGACGTGCTGGTCGCCCTGGTCGAGGAGATCATCATGGTCCGCCTCGCCGCCACCGCCGGCTCGCACTGACTCGCACCGCCGACCACACCGTCGCCGGCCGGTTCCGTTGCCATCACGACGGCGTGGGCCGCTGCCGCAGCGCTGAGTCCGGGTCGGCCTCGGCCGGCGGTTGCGCCGCGGGCCAGTTCGGCCCAGGCGGGGTCTCGCTCGATTCCGGTGCCCGCTCGGCCGCCGGTGCCGGCAGTGTGAGCGCGAGGAGGATGCTGACCGCCACGATGGCGATAGCCGTGTCGGCCGCGACGGTCAGGCCGAGGCCGGCGGCGACCGCGCCGCCGGCAACCGCCCCGATCACCGTGGCGAGCATTTCGACGCTCGCGTATGCCGAACTGACTCGGCCCAGGACCTGATCGGGGGTGTATCGCTGGATCAACGTCTGCACGACCACGAGCACCGCGCCGCCGGTGACACCGACAGCGCAGATGGACAGCAGAGCTATCGGACGTTGCTGCGAATGGAACAGGCCGATGAAGCTGAGGTTGGCCGCGGCCAGCGCGGCGGCCAGCGCTCGGTGCGGTCTGGCCGCGTCGGCCATCCGCCGGGCCGGCGGGGCACCGATCAGAAAGCCGGCACCGAGCGCGGAGAACAAGAGGCCGACCAGGGCGGCGTCGCCGTGCAGGCGTTGGTAGACGTACGGCACCAGCAGGACGGTGAGGGTGCTGTTGCCGAGCAGGAAGACCGCCGACGAGGCCAGCAGCCGAATGAGCAGGACGCTGCGCCACAGGACCTGGGCGCCCTCGGCGAGGTCTCGTCGTACGGCGCGCAGCCGCCGCACTGGGCGTCCGTGACCTGGACCGCCGGCGGTGCCGGCCCGCAGCGTCGACGGTGAGTAGCGCACGGCGAGCAGCGCTACCGCGGAGACGACATAGGTGGCCATATCGATGAGCACCAGCGCGTCGAAGCCGAGCAGGAGGTAGAGCGCGCCACCGAGGGGGCCACCGGCCAGCCGGACGATCCCGCCGGCCAGCGTGTACAGGGCGTTGGCCGCGGACAGGTCGGCTCCCCGGCCCACCAGACCGGGCAGGAGTGCTCGGTGCGCCGGCAGGAACAGCTGCGCGACGCAGCTCTCCATGAAGACCGTGGCGTACAGCAGCCACAGGTCGCCGGCGCTGTGCACGAACAGGAATCCGACGACGACCAGGGCCCGGAGCAGGTCGCTGAGCAGCATGATCGTTCGCCGGTTCCATTGGTCGGCGGCGACGCCGGCGATCGGCCCGACCAGCAGCGCCGGAACCGTCTGCGCGACGACCGCGGCGCTCGTGCTCGCCACCGACCCGGTGAGCTCGAACACGTATACCGGAATCGCCAGGATGAGCAGCCAATTGCCGAGGTTCGACAGCAGGTGTCCCGACCACATGAGACCGAAGTCCCGCCGCAGCAGGAGCCTATACATGCACCGTCACCATCAGCGGAGGGTACGTAACGGCCGCCCCCGGCCCGGCTGGGGGCGCGGACCGGAGCCGGTCCGCGCCCCCAGGGCAGTGCGTCGCTCAGGAGGTGGTGCAGGTCAGCGTCGGCGTCGAGGCGTTGCCGTTGCCGGTGAAGCCGAACTGGGTCGAGGCGCCCGCCGCGAGCGAGCCGTTGTAGGACATGTTGCGGACCGTCACATTGGAACCGCTGGTGGTGAGGGTGCCGTTCCAGAGCTGGTTGATCGACTGGCCGTTCGCGAGGGTCCAGGTCACGGTCCAGTTGCTGATCGCCGCCGAGCCCGCGGTGACGGTCACGTTGCCCTGGAAGCCGCCCTGCCAGGCGCTCGTGGTCTGGTACGCCGCGTTGCACGCACCGCCACCGCCACCGGTCGAGCGGCTGGGCGACGTCGAGGCCGACGGGGAGGTGGACGCGGACGGGGACGCGCTGGAGCGGCTGGGCGACGGCGAGGCGCTCGAGAAGGTCGGCGTCGGGGACCCGGCCGGCGGGTACGGTGCGCTCGAGGCCAGGCTGTAGGCCAGGCCGGCCTGGAAGCTGCCGGCGGTGTAGGCGCAGCCGTCGGCCTCGCCCGGGGGCTTGATCCACAGGTAGCCGTCGATGTTGGCGTCGCCGGTGTTCAGGGTCGGGTAGTTGCCGATCCGGCGGTCGGTGTTGTCGTCGGCGCACCAGTCGCCGGCCGCGCCACCGTTGCGGCTGGTGTCGATGACCTGGTGCTTGCCGTTGATGCCGCGGCTCTGCAGGTAGGAGATGATCGACCGGCCGTAGTTGGCCTCGTTGCCGGTCGGCTGGAAGTTCGAGACGTTGGTGAAGAACCCGTCGGCGTACTGCACGCCGGCGCCGATCAGCCGGTTGCCCTGCTCCGAAGCGCTGTTCCAGGCCGAGTGGCCGCCGTCGAGGTACACCTTCGCATTGGGGTTGGCCGACTTGAGCGTCTGCACCGCGGTGCTGATCGCCTGGCCCCGCTGCTGGATCTCGCCGCTGCTCAGGCACGTCTGCAGCGCCAGGGCGTCGGTCTCCATGATGACGATGACGGTCCGGTTGCCAAGGCCCCGGGCGTATCCGGAGATCCACTGCTGGTACTGGTTGAGGTCCGGCGCACCACCGGCGCTCGCCCCGCCGCAGTCACGGTTGGGGATCGCGTAGCTCGTCAGGACCGGCACCTGGTTCACGGCGTTGGCGGCGCCCACGAACGAGGAGACCTCGGACTGGATGGTGGAGATGTTGAAGTTCGCCATCCAGCGGGCCTGCGACTGGCTGGCCACCTTGTCGCGGATGACGGCCGTGCGTGAGTCGTTCGGGTTGGCGGCGACCCAGCGCACGACCTGCGAGTCGGGGTCACGGTAGAGGGTGCCGGACAGCGTGCCCGCCGAGGCCGAGCCGACCACGAGCCAGCCGGCGGCGAAGGTGACAGCGGCGAGAGCGGCCGCGGCGGCCACGACCCGGCGCCGATGGAGGCGACCTGTGGACACGGGAGACTCCTTCGATATGGGGCGCCCATCATCGCCACCCACATCGAAGGAGGTCCACTTGCGCGGCGCGCGGAAGCGCTTCGATGGGCAGAAACGCGTGAAACATCCACCAGCCGGCGACGCCTACCGCGTCAGGCCCACCGGCTCCGGGGCGCGCACGGCCGCGCTGCGGGCCGTCACGACCGAGGCCGCGATCAGCCACAGCGGCAGCAGCAGGTAGACGACGACCGCGAGCGGGCCGAGGACGCCGATGACGGCCAGGACCACGGTCAGGACGGCGAACCACTTCGGCAGCGTGGCCGTGCGCAGGCCGCCGAGCCCGAGGCCCCAGAAGGCCGCCACCAGCCCGGCCAGAGCGGGCAGCCAGCCGATCAGGGCGAGCTGGCCGATCGTGGCGGTCGCGGCGGCGTCGTGGGCCTTCGCGGCGTTGGTGAGCGCGATCTGGACGATCCCGAGCGTGCCGAAGCCGGCCGCGGCGACCAGCAGGCCGCCGTGCGCGACCGAGGAGTACGTCGACTCGCCGGCCTCCCCGGCGCGCAGGGACCGGCGGGCCGCGGCCGCGAACAGGATCAGCAGCAGGGCCCCGGCGAGCAGCGCGAACCCGGCGGCGTAGTTCCACCCGGCCGCGCCGGCGACGATGCTCACCGCCTGCGGGTCGGCCGGGTCGTCGGGGGTCTCGGCGGCGGCCAGCTGGACGGCCCAGGCGACCCCGGCCAGGCCGCCCGACCAGGGCAGGAGTTTCTCGAACGCGGATGTCGGCATGTCGGTTCCTCTCAGGTGCGGCGAGCAGCGATGCGCTGACTGTCGCCGCACCCCCGCCCCGGCCGCACGATGCCGATGTCCCGGGCCACCCGGGAACCGTTCCCGGGCATGCTGACAGGCCGGTCGGCGAACACCAGACTGGTTGGCATGCAGCAGGCCCTGGTCTCGTTCGGCGCCGCCGTCCCCGTCGTGGCCGGTCTGCTGGTGCTGCGGTGGCACCCGCGGCATCCGGTCGGCTGGCTGCTGGTGGCGCACGGGCTGTGCTTCTTCGCCGTGCTGTTCCCGCCGGGCCCCGGCTCGTCGGCCGCCGGCCTCGTCGTCGACCAGCTGGCGCAGGGCGCCTGGGTGCTGCTGTTCCTGTGGCTGGTGCTGATCGCCTACCTGCTGCCGGACGGACGGGCGGCGAACCGGTTCTGGCGGTGGTGGGTCCGGGTCGGGCTGGCCGGCGTGGTGATCTTCATGGTGGGTGCGGCCGGTGACCGGCAACAATTCAAGGACGATCACGGGGGTACCGTCCCGCCGGTGCCCTGGCTGCCCGAGCCCATCAGCGGGGGACTGGGCGTCGCCGGTCTCCTGCTGGTGGTGGCGCTGTGCTTCGGCAGCCCGGTCGCCGTGTGGCGGCGGCTGCGGCGGGCCCGGGACGCCCAGCGGCTGCGGCTGCTGTGGCTGGTGTGGGGGACGCTGACGGTGCCGGTCGCGCTGCTGGCCGGGTGGGCCAATCACTTCCTGGCGCCCGCCGTGCCGGTGTTCCCGTTCGCGCTCGGACTGGTGGCGGTGGGTCTGCCGATCACCGTCGGCATTGCGATTCTGCGGTACCGCCTGTTCGACATCGAGCTCGTGCTGTCGCGGACGCTGACCTACCTGCTCCTCGTGGCCGCGGTGATCGTCGTCTACGCGCTGCTGCTGCTCGGGGCCGCGCGCCTCACCGGGCACGACACGCTGGGCGGCCTGCTCGCCGTGGGCGTCGTGGCGGTGACCGTCCACCCGGCGTACTCGTTCCTGCGGCGGCACATCGAGCGGTGGGTCTACGGCCTGCGCTCCGACCCCAGGGCGGCGATCCGGCTGCTCGCCGACCGCGCCGACGCCGCCGACCCCAACGGGCTGGTCGCGGCCGTGACCGACGCCGTGGCGGCCGCCCTGCGGGTGGATCGGGTCCGGATCGAGCGCGCGATGCCGCCCGATGACGGCACACTGCGCGAGCCGATGGTGCACCGGGGCGAGCGGATCGGCTACCTCGCCGTCGACGTGCCGCCGGGACGGCAGTTCGCGCGGCCGGACCTGGATCTGGTCGAGGACCTGGCCCGCTACGCGGCCGTCGTGGTCCGCTCCGGGCAGCTCAACGACGAGCTGCGGGAGTCGCGCAGCCGCATCGTCGCGGCCCGGGAGGAGGAGCGCCGGCGGCTGCGCCGGGACCTGCACGACGGCGTCGGCCCGTCGCTGGCTGCGGTCGTGCTGAAGCTCAACGCCACCCAGTCGCGTCCGGACACGGCCGAGCGCAACGCGCTGATCGCCGAGACGCGCGACGAGGTCAAGGCGGCCATCGCGGAGGTACGGCGGCTCGTCGACGACCTCCGCCCGCCCGCCATCGACGAGGTCGGCCTGCTCGGCGCCGTCCGCCAGCGCGCGGCCGCCCTGACCGGCGAGGTCACGTTCGAGGTCACCGGGCCGCCGGCGCTCCCGCCGCTGCCGGCCGCGGTCGAGGTCGCGGCGTTCCGGATCGCCTCGGAGGCGATGACCAACGTCGTGCGGCACGCGGGGGCGACCCGCTGCCGGATCGCGGTCGAGGTCGGCGGGGTGTTCGAGCTGACCGTCGCCGACAACGGCCACGGCATCGGCCCGGCCGCGACCGGCGGGGTGGGCTGGACGTCGATGCGGGAACGGGCGGCCGAGCTCGGGGGCAGCTGTACGATCACCAGTCGTCCCGAGGGAGGCCTGATCGTGCGGGCCGTCCTGCCGCTGCACGCCGACCGGCCCGAGGAGGTCCAGGCATGATCCGGCTGCTCGTCGTCGACGACCACCCGGCCTACCGCCGCGGCCTGGAGCTGATGCTGACCGGGTCGGCCGACATCGCGATCGTCGGCGAGGCCGACACCGGCGACCGCGCCCTCGAGGTGGCCGCGTCGGTGGCGCCGGACGTGGTCCTGATGGACATCCGGATGCCGGGCCTGGACGGCATCGAGGCGACCCGCCGGCTGGTCCGGTCCGGCTCACCCGCGGCCGTCGTGGTGCTCACGATGTTCGAGGACGACGACTCGGTCTTCGCCGCGATGCGCGCCGGCGCCCGCGGCCACCTGCTCAAGGGCGCCGAGCAGGATGAGATCGAGCGGGCCATCCGGGCCGCGGCGGCCGGCGAGGCGATCTTCGGCCCGCAGATCGCGGCCCGGGTCATCGCCCACTTCGCCACCGGCGCCGGCTCGAGCGCCGCCGCATTCCCGTCCCTCACCGAACGCGAACGCGAGGTCCTGGAGATGGTCGCGGCCGGCAAGGGCAACGCGACGATCGCACACGAGCTGATGATCAGCCTCAAGACCGTCCGCAACCACGTCGCCAACATCTTCACCAAGCTGCAGGTGTCCGAGCGCGCGCAGGCGATCGTCAAGGCCCGCGAGGCCGGCCTCGGCGGCACCGCAACCTAGCGCCGCCCGGGACCGACCGGCTCCGGGTCGATGGCCGGGAGCAGCACCGTGATCCGCAGGCCGCCGCCGGTGTTGGGCTGGGCGTCCACCGTGCCCTGATGGACCTGCGCGATGGCGGCGACGATGGCCAGGCCCAGGCCGGAGCCGTGCTCGCCGGTGCGCGCGCCGAGGCGGTGGAACGGCTGGAACAGGGCCGCGACCGAGTCGGGGGCCACGACCGGCCCCCGGTTGGCGATCTCCAGCCGGACGTGGCCGCGGACCGTCGAGGTGGTCAGCCACACGTCGCCGCCGGGCTCGTTGTAGCGCACCGCGTTGTCGACGAGGTTGGCGGCGAGCCGTTCGAGCAGGACGGGGTCGCCGGCGGTCGGGGCCGGTTCGAGGGCCACGTGGGCGTGGCGGTCGCGCAGGTCGGCGCCGTCCAGGACGTCCTCGACCACGGTGGCCAGGTCGGCCGGCTCGCGCACGGCCAGGCCGGCGCTGCTGCGGGCGAGGGTCAGCAGCGCCTCGATGAGCACTTCGGCGTGGTCGACGGCGGCGCGGACGTCCCGGGCCATGCCGACCAGCTCGGCCTCGGTCGGCGCGGGCTTGGCCAGGACCACGTCGACGCTCGTGCGCATCACCGTCAGGGGTGTGCGCAGCTCGTGGCTGGCGTTGGCGATGAACTGCCGCTGCCCGGCGAAGGCCCGCTGCAGCCGCTCGAGCATCGAGTCGAACGTGTCGGCGAGCTCGCGCAGTTCGTCGCGGGGGCCGCCGAGGGCGACCCGGGCCGCCAGGTTGTGCTCCGACGCGGACCGGGCGGCGGTGGTGAGGCGGTGCACGGGGCGCAGCACCCGGCCGGCGGCGAACCAGCCGGCGACGGCGGCCAGCAGCGTCGCGGCGGCCAGGCCCAGCCCGCACTGCCACAGCAGCGCGTCCAGGGTGGCCTGGCGCTGGGTCTCCGCGCCGACCAGGACCCCCTCGTCGAACGCCCGCTTGCACTTGGTCCGGAGGTTCTCGTCGCTGGTCGGCACGCCGTTGAGGATCCGGTTGCAGGCGTTGACGAACTCGGGCGGGGGCACGTTGTCCTCGCCCAGCGCCGTCGTGCGGCCGGGCACCTTGTCGCTGGGCGCGGCGGCCAGGGGCAGGTTGGCCGCGAGCAGCCCGTAGGTGATGGCGATGAGTGCCGTGCCGCACAGCGCGAATAGCACGGTGTACAGCAGCGTCAGCCGGACCCGGACCGTGAACCGCGACCGGCTCACAGCCGGTAGCCCCGGCCGACGACGGTCTCGATGAGCGGCGGCGGGCCGAGCTTGCGCCGCAGCCGGGCCAGGGTCACCGAGACGATGTTGCTGAACGGGTCGGCGTTGGCGTCCCAGACGTGTTCGAGGAGCTCCTCGGCGCTGACGAGCGCACCGTCGGCGGCGACGAGCATCTCCAGGACGCCGAACTCCTTGCGGGTCAGCGACAGCGGCCGCCCGCCGCGCCCGGCCCGGTGCCGGGCCCGGTCGACGGTCAGGTCGCCGCGGCGCACGATCGGCGGCGCCGACGGGGAACGCCGGGCCAGGGCCCGGACCCGGGCGACGAGCTCGTGGAACGCGAACGGCTTGCCGAGGTAGTCGTCGGCGCCGAGCTCGAGGCCGTCGACCCGGTCGTCGACGCCACCGGCCGCGGTCAGCATCAGGATGCGGGGGCCGCCGGTGCCGGCGAGGGTCCGGCAGACCTGGTCGCCGTGCACGACCGGCAGGTCGCGGTCGAGCACCACGACGTCGTAGCCGGTCTCGGCGGTCCGGACGAGCGCCGACCCGCCGTCGTAGACGACGTCGACGGCCAGGCCGGCGTCGCGCAGCCCCTCGCCGATGCGCTCGGCGAGCGTCGCGTGATCCTCGACCACCAGCACCCGCATGCCGACCATTGTGCGCCGCCCGGCATGACATCCGTCCTACACGGCTCGTCGCGATGATGTCACGCCTGCGCGAGTACACCTGATGCCCATGCAGATTCGACAGCTCTCGGCAAGCACCGGGGCGGCCATCGCACTGCTCGCCGTGTCCGCCGCCCTCGCATTGACCGGCTGCACCGCGGCCGAACAGCCGCGCGTGCCGACCCTCGGCGGAAGCCACTCGGCGGCCCCGACGACCGGCGGCTGCATCAGCGCCGCCGCCGGCCTCAGCCAGCTCAACGCCGACCTCGCCGAGAAGGCCGGCCCCAGCCCCGGCGTCAAGACCGACAACGGCGGCGGCGGGAACACCGGCGAACCGCTCGGCTACCAGCCGACCTGCGCCGGCGCGACCGGCGACGACCGCAAGAACGCGCTGCACGCCGCGGCCGAGTGCATCCGCCAGCACGGCATCCCGACCTACAAGGACCCGGTGCTGACCGCGGACGGCCACGTCTACACCGACGCGCGCAGCCTGCGCGAGGCCGACGGGACCACCATCCTGGCCGCGGCGGCCGCCTGCGACGCGCAGATCCGCGCGGCCGAGCTCGTCCCCGACGGGCAGGCGCCGGCCCCGCCGAAGCTGGTCCAGGCCGGGGTGCGATCCGCGCAGTGCATGCGGGCGAACGGGCTGCCGAACTTCCGCGACCCGACGGCGAACGACCTCTTCACACCCGGGCACGGGTTCGGGATGCACCCGGAGGACCTGCCGGGGGACAAGAGCGATCCGACGGTACGGCATGCCCTGGACACCTGCCGCTCGGTCCTGGACGACGAGGCCCGTGTCTCCAGCCTCGGAAACCTGGCGTCATGAGGCGCCGGGCTCTGTTCATCGCCGCGGGCGCGGCCGCCGGTGGGGTGCTGATCTGGCGCTTCCCCCGCGCGGCGACGCCGGCGGCGGCCGAGGTGCCGACCACGACGGCGAAGGTGGTCCGCACCGACCTGTCCACCAGCACCCAGGTGTCGGGCGCACTCGGGTACCGCGGCCAGTACGCCGTCCTGCCGCAGGGCGAGGGCGGCACCCTCACCGCCCTGCCCCAGCCGGGTCTGGTCATCAACCGCGACGAGCCCGTGTATGAGGTGGACAACCGCCCGGTCCGGCTCTTCTACGCCGACCGCCCCGCGTTCCGCCCGTTCGAATCCGGGATGACCGCCGGCCCGGACGTGCGGGCCCTGGAGGACAACCTCAAGGCACTCGGCCACCTGTCCACCGTGGACAGCACGTTCACCGCGGCGACGGCGGCGGCGATCCGGCGCTGGCAGCGGGCCACCGGCCAGGCCGTCACCGGCCGGGTCGAGCTCGGCACGGTGACGTTCCAGCCCGGCCCGATCCGGGTCACGACCGTCACCGGGAAGCTCGGCGCCGAGGTCCACGGCGGCGACGAGCTGCTCACCGCGACGTCGACGACGGCCGTGGTCACGATCAACGTCCCGGCCGGGCAGACATACCTGGTGCACCCCGGCGACGCGGTGACCGTCACGATGCCGGACCGCAAGCAGGTGCCGGGCCGGGTGGCCTACCTGTCCCCGGTCGCCGACGAGCCGCAGCAGACCGACAACGGCCGCGGCTCGCCGATCCTCGTCCCCGGCCTCGTCACCCTCGACAACCCGCAGGTCGGCGGCTCCCTGGACCGGGCTCCGGTCCAGGTCAGCATCACCGACGAGACCGTCAAGGACGTCCTGGCGGTGCCGATCACCGCCCTGGTCGCCCTGGCCGGCGGCGGCTACGGCCTCTACCGGCGCGACGGCGCCGAGCGGACCCTGCTCGGCGTCACCACCGGCCTGTTCGCCAACACGCTGGTCGAGGTCCGCGGCGACGGCCTGGCCGAGGGCGACGACGTGGAGGTGCCCGCGCCGTGACCGCCGCCCTGGAACTGCGCGGGGTGGGCAAGACCTACCCGGCCCCGGCCGCCGTCACCGCACTGTCCGATGTGGACCTTTCCGTCGAGCCGGGCGAGTCGGTCGCCATCATCGGCGCGTCCGGGGCCGGCAAGTCGACGCTGCTGAGCATTCTGGGCACCCTGGAGCGGCCCACCGCCGGCACCGTCAGCATCGCCGGCACCGACACGTCGCGGATGTCCGACCCGCAGCTGTCCGCGGTCCGGGCCTGGCACATCGGCTTCGTCTTCCAGCAGTTCTTCCTGCTCGACCACCTCACCGTCCTGGACAACGTGGCTTCCGGCCTGATGTACCGGGGGATGCCGGCCGCCACCCGCCGGGAGCGCGCCACCGAGGCCCTGGACCGCGTCGGCCTGGGCGCCCGGCTGCGGCACCGCCCGGCCCAGCTGTCCGGCGGCGAACGGCAGCGAGTGGCGATCGCCCGGGCCGTCGTCGGCCGCCCGGCCGTCGTTCTCGCCGACGAGCCCACCGGCAACCTCGACACCGCCAACGGCCGCCAGATCGTCGAGCTGCTGGCCGCGCTGCACGACACGACGGTCGTCCTGATCACCCACAACGCGAGCGTGGCCGCGGCCATGCGCCGCCGCATCCGGCTGGAGGACGGCCGGATCGCCGAGGACTCGGGAGCCCCCGCATGACCGTGCGCAGCCGCCTCCGCCCCGCCGACGCCCTCGCCGTCGGCACCGCCGGCCTCGGCGCCCGCCGGGTCCGCGCCACCCTGTCGGCGCTGGGGATCGCCATCGCGATCGCCGCGCTCGTCGCCGTCCTGGGCGTGGCCGAGTCCTCGAAGCGGCAGCTGCTGGACGAGCTCGGCCGGCAGGGCAACCTGCTCACCGTCGCCACCGGCCAGACCTTCGACGGGCGCCCCACTCCGCTGCCCCTGACCGCCCAGCCGATGATCGCCCGCATCCCGCCGGTCCTGGCCACCACCGCCGTCGGCAACATCGACGACGCCACCGTCCGGCGCACCGAACGCATTCCGCCGCAGAACACCAACGGCATCAGCGTCCTGGCCGCCCAGCCGTCACTGCCCGGCACCCTGTCCGCGCACGTCCTGCGCGGCACCTACCTGGGCGCGACGGCCGAGCAGTTCCCGGAGACGGTCCTGGGTTTCGCCGCCGCCCGCAGCCTCGGCATCAACCACGTCGACGCCCAGACCCAGGTCTTCATCGCCGGCCGGTACTTCACCGTGATCGGCGTCCTCGACCAGGTCGGCGTCGCCCCCGAGATCGACACCGCGGCCCTGATCAGCTTCGGCGTCGCCGACCACCTCTTCGGCCTCGGCGGCGTCCCGACCCGCATCTACCTGCGGGTCGACCCCGACCAGGTGGCCGCCGTCGCCGCCGTGCTCGGCCCGACCGCGTCCCCGGAGAACCCCCGGGACGTGCAGGTCCAGCGGCCCTCCGACGTGATCCTGGCCCGGATTCAGGCCAAGGGCGCGTTCGTCGGGCTGTTCCTGGGGCTCGGGGCGATCGCCCTGCTGGTCGCCGGGGTCGGCATCGCCAACATCATGGTGATCTCGGTCCTCGAGCGGCGGGCCGAGATCGGGCTGCGCCGCGCCCTCGGGGCCCGGCGGCGGGACGTGGCGGTGCAGTTCCTGCTGGAGTCGGCGCTGCTGGCGACCATCGGGGGAGTGGCCGGCATCGGCCTGGGGTGCCTGGCGACGCTTGTCGCGGCCCGGTTCGCCGGCAACCCGGTCGCCATCCCGCCCGAGGCTCCCCTCGCCGGCGCGGCCGCGGCCCTGCTGGTGGGCGCCCTGGCCGGGCTCTATCCGGCGGCGCGGGCCGCCCGCCTCCCGCCCGCCGACGCGCTGCGGACGCTCTGAGCGGTGCCGCGGTGCCGGGCCGTTCAGGCGGCGAGGAGCCGGTCGGACACGGTCCACAGGCGCCGGGCCCGCTCGGGGTCCAGGGCCCAGGCCTTGACGCCGTGCGGGTGCTCGGCGAGGGAGGCGTCGTCGGGGACGGTGTAGGCCTCCCGGCAGTCGTCGAGGTAGTGCCCGCCGGTGCCGGCGAACTCGGCGGCGACGGCGGCGACCACGGTCGTCGCGGCGCCCTGCTCGACGCTCTTGTAGGAGAAGATCCCGGCCGCCCGCGCGGCGTCGAGGGACGCCCGCTGCTCGGGGCTGAAGTTGCGCTGCAGTCCGGTCGCGATGCCGCCGGGATTCACGGCGTTCGCCGTGATGCCGTCGCCGGACCAGCGGCGGGTGGCTTCCACGGCGAACAGCGCGTTCGCGGTCTTCGACTGCGCGTAGGCGATCTGCGGGTCGTAGTCGCGGCGGATGAAGTCGAGATCGTCGAAGTCGACGCCGGCCCGCATGTGTGCCGTCGAGCTGAGGGCGACGACGCGGGCGCCACCCAGCTTGGCGCCACCCAGCTCGGCGGCGCCCGCCGCGAGGGCCCGGTGCAGCCCGACGGCGAGGGCGTGGTGCCCGAGGTGGTTCGTCGCGAACTGCAGCTCCCGGCCGTCGCCGGTGCGCCGCAGGCCGGCGGTGACGACGCCCGCGTTGTTGATCAGCAGGTGCAGCGGGCCCGCCCAGGCGCGCACGAACGACGCCACGGAGGCGCGGTCGGCGAGGTCGAGGCGCCCGACGGCGGGGCGGCGCGACGTCGAGCGCTCGATGGCCCGGGCGACCTCGTCGCCGGCCGCGGTGTCGCGGACCGCGAGGGTCACCTGCGCGCCGGCGGCGCTCAGCGCGCGGGCCGTCTCAGCGCCCAGGCCCGAGGAGGCGCCGGTGACGACGGCCCGGATGCCGTGCAGGTCGACGCCGGCCAGGACGTCGGCGGCGGTGCTGGTCGCGGTGAACCGGGTGGTGATCAGATCGCTCATTGGATTCACTATACAAAAACTGCTCAGTTCGTCTAGTTGGTACAGTGAGTGCGTGCCGACATCCGCCGACGTGGTGCCGACGCCGGGTGATGCCGCCCGGCGCGACGCCGTCCTGGAGTCGGCGCTGCGCACCTTCGCCCGGTTCGGCTACCGCAAGACGTCGATGGACGACGTCGCCCGGGAGGCGGCGATCTCCCGGCCGGGCCTCTATTTCCTGTTCTCCTCCAAGCCCAACCTGTTCCGGGCCGCGGCCGACCACGGCATCGAGCGGGACCTCCGCGACGCGCGGCAGGCGTTGCTGGCGCCGGGCCGGCCGCTGGGCGAGCGGATCGCGGCCGCCTTCGACTGCTGGGCCGGCCGCTACGTCGGCCCGCTGCAGGACGTGAACGCGGTCGTGCGCGAGAATCCCGACCTCCTGGGGCCGGTCGCCCGCGGCGGCCCGGACCGGTTCGAGCGGCTGCTCATCGCCGCCCTGCGCGAGGCCGGCGACCGCGAACCCGAAGCGGTCGCGCAGACGCTCGTCAGCGCCTCGATCGGCATCAAGCACCAGACCGCGAGCCGGGACGAGTACCGCGCCCGCATGGCCATCGCGGTCGAGCTCCTGACCCGCCGGTGAAGCTCCGCGCCGCCCGGGCGCACCGCACGCCGGCGGCTCACCACCTCACGCATCGGGCCGGATCGCCGCCGACATCTTGTCAAAGCGCCACTTTCGGTGCTGGCCGGGAATTCCGGCCACGCTGATGCAAATTCCGACCTCGCTCAGCAATTCGCCGCAAAGCGCCGAGAAAAACGATCGTTTTGTTGTCGCCCGGACAATATATTCGGGCGATCCGGACCATTCATGATCGCTATGTCGGGCGGCTGCAAAGACCGTACGAATGGCTATCGAAATGGAACGTGAACATGACTACGGTCCGGGTTCATGCGTGGACGTGTTCGTGCGGCGGTCAGTGCGGCGACAGCAGTTGTTCTCGCCGCGGCCATGTTGAGTGCACCGCCGGCGGCCCGCGCGGACAACACGACGATCGCCCGGGACAAGCTGCGCACCGGCTGGGACCCGCAGGAGCCCGCGCTCGGCCCGAGCGCCGTGGCCAGCGGCAACTTCGGCCGGCTGTTCGCGACGAAGGTCCAGGGCCAGGTCTTCGCGCAGCCGGTCGTCGTCGGCAACACGGTCGTCGCGGCCACCGAGGACAACTACGTCTACGGCCTGGACGCGGTCACCGGCGCGGTGCAATGGTCGCGCGCGCTCGGCCCGGCGTGGCCGGCCGCGACATCGGGCTGCGCCGACATCACCCCGAACATCGGCAGCACGTCGACCGGCGTGTACGACCCCGCCGGCGGATACACCTACATCAGCACCAAGACCAATGACGGGCCGGATGTCAATCACCCGAATTGGTACCTGCACGCTATCAACATCAGCAACGGCGCGGAGCGGCCCGGCTGGCCGATCAAGATCGCCGGTACGCCCGCGAACGACCCCGACCATCCGTTCACCGCCCGCGACGTCAACAACCGGCCGGGCCTGCTGCTCATGAACGGGGTCGTGTACCTCGCGTTCGGCGGCCACTGCGACTACGGCTCCTACGTCGGGTGGGTCGCCGGCGTCAACGTCACCACCGGCGTCATGAACCTGTGGTCCGACGAGGTCGGCGCCAGCAGCCGGATGGCCGGCATCTGGCAGGCCGGCGGCGGCATCATGTCCGACGGCGACGGGCGCATGTTCGTCGCCACCGGCAACGGCGTCACCCCGCCCAACGGCCCCGGCTCGCCGACGCCGAAGCAGCTGTCGCAGGCCGTTGTCCGCCTCGGCGTCGACGCCAACGGGGTCATCTCGGCGAAGGACTTCTTCAGCCCGTCCAACGCCGCCCTGCTCGACCAGAACGACCAGGACTTCGGCAGCGGCGGCCCGGTCGCGCTGCCCGACCAGTACTTCGGCACCGGCAGCGTCCCCCGGCTGATGGTCCAGGGCGGCAAGGACGGCCGGGTGTACCTGCTCAACCGCGACCACCTCGGCGGCAAGGGCCAGGGCGCGGGCGGCGGCGACGACGTCGTGCAGCAGCTCGGCCCGTACCACGGCTTCTGGAGCCGGCCCGCGGTCTACGGCGGCGAGGGCGGCTACGTGTACATGATCCAGTCGCTGTCGCAGCTGATCGCGTTCAAATACGGGACCACCGGCGACGGCCTGCCCGCCCTCACCCTCGCCGGCAACAGCGCCGAGATGTACGGGTACAGCAGCGGCTCCCCGGTCGTGACCTCCGACGGGACCACTCCCGGCTCGTCCGTCGTGTGGCTCATCGGCGCCGACGACGGCACCGGCACCGGCGGGCGGCTGTGCGCCTACCGCGGCGTGCCCGTCAACAAGCAGCTGAGCCTGCTGCGCTGCTTCCCCATCGGTACCGTCGCCAAGTTCTCCTCCCCGGCGACGTCCAACGGCCGCGTCTACGCCGGCACCCGCGACGGCTACGTCTACGGCTTCGGCCAGCCGACCACCACGTCGCTCGCCGCGCCCCAGCTGGACCTCGGCAACGTCGCCGTCGGCCAGTCCGGCACCGGCACGGTCACCGCGACCGCCACCCGCACCATCACCGTCTCCGCCGTGAACGCGGCCGCCCCGTTCGCCGCGACCCCGCCCGCCCTGCCGGTCACCCTGACCGCGGGCCAGACGATCAGCGTGCCGGTCCGGTTCAGCCCGACCGGCCCCGGCTCGGCCAGCGGCCTGCTCAACTTCACCGTCACCGACGGCGGCAGCACGGGCACGGTCGCCACCACACTCGTCGGCAACGGCACGAAACCCGGTTTCACCGCCAACACCCCGACGCTGGACTTCGAGGACCTGCCGGTCGGTGCCAGCAAGTCGCTGACCGCCAGCTTCACCAACACCGGCACCGCCAACGAGACCGTCACCGCGACCAGTGCGCCGGGCGCGCCGTTCTCGGTCACCGGCCTGCCCGCCAACGGCACCGTCGTCGTGCCCGGCCAGACGCTCGCCGTCGGCGTCCTCTACCGCCCGACCGCCGTCGGTGCCCACAGCGGCTCGTTGAGCGTCACCGGCGCGAACGGCGTGGCGACAGTACACCTGCAGGGTTCCGGCGTCACCGGGCAGGCCGAACTGGCCATCACACCCGGATCGCTCGACTTCGGCACCGTGCCCGTCGGCCGGTCGGTGACGAAGAGCCTGAAGGTCGCCAACACCGGCACCCTCGGCCTCACCATCACCAAGGCCGCGCCGCCGACGCTGCCGTTCGTCGTGGACACCCCGCTGCCGGAGAGCCAGGTGATCGGCCCCGACGACGAACTCCAGGTGGACGTCACGTTCACCCCGACCGCGGCCGGGACGTTCACCGGGCAGTACGTCATCAGCTCCGACGACGGCCACGGCGCCCACACGGTGCCGGTCCGGGGCGTCGCCACCGTGTCGGGCACGCCGGTGCCGAGCATCGTCGGCGGCAGCTGGATCCTCAACGGCACCGCCGCGATCGACGGCTCCAGCCTGGTGCTCACCCAGCCCACGGTCGGCGCGATCGGCTCGGCCGTCTACTCCACGCCGCTGCCCACCACCAACCTGTCGGCCTCGTTCACCGCCCAGATCGGCGGGGGCGGCGGCGCCGACGGCATGACGTTCGCGCTGCTCGACGCCGCCTCCAACACGGTGCGCAGCCTGGGCCTGGGCGGCGCCGGGATGGGCGTGCAGGGCCTGCCCGGCGTGGCCGTCACCCTCGACACCTGGCAGGGCCCCAACGACCCGTCGGCGAACTTCGTCGGGGTCACCACCGGCTCCAACACCGGCGGCCCGGTCTACGCGGCCACCGCCACGAACGTCCCGAACCTGCGCAGCGGTACCCACACCGTCACCGTCGGCACCGCCGGCGGGAAGGTCACCGTGGCCGTCGACGGCGCCCAGGTCATCAGTGCCACCGTCGCGCTGCCGGCCAGCACGCTGCTCGCGTTCACCGGCTCCACCGGCGGCATCACGGACCGGCACGCGGTCAGCAATGTCGCAATCGCTTCCGGGGGTACCGCGCTGGCGGCGCCCGGCACCGGCTGGCGGTACAACGGCGCCGCGTATCCCAACGGGGCCGAGGCGATCCTCACCCCGGCCCAGAACGGCCTCGCCGGCGCCGCGTACTACTCGACCCCCGTGGACACCAACGGGCTCACCGCCAGCTTCGACATGCGCATCGGCGGCGGCAGCGGCGCCGACGGCCTGGCCTTCGCCCTGCTGGACCCGGCAACCCCGGCCGGCAGCATCGGCGTCGGCGGCGGCGGCCTCGGCGTGCGCGGCCTGCCCGCGGTCGCGGTGACGTTCCGGACCTACGTCGGCGACGGCGTCAACTCGATGAACTGGGTCGGCATCGCCACCAGCACCCAGGGCGCGGCCGGCTTCACCTACGTGGCCACCAACACCCAGATCGCCGACCTGCACAACGGCACCCACCAGGTGAAGATCCAGATCGTCGGCCTGACCGTGCTGGTGTTCCTCGACGGCGTCCAGGTCCTCAGCGGCCGCGTCCCGGCCCTGCGGGTCCAGGCCATCGTCGGCCTGGGCGCCGGCACCGGACTGGTCAATGACGTCCACGCCGTGCGCAACCTGGAGATCGTCCCCGGCCAGCCGCTCAACCGGGTCGCCGCCCCACCGGCCGCGGGCTGGAAGGCCAACGGCTCGGCCGTCATCAACGGCGGCACGCTGCGCCTCACCGGCCCGGTCGCCGGCCAGGCCGGCACCGCCATCTGGTCCACCCCGATCTCCCCGACCCGCCTCCTGGCCAACTTCACCATCCGCATCGGCGACGGCAACGGCGCCGACGGGATGACCCTCATGCTCCTGGACGCCACGAAGTGCACCCCGAGCTCACTCGGCCCCGGCGGCGGCGGCCTCGGCTTCGCCGGCCTCGCCGGGGTCTCGGTCGACTTCGTGACGTTCGCGCAGCCCGGCTACCCCTCGGCCAACTTCGTCGGCATCAGCACCACCGGCGGTACGACCAGCGTCAACCTGATCGCCTCGGCGACGAACGTCCCGAACCTGCGCAGCGGCACCCACTTCGTCCAGGTCCGCGCCGGCGGCGGCGGCGACCTGGTCGTCACCATCGACGGCACCACGATCCTGGACACCCTGGTCGACCTGCCGCCGAGCGTCCTGGTCGGCTTCAGCGGCGGCACCGGCGGCCTCGTCGACACCCACGAGGCGAGCACCATCGACATCCGCTACTGACAACCCTCGGCCGCTGCGGGCCGGAATCAGCTGCCCGATCTACCAGTACAGGCCGCCGGATCAAAGGATGGCGGCGCCATGTGGTCCAGGTGTGCGATGAGGCCATGACAGCGCATTCCGCGGTGCCGGAAGGCGAACTCGATTGGCCGCTGGCCGGGGTCGATACTGACGGGGTCACCGAGATCCGGGTCCATGGCGTCGGTGGGTCGACGCCCGAAGCGATGCTCGGGGAGCGTGACGCCCGTCAGGTCGCGGGCGATCGCAGGGCCGGGTTCTGGCGCGGTGCCGATCGGGAGATCGACGGGGAGCCGCGCTGGCACCGGGAGGCCTACTCGTGGGGCGGCCTGACCGCGAAGTCGTGGAGCAGTGCCCTGTGGCTGATCCTGTTGCCGTTCGCGCTGACGAACCTTGCCGGTTGGATGGCGTTGGGCAACCGTCAGCACCGGGGTGAGTCGGTCCGTCCGGCGGGCGTCGCCGGAGTGGACTGGCGGATCGCATACCAGCAGGGACTCGTCCGGGTGATCTGCCTCTTCACGACCTGGACCTACGTGCTGTTCTCCGCGCAGCTGTTCATGGACCTCGGCGGCTGGCAGTGCACGCAGGTCGTCCAGTGCAGGCTGCGCGAGGCGTGGAGCTGGGCCGGCGTGGACATGTTCCGGCTGTACCCGATCCGGGCGGTCGCGGTGATGGCGTTGCTACCGGCGCTTGTGGTGGTACTCCTCGACCGGCTGAGCGAGATCTCCCGGGAGCGGTACGAGAACTTCCGGGACGCCGGCCCGGCCCCGCGCCTGGATCTGCCGCGCGCGACGATGGCCCACGCCGGGTTGTGGCAGGGCGGGTCGTATGCCTTCCGAGCTCGTGTCCTGCACCTGTTCTCCTCGTACCTGCTGCTCGACGTTCTCCTCCTGGGCGTGGCCCGGCACGGCGGCCGGTATGACCGGATGGCCGGCATCGTTCTCGGGTGCTCGCTGGCGCTGCTCGGCTACTGCGTCGTCGCCGCGGGATGGGACCGGGCGCGCAGGCCGTTCTCCACCGCCGGACCGTGGTATTGGGTCGCGGCCGCCATCGGCGTCTGCGCCGTGGTCCTGGCCTGGCTGCAACCGGCCGGGACAAGCACTGCCCCAGGGCTGATGCCCGGCACATTGCTCGCGTTCGACGCAGTACTCGTGATTGTCTACGCGACGGCGTTGCTGCACGCTGCCGTCGCCATCTGGGCCCGATCCTCGATCTCCACAGCGAATTGGATAAAGCCGACCTGGTGGCCGGGCCCATACGTCGCGGTGGTGATCGCCACCGTGCTGACCTACTCGGTATGGGCCGGATTCATCGTCTGGACAGCTCGATGGCTGAGCCCTTCAGCACGACCGCTCAAGGGCCCCGCGGACCGCCTGGGATACCCGCCGGTCTACCTGACGATCGCGCAGCTGACCGTCGTCCTGGCGACGACGGTGCTCGTCCTGACCGGGATCGGCGCCTTGATCAGCTTGCTGTTGCGGCGGTCGCGGTCCCTGGACTGGGAAGAGCACGCGTGGCCTACCGGCCCGGCGGACGGCTTCCGGTCCGCCTCGGCCGTGCCTCGCTGGCTGAGGAGGGTCGACCGCAGCAAGTGGATCGCCGACGTCCGGCTGCTGATCGAATGGATCCTCGGCCTGACGACCATCGGCGCGACCGCAGCCGCGCTGTGGATCAGCTGGCTGCACGCCGCACGATGGCTGACGCCGGCCGGCGCTGGCAAGCTCACCGCCGCGATCGTCGCCCTGTGCATCGGGCTCACAGCGGTCGCGTACGCCACCGGGAAGGACTCACGGCCCGTCGAACCGGGAGCTCAGCCCGGGGTCGGCCACGAGCCGGAGCCGAGACGCCGCTGGTACGTCGGCGGCGCGGTGGCCCTCCTCAGCGCGGCCACCGCGTTCGCCGCCTGGATCGGCTGGCAGCTGTACCCCCTGCCGCCGCGTCCGCTGATCCCCGAGCCGCCGGGCTGGTTGACCTGGCTGCCCAATGAGGGAGTCGCCAGCACGGTGCTGATCGCCCTGCCCGTCGGCAGTGTTCTGCTCGTGCGGCAGGCCATCCGCAGCGGCAACACCAGGCGCATGGTCGGCGTCGCCTGGGACGTCGCCACCTTCTGGCCCCGCGCCTTTCATCCCCTCGCGCCGCCGAGCTACGCCGAGCGGGCCGTACCCGAAATCCTCATCCGTGTCCGGCACCTGCTCAACACCGGCCAAAGCGTGATCCTGGCCGGGCACAGCCAGGGCGCCGTCCTGGTGACCGCCGTCGCCGCCCAGCTCACGGCGCTCGAGCCGGAGCTCCGCGGTCGCCTGTCCGTCATCACGTACGGAAATCCGACGGCACCGCTGTACATGCGCTGGTTCCCCGTCTATCTGAACCAGAACATCATCGACCAGGCGAGGGCCGGCACGGCCGAGGACGGCCTGCGGTGGGTCAACTTCTTCCGCCGTACCGACCCGATCGGCCGCGAGCTGTTCCGCTCCTGCACCGGTGACACGCCGCCCGCGTCCACCATCGATCGCGCCGCCGACTGCTGGCTCGCCGATCCGCCGACGACCCTCTACCGGATCGGCGATGGGCTACCCGAAATCCGCGGGCATGCTCACGCGGGCTACATCCGGCAGCCTCAGCTGGCCCAATACCTGGAGGCCGAGGCGGTGAGGCTGGGCCGCGGCCAGCAACCCACGCGACGCTGACGTCACGCGTCCAGGGCCCGGATCACGTGCGGACCCAGGACCGCCTGCCGCACGTGCGCGAGGCTGAGGCGGCGCACCGTGAACGGCTGCCGCGCCCGCTCCACGCGCAGCCGCTCACGCAGCTTGTGCCGGAACGCGTCCAGCTCGCCCCGCACGCCGAGACCGTCGTACAGCGGCGCCGGCCCGACGGTCAGCAGCAGCGACTGGACGAAGCCGAGGCAGTACGCGTCCGTCTCGTCGAACGCGTACACCGACGTGGTGCGCAGAACTCCCGCCTCGGCCGGCTCGACGACCGCGGCCCGCTCCCACCGCCGCCCGGCGAGGGTGCGGTGCGCGTCGTGGCGGGCGGTCCCGGTCGCACGGTACTGCCGGACGGTCCGCGCCGGCCCGGCGTCCTCAGCGGTCAGCCGGGTCGCGGACCCGACGAGGACATAGCGCAGCAGCGGCCGGGTCAAGAAGTGCAGGCTGAGGGGGTACCGCTGGATCGGCCCGTCCGCCGGCAGGAGCGGGTCGGGCCCTTCGCCGGCCCGCAACGTCAGCTTGTGGCTGAACACGGTCTGCCCGTCGTCGTATCGTCCGGCGAAGATCCGCGCCCGCCGGGCCAGGGCCGCCGCCTCGGCCGCGGGCACACCGGGCAGCCGGTCGGCGCGGTCCGCGAGCCGCCGCAGCGCGGCCGCGTCGCCGACCACGACGATGTCGAGGTCGGAGCCGGTGCGCACGTTGTAGAACGCGCCGTAGTCCACCGACCCGCACAGCAGCACGCTGGCGGATGTGCCGCGCAGCAGGCCGACGACGAGCTCGGCGTCGCGCAGCCGGCGGCAGGTCTCCACGACCACCTGGTAGGGCGGCGGCCGGCGCCCCGCGGGTTCACCCGCACGGGTGAACCGCTCGTCGTGGTACAGCCGCAGCGCGAGCCCGTCGTCCAGCCGCTCGGCGCCCTCGACGGCGGCCATGACGGCGAGCGCGTGCGCGGCCAGCAGCGCGTACCGGCCCGCGTAGGCCGGGCCGAGGCCGGCGACCGCCTCGGCGAACGCCCCGAGCAGGTCGTCCGGCGGCAGCTCCGGCAGCATCGCGATGAGCTGCCGGTACAGCTCCCGCGGCGCCCGCCAGTCGGCCTCGGCGTTGGCCGCGCGAACCAGGTCGGCGGCGAGCCGCACCGCGGGCGGCGGGCCCGGCCACGGCTCGATGATGTTCGGCATGGCGCGCACGCAACCACCCCGCCGCCGACCCCTCAACGGACTCCGCACCGTGGAAGGCCCGGGAAGGCTTGGGAAGGCACATCCCTTCCCGGGCCTTCCGGGTGCTACAAAGGTCCGGTGCCGGAGATCCGGGTGCCCGACGACCTCCGCGAGGCGGCCGCCTCCTTCCACCGGGCCTTCGACCGGCTCTGCGGTTCACCATTGCCCAACGACACGTTCGCCGATCTGGCGGTGATGCGGCGGGCCACGGCCCCCCGGGTCCGGACGCTGCATGCGGGGCTGACGCCGAAGCACTTCTGGAACCTGCTCGGCAACGCCCTGGCCGCAGCGCCGGACGACGAGCGGGCGCAGCTCTGCCACGCGTACCTGGCCGCCTACGGCACCCTGTACCCCGACGACGCACACCTCGCCCTGATCCGGGAAGCCGCCGAACGACCCGGTGCCCCGGCGGAACGCCCGGGCGCGGTCGCGCTCCTCGAACGCGTCACCGAGGAGGCGATCCGGGACGCGAACCGCCTGATCGGCACCGGCGCGGCGGCACCGTCACTTGAGGACCTGTACGTCGGGCGGCGCTTCACCGGCAGCCGGGACGTACACACCGAAGAGGATCTCGACGCGCGATGCGACACCATGTCGGTCACGGTCATCGTCGGCGAACCCGGAACCGGGAAGACCAGCGCCTTGTGGCGGCTCGCCCGACGGCGGCGGGGTCACGGCCGGACCGCCTGGCTGATCCCGGCCGGTACCGTCGAGGCCGAGGTGCCGGTGGCCGACATCGCCTGGGGCCTGCGCGACCGCGCCGCGAAGGGCGACCGGCCCGTGCTCCTCATCGACACGGTCGACCTGCTGCTGATCGCCGAGGAGCTGCCCCCGGCCCTCGAGGAGCTGATCCAGGAGTGCTCCGCCGCCGGCGCCGCGCTCGTCATGACCTGCCGGCCGCTCGAGTACAAGGTGCTGCACCACGCCACCCGGGACCGGTACTCGATCGACCGGCTCGACCTCGGCCCGTACGGCGAGGCCGACCTGCCCGCGGCGGTCCGCACCCACGCGGAGCACTTCATCGACGCGCTGCGCTTCGACCCCGCCGCGATCACCCGGGCCGTGCTCACGGCGGTCGCCCGCGGCCTGCCGATCGCCCAGATCTGCCGGGTCCCGCTGACCCTGCGCATGCTGTTCGAGCTGCACGAGCTCGAACACCCGGGCGACGAGCCGCTCGAGACCGAGATCGACGTCACCGACCTGTTCGACAAGTACTGGAACCTGCGCGTCCGCGCCGACAAACGCACCGGCGCCAGGGCGGCCGGACCGGACGCCGACCTCACCGCCGCGGCGGAGTGGCTGGCCGTCGTGATGCTCGCCGAAGGCCGGCCCCGCCTGGGATATGCGAGCGCGGCACGGGTACTGCAACGGGTCCACGGCCTCCTCGACGACCTCGACGCCCTCGTCCGCCGCAGCGTCGTGCACCACGTCGGCGACGACCGCCGCGAGTTCTTCCACCAGACGTTCTTCGAGTACGCCGTCGCGCGGGCCCTCGTCACGCTCGGCCCCGACGCCCTCGGCCGGCTGGTCGCGCGCACCATTGCCCACCCCGGCGACGCGTTCCTCAGCGCCGTGACCCAGCAGACCCTCGTCTACGCCTGCCGCACGCCCCTGGACGCCGAGGCCGCCGACGCCGCGTTCGCCGAGCTACTCGGCTGCGGCCACGCCGGGGTCCGGCAGGTCGCCGTCGCCGCCTACGCCCAGGCCCGCTACCGAGGCGAGCGGACCGCGGGCGCGGGCCGGCGGCTGCTGGCCGGCGGGGGCCCGCAGCTCGCCCGGCGATACCTGCTCTTCGTCTCCCGGGTCCGTCACGCCGAGCTCGGCCCGGTCCTCGATGACCTCACGCTGATCTGGGGTTACGACTCCGCCGACGCCCGGGCCGAGGTGTTCGGGGCGCTGCACGCCCTGGCCGTCGTCCAGCGCGACGCGGTCTACGACGTCATGTCCGCCGAGGACTGCCAATACCTCACGTGGTACCTCGGCCTCGACGCCACCGGCGCCCAGAAGCGCCGCCGGCCGGTCCTCGACCTGCTCGGCGACCTTGCCCCGGAGGACCCGGCCTGGTGCGTGGAGCGCCTCGAGGAGGTGGCCCGGACGGCCGCCCGCAACGGCGCCCAGGACGGGCTGGCGGCCGTGCTCGACGTGGCCGCCGAGAGCCGCTTCCAGGCCCACCTCCTGCGCCGCATCCTCGCGGTCATCCCCGGCGCGGTGAAGAACGACCCGAGCGGCGCCAACGAGCTCGGCCTCGTCACCTCCGGCATCGTCCGGCAGATCTGGGCCGAGGAACGACCCGACCCGGTCACCGTCGCCGCCGACCTCGCCGCCGGCCGGTCCGAGCCCGCCTCGCTCGGCCCGGGCCACGGCTGGTCACCCCCGGACTGGCTGGCCCGCCCGTCCCGGCTGCGCGCGCTCGCCGAACTCACCTGCGCGGAGCCGCCGGACGTCGCCGACCGGGTCATCGACACGCTGCTCACGTCGGCCGACCCGATGACCCGCACCTACGTCGGCAGCTACTTCCTCAAGCACCTCCTCGACGGCGAGGACCGGTGCCGGCTGCCCGGCGGCGCCGAGCCGGCCGAGACCCCGGCGACGAAGGCCGCCCGCGACCGCTGCGTCCGCGCGCTGCGCGCCCTCGCGCCGTCGAGCCGCAAGAGCCGCTCGGAGCCGACGCTCTGGCGGGAGGCGCTGTATCGCAGCCAACGCGCACCCGCCGACGTGGCCGCCATCGTCCGCGACGCGACCCGGGGCGAGCCCGACCCGGGCTGGCTCGACCCCGACCGCCTGGCCGCCCTCGTCGCGCCGGCCGCGATCGGCGGCCTCCCCGCCGCGCAGGCCGCGCTGCGCCGGTGGTGCGAGCGCCGCGCGAACGCCCCGGCCGACAAGCGGGTCAGCAGCATGGTCATGGCTCGGATCGAGCACCTGGCGGCCGACTACCCGCAGGCGTTCGACTACCTCATCGCCGACGCACTGACCACCTCCGACGGCAGCTACGTCGACGGCGCCCTCACCAAGCTCGAGCACCGCGCCCGACCCCTCCCGGATGGCTTCGCCGACCGGGTGGCCCCGCTCCTGACCCGGCTCCTGGCCGCCCGGACCCCTGCCACCCGCCGGCACGGCTTCGCGATCGCCGCCCGGGTCGGCCACGGCCGCCCGGTCCAGCCACACACGCTGCGCGACGGCCTGCGGATTCGCGACACCGGCGCCCTCACCGCCGTGCTCAACGTGGTCGCGGCCAGCCTCGAACACGACACCGACCGCTGGCGCGACCCCGGCGCGTACACCGACCTCGACAACGCCCTGGCCACCCTGGCCACCCCGGGCGCCGCGCCGCAGGAACACCTGGGCCGGCGGGCCTACGAGTACCGTGCCATGCTGCCCTGCCACCACGGCCCGATCACCACACCCGCCGACCGGGCCACCACCCTGCGCCGCGTCCGCGAGCTCGTCCTGGACGCGGAGGACCCGGCACTGCTGGAACCGCTGGGCCGGCTCCTGTCCCGCCTGGCCCCGGTCGACCCGGGCGCCGCGGCCGACCTGCTCGTCGACACCGCGGCCGCCGTCGAACGCATCGAGGTCCCCGGCCAGACCGACGCCTGGAAGGCGCACAAGGTGTTCCGCCTGCGCCACGCGATCCGCAACGTCATGGTCGCGCTGCCCTACGGCGACTGGAAACGCGCCGTCGACGCCCTGGCCCGCCATGACCTCCGCGTGTTCACCACCGCCATCGAAGTCAGCGTCCGCGAACGCCCGGAAGACGCCGCAACCCACATCCGCCGCCTGATCGCCACCCTGCACCTGACCGACGACCGAGCCGAAGCAATCCTGCGCGCCGCCGACACCCGCCGCCAACGCATAACCGGCGGCATCAGCACCTGGCCCGACCTCCTCACCCTCTGGCAGGCCAAGATGGCGTAACAGCCAACCTGAAGCGAACCTCAACGCCGCCCAAAGCCGGCCCTGCCGCCCGAAGCGCCACCACGCGTCGGAAGGAGCCCTGCGTGCCGACGACTCGGATCACATACGACCACCTGCCTTCCGCCGTCCGAGCCGCCGTCGAGCACGTCACCGGCACCGTCTCCACCGTGCTGCCGGTCCACACGGGCCGTAACAGTGCGGTCGCGGCGCGGCTGACGACCACGAGCGGTGCGGTGTTCTGCAAAGCATTGCCGGCCGATCACCGCTGGGTCTGGACGCAAACCCGCGAGGCTGCCATCGCGCCGTACCTCACCGGTGTCGCGCCGCGCCTGATCGGCCGGATCGAGACAGGCGGTTGGGACGTGCTGCTGTTCGAGGCGCTGGCCGACCACCACGCCGACTATCAGCCCGGCTCAGCGGACATTCCGATCATCGTCACGCTGCTCGATGCGGTTGCGGCGACGCCGTGCCCGCCGATCGACCTCCGTGACGCCGCCCAACGCCTCCAGCGGTACGTCAGCGATCCCGCAGAACTGCGGTACTTCACCGGCACGACACTGCTGCACACCGATTTGAACAACGCCAACGTCATCGTCGGCCCCGACCGCGCACGGTTCGTGGACTGGGGCTGGGCGACTCGCGGCGCCATCTGGCTCGACACCGCCTACTGGGTGATCTGGCTCATCGCCGCCGGCCACTCACCGGCCGGTGCGGAAGCGTGCGCCGCGGCGACAGCGGCCTGGCCCATGGCACCTCATCCGGGTCTGAACGCGTTTGCCAGCGCGCAGGACAGACTGTGGACCGAAATCGCCGCACGATCCCCGGCGGATATCTGGACCAGTCGCCTCGCCGTGGCGGCGGAACGATGGGCGCTCTACCGTCGCGCATCAGCCTGACCCGCCGGCGTCGACGGTGCTCACACGGCCCGTTGAGCGGGCCGCTTCGGCCGCGGCCCGGACTGCGGCTCACGTTCACCGGCGGCGCGGGTCGTGCTCCGCGACCTGGTGCGTGCAGTCACCAATGCCGAGGAGCTCTCGAGGCGAGGACACACTCGAAAGTGCCCGGTGGCCCCAGGGGGTCGGCCGAGCGTCCGGGCGATTCCGGCCGGCGCCGGCGCCGGCTCGGCGTTCGCCACGCTGTCAGCGTGGATTGGCGGCGCGCCAGGCGACGTAGTGGGCGACGGCCGCGGCGGTGTCGAAGTCGGGCGCGAAGCCGGTGTCCTCGGCGAGCCGGGTGATGTCCAGGTACGGGCCGGGCGTGCCGCCGGGCAGCAGCTCGGGGTGGACGCCGGGCACGGCCGCGGCCACGGCGTCGGCGAGGGCGCGGCCGGTCCGCGGGCGGCCGCTGGAGACGTTGTAGATCGGGTACCGCAGCGCCGGGGCCGCCGTCAGCAGCGCGATCGCGCGGCCGGCGTCGGGTGCGTAGCAGGCGTCGCCGCTGTCGTCGGCGGGCACGGGCGGCGGGCGCTCGCCGCGGAGTGCGGCGTTGAGGTACGGCATCGTGGGGTTGAACGGCGACTCGGGGTCCATCAGCGGGCCCCAGACGCTGCCGATGCGCAGGATGACCGGCTCGACCCGGGTGCCGCGCAGCCCGTCGAGGGTCAGCGGCTCGACCGCCTTCTTGAAGGCGATGATCGGGTGCGGTGACTCGGTGGCGGGCAGCGGCAGCGCCTCGTGCCACGGGGTCGCCGGGTGGCCGAGGTACACGCCGAGGCTGCTGGCCACCGCGAACCGCCGGATGCCCCGCACGCGGGCCACCTCGAACGCGTTGAGCAGGCCGGCGATGTCGGCGCGGAAGTAGCCGATCGGGTCCTCGCCCGGGACGGAGCCCGCGAGGTGGACGATGTCGCGGACGCCGTGCCGCTCGGTGACCGCGTGGAACGCGTCGCGGTCGGTGACGTCGAGGTGCTCCACGGTGACCCGGCCGCTGAGGAACGACGGCACGGCGGCCCGGTGGTGCGCGGTCGCCACCACCTCGCGGCCGAGGTCGGCGAGCGCGCGGGCGGTGTGCGCGCCGATCATGCCCAGCCCGCCGGTCACGAGGATCACGCCCACCAACCTACGAGCCGGCTCGGGGGCGCCGTCTTGAACGAATCGCGCATCGCCAGCAGCGGCCCGTAGGAGGCGGCGTGGTCGTGGCCGCACACGCACCGCTCGGCCGTGCCGAGCAGCTCCTTCGGGGTGAGACCGGTGAGGCGGACACATTCGCGGTTGAGGTGGGCCTGGTCGGCGTAGCCGAGGTCGGCGGCGAGGCCAGCGGCGCTCGGTGCGGCGCCGGCCTGGGCCAGGGCGAGAAAGCCCTGCAGCCGCAGGGTTCGTTGGAGCACCTTGGGGCTCAGCCCGACGGTGTGCAGGCAGCGGCGGCGCAGCTGGCTCACGGAGAGCCCCAGGGCGGCCGCGAGCGGGCCGACGGACACCGGACGCCACGGCATCAACGCCAGCACGGCCGTGCGCACGAGCGGGTCGGGCCGCCCGGCCCGGCGGAACTCGCGCAGCAGGCCGGCCTGCAGCAGCGCGAGCACCCGGCCCGGGTCGGTCTCGCCGCGGCTCCACGTGTCCGGCACGCTCACCCGCTGGTCGACGAGGTCCTCGGCCGCCGCCGGCAGCGGCGGCGCGGCGCCCGGCCAGAACCGCACGCCGACGACGGTGGTGCCGGCCGGGATGCTCTCGGTGCGCGGGCGGGTCAGCGGGCCGAGCAGCCAGGGACGTCCGCCGAGCGGAGCGTGCAGCTCGACCCCGCCGGTGGGGAGGTGGCGCTGCGGGTACGCCGTGGGGCCGGTGCGTTGCACCCAGACCGTCCGGACGACGCCGGCGAGCTCCGGCCGCGGCGCCGACTCGACGTATGACTCCATCCCGGTCATCCTCGCACGCGCGTCGCGTACCGTATCCGCGCATGACCAGCACCCCGGCCCCCGACGAGCGGACGCGCTACTCGTCGCAGCGCACCGACGACGCCGACAGCGAGTCCTGGCCGCGGTTCGGCGAGGAGGACCGCCGCCGCCTCGAGGCCGCCGGGCGGGTCGTCCGCGCCGAGCCCGGCGAGGTCCTGTGGGACAGCGGCGGGCAGTACGACCTCTGCCTCGTCCAGACCGGCGGCGTGGCCCTCGTGGACCGGCGGGACGACCGGGTCGTCATCGTCGTGGAGCCCGGCGACTTCGTCGGCGAGCTCGGCATGCTCATGGGGCAGCCGGCGTTCCTCGCGGGCGTCGCTCTGCCCGAAACCACGCTGCTGCGCGTCGGCCTCGCGGAGCTGCGCCGGCTCATCGCGACCGAGGTGGAGCTCGGTGACGTCCTGCTGTCCGCGTTCGACGCCCGCCGCCGCATGCTGAGCCGCTGGGGCGAGGGCGGCCTGGTCCTCGCCGGTGATGACGACGTCGGCCTGCGCCGCCTCCAGGAGTTCGCCGAGCGCAACCATGTGCCCTACCGGCTGGTGCTGCGCGCCGACGAGCCGGCGTGGGCCGAGCTCGGGCAGGCGTGCGCGCTCCCGGAGACCGGTGCGGCCGTGGTGACCGGGCGGGGCAGGTGCTGCGCGAGCCGACCGCCCGCGACCTGGCCGCCGCCGTCGGCCTGGACCTCGCCGGCGTCGCCGGCCGGGCCGCATGCGACCTGCTCGTCGTCGGGGCCGGGCCGGCGGGGCTGGCCGCGGCCGTCTACGGTGCCTCCGAAGGCCTGGACGTCGTCCTCGTCGACGACGTCGCCCCCGGCGGTCAGGCCGGCACCTCGTCACGGATCGAGAACTACCTGGGCTTCCCCCGCGGCGTCTCCGGCCGGGAGCTGGCCCGCTCGGGGATGGTGCAGGCGGTCAAGTTCGGTGCCCGGCTCGTCTGCCCCCGCTCCGTCACCGGACTGTCCCGCGGCCCGGACGGGTTCCTGGTCCGCCTCGACGACCAGACCGAAGTCACCGCCCGGGCCGTGGTCGTCGCCAGCGGGGTCCGGTACCGCCGCCTGGCCGCGATCGCCGGCGTGGCCGACCTGGAAGGCCGCGGGGTGTACTACGCCGCCACGGAGATCGAGGCCCGCGCGTGCCTGGGCCGGGAGGTTGTGGTGGTGGGCGGGGCGAACTCGGCGGGTCAGGCCGCCCTGTTCCTCGCCCGGCACGCCGACCGGGTGCACGTCCTCATCCGCCGCGACGACCTGACCGAGACCATGTCCAGCTACCTCGCGCAGCGGCTCACCCACCACGATCGGATCGTCGTGCACCCCCGCTCACAGCTCATCGCCGCGCATGGCGAGGACCGGCTGGACCACCTCACGTGGCGGGACGAGGTTGCCGGCCGGGAGGTACACGTGGAAGCCGGCGGTCTGTTCCTCATGATCGGCGCGGTCCCGCGCACCGGCTGGCTGCGCGCGGCCGGTGTCGAGCTCGACGACAAGGGCTTCGTCGCCACCCACAACGCGTTCGAGACCTCGGTGCCAGGGGTGTTCGCCGTCGGCGACGTGCGCGCCGGCTCGGTGAAGCGGGTGGCGTCGGCCGTCGGCGAGGGCTCCGTGGTCGTGTCCGCCGTCCACCGGTACCTCGCCTCGACCTGACGAGAGCGCGCGGTCGGTGGCCACGTCCGGCACACTGTCCGCCATGGCCAAGGGCATCGAAATACTTATCGTTGTCAGCGCAATGGCGATCGGGGTCATCGTCGTGTGCGCCGTGCGGTGGGCGAAGATCCGGCGCTCGCCCGATCCGGCCGCCCGATACGAGCGCGGCGCCCTCGGCATGGTCGTGCTCGGCGTGCTCATCTACTGGTTCACGCCGCTGGTGGTGGCGCTCCTGGTGCCGGTGCTGTCGCTCGACGTGCCCGCCCTGATCGCCGCCAACCGGGTCGGGACCGGGATCGCGGTCGCCTGCCTGCTGGGAGCGCTGACCGTCTGGCTCCTCGGCCTGCGCCAGCGGCGCTGACCGGCGGTGCAAGGACCGCGCCGATGCACCGAACGACGGGAACGTTCGGTGCGGATCGGCCGATCGGATGGCTGAAGACGATGATCGGCTATTTCCATGTGCGACGGACACCTCGGGACGCTTAGGAAGGGGGCATGGCCAACGAGGTGACCGTTCCGCTGCTGCCGTGCGCGTCCATCGACGACATTGAAGCCTTCTACGGAGTGCTCGGATTCCGCACCACGTACAAGCAGCGCAAGCCCAACCCATGTGTGGGGGTGCGGCGGGAGGACCTGCAGCTGCAGTTCTTCGAGCTGCCCGGGTTCGACCCGGAGCAGTCCTACGGCTCGTGTCTCGTCCTCACCGCGGACGTCGAGGGGCTGCACGGGGCGTTCGCGGCCGGGATGCGCGCCGCGTACGGCAAGGTGCTGGTGGCCGGAACGCCGCGGATGACCCGGCCCCGGGCGCGCAAGAACGCCGACGGGGTGGGCGGGTTCAGCGTCATCGACCCGGGCGGCAACTGGATTCGCGTGTTCCGCAACGCCGCGGCCGCGCCCGGGCCAGCCACCCCGCTGGCCACCACATCGGCCGTAGCGCCGGTCGGACGGCTGGGTAAGGCCTTGGCGAATGCGGTCGTGCAGGCCGATTCCCGGGGCAGCGCCGCCCAGGCCGTTCGGATTCTCGACAGTGCGCTGGCGCGTCCGCACGCCGGCGACGACGATCCGGTCGAGCGGGTCGAGGTCCTCGTCTACCGGGCCGAACTCGCATTGGTACTGCACGATCCGAAGACCGCGGCCGACATGCTGGCCCGCGCCCGGTCCGTCACGCTCTCCGCCGATGAGTGCGCACGGGCGGCATCCGCGTTCGACAATGCCGCCGAAGTCGCGGCGGCACTGCGGTGAGTCGCCGTACGAACGCCTCGCTCGACGTGCCCGCCCGGATCGACGACGACGACGCTCTGAGTGCTCCTGGCGACGGACCCGAATTCCGATCATGCTTCCAAAGCTGCCTCACTGTGATGAGGTGGCTCATGAACGCGTCTAGGTTGGCCGGTCTGGTATGTCCAAAGGACGAATCGAGTTCGTACCTGTTCCTTGGTCAGGTTGAGGTCCTGGTCGGCCTTCAACATCCAAGTGCCGAGCATGGTCCGTAGGTAATGGCGCTGTTCGGCGCCGTAGTCCGCCAGGAACCGAGCCCGACGGTCCTCGCATGGCAACGGTTCGCCGCATCCCTGGCATTCCCATGACGGACGCTCCCAGACGTGTCGTACCCGGTACTTATTGCTCATGAGGTGCCTTCCGTGGCCGATCTTGTGGAAGGGCGCACTGCCTACGGCTCACAGCGTCAGGGAGCAGTGCGTCCGTTACGAAACGTATAGAGCTTGTCTATCCCTGTCCATACCTGTCTCTACCCGGCTTTCCAAGGATTGTGGCCACTAGCTTGCGAAATGTGATCGACCCGTACGCTGCTGTGCCTCGCTACATCCAGTTGGCGAACATCCTGGAGGACGAGATCCGGTCCAGGAGGCTGCCTGCGGGCCGGGCGCTGCCGTCCGAAGCAACGTTGCAGCAGCGGTATGGGCTGGCGCGGCAGACGTGCCGCAAGGCGGTCGCCGTGCTGCGCGACCGAGGCCTGGCCATCACCGTGCGTGGACTCGGGAGCTTCGTTGTGGAGAAGGTCCCGCCGCGCTCGTAGGCACCTCAATCGCCGCCAGGACATCGAACAGAGCCGAGGCATTGTTGTGTGCTGCCGCGGATCGTGCCCGCCGTGTGGTCGAAGCCGCGGCTAAGGGTCGGGCTGAAGGCGACCCAGGCGTGCCGGCTCGCGATGGTCCTAAAGGATCCGAAGACGGCGGCCGACATGCTGGCCCGCGCCCGGTCCGTCACGCTCACCGCCGACGAGTGCGCACGGGCGGCATCCGCGTTCGACAATGCCGCCGAAGTCGCGGCGGCACTGCGGGGAGTCGCCGTGCGAACACTGACCCATCGACTCGATCGACACGTCCGATCGGCCAGGGTGGGGGTCGGGATCAATCCCTATGCTCTACCTCGCTCGCAAATCCTCCTTACAGCAAGGAATGCGAATGCGTCGATTATTGGTATTCTCCGTCGCACTGTTGAGCAGCGTATTACTGAGCACGGCGGCCCGGCCCTCCGCGGCGTTCGCCGACGGCACGGATCCGTCCTGGGCGACCTGTTCCGCGCAGACGATCTCGGTGACCGTCTCGGCGACCGATCCCACCCCGTACAACGTGCGCGGGCGGCTGTGCACCACCCAGGACAGCGTCCGGGGCCGCAAGACGGTCGAACTCCTCGTGTCCGGCCTCACCTACGACCACAACTACTTCAATTCACCGTCGCAGCCAAACACGTACTCGTACGTCTATGCGGCCACGAGCCGTGGATATTCGACCTTCAATATCGATCGGCTCGGGGTCGGGCTGTCCGACCATCCGCCGTCGAGCAAGCTGACGCTGCAGTCGCACGCCTATGTCATCGCCCAGATCGTGCAGAAGCTGCGGGCCGGGGCCATCGGCGGCATCGCCTTCGTGAACGTCGTCGGGGTCGGGCACTCATTCGGGGCCGCGATTCTGCAGTACCTGGCCGGGACCACCACCGACGTGACGGCCCGACCCGATTATCTGGTACTGCAAGACTTCCTGACGGCCACCTACGCGCCCGGGCTCGCGGTCCTGGGGGCCGCGCTCGCCACCGCGGCGACCGACCCGGCGTTCACCTCCGCCGGCCTGGACAGCGGATACATCACGACCATGCCCGGCACCCGCGGCACCGCCTTCTACCGCGCGGCCGGAGCCGACCCGGCGATGATCACGATGGACGAGTCCACCAAGCAGACCGGCACGCTGACCGAGCGCTCGTCGCTCGGCGTGGCCCGCACTCCGGCGGTCACGCTGGCGGTCACCGTGCCGGTGCTGATCACCGTCGGGCAGTACGACAGCTTCTACTGCGACGAGGCCAGCGGGCTCACCTGCGCGAGCGGCGCCGCCGTGAAGACCCGGGAGGCCGCCAACTTCGGCCCGCGGGCGTGCCTGAGCGCCTACGTCGTGGTCGACGGTGGTCACGTCACCGGATTCCACATCAAGGCCCGCGACTCCTACAACTTCGCGCACAGCTGGGTCGACAAGTACACGATCAACCCGGTCAAGGACGCGAACGGCTGCGTCGCCTGAGTCCCGTCGATCACGCCCGGGGCACGACCCGGCGGTCGGGTGTGTGCCCGGGCGTGGTCGACGATCAGGCGCCCTGGGCCACCACCCACGTCCGCGCCGGCTCCTCGAATCGGGCCGTCAGCGGCCGTAGGCTTCCAGCAGCCGCAGCCAGACCTCGCTGACCGTCGGATACGCGGGCACTGCGTGCCAGAGACGATGCAGTGGTACCGCACCGACGACGGCGATCGTCGCGGCGTGCAGGAGTTCGGCGACGTCCGGGCCGGCGACGGTGAAGCCGACGATCACCTGCCGGTCCTCGTCGACGACCATCCGGGCCTGGCCCTGGAAGCCGTCGGCGTGCAGGGCGGAGCCGGCGACGGCGCCGAGGTCGTAGTCGACGACGCGGGTGCGCAGGCCGGCGGCTTCGGCGGCGGCCGCGGTGAGGCCCACCGAGGCGACCTCCGGATCGGAGAAGACGACCTGGGGTACCGCGTGCTCGTCGGCGGTCGCGGCGTGCCGGCCCCACCGGCCGTCGTCGACCGGCTCGACCTTGGCCCGGGCCACGATGACGTCGCCGGCCGCTCGCGCCTGATACTTGCCCTGGTGGGTGAGCAGCGCGCGGTGGTTGACGTCGCCGGCCGCATACAGCCAGCCGCCGCCGATCGGGGTGCCGTCCGCACCAAGGACGCGCAGCGTGTCGTCGACGGTGAGCCAGCCGCCCGGCTCCAGCCCGACGGTGTCCAGGCCGAGGTCCTGCGTGTTCGGTGCCCGGCCGACCGCGACGAGGAGTTCGTCGGCGTCGAGCTGTCCGCCGTCGGCGAGCGTCAGGTGTACCGCGCCGTCGCCGTCCCGCGCCACGGCGGTCGTGCGGGCTCCGGGCAGTACCACCACCCCTGCTTTTTGCAATGACTGCGTGACGAGGGCTCCGGCGAACGGCTCGGCCCGGTGCAGCACGCCGTCGCGGGCCAGCACCGTCACCTGCGCGCCGAGGCTCGTGTAGGCGGTCGCCATCTCCGTGGCGACGACCCCGCCGCCGATGATGGCGAGCCGGCCGGGCACCTCGGTCGCCGCGGCCGCTTCCCGGCTGCTCCATGGGGCCGCATCGCGCAGCCCGGGAATGTCGGGGAGCAGGGCGCTGCTGCCGGTCGCGACGACGACCGCGTGCCGGGCGGTGAGTGTGGTGGTGGTGCCGTCGGCGGCGGTCACGTCGACGGTCCGCTCGCCGGTGATGCGGCCCTGGCCCCGGTGCAGGGCGATCCCGGCGGAGTCCAGCCAGGACACCTGACCGTCGTCGTGCCAGTCGGAGGCGAAGGCGTCGCGGCGGCGCAGGACGGCGGCCGCGTCGAGCGTCCCGGTGACGGCCTCGCGGGCGCCGGGCAGGTCGCGGGCGGCCCGCAGTGCCGACGCGCTGCGCAGTAACGCCTTGGTCGGCATGCAGGCCCAGTAGGAGCATTCGCCGCCGACGAGTTCCCGTTCGACGATCGCGGCGCTCAGGCCGCCCCGCACGATCCGGTCGGCGACGTTCTCGCCGACGGGTCCGGCGCCGATGACGATGACGTCGTAGGTGGTGGTGGTCATGTCAGTTGCCCTTCGCGGTGCGGCCGAGCCGGATGGCGGCGATGAGGAAGAAGATCGCGCCCGGGATCGCGTAGCCGACGGCGTTGGTCAGGGCCGGGTCATTGGCGGCGGCGCTCGCGATGAAGGACGCGCCGGCGAGGACGGAGATGCCACCGCTGATGATCATCGGCCACTGCCCGCCCATCCGGCGGCGGGTGAGGCCGACGGCGAGCTGCACCAGGCCGGCGACGACGGCCCAGGCGCCCCAGACCCGCAGGACGGCCGGGATGCCCGACGCGCCGGCGACGGCGAGGCCGACGGCGGCGAGGAGGCTGATGACGATGTTCACGTACAGCAGGACCGGTGATCCGGTGGCCCGGGACGCGCGGGCGTCGACGATCGCGGCGGCCACGTCGAACAGCGGGTAGATCACCAGCAGGGTGGCGGTGACCGGGTTGAGGTGCTTGGCCAGGGGGATCATCACGAGCGCCCAGACGATGGCGAAGCCGAAGCGGACGAAGTAGAGCCGGCGGAGGGCGGACGCGGTCGTGGCGAGGCTCGAGGGGGCGACGGTGGTCATTGGAATTCCTTCTGGCTTCGGGGGAGAGAACGAACGTTCTGTCTCCCGTAACGATGACGCGGGGCCGGCGGTCTGTCAAGACCGAACGTTCTGTCGCTATGCTTGTCGCCATGGCACGTGGTGAGACATAGGTGCGGCCGTCCGAGGCGCGGTTACGGCTGCTCGACACGGCGACGCGGATGTTCTACGCCGAGGGCATCCACTCGGTGCCGGTCGACCGCGTCCTCGACGCCGCGAAGATCACCCGGGCCACGCTCTACCGGCACTTCCCGGGCAAGGAGGACCTCGTCGTGGCCTATCTCACGCGGGTCGACGAAGGGATTCGCAGCCAGGTCGGGACGGCCGCCGGCACGCTGCCGCCGGCCGAGGCGCTGCGGGCGGTGGCGGCGTCGATCGCCGCGGACATCCGGACGCCCGGCTTCCGCGGGTGCGCCTTCCTCAATGCCGTCGCCGAGTACCCGGACCCGGAGCACCCCGTGCACCGGGCCGTCATCGCGCACCGGCGCTGGTTCCTCGACACGGTCACCGCGCTGATGACCCGCATCGACGCGACGGGGGCGGAGGCGGCGGCCCGGCACTTCGTGATGCTCCGCGACGGTGCGATGGCGGCCGGCTGCCTGTCCGATCCGGTGCTGATCGGCGAGACCTTCCTGCGCGGCGTCGACGGTCTCGTCGAGCGCCACGGCGCGCGCCGGCCGTCCTGAGACCCCGGCGCGCGCTGTGGTGTGCGGCTCCGGCGTCTACTCGATGTCGGAGAACAGTCCCGTGAACGTCACCTTCGACTCCGCGAGGGCGCCGAAGACCGCGCCGGCGGCCGGGGTGGCGACGGCGGCGGAGGCGTCCTCGTAGCTGTCGAAGTAGAGGTCGAGGGTGCGGTATGCGGGCGTGGGGGAGCCGTCCTCCTTGGGCCACACCTTCGCCGACTCGGCCCGCCGCAGCGCCGGGAACGTCTCCGCGGCCGCCTTCACCTCGGCGTAGACCTTCTCGAACGCCTCGGGGTCCGCGGGGTTGTCGATGATCAGGGTGATCTTGGTGGGCATTGCCGGCCTCCGGGAGGTGTAACGAACGTTCTGTCTGATCGAACGGTAGCGCCGTCGGCCGGAACGGTCAAGACCGAACGTTCTATCTTCAGCTGACGTCCCGGCGAACGGTTCGTGCGGCGCCCGCGGCCAGGGGGATCAACACCCAGACGAGCGTCGAGACCCCCAGCCGCGCGGCGTCGCCGAGACCCATCGTGGCACTCGTCAGCGGTCCGGTGGTCGCGTTCAGGTCCAGCCATCGCGCTCGGCGCCACCGGCTTCCTGCTCAAGGACACCCCGCCGCCGAAGAAGGTGGAGGGCGGGTGCGCCGCCCGCGGCGATCCGGTCCTCCCGCGGAGCGTCGCGCGCCAGGTCAACACCGCGGCGACCGGCGGCCGCGGCCCCGTGGTCGCAGCCGGGGCCGTTGTCGCGCAGCGGATACAGCTCGGCGGTGCGGCCGGCGCCGCAGCGGGGGCAGGACATCGTCCAGGACAGCAGCGCACGGTGCCGGTGCTGCTCGAACGGGCCGGAGTTGACGGCATTGCCGACCCAGAACAGCCCGACCGTCGCGGCGCCGACGGCCGCGGCCAGGTGCAGCGGCCCGGTGTCATTGGCCACGACCACGGCGCAGCCCACATACAGGGCCGCCAGCCCGCCCACCGACAGCCGATCGACGAGAGGCCGGGCCGGCGCCCGCATCCCGGCGGTGACGGCGCCGACGATGCCGCGTTCGGCCGCCGAGCCGGTCACGAACACCTCGGCGCCCCGGGCCGCGGCGGCGTCCCCGACCGCGGCGAACCGCTCGGGCGGCCACTGCCGCCGCGGGTCGGCCGCGCCCGGATGCAGCGCCACCCGCGGCCGGCCCGGCGCCCCGGCCACCGTGAGCGCCTCGAGCCGGTCGGCGTCGCCGACGGTCACCGACGGGCGCAGCGTGACCGGCGCCGCCCCGACGAGCGCCACCGCCTCGAGGTACCGCGACACCTCCGGCTGGTGCAGGGTGTAGCGGATCCACCGGTCCAGCGCCGGGGCGTCCGGCGCGCGCAGCCCGGCCGTCAGCCGTGGCCGCAGCGACGCCAGCAGCGGGGTGGAGTGCGCGCCGCCGCCGTGCAGCTGCAGGCCGAGGTCGAAGCGCTCGGCCCGGCCCGCCGCCCGGAACCGTTCCACATCGGCCGCCGACCACGCCTCACCCGGATCGGCGGCCCGGATGCCCGGCGCCGGCGGCACGACGACGACCCGGTCCACCGGCCCGGGCCGGTCCCGCAGAAACCGGGTGTGCCACGGCGCGCCGAGCAGCGTCACCTCGGCCGCCGGGTACGCCGCCCGCAGCGCCGCCAGCGCGGGTGTGGCGAACAGGAAGTCGCCGAGAGCGTTGGCCCGCAGCACCGCGATCCTCGCCACGCCCGGCAGCAGCGCCCCGGTCGCTTCCGGCACCGCCCGCGTCGTGGTCACCGGTGGCCGAACGCCTCACGGACATCCTGCGCGGAGTCGAAGCGGTCCACCGGCAGGCTCTCGAGCGTCCGCACGACATCGTCGTCGGCGCCCCGCGCCCGGGCGTGCTCGACGAGGGTCCGCTTGTCGGCCGGATGGACGACATCGCCGAGGTACTGCGGCCACGAAACCGGGTTCACGGTCATGCCCGGCCGCTACCCGTCCGGCCGCGGCTGACGCATCGCCGTGTGGGTGGTCCCGGCCCGGGTAGGCGGCCGGCGATCAACGCTGCGGCAGCTCCGGTCAGGCGCTCGCGATCGCGATGAGACCGGCGATGCCCAGCAGGTACAGCACGAGCACCGCGATGGAGTCGGCGCCGAGCCGGGCGATGCGCCGCCGCGGCCGGAAGACCAGCCCGACGGCGTAGACGACGGTGAGCAGCATGCCCAGCGCGGTCAGGTAGATGTCGGTGTCCTGCGCCTGCGGCAGGACCGCCCGTCCGGACAGTACCGTGGCCAGCAGGAACAGCACGGGCAGGAATGCGTTGCCGCCCAGGATGTCGCTGACGGCCAGCTGGTAGTCGCCGTGCCGGACCGACGCCAGGCCGGTGGACAGCTCGGGCAGGGAGGTGGCGGCGGCCAGGACCGTCGCCCCGAAGAGGACCCCGGACAAGCCGGCGTGCGCGGCGATGGCGTCGCCGCTGCGCTCCAACACCACGCCCGCGCCCAGCGTGACAAGCGCCGCGACGCCGAAGATCAGCGCGGCCCGGCCGGTGCTGACACCCCTGCCGGTGGCCTCCCGCTCGCGCTGGTGGCGACGGTGCCCGCGCGGCACGTCCTGGTTGTCGGGGGCTTCACCGGACTCGTGCCACGGCAGCGACGTGCCGGCCCGGCGCAGCAGGAGCAGCCCGCACACCCACAGCACCAGGATGAGCACGGAGCCGGGCGCCAGCCGCAGCGCGACCAGGCCCGCGGGCAGCCGGTTCGCGGCCACGACGACCGCCAGAACCGCGATGACCAGGACGGCCTCGAGCACGAGCACCAGCGACGCCGCGCGGTAGGTCAGCGGCCGGTCCCCGCGCACCCCGAACGCGTCCAGGGCGACGAGGACCACGGTCTGGATCGCGATGCCGCCGAGGATGTTGCCGATGGCCACGCCGACCTGCCCCGACACGGCGGCGCTGCCCACGATCGCGATCTCGGGCAGGTTGGTCGCCACGGCCAGCAGGATGAGCCCGCCCAGCGCGGAGCCCAGGTGCAGGCGGGTCGACAGCACGTCGGTCTGCGCGGAGAGCTGGATGCCGGCGACCCAGATGGCACCGGCGGCCGCGACGAAGACGAGCACCACGAGCAGTACCGGCCAGCCGGACATGTCCACCTCCGGCCGCGCCGTTACCCAGCGCGGCCGGCGGCAAACCCGGCGGTCAGGCCGGTGGATGAGCCACGGGTGGCCGTGGAAGGCGAAGATCACCGGGCGGTCGGCGGTGAACAGGGCGTCGAACTCGCGGTCGGGCACCCGGCGCCCGGTCGGCCGCCATCGATGGTCGGACCGGCCCCGCGGACATCGTCATCGGTCGAGGTGTCGCCACCGATCGGCCCGGCGGTCGTCGTCGTGATAGGGCCGCCGCTACCCGGCCTCCCGCCGGATAGACAAATTGGTCGATCGGCGTTGGTTCGGGCCGCCGCGGCCGGGTAGCGGGGCGGCATGGCTGAGCGGACCGTCTCCGATGTCGTCGTCGAACGGCTCCACGCGTGGGGTGTGCCCCGGGTGTTCGGGTACTCCGGCGACGGCATCGACGGCGTCCTGGGCGCGCTGCGCCGGGCCGGTGAGCCGGACTTCGTGCAGGCCCGGCACGAGGAGGCGGCCGCGTTCATGGCCGTCGCGCACGCGAAGTACACCGGCGGGGTCGGCGTGTGCCTGGCCACGCAGGGGCCCGGCGCGGTGCACCTGCTCAACGGGCTCTACGACGCCAAACTCGACTCCAAGCCCGTCGTGGCGATCGTCGGGCAGCAGACGTCGACCGTGCTCGGCAGCGCCTACCAGCAGGAGATCGACCTGCAGCGGCTCTTCGGCGACGTGTGCGCCCAGTTCGTGCAGACCGCGCACACGCCCCAGCAGGTGCCGATGCTGCTCGACCGGGCGTTTCGCATCGCCCTGGCCACGAGCAGCCCGACGTGCGTGATCCTGCCGCACGACGTGCAGACGGCGGCCGCGCCCGACCCGCAGGAGCACACGCACGGCGTCATGGTGACCGCGCCCGGTTCGCCCCGCCCGCGGGTCGTGCCCCGCGACGAGGACCTCGACCGGGCCGCGGCGGTCCTCGCCGCCGGGGAGCGGGTCGCCGTCCTCATCGGCCAGGGCGCCGCCGGCGCCGCCGCCGAGGTGGCCGAGCTGGCCGAGCGTCTCGGCGCCGGGGTGACCGCGTCGCTGCTGGGCAAGCCCGTCCTCGACGAGGGCCTCCCGTGGCACACCGGCGTCATGGGCCACCTCGGCACGACCGCCAGCGCCGAACTCATGCGCGGCTGCGACACGCTGCTCATCGTCGGCAGCAACGACCCGTGGACCGAGTTCTACCCGGCGCCGGGGCAGGCCCGGGCCGTCCAGATCGACATCGACGGGCGCCGGCTCGGGGTGCGCTACCCGGTGGAGGTGCCCCTCGCCGGTGACGCCGCGGAGACGGTGCGGGCGCTGCTGACGCGGATCGAACCCCGCGCCGGGCGGTCCTGGCGGGATCGGGTTCAGGAGTCGGCGCGCCGCTGGGACGCCATCGCCGAGGCCCGCGCGGCCGCCGCGGCCGAGCCGGTCAACCCGCAGCACGTCGTGCGGGCCCTGTCCGGGCGGCTGCCCGCCGACGCCCGGGTGGCCGTCGACGTCGGCTCGGTGACCTACTGGTACGCCCGGCACCTGCGCCTGCCCGCCGGCGTGCCCGCCCACCTGTGCAGCACCCTCGCCTGCATGGGCTGCGGCCTGCCCTACGGGCTCGCGGCCAAGCTCGCCGCGCCCGGCGCGCCGGTGGTGGTCCTCACCGGCGACGGCGCGATGCAGATGGCCGGCCTGGCCGAGCTCGTCACCGTCGCCGCCCGCTGGCGGGACTGGGCCGACCCGCGCTTCGTCATCTGCGTGCTGAACAACCGTGACCTGGCCGAGGTCAGCTGGGAGCAGCGGGAGATGGAGGGCGAGCCGCGCTTCGCCGAGTCGCAGCGGCTGCCCGACGTGCCCTACGCGCAGTGGGCCGACCTGCTCGGGCTGCGCGGCGTGCGGGTCACCGACCCCGGCGAGGTCGACGAGGCCTGGTGGCAGGCCCTGCACGCGGACCGGCCGGTGCTCATCGACGCGGTGACCGACCCGGCGATCCCACTGCTGCCGCCGCTGCAGGACGAGGAGCAGGTCCGCCCGATGTACGAAGGGCTGGCCGCCGAGGACGGCGACCTGGCCGTGCGGGCCGAGGAGCACCTGCGGCGGGAGCGCGCCGGCGAAGGCTTCAAATGATCGTGTGGGTCCAGTACGCCAGCCAGAGCACGAACAGCGCGCCCTGCGTGACGGCGAGCAGCGCGGTGAGCGCCGTCTCCACCTCCCGGCGCACCGTCCACCGGGCCAGGACGGCGGCGAGCGGGAACGCCACGAGCAGATAGCGCAGGAGGCTGCGGTACACCGGCACCCCGATGCTCAGCGCGGCCAGCACGAGCACGACGGTGTACACCGCGTAGGCCGGGTGCAGCCGCCACGCCCCGGCCACCGCCAGGGCCAGGACCGCCACCGCGAACCAGGTGCGCGTGCGGTCCAGCGGCGTGCCCGCGCTCACCCCGTGCCAGAGCGTCCACAGCGGGTCGGTCAGCTCGATGCCCCAGCCGCGGCGCTGCTCCTCCTGGTACGCGAACCAGTCGCCGACCCGCCAGCGGCTGTAGGCCATGAAGGTCAGCCAGCCCGCGGGTACGAGTACCAAGGCCAGGGCTTTCGGCTCGAACCGGCGCCCGGACCGGGTAACCAGCAGCAGGACCAGGGGGATGACCACCAGGAAGCCGACGGAGCGGCTCAGGGCGAGGAAGTAGCCCGCGACGCCGGCGGCGATCCACTGCCCGCGCTCGGCGTGGTAGAACGCGACCACGGCGAGGCACACGAACAGCGCCTCGGTCAGCGCGGCGTGGAACAGGAACGCGGTCGGCATCAGCACCAGGAGCCGGGCGGTGCGCCGGGCCGCCTCGTCGTCCGCGGACTCGCCGAGGACGAGCAGCGACCAGCGGTACAGGTAGGCCAGCAGGACGATGTAGGCGGCGTCGGCGATGAGCAGCAGCGCCAGCTCCGTGTCGCCGCCGAGCGGGACGGCGAGCGCCTTTGCGAGCACCGGGTACAGCAGCGGGAAGCCCAGATGCTCCCACTGCCCCCACGGGACCTCGGCGAGGTTGCGGTACTGGAACGAGTCCCACGCGAACCACATCGAGTACCACCCGTGCGACGACACCGCGTCCTGGTCCGCGCGCATCATCGTCTCACCGGCGGGCGGCCCCCCGGCCGCGTCGAAGGCTTGGCGCGCGAGGGTGCCGAGGATGCTCAGCGCGGCCTGCGACACGACGAACAGCAGGATGGCGTACCGCCAGTGGGCCGAGAGTCGCACGGATGCCCGCTACCCACTTCCGGCCGTCTGATGTTTACCGATCGCCCGACGTGCAAGTGGGGGACCCGGAAGCGTCGGACGGCGAGGGGGCGGAAATGCTGGACGGGCAACACACAACGGTGATCGTCGTGGGGGCGGGGCCGGCGGGGCTGACCGCGGCGCTGCAACTGGCCCGGCGCGGGGTGCCGGTGCGGGTGCTGGAGGCCGACGACGTCATCGGGGGCATCAGCCGCACCGCGGAGCGCGACGGCTGGCGCTTCGACATCGGCGGACATCGCTTCTTCACGAAGGTGCCGCAGGTCGAGGCGCTGTGGCACGAGCTGCTGCCCGACGACGACTTCCTGCTGCGGCCCCGCATGAGCCGCATCCTGTACCGGGGCCGGCTCTTCGACTATCCGCTGCGGGCCACGAACGCGCTGCGCAACCTCGGCCCGGTCGAGGCGGTGCGCTGCGTGGCGTCGTACCTGCGGGCCCGGCTGCGCCCGCCCGCGCGGCAGGACACGTTCGAGGGGTGGGTGACGGCCCGCTTCGGGCGGCGGCTGTACGGCATGTTCTTCAAGACGTACACCGAGAAGGTGTGGGGGGTGCCGGCTTCGAGCCTCCCGGCCGACTGGGCGGCCCAGCGCATCAAGGGCCTGTCGCTGGGCCGCGCCGCCCTCAACGCGCTGCTGCCGAACGTCCAGCGGTTCCGCACCGCGAGCCTGATCGACAAGTTCCAGTATCCGAAGTTCGGGCCGGGCATGATGTGGCAGCGCTGCGCCGAGCGGGTCCGTGACCTCGGCGGCACCATCGAGACCGGGGCCGCGGTCACGGTGATCCACCGCGATGCCGCGCGGCGCCGCGCCGTCGCCGTCGAGGCCGGTGGGCGGCAGCGGCCCGCCGACGCCGTTGTCTCCACGATGCCGATCGCCGAGCTGGTGCTGGCCATGCGCCCGCCGGCCCCGCCCGAGGTCCCGGCCAGCGCCGCGGCCCTGACCCACCGCGACTTCCTGACCGTCGCGCTCGTCGTCCCGCGGCGGTTCTCCTTCCCCGATAACTGGATCTACGTCCACGACCCGGGCGTGCGGGTGGGCCGCATCCAGAACTTCGGATCGTGGTCGCCCTACCTCGTCCGCGACGGCCGGACCTGCCTCGGGCTGGAGTACTTCGTCTTCGCCGGCGACGACCTGTGGCAGCGGCCGGACGCCGACCTCGTGGCGCTGGGCACGGCCGAGCTCGAACGGCTCGGTTTGGTGACAGCCGGCGCCGTCGAGCGCGGGTTCGTCGTGCGGATGCCCAAGGCCTACCCCGTCTACGACGGCGACTACCACGAGAACCTCCGCGTCGTGCGGGACTGGCTGGCCGCCGCCGTGCCCAACGTCCACCCGGTGGGCCGCAACGGCATGCACCGGTACAACAACCAGGACCACTCGATGCTCACCGCCATGTTGGCCGTCGAGAACATCCTCGACGCCGCCGGCCACGACGTGTGGTCGGTCAACGTCGACGCCGACTACCACGAGGAGCAGCGCGGCGACCGGGCGCCCGCCGGCACCGGCCGCGACGCGCCGGTCGTCGCCCGGCAATTCGTGTAGCGGGGGTGAGGCCGGGTATGCGGGCCCACATGCTGAGGCGAGCGGTGTGGCAGGGTGTGGTGGCCGGACTGGCCGGAGCCGCGGTCATGACCGTGGCCGAGAAGGCCGAGCAGCGGCTCACCGGGCGGCCCGACTCGCACGTGCCGGGCCGGGTGCTGGCCCGACTGACGGGCCGGCCGGCGCGGCCGGGCCGCCAGCCGCGGTGGCTGAACCTGACGATGCACTACGGGCAGGGCGCCCTCGTCGGGGTGCTGTGCAGCGTCATGGCCCAGGCCGGCCTGCGCGGGCCGGTCGCGTCGGGCATGTTCACCGTGGTGCGGCTCAGCAGCGACCAGATCCTGGAGAACGCCACCGGGGTGGGCGCGCCGCCGCAGACCTGGCCCCGCGCGGAGCTCGCGCTCGACGTGCTGCACAAGAGCGTGTACGGCTTTACGACCGGCGCGGTCGCCGACGCCCTCGCCGCCCGCGACGGCCTGGGCCCCGGCCAGCGCCACGCGGCGATGCGGCCCGGACGCCACGCGAACGTCGGGCCGTTTGACGGGCGGTCTGGCGGGTAGCGGCCGACTGTCGGACAGTCAGCGGGCACATCGCCAGGAGGCGCCGTATGCGAGCGATGGTCTACCGGGGCCCCTACCGGGTGCGGCTGGAGGAGAAGGACCGGCCGGCGATCGAGCACCCCGACGACGCGATCGTCCGCGTCACCCGCGCCGCCATCTGCGGCTCGGACCTGCACCTGTACCACGGGATGATGCCCGACACCCGCGTCGGGATGACGTTCGGGCACGAGTTCGTCGGCGTCGTCGACGAGGTCGGTCCGGCGGTGCGCAACGTCGGCGTCGGCGACCGGGTCATGGTGCCGTTCAATGTGTTCTGCGGCTCGTGCTTTTTCTGCGCCCGCGGCCTGTACTCCAACTGCCACAACGTCAACCCCAACGCCACCGCGGTCGGCGGGATCTACGGGTACTCCCACACGTGCGGCGGCTACGACGGCGGCCAGGCCGAGTATGTCCGGGTGCCGTTCGCCGACGTCGGGCCCAGCGTCATCCCCGGCTGGATGGACGACGACGTCGCCGTCCTGCTCACCGACGCGCTGGCCACCGGCTACTTCGGCGCGCAGCTCGGCGACATCGTCGAAGGTGACGTGGTGGTCGTCCTCGGCGCCGGGCCGGTCGGTCTGTACGCGGCGAAGTCGGCCTGGCTGATGGGCGCCGGCCGGGTGATCGTCGTGGACCACCTCGAGTACCGGCTGGACAAGGCCCGCACCTTCGCGCACGCCGAGACCGTCAACTTCACCGAGCACGACGACATCGTCGTGTTCCTCAAGCGGGCCACCGGGCACCTCGGCGCCGACGTGGTCATCGACGCGGTCGGCGCCGAGGCCGACGGCAACCTGCTGCAGCACGTGACCGCGGCGAAGCTCAAACTGCAGGGCGGCTCGCCGGTCGCGCTGAACTGGGCCATCGACGCCGTGCGCAAGGGCGGCACCATCTCGGTGATGGGCGCCTACGGGCCGATGTTCAGCGCGGTGAAGTTCGGCGACGCCATGAACAAGGGTCTCACCCTGCGCATGAACCAGTGCCCGGTGAAGCGGCAGTGGCCGCGGCTGTTCGAGCACATCCGCAACGGCTACCTCGACCCGGCCGCCATCGTCACGCACCGCATCCCGCTGGAGCACATCGCCGAGGGCTACCACATCTTCTCGGCCAAGCTCGACGGCTGCATCAAGCCGCTCATCGTGCCGAACTGAGTGCCGGAGGACCCGATGCCGTACACCGCCGACAAGCCCGCCAACGCCGAGTCCAGCGCGGCGCTGCGGGCCCGGATCCCCGGCTGGGGCGCCGACCTCGACCCGAAGGACCGCCCGGCGGTACCGCGGGAGCAGTTCGATCCGGGCCTGAGCGGCGCGCCGTGGGACTTCCCGGAGCGCCAGCCGGAGCGGTGGCCCCGGGAGCGCTCGATCGAGCACGCCATGCTCACGCCGGTCTTCGGCACCAGCTGCCCGCCGCGCGGCCTGTCCGGTGCCATGCGCAGGTACGCGTACCGTCGCTACAGCGAAGCCCGGGCCGCGCACTGGCTGCTGCTGCTCGCCGCCGACCGGGTCGACGTGGCCGAGAGCCGGGTGCGTTCGGCGCTGCGCGGGCACCCCGACCCGATCGTCCCGACCGGCCTGCACGCCGAGGTGACCCACCACGGCCGGGCGTCGCGGCTGGGCCGGGGCCGCACGGACGTCGGGCACCAGCCGATCGACGCGGTGATCCAGGCCGTGCCGTGGGTGCTGGGCGGCGTCGCCGTCTACGGGCTGGTCCGCCGGGTCCGCCGCAACCGGCGGGACTGAGCGCCTCAGTCCTTGATGCGCCGGTCCTCGTCGGGGCCGAGGGCCGCCTCGACGGTCGTGTACATCGGCACATCCTGGCCGAGGCCGACGATCGCGAACGCCTCGCGGAGCACGGCCGTCGGGGCGGCCAGGCGCAGCGAACCGCCGAGGGCCGTGCAGGTGCGCCCGGACCGCAGCAGCCCCGTCATGCCGGCGGCGTCGCAGATGCGGACGCCGGCCAGGTCGACGACGACGTCGACGGCCCCGGCGTTGAGCCCGGACACCACCATGTGCTCCAGCCGCCGGACGCTGCCGATGTCCAGCACCCCGGCCGCGGTCAGCAGCCAGCGCCCGGCCCGCCAGGCACTGCCCACCCGCAAGGACGGGTCCGGCATCGGCTCGAGCGGCGGCGAATTCACGATCATGAGGTTGCCAGTTCCCGCGGCCGGGAAACAGACGACGCGGCAGTGATGATCATCGCGTTGTCCCGCGGGGCCGGTCCGGCTGGTCGGGCGCGACCTCGCCTTCGAGCTGCTTGAGGGTGCCGGTGATCTCCAGCGCCGCCAGCGACAGTCCGACAGCGCCCCGGACCGTCAGCGGGATGCCCTGCTCGCGGGCCCGGTTCTGCACCGCCAGCAGCACGCCGATGCCGGACGCGGCCAGCAGCGTCACCCCCGACACGTCGATCTCCACCGTGCCGGCCCGGGCGGCGTCCGTACCGGCCAGGGCGTCGGCGGCCACCACGAACAGCACCTCACTCGTCGCCAGGTCGACCTCGCCGGTCACCGCGATGCGCAGGCATCCGTCGGCGACCGGCCCCACCTGGACCCCAAACCGATGTGCCACGAGCCGGCCTCACACATTCCGAGTCGGTGCATCCACCCCTCTCGTGGTACCCACGGTGCGCGCGGTCTCACAGCGATCTCAGGGGCCGGCGAGCTCGCCGGTGCGCACCAGGGTGCTCGGCGATCTCGGCGAGCTTCGTGTTGGTGTGCTGGCTGGCCCGCACCAGCAGCTGGAACGCCGCCTCGCTGCTGATGCGGTGCCGCTCCACGAGGATGCCCTTGGCCTGGCCGATGGTGTCGTGGGTGGACAGCGCGGCGGACAGCTGCTCACGGCGCAGCAGCGCGCCGAGGGCGCCCGCGGCGTGCGCGGCGAAGAGCAGGCCGATGTGCTCGTCGAGATCGTCGAAGCGGCCGGGCGCGTGGGCGTAGAGGTTGAGCCCGCCGTGCTGCCTGTCGGTGGCCACCAGCCGGAACGACAGCATGCTGCCCAGCCCCAGCCGCCGCGAGCGCTGGGTGAAGCCCGGCCACCGGGTCTCCGCGGCGATGTCGGGCATGCGCACCAGCGGCTCGTCGAACAGCGCGGCCAGGCACGGCCCGGCGCCGGCGTCGTACTGGATCTGGTCGACCGCCCGCACGAAGTCGTCGCTGGCGACGGGCGTGAACGTGGCCTGCCGCGCCGTCTTGAGGGTCACGCCGGCATGCTCGGCGTGCGGCACCGTCCGCACGGCCGAGTCGACGATGGCCTGCAGCACCTCCTGCACCCCGGCGCCGCCGTGCAACTCCCCGGCCAGGCGGTCCATCCGGGACGCGAGTTCGGCGCGTGGGTCGGGCATCGGCAGCTCCGGCGGGGCAGGGGTCCGGCAATGACGCTCGGGTGAGCACCTACCCCGGGCGCCGCCGACCATGCGCCCCGGCCGGGAGCGGGTCCTCAGCTGCCGACCCGGGCGGGAGTCGACAGCTCCGCGTCCGTGTCGGCGCCGAGGACGTCGAGCAGCCCGCAGATGCGCAGAATCCGGTGCACGACGGGGGAGGAGCGCACGACCCGCAGGTCGCAGCCGGCCCGCTGGGCCATGACGGCCCCGGTCAGCAGCGTCCGCACGCCGGTCGACTCGATGAACGTCACCTCGGCCAGGTCCAGCTCGACGCGCTCGGGCGCGGGCTCGTGCAGTACCGCCGCGAATGCCGCATGCAGGCTGGCCGCGGTCAGCTGGTCGATCTCGCCGGCGACCGCGACACAGGTCACGCCGTCATCCGGTGCCGGCCGCTCCGGCCGAATGCGGACCTCGAGCAGGGCGACGTCGTCGCCGGACCGCAGGGACTTCGGGAATCGATCAAGCGCCATGGGGGCGTCTCCGTCGAACGATGCCGGCCGCGTCCGCTCGCTGCCGAACGGCGGGGCCCGCTCCCGCAAGTATGCACGCCGCCGCGGCCACCGCCATCGGCCCGCTCGGTTTCATCGGGCGGCGGGCGGGAAGTTGGAGCGCCAGGCACGCTATGAACATCGATCCGCGGAGGGGGCGAGCGTTGATCCCGCCGCCGATCGTGAACGTTTTCGCCCGGGCCGCGACCGACGCTTTGGACCGGGCCGCCGGCCAGCCGCGCGAGCGCAGCCGCGGCGTGGTGCTCGGCGCCGCCCACGGCTCGGCCGTGCACCTCGCGGTGGCCCTCGGGATGCCGTGGCGGCCGCTGGACTCCGGCTGGCCCGCGGCGCTGAGCGGACACGGGGCGGCCGGCGGGACCGTCGTGCTGGTGCACGGCCCGCGGCAGATCGACCCGGCCACGATCCGGGCGCTGTTCGACGCCGGCCGGCGCCACCGGCTGACCGTGCACGAGGTGCTCTACCCCACCGCGGGCGCGTTCAGCGCGGCCGTCGCCGACCTGTACCGCCGCTGGCTGCGCGCCGGTGGCCGCACCGGCAACCGGCTCGTGGTGGAGTGCGGCCGGCTCGTCGACCCGTGGAACGTGCTGCGGGCCGGGCTGGTGCCGTACTGGTGCCGGGAGCCGACCTGGGACGCCGTGCAGGAGCTGTGCTGGTGGCTGGCCGGCAGCGAGCCGTTCACGTCGATCGAGGCGCTGCCGGAGCCGCCGGGCGCGCACCGGCCCAGTACGGCCCCGCTGTACAGCTGGCGGGCGGCGGCCGCGTTCGCCACCCGCCGCGGCGTCGTCGACGGCCGCTGCGCGCGCCGCTACCCGACCGGCACCGTACCGGCCCGCCACGCCATCAAGGTCCTCCGCGACCACCCCGGCGACCTGCCGCTGCTGCCGCCGCTGCGGCCGGGCGAGGCGCTGAGCCACCTCGCCGCGACCGACACCGGCCTGCTGGTCCGCTGAGGCTCAGGCGGCCGGCCGGAGCACGCCACGGAGCCGGCGGGCGACACCGCGGGCGACCGAGCGGGGCTTCTGCTGCTCCCCGGCCAGGGCCGTCACCGCGATGAGCGCGCCGGTCAGGGCCGGCACCGTCCACTGCGCGACGCGCTGGCGGCGCTGCACCTGACGCACCGCCGGTGGCGTCTGCGCCGAAGGTTCGGTCACACCTTCCACCGGTACCGTCGCCGCGTCTTCCAACCGCATGCCCAGACGGCGGCTGTAGGCGGTCGCACCGAGCGCCGCCACCGTCAGTGCCGTCTTCACCGCACTCATCGTGCCCACGCCGCGCTGCCCGGCGACCCGGCCCCGTTCACCGACGAAGATGCCCGCGGCGCCGACGAGGTGGCTGCCGATCGCGGCCAGGTTCACCGGCGCCCACCGGTCCCAGCCGACCGACGACACCGCCAGCCGCTGCCTCGGGTCTTCCACCTTCGCCGCGGCGCCGTTCAGCCCGACCGCGCCCATCAACGATCCGCCGAACCACGCGGCGAGGCCCGCGTCGTGCATGGAACGCAGCACCGTGTCCCGCTCACCCATGATCTGTCCTTCCCACATCGGTTGTCCGGCACCGACTAACCACCGCGGGGCGGCCGAAACACCGGAGGGAGCCTTGGTTGCCGCCGGCCATCGCGGGTAGTGCGGTGCCGGATACCCGCAGGAGGGGCGGCATGGCCCAGGTGATACTGGCCGCGGCGGGGACGTTCGTGGTGCGGGATGTGCCCCGCCCGGAGCCGCCCGGCCCGGCGATCCTCGCCCGCCGCGGGGGAGGCCGCCCGGGCCGTACCGCGGGCACAGTGGTGCGTGGGGTTGAGCGAGTCCGAGCGGGAGACGCTGCTGGCCAACGCGCTCGTCTACGAGGGGCAGCAGCACTGGCTGCACTACCGCCACATCGAGCAGGAGCGCAACCAGTTCCTCGGGTTCTTCTTCACCCTGCTGGTCGCGGTCGTGGGATTTCTCGTGGCCTTCGGCGCCCGCGCGGCGGACTGGCCGACGGCGGCCACCGGGCTGACGATCATGGCCGCGGTGCTGTTCATGATCACGTGTCTCATCTTCACCAGCGTGCGGAAGCTCGGCGTCGCCCTCGAAGCGTGCGACCGCGACATCAAACGCATCCGGGCCGCGCTGTTCGAGCGGGTCGAGCCGGAGCGGACGCACCTCGCCCCCGGGCAGCGCGACGTGACCGTGCTGCGGCACCGCACGATGGTCGACCGCGTCTTCGACCCGCAGTTCTCCGCCGAGGTCATCGTCGGCACGTTCGCCGCCCTCACCTTCGGCGTGCAGATCCTCGTCGCCGTCGACTCGCTGCGCTCCAAGGACTTCTCGACCGGGCAGCGGGCCCTGGCCTGCACGCTCGCGGCGGTCAGCGTCGCCGGCGTCGCGGCCGCGGCCCGGCTGTGGGTCAAGTCCGGCCGCCTCCGCGGCGGCTCGTGAACCAGGTCGATGCCCCAACCGGATAACCGTTTTCCGGCAACCGAGGACATGTTCACAAACCCTGTCGGGACAACCGCCGCATTCGTACCGTCAGCACCCGTGCGAACCACCGCGAAGCTGATCGCGCTCGGCAGCCTGGCCGCCGCGACACTGCTGTGGTGGTCGGGCCGGCACACGTCGGCCCCCGGTGCCGCGGCCGCCGGGCGGCTCGCCGCACTCTGGTCCACCGACCTACTGCTGCTCCAGGTCCTGCTCATGGCCCGCATCCCGTGGATCGAGCGGGCCTTCGGCCAGGACCGGCTCGGCCGCTGGCACCGGTGGACCGGCGGGACCTCGTTGCTGCTCCTCGCCGCGCACGTCGTCCTCGCCACGGCCGCGGCCCACGACAAACTCCTGGCCTACCGCGGGATCTGGCCGGCGGTCGCGGGTTTCGCCGCGCTCGTGCTCGTCACGGCCACCTCCGTGCGGTGGGTGCGCCGCCGGCTGCGCTACGAGACCTGGCATCTGCTGCACCTGTACGCGTACGCCGGCATCGCCCTGGCCGTGCCCCACGAACTGTGGCTGGGCAGCGACTTCACCACCGGCCCGGCGAAGACCTTCTGGTGGACCATGTACGCCGCGGCGGCCGGCTCCACCGTCGTCTTCCGGCTCGGCCTGCCGATCTGGCGCACCCTGCGGCACCGCCTGCGCGTCGACCGGGTCGTCGACGAGGCACCGGGCCTGGTGTCGGTGTACCTCCGCGGCCGGCGCCTGGACCGCCTACCGGCCCGGGCCGGGCAGTACTTCGTGTGGCGCTTCCTCGACGGCGGCGACGCGCTGCTCGGCAAGCCGTTCTCGCTCTCCGGCCCGCCGAGCGCCGACCGCCTCCGGATCACCGTGAAGACGGTGGGGGAGGGCACCGCCCGGGTCGCCGCCCTGCGCCCCGGGACCCGCGTGCTGATCGAGGGCCCGTACGGCCGGATGACGAAGGACACCTACTCGGGCGGGCCGATCACGATGTTCGCCTGCGGCATCGGCGTCACCCCGCTGCTGGCCCTGCTGTGGGACCTGCCCTACGGCCACGGCAAGGCGACGCTGGTGTACCGCACCCGCCACCCCCGCGACGTCATCTTCCTCGCCGAGCTGGAGTGGCTGGCCCGCGACCGCGGCGTCCGCCTGGTCCCGCTGGTCGGCCCCCGGGCCGCGGCCGGCTCCTGGCTCCCGACCGGCTACGGCGACTACGACGACCTGGCCGCGCTGCGCTCCCTGGCTCCCGACCTGCCGGAGCACGACGTGTACGTCTGCGGCCCCGACCCGTGGACCGAAGCCGTCCTGCGCGCCGCGCGCCGACTGGGTGTACCCCCGCCGAAATTGCACCGGGAACGCTTCGCCTGGTGACGTCACCGCCACCGGTCAGGGCTGGATGCCGGTGCCCACCTGCTTGGTGCCGACGTTGGATTTCGGGGCGAACGGGACGGCCGGGGCCTTCGTCGCGGTGAGAGCGCCGTCGAGGAAGTCGCGCCAGATCTGGCCCGGCAGGCTGCCGCCGACAATGGTGCGGCCCTCCTTGTCGACGATCTTGCCTTCCTCGGCCCGGTTGCCGACCCACACGGCGACCGCGAGGCCCGGGGACTGCTGGCTGAAGGCCGTGTAGCCGGTCATCCAGGCGTGCGCGGTGTCGTCGGCCGGGCCGACCGGCCAGGTGCCGGCCAGGCCGGCGGTCTGGCGGCCGTCCTTCTGGCCCAGGTTGTAGTGCTGCGGCGTGCCCTGCAGGGCGGCGCTCAGGTCGGCCGACATCTGTTCTGTGAAGCCGGGGATGCGGGCCGGGCGGATCGCCTCGCTGTAGGTCTTCTTGCCGCCGGCCCACACCTCCTTCAGGAAGTGTGTCCGGGCGGCCTGGCCGCGGGCGGCGAACGTGGCCATACCGCCGGCCTGGTCCAGGACCGTCACCGGATACTGCCCGATCGCGACCTCGGTGTTGAACAGCTTCGGAAACGCCGAGTTGCCGTCGGTCTTCGTCAGGTCGACCCGCTGCTGCTTGCCGTCGACGGTCGCCCACATCGAGTCGATCCCGGCCGCCCGGGCCACGTCGATGACCTTGGGCACGCCCACGGCCTCGGCGACGCCGAAGAACGGGGTGCTCAGCGACAGGGCCGCCGACTCCTCCAGCGTGCACCACTTCGCGGAGCCGGACGCGCAGTGCGGTGCCGCCGCGGCCTCGCCCACGTTGCGGACCGGGTTGCCGGCCGCGGTGGAGCGGCCGCTGTTCGGGAAGCTCTGCGGAGACTCGCCGTTCCAGTGCGAGTCCACGGTGTACCCGCTCATGAGCGCGCTCGCCAGGGCGTAGACGTTGAACGACGCGCCCGCGGGGTGCCCGCCGCAGCAGGAGTCCTGGCCGTCGCCGAGGACGGGATCGTTGTAGAAGCCGGCGTAGTCGTTGCCGCTGCCCCGGTCGCCGCCGTAGTAGGCCTTGACCGCACCCGAGCCGGGCTCGACCGCGACCAGCGCCCCCTGCAGGTTCACCGGCTGCTGGTTCAGGTTGGACTCGGTGCTGCGGCCCGCCTCCCGGACCGCGACCTGCTGCATCACCGGGTCGATGGTGGTGACGATCTTCAGGCCGCCGTTGCGGACCAGGTCGAAGTTCTTCTTGCCGTCGAGGCCGGTGCCCTCGTAGAGGAGCTGGCCGGTCCGCGGGTCGGCGAGCGCCGCGACCTCACCCAGCACGTGGTGCACGATCAGGCCGTCGGGCTTGTCCATGGCCGCATTGCCCAGCGCCAGCGCGCGGGTGCGGGTCTGGGTGGGCGTAAGGACCGTGTCCGGGTAGGTGGTGGCCGCGGCCTGGCCGGCGGTCAGGAACTGCAGTGCGACCAGCTGGCCCTTGATGTAGTCGAAGCGCTGGTGGGCCTGGGTCGCGTCGACCTTCGGGTCGAACGGGCTGCCCTTGCCGTCCACGCCGGCCGGCCGCTTGATGAGCCCGGCCAGGACGATGCCCTCGGCGCGCGTCAGGTCCCGGGCCGGCTTGGCGAAGAACGCCTGCGCGGCCGCGTCGATACCGTAGGCGTCGCGGCCGAAGTAGACGAGGTTGAGGTACATCTCCAGGATCTGGTCTTTGCTGTATTGGTCGTTGAGCTTCTGCGCGATGACCGACTCGCGCAGCTTCCGGGAGTAGGAGACGCCCTCGAGGTCGGCCCACAGCCGGGCGTACTGCTGGCTGATCGTCGCCGCGCCCTCCTCACCGTCGCCGAAGACGTGGTTCCACGCCGCGCCGGCCAGGTCGCCGAAGTCGACGCCGTCGTTGCTGTAGAACGACGGGTCCTCGGCCGCGACGACCGCGTGCTGGACGTCGACCGGGATCTGGTCGATGCCCACGACGGTCCGGTTGTCGCCGATGCGCGCCATCGGTGTCGTGCCGTCGGCGTAGTAGACCGTGGTCGCCTGGTTGAGGCTGATCTCGTCCGGGAGCGCGACGGAGTCGTAGTAGTACATGCCCCCGAACGTGCACAGGCCGGCGACGAGGACGAGCACGATGAGTGACCGGATGAGGACCTTCCGGCCCCGGCGCTTCGCCGGCGCGGGGGCCGGTGTGGCCTCAGGCTGCGGTTCTTCCGGGCTGACCTGCAAGTCGTCCACCGTGACCCCCGTCGTCGACCGATCGAACACGACAGATGGTAACGGACCCCGGTCAGCTCATGGGGTGGGCAAGGGTGCCTCGCGGTTGGTCATGGCGTCCTGGGCCTCGGGGTAGCGGGCACCGATGATCTTGATCTGGTCGGCCGCGGCGCGCAGCTCGGCCAGCTGCTCCTCGCTGAGCTGCACCGCGGCGGCCGCCGTGTTCTCGGCCATCCGCTGCGGGTTCTTGGTGCCCGGGATCGGCACGATCCACGGCTGCCGGTCGAGCAGCCACGCGAGGGCCAGCTGGGCCGGGGTGGCACCGGCCCGCGCGGCGAGCCGCTTGAGCACGTCGACCAGGGCCAGGTTGGCCTCGAGGGCCTCGCCCTGGAAGCGCGGCGTCTGACCGCGGAAGTCGCTGTCGGCGAACGTGGTCGTCGCGTCGATCGCGCCGGTCAGGAAGCCCTTGCCGAGCGGGCTGTACGGCACGAGGCCGATCCCGAGCTCGGCCAGGACCGGGATTGTGTCCTGCTCGCGGTCGCGCCACCACATCGAGTACTCGCTCTGCACCGCCGCCACCGGCTGCACCGCGTGCGCCCGCCGGACCGTCGCGGCGGCCGCCTCCGACAGGCCGAAGTGCCCCACCTTCCCGGCCTCGATGAGCTCCCGCACGGTGCCGGCGACGTCCTCGATCGGCACCTGCGGGTCGACCCGGTGCTGGTAGTACAGGTCGATGTGGTCGGTGCGCAGCCGGCGCAGCGAGTGCTCCACCGCCCGGCGGATGCTGTCCGGGCGGCTGCACAGCCCGCCCGGCTCCACCCCGTTCTCGGCGAACGCGAACCCGAACTTGGTCGCGATCCGGACCTGGTCGCGGATCGGCTGCAGGGCCTCGCCGACGATGTCCTCGTTGGTGAAGGGCCCGTAGACCTCGGCCGTGTCGAAGAACGTGACACCGAGCTCGGCGGCCCGGCGGATCAGCGCGATCGCGTCCGCCCGCGCGGGCCCGCCGGACTGGCCGTAGGCGCCGGTGAGGCTCATGCAGCCGTAGCCGATCTCCGAGACGGTCAGGCCGGTGCCGAGCGTGCGCTGTCGCATTGCGGGTTCCCTTCGTTCTTCAGCGGATCGGGGTGACGGCCCAGCCGGCCAGGAGGTCCCGGACCTCGGCTCGGCTGTCCATGCCTCGACCGTACGGCCCCGGCCCGGCCCGTGGGAGGTGCTGGCATTACCTGGTAGGAAGGGCGACGGGCGGGGCTTGACCTGGAGTGCGCTCCAGGTGCCAGAGTCGGTGTCATGACGGAGCTGGTGCTCGGGGCGATGATGTTCGGGACGACGATCGACGAGGAGACGTCGTTCGCGTTGCTGGACCGGTTTGTCGAACGGGGCGGGGAGTGGATCGACACCGCCGACTGTTACGCGTTCTGGGCGAGTGCGGACGGGCGGGGCGGGGACAGTGAGCGGGTGCTCGGGCGGTGGCTCGCGGCGCGGCCCGGCGTCCGGGAGCGGGTCAAGCTCGCCACGAAGCTGGGGGCGGAGCCGATCGAGCCCGGGTCGTGGCCGGATCGGCGGGAGGGGCTGTCGGCCGGGGCCGTGCGGTCCGCGTTCGCCGGGAGCCTGCGGCGGCTCGGGACGGATCGGGTCGAGATGGTGTGGCTGCATCAGGAGGATCGGTCGGTACCCATCGAGGAGACCGTCGACGCGGTGAGCGGGCTGGCGGCCGCGCGGGTCGGGGTGTCGAACTTCCCGGCCTGGCTCGTCGAGCGGGGGCGGGCGCACGCGCGGGCCGGCGGGGGCAAGGAGTTCGACGCGATGCAGCTCAACGCCACCTACCTGCGGCCGCGGCCGGGCACGCTGCCGCCCGGCGTCGCGCACCGGTTCGGGGTGCTCAGCGACGAGCAGGCCGACTACGCCTCCGCGCACGGGCTGGAGCTGTGGGCGTACACACCCTTGCTCTCCGGCGCTTATGACAATCCGAGCAAGGACATTCCGCCGGTGTACGCGCACCAGGGCAACGACGAGCGGCTGGCCGTCCTCGAAGCCGTGGCCGCCGAGACGGGCGCGACGCGCGGGCAGGTGGTCCTCGCGTGGCTGGTGAGCCGCGGCATCCGGCCGATGCTGGGCGGGAGCAAGGTCCACCAGCTCGACGCCGCCCTCGACGGGGCCGCGCTGAAGCTCGGCGCGGACCAGCTCGAACGCCTCGACGCCGCCGACGGCCACGAGTGGGCCAGCCCCTACGCCCAGCCGTGACGGCGTTCAGCCGATGCTGTCGCGCAGGAGCGCCCGGCCGCCGGCGCTCGGCGAGGCGTCGACGCCGACCACGATCAGGTCTCGTTCGCCCATTGCGGCCACCTCCGCGGGCGAGTGGTGCGGCTCAGGCGGTCCAGCCGCCGTCGGCGGTGATGACGGCACCGTTGACGGCGTGTGCCTCGGGGCTGCCCAGCCAGCAGATCAGGGCCGCGATCTCGTTCGGTTCGGCGGTGCGCACGGCGCGGGTGAACGAGCGTGACAGCCGGTCGAACGCCCACTGGGAGCCGACCGTGGCGGTCCGGCCGATACCGGTGTGCACGCCGCCGGGGCAGACCGCGTTGGTGCGTATGCCGTCGGGGCCGTACAGGAAGGCCAGTGAGCGGGTCAGGCCGATGAGGCCGTGCTTGGCCGCGGTGTAGGCACTGCCGGCGACGGAGCCGGTCAGGCCGCCGATGGACGCCACGTTGACGATGGCCCCCGCGCCGTTGGTCCGCATCGCCGGGATGACCGCGCGGCACAGGCGCATCGGGCCGGTCAGGTTGACGGCGAGGACCTTGTCCCAGGTCTCGTCGTCGAGGTCGGTGACGGGCAGGAAGTGGTCCATGATGCCGGCGACGTTGGCCAGCAGGTCGATGTCGCCGCCGGGCAGCGCGTCGACCACCTGCCGCACGTCGTCCGGATCGGCGATGTCGGCGGTGAGCAGCGCCGCGGTGTAGCCGGCGTGTGCGAGGACCTTGCCGGTCGCCTCGAGGCCGGCAGCGTCGATGTCGCAGCCGATGACGCGGGCGCCCTCGTGGGCCAGCTGCAGTACGGTCGCCTGCCCGATGCCGGAGCCGGCCCCGGTCACCAGCGCGACGCGGCCGGAGTATCGCTGAGTCATGTCGATCCCTCCTTATCAGGGCATCACCAGCGTCGTCCGGCGCCGCCGGGCCGGGCAGAGGCGACGGTCCCGCGGGGGTGCGACGGACGGCTCTGGTGTGCCCCCCGGGCCGCGGCGGAGTCTTCGAGGTGCATAGTGAGAAGGGAGAGGCTCATGACCTCGAAGCTGCGCGACCTCGGACTCGGCACCCGTTCCTCGCGGGTCTCGCGCCGCGCGACGTCGAGCGGCTGGCCCGGTGGGCGCACCGCGCGCCGTTCCGGGCGGGCACCCGGATCTTCGAGGAGCACGGCCGGGCCGAGCGGTTCTGGCTGATCCGCGAGGGCCGGGTCGACCTCGACACCCGTACACCGGGTCCGATCGTCGTCGAGACACTCGGACCCGGCGCGGTGCTCGGGTGGTCGTGGCTGTTCTCGCCGTACCGCTGGCATTTCGGCGCGGTCGCGGTCGACCCGGTGCTGGCGATCGAACTGGACGGGCCGGGCGTGCGGAGCCTGTGCGCCGCCGAACCGGCCCTGGGCCTGGAGCTGACCCGGCGCTTCATGGCCGTGGTGGTGGAGCGGCTGCAGTCGACCCGCATGGTGCTCACGGTCGCCGTCCGCCCGGACGGCGTGACGCGATCCGGAGGTGTGACGTGAGCTCCCGCGACGCCCCCGCCGATCCGGCGTGGCGGCCGCTGTACCGGGCCGGGGCCGCCGCCGCCGGTCTGGCGGTCCTGCTGTACGCCGCGGCCCTGGTCATCGTCGCCGTCACGAGCCCGCCACCCACGTCGGGCGGCGAGCTCGTGCTGGCGTTCGTGCACGCCCACCGGACCGTCTACATCGTGCGGCAGCTGCTCTGGCTGGTTCCGAGTCTGCTGCTGATGGTGGTCTTCCTCGCGCTGGCCGTGGCCGTGCGCCACCGCGGCCGCGGTTTCGCGGCCATCGCCGGCCTCGTCGCGGTCACGTCGTGGGCGGTGTCGTTCGCCTGGCCGACCACCGGCGACGGGGCGCTGGCCATGGTCGTCCTGAGCGACAAGTTCGCCGCCGCGAGCACCTCGCCGCAGCGTGCGCCGTTCGTCGCCGGTGCGGAGCTCCTGATTGCCCTCAACGACGTGCCGGCCGTGATCGGCCTGCTGCAGACGCTCGGCCTGCTCATGATCTCGCTGTTGATGCGCCGGGGGCCGTTCGCGGCCGGCCTCGCCCGGCTGGGGATCGCCACCGGCACCGTCGGAGTGCTGTCGGAGCTCCTCCGACCGGTGCTCGGCTGGGCCTACGCCGGATATGGCGTGCTGCTGTTCATCTGGCTGGGCTGGGTCGCGGCGGCCCTGTGGCGGCGGGCGGCGCACGAGCCGTGACGTGATGCGCTCAGGCCGGCGCCCGGGTGTGCGCGACAACGACGGGACAGCCGGCTCGGTGCATGAGGTGCTGGCCGGTCGAGCCGAGCACCAGCCCGGTCACGGTGCCCCGCCCCCGGCTGCCGATGACGACCAGCTGCGCGCCGCGCGAGCGGTTCATCAGGATCGGGGCCGCGCTGCCGACACCCAGTGCGGCCGTCACGCGGACATCCGGATACTTGTCCCGCCAGCCGTGCAGCGACGCCTCCAGCGCGGTCCGCTCGGCGACCTCCAGGCCGTCGGCCCCGAGTACTGAGCGGGCCGGTGGGACGTAGGCGCGGATGGCCACGAGCGGGGCGTTGCGGGCGGCCGCGGCGGCGAATGCGAACTCCAGCGCCGCGTCGGCGGCCGGGGAGCCGTCGGTGCCGACCACCACCGGCCCTGTGCCGCCCGTCGGCCCGCGTACGACGGCCACCGGCACATAGCTGTGCGCGGCGACGGTTCGGCTGACGGAGCCGAGCAGCAGCCCGGCGAGGCCACCCGCGCCGCGGTTGCCCACGGCGATCAGCCGCGTGTCCGGCGTGCCGGTGAGGATGAGGGCCGGGCCGGCCGCGTCGTGCACCGCGGCCGCGGTCACATCGAGGCCGGGGTGGCGGTCCCGGACGCCGGCGGCGGCCTGGGCGACCAGCCGGTCCGCGCGGCGCCCGGTCTCCGCGACCGCGTGCGCGGTGGGCTGCTCGAAGTACCCAGCCGGCCAGCCGACCTGATACGCGTGCACGACGTGCAGCCGGCAGCCGGCGCGTTCGGCCTCGGCCGCCGCCCACTCGAGCGCGCACCCGGCCTCCGGCGATCCGTCGAACCCGGCCACGATCCGCTGCCGATCCGGTTGATGCTCCATGGCGTCCTCCCTGGTGTCCCTCCCACCGTGCGCGGGCCGGTGGAGCGGGGCCAGAGACGTCCGGCCCCGCCGCCCAGGCCGAAGGACATCGACGCCTGTCGGTCAGCGGGCGAACCAGGCCAGGTGCAGGCCCTTGCCGATCTCGATGGTCTCGCCCCGCAGCGACGGCTCGGCGGCGAGGAGAGCCAGAAACCCGGCCACCTCCCCGGGGTGCGACAGCACGTTGTCGATGGCGATCAGGCCGCCCGGCCGCAGGACCCGCCGCGGATGCGGCCACCAGCCCGGGTACTGCGTGCGCTCCGCGTCGAGGAACAGCAGGTCCACGCTCGCGTCCGCCCGTCCGGCCAGGTACGCGCCGCCGTCGGCCTCGACCAGGCTGACGTTGGCGAACGGGGCCAGGTTGCGCTCGGCGTCCGGCTGGATCTCGACGTCGACGCTGGTGAGGTGGCCCCCGGTCAGGGTGAGGGCGTCGGCCAGCCAGATGGCCGAGTAGCCGTTGGACGTGCCGATCTCGACCGCGTCCCGCGCGCCGATGATCTGGGTCAGCGACCACAGCAGCCGGGCGCTGGCCGGCTCGAGGTTGCGGCGGGTCAGGAGGCGATCGGTCTGGGTGGCGTCGAACGCGACACCGTCGGCGTGCAGTGCGTCGAGGCGTTGCCGGAGGGCGGAGTCCATACCGGAAGCATCCCGCACTTCGCCGCCGGTCAGCGCAGCCGGAAGCATCCCGCACTTCGCCGCCGGTCAGCGCAGGGCGACGACGCCGGGCTCGTTCAGGTGCTGCAGGGCCTGGGCCGCGCCCGGGTCCACCGCGGGCACGACGAGGCCGTCCCGGTCCAGGTGCGGCAGCTGCCGCACCCGGTACCGCAGCGCGCCGGTCGCCATCACGAAGAAGAAGACGACGTAGAACCCGAGCATCAGCCAGCCGAGGCGCTCCGCCAGCGCCGATCCGGCGAGGATCCGCGCGGCGAAGTACGCGATGGTGACGACCCCGAACACCGGCATCAGCACCCGGAAGCCGAACCGCCGGAACCGCACGAAGTGCCGCATCCGGTCCGCGGCCCGCCGGTCGAGGGGCAGGTCGACCGGCCCGTCCAGGCCGCGCACGGGCACCGCGACGCGAACCGGGTCGGGACTGCCGTCGCTCAGCGCGACGGCCGGCCACCGCACGCCGGCGACGTGGTCGGCATTGATGACGAGCGCAACGGTCCGGTTCATCGACAGCCTCCTCGAGCACCGACGCGCAATGTACCGCACCGCGACCACACCCGGTGGGTGAGCACGGACTGGCGCGTTCAGGCGTCCGGGGCACGGGGGAGCAGGACGGCCAGGAACAGGCCGATGACGGCGATGACCACGAGAACACCGAGTGACGCGGCGTACGGGTGGCGGCCCGGGCTGGCGGCCGACACGATCACGGAGCCGGCCAGTGCCGTGCCCAAGGACGAGCCGAGGTTGGATACGGCCCGGGACAGGCCGGAGATGTCGCCCTGATCGCGGTCGGGAAACGCGGACTGCACCAGGTTGACCGACGAGGTCAGCATGGTGCCCAGACCCAGGCCGGCGAGCAGGAGGCCCGGGGCGCTACGCCAGATCCCGGAGCCGGTGGCGGCGAGGACCAGCAGCAGGACCAGCCCGGCAACCGTTGCGGTGAACCCGGCGACGGTCAGGGTGCGCTGGGTGTGATGGCGGGCGAAGCGCTCGGCCGCGGCCGAGGAAACCAGGATGCCCACGGTGGCCGGGGTCAGCACGAGCCCGGTCACGATGGCACTGTACCCGCGAGCGCTCTGCAGATAGACCGCGGTGACGAAGAACGTACCCTGCATGACGAGCCACTGCGCCGCTTGCGTGCTCAGCCCCAGGTTAGCGGTGCGCACGGCGAACAGCCGCAGGTGCAGCAAGGGTTCGCGACCGCGGCGTTCGGTGCGCCGCAGGTGCAGCACGAACCCGGCGAGGGTCAGCCCGCCCGCGGTGAGCGCGAGCCACACCGGCGACCGGCCGAGCCGCCAGCCGTATCGCGTCGACAGCAGCACCCCCAGCACCACGAGCAGCAGGCCGGCTCCGCAGAGCACGGCGCCGGTCAGGTCGAAGCGCGGCACGTGGCCGAGGCGGGCCGGTGCGGGCACGCGGCGGACGAGGACGGCGATCCCGGCGATGACGACGACCTGCAGCAGGAACGAGGCCCGCCAGCTGGCCAGGCTGGTGATGAGCCCGCCGAGGAGCGGTCCGGCGGCCGCGCCGAGTGCACCGGCGCCGCTGACGATGCCGAAGTACTTCGCCCGGGTGGCCATATCCGGCGACAGCACGGTGATCAGGATGTAGATCGGCGGGATCATCAGCGCCGAGCCGGCCCCCTCCAGCAGCGCGTTGCCGAGGATCATGACGCCGAGGCCGGGGGCGACGGCGGCCAGGAGGGCGCCGATGCCGTACAGCAGCAGCCCGGCGACCAGGCAGCGTTTGCGGCCCCACACGTCAGTGAGCTTGCTGCCTGGGATCATCAGGGCGGCCATGGTGAGCGTGAACAGCGTGATGCTGGCCTGCACCCCGAAGACGGTCGTGTCCAGGTCCCGAGCCATCGGCGTGATGGCGACGTTCATCGCGGTACCGGCGTAGCTGCAGATGAACTGGGCCAGGGCCAGCGGCAGGATGTGGGCCCGCGCGGCGTCCGCAGCTTGGCGGGTCGGCATCTGCCGATCCTCCCCGCGGCGGCGGCTCCGGCGGATCACGCCTGGCGGGTGAGTCCGGGCCCGCGTCGCCGCCCAACGGTGGAAGCCGACGAAACGTTGCCGGCGAGAAGAGGTGCACGATGGCGACCGCCCACTGGTACCGGCCCTCGGTGTTCACCGAGGACTTCGCGCAGGTCCTCGCGCTCGGCGCGGCCACGGTGCTGTTCGGGCTGGCGGTGCTGGTCTGGCCCGATCAGACGCTGCGGCTGCTGGGTGTCGCGACCGGTGTCTGGCTCCTCGTGCTCGGCGTCATGCGGGCGGCGACGGCGCTGCGGTCGGACCACAGCTCCAGCCGCCGGATGCAGGCCGGGGTGATGGCGGTGATCCTGCTCGCGGCCGGCGTCACCTGCCTGCGCAACGCGGACGGCGGGGTGATCGTCCTGGCCGCCCTGCTGGGCCTGGCCTGGCTGCTGAGCGGGTTCGGGCTGCTGCTGATCGCCATGCCCGCGCACGGGCCGGCCCGGGCCTGGTTGAGCGTGCTCGGCGTCGCGTCCGTGCTCATCGGGCTCGCGTTCCTGCTCTGGCCCGGGCCGTCGCTGACCACGCTGGTCCTGGTCAGCGGCGTCGGCGCCGTGGTGGTCGGCATCGGCGAGGTGGTGTTCGCCCTGCGCCTGCGGGCGGAGCGGCCGGACCTCGCCGTCCGGTCCTGAGCTGCACGGCGTCGGAACGCCAGGTGGCATTCGGCCAGGTACAGCCGGAATCGGGGCCACGGACGGCTGATCGTTGTGCACCATTCGCGAATCCGGCGATCGGTTTCCGACTCCGAGTTGACGAAAGGCGATGACCAGGGAGACTCCAGTGGGTGACCGGCAGCAACACCATCGACGTGTACGACTGGAGGTGGCTGGACGGCGACGACCCCGAGGACGATCGCCGCGAGCCACCCCCGTTACGCGTGCTGCTGCTTTCCGCGTCGTCGCTGTTCGGTGACGGCCTGCGGGCGCTCATCCGGGGCGAGCCGGACATCGAGCTCGTCGGCGTCGTCGGCAGCCGCCGGGCGGCCGTGGAGACCGTCCGGCGCCAGCGCGTCGACGTCCTGCTGATCGACGTCTGGCCGGGCGCGGTCGACGGGGCCGCGCTGAGCCGGGAGGCCCTGCGGCGGGCCGGCCGCGGGCGGGAGCCCGGCGTGGTCGTGCTCGCCGACGCCCTCGACCCGGACGCGCTGGACCGGTCGATCGAGGCCGGCATCTCCGGCTACCTGCTCAAGGACGAGCATTCCTCGAGTCTCATCGCGGCCGTGCGCGCGGTCGCGGCCGGGCACGCGTGGCTGTCGCCGGCCGTCACGCGGCGGCTCCTCGACCGCTACCGGGCCGGGCTCACGGCGCCCCGCCGAAAACCCGGACCGGCCGCCGACCTGCTCAGCGAGCGGGAGGTGGGGGTGCTGCGCCAGGTCGCGGCCGGGCGTTCCAACGCCGAGATCGCCCGGGAGCTCATGCTGGCCGAGTCGACCGTCAAGACCCACATCTCCCGGATCCTGGCGAAGCTGAAGCTGCGCGACCGGGTGCAGTTGACGGCGTTCGCGTATCAAAACGAACTCATGTAGCGCGTATCAAAACGAACTCATGTAGTCAGAAACGACCTCGCGTAGTCCCTGCGACGGAACGATGCCGGCCCGCTCGGTCGCGCGACGGAACCACGATTCGATCAGTTGCCCGATGACAACCGGTGACGGCGGCGCCTACCTTCAGCGATGTCAATCACTGCAATTTGCAAAATGCAAATTGCAGCGGGGGTACCGCCGGAAGGACCGCAATGTTCGTCGAACCGACCATGCCCAGGACCGTCAACGCCTGGCCCCGCACCTATTCGCCGGAGAACGTGCTCGCCCTCCTGCGGGCCCGCCTCCGGGGCGCCACCGTCAGCCTGAACAACGTCAAACTCAAGGAGTCCACGGTCGAGCACCACGCGCTCGTCATGGAGTACGGCCTGATCTGGTGCAGCACCATCGGGCAGTACTCGATCGTCGGGCGCTTCGCCTCCCTCTTCAACACCGACGTCGGCCCGTTCTGCGGCATCGCCGAGAAGGTCACCATCGGCGCCAGCCCGCACTGGCCGCAGTTGCCGACCAGCCACGTCTTCCCGGTCAACCACGAGTTCGGGTTCTGTGACGGGCCCTGGCCGCAGGTCGGCCGGACCGCGGTCGGCGCCGACGCGTGGATCGGCGCGTCCGCGACCGTCCGGGCCGGCGTGACGATCGGGCCAGGCGCGGTCGTCGGCGCGGGCGCCGTCGTCACCCGCGACATCGCCCCCTACGAGGTCGTCGTCGGCGTGCCCGCCCGCCGGGTCCGGATGCGCTTCCCGGAGCCGATGGTCGAGCAGCTGCTCGAACTGCGCTGGTGGGACTGGCCGCCGCTGGTCATCAAGCACAACCTGGCCCTGTTCCGCGCCCCGCTCACCCCTTCCGGCCTGGATCGCATGCGCGCTGTTGCGGAGGGCATCCGCGCTGCCGAAGCGTCGGCCGTCGCCGCGCTGGCCCGGTGATGAGCATGGCCATCGCCATCAAAGCCGAAGGGCTGCGGAAGGTGTACTGCGGGAAGCCCGCCCTGGACGGCCTGGAGCTGCACGCCGAGGCCGGTACGGTGCTCGCGCTGCTCGGGCCCAACGGCGCCGGGAAGACCACGACCGTGCGGATCCTCACGACCCTGAGCCGGCCGGACGCGGGCCGGGCCGAGGTCGGCGGCTACGACGTCGCCCGGGAGCCCCGTCGCATCCGCGGGATCATCGGCGTCACCGGCCAGCACTCCGCCGTCGACGGCCGGCTCACCGGCCGCGAGAACCTGGTCCTCATCGGCCGGCTGCACCGGCTCGGCCGGGCCGAGGCGGCCGCCCGCGCCGACGAACTGCTGCACCGTCTCGGCCTCGCCGCCGTCGCCGACCGGCTGGCGCACACGTATTCCGGCGGCACCTGCCGGCGGATCGACCTCGCCGCCGGGCTGATCAACCGGGCCCCGGTGCTGTTCCTGGACGAGCCGACGACCGGCCTCGACCCGCGCAGCCGCCTCGAACTGTGGACGCTCGTCGAGGACCTCGTCCGGGACGGCACGACGGTGCTGCTGACGACGCAGTACCTCGAGGAGGCGGACCGGCTCGCACACGTCGTCGCCGTCGTCGACCACGGCCGCGTCGTCGCCGAGGGCACCGCCGCCGAGCTCAAGCGGCGGGCCGGGGCCGAGCAGCTCTCGGTCCGGCTCCAGCACGGCGCCGACGTGCCCGTCGCGGCCGCCGCCCTGCGGCGCATCGGTCTCGTCGCGGCCGACCCGGCGGCGGGCGAGGTGTGCTTGTCTACAGAGGACGGTGCCCGGATGCTGACCGAGGTGGTCCGCCGCCTGGACGACGTCGACGTCACGGTTGTCGGGGTCGAGGTGCGGCGCCCGTCGCTGGACGACGTGTTCCTGTCGCTCACCCGGGCCGGCGACCGGACCGCGCCGGGCGTGGCCGCATGATCGGGGCGCTGTCCGACACCGGGGTCCTGGCCGGGCGCAGCCTGCGGCACTGGATGCGCCAGCCGCAGCTGATGCTCCTGTCGACGGTACAGCCGGTCATGCTGGTCCTGCTCTTCACGCAGGTCTTCGGCGGGGCCGTCGCCACCCCCGGGACCCGCTACGTCGACTACCTGCTGCCGGGCGTGCTGGTGCAGACCGTGGCCTGGGACAGCACCCAGACCGCGGTCGGCATCGCCGCCGACCTGGGCACCCGCACGGTCGAACGGTTCCGTTCGCTGCCCATGTCCCCGGTCGCCGCACTGGCCGGCCGAACCCTGGCCGACCTGTGCCGCAACGCGTTCGTGTGCCTGCTCATGACCGCCACCGCCACGCTCATCGGCTTCCGGGTGCACGGCAGCGCCGTGGCCGCCGCGTCCGCGTTCGCGTTGGTGTGCGCGTTCGGGTACACGATGAGCTGGCTCTTCGCTTTGATCGGTCTGCTCGTGCGGGGCGCGGAAGCGGCGCTGGCGGCCAGCTTCGTGTGGGTCTTCCCGCTGATGTTCGCCTCCAACGCCCTGGTGCCGCTCGACACGATGCCCGGCTGGCTGCGCGGATTCGCCGCCAACCAGCCGTTCTCGCAGGTAGTAGGCGCCGCCCGCGCCCTCCTGGCGGGCGACCCGGCGGCCCGCTGGCTGATCCCGGCCCTCCTGTGGACGACCGGCGCCCTGCTCCTGTCGGTTCCCTTGGCCGTCCGCCGCTACTACAAAGCCACGTGATCAGGCGGTTTCGCGTTGCGTCAAGGTCAGGCGCAGGGTCACCTGGCGGGCGCTGCGGGCGGGGTCCTGGCGGCGCTCGGCCAGGATCTCGGCCGCGACCTGGCCCGACTCCTCGAACGGCAGCCGCACCGTGGTCAGCCCGAGCTGCTCGGCCAGGTCGAGGTCGTCGAAGCCGATCACCGCGACCTCCTCCGGCACCGCCCGCCCCGAGCGGTGGGCGGCGCTGAGCACCCCGCCGGCGAGGACGTCGTCGTGGGTGAAGTACGCGGTCGGCGCGTCCGGCCCGGCCAGCAGCTCGAGAGCGACCTGCCGGGCCTCGTCCATCCGGTGCGGCACGACCCGCTTCACGATGCCGGCCGCGGGAATGCCGGCCGCCCGCAGTGCACCCGCGAAGCCTTCGAACCGCTGCTCCGACGGCGACCGGTACTGCCGCGACGCCTGCTCCTCGCCGATGAACGCGAACCGCCGATGCCCCCGCCCGAGCAGGAACCGGGCCACCATCGCGCCCCCGCCGGCGTCGTCGACGCGCACGGTGCTGAACTCCTCGGCGGCCTCGTCGGCCACGTCGATCAGCACCACGTTGAACCGCTGCCGGTGCAACCGCTCGGCGATCTCCGCGGTCAGCGGCACCCCCATGATGATCAACCCGTCGAGGCGTTCGCTGAGCGGCAGGCTGGCCAGCAGCGGCGACTCGCTCCCGGCGACCGAGGCGTGGTCGTGCACGACGACCTCGGTGCTGAGCTTGGCGTAGGCCCGCAGCACGCCGTTGAGCCGCCGCGCGAACGACGGGTATGACGTGAAGGGTGCGAGGACCCCGACCCGATCGTGTGACCGCCGGGCCCGGCTGACCGCCTCGGCCCGGGGCTGAAACCCGAGCCGCTCGGCCGCCTCCAGGACCTGCCGCAGCGTCTCCGGCCGCACCCGCGCCGGGTTGTTCATGGCGAGCGACACCGTGGAGATGCTCACCCCGACGGCCGCGGCGACGTCGTAGATCGTCGCCCGCTCGGCATCCGGCATGCGACAGCATCCCTTCCCCGCAGACATCCGGCTTCGATCGTAGCGGTTCGGCAGAGATCGACAGTGAATGAACCCGGATGAGGGATTGTTCATTGAGTAACCGCGTCGTCACTATCGAAGCACTTCGACCGTAGCGCTTCGAAGGAGATCTCCCTTTAGGAGGTGTCATGCGACGCCTGATCTTCGGTGCCGGGCTGAGCACCGTGCTCGCCCTCGCCGCCGCCTGCACCAGCCAGGCCCCGTCCACCCAGGCCCCGGCCTCGGCCGCGCCCGGCGCCGTGCAGGCGGCCAAGGACGCCGCCGCCAAGGCCGCCGACGGCAAGCAGCTCGGCGGCACCCTCAACCTGCTCGGCCTGCTCAGCGGCGAGCAGCTCAACCAGTACCTGTCGACGTTCAAGCCGTTCGAGGACGCGACCGGCACGACGATCAAGTATGAGACGACGGCCGACCTGCCGGCCGTGCTGCAGACCCGCATCGCCGCCGGCCGGGCCCCGGACCTGGTCTCCGACCCCAGCGCCGGCCAGCTGCGCCAGCTCGCCACCGAGGGCCGGCTCGTGCCGATCGGCGACTGGCTCGACCAGGCCGCGCTGCGCAAGGACTTCCCGGCCGGCCTGATCGACCTGGCCAGCACCGGCGGGAAGCTCTACGGACTCTTCTACAACGCCTCCGTGCAGAACCTCATCTGGTACGACCCGAAGACCTACGACGGCCCGAAGCCCCCCGCCGACTGGGCCGACCTGCAGCGCTGGACGTCCGCCCAGGCGTCCTCCGGCGCCACGCCCTGGTGCCTCGGCGTCGAGTCCGGTGCGGCCAGCGGCTGGCTCGGCGCGGCCATGATCGAGCAGTTCGTGCTGCGCCAGTCCGGCACCGGCCCCTACGACGACTGGTGGCAGGGCAAGCTGCGGTGGACCAGCCCGCAGGTCAAGGCCGCGTTCACCGCGTTCGGTCAGATCAGCACCGACCCGAAGCAGGTCGCCGGCGGCCCGACGGCCGTGCTGACGACGAGCTTCAGCACCAGCCCGCAGGGCCTCTACGCCAAGCCGCCGCGCTGCAAGCTCACCCCGCAGGCGGAGTGGCTCGGTAACACCCTCGCGCAGACGGTGCCGGACGTGAAAGCCGTCGACGACATCGACTTCTTCACGTTCCCGGCGCTGGACGCGGCCAACGGCGGGCTGCTCGAAACGTCGGGCGAGATGCTCGGCGCGTTCAAGGACTCGCCGCAGACGCGGGCGTTCATGCGGTACCTGGCGACACCGCAGTTCGCGACGCTGGTCGGGTCGACCGGGCAGTGGCTGCCGGCCAACCGCGGCGTCAGCGCCGAGCAGATCCCCTCGGCGCTGTCGAAGAAGGCGGCGCAGGCCTACGCGAAGGCCAGCGACGTGCGCTACGCGGCCCAGTCGGCGATGCCACCGGCCATGCAGTCGGCGTTCTTCAAGGCCGTCCTCGACTACGTCAAGACACCGTCGTCACTGGACCAGATTCTGGTCAACCTTGACGAACAGCAACGTGCCGCCTACAAGCCGGCGTAACCGACATGTCGACCTCCACTGCAGTCGCTCTGGCCGCGGCGGTCACCGTGGGCGCCCCGCTGGTCGTGCTCGGGTATCTCGCCGCGGTCGAGCGGCTCCTCGCCCTGCTGCCGGTGGCGGCCGGTAGCAGGGCGAGGCCCTGGGCCTGGCTGCTGCCCCCGCTGGCGCTGATCGCGATCTTCCTCGTGTACCCCCTGATCAACACGATCGCGCTCAGCCTCGAGGACGCCACGTCGAGCCGCTGGGTCGGCCTGGCGAACTACCGCGCGATGCTCGCCGGTGACGAGCTGCGCGACGCGCTGCGCAACAACGTGCTCTGGCTGCTCCTGCTCACCGGCGGCTGCCTGGCCGTCGGCCTGCTCATCGCGGTGCTCGCCGACCGGGTGCGGTACGAGATCGCCGCGAAGTCCGTCGTCGTCCTGCCGACCGCGGTCTCGTTCGTGGCCGGCGCCGTGATCTGGAAGTTCATGTACGACTACCAGGCCCCCGGCTTCCCGCAGACCGGCACCCTCAACGCGGTCCTGACCGGCGTCACCGGCGCCGACCCGGTGCCCTGGCTGGTCGACACGCACACGAACAACGCCGCCCTGATCGCCGTCGGCGTGTGGATGACCACCGGCTTCGCCACCGTCGTCATCTCCGCGGCGCTCAAACAGGTGCCGGTCGAGCAGCTCGAGGCGGCCCGGCTCGACGGGGCCGGCGCGTGGCCGGTGTTCCGCTACGTCGTCCTGCCGCACCTGCGCCCGACCCTCGTCGTCGTCGCGACCCTGCTGGCGATCGGCGCGCTGAAGGCGTTCGACGCCGTCTACGTCATGACGAACGGCAACTACGGCACCGACGTCATCGCGAACGTCCTCTACCGGCAGCTGTTCGTCAACTCCGACTACGGCCGGGCCAGCGCGGTCGCCGTGCTCCTGGCCGTGCTCGTCCTGCCGGTCCTGCTGCTCAACATCCGCGCCCTGCGCCGAGAGGAGGGCTGAACCGTGACCGCCCTCGCCGAACCGACCCACGAGGCCGAGACCCCGCCCCGCGCGGCGTCACCGCCCCGCCGGACCCGGCCCGCCCGCCGATGGCCGGCCCGCATCCCGCTGCACCTGACCCTGGCCGTCATCTGCGCGATCTGGCTGGTGCCGCTGCTGGGCCTGCTCGTGAGCTCGTTCCGTCCGCCGTACGCGATCTCCACCACCGGCTGGTGGGCCGCGTTCCTGACCCCCGGCGACTTCACCCTCGACAACTACGTCACCGTCCTCACCCGGAACCACCTCGGCCGGGCGTTCGTCAACAGCCTGCTCATCACCGTGCCCGCGGTGTCGCTGATGACCACGTTCGGTGCCGTCGCCGCGTTCGTCTTCGCCCGGATGCGCTTCACCGGCCGCCATTTCACCTTCTCGGTGGTACTGGCACTGCTCGTCGTGCCCATGCAGCTGGCCCTCGCCCCGGTCCTGCGCCTGTACAACGTCACCCACCTGGCCGGGACGTTCACCGGGGTGTGGCTCGTGCACTGCGGCTTCGCGCTGCCGTTCGCCATCTACCTGCTGCGCGGGTTCATGGCCGGCCTGCCCGCCGAGCTGTTCGAGGCGGCCGAGATGGACGGCGCGTCACCGGTGCAGCTGTTCGTGCGCATCGCGCTGCCGCTGAGCCGCCCCGCCCTGGCCTCGTTCGCCATCTTCCAGTTCCTGTGGGTCTGGAACGATCTGCTGGTCGCGCTCATCTTCCTCGGCGGCCGCCCCGACGTGGCCCCGCTGACGGTCGCGGTGAGCAACCTCGTCAACGCCAACACCGGCCAGGGCTGGCAGCTGCTCACCGCGGCCGCGTTCGTGTCGATGGCCTGCCCGCTGCTCATCTTCCTGACCCTGCAGCGCCACTTCGTCCGCGGCCTGCTGGCCGGCGCCGTCAAGTGACTGGGAGCGTCACATGCCCGAGTTCGACCTGCCGATCGAGGCGCTGCGCACCTACCGCCCGCCGCGGGACGAGCCGCCCGACTTCGACCTGTTCTGGAAGCAGACCCTCGCCGACGCCCGCCGGCACGATGTGAACGTCCGCTGCGTGCCGGTCGACAGTGGACTGGCCACAGTGGACACATTTGACGTGACCTTCGCCGGCTACGGCGGCCACCCCGTGCACGCCTGGCTGATCGTCCCCCGCAACCGCACCGGCCGCCTCCCGTGCTACGTGCAGTACGTCGGCTACGGCGGCGGCCGCGGCCACGTCACCGAACACCTCCTGTGGGCCAGCGCCGGCTACGCCCACCTGGTCATGGACGCGAGGGGCCAGGGCGCCGACACGCCCGACCCGGTCCCCGCGGACGGCGGCGAGCCGGCCCACGTCACCAGGGGCAGCCAGGACCCGGCGACGTACTACTACCGCCGCCTCTTCACCGACGCCGTGCGCTGCGTGGAGGCCGCCCGCACCCTGGACCGGATCGACCCGGCCGGCATCGTCGTGGGCGGCGTCAGCCAGGGCGGCGGTATCGGCCTGGCGGTGGCCGCGCTGGACCCGGCCGTGACCGCCCTGCTGTGCGACGTCCCGTTCCTGTGCCACTGGCCGAGAGCCGTCCGCCTGGCCCTGCGCCCCCCGTACGCCGACGTGGCCGACCTGTGCGCCCGCCTGCGCCACCGAGCCGAAGCCGTGCTCAACACCCTGCGCTACTTCGACGGCCTCCACTTCGCCGCCCGAGCAACCGCCCCGGCGGTCTTCTCCGCCGCGCTGCGGGACCAGACCTGCCCACCGTCAACCGTCTTCGCCGCCTACAACCACTACGCCGGCCCCAAACACATGATCGTCTTCCCCTTCAACGACCACGAGGGCGGCGGCGCCCCCCACGCCCACTGGCAGACCCGCCACTTCGCCACCCTCCTCGCGGGGTCGGCTATCTGACGGCGCCGCCGCGCGACTGAGCGCAGCATGACGGTGACGATATGCACCTTCGGCGCCGTGCTGATGACCGTGAGGTCGATGAAGATGCGCTCCGAACAACGCAAGCTGCTGGCCGTCGTAGCGGGTGCGGCCGTGGCGGCCCTGCTCGCGTCCGGCGCCGGCTACGTGGTGCTGACCAGCGGCGATCCAGCCAGCCCGGCGGGACCGGAGTTGTCCGTCCGGCCGGCCTCGATCGTGCCCAGCGGGGCCGCGCCGATCTCCGCCGCGCCGTCGGCCGTCGCGCCGCCGCCAACGGCCGGCGTGACGACCGGACCGCCCCGGGCGACGAAGCCGGCCCCGGTCATCACCACCACCAAGAGCGCCCCGGACGCCGGACCGGCGATCATCCGCTGGATCCGCAAGTTCACGCCCACCGGAGGCGGTCAGGGCGGCCTGAGCAACATCTACACGCTCTTCATGCAGCGTGATTGCGCGGCCGGGGCGTTCAACTGCTGGCACGGGCAGGTTTACACGATCTTCAAGGAACTCGTCGTGGCGCACCGCGGGCAACGGCCGACGTCCGTCGACAGCGGCGAACCGCTCGCCGCCGGCTGCCCCGAGATCACCGGGCTCCAGCCCGACCATGGACCGCGCTCCGGCGGATACACCGTCACGGTGTCCGGGCGGAACCTCCCGCCGGAACTCGACCTGCTCTGGCGCGACATCAACGTCACCGTCACGGTCCGGCGCGCCGCCGCCGGCGCGGCGACCATGACCGTGCCCGCGGCCGGGCCGGAGGCGAGCCCGGACGTCGTCATCGCGATCGCCGACGCGCCCTCGCTGGACCCGCACAACCTGACGACGTTCCGGTACGACGACTGATCCGCCGGAGGAGGAACGCATGCGACGGGTACGCGTCCGGCGGGTGGCCGGCCGGGCCGCGCCCGCGCCGGCTCAGGGCGGGGAGCTTCGCCGGGTCCTGCTGACCGCCGGCTCCGAGCTGGCCTTCGTCACCGGCCTGCTCTACTACTTCGGCTGGGTGCGCACCCAGGTGCAGGCCGACCGGCTCGGCTTCGCGGCGGGCGCGCTCAACCTGTCCGTCGCCGACTACCTACTCAAGAGCGTCAACGTCCTGTTTCCCGTGCTCGCGCTGCTGCTCCTGCTGATCCTGCTCGCCCACGTCGCGTTCACCGCGCTGCTGCGGCGCTGGAAGGCCATCGCCCGGCCGCGGCCGGTCTGGAGCCGGATGGCGGCCGTGCTGGCGGTGCTGTGCGGCATCGGCGGGGTGCTGCTGTCGCTGCCGCCGTGGGAGAACCGGTTCGCCGTGCCCGCCGAGTTCACCCTGGCCGTGCTGCTCGCGATGGCCGGGCGGGCGCTGAAGATCCGAGCCACCCGCGAGGAGCCCTGGACCCCCGCCCGGCGGTGGCTGGTCACCCTCCTGCTGCTCCTGCTGCTGTTCTGGAACACGGAGCGGGTGGCGATGTACTTCGGCGAGCAGTACGCCGCCGACTACAAGGCCCGCCCCGGCCAGTTCCCGGCGGTCACCGTCTACAGCCGCGACGACCTGCACCTGGCCGTGGAGGGGGTGCGGGCGAGCAAGCTCGACGAGCGGGACGACGGAGCACTGCGGTACTGCTACACCGGGCTGCGCCTGATGGAGAGCACGGCCGACCGCTACGTCCTCATCAACGAGGCGTGGCGGGCCGGCCGCGGCCGGGTCCTCGTGGTCATGCAGAACGACTCGATCAGGGTCGAGTTTCCCGGGGACTGTCCTGCGCCCACCGCGGCACCGACCAGTACACCCTGAGCCTATTCGGTGTTTTGACGGGGCTTCCGGGCGACCCGGAGGGTGCCGCCCGGGTCGCCGGTGTGCAACTCCGGTGGGCGGGGGCGGCGGTCGCGGCTCGGGGGGTCGAGCAGGCCGGCGGCGACCAGGAGGCGCATCCAGGGGGAGGTGTAGCGGTGTTTGTGGGTCGAGTACGGGCGGGAGTTGCACACGATCGCGGCGAGGCGGGGGTAGCCGGGGCCGAAGACGTAGTGCTCGAAGAACGACGGCACGTCGGGGGCGAACTCGTCGACCTCGATGTCGTCGATCTCCCAGCCGTCGATCTGGTAGAAGCGGTAGCTGTCGCCGTCGATGTAGTAGACGCTGCCGTCGGTGACGTCGAGGCGGAGGTCGCCGATGGCGATGTTGTCGGCCTCCGTGTCGCCGATGACCACGTACCCTTCGCCGATCGCCGGAGGGCCGCCCAGCGGGCACTCCTCGTCCACTTCGCGGTCTCGCCACGCCTCCAGGGTGTACACCTCGGACGGTGGTTGGAATCGTAGGTCGCCGGTGTCCACGTGGCCGACCAGGTCGAACACCTCGTAGAGGCCGGACGGCAGGGCCGGGTTGCGCGGCAGCGGCATCGGCTCGCCGATGACGACCGGGATGGCCTGCTCGGCGGCGAAGAGGCGGAACGTCTCGATCCGTTCCTCGAGCGTCATGACTTCCCGCCGAACCGGAGCCAGCCGCGCTTGGGCGGCTTCGGCCGCACGGTGGCGGCGATCAGGGCGCGGATCACGTCGAAGGTGAGCACGGCCGGGCTGTTGCCGGCGGTCGCGAGCGCACCGAGGCAGCGCAGCACGACCTCCGGGCCGCGGGCCTCGAGGACGAAGACGGGGGCGCCCGCGAAGCCGGCGGGGAGCCAGCCCTGCCAGCGGATCACGCGGTCGGGGTCGCGGGCCAGGGTCGCGTTGGCCGCGGCCAGGGGTCGCGGCTCGCCCGGCTCGCCCGGCTCCCGCGCGATGTGACCCAGCGCCAGCGCACCGCGCGGCTCCCCGTCGACGGCCTTGACGTGCTCGGCCTTCGCCGCGAGGCCGTCGGTGACCTGCTCGGCCGACCAGGCCCAGCCCTTCCGCTCCGCGTGGTCGTGGAGGAAGAACGTCCGGGTCACCGCCACCCCCTTGTGCCGCTGCCACATGCCGGCGAAGTCCCGGACGGCCAGGTAGGCCGACGCCGCGCCGGCCGGCTCGATGATCTCGGGGCGCAGCCGGATCTCGCCCAGTTCGGGGCGGCTCAGCCGGTCGGCGGTGACCAGCCATTCGCGGACCGTGTCGCCGTCGGGGGTGGACTCCACGAGCTCGTTGTAGAAGAACGCCGTCCCGGGGCGGGACCGCGGGCCCACGGGCAGCGTGCATCCGCTCCAGGCCGCCACGATTTTCGCGATCAATGGATCATCGTCGGTCACGGCTGACATCTTCGGCGCTGGACGGCGACCTGGGGGTACACTTCAAATTCAAAGCAAGTAGGATCGGGGGGTGAGCGATCCCCGGCCCGGTCTCAACTCCGAGCAGCTCGGCACCTACCTCGCGCTGATGGAGGTCAGCAGCCTGCTGCAGTACGCGGTGGAGGAGCACCTCCGCGCCGACGGGGACCTCAGCTGGGTGCAGTTCCAGATCCTGGCCCGGCTCGCGCTGAACGCGCCCGACGGCCGGCTGCGCATGACCGACCTCGCCGACGGCGTCGTCTACAGCCGCAGCGGGCTCACCTACCAGGCCGGGCTGCTCGACAAGCGCGGCCTGATCACCCGCTCGCCGTCGCCGGACGACGAGCGCAGCGTCATCGTGACCGTCACCGACGCCGGGCGGGCCCTCATCGCGCACGTGCTGCCGGGCCACGTCGAGCGAGTACACCAGCTGCTGTTCGAACCGATGACCGGCGACGACCTCGCCGTGATGGGGGACGTGCTCGGCCGGGTCCGCGACCACATGCGGGCCAACCCGCCGCGGTCGGCGAAGCCGCGCGCCGGGCGCAACCGGGCCGGCTGAGCGACCCCGACGAAGGCCAGGACCTACTCGTGTCCCAGGCCGAGCCGGGCTCGCCGAGCGAGGAGGAACTCCGCCGGCTGCGCTGATCCACGGACTCTTTGTCCGCGGATGACTTCGGCCTTCACCCGGCCGCCCGGCCACGCGACGCTCAAGTGGCCGAACCGAGCGAAGTGAAGCCCAGCCGGACCTGGCGCCTGTCGGCCGGCTCACACGTCGGACCGGTTGCTTCGAATCCGAAGCGTGTTATGGTCGTGAAGTGCTTCGAATACGAAGCATCACGGTACCCCCGAGAAATGAGGCTTGTGATGAAGGCAGTGCGATTCCACGAGTACGGCGACCCGAGCGTGCTGCGCTACGAGGATGTCGAGCAGCCCGTCCCCGGCGCCGGCCAGGTGCTGATCCAGGTGGCCGCGACCTCCTTCAACGGTGTCGACGGCAACATCCGCGGCGGCTTCATGCAGGGACCCATCCCGGTGGCGCTGCCGCACACCCCGGGCATCGACGTGTCCGGCACGGTCGCCGCGCTCGGCGAGGGCGTCGCCGACGTCCAGGTCGGTGACCGGGTCGTCGGGTTCCTGCCGATGGCCGGCGACGGCGCGGCCGCGCAGTACGTCGTGGCCCCGGCCGAGATCCTCGCTCCGGCCCCGGCGAGCGTGCCCCTGGCCGACGCCGCCGCCCTGCCGACGGTGGGCCTGACCGCGTGGCAGGCGCTGTTCGACCACGCGAAGCTGACGGCCGGCCAGCGCGTGCTCATCAACGGTGCCGGTGGTGCGGTCGGCGGCTACGCGGTGCAGCTGGCCAAGCACGCCGGCGCCTACGTGATCGCGGTCGCCGGCCCCAACAGCGCCGAGCGGGCCGAGGCCCACGGCGCCGACGAGGTCGTCGACCACACCACCGGCACGCCGCGGACCACCGTCGACGCGGTGCTCAACCTGGCCCCGGTCGAGCCGGCGCGGCTGGCCGGGCTGCTCGACCTGATCCGCGGCGGCGGCGTGCTGGTCAACACCACCGTGTGGATGCCGGCCCCGTCCGACGAGCAGCGCGGCGTGCGCGGCATCGACCTGTTCGTCCGCAGCGACGCCGAGCAGCTGGCCCGGCTGGTCGCCCTGGTCGACTCGGGCGAGCTGCGCATCGACGTCGCGCAGCGGGTCCCACTCGCGGAGCTGGCGTCCGTGCACACCCAGGCGGCCACGGGCGCGCTGCCCGGCAAGACCGTCATCGTCGCGTGAGTTGGCGCAGTTCCCGAAGAGGAGAACGTCCGATGTCGAACGACAGAGTGATCACCGTGCTCGGCGCGACCGGCACCCAGGGCGGCGCGGTCGCGCGGGCCCTGCTGGCCGGCGGCGAGTTCGGCGTGCGGGCCGTGACCCGCGACGCCGCGTCACCGAAGGCCCAGGCCCTGGCCGGCCTCGGCGCCGAGGTGGTGGAGGCGAGCCTCACCGACGAGGCGAGCCTGCGCCGGGCCCTGACCGGTGCCTACGGCGCGTTCCTGGTGACGCCCTACTGGGAGCACCGCTCCCCGGCCCGGGAGCTGTCCGAGGTGGAGCACTTCATCGCCGCCGCACAGGCCACCGGCGTGCGGCACGTGCTGTGGTCGACGCTCGAGGACACCCGCGAGGCGATCCCGGCCGGCGACGAGCGGATGCCGTGGCTGGCCGACGGCTACCGGGTCCCGCACTTCGACGTGAAGGGCGGGGCCGCCGACGCCCTGTTCGCGAAGTCCGGCCTGCCGACGACGTACCTGCTGATGTCCTTCTACTGGGACAACCTGCTGCAGCTGCGGCGCGACCCGGACGGCACCCTGGCCCTGCACCTGCCGCTCGGTGACACCCGGATCGCGGGTGTCGCCTCCGACGACATCGGCCGGGTCGCCCTGCGCGTGCTGCAAGAGCCAGAAGCGACGATCGGCGCAGTGGTACCGGTTGTGAGCGGCTACCACACCGGCGAGCAGATGGCCGCCGCGCTCGGCACCGCGCTGGGCGAGCCGGTTGCGTACCGCCCCCCGACCCACGACCAGTTCCGCGGCTTCGGCTTCCCGGGCGCCGACGAGCTCGGCAACATGTTCCAGTACTACGCCGAGTACCCCGACTCCTACCTGGGCCGCCGCGACCTCGACGCCGCCCGCGCCTACAACCCGGACCCGCTCACCCTGGCCGGCTTCCTGACCGCCCACCGCGACCGGATCACCACCTGAGCCGCCGGCCGGTCAGTTCAGGTGGGCGGCGTCGAGGGCGGCCTGCAGCGACTCCTTGTAGCCGTCGCTGGTGACGGTGGCGCCGGAGACGGTGTCGATGTCGGCGCTCTGGGCGGCGATGGTCTCCTGCGTGAGGATCGGCAGGGCGCGGGCGTTGATCTGCCGGTCCTTGCCGTTGCCGTTCGGGTACACGGGGACCGACACGGCGGTGATCTTGCCGTCGGCGACCGTGATGGTGACCTGGACGTCGCCCCAGCGGGTCGCGGCCACCGAGCCCTGGTACGTGGTCCCGCCGCCGGCAGCGGCGCCGGTGGTCGGGTCGGTGGTCGTCGTGGTGCCGGACGTGGTGCCGCCGGCGCCGGCGGTTGTGGTGGCCGGGGCGGCCGAGCCGAGGCTGGTGCGGTAGCTGAACAGCAGCACCAGGCCGGCCAGGGTCGACAGCAGCCAGAGGGTGATACGTCGCACGGGATGCTCCTACCAGGCGAACTGTTCGGTATGGATGCGCGCGGGGGCGGCCCCGGCGGTGCGGGCGGCGGCCGCGGCGGCCACGGTCCAGGCTTCGGGGCCGCAGAGGTACACGTCGGCCGCGGCGACGTGCGGGGCGACCCGGCGCAGCGCCTCGGCGTCGCTCAGCCCGGCAGCCGAGGCGGGGAGCCAGGACTCGCGGCGGGCGCGGGGGCCGAGGAGGTACACGACCCGGACCCCGCGGTGGCGGGCCAGCCAGTCGAGCTCGGCGCGGAACGCGACCTCGGCCTCGCTGCCGGCCCGGTACACCAGGGTCGCCTGGCCCGGGGCCAGGTGCAGCTCGCCGAGCAGGGCCAGCAGCGGCGTGACCCCGATGCCGCAGGCCAGCAGGACGACCGGGCCGCCGCTGTGGTGCTCGCCGGTGAGCCGGCCGTACGGCCCCTCGATCAGCGCGCGGGTCCCCGGGCGCAGCCGGGCCACCCGGGCGCTGCCGTCGCCGAGGTCCTTGACGGTGATGCGGAGCACGCCGGTGTGCGGGGTGGCCGACAGGGAGTACGGGTGGGCCCGGGACCAGCCGGGACCGTCGAGGAACCGCCACTGGAAGAACTGCCCGGCCCGCACCGGCAGCCGGTCCAGGTCGCGGCCGCGCAGGTACACCGACGTCAGCCCCGGCCCCTCGGCGACGACCCGGTCGACGACGAGGCGGTGCCGGGCGTTGCGCCACAGCGGCACCCCGACCCGCCAGACCAGGACCGCGCCGGCCGCGGCCGCGTACAGGGTCCACCAGTAGGCCCGGGACCAGGCCGAGCCGGTGAAGTCGGTCCCGGTCCAGATCTGGTGCGGCAGGGCGAGCCCGACGCCGAGGTACGCGTACAGGTGCAGCAGGTGCCACGACTCGTACCGCAGCTTGCGCCGGGCCGCCCGCATCGACGTCACGACGACGAGCACGAGCAGCAGCGTCCCGGCCGTGGCCAGGAGCATCCCGGGGTAGTCGACGACGAGCTCCCACAGCTCACCGGGCACATCCGTCCGCGCGGCACCGGCGTAGCCGATCGTGATGAGCACGATGTGCGCGACCATGAGGTGGAACGAGCTGAACCCGATCCAGCGGTGCCAGCGCGCGAGGCGGTCCTGGCCGAACACCCGCTCGACCAGCGGCACCCGGGCCATCAGCAGCACCTGCAGCAACAGCAGGTCGGAGGCGAGCAGCCCGGTGAGCCGCCCGAGCGAGGTCAGCGCGTCCGGCCACGCGCCACCCAGGTCCTGTACCCCGTCGTTGGCGACCCAGAGCGCGAGCACCACCAGCATGCTCACCCACGCGACGCCCGCGCCCGCGTCCGCCCACCACTTCGGCGTGACGGGCAGCACAGCCCGCGGGGCGGCGGGCGGGGCCAGGGTCGTCGTCATGCTTCGAGCATCGGCCAAGTTGTTGAGAGTGCGACTATTCGTGGCTAAGAATTCACTAAGAGGCGGGCTCGTGGGGGTCGGCTGCATGCGTCATGAGTACGGCAGCGAAGTCGCACGTTGCTTGTGTGCAGCCTGTGAACCGGCTGTCAGGCGGGCCGGAGCGGGGCCAGGCCGTCGAGGAGGCGCTGCAGGCCGAACTCGAACAGCCCGTCGAGGCTGAAGTGCTGCGCGGCCGGGCTGGTGATGAAGGACGCCATGAGCGGGTGGCGGGCGTCGGCCAGTACCCCCGAAATCCGCTCTTCCTGCGCCCGCATCCACTCCTGCTCGGTCAGGCCGCTGTCCTGCTCGGCCTGGGCCTCCTCGGCCAGGTTCACCGCCGTCCCGCGGACGTAGTTGGCGACCAGGACCGCGGCCGTGAACCGGGTGGTGGGGTCCAGGCCGGGCAGGGCGTCCATCGTCCACTCGGTGTGGGCCATCGCGTTCGGGGCGACGAGGGGGCGGGTGAAGGAGACGGCCTGGGCCAGCCAGGTGTGGCGGCGGTACATCCGCCACTGCAGGCGCGCTATCGCCTCGACGCGGGCCCGCCAGCCGTCGCCCGGCATGGGTGGCGGCGGGTTGTCGCCCATCACCTTGTCCATCATGAGCAGGACCAGGTCCTCGCGGTCGACCACGAAGCGATAGACCGCCATCGTCGGCAGGCCGAGCTGGCCGGCCAGGCGCCGCATCGACAGCCCCGGCAGGCCCTCGGCGTCGGCGATCGCGATCGCGGCGGCGACCACCGCGGCCCGGTCGGGGAGCGGTGCTCTACCCTCCGCCGCGGCCACCACCGTGCCGACGCCGCGGACCGCCTCGACCAGACCCTCCTCGCGCAGCGTGGCCAGGACCTTGGTCGCCGTCGCCATCGCGATGCCGTGCTCGGCCATGAGCTGGCGCGTCGAGGGGATCCGCTCTCCCGGGGCCAGCGTCCCCGCGGCGATCCGGGCGGCCAGGGCGGCGGCGATCCGGCGGTACGGCGCGTCTTCCACACCGCCCATTGTGCACTAGTGCACGCCTGCACACCGGTGGGCGGATACTGGGGACAGCCTCACTATCTCTGACACTAGTGCACTAATACGCTGTACCACATGACTGATGTCGTGCGTTTGGAGTCGCTCCGCAAGACCTACGGCCCGACGGTGACCGCCCTGGACGGCGTCACCGTCGGCTTCCCGGCCGGCAGTTTCACGGCCGTGATGGGGCCCTCGGGCTCCGGCAAGAGCACCCTGCTGCAGTGCGCGGCCGGCCTGGACCGGCCCACCTCGGGGCGCGTGTTCATCGACGGGGCCGAGCTGACCGCCACCGGTGACACCGCGATGACCAAGTTCCGGCGCCGCCGCGTCGGGTTCGTCTTCCAGGACTACAACCTGCTGCCGGCGCTGACCGTCGAGCAGAACGTCCGGCTGCCGCTGCGGCTGGCCGGTCAAAAACCCAACCGCCAGACCATTTCGGGGGTACTGACACAGCTCGGCCTGGCCGACCGGAGGCACGACCGCCCCGAGGCGCTGTCGGGCGGTCAGCGGCAGCGGGTGGCGGTGGCCCGGGCCCTGGTCACCGAGCCGGCCGTCATCTTCGCCGACGAGCCGACCGGCGCCCTCGACCTGCGCAGCGCCCGTGACGTGCTGGGGCTGCTCCGCTCCGTCGTCGACCGGCACGGCCGCACGGTCGTCATGGTGACCCACGACCCGGTCGCCGCCTCGTACGCCGACACCGTGATGTTTCTGGCCGACGGGCGCCTCGCCGGCGCGCTGCGGACCCCGACCGCCGCCGCCGTCGCGGAGCGGCTGGCGCACCTGGGCGACCTCGTCACCGCCGGCGGTGCGGCATGATCGGCGTCGCGCTGCGCAACCTGCGCCACCGGCCCGGCGGGTTCGTGGCCACCCTGCTCTCGTCGTTCCTGGGAGCGGCGCTGCTCATGGCGTTCGCGTCGCTCCTCGACACCGCCGCCGCCACGCCGGACCCGGCCAGTGCCGACTCGCTGACGACGACCGCGGCCGTCGGCGGGGGCTGGTGCCTGGTCATCGTCGCGTTCGCGGTCACCTCCACCCTGACCCTCGCCGTGCGGCAGCGGGCCGGGCAGATCACCGCGCTGCACCGGATCGGGGCGACCCGCCGGCAGCTGCGCCGGATGGTCGTCGCCGAGGCCGCGGCCGTCGCGCTGGTCGCGGCCGCGCTCGCGGTGCCGGTCGGCCTGCTGCTGGGCCGGCTGCTGCTGCGGCTGATGCGCAACACCGGCCAGGTCGCGGCGGCGGTCGGGTTCGAGTTCGGGGCCGTCGCCCTCGCGGCCGGGTTCGGGGTCACGCTGCTCGGGTCCGTCATCGCCGCCTTCGCCGCCGCGCGCCGGGCCGGCCGTACCGGTACGACCTGGCGCCGGCGCCGGGTGGGCGCGGTCGTGTTCCTGCTCGCCGGGTCGAGCTGCGCGGTGGTGACCGCGACGGTGATGGACGGCCAGGGTATCGACGCGATGCAGACCGCCGGGCAGGCCGGGATCTGGGCGTCGCTCGGCCTGGCGCTGCTCGCCCCGGAGCTGCTGCGCCTGGTCACCGCGGCTCTCGGCCCGCTCGTCGGCCGGCTCGGCGCGGCCGGGGAGCTGGCCGTCATCGGCGTCCGGCAGCGCACCCGGCCGCTGGCCGGCACGGTCATGCCGGTGACCCTGTTCGCCGGGATCGCCACCGGCACCGTCTACATGCAGGACATCGAGAACACCGCGGCCGCCGGCACCGTGCAGCCCGACTACGCGCAGGACGTCAAGACCCTCAACTACGTGGTCGTCGGCATGATCACCCTGTTCGTGGCGGTCATGCTGGTCAACACCCTCATCGCGGCCACCACCCACCGGCGGCGGGAGTTCGCCCAGCAGCGGCTGGCCGGCTCGACCCGCGGCCAGCTCCTCGCGATGGTCATGCTCGAAGGGCTCCTCGCCGCGGTCACCGGGGTGCTCGCCGGGACGGCGGCGGCGATGTTCACCATCCTGCCGTTCGGCTCGGCGCGGGCCGGCCGCCTGTGGCCGGACGCCTCGCTCCTGCCCTACGCGGTCGTCGTCGCGGTCGCGGCCGGCCTGGCCGGGGCCGCCCTCCTCGGGACCGCCCGCCGGACCCTGCGCGGACCGGCGGTGACGTCACTGGCATGAAGCCCGGCGACCGCGTACCCCTGGGCCGCACGGACCTCACCGTCACCCGCCTCGGGCTCGGCCTCGCCTCCATCGGTGGCCTGCACACCGCGGTTCCCGCCGCGGCCGCGCAGGCCACCGTCGACGCGGCCTGGCGGCTCGGGGTGCGACTGTTCGACACGGCCCCGGTGTACGGCTACGGCCGCTCGGAACGCCGCACCGGCCAGGCCCTGCACAACCGGCCCCGCGCCGAATACGTGCTGTGCACCAAGGTCGGGCGGCTCATCGAAACGGGCGGCCCGGACGGGCAGCCAATCTGGGCCGACCCGCCGCCGGGCCTCGGGCCGCGGCTCGACTACACGGCCGACGGGGTCTACCGCTCGCTCGCCGACAGCCTCGACCGCCTCGGCCTCGACCGGGTCGACGTCCTGCACATCCACGACCCGGAGCTGGATTACGCGGCGGCGCTCGGCACCGCATACCCGGCCCTCGACCGGCTGCGCCGCAGCGGCCGGATTGCCGCCGTCTCCCTCGGCGTCAACCACGCGGATGTGGCCGCCCGGTTCATCCGCGACGCCCCCGAGCCCGGCGTGGACTGTGTGCTGCTGGCCGGCCGCTACACCCTGCTCGACCGGTCCGGCGCCGCGGAGCTGCTGCCGCTGTGCGCCGAGCGCGGGGTGGCGATCGTGGACGCCGGGGTGTACCAAGGCGGGCTGTTGCTCGAAAGCCAGTCGTCGCAGGCCCGCCGGGTCCGGGCCGCGTGCGCCCGCCACGACGTGCCGCTGCTCGCCGCGGCGGTGCAGTTCCCGTTCCGCCACCCGGTCGTGGCCGCGGTGTTGGTGGGCGCCCGGTCGGCGGCGGAGATCGAGCAGAGCGCGGCCCTGCTTGAGCACCCGGTCCCGGCCGCGCTGTGGGACGAGCTCGATCACCCGGCCGCGTAGTCCGGGGTCTTGATCAGCAGCTCGCGCCGCTCGACCACCTCGGGCGTCACCACGCGCTCCTGCCACTGCTCCGGCGTCACCGGCTCCAGCGCGATCGACACGACACCCGGGTCGCAGTGGAATGCCGTGCTGACCGCCAGCGCGAGCGAATCGACCAGGCTCGCCCGCTCCGCATCGGTGAGCGGCCCGGGCCAGTGCTTGATGTTCACGTGCGGCATGGTGGTGTCCTCTCCAGAACGCGAAATCGGCAAAATAAAACGTCGCCCCGGTGCCCGTCAAGCAATTCGGTAATCGCCGAATCGCGCGCTATCGGTCAGGCCTGTCAATGGCTGTCAGCTGGCATTATGCCGTGAATGGCGCGGCTGGCCAACCCCTCAAGAATTGCTTTCCATGGCGCGGAAAGCGTGCTTGACCCGTCGCTCGGGACGCTGTTAAGTATTGGAGATCGCCCAATTCTGAGCGATTCCCAAGCTCCCGATTGGAGGGGTGTCATGTCTGCGGATCTGCTGAACCAGCTCGCGAACAGCGGTGTCAAGAAGGGCTGCCAGAAGGACGCCGAGTAAGTACTCGTGAGCGCGGCGGCCGCCGGGTTTGCCGGCGGTCGCCGCCTTCGAGGCCGTTGGCCGAGCATTGTGAAGGAGAGCGCCATGGCGTTGACCGGCCACCCGGGCCTGGACGAGCTGCTCGACAAGCGGCGCGTCGCCGGCCGGCACGAGCTCGCCGGCGTGATGCGCACGCTGACCGACGGTGCCGGGCCCGCGTCCGCGCCCGAGCGGGCCTGGTTCGAGCCGCGGCTCTTCGCCCGGCTGGCCCAGGGCGGCCTCACCGGGATGGCCATCGACCAGCTGCTCTTCGATCCGGACCGGGACGCCGTGGCGATCACGGACGACGCCGGTGTGGCCGTCTTCCCGGGGATCGGGCACATCGCGACCGGGCGGCCCGCGGCCGAGTGCAAACTCCGCTACGACGCCGGCCGCCGCGTGTTCACGGTGCTGGGCGACGGTGGCGGGGAGTACCCCCTCGAGCCGAGCGCGTTCGTGCCGGGGACCCGTATCGAGCTGGCCGGCCCCGTCGACCCCGTGCTGCGCCGCTTCCTCGACGACAACGTCGAGGCGCCCGAGCGGCTGGAGCCGGTCGCACCGGAGGTCGCGGCGGGCGGGCTGGCCCGCGCGGTGGAGCTCGTGACGGTGGTGCGCCCGGAGCTCGCGGCGGCGCTCATCGAGTCCGTCCGCTCCGTGCTGGTGTTCCGCCACCCCGGTGCCGAGTCGTTCGCCGCGCTCGGGATGCACGGCATGATCTTCATCAACCTGGACGAGAACCGCCACGGCAGCGACGCCGCGTTCCTCCTGGAGCACCTGGTGCACCAGGGCGGGCACGTGCTGTTCAGCGAGGCGACCCTGGCCCGGCCCGACTTCTTCCGGGTCGACCCGGACGCGGCGCTGGCCGACTGCACCCCGGCGACCGACCGCCGGACGGTCTACGACCTCTTCCACGGCCTGTTCACCGAGCACGTGGAGACCCAGGTGTTCGCGGCCGCGCTGGCCGCCGGCCGGGTGCCCGCCGCCGACCGGCCCGCGTTCGAGGCCCACCTGGCCGCCGTGTCCGGCCGGCACACCCGAGACCTCGAACTGCTGGCCCCGCACGCCGGTACTGTCTTCACGCCCCTCGGCAACGACGTCCACACCCAGTTCGGCCAGGCCCACGAGCAGCTAAGGAACCTCGCGACCTCATGAAGACCACGTCCCGCGTCGACCTCGACGCGCTCAGCACCATGTTCCGCCCGGCCCGCACCGACGGCGGCCTGCTGGTCTCGATCGTCGGCTTCGACGGCTCCGGCAAGACCACCCAGGTCGAGCAGGTGGCGGCGGCCCTGCGGGCGCGCGGGCGCGAGGTGGTGGAGACGCGGCAGCCCTCGGACTGGTATCGGCGGCTGGCCGAGGTCCAGGTCTTCCACGACCAGGGCGGCTCGGTGGAGACGGCGCACATCCTGGCGCTGCTGGCCGCGGCCGACCGGCGGCGGCACGTCATGGAGGTCATCGACCCGGCTTTGCAACGGGGGGCCGTGGTCCTGTGCGACCGCTACGTCTACGCGACGTTCGGCGTGTTCGTGCACCGGGGCGTGGACTTCCGGCTGCTGGCCGCGATCAACGCCGGGATTCCGCGCCCGGACCACGCCTTCTACCTGCGGGTGCCGACCGGGCAGCTGCTGAGCCGGCTGCGGCAGCGCGACGGGGCCGACCTGAAGTACGAGGAGAAGGCGGCCGACCGGATCGAGTCGATCACGGGGGTCTACGAGGAGCTCGGGTCCGAGCTGGTGACCGTCGACGGCACGGCCCCGGCGGACGAGGTGACCGCGGCGCTCCTCGCGCACATCGACGGATAGCTGTTCATCACGGGGGAGGAGCGGCCGATGCTGGATTCGGCGCAGTTGCTCGCGGAGCTGGTGGCGGTGCGCAGCGTGAATCCGCTGCTGTCCACCGGCGGCCCGGACGACGAGCGGCAGCTGGGCGAGCACGTCGCCGGGTTGCTGCGGTCCTGGGGGGTCGAGACGGAGCTGCAGGAGGTCAAGGACGGGCGGTGCAACGTCATCGGGCACCTGCCCCGGCGCGGCGCCGGCGACGACGCGGTGGTGCTGCTGACCGCGCACATGGACACCTACCCGCAGGGCGGGCCGTCCGCGGCCTATCAGCCGGTGCGGGACGGGACCATGCTGTACGGCCGGGGCAGCGCCGACGCCAAGGGCTCCCTGGCCTCGATGCTGGCCGCGTTCCACCGGGCCGCGCGGGCGCCCGACCGGCGCGAGTCGTTCCTGGCCGCGACCATCGACGAGGAGTGCCTGCTGCTCGGGGCCAACGCCCTGGCCCAGCACCACATGCGCCCGACCCTCGCGGTCACCGGGGAGCCGACCGGCCTGGTGCCGATCGTCGCGCAGAAGGGCATCATCCGCGGCTCGATGCGGGTCCGCGGGCCCAAGGCGCACGCGGCCTATCCGAAGCCGCGCACCGCCATCACGGCGGCGACGGACCTCGTCGAAGGGGTGCGCCGGATCAACGCCGACTACGCGGCCACGGCCACGGCCGGTGACCTCAGCGCGCCGACGCTGACCCTGACCCGGATCGACAGCGACGGCGGCATGAATCTGGCGGCCGAGGAGGTGACGGTCTGGTTCGACGGCCGATTCCTGCCCGGCGTCAGCGGCGAGGAGTTCGCGGCCGAGATCGTCGGGCGGCTGCGCACCGCTGTCCCGGCCGATCTGGACTTCGCCATGAATGAACTGTCGTTCATTTCGCCGCCGAATCGGTGCCCGACCGGCAATCCCATTCTGGCCGAATTTTTCACGGCTGTGAAGGATGTCACCGGAAGGTGTGAACCGGAGACCTTCGCCTACGGCAGTGAGGCCGGTGTGCTGGCCGGTTTCAGCGCCGCCAGCCTGGTCTTCGGGCCCGGCGACGCGCGTTTCTCACATGGTGAAATCGAGGGCATCGATCTTACCGAAGTCAATGCCGCCGTTCAAATCTTCGAGCGTTTGCTCATCGGTGGCGTGTGTTAGTCTGGCGCGACCTTTCCAGCTGAATGGAGCGCGCAGTGGGCATTGTCAACGACATTTCCAGCAAGGACCGGATCTGCCTTGCTCTCGATATGTCCGATCGGGCGCAGATCGTCGACCTGGTCGACGAGCTGCGCGATGTCGTGGGCTATTTCAAGCTCAACTCCGCATTCACCATGCACGGTCCGGACCTGGTGCGCGACCTGCTCGCCCGCGGCGTCAAGATCTTCCTGGACCTCAAGGTGCACGACATCCCCAACACGGTCGCCGGCTACGGCGAGGCGGTCACCGAGCTCGGCGTCCACATCGTCACCATGCACACGGCCGGCGGCGTCGAGATGATGCGCACGTTCGTGGCCAGCGCCGAGCGGACCGCCGAGCGGATCGGCCGGCCGCGCCCGAAGCTCATCGGCGTGACCCTGCTGACCAGCATCGACCAGCAGCAGCTCAACGACGAGCTCAACATCCCGGGCGGGGTCGAGGACGAGATCCGCCGGCGGGCGCAGCTGGCGGCCAAGGCCGGCCTCGACGGCATCGTCTGCGCCCCGACCGAGATCGACCTGGTCAAGGCCGACCTGCCGGCCGACTTCTTCTACGTGACCCCCGGCACCCGCTCGCCCGGCGGCAGCGGCCACGACCACAAGCGGATCGGCACCCACGCCGAGGCCATCACCGCCGGTTCGTCGCTGCTCGTCGTGGGACGCCGAATCCTCACCGCCGGTGACCGCCGGCAGGCCGCCCGCGAGGTCATCGCGGAGATCGAAGGAGCGTCGTAGATGCCAGCAGCCCTCCCGGAGAAGGCCGTCATCGCGTGTGTCCACCTCCTGCCGACGCCCGGTTCGCCGCGGTACGACGGCGACGTCGAGCGCATCTACACGGCCGCGCTCGCCGAGACCGAGGTGTTCCTGCGCCACGGCGTCGACGCGCTCATCGTCGAGAACTTCCGGGACGGGCCGTTCCACCCGGGCCCGGTGCCACCGGAGACGACGGCCACCCTCGCCGCGGTCGCGCGGGAGGTCGTGCGGATGGCGCCGGTCCCGGTCGGGGTCGCGGTCCTGCGCAACGACGCGGCCGCGGCCCTGGCGATCGCCACCGCCACCGGCGCCTCCTTCATCCGCGTCAACGTGCACCTGGGCGCGGTCCTGGCCGCGCAGGGCATTGTCACCGGCTCCGGCCACGAGACCCTGCGCCGCCGCCGCGACCTCGGCTGCGACGTGGCCGTCTACGCCGACGTCCGGGTCAAGCACTCGCGGCCCTTCGCCCATCCGGACCTGCAGGACGAGGTGCGGGAGCTCTCGGTGTACTCCGACGGCGTCATCGTCTCCGGCGACCTGACCGGCCTGGAGACCGCACCCGAGGACCTGCGCACCGCCCGCCGGGCGACGAGCGGCCCGATCCTCGTGGGCAGCGGCGTCACGCCCGACAGCCTGCCGGACATCTACGACGCCGCCGACGCGTTCATCGTCGGCAGCTACTTCAAGGTCGATGGCCGCGCCGCCAACCCGATCGACGAGGCCCGGGTCGAGCTGCTCATGAAGACGGTCCGGGCCTGCAGCTCCGCCACCGCCGCGGCGACCACTGCCGCATAGGGGCTCCCGGCGGCCAGCACGTCGCGCAGCACCAGCAGGTAGTGCGCCAGGGCCGCGGCCGGCAGCAGCCGCAGCTCGTCCGGGCCGAGCGGCTCGGCCGCGGCCGCCTGGTAGCCGGCCACGATCCGCGCGATCAGGGCCGGGCCCGCGGTCCGGAACGACCCGTCCGGGCGCCGCTTCGGCGCGAGCAGCGTCGCCAGGTCCAGGACCCGCACGTCGCGGCGGGTGAACTCCCAGTCGATGAGGACCAGCCGCCCGCCGCGGCCCAGGATCGCGTTGTCGAAGTTGACGTCGCCGTGCACCCGGCCCCGCGGCAGCCCGGTCAGCTCGGCCCGCCGGTCGAGCACGTGGCGCAGCGCCGCCGCGACCGCCGGGGCGTGCCCGGCCGGGACGGCGGCGAGGTCGAGGCCGGCGAGGTCGTCGATCCGCGACCGGTCCCCGGGCCGCGGGTCCGGCTCGGTGGCGTGCAGCCGCGCGAGGACCGCACCGATCCGGGCCGCCGCCGTCCCCGCCGGGCGTCCCGGGACGGGCTCGACATACTCCTGCGCGGTCCAAAGAACATCGCGGTGGTACTCCCACCACCCGCCACGCCCGGCGACCGGGGCCGGAGCGGAGGCGAACCCGGCCGCGCGCAACGACCGCAGCTGCGCCGTCTCGACCAGGCCCCGCTCCCGCCGCGGCCCCCGCCAGCACTTCAGCACGACGGCCCCGGCCCGGAACACGCCGCTGTGCCCCCACGGCCCGGCCAGGGGTGTGATCGGGGGCGACCCGCCGAAGCGGGCCGCGATCCGCCCGACGTCACCGTCCACTGTGCTCAGGCCCGGCCCGGTACGTCCACGAACGACTGCTCGGCCAGGCCCAGCAGCACCTCACCGGTGTCGGCGACGGCCTCGCCGGCGTCGATGCCGTATTCGGCCGCGAGCAGCCGGCCGATGTCGCCGACCGTGCGCCGGCCGTCGACCTTCTTCCAGATGAACCGCGCGCTGTCGGAGAGCTCCAGGGCGACGTCGCCCAGGGCCACGTGCATGACGCCGCGGACGGTCCGGGTCCGCACCTCCAGCCGGGGCACCGGCACCGCATCGGGATCGAGCTGGTCCATGGTCACCTCCTCCGGTCTAGATCTCGACCTCGAGCGACAGCTCCCGGCAGCGCAGCAGCACCGACTCGACCCACGCCCGGGGCCGGTCGGGGTCGAGGCCGCGCATCGTGACGACGTCCCAGAAGGCGTCGGCCGGCAGCACCGGGGAGCCGAGCTCGGCGATGCGGCGGGCCCGCCACTTCACCTCGAACCCCACGTCGCCGTGGTACGCGGTGAACGCGTCGACCAGGGCCAGGAACGCGGCCTGGGCGGCCAGGACGGCGGCCCGGTCGTCGCCGGACTCCAGCAGGCCGAGGGCGTCCTCCACGCCGCTCTCGGCGGTGGACAGCAGGCGGGTGATGACGATCGCGCGGAACGCCGACTTCGCCAGCTCCTCCTGCCGCCGCTCCAGCCAGCCGGAGCCGGCGATCGGATGCGCGTAGGGCAGCCGGGCCAGCAGGATCGACTCCGGCACGGTCAGGTTCGACAGCACCGCACCGCCCTCGAACGCCGCCCAGGAAACCTTGGCCAGCAGCTCGTCGACCTGGCCCGCCTGCCAGTACCGCACCTCCCACCGCCGGTCGTCCAGGTCGAACACGTTCGCCGGCACCTTGGGCGGGTTCAGCCGCACCGAGATGTCGGCGTTGGACGGCCCGGCCCACGGCTCGTCGACGATCAGGTAGGCGTCGGCGTCGCTGCGGGCGTGGCCCCAGCCGCGGACCAGCGACCCGGCCAGGAACAGCGACTGGAACGCGGGCGGGGCCAGCTCGCGGCGGCGCAGCTCGGCCACGACGTGGTCGGTGGGGATCATGCGGCCCGCACCTCCAGGTCGTGGCGGCGGTAGGCGGCCCGGTACTCGACGCCTTCGGCCTCGATCTTCTCCCGCGCGCCGGTGCCCCGGTCGGCGACGACGGCCACCGCGACCGGGATCGCGCCCGCGGCCCGCACCGCGTGCAGCGCCGCCCGGACCGAGTCCCCGGTGGTGCACGTGTCGGCGACGAGCAGGACCCGGCGACCGGCGATCTCCGGCCCCTCGATCGGCTGCTGCATCCCGTGTGCGGTGCCGGCCTCGCGGACGACGAACGCGTCGAGGTTGTCCCCGCGCGCCCCGGCGACGTGCATCATCGCGGTCGCGATCGGGTCCGCGCGGATCGTCAGCCCGCCGGCCGCGGCGTAGTCGAGGTCCTGCGTCAGCTCGAGCATGACCTGCCCGATCAGCCCGGCCGCGCGGGCCGAGAGCGCGACCCGGCGCAGGTCCGCGTCGTAGTCGCGGATCACCGCCAGCAGTTCGTCCCGGTGGCTCATCGTGCTCACTGTCCTTTCAGGGGGTGGACGTCGGTCAGGTGTGCGGGGCGAGCGGCGGCGTGGCGCGGGCCGCCGGTGACAGGACGAGCACCTCCGTCCCGCCGATCGACACCGACTGGAGCGCGTCCGGACGGTGCGGGGCCATGAAGGTCGCCACCGCGGCCCGGCCGCCCGGCGTGTCGACGTCGAGCGGCGCCTGCGACCCGCTGTGCCGCCCGCGCGCCGCCAGGGCGTGCGGGATGGTGCCCGGGATCGTCACCGCGGCCGCGAGGCAGCCCGCCCCGGTGAGGGGGAGGGTCGGGTGCCAGCCCGCGACCGCTGACGCCCGCAGGAACAGCCGCCCGTCCTCGGCCACGCCCACCGCCGCCACCTTCGGCGCGGCGCCGTCCGCCGGCCGCCCGGCGAACGCGGCGGCGCTGCGGCGGATGCCTTCCAGGTGCAGGCGGACCCGCTCGTCGGCCGCGAACAGGCTCGCCGGGTGGTCCAGGCCGAGCGCGCGGGCCGCGACGAAGACATACGGGCGGCCCATGGACACGATCGACACCTGGTACGCGGCGCCGGCGTGTCCGACGGTGTCCACCGGTCGCCCGGTGGTCAGCAGGCTGTCGAGGGACCGGGGTGGGTGGTTGACGAACTCCGCGTCGAACCGCCAGAGCGACGGCCCGGCCGCGCGGGCGGTGCACACGACGAGCCCGCCGTTGTCGAGGGTCCGGACGCGGACCGGCCGGATCGGGTCCAGCGGGGCGATCCAGCCGGCCCGGGCGGCGACGGTGACGGCGGCCAGGACGGAGTGCCCGCCGGCGCCGCCGAACTCGAACCGGTTGAGGCCGTCCGGCAGCGCCTGCACGAACCGGAGCTCGAGGTCGGCGTCCGGGCCGGCGGCCGGCTGGACCAGCGCGATCTTCGAGACGTTGCCCAGACCGGCCGCGCTCAGCCGGGCCCGCACCTCGGCCAGCGCGGCGGCCAGGCCGGGCCCGTGCTTCGGCAGCGTGGCGAGGTCGAGCACGGCGGTGGGGCCGGCCGCGCCGATGGCGTGCGCGATACCGGTGATCACGCCGGCCCCCGCCCGCCCCGGTGCGTGAACGCCTCGTGCTCGCCGCCGCGGGCCGCGTCCGGGTCCGGCGGCATCGGGTCGGGCTGCGGCCGCCGGCCGGCCCGTCGCCCGGTGCTGATCATCGTGCCCATGTCGTCCCCCGTGGTCGTCGTCGGTGTGCTCAGTCCGGCCGTTCGGCGCCCAGCCAGATGCCGTCGGGGTCGCCGAAGGACGGCTCGCCGGTGGCGTCCCAGATGACCGCGCCCCGCCGGATCGTCGTGGTGACCCGGCCGGCGAAGGTCCAGCCCTCGTACGCCGACCACCCGGCCTTGCTCTGCACGTCGCGCCCGGCGAACATCCAGGTGTCGGCCGGGTCGAACACGGCGAGGTCGGCGTCGCGGCCCACGGCGATCGCCCCCTTGCGCCCGCTGAGCCCGAACAGCTGGGCCGGCCGCAGCGAGTAGTGGTGCGCGATCCGCGCGAGGTGGGACTCGACCGGTGCGGCCGGTTCGCGCCGCCGCAGGCCGGTGAAGACCGCGGTCGCGAGCTCCTGCACCCCCGGGATGCCCGGCGGTGCGTCCGGCAGCGGCCGCGCCTTCTCGGCGATCGTGTGCGGGGCGTGGTCGCTGCCGAGCGTGTCGAGCTCGCCGTCGAGGAGCGTGCGCCACAGGGCGTCGCGGTCGGCGGCGGTGCGGATCGCCGGGCTGATGCGGATGCGGGCGCCGAGCCGGTCCGCGTCCGCCGCGGTGAAGGACAGGTGGTGCCCGGTCACCTCGAAGCTGACCGGCAGGCCGATCCGGCGGGCGGCGACCAGCAGCGCGACCTCCTCCAGCGAGGACACGTGCAGGACGTGGGCCTTCGTGCCGTACCGGCGGACCAGTTCGATGATCCGGGCGACGGCGACGATGCCGGCCGAGCGGGGCCGGGCCGGCTCCAGCGCCGCGTACGTCGACGGGGCCGGGTTCGCGGCGTCGAGCAGTGCGAACACCGCCTCGTCCTCGGCGTGCAGGACGAGGCGCAGACCGGCCGCGGCGGCGGTGGCGAAGGCCCGCTCCAGAGTCTGGGCGTCGCGGATGACGTCGGGCGCGGTGTGGTGGCCGGCCATGAAGATCTTCACGCTGACCGCGTCGCGCGGGTCGAGCTCGCCCAGGGCGGCCAGCCGCTGCGGGCTCGCGCCGAGATGGAACCGGTAGTCGACCAGGGACTCGCCGGCGACCAGCGCGGCCCGGGCGGCGATTTCGGCTGGGTCGGTCAGGGCCGGGCGGGTGTTCGGCATGTCGATGACCGTGGTGACGCCGCCGGCGGCCGCGGCCCGGCTGCCGTGCCGCCAGTCCTCCTTCTCGGTCAGCCCGGGGGTGCGGAAGTGCACGTGCGAGTCGATGAGCCCGGGCAGCACGTATCGACCGGCGACGTCGACGCGGCGGGCCGCGGTGGCCCCGTCGGCCCGGTCGAGCAGGGCCGTCACGGTGCCGCCGTCGACCGCCACGGCCACGTCCCGCACGCCGTCCGGGGTCACCACGCGGCCGCCGGTGACGAGCAGGTCGTGCCGGGCGGGGGTGTCAGGCATGGCCGCCGCCCAGCCGGAACACGGGGCCGTCGCGGCAGATGAGCGGCGCCTCCACGTGCGCGGAGCGGGTGCCGGTCGAGCAGCCGTGGCAGTACCCGATGCCGCACGCCATGTGCGCCTCCAGGGAGACCTGGACGTCGGCGCCCCACGCGGCGCCGAGCTCGGTGGCGAGGGCGGTGAGCCGCCGGGAGCCGCAGACCGCGATGAGGCCGGCGACGGTCCCGCTCGCGGCCAGCGCGGCCCGGATCGCGCCGGGGTCACTGCTGCCGTCGGTGTCGTACACCTCGCCCGGTTTGATGCCCACGGCGCGGTAGAAGTCGCCGGTGACCGTCGCCTCGGGGCTGCGGCCGCTGGAGACCACGGTGACGTCCATCCCGGCCCGGTGCGCGGCCGCGGCCAGCATCGTGAGCGAGCACGAGCCGATGCCGCGGCCGAGCAGCAGCAAGGAGCGGGTCGTGGGCGCCACCGCGAACGGCCGGCCGAGGGGCCCGACGGTGACCAGCGACTCGCCCGGCGCGAACCCGCACAGGTGGCGGGTGCCGGCGCCGACCACCCCGTAGACGATCACGACCGTGCCGGCCGCCGGGTCGGTGTCGTAGACCGCCATCGGGCGGGGCAGCACCGGCCAGGTCTCGGTCCGCCGGGCCGGTGTGATCATCACGAACTGGCCGGCCTGCGCGGTGCGGGCGATGTCCGGCGCGAGCAGTTCGAGGCGCCAATAGCGGTCCGAGAGGTGCTGGTGAGAGACGATGAGCGCTTCGGTGGTACCGGCACGGGCCCGCGAGTCCGATTCGGCCGGCAGCACCACGAGCCGCTCGGTGTCCGGGATGGCGTCCGCGCTCATCGGCTTTCCTCTCCGGTCCGGGCCCGTTCGCCGGCCGCGTCACTGTCCAGTGCGGACAGCCGGTCCAGCTCGCCGTCGGCGCGCAGCAGGCAGTCCAGCAGCACGCCGGTGCCGCGGGCCAGGTCGGCGGCGTTCGTCCACTCCTCCGGCACGTGGCTGAGCCCGCCCCGGCTCGGCGCGAACAGGATCGCCGCGGGCGTGAGGTGCCCGATGATCTGCGCGTCGTGGCTCGCCCCGCTGGTCATCACCCGGTAGGACGTGCCGGTCCCGGCGCAGCTGCGCGCGGCCAGCAGCCGCAGCCACATCGGCAGCACGACCGGCGAGGTGTCGCCGAGCACCTCGACCTCCAGCCGCAGCCGGCGGCGGGCGCAGGCCTCGGCGGCCCGGCGGACGATCTCCGTCGCGGTGGCCCGCTGCCGGTCGCTGTCGATGTCGCGGACGTCGAGGCTCAGCGTCGCCTCGCCCGGGATGGTGGTGATGGAGCCGGGTGCCACGTCGAGCCGGCCGACGGTGGCCCGGGTGCCGCGGTGGCGGGCGTCGGTGGCCAGCGACTCGGCGATCAGCACGACCTCGGCCGCGGCCGTGAGCGCGTCCTGGCGCAGGTGCATCGGCGTGGCCCCGGTGTGCGAGGCCTGCCCGGCGATCCGCAGCCGCAGCCGGGTGCTGCCGGAGACGAGGTCGACGACGCCGATCTGGGCGCCGCACTCCTCCAGCACCGCACCCTGCTCGACGTGGAACTCCACGAACGCCGACCATTCCCGGGCCGGCCAGGGCGACGCCACGGCGTGGCCGGGGTCGAGCCCGACCGCGCGCATCGCCGCGCCCAGCGTCACGCCGTCGCCGTCGCGCACCGTCGCCAGCTGCTCCTCCCGCATGAGCCCGGCGGCGAACCGGCTGCCCAGGCAGGCGAGGCCGAACCGGGCCCCCTCCTCGGCCGCGAACGCGACGAACCGCAGCGTCCGCCGGTGCGGCAGGTCGTGCTCGACGACGAGGCGGGCGACCTCGAGCGCGGCCGCGACCCCGGCGATGCCGTCGAAGCGGCCGGCGCCGGGCACGCTGTCGAGGTGCGAGCCGGTGCCGATGGCGCCCTGGTCGCGGTCCCGGCCCTCGCGCTCGGCGATGCTGTTGCCGGCCGGGTCGGTCCACACCTTCAGGCCCAGGTCCCGCATCTGCTCGGCGAAGACCTCGTGGGCCGCGCGCTCCTGGGGTGAGTAGGCCAGCCGGGTGATGCCGCCGGGGTCGGCGGTCAGCTCGGCGAAGCGCTCGATGTGCTCCATCAGCCGCTCGGGGTCGGCGGTCCCACCCGGTGGCAGCGCGACCGCGGCCCGGCCCGTCACGCCGTCCCCCCGTGCGACGGCGTGACGACCGGATACCGGCCGGCCGCGGCGATCACGTCGAGCGACTCGCTGCCGGTCGCGGCGGCCACCGCGGCGACCGCCAGGCCGCGGCTCTCCACGACGCTGAGCAGCGCGGTGAGGGAGTCCATGGTGGCGAACCGGTCCGCGACGAGCACGGCCCGGCCGCGGCCCGGCGCGTCCGGCAGGTCGACGAGGCCCTCGCTCTCGACCGCGAGCACGACGGTGCCGCCCAGAGCCCGGGCGACGACGTAGGCCAGCACGGCGGACTGCGGTTCGTCCCAGGTGACGACGTGGTCGGGGGCGCCCGAGCGGACCTGATCGGCGATCCAGAGGCCGACGACCTCGGTCGCGGGCGGGTCGAGCAGCAGGTTCAGGCGGGGCTCCGGCCCGTCGCCGGTCAACCGGGCGACCGCTGCGGACAGGCCTTCGTGGGCTGTGGTCATGGTGGTCGGCTCCCTAGACGAGCTGATCGAGACGGAACAGGGCGTCGAACGTCATGCCGGCCGCGTTGATGTTCTCGCCGCCGCCGGACTGCCGGTCGATCACGGCGAGGACACCGACGACCGTGACCCCGGCCGCGCGCAGCTTCTGGGCGGCGGCGAGGGCCTCACCGCCGCTGGAGACGACGTCCTCGATGATGAGCACCCGCTCACCGGGGTGGAGCTCGCCTTCGATCGCCGAGCCGGTCGCGTACTGCTTCACCTGTTTGCGCACGATGACGAAGGGCAGGCCGGTCTCCAGCGAGACGGCCGCGGCCAGCGCGACGGCACCGAGCTCGGGGCCGGCGAGGCGGGCGACGTCGCCGGGGACCCGGCGGGCCAGGAACTCGGCCAGCCGCCGCATGATCGTCGGTTTCGTCTCGAACAGGTACTTGTCGAAGTAGTACGAGCTGCGCGCGCCGGAGCGCAGGACGAAGTCGCCGCGCAGGTAGGCGGCGGCCATGATGTCCTGGCCGAGCTCACGGCGGCGGTCGTCGTCGTGCTGGAAGGACGCGTGTCCCGGCTGGCTGAACAGGTCGTTGGCAGGACTCGTCATCGGTTGATCGGCTCCATGGTCGGGGATGGGGTCATCGCCGGACGGCACCGGTGGGGCCGGTGCGCCGGACTGCTGTGGACCGGCCGCTGGGGCCGGGTGGCGGTTGCCGGGAAGGTCAGCGCTGCGTGGCCGCGATCTGCTGGGCGGCCGCGAGCACCAGCTCGGTGAGGCGGTTGCGGGTCGGTGCGTCGGGCGCCCGGCCGATCGGCGAGGCCAGCGACACGGCCGCGCACATCCGGCCGTCGGCCTGGCGGACCGGGGCCGCGACCGCCCACACGCCGGGGTCGAGCTCCTGGTCGCACACGTCGTAGCCGCGCTGGCGGATGACGGCGAGCCGGCGCAGCGCCTCCGCGGTCGTGCGCGGCGTGTCCGGGGTGTACGGCAGCAGCGGGCGCCGGTCGAGCAGCGCGGCCGCCTCGTCGTCATTGAGGTCGGACAGCAGCACCCGGGCGGAGGCGGCCGCGTGCAGCGGCATCTCCTGGCCGACGTGGACGAACAGCCGCAGCCGGTGCCGGCCGGTGACGAGGCTGACGCAGACCGCGCGGTGCTCGACGAACTCGGTGATGAACGCCGTCTCGCCGGTGGCCGCGCCGAGCTTGGACAGGGCCGGGTGGACGATCGTCGTCGCGGTGGCCGCGCGGCCACCGGCCGAGACGAGGTCCCGGGTGGCGGGGCCGACGAAGTAGCGCTTGCTCGCCTCCGATCTGACGATGAACTGCTCGGTCGCGAGGACCTTGAGCATCCGGTGCATGCTGCCGACCGGGATGCCCAGCTGCCGGCTGAGCTCCTGCAGCGTGATGCCGTTCGGGGCGAAGGCCACCGCTCTGAGCACGTGGAGCGTGCGGACGACCGGTTGCACGTCGGACTCCTCGTGGCGCTAGGCCGACACGAGCGTGCCGACCAGGTCGGACACGGTGCGCGCGCCCAGCCGGTCGAGGGTCGCGGGCAGCGCCGCGACGATCTCGCTCATGGTGGTGGGCTGGGTGAAGTTGGCCGTGCCGACCTGCACCGCGACCGCGCCGACGACCAGGTATTCGGCTACGTCCTCGGCCGTGCAGGCCCCGCCGCAGGCGATCACCGGGATGCCGACCTCGCGGACGGTCTGCCAGACCAGGCGCATGACCAGCGGCTTGACCGACGGCCCGGACAGCCCGCCGGTGGTGCTGCCCAGCGTGGCCCGGCGGTCGGGCAGGTCGACGCTCATGCCGAGGTAGGTGTTGGCCACCGTCAGCAGATCCGCGCCGGCGGCCTCGGCGGCCCGGGCGATCAGGCCGATCGACGACACGTTGGGCGTGAGCTTGACGATCACCGGCCGGCCGCCGGCCCGCTCCCGCACACCCCGGGTCACCCGCTCCAGCTCCCGCGGCGTCGAGCCGATCTCGAGGCCGTTGTGCTCGAGGTTGGGGCACGAGACGTTGACCTCGAACGCGGCGAACTCCTCGTCGGCCAGCTCCTCCGCGACGTCCCAGTAGTCCTGGACCGACAGGCCGCCGATGCTGACGATGACGGGCGCGCCGAGGCGGCGGTACGACGGCAGGATCTCGCGCCGGAACCGGTGCACGCCCAGGCTCGGGATGCCGACCGAGTTGAGCATCCCGCTGGCCACCTCGGCGAGGCGGTGGGCGGGGTTGCCGGAGCGCACGCCCCGGAAGACGGTCTTGGTGACGACCGCGCCGAGCGGCCCCAGCCGGGCCACGTCGGCCAGCTCCGGCCCGAAGCATCCGCTCGCCGGCATCACCGGGTTGGCCAGTCGAAGTCCCCCCGCGCTGACTTCGAGCCGGTTGTCGATGGCCGGTGTCCGGTCTCCGTTCATGAGAAGAAGCCTCTGTACATTTCCACCTCACGGAAAGATTTGCGCTGTGCTGATGGCTCATCTTGTTACCAGGTTCGCGGCCCGTCAAGACGGCGGCCGATGCCAGGCGGCCGCAACCACCTTGACCTGCGGTCGTTTCCGGCCCCGTCACCTGCGATTTCGAGCCTATTTCGGCGCTGTTTCGGTTTGATCCCGCAGGCATTGGGTGTTGACGATAGGCCATCGATCGGCTCAATATGGCCCATCGCACGAAAGTGCATCTTTCCATGACACGGAAAGAGAACGGGGGCAATAAGCGATGTGGCGTTTGAACTCAAGGCCCGGTGACCCGACCCCTGCGGCGGTCCGTCCCGTGCGGGGCCGCCCGGGCGCGGCGGCCACCTGCGAGCCATCCATGATCGAAAATACCGCACCGGTGGTGATCTCGGGAGCTGCGGCAGCGTAGCCGCGGCGCGCAGGACGCCGAGGGCGTCCGTCGCCCGATCCGCCGGACCCGGACCGCCGCCGGACCGCCGCGCACACTGTGCGCCCGGCCGCGGCGGAGCGCCGGTCCGGTCTGTCGAAGCTTGCTGAGCGGTGCCGGGAACAGTCGCGTCCGGGTCCGGGCTCAGCCGGGAAAGAGGTCGATCGGATCGCGCCCCGTAATGGGCCGCCGACGACGCCGCAGCCATGCCCGCGTCCGCGCGATCCGCGTCCCGACGCGCACCTCACAAGTCCCGGGAAGGAATGCGTCATGCAGGAAACTCACAGCGTTCCCGATGCTATCGCGGAGCCGGTGGAAAAGGTCGACAGCTACGCTCGGAAAGCGATATTCGCGTCCGCCTCGGGATATGCGATGGACGGATTCGACCTGCTGATCCTGACGTTCTCGCTGGGCGCGATCGCCGCGAGCTTCAAGATCAGCAGCACCGAGGCCGCGTCGCTGACCTCGCTGACCCTGTGGGGCGCGGTGACCGGCGGCCTGATCTTCGGTGTCCTCGCCGACCGGCTCGGCCGGGTCAAGGTGCTGAGCTGGTCCATCGCGCTGTTCGCGGTGTTCACCGGCCTGTGCGCGCTCGCATCGGACTTCACGCTGCTGGCCGTGTTCCGGTTCATCGCCGGCATGGGTCTGGGCGGCGAGTTCGGCATCGGCATGGCCCTGGCGTCGGAGGCCTGGCCGTCGCGGCTGCGGGCTCGGGCGACCGCGCTGGTCGGCCTCGGCTGGCAGTTCGGCGTGCTCGTCGCCGCGCTCGCCTCGCCCCTCGTCATCGGCGCCTGGGGCTGGCGTGGCCTGTTCGCGATCGGCGTGGTGCCGGCGATCGGCGCCTACCTGATCCGCCGCGGCGTCCCCGAGCCCGCCCGGTTCACCGCATCCGGCCCGGGCTTCCTGGCCGGGCTGCGCTCGCTGGTCGCGAACCGCAGCACGGCCGCGGCCACCATCGGCATCCTGGTGCTCTGCTCCGTGCAGAACTTCGGCTACTACGGCATCATGACGTGGCTGCCGGGCTACCTGTCCAAGCAGTTCGGCTACAGCCTCACCAAATCCGGGGTCTGGACCGCCGTCACCGTCGTGGGCATGGCCTGTGGCATCTTCCTGTTCGGCATCCTCGCCGACCGGTTCGGCCGCAAGCCGACGTTCTGGGTCTACCAGGCCGGTGCCGTCCTGAGCGTGCTGCTGTACAGCACCCTGAGCAGTTCGACGGCGCTGCTGTTCGGCGGTGCGCTGATGGGCTTCTTCGTCAACGGCATGCTCGGCGGCCTCGGCGCCCTCATCGCCGAGAACTACCCGACGGCGATCCGCGCATCGGCCGAGAACGTCCTGTTCAACATCGGCCGCGGGGTCGGCGGCTTCGGGCCGGTGGTCGTCACGTGGGTCGTGGCGCAGTACGGCTTCCACACCGCGATCGGCCTGCTCGCCAGCATCTACGTGCTGGAGATGCTGGCCATGTTCCTGGTCCCGGAGCGCAAGGGCGCCGAGCTCACGTGACCGATCCGGCCCGCACACCGGCGCCGGCGGGGCCGGCGCCGGTGTCCGTCCTCAGGCCCGCACGGCCTGGGCGATACGCCGGCACACGGCCAGGACGTCCTCCACCCACCGCCCCGGGTCAGCCGGGTCGTAGGAGCGCATCGTCTCCAGCGCCCAGTACTCGTCGAAGGAGACGACGTCCTGCGCGGTCTCGCGGAACTGCCGGGCCGTCCACTTCGGACTCTGCACGAGCTTGCCGTGCTCGGCGAGGAGGGCCTGCACCGCGCACCCGAAGGCCAGCCGGGCCGACAACACCGCGCTCTGCTCGTCGTGGGAGCGCAGCTGACCAACCGCGTCCTCGATGAACAGGTGGGAGCGATGAATCGATCGGGACACCAGAATCGACCGGAGGGCCGAACGCTGCATCTCCTGGCGGCGCCGGACCAGCCAGGCCTCCCCGGCCACGGCGACGGCGTAGTCGAGCCGCTCCAGGAAGTCCGCCTCGACGGGCGTGAGCATCGCGCCGGCGGACATGTTGGTGTCGTACTCCGTCCAGCTGACCTTCGCCAGGACCTGCTCGACCTGGCTGTCCATCCAGTAGTGGACGTCCCACTGCTCGCGGTCGACCCGGACCCGGTCGATGACGACGGTGTCCGGCTGCAGGGCGACCGGCGCGAGCCGTGCCCCGCCGCCGTCCCAGCGGTCCGCGGTGATGACGTAGAAGTCGAGGTCGCTGTTGACGTTGCCCCAGCCGCGCACGCGGGAGCCGGCGACGTACACCGCCTCGACGGGCTCCGGCAGGAGCCGCCGCTCCTGCAGGCGCCGCAGGTGTCGGGAGTAGACCGGGCGCATCGGGCTGGGTTCACACCTCGAATCGGCGAGCGGGGACGGGGCTTCGGCGGGACGGTACGGACAGGGTATACGGCACCGGGCGGGTCGCGATCGTGATCAGTATCAGGATCGGCACCGACGCGCTGGGTCAGGTCCGGCTGGCCACCAGCCCGCTGTGGGAGACGATGGCCAGCCTGCAGCTGCTGGCGCAGAACCGGTCCGTGCCGTGGCCGTACACCGGCTGGGCGCAGCGGGCCCGGCCGAGCCTGGCCGCCGGGCTGGGCGGCGACCTGGTGCGGTGGTTCCGGGCCCGGCCGGGCCCGGTGCCGGCGTTCCTGGCCCCGCTGCCGACCGAGGCGACCCCGGCGATCGCGGACGAGCTGGACGCGCTGCGCCGCACCCCGGCCGAGGTGGTGCGGGAGCAGCTGGCCGCGGCGCGGGGGCCGGACCCGTTCGGCGGGCAGCGCCCGGAGACGTGGCTGCGCTGGTGTGCCGACGCCGTCGCCGACTACTGGGACCGGGCCGTCCGACCGGCCTGGCCGTCGATCCGGGCCGCGCTGCAGGAGGACGTGCTGCACCGGGCCCACCTCCTGGCCACGCAGGGCGTGCGGGTGCTGCTGGAGCGGCTCGAGGGGCGCATCCACTGGGAGGAGCCGCGGCTGGTCATCTCCGGCACGGCCGGCACGGAGACGCTGTCGTGCCAGGGGCGGCTCGTGATCGTGCCGCTGCTGTTCGGGCGCTGGATGGCCCGCTGCGTGCCCGACGACACCGGCGCGGTGGCGGTGTCGTGCCAGGCGCGGGGCGCGGCGGTCCTGGCCAACAACCCGCCGCACGGCAACTCGGCGGCGAGCGTGCCGCAGCGGGGCGACCGGCTGACGATCCTGGTCGGCCGCGGCCGCGCGGCGGTCATCCGCGGCCTGGCCACCCCGACCACGACCTCGACGCTGGCCAGCGTGCTCGGCCTGTCCGCGAGCACGGTCTCCGAGCACCTGACGGCGCTGGTCGCGGCCAACGTGGTGCAGCGGCGGCGGATCGGCGGCCGGGTGCTCTACGAGCTCGACCGGACCGGCAGCGCGCTGCTGGGCTACCTCGACAATGGCGCTTGACGTGAGCACGACGATGTGGACGCACCGGCCGTCGCCCGGTGCCGAGACGAGCGCGCCGCGGCGGGCCGTGCAGCTGGTCACCATCCACTGCGACGACGACGAGCTGGACCGGGTGGTGACGGCGGCCCTCGCGGCGGTGCCGGGCGCGGACCCGGGCGGGCTGACGCTGCTGACGGTCGGCGAGGACGTCGACGGCCCGGCCGCCGGCACCGCCTCCGACCCGCTCTTCGGTGATCTGCCGCGGCATCAGATCATCGCATTGGTACCGTCGCGACCCGGGCCCGACGCGGAGGCGGTCCTGGGTCACGTACGGCAGCTGGTGAGCCCCTTCACAACCGCCGAACGCGACCGCATCGCCCGGCTCAACCCCCTCGTGCAGGAGACGGTCCGCCGCTACCGGGCGGCCGGCACCGACCTGTCCGCGGCCACCGTCGTGTTCCGCGACCATCTCCTGCTGGAGAAGCTGAACATCCTCGACGGCCTGGTCGCGCTCGGCCTGCGGCCGTCGGCGTGCCTCGTCGTGGGCAAGCCCGACCGCACCGTCTACCGGCGCCGGGTCACCGCCGACCTGGCCCGCTCCGGGTTCGTGGTCGCCGATCCGGACGACGCGTCGTTCCCGGTGCACCGGTGGCTGGCCGCGGCCGCCCCCGACGGCCCGATCGTCGTCGTCGACGACGGCGGCGACCTGGTCCTGGACCTGCTCGCCCGGGACGGCCTGCGCTCGCGGGTCCGGCCCATCGAGACGACTACGAAGGGCATCCGGGTGCTGCGCGCGGCCGGGCTGCTCGACACCGTCGTCAACCTGTCCGACACGTCGACGAAGAGCCTCATGAACCGCCGGATCGCGGTCAGCTGCGTGTACCGCTTCCGGGAGATCCTGCGCCACGAGGCCCTCGAGGGCCAGGGCTGCATCGTGGTCGGCTACGGCCGTCTCGGCCGCCGCATCGCCGAGCTCCTGGCCGGGCTGGGCATGGTGGTCCGGGTCGTCGAGACCGACGCCGCGGCCCGCCAGCTGGCCCGGGCGGCCGGGTTCGAGGCCGTCGCCGACGTGCGCGCGGCCACCGCCGACGGCCGCAGCCGGTTCCTGTTCGGCTGCTCGGGCCGGCCCGTCGTGCCGATGGCGGCGGTCCGGGCCATGGCCGCCAACCCGGTGCTGGTCTCGGCCTCCTCGCAGGATCTGCGGCCGGTCCTGACCCACCTGCGCCGGCACGCCGACGCCCGCCCGGTCCGCAACGCCGGCGTGCGCTACGAGCTGGACGGCGGGACCGTCACCGTCATCGCCGACGGCCACGCCGTGAACCTGTATCTGGCCGAAGGCGTCAGCGAACCCGACTACGACCCGTTCACGGCGCTCATGCTGACGGCCGTGGTGGAGACCGCGACCGGCGCGCCGGGCCGGCCCGATCCCGAGCTGTGGTGCTGCCGGGTCGCCGATCTGCAGCTGGAGCTGCGCGACTGAAAGGTGCTCCGTGTTCCGCCACATCGTGCTGATCAAGACCGCCGCCCCGGCTGAGGTGCGGGCGATCCTCGACACGCTGCCCGGGCTGCGGGGGCGGGTGCCGGGACTCGTCGCCGTCGACGTGTTCGGCAACGCTTCGCAGTACCACCGCGGCTTCGAACAATGCTTTGTCATGGACTTCACCGACGCCGGCGCGCTCGCGGCGTGGGACGACCACCCGGCGCATCCGCCGATCCGCGACGCGCTGCTGCGGCTGTCGGAGCTGGTCGTCGTGGACCATCCGGTGCCGGGCGCCGCGTGACCGCGCTGATCGTGCTGGGGCGGCCGTGCTCCGGCAAGACGACCCTGGCCGTCGCCCTCGCCGAGGCGCTCGGCCGGCACCACGTGAGCATCGGCAACCTGATCCGCGCGGCCCGGGCGGCGGACGCGGGGTTCCGGCGGCGGTCGGAGGCGGCGTACCGGGGCGCCACCGACTTCGCGGCGGACGACCTGGCCCGGCTGCTCGACGCGGCCCTCGATGGCCTCGACCCCGGGCGGGTGGTCGTCGACGCGGGCCCGCCGGTGGACCGGGTCGCGGCGCTGCTCGGCTGGACCGGCACCGGCACGCTGGTCGTGGACGTCGACGACGACACGGCCGCGCGGCGGCAGCGGCACCGCCGGCACGCGGCACCGGGGCGGGTCGACGATGTCGACGCCCTGTTCACCGCGCGGCTGGCCCGGTTCCGGGAGCGGCTCCCGGCGGTCGTGGACGGGCTCGGCCGGACCGGGTGGACCGATTCGGTCAGCGGGATGGTGGACCCACCGGCAGTACTGCGGCAGGCTCTGTCGATTGTGGAACTTCGGACGGCCCTCGCGGCGCGCGGCGAGGTGCGGACCGTCGAGACCGCGGCCGGGTTCCTCCGCAGCGCGGTGCCGGTGCTGGGCCGGGAGGTGGCCGCCGGGCCGGTCGACGTCGTCCTGCGCGGGCGGCACCGGCCGGGCACCGGCAACGCCATGGTGCTGCTGGCCAAGCCCCGGGTGCGGCTGGCCGCGGCCGCCCTGGAGACCGTCGACGGCCTGGCACAGGGGTTCGGCTACCGGGCCACCCGGATCTCGGCCTGGCCGGGCCCGGCGGTCGCCCGCACCGGGGCCGCCGCCGCCCACTTCGACCTGCACGGGCAGATCTCGCGGTGGGGGAGCCGGCTTGCGGTCGCGCTGGAGCCGCAGCTCGCGGAGTCGACGCTCCTCGGCGGCCACGAGTTCGAGGCCGCCTTCGGCCCGGACGCCCTCGCGGCGGCCTGGCAGGAGGACTCGGCCAACCCGCCGCGGCCCGTCGGCGGACGGTTCTGGTCACTCGTCCCGGCCGGCCACCCGGGCGTGCTCCTGCTCAACGGGCACATGCCGGCCGTCCTGGCCGGCTATGCGGCGCCGGACAGCGTCGTGCACGCGATGCTGCTGGAGGGCGGCCCCGATGCCGCGCCGTGGCCGGTGATGCGCCGCGACTTCCTCGGCCACACCGATCCCGCCCGAGCTGCGCCCGGCAGCCTGCGCGCGCGGGCGACGGGTCCGGGCCCGCTGCTCGCGCACGGCCGCGGGACGTTCCGCAACAACGTCTTCCACCTCTCCCGCGGACCCCTGGAGGCCATCCGGGAGGCCGGGGCCTGGTTCGGGGCCGGGGTCCTGGCCGCCGTCGCCGCGCGGCTGGGCCTGGCCCGGCCCGGGCTCGACCCGGCGACCCTCGGCGTGGACCGGCCGGCGGGGGCGGACGCGCGGGCGCCGTGGGCGTTCGAGGTCACCGCGGCCCGGCCGTGACCCCAGGGCTCACCACGGGATGTCCCGGCCGTCCTGATCGAGGAACCGGCCGGTGTCGGCCGGCCCCAGACGTTCGAGAAGGGCGCCGAGGCCGGCCGCGGCCACCGCCGCGGAGAGGGGTGCGCGGGCGCCGCCGACGCCGGTGCGGGCCCAGCCGGGGTGCACCGAGACGACCGTGACGGCCGGGCCGAGGTCGGCGGCGAGGCCGCGGGTCACCATGTTCAGGCCGGCCTTGCTCATGGCGTAGTAGTAGTCCCCGCCTCCGGTACGTTCGGTCAGCGACCCGAACCGCGACGAGACGTTGACGAGCAGCGGGCCGCCGGGCCGGTCCGTGCCGGTGAGCCGGTCGCGCCAGGCCGCGGCGACGACGAGCGGGGCGACGGTGTTGACGTGCAGGACGTCGAGCGCCTCGCGGGCGTCGACGCCGTGCAGGCTCTGCCGGTCGCTGCCGTGTTCGTGCGGGGTGCCGTCGGCGTTGTAGACCCCGGCGTTGTTGACGAGCACGTCGATCGGGCCGAGCACGGCGGTCGCGGTGACCGATCGACGCACCGACTCCTCGTCGGTCACGTCGAGGACGACGTCGTGGCGGCGGCCGCTACTCGGGTGGGCGGGCCCCGGCCGGCGCTGCCCGGCGAGGACCGTCGCGCCCCGGCGCAGATACCAGTCGGTGAGGTGGGCGCCGAGCCCGCGGCCCGCCCCGGTGATGAGCACACGCATAGCTGGGCAACATAATGCACGACCGGCCGGGGCGGAAAGCCTTGTGCGAAGCCGGTTTCTTCGGGTGATTCGGCTGGAACCGAAACCCTGGGCGGGTTGCGCGGCGGTGCCTAGCGTCGATGGTACGCCACACCGAGTGGAGGTGATTTCCATGAAGGTCTACGCCAAGCCGACCGCCAAGCCGGTCACGCAGAGCACGCTCCTCACGAACGTGCCGTGATCCAACTGCGCCGCGCCGGTCTCCGGCGCGGCGCAGCACTGTGTCCGCGGCACCGTTACCCGGCATATTCCGCGCCTTTCGGCCCCCGCCGAATCCCTGGTTCGAGGGCGGCCCCGTCCATAGCGTCGACGATACAAGTCATCCGCGGGGGAGGTGATTTTGATGAAGACCTACGCCAAGCCGACCGCCAAGCCGGTCACGCAGACCACGATCCTCAAGAACTTCCCGTAATCGGGCCGGCGCCGCCCCGGCTCGCCGGCGCGGCGCCATCCCTCGACTCGAGATGGAGCGGAGCAGACAATGTGCGGAATCGGCGGGGTCGCGCGGATCGACGGCGGGCACCTGGACGGCGCGGCCGACGGGGTGCTCGAGCGGATCGCCGCCATCCTCCAGCACCGCGGGCCCGACGACCGGGAGCTGCTCCGCGACGGGCCGGTCGGGCTCGCGTTCACCCGGCTGTCGCTGGTCGACCCCGAGCACGGCGGGCAGCCGCTGATCAGTGCCGACGGCTCCCTCGCGCTCATCGTCAACGGCGAGATCTACAACCACCGGGAGCTCGCGGCCACCCTCCCGGCCGGCGTCCAGCTGCGCACCGGCTCGGACTGCGAGGTCCTGCTGTACCTCTACCAGCAGCACGGCCCCGCGAAGTTCCTGGACAACGTCCGGGGCATGTACAGCGTGGTCCTCTACGACCGGGCCCGCCGGCGGCTCGTCCTGGCCCGCGACCGGTTCGGCATCAAGGCCCTGTACTTCCACCGCAACGCCGAGCGGATCATCTTCGGCTCCGAGCTCAAGGCCCTCTTCGCCGACACCGCCACCCCGCGCCGGCTCGACTGGGCCAAAGCCCTCGCCAGCCCGTTCGCCTCGTCCGCGCTGCACTTCACCGACGTCGAGCAGAACACCTGGTTCGAGGGTGTCGAGGTGCTGCCGCCGGGCGTGATCCGCGAGATCGACCTGCGCGACGGCGCCACCCGGGAGCACGTCTACTGGCGCTTCCCCGGCTCGGCCGACGTCGACGGCCTCTCCGCCGCCGAGTTCATCGAGCGCTACCGCGACCTGTTCGTCGAGTCGGTCCGCGAGTGCGCCACCGCCGACGCCGAGCTCGGCCTGTTCCTGTCCGGCGGCATCGACTCGGCCGCCGTCGCCGCCGTCGCGGCGCAGACGACGCCGCTGCACACGTTCACGATGCTCAGCGCCAGCACCGTGCGCAACGGCGACGCCGAGCACGGCCACCGCCTGGCCAAGGAGCTGGGCCTGCCCAACCACCAGATCCTGTTCGCGCCCGACCACGTGCCCACCCCGGCGGAGTGGAAGCGCCTGCTGTGGCTGCTGGAAAACCCGATGTGCGGCGCCGAGATCTACTACAAGCACGAGATGCACCGCTACGCCAAGGTGGCCCGGCCCGAGCTGCGTGGCATGCTGCTCGGCGCGGCCAGCGACGAGTTCAACGGCGGCTACTCGGTCGGCTACGCCGTCGGTGGCGGCTACGACGAGTTCGAGGACAACCTGCGTGGTCTCGTGCGCGCGGGCGCGCTGAGCACCCGGCCCGACCTCGCGCCGTGGTGGCTGTCGCAGGTGCGGCTGCTCAACGACGACGTCGTCGCCGCCTACACCGGGCGCTCGGTCGCGGACCCGATGCCGGCCTACCTCGCGTTCGAATACGCGAAGCTGCAGCAGTACAACGTCTGGCACGAGGACCGCACCGCGGCCGGCAGCGGCATCGAGGCCCGGGTGCCGTTCCTCGACCACCGGCTGGTCGAGCTGGTCACCGCCGTGCCCCGGCACCTGCGCCCGGAGCTGCTGTGGGACAAGCGGATCCTGCGGGCGGCGATGCGCGGGATCGTGCCGCCGATGTTCGCCGAGCGGCCCAAGGTGCCGTTCTTCTACGGTGCCGGGCTGCGGCACACCTACCGCGCGCTGGCCCGGATGCTCAGCCAGGACGGGGCGGCGCTGGTCGAGGAGGCGCTGGCCGCGCCGGGCGCGGGCGAGGTGCTCAACGGCCCGCAGATCCGCGCGGCCCTGGCCCGGCTGACCACCGACCCGGGCGAGGGCCCGGAGATCGAGCTCATGCTGCGGGTGCTCAACTTCGGGCTCCTCGCGGCCATGGTCGAGCGGCCGCCGGCCCCGACCGCGGTCACCCCGATCGGGCCGTGCCCGACCGGCATCGAGGTCAACGACTGGGACTCGGCGCTGGCCGAGATCGAGAAGCAGGTCGGGCTCGACCACGAGCTGACCCCCTCGGCCGTGCTCGGCCTGGCCGCCAACGTGCTGCTGCTGACCGGGCCGGACGGCACCGCCTACCTCACCGTCGACGGCACGATCGAGTTCGAGCTGGAGCCGGGCTCGGCCGAGCTGGCCCTGCTCGCCGCCCTCGACGGCCGCCGCGACCTCGGCGCCGTGCTGGCGGCGGCGGAGCAGGACCTCGCGGCCGCGCGGCCGGTGCTGGGCATGCTCATCGAACAGTCGCTGATCGAGGACACGTGTATCGCCGACGCGCGCTAGCGCCGCTCTTCGTCTTCGACGACGGCCTGGCCGCGACGGCCGCGACGGTCGCCGAGTACGACAGCCGGTTCCGCCGCTGGGACCGCCGCGCGAGCGTGCGCGCGAAACCGCGACGATCGCTCGACGCCCCGGGCCGGGACCAGCTCTACTTCCCTCCGGAGCTGGTCCCGGCGGCGGCCCACCCGCTCGTCGCGGCGCGCGGCCCGACCGCCGGGCATGCGCTGCTCGTGCACCGGCTGCACCAGTACCTCGGCTTCACGATCGAGCTCGAGGACCTGGCCGTCATCCCGGTCGCCGCGTCGATCAGCCGCGGCCGCTCCGGGCTGGAGCTGCCGGAGGCGATGCGGGCCGACGCGTTCAAGATCGTTACGGACGAGGCCTGGCACGCCCAGTTCTCCTACGACCTGCAGCGCCAGGTCGCGCAGGAGACCGGGGTGGCACCCCGCACGCCCGAGGTCGCCGAGTTCGTCGACCGGCTCGACGCCGTGCGCCACCGGCTCCCGCCCGCCGTCCGGGGCGTCGAGTCGCTGCTGTTCGCGGTGGTCAGCGAGACGCTCATCTCCACCATCCTGGCCGACCTGCCGCACGACCAGCGGCTGCCGGGCGCGGTACGGTCGGTCGTGGCCGACCACGCCGAGGACGAGGGCCGCCACCACGTGTACTTCCGCACGCTGCTCGGGCACCTCTGGCCGGCGCTGACCGCCGAGCAGCGCCGCCTGGTCGGCCCGCACCTGCCCGAGATGATCTTCGCGTTCCTGGAGCCGGACCGGCGCGCGCTCGCCTTCGCGCTGCGCGACCTCGGGCTGAGCACGGCCGCGATCGAGCAGGTCATCGCCGAGTCGCTGCCGCGGGCGGACGTGAATCGCGGTGTGGCGCTGGGGGCGGCCACCACGGTGCGGTACCTGCGCGAGACCGGCGTGCTCGACGACCCGGCCACCTTCGACCGGTTCGCCGAGTCCGGCCTGCTGCTCAGCTGACGGCGCGGTTTACCGCGTCCGGCCTCTGGCTCAGCTGTCGGCGCGGTTTGCCGCGTCCGGATTGCCGCTCAGCTGACCGCCGCGGCCGGCTGGGGCGGTGTCGACGCTGAGTGTTCGGCCAGGTCGCGCAGGCCGCGGACGGGGGAGAGCAGCAGGATCACCGGTGCGGCCGCGACCACGGCGATGACCAGGACCATGGTGGCGCGCGGGCCGATCACACCCGCGAGCCAGCCCGAGAGCAGGCCGCCGACCGGGATGGCGCCCCAGGTGACGAAGCGGACCGTGGCCATGACCCGGGCCAGCAGATCGGGCGGGCTGGCGGTCTGCCGGTAGGTGCGGGTGATGACGCTGAGCACGACCACCCCGGCCGCGTTGACCGCGCTGCCCACGGCGAACGCCGTGTAGCCCACGACGCCGGCGCCGAGCGGGACCAGGGCCGCCCCGGCCACGCAGATCGCGCCCGAGAGCAGCAGTGCCCGGGCATTGCCGAACCGGGCGCTGAGCTTCGACGTGAGCGTCGCGCCGAGCAGCGACCCGACCCCCTCGACGGCGAGCAGGAAGCCGACCAGCCCGGCCGGCGCGTGCAGGACCCGGACCAGATACAGCGGATACAGCGCCAGCTGCGCGCCCCCGGCCAGGCACAGCGCGGTCGCGGCCCACGTGCACGGGGCCATGATCGGGTGCCGGGACACGAACCGCCAGCCCTCGCGGATCATCGCACCCACCGGCGGCCACCGGTCCGGGGCTTCGGCGCGACGGGCCGGCAGCGAGCGCAGCAGGGCCGCGGAGATCAGGTAGCTGGCCGTGTCGACCAGCAGTGTCGGCACGGCCCCGAGCAGCTGCACCGCGACACCGCCGACCGTCGGGCCGCCGAGCTGGGTGACGGCGTAGGTGCCCGACACGAGGCTGTTGCGGGCCGTCAGTTGTTCCTTGTCGACGATGCCGACCAGGAACGTCGAGTTGGCCACGTCGAACAGCACCGCGCTGAAGCTGATGACCAAAGCCGTCACCACGAGGTGGGCGACGGTGAGGTACCCCCACCACCAGGCGAGCGGGATGGACGCCACGGCGACCGCCCGGGCGAGGTCACAGGCGATCTGCAGGCCCCGCAGCGGCAGCCGCTGGACGATGACGCCCGACGGCAGCCCGATGACCAGCCACGCGACGTAGCTCGCGGCCGCGATCACGCCCATCTCGAACGGGGTCGCGTCGAGCGCGAGCAGGGCCGTGAGTGGCAGCGCGACCGCGGTGACGGCCGTGCCGAGCGAGCTGACCGCACCGGCCGTCCACCATCGCCAGAAGACCATCGCGGCCACCTCCTCGACTCAGTGAGTTCCAAATTGGAATGTACTAGAGTGGTCAATATGCGCAAGGCCGACCTGGCCGCTCTCGACTGCGGCATCGCCCAAGCCCTCGGTGTGCTCGGCGACCATTGGGCGTTCCTGATCCTGCGTGAGGTCGCCGGGGGTACCGTCCGCTTCGACGCCCTGCAGCGCGAGCTGGACATCAGCCGCCGGGCCCTGACCGAGCGCCTCACCGGCCTGGTCGAGCACGGGGTGCTGCGCCGGGAGCTCTACTCCGACCGCCCGCCGCGGGCCGAATACCTGCTCACCGAGAAGGGCGAAGGGCTGCTGCCGGTCCTCATCGCCCTGCAGGACTGGGGCACCCGGCACTGCATCGGCGACGGGAACCTCACCGCCACCGCGGACCCGGACAGCGCCGAGGCTCGCCGGGTTCGCGACCTCACCGGCCGGCGGCTCCCCGACGTGCGGCTCGTCGGCCACGACGGCTCGGCGGCCCGGCCCGCAGAGCCGGGTACGTGGACGGTGCTGTTCCTGTTCCCGGGTGCGTTCGCGCCGGGAGAGCGGGGCTACCCGCCGGGCTGGGGCGACATTCCCGGCGCCGCCGGCTGCACAGCGGAGGCGACGACGTACGCCGCCGATCACGCCCGGTTCGCGGACCTCGGCGCGGTCGTGCGCGGGGTCAGCACGCAGCGCCCGGACCAGCTGGCCGCGTTCGTGACGCACGCTCGCCTGCCGTATCCGCTGCTGTCCGATCAGGACGGTCGGCTGGCCGCGGGGCTGCTCCTGCCGACGTTCCGGGCCGGTGGGGTGGAGCGGCTCAAGCGGCTCAGCCTGCTCGTGGACCCGCTCGGGGTGATCCGGGCGGTGCAGTTCCCGATCACCGACCCGGCGGGCTCGGTGGCGGAGATGTTCGGTCTGCTCAAGTCACTGCTGTGATTCGTCGGCGGCGGGCTCGTTGGCGGCAGGTCGCGCCGCAGTAGGCGGGTGGGCGGCCGGTGTCGCGGAGCCGCAGGCGGGCTCCGCACTCGCGGCAGTACCCGGTTTCGTGACGCGCCCGGCCGGTGTTGTCACGAAACCCGGCGTCTTTCGTGAGCAGCCCGTCGAGCAGCAGCCGGACCAGCCGCGTGCCCCGGGCCCGGCTGTGGTGGGCCGAGCGGAGGGCGGCGCCACCGGAGATGAGCGCGGTCAGGTCGTCGGGCTGGATGTCGGCGCGGACGGTACCGCTGCGCTTGGCCTTGTGCAGCAACTGTTCCAGGGCGTGCCGGAAGTGCTGGGTGGCGCCGGCGAGGTCGGCGCGGGGCCAGCTGTTGTCGGCGGTGAGGGCGTCACAGACCCGCACCCGGCCGCTGGTCTTCTCGATGGCCTCGAGGAGGAAGGCGAGCAACGCGTCGCCGGCCGAAGCGTTGCGGTGCGCCCCGGCCGACGCGGCGCGGCGTTCGGCGGCGTCGGCCAGGTCGTGGACGTGCGTGGCGAGGACCGCCTCGAGCAGGATCTCCTTGCTCGGGAAGTGCCGGTAGACGGTCCCGGCGCCCACCCCGGCGCGCTGGGCGATCCGGCTCAGCGGCACCTCGAGCCCGTCCTCGGCGAAGATCCGCATCGCCGTGCGCAACACAGCCTCCCGGTTCCGCCGCGAATCGGTCCGCTCCGCCCGTTCCGTGCGGTTGGCGGCGGGCATGTCACGAAAGCCTTGTTCGCGGGCGGCAAGCGGGTGGATCGTTCCGGTTCATGGCAGCAGCACGCACTTCTGACACGATCCTCGTCACCGGCTCCACTGGCAAGCAGGGCGGTGCCACGGCCCGGCGGCTTCTCGAGCTCGGGCGGCCGGTCCGGGCCCTGGTCCGCGATCCGCTCGCCCCGGCCGCGACTGCGCTGGCCGCGGCCGGGGCTGCGCTGGCCGTCGGTGACTTCGACGATCCGGACGGCCTGGCCCCGGCCCTCGACGGTGTGGGCGCGGTGTTCGCCATCCCGCCGATCACGTTCGAGCCGGGCGTGGAGGCGGCCCGCGGCCAGGCGCTGATCGACGCGGTCGCCAAGGCCGGCGTCGAGCAGGTCGTGTTCAGCACCGTGGCGTCGTCGTCGCGGACCGGGCAGTCGGCCGCGGCCAAGGCGCCCATCGAACGCCACCTGCACGACCGGATCCGCCTCGCCACTGTCCTGCGCCCGGTCCGGTTCATGACCAACTACATCAGCTCCGGCGTCATGGGCATCGACGGCATCGTCGACGGCCGGCACCGGCACCTGTTCGCACCCGACGACCCGATGCAGGTCATCGCGCTGGAGGACGTGGCCGAGTTCGCGGTGCTGGCGTTCGCGGACCCGCGGCGTTACGCCGGCCGCACCCTCGAACTCGCCGGTGACCAGCCGACCCCGGTCGAGGCGGCGGCCGCCATCACCGCCGCGACCGGCGTCGAGGTCCGCTACGAGCAGCTCACCGACGAGGAGGCGGACAAGCTCGGCCCGCTGGTCGCCGAGACCCGGCGCCGGCAGCGGGCGGGCGAACGCTGGCACGCCGACATCGAAGCGCTCCGCGTCATCCACCCCGGCCTGCGCACGTTCACCGACTGGCTGGCCCAGTCCGGCGCGGCCGCCCTGCGCGCGCATCTGCAGGGCGGGACACCGGCAGCCGGATCGTGAACGTCGCCCCGCCGGCCGGCCCGCGATGTGCTTCGATGGTGCCGCCGTGCCCCGTGACGACCTCCCGAGCCAGTGCGAGGCCGAGCCCGAAGCGCCGGTGGTCGTCGTGGCCGCGGGCGAACCGGTCGAAGAGTCGTTCGGCGTCGGCGGGGTCGAAGCCGGTCCCGTCGTCCCTGACAGTCAGCTGGACCCGGGGCGGGCCGTCGAGGTTGCCCAGTTCGACGGCGATGTGCCCGCCGGGTTCGGTGTGGTTGAACGCGTTGTCGAGCAGGGTGGTCAGCACCCGCCGCAGTGCCGCGGCCCGCCCGTGGACGGTGGAGGGCCGGTCCGGGTCCAGGTTGAGCGAGAGCTCGATCCGCCGGGAGCGGGAGCGCTGGCGGAACGCGGCGACGACACCGTCGGCCAGCACGCCGAGATCGACTTCGGCGCCGATCTCCGCCCGGTTCTCGAGCTGGGTGGACAGCAGCAGGTCCTCGACGATCTCGCCGAGCTGACGGGCGGCCGCCACCAGTCGCCGGGCGTCGGGTGTGAGGTCCTCGGCGGATGCGCCCGCCCGCAGCTCCTGGTCGAGGAGCTGGGCCCGGGTGTGCAGCTGCGCGATCGGGGTCCGCAGCTCGTGGCTGGCGTCGGCGACGAACCGGCGCTGCCGGGCCAGCGCGTCGCCGAGCGGTGCGGTGGCGCGCCGGGCCAGCAACAGGGCGGCCACGATCGCGGCGGCCAGGCCGAGCAGTTCGGCGCCGCCGAGGGCGGCCAGCAGGCGCCGGGTTTCGGCCTGCTGCGCGGCCAGGCTGCCGACGACCTGGACGGTGGCGTCGCCGTGCCGGCGGGTGATCATGAGGTAGCCGCCGATCTCGGTCTCCTCGGCCGGTCCGCCGGAGCGCACCCGGGTCAGGGCCGGGCGGTCCGGGAAGCCCGGTGGAGGGTCCTCGGTCGCGGTGAGGACGCCGGCGGCGTCCAGGCGGAATATCCAGCTGCCCGCGGGCGGGTCGACGACGTCCTCTTCGGTGGCCGCGGTCTGCCGGACGGACGCGGCCAGGGCGGCCCGCTCCTCGTGGGCGACCACAACCAGGGCGACGGCACCGACGCCGAGCAGGATCACGGCCATCACCAACGTGTGCCGCACGGCCAGGGTACGCCGGGCCCGGCGCAGCAGATCCCGGTCGGGGTCGGGGCGGTTCACAGCCGGCCGAGCCGGTAGCCGGCGCCACGGACGGTCGTCACCACGGCGGCGCCGAGCTTGCGGCGCAGGTAATGCACGTAGGTGTCGGCGAGGGTGTCGGCGTCCGACTCCGGGAACACGCGCGCCACGATCTCGCGGCGGCTGAACACCCGGTCCGGGTGCTCGGCGAGCAGTCGCAGCAGATCGCTCTCACGGCCCGACAGCGCCGTCGCGCCGCCGTCCGGTGCGGTGACCGTGCGGGCGATCAGATCGAACTCCGCCGCGCCGACGGCGACGACGGGCTCGGCGGGCACCGCCCGGCGCCGCAGCAGGACCCGGAGCCGGGCCAGGAGCTCCTCGATGTCGAACGGCTTGACGACGTAGTCCTCGGCGCCGCCGTCGAGCCCGGCGATGCGGTCGGCGACGGTGCCGAGCGCCGTGAGGATGAGCGCCGGCGCCTCGACGCCGCTGCGGCGAAGCCGGCCGAGCAGGTCCAGGCCCTCGATCGCCGGGAGGTTCCGGTCCAGCACCAGCACGTCGTAGTCGCGGGTGAGCGCCCGGTGCAGGCCGGCCTGGCCGTCGCGGGCCAGGTCGGTGGTGTAGCCGGCGTTGCCGAACGCCCGGATGAGCAGCTCGCCGAGTTCGCGGTCGTCCTCGACGAGGAGTACACGGGTCACACCTTCACTGTCGCAGGTGGCGGCGCTCATCCGACGTGGGCCGCGTCCAACGCGCCCTGCAGCGAGGTGAGATATCCCTTGCTGGTGTACGTCGCACCGCTGACCGTGTCGACGTGCGCACTCTGCGCGGCCAGCACTTCGCTGCGAAGCCGCGGCAGTGCGACCGCGTTGATCTCGGTGTCCCGGTCGTTGCCGTCCGGCCGGCGCAGGGCCAGCACGTCGGTGATCGTCCGGCCGCGCAGCTCGACTCGGACCTGCACCGGCCCATACCGGGTGCGGGCCACCGGGCCGTCGACCGTCACAGCGGGGCCGGTGGCTTCGACGGACGGCCCGGCGGCGGACCCGCCCACGGCCGGGCTCCCGGCGGCCGGCCCCTCGACGACCGCGGTACCACCGGCGGCACCGAAGCTGGTGCGATAGGTGAACAGCAGGATCACGGCGGCGGCGGTCGAGGCGATCCAGAGCGTCAGACGGCGCATGCTGCCGCCCAGGTGCTCACCATGCGAACTCCTCACGATGAATCCGGCCGGCGGGCAGGCCCGCGGCGCGCAGTTCGGTATGGACGGCGGCCATCCACTCCGGCGGCCCGCACAGATACGCCTCCCGGACGGCGACGTCCGGCACGAGGTGGTGGAGCATGCCCGGGACGTCCAGCCCGGCCGGCAGCCAGGACCCGCGCCGAGACCGCCGGCCCTCCAGGTAGACGAGGCCGACGCCGCGGCGCCGGCTCAGCGCGTCCAGTTCGGAGCGGAACACGGCTTCGGCCCGGCCGCGCACCCGATACAGCAGCACGGCGTCGGGTGCCGCGAGGTCGTCGAGCAGGGCTCGCATCGCCGTGATGCCCACCCCGGCGGCGACCAGCAGCGGCGGCCGGCCGGTGGACTGCGCCGCGGTCAACGCTCCGTACGGGCCCTCGAGGAGCGCGCGGGTGCCCGGCCGCAGCCGGTGCACGCGGCGGCTGCCGTCACCGAGGTCCTTGACGGTGATCCGCAGGACGTCCCCGGCCGGCCCGGCCGAGAGCGTGTACGGGTGGGCCCGCGACCAGCCGGGCCCGTCGAGAAAGCGCCACAGGAAGAACTGGCCGGCCCGGATCGGCAGCCGGTCGAGCCGGTGCCCGCGCAGGTACACCGAGACGACGCCCGGCGACTCGGCGACCACCTGCTCCACCCGCAGCCGGTGATAGACCGAACGCCAGAGGGGCAGGCCGGCCCGGAACGTGACGACCGTCAGCACCGCGGCCGCGTACAGGGTCCACCAGTAGGCCCGGGACCAGGCCGAGCCGGTGAAGTCGGTCCCGGTCCAGATCTGGTGCGGCAGGGCGAGCCCGACGCCGAGGTAGGCGTACAGGTGCAGCAGATGCCAGGACTCGTACCGCAGCCGCCGCCGGGCGGCGCGGATCGAGGTGACGACGACGAGTGCGAGCAGGAGCGTCCCGGCGGTGGCGAGGAGCATTCCGGGGTAGTCGGCGATGAGTTCCCACAGTTCGCCGAGGACGTCGGTCCGGGCGCCGCCGGCGTAGCCGATGGTGATGAACACGATGTGGGCGAGCATCAGGTGGAAGGAGCTGAACCCGGTCCAGCGGTGCCAGCGCGCGAGGCGGTCCTGGCCGAACACCCGCTCGACCAGCGGTATCCGGGCCATCAGCAGCACCTGCAGCAACAGCAGGTCGGAGGCGAGCAGCCCGGTCAGCCGCCCCAGCGCGGACAGCGGCTCGCCGTCCGCACCGCCGTTCACCGCCCAGAGCGCGACCGCCATGGCCAGGGTCGAGGCCGCGACGGCCCCGGCGGCCCCGCGCCACGCACGGCGCGGCGGCGGCAGCGGCGGGCGCCGGCGACCGGCCGGGCGTACCCGGCCGGTCGGGGGAGGGCCGACCTCGTGCATGCGGCAAGTCTGCGAGCCCGCGCATGGGAAACCTCCAAGAATCGGCTTCCTACGGTGGGCGGAAGAGATCATCGGACCGCTCGAACAGGAAGCCTGTGCACATGGATACTTTCAACGGCCTGCCCGCGCACGTGCTGCTCGTGCACGCGGTCGTGGTGCTGCTGCCGCTGTCCGCGCTGCTGCTCGCGCTGACCGCGGTGTGGCCCGCGGCCCGTCGCCGGCTCGCCGGCCCGAACGCGATCCTGGCCTGGCTGGTGGTGCTGCTGGTGCCGCTGACGACCGACGCGGGCGAGTGGCTCGAGCACCGGATGCCGGGCACGCCCCTGCTGCGCGAGCACGCCGAGCTCGGCGACACGGCGATCTTCTACGCCATCCCCATCGCGGTCCTGGCGCTGATCGTATGGTGGCGGAACCGGGAGGCGGGCGACGCCGCCGGCCGCCGGACGTTCCTGGCGCCGCTGTCCACCGCGGTGACGGCCGTGGTCGCGGCGCTCGCCCTGGTCGCCGCGGCGGCCGGCGTCTACGGCATCTACCGCATCGGCGACTCCGGGGCCAAGGCCGCGTGGACCGGCAGCTTCAGTCCGGTCGCGAAGCCTGGGCACGACTGATGTGCAGAACCGCGTCGACACCGGCGATCGTGTCCGCGTCCAGCGGCTGATAGCCCTGCTGCGGTCGCGTGTCGGCGCGGGTCCGGGCGGCCGGGACCGCTTGGGCGGGGGTGAGGCCCTCGGCCAGCCGGCCCTCGTAGGTGTCGGGGTGGGGATCGGGCAGGTCGAGGGCGGTGCTGGAGCCGAGACTGCCGGCGATCACCGTGTACCGCGGGCCGAGCATCGGGGCGACGATGGCCCCGGCGCCGGCCCAGCTGAGGTCGAGGTCGCCGATCACCCAGCGGCTGGGGCCGCGGCGCAGGTGTGAGTTGTGGCCGTGGACGAGGGCGGGGGCGGCGGTGTGGCGCAGGTCGAGGAGGTGCTCGGCCATGAGTACGTCGCGGACGGCCAGGAGGCGCGACACCCTGGCGTTGCGGTCGTCTTCGGGGACGGCACAGGCGCGGTGGTACCGCAGCAGCCCGATCCCGGCCATGAGCTGGTCCCGGGCCCGCAGCCACGCCGTCCGGGACGTGGCGGCGATGAGCTCCGGGGCCCGCCGGTGCAGCTCGGTCAGCAGATCGTCGGCGATGAGCCGGAGCTGTCCGGCCGCTTCCGTGGCCCCGGGCGACCGCGCGGGGTCGAGGACGGCTTCGGTCCGGCTCCAGCGGTCGTCGGCTCCGGCCAGTACCCCCAAATCGATTTGCAGATCCAAATATTCGCGGGTGTACTCCAAATAGCCGCGCGGGCTCGGGGCGTGCATGTTCTCGGTCGGAGCGTCGAAGCCGTAGAACGCGATCCGGTCCTGCGGCGCGCGCGTCGCGTTGTGTTCGTGCAGCCACGCGACGAGTTCGCGGTTGGCGGGGAAGGCCCCCCACTGGTGCGAGAACCCTTCCCGGAGCACGGTGTCGAGGTCGCCGATCCCCTCGCGCACGTAGTCGTCGACGATGTGCGCGGCCACCCGGTCCACCTCGAGCACGATGGACCGGAAGCCGAACTCGGCCAGCTCGGCCAGCATCGCGTTGCGGCGGCGGCCGAAGGCGGGCTCCGAATGCACCGGCTCACCGAACGCGAGCAGCTCGCAGGACGCGGGTATGAGGTTGGGCAGTTCCGTGGTCATGCAGATGTATCGTACCGCTGGAACGCGGGTTGAGGCTCAGGCCAGACGAAGAGTGCTTGCCGACGTTGCAACCTTCAAACCCTGGTGAGGGTGCTGGATCAGCAGCGGGCAGGCGGCGTGGTACAGCAGCCGGTGCCCGACCGAGTCGGCGAGCAGCCCGGCCGCCGGCCCGTGCGCCCGCCCGCCGAGCACCAGCAGCTGCGCCTCGGCGGAGGCGTCGAGCAGGACACTCGCCGGATCGCCGCCGGGCACGCGGGCCATGGCCGGCACGGTCGGATACTTGTCGTGCCAGCGCTGCACGTCGTCGGTGAGGTCGCTGAGCAGATTCGCCCGGGCCTGGACCGGATTCGGCGCCAGTGGCGGAATCCCGATGCCCCAAGGCGCGGCTTGGGGCGGCAACACATGGATCGCGACGAGCTCGCACCCACGGCGCGCCGCCGCCGCGAACGCCGTGTCGAGGAGCCGGTCGTCGTGCCGCAACCCGCTCACGCCGACGACGACCGGGCCGTCGGCCGCGTCGACCCGACCCCGCACGACCGCGACCAGTCCCGGGGCCCGCATGGCCACCCGGGTGCCGGTCGCGCTGTACACGGCCTCGGTGAGGGCGTTTCGCCCATGGCTGCCGACCACGACGAGGGCCGCCTGCGCCGCCAGCCGCACGAGCGTGTCGACCGGGTCGCTCTCGGCGTGCACGAGCCGCACCGGGCGCCCCATCCGCGCCGCCTCCGCCACAGCCCAGTGCACGGCCGCGTCGCTCGCCGCGGTGCCATCGATACCCACGATCACGTCGCCGATGCCGTTCACAGCTGCCTCCCGACGGTGGAAGTCCCATCTCGACACTCGCACGCGGGCCCGGCCGCCGGACGTGCCGCACGGCTCCTCCGTGAGGGGCCGTTGGACCCTGCCCAGCGGCACCGGCCGGTCATATGTTCGGACTGTGACGTTGAGGTGACAGGCTGAAGGAGGCCGTGATGAGCCGTTGGGACGTCGCCGACGTGATGACCGTCGGTGCGGTGTCGGTCCAGGAGGACACACCGTTCAAGGAGATCGTCGATCTGCTCGAGCTGCACGAGGTCAACGCGCTGCCGGTGGTCGACGCGTTCGACCGGGTCGTCGGCGTGGTGTCCTCGGCCGACCTGCTGGCGAAGATCGAGTTCGCCGGCGACGACGACCGGGTCCGGCTGTTCGAGAGCCGGCACACCCGCCAGGCCCGCGGCAAGGCCCACGCCACCGCCGCCGGTGAGCTGATGCACGCCCCCGCCGTGACCATCACCGGCGGCGCGTCCCTGCCGGCCGCGGCCCGGATCATGGAGTCGGCGGGGCTGAAGCGCCTGCCGGTCGTCGACGACCTGGGCCGCCTGGTCGGCATCGTCACCCGGCGCGACCTGCTCAAGGTGTTCCTGCGCGCGGACGAGGACATCCGCCGGGAGATCCAGGACGCCGCGCTGGCCGGCCTGGTCGGCGTCGACCACTCCCACCTGAGGGTCGAGGTCGACGACGGCGTGGTGACGCTGCTGGGCCAGGTCGAGCGCTCCTCGTTGATCCCGCTGGTGATCAGGCAGGTGGAGCGAACCGACGGGGTGGTCGACGTGGTCAGCCAGCTCTCCCCGATCGTCGACGACGACACCCGGCCCTACCAGGCACCGGTCATGTTCTGATGCCGGCCCGGCCGACCGGGCGGTCCCGCCGCGGCGGAACCGCCCGGTCTTGCGTTTCAGCGCAGCGGCAGGCCCAGGCGGCGGCCGGCGTCCAGGAGGCTGTCGCGGACCGACGGGTGGGCGGCGTGGTCGAGGATCTCCTGCGCCTGTTCGACGCTGTCGCGGCCCCAGATCCGGGCGGTGCCCTGCTCGGTGACGATGTAGCTGTGCTGGAACGACGTCACCGGGCCGGCCAGCAGCGGCACGACCGCGGAGACGTCGGCCTTCGGGTGCCACGAGCGCAGGGCGATGATGGCGTGGCCGTCCGGTGCGTGCATGGCCCCGACGATGAAGTCGGTCTGGCCGCCGAAGCCGGAGTGCGTGCGCCCGCCGATGCGGCTGGCGTTGGCCTGGGCGAACAGGTCGACCTGCAGGGCGCTGTTGATGCTCATGAGGGCCGGGTGGCCGGCGATCGTGCCCGGGTCGTTGGTCTTCTCGGTGCGCAGCATGCGCACGCGGGGGTTGTGGTCGATCCAGTCGTAGAGCTGCGCGGAGCCGAAGCAGAACGACGCGGTGATCGGCACCTCGGGGTCGAGCGCGCCGGCCTTCTCCAGCGCCAGGGCGCCGTCGCTGAACATCTCCGACCAGATCCGCAGGTCGCGCCGGTCCAGCAGGGCGTCGAGGGTCGCGTCGGGGATCGCGCCGATGCCCAGCTGCAGTGTGGCGTGCGGAGGCACCAGCGAAGCCACCCGCTCGCCGATCGCCCGGGAGATCTCATCCGGCGCCGCGGGCGCGTGGGCGACCAGTGGCTCGTCGGACTCGACCAGGTAGTCCACGGCCTCGAGCGGGATCCGGGCGTCGCCGAGCGTGACCGGCATGGCCGGGTTGGCCTGGGCCACGACCAGTCCGCCGCGGGCCCGGACCGCCTCGATCGCGGCCGGCAGCACATTGACCTCCACGCCCAGGCTGACCGCGCCGTCGGCCGGCGGTGAGGTGTGCAGGAGCACCACGTCCGGGGCCAGGCGCTGGCGCAGCAGGTACGGTACGAGCGAGAGACGGCACGGGAAGTACCGCAGCCGCGGCCCGCCCCGCATGCCCGGGCCCACGAACGGTGTCTCGTGCGTGACACCGTCACGGTCCGGGATGCCCGGCTGCGCGTTGAGCATCACGAGCCGAAACTCGGCGATGTTCGCGTCCGCGAGGGCCAGCAGCCGCTGCGGGGCCGCGAAGTTGCCGCTCGCCACGATCCGCGGGACGCCCGGCAGCGCCGCGAGAATAGGGCCGAGCTCGGCCTCGGTCACCGTTCGCATCAGGCAACTCCTGTTCGCTGTGGGACGAAGGTCCGCAGCGGGCGGCGCGGGCTCGCCCCGACGGGGTCACCGAAGCCGATGCGGAGGATCATCTGGGGGTACCACCGGCCACCCGGGGCGGCCAGCAGGCGGCGCAGGTGTGGCACCTCGAGGGCCTGCGTCATCGGCTGGGCCGACAGCCCGTGCACGGTGGCGGTGAGCAGCACCCGCTGCAGCGCGGTGCCCGCGTCCAGCCACGCCGCCGGCGCGTCGCCCCGGGTGTGCAGCACGACGATGGTCGGGTGCCGCTCGAACCGCGCCGCCTCCCGCGACAGGGTGGGCAGTTCGAGGCCGAAGTCGCGCAGCGGCAGGGCGGCCGTCGTGGCTTTCGCGCCGAAGAGCGCGGCCGGCACACCGTCGCGGCGGTCACCGTACTCGCTCGTCCAGCGGGCCAGTTCCCGCCGGTATTGAGGGTCGGCCCGCAGCCAGGTGTCGGCGGCGTGGGTGATGGCGAGCACGGCGCCGCGGCGCACCGGGTCGAGCACGACGAGGCGAGTGGCGCCGGTCGCGGCCGCGCGGCGCAGCGACTCCAGCATGGCCACGGGCACCGCTGCGTCGGCGTAGGGGTCCCGGTTGGTCCGGCGGCGGGCGACCGCGAGAGCCAGGGCCTGGATGTCGGGGCTCGGATCGCGCACGGCGACCGGAACGACGCGGACCGCGCCGGCCGGTTCGGCCGTCGGCGCCAGCCGCGACACCCAGCCGTCGGCGGCCAGGGCGACCCGCAGGTTGCACACGGCCGCCCCCAAGCTGATGTGCAGGGCCCGGCCGTGCGGGTCCGCGACCCGCAGCGCCCGCTCCGGGTCGGCGAGCACGTCGAAACCGGTCCCGTCGAACCGGAATCGCCACGGCTGGGTGTTGTGCATCGACGGGGCGGCCACGGCGGCGCGCACGCAGGCCGCGACCGATCGTTGCGAAAGCTGCTCGGCCATGAGCCCAGGATCGCCGACCGCGGTCCGCCCCCGGCAGGGCCGTTGGACCCGGGTCGGCGGGCCTGCGGGCTCTGGGGCCGGTGCCCGAACCGGCGTTGGATTGAACCGAACCGAGAAGGGATGTGATGACGGTGACCGGCACCCTCGCCCCACCGCCCGCCGAGCTCGCGATCAGCGTCGAGGCCACCGAAGCCGTGACCGACCGCCTGGTGCGCCGGGCGCTCACCGCGTTGGAGGAGTACTCCGGGTTCGACCAGGAGCGCATCGACCACATCGTGAAGAAGGCCTCCGTCGCGGCGCTGAGCGCGCACGGCCGGCTGGCCGAGCTGGCGATCGAGGAGACGGGCCGCGGCGTGTTCGAGGACAAGGCGGTGAAGAACGTCTTCGCCTCCGAGCACATCGCGCACAGCCTGGCCGGGCTGCGCACCGTCGGCGTCGTGGCCCGCAACGAGATCGACGGCATCGTCGAGATCGCCGACCCGGTCGGCGTCGTCTGCGCCGTCACCCCGGTCACCAACCCGACGTCGACCACGGTCTTCAAGGCCCTGATCGCACTGAAGACCCGCAACCCGGTGGTGTTCGCCTTCCACCCGTCGGCGCAGCGCTGCAGCGCCGAGGCCGCGCGCATCGTGCGGGACGCCGCCATCGCAGCCGGCGCGCCCCGGCACTGCATCCAGTGGATCGAGCAGCCCTCGATCGAGGCGACCCAGGCCCTGATGGCCCACCCGGGAGTCGCTGTCATCCTGGCCACCGGTGGTGGCGGCATGGTCCGTGCCGCCTATTCGGCCGGCAAGCCGGCGCTGGGGGTCGGCCCGGGCAACGTCCCGGCGTACATCGAGCGCAGCGCCGACGTGGTGCGCGCGGTCCACGACGTCGTGGTGTCCAAGACCTTCGACAACGGCATGATCTGCGCGTCCGAGCAGGCCGTCATCCTCGACGAGGAGATCGCCGAGGCGGCCCTCGCGCAGTTCGAGCGGCTGCACGCGCACATCGCGACGCCCGATGAGAAGGAGCGTCTGGAAAAGCTCGTCTTCGGTGGGGGTACCCGCGTGAACCCCGACGTCGTCGGGATGTCCGCGGCCTGGATCGCCGAGCGGGCCGGGTTCTCCGTCGCCGCCGACACTTCGGTGATCCTGGTGCCGGTCGCCGGTGTCGGCCCGCACGAGCCGCTGACCCGGGAGAAGCTGTGCCCGGTGCTCGCGGTGCTGCGGCCGGGCACCCAGGACGAGGGGTTCCGGCTCGCCGAGCAGATGGTGCAGTTCGACGGCCGCGGCCACAGCGCCGTCATCCACACGGCGAGTGCCGAGGTGGCCGAGGCGTACGGGCGTCGGGTGCAGGCCGTCCGCATCATCTGGAACTCGCCGTCGTCGCAGGGCGGGATCGGCGACGTGTACAACGCCTTCCTGCCGTCGCTCACCCTCGGCTGCGGCAGCTACGGGCGAAACTCGGTGTCGGGCAACGTCTCCGCGGTCAACCTGCTCAACATCAAGCGGGTCGGGCGGCGGACCAACAACCTGCAGTGGTTCAAGGTCCCGCCGAAGATCTACTTCGAGCCGAACGCGATCCGCTACCTGACCGACATGCCGGGCGTGCACCGGGTGACCATCGTGACCGACCCGACGATGACCCGGCTCGGCTACGTCGACCGGATCCGGGCCGCCCTGCGCGCCGGCGCCCACCCGGTCACCGTACAGATCCTCGACAACGTCGAGCCGGAGCCGACGATGAGCACGGTCGAGCGCGGCGCGGAGCTCATGCGGCAGTTCCGCCCCGACACGATCGTCGCGCTCGGCGGCGGTTCGCCGATGGACGCGGCGAAGGTGATGTGGCTGCTCTACGAGCACCCCGGCACCGAGTTCGCCGACATGCGCGAGAAGTTCTTCGACATCCGCAAGCGGGCCTTCACGTTCCCGACGCTCGGCACCCTGGCCCGGCTCGTGTGTATCCCGACCACCTCGGGCACCGGCGCCGAGATCACCCCGTTCGCGGTCATCACCGACACGGCGACCGGGATGAAGTACCCGCTCGCCGACTACGCGCTCACCCCGAGCGTGGCGATCGTCGACCCGGTGCTCACCGCCGACCTGCCGCCGAGCGTGACCGCCGACAGCGGGTTCGACGCGCTCACCCACGCCACGGAGGCGTACGTGTCGGTGTACGCCAGCGACTACACCGACGGCCTGGCGCTGCACGCGATCCGGCTCATCTTCGCCAACCTCGCCGCCGCCGTGCACAACGGCGCCGCCGACCCGGTCGCGCGCGAGAAGATGCACAACGCGGGCTCGATCGCGGGCATGGCGTTCGGCAACGCGTTCCTCGGCATCGTGCACGCCTGCGCGCACACGCTCGGGGCGACGTTCCACATCGCGCACGGCCGCACGAACGCGATCCTGCTGCCGCACGTGATCCGGCACAACGGCCAGGTGCCGGCGAAGCTCAACTCGTGGCCGAAGTACGAGCGGTACGTTGCCCCGGAGCGCTTCCAGGACATCGCCCGCATGCTCGGCCTCCCGGCCGCCACACCCGCGGAGGGCGTCGAGTCCTACGCCCGCGCGGTGGAGCGCCTGCGCACGGAGGTCGGTATCGAGCCGTCGTTGCGGGCCGCCGGCGTCGAGGAGGCGGCGTTCCTCGAAGCGCTGCCGCAGCAGGCGATGAACGCCTACCTGGACCAGTGCGCACCCGCCAACCCGCGCATGCCCATGCTGGCCGACCTGCGCGAAATCATGCGCACCGCGTACTACGGCACCACCGAGAGCTGACGCCGGTCAATTCGCGAAAGGAGCGGGCGATGACGAAGCCAGGACGCGCCGAGATCGACCAGATCGCCGAGGCGACGATCGCGGCGCTGCGCGCACCGTCCATCTTGAACACCCAGCCGTGGCGCTGGCAGCTGTCGTCCGCGCACGCCGAGTTGTGGGCCGACCGCACCCGGCAGCTGCCGGGCCTCGACCCCGACGGCCGCCTGCTGCTGCTCAGCTGCGGCACGGCCCTGCACCACGCGATGGTGGCGCTGCGGGCGGCCGGCTTCACGGCCCATGTCGAGCGCCGGCCCGACCCGGCCCGCCCGGACCTGGTCGCCCGGCTGCGCCGCGGCCCGTCCGCGCCGCCCGACGACGAGCTGTACCGCGCCATCTACCAGCGCCGTACCGATCGCCGCCCGTTCGCCGACGAGCCACCCACGGCGGCGGTCGTCGAGGAGCTGCGCATGGCGGTCGAACGGCACGCCGTGCACCTGTACGCGGTCCCGCCCGGCGAGCTCACCGCGTTCGCGGCCGCGGTGGCCCACGCGAGTGCGGTCGAGTACGACGACGCCGGCATGCGCGACGACGTGCTGGCCTGGACCACCCGCACCCGCGACGACCGCGACGGGGTGACGCCCCGCAGCGTCACCCCGCCCGGCCGGCGCACCATCGCACCCCGAAACCTCTCACCCGCCCGTCCGTCCGCCCTGGCCCCCGGCCCGGGCCAGGATCGGGGGACGGTGTACGCGATCCTGGTCATCGACACCGACGAGCCGCGGGACTGGCTCGCCGCCGGTGAGGCCCTGTCGGACGTCTGGCTCACGTTGACCGCCCGGGGCCTGGCCGCCTCCCCGATCAGCGAGGTGATCGAGGTCGAGCCGGTGCGTCAGGCACTGCGCCGGCACTTCGGCGGCGTCGGTTTCCCGGCGATCGCTTTGCGTATCGGCGTCCCGGTCACCGGCGCCGACCCCGTCCCACCGGCCGTGCGCCGCTCCGGCACGGACGTCATCGGTCTGCCCTGACACGGCCGGGTCGTCAATCGTCCCGCCCGGGGGGCGAGCGCAGAAAGGCGTCGATGCGTTCGGCGATCGCCGGCCAGTCGGGTGAGCACCACACGAAGTGCCCGGCCGCGCGGCTGACCACCAGGGTCGCCCCGGGCAGCGCGGCCGTGAGCGCCTCGGCGTGGGCGAACGGCACCCCGCCGTCGGTGCGCGACGCGATGACCAGCGCCGGCTGCCGCCCCGGCCGGCCCCGATCCGGCCCGGGCCGCAGGTCCTGGATGAACCCGCGGCCGGACCGCATCGCGCCGAACAACGCGAGCAGCATCTCCTCGTCGGCCGGGCCGATCCCGGCCCGCGCCGCGACCCCGCGGCCGGTCGAGACGCCGGCCAGCAGCGCATGCAGCGCCCGGCGGCCGCCGACGCGGAGGAACAGCCGGATCGCGGCCCAGGTGACCGCCTCGACGCCGGGCCGGAAGACGAGCCGGCCGCCGAGCCGGGTGAGCCGGTCCGGCCACGGCAACGGCCCGACGGCGCTCATCAACACCAGCCGCTCCACCAGGCCGGGGTGGCGGGCGGCGAGCGCGACGGCCGTCGGGCCACCGCCGGAGATGCCGACGACCGCGGCGACCCGGGCGATGCCGAGCTCGTCGCACAGCGCCCGGACCGCGTCGGCGAAGCCCGCGACGGAGTCGCCGGCGCGCGGCGCGGTGCGGCCGTAGCCGGGCCGCGAGGGTGCCAGGACCGTCCAGCCGGCCGCTGCGAATGCCTCCTCGCCGAGGGCCAGGCCGGCCCGCATGTGCCCGCCGTGCAGCACCAGCAGCACCCCGGGGCCGCGCCGTTCGAACCGGTATTCGATCGGGCCGTCCGCGAGCATCCGGACCTCGACCGGCCTTCGCAATGCAGTCGTCATGTCGGCCTCCCGCCCCGTCCGAGCCTACGACCCCGCCGCACGACCCCGGGTGCACGAGCGCGGCCCGGGCCGAGGCCCGGGCCGCCGGCTGTGCCGTCGCCCGCCTCCTATCGGTGCACGTGGGTGTGCTGGCGGTCCAGGCGGGTCTGCAGGCGGTCCTGCAGCAGGTCGAGCGCTTCGTAGGGGGTGTCGGCGCACGCCTCGGCGTGCATGACCTGGCCGTTGAGGTCGATCTCCGCGCGAGCCGTGACCGGCCGCACCGCGGCCGGGTTGCCGGTCTGGTCGAGCCGCACACGGGCGAACAGCACCGGGCGGCCGGTGTGCCCGAGGACCGCGGTGACCTTCGCGCGGGCGTACTGCTGCACCTGTGGCTCCATGCCGGGCGGCAGCTGCACGTTGACCTCGACCTCGTCGTGAGTGCGGGACATCGTCGTCGTCCTTTCGCCGGAGCGCTCGGCGGGAAGATCTCCGCCTGTCACCATTTGATCTCCGGCGGGCCGCGTCGCTGTAGGGTCTTCCGGCCCGCGCGCCCGGTCCGAGGTCCCGTCCCGGCCGGCCCGTGCGGGTCAGGGCCGGCTCAGCTGGTCGCGCCGGCGTTGGTACTCCTCGTCGTCGATCTCACCGCGCGCGTAACGCTCAGCCAGGATGGCCGCGGCGTCCCGGCGGCCGGGCGGGGAGGCCGGCCCGCGCAGCGCGAACGCCGCCGCGCCGGCCGCGGCCACGAACAGCAGGACGATCAGCAGCAGGCCGCCCAGCGGGTAGCCGGCCATACCGGAGTAGTGATGCCACATCATCGGTCTCATCTCCTCTGCCGGCGGTCCCGGCGCCGGAGCCGGGCCCGCCACAACTCGTCGGCCCCCCAGACCGCGAACGGCATCGGCAGCAGCAGCGCGAGCCGGTCCAGACCGGGCACTGCGGTGTCGAACAGCCCGCGCAGGGCCGGCACGGTGACCAGCGCTGCGGCGAAGGCGACCTCGAAGAGTACGCCCCACAGCAGCAAGTGGTTGGTGAACAGTCCGACGGCCCGCAGCGGTGCGGTCTGGGTGCGGGCCGCGAACGCGGTGCCGATCTGACAGGCCACGATGCCGAGGAACGTCATCGTGGTCGCCTCCTGCCACACCTGGTGCAGCGGCGTGCCCGGGCCGGTCGGGTCGCCGGGGTGCCAGCCGCCGGCGAGCAGCGTGGCGAAGAACCCGGCCAGCACGAGCAGCGCCGACACGCCGCCCAGGACGGCCCAGGCCCGCACCAGCAAACGCCCCTGGATGACACCCTGCCCGCGGGCTCGCGGCGGCCGGTCCATGAGCCCGGGCTCGGCCGGTTCGCGGCCCAGCGCCAGGGCCGGCAGCGTCTCGGTGCCCAGGTCGATGGCGAGGATCTGCAGCACCGTCAGCGGCAGCGGCACGGCCCCGCCCGAGAGAGCGAAGACCAGGAACGGCACCACCTCGGGGGTGGCGTGGGCGAAGATGTAGAGGATGAACTTGCGCACGTTGTCGTAGACCCGGCGGCCCGCCTGCACCGCGGTGACGACGGTGGCGAAGTTGTCGTCGGTGAGGATCATCGTCGCGGCCTCACGGGCGACGTCGGTCCCGGCGACGCCCATGGCGACGCCGATGTCGGCCCGCCGCAGCGCCGGCGCGTCGTTGACGCCGTCACCGGTCATTGCCACCACGTGGCCCTGCGCCCGCAGGGCGTCGGCGATGCGCAGCTTCGCCTCGGGGGAGCTGCGCGCGAAGATCAGCTCGCGGTGCGTGGTGAGCAGCCGGTCGAGGTCGGCCTCGGGCATGGCGTCGAGCTCGGCGCCGGTGACGACCGGGGTGTCGGCGGTGCCGATGCCGACCCGCCGGGCGATCTCGGAGGCGGTGAGCCCGTGGTCGCCGGTGACCACCATCAGCCGGATCCCCGCCGTGTGGCAGCGCTCGACGGCGGCGGCGACCTCCGGACGCGGCGGGTCGAACATCGCGATGAGGCCGAGCAGCGTGAGGTCACGCTCGGCGTCTTCCCGGCGTTCGGGCACCGGGCCCGGCGGCAGCCGCCGCACGGCGACGGCGAGCAGCCGCAGGCCGTGCGCGGCGAGCTCGCCGACCGCGGCCGCGGCCGCCGCCCGGTCGGCCTCGGTGCAGTCGTGATCGCCCGTGGCCGCGGCGATCCGCGAGCACAGCGGCATCAGCTCCTCGGGCGCGCCCTTGACGTGCAGCCACGTCTCGCCGCCGAGTTCGTCGACGGTGGACATGCGGCGCAGGGCCGGGTCGAAGTGGAACTGGCGGCGCTGTTCCCGGCGGCGCGCGACGGCGTCCACGGGGACGCCGAGGGAGACAGCTGCGTGCAGGAGCGCGGTCTCGGTGGGGTCGCCCGCCTCCGGGTCCAGGGTGGCGTTGTTGCACCGCGCGGCCGCCGCGGCCAGCCGCAGCACGACACCGAGCGGCTCGGGGTGGCCCGGTTCGAGCTCGATGCGCTGCGGGAGGGTCCACACCGCGGTGACGCGCATCCGGTTCATGGTCAGCGTGCCGGTCTTGTCGGTGCAGATGACGGTCGTGGAGCCGAGTGTCTCCACAGCGCTGAGCCGCTTGACGACGGCGCCGCCGCGGGCGAGCTCGCGCACGCCCATGCCGAGCGCCAGCGTGATGGTGGGCAGCAGTCCTTCGGGCACGTTGGCCACCAGCAGGCCGATGGCGAACGTGAACGCCGCGGCCGTGGACAGGTGCGCCGCGAACGTGCCCAGCGGCAGGAACGCCAGTCCGGCGGTGACCGCGACCAGGGCGATGAGCCAGGCGACCCGCTTCACCTGGATCTCCAGCGGGCTCTCGTCGCGCCCGACGCGCTGGGTCAGGGCCGCGATGCGGCCGAGCTCGGTGCGCATCCCGGTGGCGTAGACGAGGGCGGTGGCCTCGCCCCCGGTGCAGCTGGTGCCGCTGAAGACGAGGTCGCGGGCGTCCAGCAGCGGCCCGCCGCGGTCGGCCTGATCGGCGGAGCGGTAGGCCGGCAGGGACTCCCCGTTGAGCGTCGACAGGTCGACCTCGACGCCGCCCTCGATGAGCCGGGCGTCGGCGCAGACCCGTTCGCCCTCCTCGACCACGAGGACGTCACCGGGCACCAGCTCGACGGCCGGGATGGTGACGCGCACGCCGTCGCGCAGCACCGTCGCCCGCTGGGGCAGATAGGCGGCCAGCGCCTCCACGGCCCGCTCCGCCTGCTGCTCCTGGACGAACGCGAACACCGCGTTGACGAGCACGACGATCGCGATCGCGATCGCCAGCGCGCTGGTGCCGGCGACCAGCGCCAGCGCCGCCGCGAGCCACAGCAGGGCGGCGAGCGGGTGGACGAGCTGGCGCACGAGCTCGCGCCACCATCGCCGGCCGCCGCGCCGAGCCAGCTCGTTCGGTCCGTATACGAGCAGCCGGCGGGCGGCCTCCCGGGCCGGGAGGCCGCCGGCGCCGCAGCGCAGGTCGCGCATCAGCAGGTCGACCGGTTCCCGCGGGTCTTGCGCGGCGGGGGCCGCACTGGTCGCGATGGTCATGGCAAGGACCGCTCACATGTCGCGGCGCTGGTGAGCGATCAGCACCGGGCACTCGGCGTGATGCATCAGCTGCTGGCCGACCGAGCCCAGCAGCAACCCGGCGAAGCCGCCGTGGCCGCGGCTGCCGACGACGACGAGCTGTGCGGTGTGCGAGACACCGACGAGCACCTTGGCCGCCCGGCCCGCAGCGACCAGCGCCTCGACCTTCACGTCCGGGTACTCCGCCCGCCAGGGCTCCAGCGAGGTGTCCAGCGCCATCCGCTCGATCGCCTCGATGTCGGGCAGCGGCCGGGCCGGCTGGGCGGGCGTCACATGGGTCCGGATCGCGACCAGCTCCGTGCTGCGGCCGCGGGCCGCCTCGAAGGCCAGGCGGAGCGCGTCCGGGCTGGACGGCGAGCCGTCGACGCCGACGACGACCGGTCCGTCGGCGGCGGCGGAGCGCCCCCGCACGACGGCGACCGGGACGTGGGCGTGGGTGGCGACCTGCTGGCTCACCGAGCCCATCACCAGGTTGCTCAGGCCCCCGGCGCCGCGGCTGCCCACCACGAGCAGGCGTGCGCCGGCATCGCCGAGGTCGAGCAGCGTCGAGGCGGCCGGAGCGTCGATGCTCAGACCGATGACGTCGAGGCCGGAGCCGCGGGCGCGGATCTGGCCGGCGACGTCGGAGACGAGCTGCTCGGCCGCCTTGCGGGCGGCGTCGGTCGGCTCGAGCGCCGCAGCATAGTAGGCGCCCGGCCAGAAGACCTGGTAGGTGTTGACGATCTGCAGCTGCGTGCCGGTGCGCTCGGCCTCGTCGGCGGCCCAGTCGACCGCCTGCCGGGACGCGTCCGACCCGTCGTAGCCGACGATGATCCGGGGTGGGTTCGCGTTGGTGCTCATCGTTGCCTCCTGACGGTGGTTCAGCGGGTGTCGGAGCCGGTGGACTCCACGGCGGCGCGGCCGGCCTCCAGGCGGGCGACCGGGACGCGGAACGGGGAGCAGGACACGTAGTCCAGGCCCACCTCGTGGAAGAAGTGCACGGAGTCGGGGTCGCCGCCGTGTTCGCCGCAGACGCCGATGTGCAGGTCCGGCCGCGCGGCCCGGCCCTCGGCGACCGCGATCCGGATGAGCCGGCCGACGCCGTCACGGTCGATGGACTCGAACGGCGAGACGCCGAAGATGCCGAGCTCGAGGTACCGGCCGAAGAACGCTCCTTCGACGTCATCCCTCGAGAAGCCCCAGCCCATCTGGGTCAGGTCGTTGGTGCCGAACGAGAAGAAGTCCGCGGCGCGGGCGATCTGGCCGGCGGTCAGGGCGGCCCGGGGCACCTCGATCATGGTCCCGATCCGGGCATCGACGCCGATCTCGGCCAGCAGCCGCTGGGCCTCGTCGCGCACGGTCTCCAGCTCCTGGACTGCGCCGACCAGCGGCACCATGATCTCGGCGCGGGAGCCGGGAACGAGGGCCGCCGCCTCGGCGACGGCGCGCACCTGCATGGCGAACAGGCCGGGGATGACCAGGCCGAGCCGCACGCCGCGCAGCCCGAGCATCGGGTTGTCCTCATGCATGCGGTGCACCGCGTCGAGCAGGTCGCGGTCGTGGCCGGGGTCCTCGCCGCGCTCCTCGGCCCGGGCGACCCGCACGGCCAGGTCCTCCAGCGGGGGTAGGAACTCGTGCAGCGGCGGGTCGATCAGCCGGATGGTGACCGGCCGCCCGGTCATCTCGCGGAACAGCTCGGTGAAGTCGGCGCGCTGCCAGGGCAGCAGCTCGGCCAGGGCGGCCTCGCGCTGCTGCGGCGTGCGGGCCAGGATGAGCCGCTCGACGAGTGTGCGACGGTCACCGAGGAACATGTGCTCGGTGCGGCACAGACCGATCCCCTGCGCGCCGAAGCGCCGGGCCCGGGCGGCGTCCGCGCCGGTGTCGGCGTTGGCCCGCACGGCGAGCCGGCGGCGGTCGTCGGCGTGGCGCAGGATGCGGTCCACCGCGCGGATCAGGGGATCGGCGTCGGGGGCGATCTCGCCCTCGAAGTAGCGCACGACCGGCGACGGCTGCACCGGGACCGTGCCGAGGTAGACCGCGCCCGCCGTGCCGTCGATCGAGATGACGTCGCCCTCGCTGACGACATGACCGTTGGTCGTGAACTGGCCCTTGTCCAGGTCGACCTCGAGCTCCTCGGCGCCGCACACGCACGTCTTGCCCATGCCGCGGGCGACGACGGCGGCGTGCGAGGTCTTGCCGCCGCGGCTGGTCAGGATGCCCTGGGCGGCGATCATGCCGGGCAGATCATCGGGGTTGGTCTCCCGGCGCACCAGGATCACCGGCGTCCCCGACGCGGCGATCTCGGCGGCCCGGTGGGAGTCGAAGACCGCGGCACCGACGGCCGCGCCGGGCGACGCGGCGACCCCCGTGGCGATCCGCGGGGCGCCCCCGGACAGGTCGAAGGCCGGGAACATCAGCTGTGCGAGCTGGGTGCCGGTCACCCGGCTGAGCGCCTCGTCGAGGTCGATGACGCCCTCGTCGACCAGGTGGGTGGCGATCACGAACGCGGCGGCGGCGGTGCGCTTGCCGACGCGGGTCTGCAGCATCCAGAGTTTGCCGCGCTCGATGGTGAACTCGATGTCGCACAGGTCCTTGTAGTGCTCCTCGAGCGTGGACATGATCGACATCAGCTCGTCGTAGCTGGCCTGGTCGCGCTGTTCGAGGTCCTGCAGCGGCATCGTGTTGCGGATGCCGGCCACGACGTCCTCGCCCTGGGCGTCGGCCAGGTAGTCGCCGTAGACCCCGCGCTCACCGGTGGCCGGGTCGCGGGTGAACGCCACCCCGGTCCCGGAGTCGGCGCCGAGGTTGCCGAACACCATGGCCACCACATTCACCGCGGTGCCCAGGCTCGACGGGATGCGCTCCTGGCGCCGGTACAGCACCGCCCGGTCCGCGTTCCAGGAGTCGAATACCGCCCGGACGGCCGTGTCGAGCTGCTCGCGGGGCTCCTGCGGGAACTCGTGCCCGGTGTACTGCCGGAAGATCGCCTTGTGCCGCTGGACCGACGAGCCCGCGCTGTCGAAGGCGTCGCCGGGGATGCCGCAGACGGTCCGGCCGTACATCTGGATCAGGCGGCGGTAACAGTCCTGTGCGAAGTCCTCGTCGCCGGTGCGGGCCGCGAGCCCGGCGACGGTGGCGTCGGTCAGGCCGACGTTGAGCACGGTCTCCATCATGCCCGGCATGGAGAACTTGGCCCCGGAGCGCACCGACACCAGCAACGGGTCGTCCGGATCTCCGAACCGGCGCCCGGCCTGCTCCTCCAGGCGTTCCAGGTGCAGCTCGACCTCGTCCGCGAGGCCGTAGGGCTCCCGGCCGGTGCGCAGATAGGCCCGGCAGGCGTCGGTGGTGATCGTGAAGCCGGGTGGCACCGGCAGCCCCATCCCGGCCATCTCGGCGAGGTTGCCGCCCTTGCCGCCGAGCAGGTCGTTGAGGTCGCGGCCGCCCTCGGCGAAGTCGTACACATACTTGGTCATCGCACACCTCCATGGCAAAGCTAGGTGGGGTGCGACGACGAGCGTAGGGCCGAGTGCCCGGGCCGCGCGGGACTTCAGCCCCTGCCTGATGCGGCTGTTGCGCGGAAGGCTGGGGTCATGACCACCACGAGCATTTCCGCAGCGGCCGGCCTCGCCGCCTGGCGCGGCTTCCAGGGCGGCCGGTGGCGCGACACGATCGACGTCGCCGGCTTCATCCGGGACAACGCCCGGCCGTACACCGGTGATGGGACGTTCCTCGCCGGGCCCACCGACCGGACGACCCACATCTGGAGCCTGCTGACCGAAATGTTCCCGCAGGAGCGGGAGCGCGGGATCTACGACGTGGACGTGCACACGCCCGCCGCGATCACCGCGCACGCGCCGGGCTACATCGACCGGGACCGCGAGCTGATCGTGGGGCTGCAGACGGATGCGCCACTGCGCCGGGGCATCATGCCCACCGGCGGGCTGCGCATGGTCGTCAACGGCCTGCGCGCATACGGCTACGAGCTCGACCCGGTCGTGGAGGAGATCTTCACCCGGTACCGCAAGACCCACAACGAGGCCGTGTTCGACGCCTACACGCCGCCGATCCTGGCCGCGCGCAAAGCCGGGATCATCACCGGGCTGCCCGACGCCTACGGGCGGGGCCGGATCATCGGGGACTACCGGCGGGTGGCGCTCTACGGGGTGGACTTCCTCATCGAGGCCAAGCGGCAGGAGAAGGCGTCGCTGGACCACCACGCGGCGACGGCCGACGTCGTGCGGGACCGGGAGGAGCTGGCCGAGCAGCTGCGGGCCCTCGGGGAACTCAAGGTGATGGCCGGCTCGTACGGGTACGACATCTCGGGTCCCGCTCGTAATGCCCGCGAGGCCATCCAGTGGCTGTACTTCGGCTACCTGGCCGCGACCAAGGAGCAGAACGGCGCCGCGATGTCACTCGGGCGGACCTCGACGTTCCTCGACGTGTACCTCGAACGCGACCTCGACGAGGGGACGTTGACCGAGACCGGGGCGCAGGAGCTCGTCGACGACTTCGTCATCAAGCTGCGAATCATCCGCTTCCTGCGCACGCCCGAATACGACCAGCTGTTCTCCGGCGACCCGACGTGGGTGACCGAGTCGATCGGCGGGATGTCTTCCCATTCCCGAACGACGCTGGTCAGCCGCACCTCGTTCCGGTATCTGCAGACGCTGTACAACCTCGGCCCGGCGCCGGAGCCGAACCTGACGGTGCTGTGGTCGCCGGCGCTGCCGGAGCCGTTCAAGCGGTTCTGCGCGCAGGTCTCCCTCGACACCAGCGCGATCCAGTACGAGAACGACGAACTGCTGCGGCAGTACAGCGACGACGACACCGCGATCGCGTGCTGCGTCTCGGCGATGCGGGTCGGCAAGGACATGCAGTTCTTCGGCGCCCGCGTGAACGTCGCCAAGGCGCTGCTCTACGCCATCAACGGCGGCCGCGACGAGATGACCGGTGCCCAGGTGGCGCCGGCGACCGAACCGGTCACCGGTGAAGTCCTGGACTACGGCACGGTGCTCGCGGCCTTCGACCGGACGCTCGACTGGCTGGCCCGCACCTACGTGGACGCGCTCAACATCATCCACTACATGCACGACAAGTACGCCTACGAGCGGCTCGAGATGGCCCTGCACGACTACCCGGTGCGCCGCTTCCTGGCGTGCGGCATCGCGGGCCTCTCGGTGGCCGTGGACAGCCTCGCGGCGATCCGCTACGCGACCGTGCGGCCGGTGCGCGACGAGACCGGGCTCGCCGTTGACTACACGATCGAGGGGGAGTACCCCGCGTACGGCAACGGCGACGACCGCGCCGACGACATCGCGGTGTGGCTGGTCGAGGCGTTCATGGACAAGGTGCGCGGCAACCCGAGCTACCGCGACGCCATCCACACCCAGTCGGTCCTGACGATCACGTCCAACGTGGTGTACGGCAAGCACACGGGCAACACCCCCGACGGTCGCCGCGCCGGTGAGCCGTTCGCACCCGGCGCCAACCCGATGAACGGCCGCGATGTGCACGGCATGGCCGCCTCGGCGCTGTCGGTGGCGAAGCTGCCCTTCGCCTCGGCCCGCGACGGCATCTCGCTCACCAGCACCGTCACCCCGGACGGCCTCGGCCGCGACGACGGGGAGCGCGCCGCGAACCTGGCCGGCCTGCTCGACGCCTACACGGGCGCGGGCGGTTTCCACCTGAACGTCAATGTGCTCAACCGGGCGACGCTGCTCGACGCGATGGCGCACCCGGAGCGGTACCCGCAGCTGACGATCCGGGTGTCGGGATACGCGGTCAACTTCGTCAAGCTGACGCCGGAGCAGCAGCGCGACGTCCTCGGCCGCACCTTCCACGGCTCGCGATGAGCACCGGCCGGCTGCACTCCTGGGACCTGTCCACCGGCGTGGACGGTCCCGGGACCCGGTTCGTGGCCTTCCTGTCCGGCTGTCCGCTGCGCTGCCTGTACTGCCAGAACCCGGACACGTGGCACATGCGCGACGGCACCGCCACCACCGCGGCGGAGCTGCTGGACCGGATCGGCGGCTTCGCGAAGTTCCTGCGCGCGGCCGGCGGCGGCCTGACCGTGAGCGGCGGCGAGCCGCTGCTGCAGCCGGCCTTCACCCGGGCGCTGTTCGCCGGCGCCCGGGGCCTGGGCCTGCACACCGCCCTGGACACCTCCGGAGCGCTCGGGGCCCGGGCCGACGACGAACTGCTGGACCTGACCAGCCTCGTGCTGCTGGACATCAAGGCCTGGAACCCGGCCCGCTACCGGCGGCTGACCAGCGGCTACCTCACCCCGACGCTCGACTTCGCCCGCCGCCTGGCCCGCCGGGGCACACCCGTCTGGCTGCGGTACGTCCTGGTGCCCCGCCACAACGACGACCCGGCCGACGTCGAGGGCCTGGCCGGGTTCGCGGCGGGCCTTGGCAACGTCGAGCGCGTCGACGTCCTGCCCTTCCACCGGCTCGGCGCGCCGAAATACGAACGGCTCGGCATCCCGTTCCCGCTGCACGACACCCCGCCGCCCACCCCGGAGCAGGCCGAGCAGGTGCGCGCCGCGTTCCGCGCCGCGGGTCTCAAGACGACGTAGCTCATCCGGTGCGCAGATCGCGCCGGGCGACCCCGCCGAGCCCGGCCACCGTCGCCGCGGCGGCCACCGCGAGCAGCACCAGGATGCCGGCCGGGTCCGCCATCTGCTGGAACGGCCCCCGGTCGGCGACCGCGGCCGGCACGCCCAGCAGCGGGCCGAGCAGCGCCAGCGTCCCGCCGGCCGCCAGCGGCAGCCAGGCCAGGCCGGTCAGCCTGGGCAGGCACCCGGCCAGCAGCGCCGCCCCGCCGGCCATGGCCGCCGTCGCGGGCCACTGGCCGCAGACGTAGCCGAACATCCGCAGCGCGCTGCCGGGCCCGCCGAGGGTCGCCGGGGCCACCAGCGCGGCCACCGTCGCCGCCGCGAGCAGCACGAGCCCGCCGGAGGCCGCGGCCGCGAGGGCATGGGCGAGCAGCGGGGCCGGGCGCCGCACCCCCGTCGACAGCACCAGGTCGGCGCGGCCGGCCGCCTCGTCGTGCCGGTGCTCCAAGGTCCGCAGGATGGTGTGCGCGGAGACGATCAAGGCCAGGACGATCGAGGTGTACCGGCAGAAGCCCGCGGCCGGGTCCGCGGAGCCGAGCTGGGAGCCGAGGAACCCGCCGACGTCACCGCCGCGGCTCTGCTCGACGACCCCGGAGCCCATCGCGGTGAACAGCGCGGCCAGCGCGGTCGTGGCGACGGTCCAGACCAGGGCGTCGGGGCGGCCGAGGCGCAGCTGCAGGCCCAGCACCGAGCGGACGCGGAGCCGGGCCGGCCGGGACTCGCGGCGGGCGAACAGCCCGGCCCGGTACTCCCGCCGCGCCGCCAGCCGCACGGCGAGCGCGGCGATCGCCGCCGCGGCCGCGAGGTACACGCCGAGGACCCACCAGCGGTCGGCCGTGAACGGGCGGACCGTGGCCCGCAGGCCGAGCGGGGACAGCCAGTTCAGCGCGGCCACGTGGCGGACGTCGGCGACCGCGCGCAGGCCGAACGCGGCGCCGACGGCGGCGAACCCGAGGCGGCGGGCGGCGGGCGCGGCGGGGGCGAGTTGGGCCAGGACGGTGGTGAGGACGCCGACCAGTAGGAACGTCATGGCGAGCACGGCCCCGAACGCGAGGGCGCCCGTGGACGGTCCGGCGGCGGCCGCAGTACCCCCGAACAGCACGAAAGCCACCGCGCCGAGCACGGCCAGGGCGGCGCGCGGCGGCGTCGCCGGGTCGGCCCCGCTGCCGCGGACCAGCTCCAGCGTGCCGTCGTCCTCGGTGGCCCGGGTCAGCGCGACGCCGAGCAGCACGGCGAAGACGGCCGCGAGGATGGTGGCGATGCCGCCGATCTCCCAGGCGAACATCTGCTCCGCCCGGCCCGGCAGCGGCAGCTCACCGTAGATGAGCGTGGTCGCGGCGTCGGCTCGGGCGGCCGCGACCGCGACGGCCCGCTGCTGCGGCGTCGCATAGGTGCTCTCGTAAGCCGGCGTGGTGGTGCACACGCCGGCGAGCAGCAGCAGCCAGGCGCCGATCATCAGCCGGTGCCGGCGCGCCAGCAGCGCGACGGCGGTCACCGGGCCGCCACCTCGTAGTGGCGCAGGAACAGGTCCTCCAGGCTCGCCGGGGTGCACGTGATGTCGGCCGCGCCGCTGCGGGCCAGCACCGCCAGCACCGACGGCACCTGCGGCCGCGGCACGCTGAGCGTCAGGCCGCCGGCGTCGACCACGCCGAACCCGTCCAGCTCGGCCCGCAGACCGATCAGGTCGGCCGCACCGACGCTCGCGGTGATCCGGGAGGCGGCGAGGTGGCGCAGCTGTGCGAGGGGCCCCGACTCGACGAGCCGGCCGTCCTTGACGATGGTGACCGCGTCGCACAGCTGCTCGACCTCGCTGAGGATGTGGCTCGACAGCAGCACGGTGCGCCCGGCCGCGGCGGCCGCCCGGACCTGGCGGCGGAACACCTCCTCCATGAGCGGGTCCAGCCCGGACGTCGGCTCGTCGAGCACCAGCAGCTCGCTCGGCGCGGCGAACGCGGCGATCAGCAGGACCTTCTGCCGGTTGCCCTTGGAGTACGCGCGGACCGTCTTGCGCAGGTCGATGGCGAAGTCGGTGGCGAGCCGCCGCTCGGCTGCCTCGTCCCGGGCGCCGCGCAGCCCGGCCAGCGCGTCGAGGCACTGCTGCCCGGTCAGGTTCGGCCAGAGGCTCACATCGCCGGGGACGTACGACGTCCGGCGGGTGATCGCCGCGGCGGCCCGGGCCGGGTCCCGGCCGAGGACACGGACCGTGCCGGCGCCGGCGCGGTACAGCCCGAGCAGGGTTCTGATGGTCGTGGTCTTGCCGGCCCCGTTCGGGCCGAGGAACCCGTGCACGGAGGCCGGGGCGACGGTCAGGTCGAGCCCGTCCACGGCGGCGAAGCGGCCGAACCGCTTCACCAGCCCGCGGACGTCGACGGCGGCGGTCGCGGTCATCGGTGGCGTACCCCCTCGATGGCGTGGATGAGCCGATCGGCGATCGCCCGCGCCAGGTCGCGGTCCCGGTCGGCGCTGAAGCGCACGTACAGGTCGGCGGCCCGCCGGGCGACCGCGGGGTCGAGCGAGCGCGCGAGCTCGGGCAGCGCCGGCCCCAGGCGCCGCAGCACCCGGTCGACGGTCGCGGCGGCCGGCTCCTCGCGTCGGTGCCCCGGCCGGCCCGGTCGGCCAGGTCCCGAAACGCCGTGAGGCTCTCGGCCAGCCCGGCGTCGGCGAGCCCCCGGTAGACCGCCTCGGCCCCCGGCGGCATGTCGCCGCGGTAGTAGGCGAGCTCCATGAAGTCCCGCTCCCGGCGTATCTCGTGCCGGGTCGCCTCGTCCGCGGCCCGGTCGGCGAGCTCGTCGTAGAAGCTCGCCACGACCGGCGGCAGCGGCGACAGGACATCACCGGCCCGGGCCGCGTCCATGAGGCGCAGGGTGCGTTCCCGCTGTTCCCGCAAGGCTTCCAGTTGTACGTCCAGTGCCGCGACGATCCCGCCGAGATCCGCGAGCACGGCCTCCCGCGGCGGCCCGGGACCGAGCAGCGCGCCGATCCGGTCGAGCGGCACCCCGGCCTTGGCCAGCCAGCGGACCCGGGTGAGCCGGGCCAGGTGCGACAGGTCGTAGTCGCGGGGGCCGCGACGGTTCGCGGGCACGGGCAGCAGGCCGATCTGATGGTAGTAGCGGATCGTCCGCACCGTGGACCCGGTCAGCTCCGCGAGCTCCTTGACACGCACGAGGCCATTCTGCGCAGTGACGTAACGTCACACGCAAGGTCCGCAGGCCCGGGTATCAGTCCCGCTCGGTCCGTGGCTCCATCGCGAACACCGCCGTGCGCACCGACCGGATGATCCGGTCCAGCTCGTCGACGCTGGCGGCGAGGGCGGCCTGCGCCTCGGGGCTGGTGCCGCGGCCGGCGGCGCCCTGCAGGGACAGGCCCAGCCCCGAACAGGTCCCGCACGAGGGTGTCCTGCAGCTGCGTGGCGAGCCGCTGGCGGTCCTCCAGCGTCTGGATCCGCTCGTTCTCGCGGCGCAGGTCGGCCACGTCCAAGATCAGGCCGGCATGCACGGCGAAGGCGGTGAGCTGCTCGAGGTCGGCGCGGTCGAACCGGCCGGCCTCGCGGCGGTGGGCGACGGCGAGCAGACCGTGCACACCATGGTTGCCGCGCACCGGGGCCGCCATCATGGCGCCCAGGCCGGGCGCGAGCGCGACCGCCTCGGCGGTGCGCGGATCGGCCCGCGGGTCGGCCACGAGCGCCGCCTCGCCGCTGGCCAGCACACTCGCGGCCAGGGTGCCGACCGGTGGGACCGATCGTCCGTGCCAAGGCTCCAGAAGGCCGGCACCGACCGTGACCCGCAGGTCCGTCCGCGTGCCGTCAGGCGGCTCCGTGAAGCTCGCCCCGGCCGCCCCGGCCGCCTGCTGCGCGCACTCGGCGATGCAGCGCATGGCCTGCTCGCTGCCGGCGCCGCGGAACAGCGCGGTGGTCACGGCGGTCACGGCCTCCTGCCAGTCACGCCGCCGGCGGGCCTCGTCGAACAGGGTGGCGTTGGCGATCGCCACCCCGGCCGCGGCCGCGAGTGCCTTGACGACCTCCTCGTCGTCCCCGCTGAACTGCTGCGCGCCCTGCTTCTCGGCGAGGTACAGGTTGCCGAACACGTCGTCACGGACCCGGATCGGCACCCCGAGGAAGCTGTGCATCGGCGGATGGGCTTCGGGGAATCCCGACGATGCCGGATGATCGGCGATCTCGGCGACGCGGATCGGTCGGGGCTCGGCGACGAGGTCGCCGAGCAGCCCCTTGCCGGCCGGGAGCGGCCCTATGCGCGCCACGACCTCCTGCTCCATCCCCTCGTGCAGGAACCGGACCAGGTGCCCGTCCTGGACCACGCCCAGCGCCCGCCTCCCCGTCGTCGGCACCAGTGTGCCGCGAAGGAAGGCGGGAATGCTAGGCCCCGTCCTGGCGGTCCGGAGGCCTACCGCCCGGCCTCGGAGAACCGCACGGCCAGGTCGACGAGGCGGTTGGTGTAGCCCCACTCGTTGTCGTACCAGCCGAAGACCTTCACCAGGTGCCCGTCGGCGGCGGTCAGGCCGGAGTCGAAGACGCACGAGGACGGGTCGCCGATGATGTCGCGGGAGACCAGCGGCTCCTGACTGTAGCGCAGCACGCCGCTGAGCGGACCGGCGGCTGCCGCGGCGAACGCGGCGTTGACCTGCTCCGCCGTGGCGGGCTGGGCCACGCGCACGGTGAGGTCGGTCATCGAGCCGTTCTCCACCGGCACCCGCAGCGCGACACCGCCGAGCCGGCCGGCCAGCTCGGGCAGCACCAGGCCGATCGCCTTGGCCGCGCCGGTACTGGTCGGGATGATGTTCGTGGCCGCGGTCCGGCCCCGGCGCGGGTCCTTGTGCGGGGCGTCGAGCACGACCTGGTCGTTGGTGTAGGCGTGCACCGTCGTGAGCATGCCCTGCTCGATGCCGAAGGCGTTGTGCAGCACCTGGGCCATCGGCGCGGCGCAGTTGGTGGTGCAGGACGCCGCGGAGACGATGTCGTGGCGCTGCGGGTCGTACGACGCGTCGTTGACGCCGAGCACGATCGTCGCGTCGACGTCCTTGCCCGGTGCCGAGATCAGCACCTTGCCGGCACCCGCCTTGAGGTGGGTCGCGGCGTCGTCGCGGGCCCGGAACCGCCCGGTCGACTCGATGACGAGGTCCACGTCGAGGTCGGCCCACGGCAGGAACGCCGGGTCGCGCTGGCGGACCACCTCGATGTACTGCCCGCCGACGCTGAAGCCGCCGCCGGACGGATCGACGTCGACCGTGGTCCGCAGCCGCCCGAAGGTCGAGTCGTACTGCAGCAGGTGCGCCAGGCTCGCCGTGTCGAACAGGTCGTTGATGGCGACCACGGTGATCGGTCCGCCGAGCAGGTTCCGCTCGACGAGGCACCGGACAACGTCGCGGCCGATCCGGCCGAAACCGTTGATGGCGATTCGATACGTCATGACAACCTCCTGGGCCTCGGGGTCATTCCGGCATGTCGAGGAGGCGGCGGGCGTCGCGCTCGACGAGGACGGGGACGAACGCCTGCACGTCGGCGTCCGCATACAGCATGGAGATGCGCTGCACTGTCGCGCGCACCGTCGCGGCGTCGTGCCGCCCCGCGTACTGGTGGATCAGCCGCTCGGTGCAGTGGGCGATCGCGTGCTCCTCGATCTTCGTCTTGTACTCGATGGCCAGCATGGCGATCCCCTCCAGCGTTCACGGCTCCGTCGATGTCCACGATCGGCCGCGGCCGCCGCCGCGAACAGGGGCCAACGTCCCGCCGATACGGGCCTCGAGCCTCAGGCGCCGCGCCCGGCCCGGCCGCACCGTCGAAGGTGACGACAACCGCGAGGAGGGCAGTGGCGATGCGTGATCCGAACCTGCGAGTGGTGCTGTTGGGCGCGGGCGTGGCCGCGCTGGGCGTGGCGATGAGTGACGCGCTGGCCCGCCTGACCGCCCGCGCACAGCATTCCGTCCCGGCGAAATCAGGTCCTTCGGCCCGTGTGCGGGGCGGGCGCGGGGCGACCGTTGAGGCAGACGCTACGAGAAGGGAGCCGGCGATGCGTGCGCTGCTGGTACGCGATGTGATGACCACGAGCGTGGTCACGGTCTCGCCCGACCTGGGCTACAAGCAGATCGCGGACCTCCTCGTCGACATGGGCGTGAGCGCCGTGCCCGTGGTCGGCGACGACCGCAAGGTGATCGGGGTCGTGTCCGAGGCCGACCTGCTGCACAAGGTGGAGTTCAACGGGGCCGAGGTGCACGCCGGGCTGTTCGAGCGGCGGCGGGCGCGGCGGGCCAAGGAGAAGGCGGCCGGTGAGACGGCCCGCGACCTGATGTCGAGCCCGGCCGTTACAGTTGCGGCGGGGGTACCGCTCACAAGCGCGGCCCAGCTCATGGAGCACCACGAGGTGAAGCGGCTGCCGGTCGTCGACGACGACGGCAACCTGATCGGCATCGTCGCCCGCCGCGACCTGCTGCGCCGCTACCTGCGCACCGACGCCGAGATCCGGGCCGACGTCCTCGACGGGGTCCTGCTCGGCGTGTTGTGGCTCGACCCGATCGAGGTGGAGGTCACCGTCGCCGCCGGGCATGTCACCCTCACCGGCAAGGTGGACCGGCGCAGTACGGCACAGATCGCCGCCCGGCTCACCCGGACCCTCGACGGCGTCGTCGGCGTCACCGAGGACCTCGAATGGGGCTTCGACGACACGACATTGCAGCACCGATACACCTAGGACGCCTGACCGCCCGCGGTCCCGTCCTGGGGAGGGTAGCCCGATGCTGAGCAGGATCATCGCCGGAGTCGACGGATCCGACGCCGCACTGGCGGCGGCCCGGCTCGCCGCGGCCGAGGCGGTCGCGGCCCACCGATCTTTGCGTCTGGTCCATGCCCGGCTTCCGGCGGCCGCCTATGCACTGCTGCTGCCGCCGAACATCGCCGCGGATACCGCCGTGGCCGGGCGGATGCTCACCGAAGCGGTCCGCGACGACCTTCGGCGGCGTCACCCCGGCTTGGACGTGCGGGCCGTGGTGAGTGAGACGACGCCGGCCGCCGCACTGCTGCGCGCCTCCAGATCGGCCGGCCTGCTGGTGGTGGGCCGGTCCGGACTGCACACGGCGCGGCGCGGGCCGGCCGGTTCGACCGCGGCCCGCGTGGCGATCAGCGCCGCCTGCCCGGTGATGGTCGTCGGCCCGACCCCGCCGGCCCGCAGCGAGGTCGTGCTCGAGTTCGACCCCGTGGAGCCGGACTCGCCCGCCGTGCCGTTCGCGTTCGCCGCGGCCCAATGGCGCGGCGGCGGCCTGCGCGTCTGTTGTGTGCGGCCGTTCGAGAGCGGACGCTGGCCCGACGATGCGGCGGCCCGGCAGGCCGTCAACGAGGCGATCGCCGGTTGGCGCGGCGAACTCGCGGACGTGCCGGTCGCCGTCGACGTGCTCACCGGCATCGATCCGGTGGCGCGCCTGCTCGACGCCTCGGCGGAAGCCGGACTCATGGTGGTCGGTGATCGGGATCGGGGTGCGCAGCCGCGTCCGGCGACAGCGCCCGGCCCGGTGGGGCAACTGGCGGAGGTGCTCGTGCGCAACGCCGCGTGCCCGGTCGCGGTCGTGCGCTCGGCGCGCCGGCACGTTCGCCGGCCCGGCCCGGGCCCAACGTCCCCGGACTTCGGGCCGGAGTCCTCTGGGCCGGCCGGGTGGAGTTCGCGACGCTCGGACAGTCAGATACCGACATCGATGTGAAAGGAAGCGAGTTCCATGGCCACCCTCGCACACGGCGGCGCATCCGCCAGCTCCCGTCCGGCGCGCCCTGGCTGAAGTAGGCGACGGCGGCTCGTACCGACGGCCGGGCCGGCCGGATCCACACGGATCCGGCCGGCCCGGCCATTGGCTGTCACTTCTGCTTCGCGGCGGCGGTGGCCGGCTTGGTCGTCACCGGGATCTCGCGGCCCGGCGGCACCGCGCTCGCGAGCGGCACCCGGATCTCCAGGATGCCGGCCACGTAGGTGGCGGTGATGCCCTCCTCGGCGGCGTTGCCCGGCAGCTGCACCGAGCGGGCGAAGGTGCCGTAGTGGAACTCGGAGTGCGCCTTGTCCACGCGCTCCTCGGTGCGCTCCACGCGGATCTGCAGCCGGTTGCCGTACACGGAAACCTTGACGTCCTTCTCGGGGTCCAGGCCCGGTGTCTCCGCGCGGACCACGTAGGTGGTGCCGTCGGTGTACTCCTCCACCCGGACGCCCTGCATCCCGAACAGCGTGTTCGGCCACTGCATCAGGTCCAGCGGGAAGAGCCTGCTGGTCGTGCTCATCTCACGCCTCCTTCCGGCGTTGTTCCGGTTCCATCAGACGCCGCCGCGCCCGCCGGGGTGTAGGACGTCCGGCCCGGACGGGTGCGGCCGTTCGGCCCGATGAGCGCCATGACGAGGCCGGGTACCGCCGCGAACCCGGCCGCGGCCGCGAGCTGCCAGAGGTTCAGCGGCTCGGTGCCGAGCAGGTCCCGCAGCCACGGCACCCACAGCGCGCCGAGCTGCAGGGCCAGGGACAGCGCGACGGCGAGGTCCAGGCCCCAGTTGTGCGTGCGCGCGCCGCGGCTGCGGACGGCCAGGGCGACCCCGAGCTGGGCCAGGCCGAGCACGGTGAACAGCATCGCCTGCCACGGGCCGCCGGTGTGCCGGGTCCACAGGGCCGCCCCGAGCGCGACCGCGGTGATCAGGGCGCCGGTCAGCGCGATGCGGCCGATGAGCCCGCCGAGGATCGCCTCGCCGGGGCGGCGGGGCGGGCGGCGCATGAGCCCGGGCTCGGCCGGTTCGCCGCCGAGGGCGACGCCGGGCAGGCCGTGGGTGGTCATGTTGATCCAGAGGATCTGGGCCGGCAGCAGCGGTACCGCGAGCCCGAGCCACGGCCCCGCGAGCATGATCAGCACCTCGGCCGTGCCGCCCGACAGCGCGTACACCAGGAACCGGCGGATGTTGGCGTAGATGCGCCGGCCCTCGCGCACGGCCCGGCCGACGGTCGCGAGGTTGTCGTCGGCGAGGACGAGGTCGGCGGCCTGGCGGGCGGCTTCGGTGCCGCCGCGGCCCATGGCGACGCCGATGTCGGCCCGGCGCAGCGCCGGAGCGTCGTTGACCCCGTCGCCGGTCATGGCGACGACTTCGCCTTCGTGCTGCAGCCGGCCGATGATGGTGAGCTTCTGCTCGGGGCCGGTCCGCGCGTACACCGGGGTGCGCGGGTCGGCGCTGGCCGCGTCGTCGCCGAGCGCGGTCGCCGGGGGGCCGGTGGTGATGCCGACCCGTTCGGCGACGGCCGCGGCGGTCGCCGGGTGGTCGCCGGTGATGAGGACGACCTCGATCCCGGCGTCGTGGAACGCGGACACGGCGTCCGCCGACTCGGTGCGGACCGGGTCGGCCAGGGCGGCGAGGCCGAGGAGGTCCAGGCCCTGCTCCGGGTCCGCCGGCGGCTCGTCCGGCCGGGCGGCGGCGACGGCGAGCACCCGGTACCCGGCCCGGGACAGTGCCGCGGCCGCGTCCAGGGCCCGCTGCCGCCCGGCGTCGTCGATGCGCACCGGCCCGGCCGGTCCGAGCAGGACGTCGGCCGCCCCTTTGCACACGACGAGATGCCCGCCGGCGGGGTGGCGGTGCACGGTCGTCATCCGGCGCAGGGACGCGTCGAACGGCACCTCGCCGACCCGCGGGTACGCCGCGCGCAGGTCGGTCGAGACGCCGCAGCGGGCCGCGGCCACCAGGAGCGCCGCCTCCATCGGGTCGCCGACCGGCCGCCACGTCGGCTGCTCGGGGCCGGGTGCGGCGAGGGCGGCGTCGTTGCACAGCACCATCGCCTCAGCCAGCCGCCGCCCGGCCGGTCCCGGTGCCGGCTCGGCCCGCCCGGCCGGTTCGTAGCCGGTGCCGGTGAGCGCGACCGCGGCGCCGTCGGGCAGCAGGAGCCGCTCGACGGCCATGACGCCCTCGGTGAGGGTGCCGGTCTTGTCGGTGGCGACGACGGTGACGGAGCCGAGCGTCTCCACCGCCGGCAGCCGCCGCACGATCGCGGCCTGCCGCGCCATCCGGTGCGCGCCCAGGGCGAGGGCCAGGGTCACCACGGCCGGCAGCGACTCCGGCACGGCCGCGACGGTGAGGCTGACCGCGGCCAGGAGCATCTCACCGACCGGCTGGCCGCGGGCGACACCGACGGCGAGCACCACCCCGGACAGTCCGACGGCGGCGAGGGCCAGCACCCGCCCCAGCCCGGCCAGGCGCCGCTGCAAGGGCGTCGGGCGCCGCGGCTGCCCGGCGACCAAAGCGGCGATACGCCCCAAGGCGCTGGCCGGCCCGATGCGGCTCACCGCTCCGACCGCACGTCCGGCGGCGGCGACGGTACCCGCGAAAAGCTCGTCCCCAGCCGAGCGCGCGACCGGCACCGACTCGCCGGTGAGCGCCGCCTCGTCGACACTGAGCCGGACCGCCTCCAGGACGGCGAGGTCAGCCGGCACGATGTCGCCGGCCTCGATCCGCACGACGTCGCCCGGCACGAGCCGCGCCGCCGGGATCGTGACGTCGACGCCGTCGCGACGGACCCTGGCCGACGGCGCGGCCATCCGCCGCAGCGCCGCCACCGCACGGTCGGCCCGGATCTCCTGCACCACGCCGACCGTGGTGTTCAGGACGACGACCAGCAGGATGACCGCGAGGTCGCTGAAGTCACGCAGCACGGCGGTGAGCACCATCGCGCCGAGCAGCACCACGATGAGCGGGTCGCGCAGCTGCGCGAGGACCCGGCGGGTGATCGAGGGCGGCCGGGGCGCCGGAAGTTCGTTGGGACCGTACCGCTGCTGGAGCCGGGCGGCGTCGGTGCTGGAGAGACCGGCGGCGCCGAGCGTTGGAGGGGCCGTCATGTTTCCACGGTTGCTCGCCAGGGCCCGTTCGTTCAGGGCCGAATGTCCCCCGGGACCGGACCGGTGGCCCCTGCCCCGTAGCGGCCCGTCCGGAGCACGGTGGACCCATGGCCCAGGCTGCCGACCGGCTCAGCGCGTTCGATCTGACCAGCCTGGCCGTCGAGGCCGCGGACACGCCCATGCACGTCGCCGTGGTGGCGGTGCTCGACGGCCGGACGCTGCTGGACGACGCCGGTGACCCGCGGATGTCCGAGATTCAGGACCGCCTGCGTGACGGCGTGGCGGCCGCGCCGCGGCTGCGCCAGATGATCCGCCGCCGCCCGCTCGGGCGCGCGCGGTGGTCCGGCGATCCGGCGTTCCGCATCGAGCGGCACGTGTCGGCGGTGGTCCTCGAGCCGCCGGGCGGCGAGGCGGAGTTGCTGCGGGCGGCGGAGCGCCTGCTGGCGGCGCCGCTGCCGCGGACCCGGCCGCTGTGGCGGCTGTGGGTCGTCACCGGCCTGCCCGATCGGCGGCTTGCCCTGATCGTGGCGCTGCACCACGCGATCGGCGACGGAGTCGCGGTCATGCGCCTCATCGATGCGCTGCTCGACCCGGCCCGGCGGGACTGGGATCCGGTGAGCGGCCGGGACCGGCCGGCCCGGAGTCTCGCCGCGGTCTGGCGCACGATCCGGCAGGTCCGCGGCGCGCCCAGAACCACGCTCAACGCCCCCGTCGGCCCCGGCCGCCGGCTGGGCGTCACCCACCTGGACCTCGCCGCGGCCAAGGCGGTCGCGCACGCCGCCGGTGGGAAGGTCAACGATGTGGTCGTCAGCGTGGCCGCCGGGGGGCTGCGGGCGCTGCTCGCGGCCCGGGGTGAGCGCACAGACGGCGTCGAGCTGCGGGTCGCGGTGGCGGCGTCACTGCGCGGGCCGGACGAGCGGGGCAACGCCGGCAACCACAACGGGAGCTTCCTGGTGCCGGTACCACTGCAAGGAACCGACGCCGAGCACAGGCTGCGCGCCATAGCGGCCGCGACCGCCCGGGCGAAGCGCGAGCAGGCGCCCGTCGCCCAGCAGCACTGCATGGTCCTCGCCGCCCGCACCGGCCTGGCCCGCCGGATCAGCCGCCACCAGCACATGGTGAACCTGGCCGAGAGCAATCTGCCCGGCCCACCGGCGCCGATCCACGCCCTCGGCGCCCCCGTCCTGCACCTCCTGCCGGTCGGCGCCATCGCCGGCAACATGACGGTCAGCTTCCTGGCCCTGTCCTACGCCGGCGACCTGGTCATCACCGCGATCGCCGACCGCGCCCGCGTCCCTGACCTCCCGGTTCTGCTGGACGGCATGCGCCGCGAATGGCGCCGGCTGCACCCCGCCGGACACCCTCCGGCGGGACTACAACACGCGAAGGAGCGTGGCTCATGAACACCGTGCTGATCGTGCTCGCGGCCGTGGTCGTGGCGGCCGCGGCGCTGTCGATCCGGATCGTCAAACAATACGAGCGGGGCGTGGTCTTCCGCCTCGGCCGCATCGTGGGCGCGCGCCCGCCGGGGCTGCGGCTGCTGATCCCGGTCATCGACCAGATGCACCGCGTCTCCCTGCGCATCGTCACGATGCCGATCCAGTCGCAGGGCATCATCACCCGCGACAACGTCAGCGTCGACGTGTCCGCGGTGGCCTACTTCCGGGTCACCGACGCGGTGAAGTCGGTCGTGGCGATCGAGAACGTGCGCGCCGCGATCAACCAGATCGCGCAGACCACCCTGCGCAAGGTCGTCGGGCAGCACTCGCTGGACGAGACGCTCGCCGAGACGGACCGGATCAACGTCGACATCCGCGAGATCCTCGACGTGACCACCACCGAGTGGGGCGTCGAGGTCACACTGGTCGAGCTCAAGGACATCCAGCTGCCCGACAGCATGAAGCGGGCGATGGCCCGCCAGGCCGAGGCCGAGCGGGAGAAGCGCGCGAAGATCATCAACGCCGAGGGCGAGTCGCTCGCCGCGGCCGCGCTGGGCGACGCCTCCGACACCATGATGGCCCACCCGCTCGCGCTACAGCTGCGCAACCTGCAGAGCATGGTCGAGATCGGCGTGGACAAGAACACGACCGTGGTGTTCCCGGCCCCGCTGATGAGCACCATCGGTGAGCTGGGCTCGTTCCTGGCCCGCGAGGCGGCCGCGGCCGCGCCGGCGCCGCTCGCCGCGACGGTGCCCGCACCGCGCAGTGGCAACGGCGTGCCGGTCAAGGGCTGAGGCGATGGCTCCGCCCGTAGTGGTCGGCGTCGACGGCGGCCGGTCCGCGCTCGCCGCCGTCGACCACGACGCCGCCGAGGCCGTCCGCCGCGGCCTGGCACTGCGGATCATGCACGCCGACGGATGGTGCGTGCCACCGCGGTGTGACATCCAGGCCGTGGAGGGCGCGCCCGATGACGCGGGCGCGGCGCGGCCCGGCCCGGTGCTCCGGTGGTAGCCGCGGTCGACGGGCGGCATCCCGCCGCCGCGGTGCTCGCGTTTGCCTTCCGGGCAGCGCAGCTGCGCGGCGCGGAGCTGTGGGTGCTGTCCGGCTGCGACCCGCGCCGCGGTCCGCTCACCGCTGCGTTGGACGACTGGTCGGCGGCCTTCCCGGACGTCAAGACGGCAACCGGAGGGTGGCACACACCGGACCTGGCGCGAACGCTCGTCCAGGCGTCCGCCTCCGCGGGGCTCACGGTGGTCGGCAGCCATCGCCGCGACGACCTGTCCGGCGGCGTGCTCGGTCCGGCCGCGTACACGTTGGTCCATCAGGCCGGTTGCCCGGTTGTGGTGGTGCATCCGGAAGACGGGGCGCCCGCGGGGCCGGACGGCGACGGAGATGCCAGGAATCGACAATGACGAGAGGGGATGGCGGGCCTGCTCGTCGCCCGCGAGGTGCTCAAGGCCTGGTCAGTACGGTCCGGTTCGCGCGGGTCAGGTGCCTGACGAACCGGCGGCGTAGGCGGCGGCCAGGCGTTCCAAGGGGGTCGGGCCGTCGTGGGGTTTGGGTTCGGCGCCCAGGTGGTGGACTCGCAGCTCGTCCATCAGCTCCTCAACGAATGCCGGGCCCTCGGTGCGCATGAGGTGCTGGCGGGTGCGGAGCTCCGCGGTGCCGGGGCGCCAGTCGAGGCCCCAGTTGCCCAGGGCGTAGATCACCGGGACGGTCTGGATGCCGGCTTCCGTGAGGCTGTAGCGGGCGCGCTGGCCGCGAGCGGCGGTGCCGCGGGTCAGGAGGCCGGCTTCGACGAGGCGGACCAGGCGGTCGGCCAGGATGTTCGAGGCTATGCCCTCCAGTGAGCCGGTGAGCAGGGCCCGGAAGTAGCGGCGGTCGCCGAAGATGACGTCGCGCAGGACGAGCAGCGACCAGCGGTCTCCGAGGATCTCGACGGCGGCGTTGATCGGGCACCCGGAGCGTGGTTCCACGGTTCCTCCTTGACAGCCTTTACGCCACCAATATAGTGGTTGCAGATCGCAATCACTATAGGGGTGAGGTAGTCGGATGGGCCGGTTCCTGTACTGGATGAATGTGTCCCTCGACCTGCGGATCGAGCAGGTGCCCGGCGACGACGGGGCCGGTGAGTGGCTGCGGATCGACGAGGTGCTGCACCGCGAGTTCAACGCACGGGCGCGCCGGCTCGCGGCCATGGTCCAGGGGCGGGTCATCTACGAGACGATGGAGGAGTACTGGCCCCGGGCCCGCGGGGACGAGTCGCTGCCGGACTTCATGCGGGAGTACGGCGAGATCTGGACCGACGCGCCCAAGGTGCTCGTCTCCCGCACCCGGACCAGTGCCGGGCACAACACCCGCATCTTCGGCGGCGACGACGCGATCGAGCAGCTCGCGGCGCTGCGCAAGGAGACCGACGGCACGATCGGCGTGGGTGGCGCGACGCTCGCCACGCAGCTGCTGCGGGCCGGGCTCCTCGACGAACTGCTGCTCTTCGTCCACCCGTCATACCTGGGCTTCGGCCGGCCGCTGTTCGACGACTACGACGCCCCGCTCGACTTCGACCTCCTCGAGCACAAGGCGTTCGACCAGGGCGTCACGATGCACCACTATGAGATCCGCAACGAGAACTAGGAGCGCAAGTGCTGACCCAGGTCGCCGACGGTGTGCTGGTCCACGAGAGCGAGTTCGTCCAGAGCAACGCCATAGCCGTACACGGCCGCGAGGGTGTGCTGCTCATCGACCCCGGCATCCAGGACCACGAACTGGCCTGCCTCGCGAACGACCTGGCCACGCGCGGGCAGACCGTGGTCGCCGGGTTCGCCACGCACCCGCACTGGGACCACCTGCTCTGGCACTCCGAGCTCGGCGCGCCGCCCCGCTACTGCACGGCCCGCTGCGCCGAGGCGGTCGCGGAGGAGCTGGCCAACCCCGACGCCAAGGCCGAGATCATCGAGCACCTGGCCGAGACCGGGATCGCCGAGCACGTCCCCCTCGACCTTTACGGCCTGGTCACCGCTCTGCCCGCCGGGACGACCCACGTGCCCTGGGCCGGCCCGCGCGTGCGAATCGTCGAGCACCGGGCCCACGCACCCGGCCACGCGGCCCTGCTCATCGACGACAGCGGGGTGCTCGTCGCCGGCGACATGCTCTCCGACGTCCTCATCCCCATGTTCGGCCTGGACGCGACCCCCGACGCCCTCGACGACTACCTGGCCGCGCTCGAGCTGCTGGAGAACGTGGTCGGCGACGTCGCGGTCGTCGTGCCCGGGCACGGCTCGGTCGGCGGGGCCGGGCAGGCGCGGGCGCGGATCGAGCTGGACCGGGCCTACGTCCTCGCGCTCCAGCAGCACAAGACCCCCGACGACCCGCGGATCGGGCCGGCCGCCAAGCCCGGCTGGGAGTGGGTAGCCGACGTGCACGGGGCACAGGCGCAGCGCTTCCGGGTTGCATAATCATGTGATGAGCTTGCGGGTCGCGGTGGTCGGGGGCGGGATCGGCGGGCTGTGCCTGGCCCAAGGGCTGCGGCGCAGCGGCGTGGACGTCGCCGTCTACGAGCGCGACTCCGGCCCGAAAATGCGGCGGCAGGGGTACCGCATCCACCTGGACAGCCGCGCGGCGCGGGCCCTGCACGAATGTCTGCCGCCCGACGTCTACGAGCTCTTCCGTGGCACCCTCGGCCGGCCCGGCGCGGCACTCTCCGTGATCGATGAGCGGCTCAAGGTGCTGCACCGCACCGAGGGCACCGGCCTCGACCCGCGGGCGGCCGACCCGGACTCGCTCAGCGCACCCGCCAACCGGCAGACGCTGCGGGAGGTCCTGTCGACCGGCCTTGAAGACGTCATCGTGTACGGTCGCCGCCTCGTCGAGTACCACGAAGCGGACGAACCACAGGGGATCCGCCTGCGGTTCGACGACGGTTCGAGTGCCCGGGCCGACGTGGTGGTCGGGGCCGACGGTGTCGGTTCGGCGGTGCGGCACCAGCTGCTGCCGCACGCCCGCGTCGCCGACACCGGCGCCCGGTGCGTCTACGGCAAGACCCCGCTCACCGGCGGGATCGAGCTGCCGGAGCCGGTCCGCGAGGGGTTCACCGCGGTCATCGGCGGCGCCGCCGTCGGCATGTCGTGCGCCCTCGTCCGGTTCCCCGAACCGCCGGAGCGGGTCGCGGAGCGCGTCTGCCCGGCGGCCCGGCTGTCCCCGGTCGCGGACTACGTGATGTGGGCGGTGACCGGGCCGGCGGCCGCGTTCGGGGTCGCCGACGACGACCTGCTCGGCCGGGACGACGCCGGCCTGCACCGGCTGGCCGCCGCGGCCGTCAGCGGCTGGCATCCGCAGCTGCGCGAGCTCGTCGACCGGGCCGACGTCGAGGAGACGTTCCTGATCCGGATCAACACCGCCGAGCCGACGCCGGCCTGGCCGCCGGGGCGGGTCACGGTGCTCGGCGACGCGATCCACGCGATGAGCCCGGCCGGCGGGTCGGGGGCCAACACGGCGCTGATGGACGCGGCCATCCTGCGGGCCGCGCTGGTCCGGGCCGACCGCGGCGAGCAGCCGCTGGCCGAGGCCGTCGGCGAGTACGAGCACCGGATGCGCGAGTACGGCTACGCGGCCGTGGCGGCCTCGGACCGCAACATGGGCGGCCTGTGGGCCCGCCGCCACCCGGTGCTGGCCCGCATCGCCTGGCTGCTCGGCAAGCGCTGGTGAGCCCGGGTCGCTACCTTCGGTAGCCGCCTGCTCGCGTTGTGCCGTGCGGCGATCGGCCGATTCCCGGAATGGACGCTCTCACCGGTACAGTCCGCGCGTGACCGATGCCCCGGTGGTGTACAACGTCTGGTTCATCCTCGGCGTGTTGGTCTCCAACGGCATCGGCTGCGTGCTCTCGGTGTTCTGCCTGGTCCGGATGACCGACGAGCGGCGCTCCTTCGGCAACCGGGCCTTCCTCGTCGTCGCCGCGGCCTGGGGAATCGTCGAGACCGCCCGCGACGACGCCCTGTTCGTCATCGCCACCGCCGTGCACCTGCGCGACGACAGCGTCGTGTTCTTCCTCGCCCCGAGCCTGGCCCTGACCGTCCTGTCGATCCTCATCGCCAGCGCCATCCTCGGGCTCGCCGCGAGCCACCCCCAGCCACTGTGGACGGTCGCCGCCGGCGTCACCGTCGGCCTGCTCACGGGCGGCATGGTCGTGCAGGCGGTCCTCGCCGGCCGCTCCGGCTATGCGGTGTCGATCGACGTGCCGGCCGCCATCGCCACCGCGGCCGGCCTGGCCGCCGTCACCGCCCTCTGCGTGTGGCTGGCGACCGGCGCGACCGTCCGCTGGCGGATGTCGGTGCCGATCCTGGTCCTCGCGGTGAGCATGACCACGGCCCAGTACCTCCTCGCGGCCGAGGTCAACACCGACCTGACCGCCGTGGAGGACAACCCGACCGGCATGAGCCCGCTCCAGCTGATCTTCATCTGCGTGGCCGCGTTCGGCGTCCGCACGATCGCGTTGACCCTGCTCAGCATCACCGACGAGGGCCGCTTCGAGCGGGCCGGCGAATACTCCGGCACCCGCCGCGCCCGCGACTGACCTATAGTGCTCGATGTGCGGGGGCACCGATTCGCAGCGCTGACGCTGGTGCTCACCGTGTCCGCCTGCGGCCCCGGCGGCAACGCCCAGCCCGCGGACACGGTCCCGCCGCTGCCCCGCAGCACCCTGTCGGCGCAGGTCCCGGCGGTCGACGACGCGGCACTGGCCAAGGCGCTGCCCGACCAGCAGGAGTTGGGCTTCGGCTGGAATCCGATCACCGACTCCGGGCGCATCGACGTCATCGCCGGCTACGCGCAGGGCACCATCAAGGACCACTGCCCCTGGGCCGACGCCGCCCGCGCCGGCCTGACCGACGCCGGCGCCCCGCACCTGGCGTCGACCGCCTTCCTCCGCCGCGAACACGAGACGATCTCGATCAGCGTCACCGTCGACGCACCCGCCTCCGCCGCCGACCACCTGGCCTACCTGCGCCGCGTCGTCGAGCACTGCGGCACCGTGGCGCTCACGGCCGAGCCCGGCGTCAGCGGCCAGTACAGCCTCGCCCCGCGGCCGGCGCCGAAGCTCGACGCCGACGACGTGGTCGCCTACACCCTGAAGATCGAGCTGCTGAGCACGCCGTCGCCGCCGGCCGCCCGCACGAGCGAGAGCAGCGAGGAGGCCTGCGCCCGGGCCGGTGCCGTGGTCGTCTGCGTGCAGAGCGCCAACGTCACCGGCCTCGTCGACCCGCTGCTGACCCGGACGCTGCAGCGCGCCCGGGCCACACCGGGGTTGGCTAGCTGACCGCGCCGGACTGGGTGAGCAGGTTGGTGTACCAGGCGTCCGACGGGTGGTTCGTCGCCGGGTAGTTGGCCAGCGGGCTCGTGGCGTTGGAGGCGCTGTCGAAGTCCCAGCCGCGCACGCTGTGGCCGCTCTGGCGGGCCGCGGTGATGAAGGACGAGTTCGTCGCCGTCGCGGCGTAGAACTGGGCGCCCTCCTGCAGGACGGCGGCGTCGCCGGCCTGGTACTCGTCGAACGCCGTCTGCACGTAGCGGACCCGGTCGGTGGTGACGGCCGGCGTCGAGTACAGCAGGGTCTGGGCCGGGGCGGCGCCGTCGGTGCCGGTGCGGACCGTGACCCGCGAGCTGCCGGACGCGGCGGTCGCCTTGTCGGGCAGGGCGTCGGCCGTCTTGGCGTTGCCGGACCAGGCGACCGTGAGCGCGGACGCGTCCAGGGTGCCGGCCCAGGCCCAGTTCTGGCTGCTCGACTGGCTGCGGTGGACCTCGCGCAGGGTGCCGGCGGCGGTGAACCGGACGGTCGGCTGCACACCGTTGTCGTACTGGCGGCTGGCCGACCACGTGATCTCACCGGTGGCGTCGAGCTGACCCACGCGGTACCAGAGACCGCTGTTGTTTTGTGATTTGTGCACTTCGACGAGTTGTCCGTTGTCGTTCAGGGCGACCGCGGGCGTGGTGCCGGAGTCGTAGCGGCCGTGGCGCCGCCAGGTGATCCGGCCGTCGCTGCCGTAGGTGCCGGTCCAGTACCACAGCGATCCGCCGCCGTTGTCGTGGACCTCGACGACCTGGCCGCGGGCGTTGATGGCGACGGCCGGGTCGGCGCCGACGTCGCGGCGGTACTCCGTGCGGGTGCCGGCGTCGCCGGAGAGCAGGGTCAGCACGCGGCCGCGCAGTGAGCCGATCGTGCCCAGCGCGCCCGGCACCTCCTTGGCCGGCAGCAGCCGCGGGCCGAACGCGTCGCTGAGCTCCTGGTTGAGCGCGGTCAGGTTGCCCTCGGCGAACGACGGGTTGTCGGTCAGGTTGTCCTTGAGGTCGAGCATCACCACCAGCGGGGCGTGCGCCGGGTGCGCGGCCGACCACGTGTTGATCACCTGTAGCCAGTCGCGCAGCCGGTTGGAGGCCGGGTTGCCGGTGTGGTCGACGGCGTCGCCGGGGGAGTTGTGCCCGATCGAGTAGTCGCCGTTCGTCGCGTATCCGTTGTCGTGGATGTCGAACTCGATGAACCGCACGCCGCTGTCGAGCTGGGCGGTGATCGAGCCCTTGCTGCCGTCGACGTTGCCCGAGTAGCTGTTGTGGGTCGCCTTGAAGATCGCCGACGCGAACGGCAGGCTGTCGCCAGGCGTGGCGGCGCCCGCGGCCGGTCCAATGAGCGCCGCGGCGGCGCCGAGCGCGACCGCGACCACGGCGAGCCGGTGCCGTTCCAGGTGCAGTGTCGTCATGAAGTTCATCTATGTCACACGGAGCCCGTCGAGATCAACGCGGGCCGGATGAACGTTGGTGGGGCGTCGACTTAATTCAAGACCGTCGAAAGTTGACACGCGTATTGACGCGCGGCGACGATCGATGCACGAAAAAGCTTTCGAATTGGGGGAATTGCCATGACGGCAGGCAGTCTCACCGCGCTCGACGTCCGGAAGGTCACCGCCAGAATCGGGGCGGAAATCCGCGGTGTGAACATCAACGACGAACTCGGCGCGGAGACGGTCGATGCGATTCGGGCGGCGCTCAACGAGCACAAGGCGCTCGTCTTCAAGAATGTCTCGCTCGACGACGCCGGGCAGGAGCGGTTCGCCCGTTATTTCGGCGAGCTGACCACCGCGCACCCGACGGTGCCGGCCGAGCCCGGCGCACCCAACGTCCTGCCGGTCGACAGTGAGCTCGGGCGGGCCAACCACTGGCACACCGACGTGACCTTCGTGGTCAGCCCGCCGCAGGTCAGCACGTTGCGCAGCATCGTGCTGCCGCCCTACGGGGGCGAGACGCTGATCGCCAACGCGGCCGCGGCCTACCGGGACCTGCCCGAGCCGCTGCGCACGTTCGCGGAGACGCTGCACGCGGTGCACACCAACGACTACGACTACGCCGTGCCGCCGGAGTCGCTGGACTCCCAGGCGCGGGAGCGCCGGGCCCAGTTCACCTCCATCGCCTACGAGACGGTGCATCCCGTCGTGCGCGTGCACCCGCTCACCGGCGAGCGCGGGCTGTTCATCGGCGGCTTCGCCAGCCGGATCGTGGGGCTTTCCGGCACCGAGTCGCGCGATATTCTGCGAACCCTGCAGGCGTATGTCACGCGGCCCGAGAATGTGCTGCGGTGGCGCTGGTCGCCGAATGAGCTGGTCATCTTCGACAACCGCATCACCCAGCATTATGCGATCGACAACTACGATGATCAGCCGCGCCGGCTGAATCGCGTCACGGTCGCCGGGGATATCCCGGTCGGTGTGGATGGAAAGCCCAGCTACGCCATTTCCGGAGATGCGTCCCACTACACGCCGTCGGTGACGGTATGAAAAAGGCGCTGATAATTCTGGCCGCACTGACGCTGTCGGCCTGCGGCTCGGCCGAGGCCAGCTCCAGCGAGCCCGACGCGTCCGGGGTCAGCACCCTGCGCTACCAGGGCTGGGCCAACCAGGTGACGCTGCCGGAGGTGGCCGAGCACCTCGGGTACTTCGGCGGCCAGGTGAAGCTCAAATGGGTCGGCAACACCATCAGCGGCCCCCAGGACATCCAGTCCGCGGCCACCGGCGAGACCGAGTTCGGCGGGGCCTTCGGCGGCGCGGTCGAGAAGCTCGTCAGCTCCGGCGCCGGCATCAAGGCGGTGATCAACTACTACGGCAGCGACAACAAGGAGTTCACCGGCTACTACGTGCTGGCCGGCAGCCCGCTCAAGGAGGCCAAGGACCTGATCGGCAAGAAGGTCGGCGTCAACACCCTCGGCGGGCAGAACGAGGCCGACATCTTCAACGTCCTGCGCCGCGGCGGGCTGAGCGCGGCCGACGTCAAGAAGGTCGAGCTGGTCACGCTGCCCCCGCCGAACGCCGAGGACGCCCTGCGCAAGGGCCAGATCGACGCGGTCGCGCTGTCCGGGCAGTTCCGGCAGCGGGCGGAGGCGGCCGGCGGCCTGCGGCCACTGTTCACCCAGGTCAACCTCTACGGCCCGTTCAACGGCGGCCAATACGTCTTCCGCAATGACTTCATCAAAAAGCATCCGGCGGCGGTACGGGCATTCGTCGACGGTGTCGGCAAGGCCATCGAGTGGGAGCGGACCACGCCGCGGGAGGAGGTCATCGCCACGTTCACGAAGATCGTCGAGGGCCGCGCCCGGACCAACGAGACGACCGCGACCCTGCGGTACTGGCAGAGCGTCGGCGTGCCGTCCAGCTACGGCCGCATCACCGACGCCGACTTCACGCTGTGGCAGGACTGGCTGCTCACGACCGGCTCGGTGAAGCAGGTCCCGAAGTCCGCGGACCTCTACACCAACGAGTTCAACCCGGCGGCCGGCGGATGATCGGGGTCCGCAACATCACGAAGACCTTCCCCGCGCGTTCCGGGCCGGAGCTGACCGCGCTGGAGAACATCAGCCTGGACATCGCCGCCGGCGAGTTCGTGACGCTGGTCGGCCCGAGCGGCTGCGGCAAGTCGACGCTGCTGGACCTGATCGCCGGGCTGACCGAGCCGACGTCGGGCGAGCTGACGATCGGCGGGCACCCGATCACCGGCCCCGGCCTGGACCGCGGCGTGGTCTTCCAGCAGTACGCCCTGTTCCCGTGGCGGACCGCCCAGGCCAACATCGAGTTCGGCCTGGAGGTCAAGGGCGTCCCGCGCCGGCTGCGGGCGGAGCGGGCCCGGGAAATGCTCGCCCTCGTCGGGCTGACGGCCTTCGCCCACAGCTATCCACATGAGCTTTCCGGAGGCATGCGGCAGCGCGTGGCCATCGCCCGCAGCTTGGCGTACGAGCCGGCGGTGCTGCTGATGGACGAGCCCTACGCGGCGCTGGACGCGCAGACCCGGGAGTCGCTGCAGGAGGACCTGCTGGCGATCTGGAAGCGGACGGGCACCACCGTGCTGTTCATCACGCACAGCATCGAGGAGGCCGTCTACCTGGGGCAGCGGGTCGCGGTGATGACGGCCCGGCCCGGGCGCATCAAGCGGGTGGTGGACATCGACCTGCCCGACAGCGGCGCCGGCGATCCGCGCTCGGAGCCGGAGTTCGTGCGCTACCGCCGGGACATCTGGGAACTGCTGCATGACGAGGTGCGTGCCGGTGTCTGACAACACGTTGGTGGCCGTCGAGCGCCTGTCGTTGCGGCGGCTGGGCCTGGGTGCGCGCCGGGTCGTCGCCGTCGCCGCGTTCCTCGCGCTGTGGCAGGCCGCACCGAGCCTCGGCTGGGTCGACCCGGCGTTCCTGTCGCCGCTGAGCGAGGTGCTGGAGACCTGGTGGCGGCTGGCGATCGGCGGCGACCTGTGGACCAACATCGAGTCCAGCCTGCACCGTTCGCTGAGCGGGTTCGCGATCGCGATCGCCATCGCGGTGCCGCTGGGGCTGCTGATCGCCTGGTACCGCGCGGTGGCCGGGGTCCTCTCGCCGCTGCTGGCGATCTTCCTCAACACCGCGGCGGTGGCGCTGCTGCCGGTCTTCACGCTGATCCTCGGCATCGGCGACACGTCGAAGATCGCGATCATCGCCTACGCCTGCTTCTGGCCGGTGCTGTACAACACGATCAGCGGCGCCCGCGACGTCGACCCGCTGCTGATCAAGTCGGCCCGCTCGCTCGGGCTGCCGCACCTCAAGCTGTTCTCCAAGGTGATCGTCCCGGCCGCGCTGCCGACGATCTTCACCGGCATCCGGCTCGCCGGCGCGGCCTCCATGCTCGTGCTGATCACCACCGAGTACGTCGGGGCCAAGGCCGGCCTCGGCTACATGATCATCTCGGCGCAGTTCAACTTCCAGATCCCCGAGATGTACGCCGGCATCCTCACCGTGTCGATCATCGGCGTGGCGTTCAACTACCTGCTGCTGTTCATCGAGTCGAAGGTCCTGAGGTGGAAGGCATGATGCATCTCAACGCCTTTCTGATGAGCTCCGGCCATCACGAGGCGGCGTGGCGGCTGCCGGAGAGCGACCCGTACGCCGACGTCGACGTGCGCCACTGGGTAAACCTGGCGCGGATCGCCGAGCGCGGCAAGCTCGACTCGCTGTTCCTGGCCGACGGCCCGGCGCTGCTGCGCGGCATCGAGTTCCGCCCGACCGGTCAGCTCGAGCCGACGATCCTGCTGGCGATCCTGGCCGCGGCGACGAGCCATATCGGGCTGATCGCCACCGCCTCGACGACGTACAACGAGCCGTACAACCTGGCCCGCCGGTTCGCCTCGCTGGACCACGTCAGCGGCGGCCGGGCCGGCTGGAACATCGTCACCACGGCCGGGCGGGACGCGGCCCGCAACTTCGGCCTCGGCGACCGCCCGGACCACCTCGACCGCTACCGGCGGGCGACGGAGTTCGTCGAGGTCTCGCGCAAGCTTTGGGATTCCAATCTGGCGACACAGGCCTCGTGGGGGGAAGGTAGTCGGCCGGCGACGGCTTCGGGAGATGACGCCCGGGTGGCCGACAAGGCCCGCGGCCGCTACGTCGACCCGGCCAAGGTGCGTGCCATCGGCCACCGCGGCGAGTACTACCGGGTCGAGGGCGCGCTCAACGTGCCCCGCCCGCCGCAGGGCCACCCGCTGCTCGTGCAGGCCGGCTCGTCCGGCGACGGCAAGGACTTCGCGGCGCGCTACGCCGACGCCGTCTTCACCGCGCAGCAGACCCTGGCCGACGCCCAGCAGTTCTACGCCGACCTCAAGGCCCGGGTGGCCTTGGCCGGCCGCGACCCGGCCACGGTCAAGATCCTGCCGGGGATCGTGCCGATCCTCGGGTCGACCGAGGCCGAGGCCCAGCGCAAGGCCCAGGAGCTCGAGGATCTGATCGTGCCGGAGTTCGGGCTCGGGCAGCTCTCCGAGATCCTGGAGGTGCCGGTCGACCGGCTGGTGCTGGACGCGCCGCTGCCGGACGACATCCCGGACAGCGCCGCGATCGAGGGCGCGCAGAGCCGGTCGAGCCTGATCGTGAACCTGGCCCGGCGGGAGCGGCTGACCGTGCGGCAGCTCATCGGGCGGCTGGGCGGCGGCCGCGGTCACTGGACCTTCATCGGTACCCCGGAACAGACGGCCGACGTGCTGGAGGAGTGGTTCGAAAGCGGCGCGGCCGACGGCTTCAACGTGATGGGCGCGGCCCTGCCGTCCGGGCTGGAGGACTTCGTCGACCAGGTCGTGCCGATCCTGCGCGCCCGCGGCCTGTTCCGCACCGACTACGAGGGCCGCACGTTGCGCGAACATTACGGACTCACGGCGCCTTCTCCAGTGCCGGCACGGTGAACGGGTCGGTGTAGAGGGCGTCGAGCATGACCGCGCCGCCGGCCATCGCCAGGGGCGCGTGCATGAAGCTCGACATCAGCACGGTGCGGCCGGGGTCGGTGACGGTCGCACTGTGCCGGGCCACCTCGGCGCGCAGGGCGGCCAGGGCGTCGGGCAGCCGGGCCAGGCCGGGCTCGACCAGCAGGATCAGGTCCGGGTTGAGCATGTCCGCGATCGGCGCGATGGCCCGGCCGACCACCTCGGCCCGCCGGTGGAACAGGGCCCGGGCGGCCGGGTCGCCGGCCGCCGCGACGTCGACCAGCTCGAAGATCGACGGCTCGGCGATCAGGCCGGCCCGGTGCGCCCGCTCCACCAGCCGCCGCTCCGACACCGTGGCCTCCAGGCAGCCGGTCCGGCCGCACGCGCACGGCTCCGTGCTCCCGGCGACGGGCATGTGCGCGATGCTGCCGGCCTGGAACCGGGGCCCGTGGTGGACCTGCTCGCCGAGGGCGAAGGCGGCGTCGACGACGTTGCCGATGAAGACCGCGAGCACGCTCTCCCGCGACCGGGGGTGGCCGAACAGCTGCTCGGCCCGCACCAGCGCCCGGGAGTGCGAGTCGACCAGGGCCGGCACCCCGAACCGGCGGGCGAAGACGGCCCCGGCCGGGACCTGCCGCCAGCCGAGCATCGGGTGCTCGACGATGGTGCCGTGGTCGCGGTCGACCCAGCCGCCGGTGGCGATCCCGATCCCGAGCAGCCGGTCGCCGTGCGGCCGCTCGGCCAGCAGCTGGGCCAGGGTTTCGGCGCTGCGCTCGGTGATGCGCTCGGGCCCGGCGTCGCCGTGCGGGACGCGGCGCTCGGCCAGCACCCGCCCGCGGATGTCGAGCACCGCGACGGTCGCGTGGGGGATGGCGTAGTGGATGCCCCCGACGAGCCCGACCGAGGTGTCCAGGTCGACCGGGATGAACGGCCGCCCCATCCCGTTGGTGGCCGTGGCCTCGGGCAGCTCGGTCAGCAGGCCCAGGGCCAGCAGCTCGGCGGTGTGCCCGGTCACGGACGCCGGTGACAGGCCCGTGAGCCGGGCCATCGTGCTGCGGGGCAGCGGACCGTGCTCCAGGACCACCCGCAGCAGCGACCCGACGCTGACCGCCCGCCGTCGCTGGGGCCGCGGGGCCCGGGAGGGGGCTCGGGACAGAACCAACATGCCAATATCATATCTGGCAGATAGGTTTGATATGTTAAATGTCCGCAGCGAGAAACGGACGGGCCCATGCCTGATCCACTTGATCTCATCCACCTCCGGACCCTCGTCGCCATCGCCGACTGCGGGGGCTTCCACCGTGCCGCGGCGGCGCTGCGGGTCAGCCAGTCCACCGTCAGCCAGCACGTCCGGCTCCTGGAGCGGCGGCTCAAGGCGCCGCTGGTCGAGAAGGCCGGGCGGGGCGTGCGCTTCACCGGGCACGGCGAGGCGATGCTCGTCGAGGCCCGGCGCATCCTCGCCGTGCACGACGAGTCCCTACGCCGGCTCGAGGTCGTGGCCGAGCGCGGCATTCTCGTCGGCTGCACCGAGCACGCCGCCGACCAGATGCTCCCGCAGCTCCTGGCGGCCATGCGGCAGGGCTTCCCGGGGCGCTCGGTGCGGTTCCGTATCGACCGGTCCACGTCGCTGGCCCAGGACGTCGCACGCGGGACGCTGGACCTCGCCGTCGTGCTGGCCGGGGCCGAGCCGTTCGGGACGCCCGTCGCTGAGCTGCCGCTGCATTGGTACGCCGCGCCCCAGTTCGCCCCGCCCGGGCCCGGTGAGGCCTGGCCGGTGGTCGCCTTCGAGGAGCCGTGCGGCCTGCGGCAGCGGGCGCTGCAGGCCCTGGAGCACGACGGCCGGGTGGCCGCCATCACCGCCGAGTCCACCAGCCTCGACGGCGTCGTCGCGGCGGTCCGGGCCGGCCTCGGGGTCGCGCTACTGCCCAGCACCGGGCGCACCCCGGCCGGGCTGGCGGCGCTGCGGGAACTCCCCGAGGTCGGCACCGCCGGCCTGCACGTGGCCGCCCGCCGAGGCATCGACCCGGAGCTGGAGGAGACCGCCTGCGCGGTCAGCCGCGCGTTCTTCGCCCCACCCCGGCTGCGCACCGTCGCGTAGGGCCGCGCTCCGTCGCGCAGGCATCGATCGCCGGGACCGATCGGTGCCGGACGCGAGATCGCGTTGGTGGAATTCCGATCGAATCAGTAGGCTTTCGGGTCATGCCGGTCGAGTTCATCTCCGCCATCAACGTCAACGGCAACAACGAGGTCAACGGGGGCACGGACCCCACGCTCGACCTGGCCTACCTGCGCCGCTACGCCCGGGTCCTGGAGGACGGCGGCTTCGACTACACCCTCGTGCCCTACCACTCGAGCTTCCACGACCCGTTCACCGTCGCCGCGGCCCTGACCCAGCACACCGAGCGGATCAAGCCGATCGTCGCGCTGCGGCCAAACACCGTGTATCCGACCGTCGCCGCCAAGGCCCTCGCGACGCTGGACCAGCTCTCCGGCGGCCGGGCCGTGGTGCACCTCATCGCCGGGGGCAGCGACGCCGAGCAGGCCCGCGAGGGCGACCGGCTGGCGAAGGCGGAGCGCTACGCGCGCGAGGACGAGTACATCCGGATCCTCCGCCAGGCGTGGACGGCCACGGCCCCGTTCGACCACGCCGGCCAGTACTACAGCTTCGAGGACTTCGTCTCCCACGTCCGCCCGGTGCACGGCACCATCCCGGTCTCGGTCGGCGGCTCGTCGCCGGACGCCTATCGGGTCGGCGGCGCGCTCGGCGACATCTTCGGCCTCTGGGGCGAGCCCCTGGCCGACACCCGGCAGCAGATCGACCGGATTGCCGCCGCGGCCCGCGCCGCCGGGCGCGCCGACACGCCGCGGATCTGGGTCACGTTCCGCCCCATCGTCGCCCCGACCGACGCCCTGGCCTGGGACAAGGCCCACCGGATCCTGGACATCCTGCAGCGGCGCCCCAACCGTGGCCGGTGGAGCGGCGACGGCCGGCCGGCCAACGTCGGCTCCCAGCGGCTGCTCGACATCGCCGCCCGCCAGGATGTGCACGATCGGGCGCTGTGGACGCCGACGGCGACCGCGACCGGCGCGGCCGGGGCTTCCACCGCACTCGTCGGAAGCTACGAAACGGTCGCCGCGGCGATCCTCGACTACGTCGACCTCGGCGCCGACCTGATCTCGATTCGCGGCTACGACAACCTCAACGACGCCATCGACTACGGGCGGTACATCATCCCGCTCGTCCGCCAGGAGCTGGCGAACCGCACCACCGCCGCGGCGGCCGCTGGTGTCTAGTGCGGCCCCGGTGGTCTGGGCCCGCACGGTCGCCGAGGTCCAGCGGACCCTGGCCGCCGCGAGCCGCTCCGGAACACCGGTCGTCACCCGCGGGGCCGGCACCGGCCTCGTCGGCGGCGCAGACGCCGGGCCCGGCACGATCGTGCTCGACCTGTCCCGGATGAACCGGGTCCTCGGCATCGACCCGGTCGACGGCGTCGCCCGGGTGGAGCCCGGGGTCGTCACGGCCGCGCTCGACCGGGCCGCGGCCGCGCACGGCCTGATGTACGCCCCCGACCCCGGCAGCGTCACCACGTGCACCATCGGCGGCAACGTCGCCACCAACGCGGGCGGGCTGCGCGGCGCGAAGTACGGGGTGACCCGCGACAGCCTCCTCGCGCTCGACGTCGTCCTGGCCGACGGCACGCTGCTGCACGCCGGGCACGACACGGTCAAGGGCGTCGTCGGCCTGGACCTGGTGGGCCTGATCGCCGGCTCTGAGGGCACCCTCGGCGTCGTCGTCGGCGCCACCGTGCGGCTGCTGCCCCGGCCCCTGCGCACCGCGACCGCCGTCGCCTACTTCGCCACCGCCGTCGAGGCCGCCGCCGCCTCGGCCGCCCTGGCCACCGCCGGCGTCCGCCCGGCGGTGTTGGAGTTCCTGGACGGCAAGACCCTGCGCGCGATCGACGGCCTGCGGGGCACCGGGCATGCCGACCGCGGCGACGCGCTGCTGCTCGTGCAGACCGACGGGTTCGGCGCCGAGGAGGAGCTCGAGGTGGCCGCGGCCGTCCTGGCCCGCAGCGCACAGGAGGTCACGACGGCGACCGACCCGGCCGCCGCGGCCGAGCTGTTCGCGGCCCGCCGTGATGCCCTGCCCGCGATCGAGGCGAAGGGTCCGGTGCTCATCGAGGACATCGCGGTGCCCCGCTCCCGGCTGGCCGAAGCGGTCGCGGGCGTGGCCGCGATCGCCGCCGCCACCGGGGCCGACGTGTATGTCTTCGCGCACGCCGGCGACGGCAACCTGCACCCGATCATCCGCAGCGGGCCGGGCGACGCCACCCGGGCCGCCGAGGAGATCTTCGCGCTGGCGCTGAAGCTGGGCGGTACCGTCAGTGCCGAGCACGGTGTCGGCCTGGTCAAGCGGCCCTGGCTGGAGCGCGAGCTCGGGCCCGGAGCGCTGGACCTGCAGCGGCGCATCAAGCGGCTGTTCGACCCCGCCGGAATTCTCAACCCAGGAAAGGCCATCTGACATGACCCAGTCACCCGTGCTCGTGAGCGTCGCCGAGCTCGCCGAGCTCCTCCCGGCCGGCCGCGTGCGGCTGCTCGACGTCCGGTGGCGGCTCGGCGGACCGGCCGGGCACCCGCAGTACCTCGAGGGGCACATCCCCGGGGCCGTCTACGCCGACCTCGACACCGACCTGGCCGCGCCGGGCGCACCCGGCGAAGGCCGCCACCCCCTGCCCGACGTCGCCGACCTGCAGGCCGCGGCCCGCCGCTGGGGCATCAACGCCGGTGACACCGTGGTGGCCTACGACGACAACGGCAACCTGGCCGCGGCCCGGGCCCGGTGGCTGCTGCGCTGGGCCGGGCTCACGGACGTGCGGCTGCTCGACGGCGGGTTGCCGGCCTGGCTGGCGGCCGGGCAGCCGGTGGCGTCCGGCGAGGAGCGGCCGGAGCCCGGCGATGTGGTCCTGGCCGCCGGGGCACTGCCCGCGGTGGGGCCGGACGGCGCGGCCGCACTTGTCGCCGGCGGGGGAGTGCTCCTGGACGCGCGGGCTTCAGGGCGGTACCAAGGCGAATTGAACAACATCGACCCCCGGCTGGGACACATTCCCGGAGCGGTCAGCGCGCCGACGACCGACAACCTCACCGCGGACGGGCGGTTCCGCGACGGCAAGGAACTCGCCGAGCGCTTCGCCGCGCTGGGGGTGACGCCGGGTGCGACCGTCGGTGTGTACTGCGGGTCCGGGGTCACCGCCGCCCACGAGATCGCGGCGCTGGAGCTGGCCGGGATCGACGGGGCGGTGCTGTATCCGGGCTCGTGGTCGCAGTGGGCGACGCTCCCGGACCGGCCGGTGGTGGCCGGGGCCGAGCCCTACGGGCCGCCGCTCGTGCGGCCGGAGGAGGCCGCCCGCCGGGTCGCCGCCGGGGCCGTGCTCGTCGACGTGCGCAGCGCGCCGCGCCGGGAGAGCGACGGCGCGATCCCCGGTGCGATCATCGGGGACCGCACGAAGGTGGCCGAGGAGTTCGGCTCGACGCCGCGCGAGCGGCCGATCGTCGTCATCTGCGGCTCGGTCGACGGGTCGCGCGCGGTCGCCGAGGAGCTGCTCGGGCTCGGCTTCACCGACGTCGTGCACGTCGAGGGCGGCTACCCGGCGTGGGCCGCGGCCGGACTGCCGACCACGCGATAGGCAGGGCTCCCGGGGGCGGTCTTCGCGGCCGGCCGCCCCCGGGGCCGTCTCAGGCCGCGTGCAGGCGGCTGAACGTGCTGCGGTGGAAGACCAGCGGCGGCACGTCGCGGTCGGCGTCGAGGGCGTGCACGCGCAGCAGGACGATCTCGTGGTCACCGGCCGGGATCTCGCGCTCGATGCTGCAGTCGAGCCACGCGCAGGCGCCGTCGAGGAGGATCTCGCCGCCCCGGGCCGCGCGCCAGGTCGCCCCGGCGAACCGGTCGCCCCGGCCGCTGAGCTGGCGGCCGAGGCCGGCCTGGTCGGCGGCGAGCACGCTGATCCCGAGCCGGGCCGCGCGGCGCAGCTGCGGCCAGGTGCTCGACGTGCGGGCGATGCAGACGGAGACGAGCGGCGGGTCGAGCGAGACGGACGTGAACGAGCTGGCGGCCAGCCCGACCGGGACGCTGTCGACCAGCGCGGCCACCGCGGTGACCCCGCTGGGGAACGCGCCGAAGACGCGGCGCAGGTCGACCGGGTCGAGGTCCGTTCGTTCGGCCATACTTCTATCCTACCGGAACAATATGATTTTGGATCGCGCCGATCGATCGGAAATCGCGGTCGATGCCGAGTGCCGATTCGCATTGGACGCGGGCCCTATTCCCTATCAATCTGGTAGGCATGATAGGAGATGGCGCCCTCCCGGCAACCGCTTCGCCCCTGGTCGAGTTCATCAGCCTTTCGCACCTGAACCCGTCGACGGAGCTGAACCCGGTGCCGGGCCGCGGCATCGACCTGCCGTTCTTCCGCACCTATGTCCGCGCGCTGGAGGACGCCGGCTACGACTACACGCTGCTGCCCTACGGCTCCGGCAGCGCCGACTCGTTTGTCGTGGCCAGCGCCGTCGGCCAGCTCACCGAGCGGATCAGGCCGATCGTCGCGCTGCGGCCCAACACCACGTTCCCCACCGTCGGCGCGCAGAAGCTGGCCACCCTCGACCAGCTCACCGAGGGCCGGGCGGTGGTCCACCTGATCTCCGGGGGCAACGACACCGAGCAGGCCCGGCAGGGCGACTACCTGCCGAAGGAGCGCCGCTACGCGCGCACGTCGGAGTACATCGACATCCTGCGCCGGGCGTGGACCGAGACCGCCCCGTTCAGCCACGCGGGCGAGTTCTACCGCTTCGACGGCTTCGGCCCCGGCTTCGCACCCTACGAGCGGCCGATTCCCATCTCCATCGGCGGGCAGTCCGACGAGGCGTTCGCCGTCGGCGGGGCCAAGGCCGACATCTTCAGCTTCTGGGGCGAGCCCCTGGCCGACCTGAGCGGCGAGATCGACCGGGTGCACGCGATCGCCCGGGCCGCCGGGCGCACCACGCTCCCGCGGATCTGGGTCACGTTCCGGCCGATCATCGCCAAAACGGACGAGCTGGCCTGGCGCAAGGCGCAGGAGTACGTCGCCCGGATCGCCCGCAACGCGTACCCGGTCGACACTCCGCAGAACGTGGGCTCCCAGCGGGCCCTGGCCTTCGCGGAGCGCTCCGAGCTCTACGACCGGGCCCTGTGGACCCGCACGGCCGCGGTCACCAACGCGGCCGGGGCCTCGACCGCCCTCGTCGGCTCGCCCGAGACGGTCGCCGCGGCGATCCTCGACTACGTCGACCGGGGCGCGTCGCTGGTGTCGATCCGGGGCTACGACACCCTCGTCGACGCCATCGACTACGGCCGCCACGTGCTGCCCCTGGTCCGCCAGGAACTCGCGCACCGGGCGGCCACCGGCACCCGCGGCTCCCTGCAGGCCGAGCACCCCGGCAACTACGCCCCCGAATACGGGGCGTACGCCACCGCGGGGCGGCCGTGAGCTTCTCCGCCGACGAGCTGGCCAAGGTCACCGCGGAGATCGCCGCGACGGCCGCGGAATACGACCGGACCGCCGAGATCCCGTGGGCCGGGCTCTGGGCCGCGCACCGGGCCGGGCTGCTCACCGCCTCGGTCGGGGCGCAGTTCGGCGGGCCGGGCGCCGGTCCGCGAGAGATCGCCCGGATCCTCACGGCCATCGGTGAAGGCGACGCCTCGGTCGGCCTGCTCGCGGCCAACACACTGCTGCTCCACGCCGCGCAGGCCGTCCACCCGACCTGGCCCAGGGCCACGTACGAGGACCTGCTGCGCCGCTCCGCGGACGGCCCCGCCCTGGTCAACGCCGTGCGGGCGGAGCCGGAGCTGGGTGCGGCGGCCCGCGGCGGGCGGCCGAAGACGACGGCGACCCGGACCCCGGGCGGCTGGCGGCTCAACGGGCGCAAAGCCTACGCGACCGGCGGGACCGCCCTCACGTATCACGTCGTATGGGCCGTGGCCGAGGAGCGGGTCGGCCACTTCGTCGTCCCCGGCGACCTTCCCGGCATCACCTGGGTCGACACGTGGGACCACCTCGGGCTGCGCGCCTCCAACACCCACGACGTCGTCTACACCGACGTCGAGGTCCCGGCGGACGCGTTCACCGAGATCCCGCGCGGCCCCGACGGCGTCTACCGGGACCCGTCGGCGATGGCCGGCCCTGGCAGCTTCGGCCACCCGGCCCTCTACATCGGCGTGGCCCGCGCGGCCCGGGCCGCGTTCGCCGCCTTCGCCCGCGCCCGGACCCCCGCGGCGCTGGGCAAGCCGATCGCGCAGACCGAGCGCATCCAGAGCGTCGCCGGCGAGATCGACCTGCAGATCGTGCAGGCCGAGACGCTGCTGCACGGCGCGCTGCTGCGGCTGGAGGCGGGCGACGAGTCGCTGCTGCCCGAGCTCTCCGCGGTCAAGGTGGCCATCGCCCGCTCCGTGATCGCCGCGACCCAGACCGCCGTGGCCGCGCTGGGCAACCCCGGCCTGTCCCGGCACCACCCCCTCGAACGGCACCTGCGCGACGCGCTGTGCATCCGGGTCCACCCGCCGCAGGAGGACACCGTCCTGCTGGCGAGCGGCCGCCGCATCCTCAACCCCTGAGAAGGACGAAGCCCATGCGCAAGCTGACACTGCTCGCCACCACGGCCGCCGCGATAGTGGCCCTGGCCGCTTGTGGCGGCAACGGCGGCGGCACCGCTCAGAACGAAGGTGGCACGCCCAAGAGCGGCGGCACGCTGAAGCTGACGTACTGGCCCGACAACCCGACCCTGGCGTGCATCGACCCGTTCCAGGTGTACTGGATCGAGAGCCGCTCCATCATCCGCAACTTCGCCGACTCGCTGACCGACCAGGACCCCAAGACCGGCGAGATCGTGCCCTGGCTGGCGACGAGCTGGCAGGTCAGCCCGGACGGGCTGACCTACACCTTCAAGCTGCGCGACGGCGTCACCTTCGCCAACGGCAAGAAGCTCGACGCCCAGGCCGTCGCCGACAACGCCGCCGGCTGGATCGCCACCGTGAAGGCGACGAACGGGGCCGCGTTCGGCGCCTCCTACGTCCAGGGCCTCACCGGGGCCAAGGTCGTCGACCCGAGCACCGTCGCCCTCACCCTGAGCAAGCCGAACTCGTCATTCCTGCAGGCCACCTCGACCACGAACCTGGCCATCACCGACCCCGCCGAGTTCCAGCTGACCCCGGCCGAGCGCTGCACCGGCAAGGGCGTCGTCGGCTCCGGGCCGTTCGTGCTGGACCACTACACGCCCAAGGTCGAGACGGTGATCACGAAGCGGGCCGGGTACCAATGGGGCTCGGCGCTTTCGAAGAACCAGGGCGAGGCCTACCTCGACAAGGTGGTCTTCAACTACGTCGCCGAGGACAGTGTCCGCACCGGCAACCTCGTCAGCGGCGCGATCGACATCGCCTGGCCGCGCAACCCGTTCTCGCCCCAGGACGAGCAGCTCATCCAGCGCTCCGGCGCCAAGGTCGAGCAGCGCCCGCTGCCCGGCGTCGCCTACACCCTGTTCGCCAACACCGCCGACGGCAAGGTCCTCAGCGACCCGGCGGTACGCAAGGCGCTCAACCAGGCCATCGACCGCAAGACCTTCGCCACCACCGTCTTCGGCGCCAACTACCCGGTCGTCGGCGGCGCGTTCGACTCGACCACGCCGTACTACACCGACAAGTCGGCCAAGCTCGCCTACGACCCCGACGCGGCCGCGAAGGCCCTCGAAGCGGCCGGCTGGACGGTCGGCAAGGACGGCTACCGGTTCAAGAACGGCGCCCAGCTGACCATCGACTACCCGGTCACCAGCGCCATCCCCGGCGCCGAGCTGCTGCAGGCCCAGCTGAAGAAGGTCGGCATCAACCTGACCCTGCGCACCCTCACCACCGCGCAGACCACGACGTACCTGCCCAACGGCGACTACGACCTGACCGGCACCTACTTCACCCGGGCCGACCCCGGCGCGCTGCAGTTCATCCTCAACCCCGACGTCGCCAACTCCAAGGCCCTGGCCAAGCGCTCCGCCCCGGCCGACGGCATCGCGAAGATCCAGGCGCTGTTCGCCCAGGCGATCCAGAGCACCGACGCCGCCGCGACCAAGCAGGCGTACGCCGACCTGCAGGACTACCTGCTCGATGCCGGCGTGACGTTCCCGCTGTTCGAGCGGGTTCAGAAGGTCGGCGTCGGCAGCAAGGTCCACGGCTTCGCGTTCACCTCGGAAAGCTTCCTCAAGCTCAACGACGTCTGGAAGGACTGAGTCCGGTGACCCGGTACGTCGTGGGGCGCGTCACCCATGCGGTGGCGGTGCTGTGGGCGGCGTTCACGCTGACGTTCGCCATCCTGTATCTGCTGCCGAGCGACCCGATGCAGCTGCAGCTGGCCGCGGCCGGCATCCAGCCGGACAGCCTGCCGCCGGACCAGCTGGCCGCGCTGCGGCACCGCTTCGGGCTCGATCAGTCGATCTGGGTGCAGTACTGGCACCACCTGGCCGGCGCCCTGCACGGCGACTTCGGCCTCTCCCTCGCCCAGGGCGTGCCGGTCACCGAGCTCATCGGTCGGCGCTTCGGCCAGACGCTGCTGCTGAGCGCCAGCGCGGCCATCGTGTCGCTGCTGGCCGGGTCCACCCTGGCCTACCTGGCCACGTTCGCCCGGTGGAACCCGCTGCGGGTGCTGCTCACCCGGCTGCCCGCGCTCGGCGCCTCGTTCCCGCAGTTCTTCGTCGCGCTGTTCCTCATCCAGTTCTTCTCCTTCCAGCTCGGCTGGTTCCCGGCGACCGGCACCGAGGGCGTCCAGTCCCTCGTCATGCCGGTCGCCACGATCTCCGTGCTCACGTCGTCGATCCTGGCGCAGGTGCTCATCAAGACCTTCGACGAGACCCTGCGCCAGCCTTACATCGCCACGGCCCGGGCCAAAGGCCTGTCCCGCTCGGCGGTCCACCTGCGGCACGCCTTCCGCAACGCCGCCCTGCCGGCGATGACGATCCTCGGCGTGATCGTCGGACTGACCGTGACCAGCTCGATCGTCGTGGAGACGGTGTTCACCCGGGAGGGCCTGGGCAACCTGGCCCAGCAGTCCGTCCTCAACCAGGACGTCCCGGTGGTACTCGCCATCGTCACCATCGCCGCGACGATCTTCGTGCTCGTCAACCTCGTCGTCGACCTGCTGTACCCGCTGCTGGACCCGCGCATCTCGCTGCGGGAGGCGGCCCGATGATCCGCCGCCCCCTGTTCCTCGCCTCGGCCGCGTACGTCCTGTTCATCGTCGTCTCCGCCTTCCGGCCGGCCTGGTTCACGTCGGCCGGCCCGTTCGACACCCACCCGGAGGCGGCCGTGCTCCCGCCGAGCGCCGCACACCTGTTCGGCACCGACAACTACGGCCGCGACCTGTGGACCCGGATGCTGTACGGCTCGCCGCTGACCATCGAGGCGACCCTGATCGCCCTCGGTATCGCGCTGGTGGCCGGCCTGACCCTCGGCGTCGTCTCGGGCTTCTTCGGCGGCGGCACCGACGCGGTGCTGATGCGCGGCATCGACGTGCTGCTGGCCATCCCCGGCCTGCTGCTCGCCCTGTCCATCGTCACCGCCCTCGGCTACGGCACCATTCCGGTCGCGGTGGCCGTCGGCGTGGGCATCGTGCCCGGCTTCGCCCGCACCACCCGGGCCGAGGTGCTGCGGGTCAAGACGCTGCCCTACGTCGAGGCGGCCCGAGCGTCCGGCGCCTCCTGGTCGCGGGTGCTGCTGCGGCACATCCTGCCCAACTCCTGGGGCCCGGTCGCCGTCCTGGCCGTCCTCGACGCCGGCGTGGCCATCATCGCGATCGCGTCGCTGAGCTTCCTCGGCTTCGGCGCCGCGCCGCCCGCGGCCGAGTGGGGCACCCTCATCGCCGACGGCCGCAACTACCTGGTGACGGCGTGGTGGCTGAGCCTGCTGCCGGGCCTGTTCGTCGCGCTGCTCGTGCTGAGCCTGAACCACATCTCCAAGACGATGCAGGAGGTCCAGCGTTGACGGCACTGGTGGACATCAAGGGCCTGGACATCGGATACCGCCGCGGCCGCGCCGTCGTACCGGCCGTCGCCGGCCTCGACCTCACCGTCGGGGCCGGGGAGGTCGTGGCGCTGGTCGGGGAGTCGGGGTCGGGCAAGACAACCACGGCGAACGCGCTCATCGGGCTGCTGCCGGCCGGCGGACGGATCACGGCCGGCTCGGCGCTCGTCGACGGGGTGCAGATCGCGGGCGCGCGGGAGCGGACGCTGCGGCGGCTGCGCGGGTCGGTGGTCGGGCTGATCCCGCAGGACCCGATGGTGAGCCTCAACCCCACCAAGCGGATCGGCGCGCAGGTGGCCGAGGCGTGCGGGCCGGGGGAGGTGGCGCACTACCTGGAGCAGGCCGGCATCCCGGACCCGGAACTGCGGCGGCGGCAGTACCCCCACCAGCTCTCCGGCGGCCTGCGGCAACGGGTGCTCATCGCGATCGCCCTCGCCGGGCGCCCGAAGCTCATCATCGCCGACGAGCCGACCAGCGCCCTGGACGTCACCGTGCAGCGGCGCATCCTCGACCACCTCGGCGGGCTCGTCCGCGAGCAGGGCATCTCGCTGCTCATCATCACCCACGACCTGGCCGTCGCGGCCGACCGGGCCGACCGCGTGGTCGTGCTCAAAGGCGGCGTCAAGGTCGAGGAGGGCACACCGGGCACCATCCTGACCGCGCCCCGGGCGGAGTACACCCGGCAGCTCATCGCGGCCGTGCCCCGCCTCGAACCGCGCGCGGACATCCCGCCGCCGGCGCCGCCCATCCTGGTGCTGGAGCGGGTGCACAAGACCTTCGCCGGCGGCTTCGACGCGCTGTCCGACGTAAGCGTCACCGTGTCCCGCGGCCAGACGCACGCCCTGGTCGGCGAGTCCGGCTGTGGCAAGAGCACCACCCTGCGCATCGCGCTCGGGCTGGAGGCGGCGACCAGCGGGTCGATCGTCCTCGACGGCACCGAGATCGCCGGGCTGCCCTGGAGCCGGGCGCGTCCGCTGCGGCGCAAGGCTCAACTGGTACACCAGGATCCGTTCGCCGCTCTTGACCCGCGCTTCACCGTCCGCCAGACGGTCACCGAACCGCTGGTGGCGTTCCGGATCGGCGACCGCCGCAGCCGCACGGCCCGGGCCCGCGAGCTGCTCGACCAGGTCGCGTTGCCGTCGTCGTTCCTCGAGCGCCGTCCAACCGAACTCTCCGGCGGGCAGCGCCAGCGGGTCGCGATCGCCCGGTCCCTCGCCCTGCACCCGGAGCTGCTGATGCTCGATGAGCCCGTGTCGGCCCTGGACGTCCTCGTGCAGGACCAGATCCTGCGGCTGCTGGTCGAACTGCAGCAGAGCCTGGGTCTGTCGTACCTCTTCGTCTCCCACGATCTCGCGGTCGTCGCCCAGATCGCGCACACGGTGTCGGTGATGCGCGGCGGCCGGATCGTCGAGGAGGGCCCGGTGGCCACCGTGTTCACCGACCCGCGCAGCGAGCACACGCGGGAGCTCATCGCCGCCGTCCCCGGGCGGGCCTCGGTGCGGGCCCATGCCTGAGGCCGTCCGAGCGCTGGCGGCCCAGCTCGCGGGCGCCCGCATCCTCACCTTCGCGGCCAGCCGGCCGCTCGAGTGACCGCTCACGCCCCGGTCTGATCGTGGCGGGCCCGGGCGGCGCGGATGTCCTCGTCGTGGTGCTCCGCCCACCGGCCGACCGCGACGACGAGGGGCAGCAGCGACCGCCCGAGGTCGCTCAGGGCGTAGTCGACGCGGGCGCCCGGCCCCGGCCGCGGCGTGCGGTCCACCAGCCCGTCGCGCACCAGTGACCGCAGCGTGAGGGTGAGCATCCGCCGGCTCAGCCCGTCGACGGCCCGATCGAGCTCGTTGAACCCGTACGGCCGCGGCGCCAGCAGCGCCATCAGCAGCACGCTCCACTTGTCTCCGGTCCGCCGCAGCACGTCGACCGCCGCACACGCGGTGCGGTCCTGCGCCGAAACCGGCACCGGAATGCGTGGAGACATGAATGTTCCTTCTTTCGTGTCCGCGACCGTCCGCCCGAAGATCGAGCGTAACCACGCGACGAAGGGGGCACTCGGTGCGCACTGTGGTCATCACCGGTGGGACGCAGGGCATCGGCCGCGGCCTGGCCCTGGACCGGCTCAGCCGCGGCGATCGCGTCATCGCGGTCGGTTCGAGCCGGGCCAAGGGCGAGGCACTGCTGGCCGAAGCCGCCCGGCTCGGCGCCGCCGACCGCTGCTCATTCGAGCCCGTCGACCTGAGCTCACCGGCGGCGACGATCGAGCTGGCCGACCGCCTGAGCACTCGGCATCCGAGCATCGACGCCGTCGTCCTCGGCGCCTTCCGCTACCGGACCGGCCGGCGGGAAACCGCCGAAGGCATCGAACAGACCTTCTCCTTGTACGTCCTGAGCCGCTTCCTCCTCGCCGAGCACCTGCGCACCGCCCTGGAGCGAGCCCCGCACCCGGTCATCGTCAACCTCTGCGGCACCGGCACGAAGGCCGGCCACCTGCACTGGGACGACCTCCAGCTGCGCCGGCGCTACCGCCCCCGCACGGCCACCATGCAGGGCGCCCGGGCCAACGACCTGCTCGGCGTCGCCTTCACCGACCGGCACCCGGACAGCCCCGTCCGCTACGTGCTGCACAACCCGGTCTTCGTCGACACCAACCTCGCCGAGCCGTTCCGCCCGCCGATCCGGACCGTCGTCAGCGTCCTGGCCCGGCTGTTCGCCGCCCCGGTGGCCCGCGCGATCGTGCCGATAGCGGCCCACATCGACGCGCCACCGGCGGCCGCGCTGTCCGCGTTCCGGGCCCACCGCCCCGTCGACGTCACCGGCCCCGCCTTCGACCCGGCCGCGGCCCGCCGCCTGGCGAGGACCCTGCAGGACCTGAGCGCGTGATCGGCCTTCAGTGCCGCAGTGACCGCAGCGTCGCGTCCAGGGTGCCGAAGACGAGGTCCGAGCCGCCGTCCCAGTGCGGCTCGGGATCGGGCTGCCCCGGCGCCGGCGCCCACAGCCACCAGAGGTTCTGCCAGGCGTCGAGCATCCGCCCGAGCGTGATCTCCCCGTAGAACGGCGTCGGCGCGGTGACCACGGTGGCCCCCCGGCCCGCAGCCCGCTCCAGCACGGCCCCGACGTCACGAACCCACACCTGCAACAGCCCGGGCCGCGCCGGCCACCCGTCGAGCCGGTCGGCCACCATGAGGTCCACGGTCCCGAGGCGGAGCTGAGCGTGGATGAGCTTCCCGCCGGGCATCTCGGTCCGCGCCTCAGCCGCCTCCGCAACCCCGAAGACACCGCTCACGAAGTCGACGAACCCAGCCGCGTCGTCCACGATCACAAACGGGTTGAGCACCGCACCACCGGCCGGCACCGCTTGCTGCGGCAGCAGCATCTCACTGGTCATGCGGCCAAGTCTCCCAGCAGATCCGGCCACCTTCTGACCGCTTGCCGCCCGGCGGCCGCGATCCGATACGGTGAAGTTATGGCCATCGATAGGACGTCGGAGCGACCGCCTCCGCTGCGCATCGCGCTGGCGGTGATGAACTGGTCCGTCGACTGGCAGGGCCGAGCCCCGCGCTGGCAGTTCTGGACGTACGCCGCATCGTTCTGGGTGTTCTGCGCAGTGATGATCGAATGGACGGACCGCACGGACTCCGACCCGGCCTGGTTCGGCTGGGTCTTCTTCGCACTCTGCCTGCCGCTGATCGCGCTCGCGGTCCGACGGCTCCACGACTCGGGCCGCTCCGGCGCGTGGGCCCTCCTCGCGTTCTCCGCGATCGGCATGATCGCCCTCATCGTCCTCTGGTGCCTACCCAGCCAACCCGACCCGAACCGCTACGGCGCGACCTCCACCAGCCTCGGCGGCTGGGGCCTGCGCCGCTCCAGGTGACAAGCCGCGCAGATCAATCCCGCAACAGCAGTTCGCGGAGGGGCTCGAAGCGCAGCAGGTGAAGCAGGTCCATCGCTTTCTCGAACAACACCTCCGCGCCCGGTGTGATCGCCTGGCGAAGCATTGCCTGGCACACATCGGCGAACGGCTGTTCGTGCACGGTCTGCAGCGCAACCTGCATCTGGTCGGCATCGCCGGTGTCGAACGCTTGCTTCCAATCGCGAAGACTCATCGCAACGACGCGCCGGGCCTGGACGCGGCCGCGCGACAAGAGAAACCGGTTGAGACCGCAGACCTCGATCGTCAGCCGGCCCTTTGCGGTCAGCGCCTTGTACTCACCGACGGACAGTGACAGGAAGAGGTGGTCGAATGGATCTTCCAACGTCGGGTCGATCAGCAGCGGCCGGCCGTCGGTATCCACCGGGAACTGGTCCCGCTTCTGATGGCTGTTGCAGGTCGAGCAGGCGAGCAGGTGGTTGAGCCAGTCGAAGGTGCGCAGCGGGTTGCGGGTAACGGGCTCGAAGTGGTCGATGTCGGTGCCGTGGTTGTCCCCGCAATACATGCAGTGTTGACGGCCGGGCGCCATCTGTGCCAGGAACCGCCGGAGCGGCGTGCACACGGCGTCGCGCGTCGAGGTTCTACGCCACAGCTCCTTCGCCAGTGCTGTCCGATTGTCCAGCGCGACGCCGCTGATCTGACCGCTGAGCCCGGCCATGCGCGTTACCAGGTCATCGGGCAGCGCCACTCGATTGATCTTTATCATGAAGGGGGGTTCCGGTCGTTCAGTCGCGCGGCGACCTCCTCGGTCCGGGCTACCGGTGAGCTGGTGAGCACGTCCGCCAAGTGTGCGTAGCGTCGCTGCTGGTCGTGGGTTGCTTTGCCGGTCATGACGGTGAACTCGAGCTCGACCAGTTCGCGGCGAAGCTCCCGCGCGTCGTCTGAATACGGGGTGTCGAGGCCGAACAGGTCGGAGAGGACGGCGTCGTCGCCGCTGCCGTAAATGATGCGTTCGTAGAGGTCCTGGTCGACCACCATCGGTGGCTCGAGCTGATTGGCCCTCGGCAGCCTGATGAGGCCGCCCTGGTCGGCGGACTGGCAGATATACGGGCTATGCGTCGTGACGATGAACTGGATGTTGGGGAAGTGGCGTTTCAGCCACCAGCCGATGCGCTTCTGCCAGGACACGTGGAGGTGGGCGTCGACCTCGTCGATGATCACCACCCCCGGCGCTGTGATTCGGGGTGTCGATCCGTCGACATCCGTGGTCAGCTCGCCGTATGCCTCATGGATCTGCTTCAGCATGTCTACAACCAGGGCGGCGACGGTCCGGTAGCCATCGCTCATGTCGCGCAGCGGGAATCGTCGGCCGGCGTTTTCCACCCACAGCCCGTCCGAGTCGACGGTCTGGACGCTGTAACCGTCCGGTAGGAGGCCGTCGCGCAGGATGGCGATCGCGGCGTGCTTCAAGTCGCTCGCGCCCGGGCGGTCCTCGAGCGATCGAAGATGCTGCTCGATGAGCCAGCTGACACCTTCGGCGAGTGAGGCGTCTTCGTGGAACAGCGTGCCGAGCCGGGCCGCCGGGCCGGGGCTACGCATGATGCGCTTCGAGTCTCCGGAGCCCCCGGCGAGCCGGCGGAACGGGCCGTATGCGGCGCAGAACCAGCCGGTCGGGTTGTCCTGCCACGGGCCCTGTCGCGGCACTTCCTTCGGCGTCGAAGCGATGTCGTGCCGGTGCAGTGAAGGCTGCGGGCCCCGCCGGCCGCCGCTGTCCGGGGCCGGGGCGGTCCACCGGATGCCGACCCAGAATGGCGCGGACGGGAGTTGTTCGCCTGCTTCGGCGGTACGGTCGAACGCCTGGTCGTGGACCAGTTCAACGTCCGCGGTCCCGGCATCACGTCCAGTCGTGATCCAGCTTTCGAAGTCCGGCACGAGGCTGCGGGCCACCGCCGGCCCGCTCGCCGCCAGCGCCGCTGCCCGCAGGAGCGACGTCTTGCCGGAGCCGTTCTGCCCGGCGATGACCGTCCAGCCGGCATAGCTGCCATCGGGGCGCCGCAGGTCCAGGTCCACGTTGCGGTCGTCGAAGAACCCTCGAACGTTCTCCAGACGGACCCGTGCGATGTACATCGTCCGACCTCGGTCATCTGACAGCGCGCCGCCGGTGGGTGGCTGTCTCGGTGGATCAGTTCGGCGTATCTTACGTCGGCTCACATGGGCTTCCACGGGTGCCACCTGCGGCGACGGGAAATCTCGCTATTCGCGGGGCGTAGCTGCGGCGGGGGTGTCGTGGCCACGGCGCGGACCTCGGCGGCGACTGACGCGTCACCACCGTGGCCCATAAGACGCTCGCCGCGGCTCTCACTTTCGTCAGGGGTGGCCCCGGAGGATCGTCGGATTCGCCCGGGGCCGCCGGCTCATAGCGTCTTCGGCCATGAGACGGATCATGGTGCTGATGTCCATCGGCGCGGCGCTGTTGGTCGCGCAGCCGGCCGCGGCCGCTCCGAGCGCAGAGCCGCTGCCCGCCGCGATCGACGCCTACGCCGCGGCGGCCCTGAAGAGTACCGGGCTGCCGGGGATGTCGCTCGTCGTGACGCACGGCGGGCGGGTGGTCCACGCGGCCGGCTACGGGCACGGCTCGGACGGGCAGCCGATCACCGCGGGGACGCCGATGCGGGTCGCCTCGGTCAGCAAGTCGTTCACCGCGATGGCGGTGATGACGCTGGTCGACGCCGGGAAGGTCGCGCTCGACGAGCCGGTCGCGGCGCAGCTGCCGGAGTTCCGGCTGGACGATCCGCGGGCCGCCCGGGTCACCGTGCGGCAGCTGCTGAACCAGACGTCGGGTCTGGCCGACGGCGGCGTGGACCTGGGCCGGGCCGAGGCGGCGACCGACCTGGCCGGCTACCTGGCGGCGCTGCGCTCGGGGCGGCTGGCGGCCGAGCCCGGCACCCGGTGGGCGTACTGCAACGTCAACTACGAGGTCGCGGCGCGGCTGGTCGAGGTCGCGAGCGGGCTGGGCTTCGGCGACTACCTGGCGCGGCATGTCTTCGGGCCGCTCGGCATGACGGGCAGCGCCGTCGGCGACGGGGTGGTGCGGCCGGCGCGCGGGTACAACTCGCTGTTCGGCGTGTGGGTCGCCCGGCCGGAGCTGGACCGGTTCTCGGCCCGGGGCGGCGCCGGCGGGGTCGTCACGACCGCGGCCGACATGGGCGCATGGCTGATCAGCCAGTCCGGCGCCGGCACCCAGGTGGTCCGGCCGGAGAGCCTGGCCGCCATGCACACGCCGACCCGGATCGCCGAGTACGGCATGGGCTGGGGACCGGTCACGGCGGACGGCACCACCCTGCTCGTGCACTCGGGCAACCTGTTCACCTACAACGCCGTGGAGGCGATCGACCCGGCGACCGGCTACGGGTACGCCGTGATGACGAACAGCGCATCCCTCTACGACGACACCTACGACGTGATGACCGGTCTGGTCGCGCTGAGCCAGGGCCGGAGCCCGGCGGCACCGGGCGGGACCCGTCAGCTGACCGAGCTCGTCCTGGGCCTGATCGGGTTCGGTGCCATAGCGTTGACGGTACTGGCCGTCGTGCGATCCCGCCGGTGGGCGCGCCGGCGGTCGGGGCGGGCCGCGTGGCGGACGGGGCTGCGGCTCGTCCCGCTCCTGCTGCCGGTGTGCGGGCTCGTGCTGTACCCCCGAATCATCTCGTTCTTGACGAACGGCCGCACGGTCACCTGGGCGCAGCTGATGTTCTTCGCCGCGCCGCTGACGGCGACGCTCGTGACCGCCGCGCTCGCGGGGCTCGTGACCGCGGCGGTCCGGCTGGTCCGGCTCCGTTGGGTAGCCTCGGAACGGTGATCAACCGTGTCCTGCTCGTGGCCGTCGCGGGCGCCGGCGTCCTCAACGGGCTGTCCCTCGACTACGTGCCGGCGTGGCGGCAGCTGCTGTTCGTCGTGCTGGTGGTCGCCGCCTACCTGCACGGCCGACACCGGTCGGCCCGCGGGGACTGGATGGTGCTCGCGGCCGCCGGAGCGGTGGGGACGGTCCTGTTGGTTCCCGAGGTCTGGCTCGGCGCCGGGGTGCTGATCGCGGTCGGGCTGTCGGTCGCGCTGCCGTGGCTGGCCGGGCGCTCCCGGCGCCAGCAGGCCGACCTGGTGGCGGCCGGCCGGGACCGGATCGAGCGGCTGGAGCGCGAGCGTGCACTGGTGGCCGAGCGGGCGCGGCTGCGCGAACGGGCCCGCATCGCCGCCGACATGCACGACTCGCTCGGCCACGACCTCGCCCTGATCGCGCTGCGGGCCGGCGCCCTGGAGCTGGCGCGCGACCAGAGTGAGGCGAACCGGGCGGCCGCGGCGGCCCTGCGCGCGTCGGCGGTCGCGGCGACCGACCGGCTGCGGCGTACCGTGGGGCTGCTGCGCGAGCCGGACGGCGGGCCGCCGACGGAGCCGGCCGACGAACGTGTGGCCGCGCTGGTGGGCCGGGCCCGGGCGGCGGGGCTGCGGGTCGAGCTGCGCGATACGGCGGGACCGTTGCCGGTGGAGGTGGACCGGGCCGTGCACCGGGTGGTGCAGGAGGCGCTGACCAATGCGGCCCGCCATGCGCCGGGCGCCGCGGTCGTGGTGTCAGTGCGGGATTCCGGGGGTACTGTCCCGGCGTCGTCGAACGGCGGGAGCGGACTGGACGGGCTGCGTGAGCGGGTCCGGCTCCTCGGCGGGACGCTGGCCGCCGAACCTGGCGACGGCGGGTTCGAGGTGACCGCCACGATCCCTTACGAGCAGCGATGATCCGGGTCGTGCTGGCCGACGACGAGGCCATGATCCGAGCCGGCATCCGGGCCATCCTCGCCACCGACCCCGGGATCGAGGTGGTGGCCGAGGCCGGCGACGGGCGCGCGGCGGTCGACCTGGTCCGCCGCCACCGGCCGGACATCGCCCTGCTCGACATCCGGATGCCGCACCTGGACGGCCTGGCCGCCGCGGCCGAGCTGCGAGCGGCCGCGCCGGACGTCGCCGTGATGATGCTGACGACGTTCGACGAGGACGAGTACGTCGCCCGGGCCCTCGCCGAGGGGGCGGCCGGCTTCCTGCTCAAGGCGGCCGACCCGCGCGAGCTGATCATCGGGGTGCGGGCGGTCGCCGACGGCGCGGCCTACCTGTCGCCGCGGATCGCGCAGAAGGTGATCGCCCGCTTCGACGGCGGCCGGCTGGCTCGGTCGCGGGCGGCCCGGCAGCGGATCGAGCGGCTGACCCCGCGCGAGCGGGAGGTGCTCGCCCTGGTCGGCCACGGCCGGTCCAACCAGGAGATCGGCGCCGCCCTCTTCGTCTCCGAGGGCACCGTCAAGGCGCACGTCAGCGCCATCATGCAGCGGCTCGGGGTCAACAACCGGGTGCAGGCCGCGATCGTGGCCTACGAGGCCGACCTGCTCGGCCCGTGAAGGTCGTCAAAACGCCAAGAGCGGTGGCGGGGGTACTTCCTGAGCCGTAGCCGCCACCGCGAGCAGTTCGGCGATGCCGTCGACCGTGACCAGGCGCAGGTCCGCCCCGTCGGCCTGCAGGTCCAGGCCGTACCGCGACTCGACCGCGTCGATCAGCCGGAGCCAGCCGAGCGAGTCGAGCCCCAGGTCGAACAGTGGCGCGCCGGCGGCGAGGGCGGCCTCGGCGGTGACCGCACCCGAGGTGGCCGCGTCGACGAGCGCGGCCACCTCGGCCCGCCGGTCCGCGCCCATCAGGCCAGGCTCGCACGGACGACGGCCGCGATCTCGGCCACGGTCGGCGTCTCGAAGAAGTCTTCCATCGGCACCTCCACGTCGTAGCGTTGCTGAATCCGGCTGATGATCCGCGCGATCGACAGCGAGTGCCCGCCGAGGTCGAACAGGTCCTCGTCCGGTCCGATGTCGGGCACCTGCAGGATCTCCTGCCAGATGACGCTCAGCTCGGCGACGAGCGGATCGGCGGCGGCGGGCGCGGGTGCGGTGGACGGCGGGACCGCTATCGCCGGGAGGGAGGCGCGGTCCAGCTTCCCGTTCGGTGTCAGCGGCAGCCGCGGCAGCACCATCCACCGGTCCGGCACGGCCGCCGCCGGCAATGTCTCCGCCAGCCAGGCCCGTAGCGAAGCGGGGTCCGGGGCGGCGTCCCGCGCGACGACATACCCGGCGAGGTACGACGAGTCCTGCAGCGCCACCGCGGCCTCGGCGACGGCGGGATGCGCGAGCAGGCGCGCCTCGACCTCGCCGAGCTCGATCCGATGCCCGCGCACCTTGACCTGATTGTCGTCGCGCCCCAGGTACTCGAGGCGCCCGTCGGCTCCCCACCGCACCCGGTCGCCGGTCCGGTACAGGCGACCACCACCGAACGGATCGGGCCGGAACCGGTCAGCGGTCAGCCCGGGCCGCCGCAGGTAGCCGACGGCCAGACCGGTCCCGCCCAGATACAGCTCGCCCGCCAGCCCGACCGGCACCGGCCGCAGCGCGTCATCCAGCACGTACGCCCGGGTGTTGGCGATCGGCCGCCCGATCCTGACGTCGGCCGTCACCTCGTCCACTGTGGACCAGATGGTCGTCTCGGTAGGACCGTACACATTGAACAGCCGGGCCACCCGCGACCGCAGCACCTCGGCCAGGGGCGGCGGCAGCGCCTCGCCCCCGGTGAGCCCGACGACACCGTCCCGCCCGTCGAACCCGGCATCGAGCAGCACCCGCCACCCGGACGGTGTCGCCTGCACGTGCGTGATCCCGTGCGCCTGTACCAGCCGGACGACCCCGGGTCCGTCGGTGGCCCCGCGCTCACCGGCGAGCACCACCCGGCCCCCGGTGACCAGCGGCAGGAACAGCTCCAGCCCGGAGATGTCGAACGACAACGAGGTCAGCCCCAGCCAGCGGTCATCCGGCCCGCTCCCGAGCCGCTCACCCAGGCCGAGCAGCAGGTTGGCCAGGGCCCGGTGGGGGATCACCACCCCCTTGGGCCGCCCGGTCGACCCCGACGTGTACATCACGTACGCCGGCGCACCACCGGACGCGGCGTCAACGGCGGCCGCGGCCGGTAGGTCGGCGAAGAGGAAGTCGCGGTCGATCACGACGGCCGGCGCGGCGTCCTGCCGAATCATGGCCCGGCGGGCCTCGGGGTAGGCGGGGTCGACGGGCACGTACGCGGCCCCGGTCCGCATCACGGCCAGCATCGCCACGACGGCGTCGAGCGACCGGGGCACCGTCAGCGCGACCAGCGTGCCCGGACCGGCCCCGCGTTCCACCAGCACAGCGGCGACCCGGCTGGTGGCGTCGTCGAGCTGCGCGTAGGTCAGTGACCGATCGCCGTCGACGACCGCCAACGCCTGGGGCCGGGCCCGGGCGGCCGCCGCGAACAGCGCGGGAACGGTGGCGTCGGCGGGGAGTGGACGGTCGGTCGAGTTCCCCGCGTCGACCACGAGGGCGCGCTCGGCCGGCGGCAGGATCGGCAGCGCGGCCACCGGGCGGTCCGCCGTCGAGGACAGAGCGTCGAGGACCGTGGCCAGGTGGGTGGCGATGCGCGTGGCGGCCGGGGCCGGCAGGGCTTCGCGGTTGTGCTCGAGGGCGATCCGCAGACCGTCGGGGCCGTCGACCGCCAGGAGGTTGAGCAGGGAGCGGGCGGTCTCGGCCGGGGGTGTCCAGCCGACGTCGACGGGTACGCCGCCGAAGTCGGGGAGCGGGCCCTGGCGGCGATAGCTGACCGTGATCCGGGCGGGCAGGTCGGCCGGGCGTAGACCCGTGGGGATGTGGGCGCGGTGACCGTACAACTGCCGCAGTCGCTGTCGCATTGCCGTGGCGTATTCGGTGACCGTGCCGGTGAGCGGGGCGACGGCGAGGGGGAGTTCGTTGACGAACATGCCGATCCGGCCGGCGTCCTCGGGGGTGCGGGTGGACACGGCGAGGAAGACCGGGAGCCCGGAGTTGCCGTAGCGGGCGAGCAGCGCGTGGACGGCGGTCAGGAGCAGCTCGAACCGGGTGCCGCCCAACGCTGCGGCCGCCGTGGCGCCAGGGATCGCGACGTCGACGGTTCCGGCCGGTCCGGCGCGGCGGGGGACCTGGGTGAGGCCCGGCAGGAGCGGCTCACCGCTCACGGGAAGGTGCACGCGCGACAGCGAGGGCCCGGCGATCGGCAGTGGTTCGCCCAGCGGTGCCAGGTGATCCGGCTCCGCCCGGGCGGCTCGATAGGCGGTGGCCAGGTCGTCCAGCAGGATCGCCTTGGACATGCCGTCGAAGACCAGGTGGTGGGCGGTGAAGGTGAGGCGGTTGCCGGCCAGGGCGAAGGCGGCCAGCGGCGTGGGCGACGGGACCAGCATCGGGGTGTCGTCGTGGACCTCGACCGCGCAGCCCAGGATCGGGTGGCGGGCCAGGACGGCGGCGCAAGCGGCGTGCAGCGCCTGGACGTCGAGGCCGGGGCCGAAGCGTACCTCCAGGCGCAGGCGGTGGGCCGACTCGGGCGTGCCGGCCCGTTCGGCCAGCCAGATCCCGAGCTGAGCCGGGCTGAGGGCCAGGCCTACAGCGGTCGTCACGGCGCTCCCTCCGACAGTTGCCGGACCAATTCCCGTTTCAGCACCTTGCCGCCGTCGTTACGGGGCAGCTCCGGGCGGACCTGGACGCGGGCCGGCAGCTGGTGGTCGGCGAGGCGGCCGGCGAGAAACCGGCGGACGGCGGCCAGGTCCGGTGCGCCCGGCGGCGCGCCCGCGGCCGGCACGACGACGGCGGCCAGGACCGCGCCCAGCACCGGGTGCGGCACCCCGACCACGGCCGCCGCCGCGACCAGGGGGTGCTCGAGCAGCGCGGCCTCGACCTCGAGGGTGGAAATCTTGAACGCGCCGGACTTCACGACGTCCTGGGCGCGGTCCAGGAGGTACAGGTAGCCGTCGGCGTCGATGCGGCCCACGTCGCCCATCCGCACCCACTCGCCGCGGAACGTGGCGGCGGTCGCGGCCGGGTCGTCGTGGTAGGCCCGCGGGTACGGCGAGCGCAGCCACACCTCGCCGGCCGCGCCGGCCGGGAGCGGCTCGCCGTCCCCGTCGGCGATCATCAGCGCGCCGCCCGCGGGCCGGCCGAGGGCACCGGGGCGGGCCGGGTCGAAGATCATGCTGACCTCGGCCGGAGCCGCCTCCGTCGACGTGTAGTAGTTCACGACGGCGGCGCCGGGGAACGCCTCGGCGAGCCGCGACGCGGTGGCCGGGGCGAGGGCGGCCGCCGTCGAACCCACCAGGTGTACGCGGGAAAGGTCGGCCCCCGCCAGCGCGCCGGACTCCAGCAGCTCGATCGCGGTCGACGGCACCAGGAAGACCGTGCCGACACCGGGGGACTGCAGCAGGCGCGCGAACCGGGCCGGCGTGAACCGGGGCGGGGTAAGGGCGCCCGGCCTGGTGAACAAGGCCGTGAAGAGCATGGTCTGGGCGGCGTTGGTACCAATGGGAAAGGCATGGGCGAAGCGCGTCGAATGGGCCAGCCGCAGCCGCCGCGGGTGGGTCGGCGCCGCGACGGTGAGGTTGGCGTGCGTCGCCGCGACCCCCTTGGGCCGGCCGGTCGTGCCGGACGTGTACAGGATCTGCGCGAGGTCCTCCGGCCGGCTGGCATCGGCCAGTGCGGCCGAGCCGGTCAGCAGCGCGGGCACGGCCGCCGACCACACCGGCCCGGTCCAGGGCGAGGCCGCGCCGTGCAGCAGCGCGGTGGCGCCGCAGTGCTCCAGGACGAACGCGATCTGCGCCGGGGCCAGCCGGTCCGACACGGGCACCGCGACGCCACCGGCCCGCTGCACCCCGCAGTACGCGATCGCGAAGTCCCGCCACTCGGCCGCCCCGAACCGCAGCGCGACCCGGTCGCCGGGCAGCAGCCCGTAGTCGTGCAGCGCGCCCGCCACCCGGCCGGCGGCGGCGTCCCAGTCGCCGAGGGTCAGCGAGGCCTCGCCCGCCACCTCGACGGCGACGTGCTCAGGATCGTGCGCGGCGCGCCAGGCAAGGAATCCGGGCACGGTTCGAGGCGGTCGAGTCATCGACAACGGTCTCCCCTGACGAAGGCGAGGCAAGTGTGGCCCATTCATGGCGGGGCCGGGGATCAGCCGAACGGACCATAGGAATGCGCTTTCCTAGCCGCTACTACTGGTGCATCGCCGCTACTGCATTGACACTCGACAATTGGAACGGAGCGGGGGATGCTGCTGCGCGAGCGCTTCGCCATGTCCGCGTTCGCCGGTGACCCGGCGCCGCCGGCCCCGCTCACCTGGGGCCAGCAGGCCCTGTGGACCGAGCTGCGGCGCCGCGGGCCCGAGCAGGCGACGATCAGCCTGCGCCGGGTCGTGGCCCTGCGCCGCGGGGCCACACCCGAAGCCGTCGTACGGGCCATCAGCGCGCTCGTGAGCCGGCACAGCTCGCTGCGCACGCACCTGCGGGTCGTCGACGGCGAGCCCCGGCAGGTCGTCTCCGCGTCCGGCGAATTGCCCGTTCTGATGTATGACGCCGAATCCGGTAATGCCGCCGCCGAAGCCGAGACCGTCGCCCGGCGACTCGCGGCCGAGCCGTTCGACCACGCCGCGGAACTGCCGCAGCGATTCGCTCTTGTGCTCGATACAAGCACTGAAAAAAGCTATGTCGTGGTCGTGTTCAGCCACACGACCGTCGACTTCCGCGCGATCGAACTGCTGCTGCGGGAACTGCGCCTGCTCATCGTCCGCGGTCAATTGGCGAGTCCGCCCGGGCCGCAGTCCGTCGACATCGCCCGCCGCGAGGACGGGCCCGAGCGGTACCGCTCCGAGCGGGCCGTCGCCTACTGGCTCGACGGCTTCGGCCGCCTGCCCCACGACACGCTCCCGCGGCTGGCCGAGCCGGCCTCGCCCCGGTTCCGCCGCACCGAACTCGTCTCGGCCGCCACCGGGCCGGCCGTGGCCCTGGCCGCCCGCCGGTGCCGGGTCACCACCTCGGCCGTCCTGCTCGCGGCCGTCGCCGCCGTCATGTCCGTGCGCTCCGGCGCGGATGTGGCCGGACTCCACGTGATGGCGGCCAACCGGGTGCTCGACGACTACGAGCACGCGGTGGCCAAGCTCAACCAGATCGCGCTCGTCGTCGCCGACGCCACCGGCCGGCCCGGCTTCGACGGGCTCGTCGCCCGCGTGTGGCCGGCCGCCGTGCGCGGCTACCGGCACGCGCACTACGACCCGTCCGCCGTCCAGCGGGCGTTCGACCGCGCCGGCTTCCCGTACCGGACCGGGGTCAACCCGCACTGCTACTTCAACGACATCCGGCTCGCACCGGACGCCGCACCGCACACCCCGGCCACGACCGAGCGGGACCTGCGCGAAGCCCCGTCCACGTGCACGGTCACCGACGAGTTCGACCACTTCTTCTGGCGCGTCCGCGTCCAGATCTTCGACGCGCCCGGCGGCCTGGGCATCGCCCTGACCGGCGACACCGCCCACCTGCCACCGATCGAGGCCGAGCGCTTCCTGCGCGAACTGGAGCGGCTGCTCGTCGCGGCCGCCTTCCGGGACGTGCCCTGGCCGTGGAAGCCCGAACACCTGGAGCCGCAACGATGATCGAGATCCCGCTGACCCCGGCGCAGGAGCGGATGTGGTTCCTGGACCGGTTCGACCCCGGTCAGCCCAACAACGTGGTCCTGTCCCGGCGGCTGCGCGGCCACCTCGACCCGGCCGCGCTGCAGCGGGCGTTCACCGCCGTGTGCGCCCGGCACGAGGCGCTGCGGGCCACGTTTCCCGAGCGCGACGGCCGGCCGGTCCAGGTCATCGCCGACCCGGGCGAGTTCCGGCTGGAGCGCGCCGACCTGACCGGCGAGCCGGCGCCGCTGCGCGCGGAGCGGGCCCGGGAGCTCGGCCGGCAGCTGTTCGACGGCGGCTTCGACCTGGCCCGCGGGCCGCTGATCCGGGCCACGCTCGTGGCGCTGGCCGACGACGACCACGTCCTGCTCGTCGTGGCCCACCACATCGTCTTCGACGGCAGCTCCCAGTCGCTGCTCGTCCAGGACCTCGGGCCGGCCTACGCCGACCCCGCGAGCCTCGGCCCCCTGCCGGTCGGCTGGGCCGATCACGTCCGCGAGCAGGCCGACCAGCCCGCCGAGAAGGCCGAGGAGGCGCTCGCCTACTGGCGCGACAAGCTCGCCGGCGCCCCCGCCCTGGCCCTGCCCACCGACCTCCCGCGGCCGCCGTTCAAACTGCCGCGCAGCGAGCGGGTCCGGCACGAGCTCGACGCCGAGCTGACCGGCCGCCTCGAACGGCTGGCCCGGGCCCAGCGCAGCACCCTGTTCATGCTCCTGCTCGCCGCCTACCAGGTGCTGCTCGGCCGGCACGCCGGACAGGACGACGTGTCCGTCGGCACCGCCAGCGCCGGGCGCGGCCGCCCCGAGCTCGAGCCGATCATCGGCTCGTTCGTCAACACCCTCGTCCTGCGCGGCTCCCTGTCCGGCGACCCGACCTTCGCCGAGCTGCTGCGCCGGACCCGGACCGCGGCTCTGGAGGCGTACGCGCACCAGGACATCCCGTTCGAGCGGCTCGTCGGCGAGCTCGACGTCGCCCGCGATGTCAGCCGGACGCCGCTGTTCTCCACGATGCTCGTCCTGCACTCGCAGCAGAGCGCCCGCCACGACGTCCTGCCCGGCCTGACCGGCGAGAGCTTCGAGATCGGCGCGCCGCAGAGCCTCTACGACCTCGTCGTCGACGTGTCCGTGCGCACCGCCGGGCTGACACTGCGGGTGCGGTACGACAGCGGGCTCTTCACCGCCGGCACCGTGTCGGAGCTGCTGCGCCGGTTCGAGACGCTGCTGCGGGCCGTGGCCGCCGACCCGCACTGCCCGATCGACGACCTGCCGCTGGAGGACGCGGCCGCGCGGCGACTGGCGGTCACCCGCGGCATCGGGCCCCGGCGCACCTACACCGGGACGGTGCTGGACCTGTTCGCGGCCCGGGTCGCGGCCGCGCCGGACGCCCTCGCCGTCGACGACGTCACCTACGCGGAGCTCGATCGGCGGGCCCGGCGGATCGCCGCGAACCTCGACGTGCGGCCCGGGGACATCGTCGGCGTCGCCCTGCCCCGCACGCCGGACCTCGTCGCGACGCTCCTGGCCATCTGGCACCGCGGCGCCGCCTACCTGCCCCTCGACGCCGCACTGCCCCCGGCCCGGCGGGAGTGGCTGTGCGCGGACGCGGGGGTCGTCACGGTGATCGACGACCTGGCCACGTTGCCAGGACCCGCGGGCAACGTGGCCGGCGAGGCCCGGCCGGAGTCGCTCGCCTACGTGCTGTACACCTCGGGCAGCACCGGTCGTCCCAAAGGCGTCGGCGTGCCGCACCGGGCGCTGACCAACCTGCTGCTGTCGCTGCGGGACGCGCTCGGCTCCGGCGCCGGCGACGCCTGGCTCGGCCTGACCTCGCTGTCCTTCGACATCAGCGGCCTCGAGCTGTACCTGCCGCTGGTCACCGGCGGGCGGCTCGTCCTCGTCCCCGACGACGAGGGCCGCGACGGCGTCGCCATCGTCCGGCGGATCGCGGCCACGGGCGTCACCCACGTGCAGGCGACCCCGTCCGGCTGGCGGATGCTGCTCGACGCCGGGTTCAACGCCCCCGCCGTGACCGCGCTGACCGGCGGTGAGGCGCTCCCGCCCCGGCTGGCCCGGGAGCTGCGGCCGCGGGTCCGGCGACTGTGCAATGTGTACGGTCCGACGGAGACGACGATCTGGTCGAGCCTCGCCGACCTGCCCGAGCCGGTGCGCGACATCGCCCTGGGGGAGGCGATCGGCAACACCCGCCTGCACGTCGTCGACGCGCGGCTGCGGCCGGTGCCGGTCGGCGTCCCCGGCGAGCTGGTCATCGGCGGGGACGGGGTCGCGTGGGGGTACCTCGGCCGCCCGGGCCTCACCGCCGACCGGTTCGTGCCCGACCCCTACGGCCCGCCCGGCGCCCGCGTCTACCGCACCGGCGACCGCGTCCGGTGGCGGCCCGACCGGCGCCTGGAGTTCCTGGGCCGGTTCGACGCCCAGGTGAAGCTGCGCGGGCACCGCATCGAGCTCGGCGAGATCGAGGCCCGCCTCGGCGAGCACCCGGACGTCCACCAGGCCGCCGTCATCACCACGTCCGACGGCCCCGACGCGCTGCTCGCCGCCTACGTCACCGCCAAGCCCGGCCGCGAGCCGCAGGGCCGGGCGCTGCGCACGCACCTGGCCGAGGTCCTGCCCGGCTACATGGTGCCCGCGCAGGTCGTCGTCCTGCCGGGGCTGCCGCTCAACACCGCGGGCAAGGTCGACCGCCGCCGCCTCCCCGCGATCTCGGCCGGCGACCTGGACCCCCGCGAGTACGTCGAGCCCCGCACCGAGGCCGAGGAGGTCATCGCCGGGGTGTGGGCCGAGGTGCTGGGCCGCGACCGGATCGGCGCCCTCGACGACTTCTTCGACATCGGCGGGCACTCGCTGCTCGCCACCCGCGTCGTGTCCCGCCTCGCCGCCGCCCTCGAGCTCGACGTCCCGATCCGCATCCTGTTCCTGCACTCCACTGTGGAGCGGTTCGCCACGGCCGTCGAGGACCTGATCGCCGCTGACCTCTTCGTCGGCGACGTCGAGGCGTCCGCGTGACCCCGGAGACGCGGGCCGCGCTCATCTCCCAGCGCCTGCGCAAGGCCGCCGCGGCCGCGCCCGAGCCCGCCATCCCGCGCCTTCCCGACGGTGTGGACCCGCCGCCGTCCTTCGCCCAGGAGCGGCTCTGGTTCATGGAGCAGCTCGCCGGCGGTACCACCGCGTATGTCATGCGGGCCGCCGTCCGCCTCCAGGGCCGCCTCGACCTCGACGCGCTGCGGGCCGCGCTCGACGACCTCACCGCCCGCCACGACAGCCTGCGGACCTACTTCCCGGCGGCGGAGGACGGCACACCACAGGTGCGCATCGCCGCGCACGCCACGATTCCTTGTTCGGTGGTACGGCCAGAGCCCGACGCCGGCCCCGACGTCCTCGGCTGGGCGCGGACCCGCACCACCGCCGACTCCGGCCCGTTCGACCTGACCCGGGCCCCGCTGCTGCGCGCGATGGTCGTCGAGATCGGCCCGGACGACCACGTCCTGCACCTGGCCATGCACCACATCATCAGCGACGGCTGGTCGCGCCCCGTCCTCCTCGGTGACTGGGCCCGCCTCTACGCGGCCCGCCTCGGCCTGGCCCCGGCACCGGAGCCCCCGCCGCTGCGGTACGGCGACTACGCCGCCTGGCAGCGCGAGCGTCTGGCCGGCCCGGCCGCCGAGCGTGACCTCGCCTACTGGCGCCAGGCTTTGGCCGGCGTCGCGCCCCTGGAGCTGCCGACCGACCGCCCCCGCCCGGCCCACCAGTCCCCGGACGGCGCCGGGTTCAAGCTCCGCTTCTCCGACGAGCTCGCCGACGCGTTGCGCATGCTCGGCCGCCGCCACGGCGCCACCATGTTCATGACGCTGCTCGCCGGTCTGCACGCGCTGCTGCACCGGGTCACCGGCGGGCGCGACTTCGCCGTCGGCTCCCCGGTCGCCGGCCGCGTCCGGCCCGAGCTGGAGCCGCTCGTCGGGCTGTTCGTCAACATGCTCACGTTCCCGGCCGGCATCGAGCCCGGGATGACGTTCGCCGAGCTCGTCGCCCAGACCCGGGACCGGGTCCTGGCCGCGCTGAGTCATCAGGAGGTCCCGTTCGAGCGCCTGGTGCAGGAGCTGCACGTGGCCCGCGACACCAGCCGGTCGCCGCTGTTCCAGGTGCTGTTCGCGATGCACAACTCGGAGGGGGCGGCCGGCGCCTGGCCCGACGGCTTGACCGCCCTGCGCTACGGCCTGTCGATCACCAGCACCCGCCAGGACCTCTCCCTGTATGTCGACGAGCGCGACGACGGCCTCTGGGGCGTTTTCGGCTACCGCACCGAACTGTTCGACGAGCACTCGATAGCCCGCCTGGCCCACCAGTACCACCGCCTCCTGGCCGCCGCCGTCGCCCGCCCCGATGCCCCGCTGTCCGCGCTGGACCTGATGGACCGATCGGAGCGCGACTTGGTCCTTGCCCGCGGGGTGGCTTCTCGGGTTTGTGGCCCTCAGGCCGCAACGCTGGATGCCGTTATTTCCGGCATTTCGCCCGGAGTGCGTGCCGTCGACACGCTGACGTACGGCGACCTGGACCTCGGTTCGACTCGTGTGGCCAACTGGCTGCACAAGCGGGGCATCGGCCGCGGCGACCTCGTCGGCGTCTGTCTCGAACAGTCTCCGCAACTCGCCGTCGTCCTGCTCGGCGTCCTGCGCGCCGGCGCCGCCTACATCCCGCTCGACCCGGAGCTGCCCCCGGCCCGCCGGCAGCTCATGCTCGACGACGCCCGCCCGGCCCTGGTCATCGACGGCGACCTGCCGGACGCCGACGACGACACCCCGGTGCGGTCCGGCGCCCACCCCGACGACCTCGCCTACGTCATCTACACCTCCGGCTCCACCGGCCGCCCGAAGGGCGTGGCCGTCGCCCACCGCCAGGTCCTCAACTACCTCGCCGACGTCAAGGACCGCTTCGACATCGTCCCCGGCAGCAACTGGGCGCTGCTGCAGTCCCTGTCGTTCGACTTCGCCGTCACCGTCTTCTACCTGGCCCTGGCCACCGGCGGCACCGTCCACCTGATACCGCGCCGCGGTACCGGCGCTGAGCTGGCCGATCGCATCCGCGCCGACGCCATCGACTACCTGAAGATGACCCCGTCGCACCTCGCCGCCCTCGCCGGCGAGGTGCCGGTCGCGGACCTCATGCCGCGCAAGGCGCTGATCCTGGGCGGCGAGGCGTCGCGGCTGGACTGGGCCGCCGGCCTCGCCGCCGGCCCGGCCAAGGTGTTCAACCACTACGGCCCCACTGAGGCGACCGTCGGCGTCACCACCTACGAGGTCACCGCGGCCGACGGCGGCCCCGGCACCACCCCGATCGGCGTGCCCCTCGGCCACGCCCGCGTCTACGTCCTCGACGAGCGGCACCGCCCGGTCCCGGAGGGCGTCTGCGGCGAGATCCACCTCGGCGGCGACCGTTTGGCGCGGGGGTACCTCAACCAGCCCGGCCTGACCGCATCGCGTTTCCGGCCCGACCCGTACGCCGCGACTCCCGGCGCCCGCATGTACGCCACCGGCGACCTCGGCCGCTGGCGCCCCGACGGCACCCTCGAGTTCCTCGGCCGCCGCGACGGCCAGGTGAAGCTGCGCGGCTACCGGGTCGAGCTCGGCGACGTCGAGGCCGCCCTCGCTCGGGTTCCGGGCGTCGGCGCGGCCGCGGCCGACGTGCGCGGCGACCTGCTCGTCGGCTACCTCCAGCGGCGCCCGGACGCGCCGGAGCCCACCCCGGCCGAGCTGCGCCGGACCCTCGCCGAGACGCTGCCGGAGTACATGATCCCCAACCGGTACGTCTGGCTCGACCGGCTGCCGCTCCAGGACCACGGCAAGATCGACCGCCGCGCGCTGCCGGCCCCGCCGAGCTTGGCCGCCACCGGAGACTGCGAGTCGCCGGAGGGCCCGGTCGAGACCGCCATCGCCGCGGTCTGGGCCGAGGTGCTGAAGGTCGAGCGGGTCGGCGCGCACGACGACTTCTTCGACCTCGGCGGCCACTCGCTGCTCGCCACCCAGGTCGTTGCCCGGCTGCGCCGGGTCCTGCCGGCCGGTCACCCGATCAGCGTCATGGACCTGTTCCAGGCCCGCACGGTCCGCAACCTGGCCGCCACCACCGGGTCGAGCGGCCTGCTCCATGAGCTGACCGGCCCGCCGTCGGGCACCCGGGTCCGCTCATACGTCTGCGTGCCCTACGGCGGCGCCAGCGCGGTCGTGTTCCAGCCCCTCGCCGACGCGATGCCCGACGGGCACAGCCTCTACGCGGTCGCGGTACCCGGCCACGACATCGGCCTCGAGGAGGCGAGCGAGCCGATCGAGGTCACCGCCCGCCGCTGCGTCGAGGAGATCCTGGCCGGCATCACCGGGCCGCTCGTCGTCTACGGCCACTGCGGCCCCGGCGGCGCCCTCGCCGTCGAGATCGCCCGGCAGCTCGAGGCCGCGGGCCGGGACCTGGACGCGCTGTACCTCGGCGGCATCTTCCCGTTCGCCCGCCCCACCGGCGGCGTCCTGGGCCGGCTCACCCGGCTGCGGTGGCGGGAACGGCTGCGCGGCGACCGGGTGTACGCCAACTGGCTGCAGGGCATGGGCGCCGACATCGGCGCGCTCGACGATGACCAGCGGCGGTTCCTGGTGCGGGCGATGCGCCACGACGCCGAGGCGGCCGAGGACTACTTCACCGAGCTGCTGCACAGCCGGGTCACGCCACTGCGGGCGCCGGTCGTCTCGGTGGTGGGGGAGCGCGACCCCGGCACCGAGTACTACCAGGAGCGGTACCGTGAATGGGCCTTCCTGAGTGCCGCCACCGGCCTGGTCGTCCTGGACGAGGCCGGCCACTACTTCATGAAGTTCCGCGCCGCCGAGCTGGCCGGGATTCTGACCGGTCCGTTGCGGGTGTCCACGGTGGAGCCCGTGCGCGAGGCCGGCCTGCGGCGGTTCCTTACGGTCGCGGCCGGGCAGGTCGTGTCCAGCACCGGCTCGGCGTTGACGGCGTTCGCGGTACCCCTCTGGGTGTATCTCGACACCGGGTCGCTGATCCGCTTCGCGCTGTTCGCCGTCATGGGCCAGGTCCCCGGCATCCTGGCCGCCCCCATCGCCGGCGCGATCATCGACCGCACCTCCCGCCGCCGGGCCATGCTCGCCGGTGACGCCGCCGCTCTGGCCGCGATCGCCGCGTTCGCCGCGCTGTTCTTCACCGGCACGCTGCAGCCCTGGCATGTGTACGTGTTCACCGCCTGGCTGTCCGTCGCGCTGACCTTCCAGCGCATCGCCTACCTGTCCGCCGTGCCGCAGCTGGTGCCGAAGCGATACCTGGGCCACGCCGGCGGCATCCTGCAGCTGGGCGGCGGCATCGCGAGCTTCCTGGTGCCGCTGGTCGCGGTCGGCCTGGTGGCCACGATCGGCCTGGGCGGCATCCTGCTGGTCGACCTGGCCAGCTACCTGTTCATCATCGTCGTGCTCATCCTGATCCGCTTCCCGGACACGATGGCCCGCCGCCGCCGCGAAACGCTCACCGCCGAGATCGCGGGCGGCCTGCGCTACACGGTGCGCCACCGCGGCATCCGGGCGATGGTGTTGTTCTTCGCCGCGTTCAACCTGTTCCTGGCCCCGCTGTTCCTGCTGCTCTCCCCGCTGGTCCTGGCGTTCGCACCGCTGTCCTCGGTGGCGCGGGTCTCCCTGGCCGGCGGGGCGGGTGCGGTGCTGGGCGGCCTGGTGATGACCGTCTGGGGCGGCCCGGCGCACCGGCGGATGCGCGGCATGCTCCTGACAACGTTCGCGTTCGCGGCCGGCGGCCTGATCGCGGCGTTGCACGCGAGCGTCGCGGTGATCGCCGCCGGCGCCCTGGTCATGTCAATGTCGTTGGCCGTCATCAACGGCATCTGGCTGACCATCATCCAGACCAAGGTGCCGCAGCGCCTGCACGCGCGCGTGATCGCGCTCAACATGGTGATCGCGCTGTCGACGATGCCGATCGGCCAGGCGGTCCTGGCCCCACTCCTGGTCCCGGTGGCCGAGCCACTCCTGTCCCCGGCCGGCCCGTTGTCCGGCACTGTGGGCGAGGTGATCGGCGTGGGCCCGGGCCGCGGCATCGCACTCCTGTACATCGTCCTGGCCGCGGCGATAGCGTCGGTGGCAGCGGTGGCGTTGCGGACCCGCACCCTGGCCGGCTTCGACGACGAGGTCCCCGACGCCCCGCCGGACGACGTCGTAGGCCTGCAGACCCTGGCCCGATCCCGCGCGAACAGGAGCAACGATGGAACGTGACCGCTACGCCGTGGTCGTCAACGACGAGGAGCAGTACTCGGTCTGGCCGATCGAGGAGGAGCCCCCGGCCGGCTGGCGCACCGAGGGCTTCGTCGGTGCCCGCCAGGACTGCCTGGACCATATCGACCAGGTCTGGACCGACATGCGCCCCCTGAGCGCCCGCTGAGCTCGTCACTGCGGGTCGGCTCCGGTGGTCAGCTGGATCGCGCCGCGGAGGACGGCCAGGGCCGGTAGCGTGGCCGCCTCGTGCAGGGGCGCGGTCGGGTCGGACAGCATCAGGCTGGCGGTCACGAGGGTGCCGTCGGCCGCCTGGGCCAGGTAGTTGAGTGTGAGCACGCCCGGCTCGGAGCCGCCCTTGAACCATACCGTCGGGTAGCCGGCGGGGGAGAGGCCCAGGCCGCCGTCGTTGATGCTCAGTGCGGCGCCGACGTGGGAGTCGTGCTGGGCCCACAGGCCCGCGAAGGCCCGGCACATGTCCATCGGCGAGCCGAACCACTCCAGCTCGTCGATCATCTCCGGCTGCGTCCACGCCCCGAGGTCGGTCCGCGGCACCTGATCCAGCAGTGGCAGGGTCACCGTCCGCAGGGCCGGCGGGAGGCTCGCGTACGCGGTCGCGACCGCCGGGTAGTGCCAGCTCTTCAGCGCGAACAGTTCGCGCGTGGTCAGGACCGGCGTGTTGGGCGCGTCGTTGCCGAACCGGCGGAACTGCCGCTGCACCTCGGCCCGGCCGACCCGGTGGATCAGGTGGTCGGTGGCGGTGTTGTCGCTGATGGAGATCATGTAGTCGGCGTACTGCTCGAGCGTGTACACGGTGCCGTCGGGCTGGTCCTGCAGTACCCCGGACGGCAGCGACTTCCAGGCCGGGTTCAGCGCCAGCTTCGTGTCCCACGTGAGGCGGCCGTCGTGCACCGCCTGAGCGAGCGCGCCGAGCACGTAGAGCTTGAACGCCGAGCCGAGCGGCCGGGCCGTCGCCGGGTCGAGGCCGTGCACGAGCGTGCAGCCGGCCGGCGTGATGCGGGCCGCGGCGAAGGAGACCCGCGGGGCCAGGGCCCGGGCCGCGTCGTCCAGCGCGTCCCATGACCGCGGCGCCGGCAGGTACGGCGTGAACCGCAGTCCGGTGACCAGACCGGCCGGGTCGACGACGATGCGGACCAGCAGCGGCCCGCCGGGGCCGGTGGTGACCTGGCGCAGTTCGGTGGCGGTCGAGTAGACGACCGCGCCCGGCGTGAGCGGGCCGACCTGGCCCAGGACGGTGTTGAACCCGTCCGCGTCGCCGACCGCGGCCAGGAACTCGGGGGCGAGGTGTTGCCGCAGCTCCACGGCGGGCACCGGCGGGCGGGCGGAGGCGTCGACGAGCCAGGCGAACTGGGCGGCGGGCGTCGTGCCCGCGGCCGCCGGGGCGGCGACCAGGCCGAGCAGCAGCACGGCGAGCGCGGCGGCGGTGGCGATGCGGCGAAGCATGAGATCCCCCGATGCGGTCAGCGAACGGATGTGGACGTGGTCAGCACGGGCGGATGTAGAGGCCGGCGACCCGGCCGTCACCGCGGAACGAGACCTGGGCCGTCGCCTGGCCGGCCTCGAACTCCATCAGGACGTCGACGACGCTCAGGTCACCGGCGGGGTGCACGACCGGATCGCCGAACCGCTCGAACGCGCCCGCGGTGCCCACGACCATCGCCCACACCGACGCCAGCTGCTCGGTGTCGATCGCCTGCGACATGACGTCGTCGAAGGTCGCGCGGACCCGCTCGAAGCGGGTGGCCACGATGTCGCCGAGCGCGGCCAGGGCCCGGTCGGCGGCGTCCGGCAGCAGCCCGTCGGCCATCGGCGCACCGGTGCGCGGGTCGACCGGCCGGCCGAACCGCTGGAACGCCGCCTGCTTCGTCGTGCCCAAGACCTCTCCGATCTCCTGCCACGTGCGGCCCTCGGCCCGGGCCCGGTCCACCGCCGCCCGCAGCGACTCCTGGGCCTCGAGCACCTGCCGGTGCGCCGCCCCTACTGCCCCGAGGGTCCCGCCGACCGCCGGTGCTGTCAAGTCTGACTTGACGGATGCCCGGCGTCGGCGGGCCGCGCTGCGGCAGGTGGAGTTGCAAAACTGCTGGCTACGGCCGGGGCCGGAGCGTTCCGGAAGCGGCTTGCCGCAGTACTGGCACGACATAGCACGCAATCCTAATACGTGCGGCACGATTCGGTGGCGCGGCGGCGGCTACGGGAAGTTCGGGTAGTTCTCGCAGCCGCCGTTGATGCCCGGGGTGCCGCTGAACGAGTCGTGGTCGTTGCCGCCGTCGGCGTAGTCCTGGCCGTTGTCGCACTGCACCGTGTCGCGGCCGTCGGCGGCGTAGATGGTGTCGTCGCCCGGTCCGCCGTGGATCTCGTCGTCGCCGGTCCAGCCGTAGATGGTGTCGTCCATCGCCCCGCCCCGCAGGACGTCGTCGCCACCCCAGCCGTAGATGGTGTCGTTGCCGTTCTCGCCGTCGATGTAGTCCCGGTCCTGTTCGACGTCGTCGGCGTTGCCGTGGATCTCGTCGTTGCCGTCACCGCCGCAGATGATGTCGCTCGCGCCGAATCCGTCGATGACGTCCGGCCCGTTCGTCCCGATGATGACGTCGCTGCCGTTGGTGCCCCAGGTCTCGACGCCGCTGACCGCGTACGTCACCTCCCACACGTAGTGGGTGTTGCCGAAGCAGTCCGTCATTCTGGCGCTCAGGGGGTCCGTGGCATTGGCCCGCCCGGCCGGCGCGATGAGCAGTGCGAGGCAGGTCCCTACGACGACTGCGGCGCGACGCCGGGTGGAGCTGATGGTCGATTGCATGGCTGCGCTCCTCCAAGGATTCCGGATGGGCACAGCACAGCAGCGACGCTGGTCTTTGTCTGCGTATTACGACCCCCTTGACAGTTTCCCGGGGGAGACATAGCGTGCCGTCAAACTAGCAGGAAACTTAACAGTTTCGCTGGAGGATGACCGTGCGCCGTTCCCTTCGCCACCTGCTGCTCGCCTCCGCCGTGGCCGCCGCGACCGTCGCCGCCGGCGCGGCCGCGCTGCTGCCGGCCACCCCGGCCGCCGCCGCGGTGAGCCTCGCGGCCGTCGTGCCGGCCCCGGTGTCGGCGCAGCCCGCGGCCGGCGTGACCTACACGCTGCCGTCGAACGCCGCGATCCAGACCGCGGCCGGCGCCACCGACGTCGGCACCTACCTCGCCGGCATCCTCCGCCCGTCGACCGGCTACGCCCTGCCGGTGTCCACCACGACCGGCACGCCGGCGAGCGGCATCGCCCTGCTGCTGTCCGGGGCCGACCCGAGCGTGGGCGCCGAGGGCTACCAGCTCGACGTGACCGCCGCCGCCGTCACCCTGCGCGCGCAGACCGCGGCCGGGCTGTTCCACGGGGTGCAGACGCTGCGGCAGCTGCTGCCGCCGGCGGTCGAGGCGCGGACCGCGCAGAGCGGACCGTGGACGCTCACCGGTGGCCGGATCGTCGACTACCCCCGGTATGCGTACCGCGGCGCGATGCTGGACGTGTCGCGGCACTTCTTCGCACCGGACACGGTCAAGCGGTACATCGACGACATCGCACAGTACAAAGTCAACGTCCTGCATCTGCACCTCGCCGACGACCAGGGCTGGCGCATCGTGATCGACGCCTGGCCGCAGCTGGCCACCGTGGGTGGCAGCACCCAGGTCGGCGGCGGCGCGGGCGGCTACTACACCAAGGCGCAGTACGCCGACCTGGTCGCCTACGCGGCATCGCGCCAGATCACCGTCGTGCCCGAGATCGACATGCCGGGCCACACCAACGCCGCGCTCGCCTCCTACGCGCAGCTCAACTGCAACAACACGGCCCCGCCGCTGTACACCGGCACGAACGTCGGCTTCAGCTCGCTGTGCGTCGGCAAGGAGGTCACCTACACGTTCGTGCAGCAGGTGCTCAACGAGCTGGCCGCCATCACCCCCGGGCCATACCTGCACGTCGGCGGCGACGAGGCGTCGAGCACGACGGCGGCCGACTACACCACGTTCATGAACCGGGTGCAGCCGTTCGTCGGCGCGGCCGGCAAGACCGTCATCGGCTGGCACCAGATCGGGCAGGCCAACCACACGGCGAACCGGGTCGCGCAGTACTGGGGGACGTCCACATCGGACGCCGACCTGAGCGCCGCGGTGAGCAAGGGCGACAAGATCCTGCTGTCGCCGGCGAACAAGGCCTACCTCGACATGAAGTACACGAACTCGACGCCGCTCGGCCAGAGCTGGGCCGGCCTGATCGAGGTGCAGACCGCCTACAGCTGGGACCCGGGCGCCTACCTCACCGGCGTGCCGGCCACCGCGATCCTCGGCGTCGAGGCGCCGATGTGGACGGAGACGCTCGCGAAGCTGGCCGACATCGAGTTCATGGCGTTCCCGCGGCTGCCGGCCCTCGCGGAGCTGGCCTGGTCGCCGCAGTCGGCGCGCGGCTGGGACACGTTCAAGGTGCGGCTCGGCGCGCTGGGCCCGCGCTGGACGGTGCAGGGCATCAGCTTCTACAGCTCGCCGCAGGTCCCGTGGGGCACACCGCCGGCGACCCGCAGCGCCTACACCCAGATCCAGGCCGAGAGCTACAACGCGCAGACCGGGACGCAGACCGAGGCGACCACCGACACCGGCGGCGGCCAGAACGTCGGCTACATCACGCCCGGTGACACGCTCGCCTACGATCTCGACTTCGGCGCGGCCGCGCCGGCCTCGGTCACGACCCGGCTGGCGTCGGGCGCGTCCAGCGGTACCGTCCAATATCGGCTGGACTCGGCCACCGGCCCGATCATCGCCAGCGTCCCGGTCACGTCCACCGGCGGCTGGCAGAGCTGGACCGGCCGCACCACCACCCTGTCCGGCTCGGCCACCGGCGTGCACCGGCTCTACCTCACCTTCACCGGCACCGCGGGCGCCGACTTCGTCAACCTCAACTGGCTGCAGTTCAACCGGTAGCGCCGGTCACACCGTTCGGGAGGGGTCCTACACTCGACTGCGTGCTCACGATCGACCAGGTCAGAATCGGCTACGGTGACCGGGTTGTCATCGAGGAGCTGAGCCTCGACGTCGCCGCCGGTGAGGCGGTCGCGCTGCGGGGGCCCAACGGGATCGGCAAGTCGACGGTCCTGCGGTGCGTCGCCGGGCTCCTCGAGCCCGCCGGCGGCGCGGTGCGCGTCGACGGGCAGCCGGTCGATGAGCGAAGCGCGGGCTTTCGCCGTACCGTAGCCGCGCTCTTGGACCCTCCGGCCTGGTATCCGGGACTCTCCGCCCGCGAGCACCTCAGCCTGGTGCGGTTGGCCAACGCGCCGAGCGACGGCTGGTTCGCGGACGGTGAGCTGGCCGACCGGCTCGGGGTGACCGGGTTCGCCGACGCCGCCCCGGGCAGTCTCTCGTCCGGGCAGCGCCAGCGGCTCGCCCTCGCGATGGTGCTCGACCGGCCCAGCCGGCTGCTGCTGCTCGACGAGCCCGAGCGCCACCTCGACCGCGAGGGCCGGGAGACGGTGGCCGCGCTCATCGAGCAGTACCGCGGCCGCGGCGGCGCCGCCCTGCTCGCCTCGCACGACCCGACCGTCACCGCCGGCTGCGAGATCATCGAGCTGAGCACCGACTGGGCCGACGAGTGAAAGCGGGCCAGGTCCGCCGCTGGGTCCGGCGCCGGCAGCGTTCCCGGGAGAACGCCTCCGACCTCTTCGAGACCGTCTACACCCTGGCGCTGCTGGCCGCGATGGTCGGGTACATGATCTGGGCCCAGGTCCGGGCCGTCCTCAGTGGACAGACGGCGGCGCCGGCCGGTGTCCGCGAGGGTGTCGTGCTCGCCGCCGGGCTGGCCTGGACCGCCGCGCTGCTCGCCGTCGCGGCCGCGCTCGGGCCGGTCTCGACGTCGGCCCCGGCCCTGCAGTGGCTGATCACCACCCCGCTGGACCGCCGGTCCCTGCTCACCCCGTCCGTCGCCCAGGTGCTCGGCCTCGGCCTGCTCGCCGGCCTGGCCCAGGGCCTGCTGACCCTCACCCTGTCCACGGTCGGCGCCGGTGCCGTCCTCCTCGCCGCGGTCGCCGGTGGCGTGCTCGTCCTCGGCGCCACCGCCGTCGTGCAGTCCGCGTCCCGCCGCCCCGCCCGCCGGCTGAACACGACGGCCACGGTCCTCGCCATCGCGGCCGCCGCCATCGGGGTCCTCGCGGTCAGCGGCGTCGACGTCGGCGCTGTCGCCGCGACCGGACCGTGGGGCTGGCCGCTGCTCGCCGGCCGGCACACCTGGGTCGCGGTGCTGCTCACCGCCGCCGCCCTCATCGCCCCTTTCCTGCAGTGGTACCGCCTGCAGGCCCTCACCCTCGCGAACCTGACCGACGCCGCCCAGAGCAGCGGCGCCGCCACCGCCGTGTTCCTCACCCTCGACCCGGGTCTGGCGTCACGCGCGGCCGAGGACCGCCGGTGGCGCGGCCGCCGGCTCGGCCCGGACAAGCTGCCGAAGCTCTCCGGCCGGTTCACCGCGACCGGTCAGGACGCCCTGCTGCTGGTCCGCTCGCCAGTCCGGCTGCTGCTCGGGGCCGCGCTGGTGACGGTACCGGTGCTCGCGGCCGGCCTGCCGGTGTCCCGCTGGGTGATCGCCGCCGCCTGGCTGATCTGCGCGCTCGCCGCCGCCTCCGCGAGCACCGCCAACGCCCGCCGCGACCGCGACGACCCCGGCCTCGCCCGCCTCCTCGGCCTGTCCGACGGCGAGCTGTTCACCGGCCGCCTCGCGGTCCCGATCGTGCTGTGCACCGTGTGGTCCGCGGCCGCGCTGACCGCCGTCGGCGGCGGGTTCGGCGAGTGGACCCTCCTCGGCGCGCTCGCCGGCCCGGGCCTGGCCGCGGGGTCCCTGCGCTCGGCCCGCCGCCGCGAGGTCCGCCACGACGTCGCGTCGCTGTCGTCCCCGGCCGGCATCATGCCGACCGGCCCGTTCATGTGGCTGGCCGGCGCGGCCGACCTGGCGATCATCGCGCTGTGGCCGACCCTGTTCGCGATCGTCAGCCAGCACCCCGACCTGGCCCTGACCAACCAGGCCATCTTCTCCGCCGGCACCCTCGGCGGCCTGATCGTGACCGCCCGCTCGACCGGCGGCGCGTTCTCGTCGCGATGACCACGGCGCACAACGAGCGTTTGCGGCGCTTGCGCGCGGGCGCGACGATGTGGGCATGGACGTGTTCGCGCCATACACAGGCACGCTGCTCCTGCCCGACAAGGCCATGTTCGGCAGCGAGTCGCCGGTGATCCTGTCCGACGGCCGCCCGGTCGCCACGATCCGCTGGCACAGCTGGTCGATGCGGGCCCGCTACGAGATCCTCGACCCGGCGACGGGCGCCATCCTGGCCGCCGGCCACCGGCAGGGCTTCGGCGGCCGCAACAACTACCTCACCGACGCGCAGGGCCGTCAGCTGTTCCACCTGAAGCTCAGCTTCTGGGGCCCGAGCCGGAGCAGCACCCTGACCCTGCCCACCGGCCGCACGCTGAGCACCCGCGGCAACTGGACCATGCGTCGCTTCAGCGTCACCGACGAGCAGGGCCGCCAGGTCGCCGAGCTGGTCAACAGCAGCCGCCTGCTGTCGATGCGCCCGGACAGCCTGGCCCTGGAGCTGCAGTCCCCAGTCCTCTCCATCGTCCAGGCGATCGGCCTGGCCCAGGCGATGCGGGCCGCCATCGAGTCCGCGCGCACCACCGCGGCCACGTCCGCCGGCGGCTGACGTGCTCCTGGAACCGAGCGTGGGACACTCGCGGCGTGCGCGACGAGTTTCGTGAACTGCGGGCCGCGTTCGCCGGGACACCGCTGGCCGGGCTGCCGATCGGCCACGGCCCGGCCGGCACCCTGCTGGTGGCCGGCGTCGACCTGACCGCCCTGGCCGCGAATCTCGAACTGAGCCGCTGGGAGCTCGCCGTCGCCCGGCCCGCGGCGACGCCTGGTTCGTGCGCAACCGCCCCTGACGCGTGGCGATTCCGGCATTTCGATGCGCGGATTTCGGACGTGGGGTGCAAATTGCAGGGCTCGGAATAAAGAATCCTTAAATAGGTTTGGGCGCGCAGGTTCCATCCGGAATCAGGGGCCGTTCGGTTCCCTCGACACGGCCGAACGGCTGACTTGTGTTACGTCATACTTGCTGTGTAGCAAGGATTAGAAGCCGGTGACCTGCGTCAATTCATCGAACGTGAAACCGATTCGGGCAGGGGAGTGTGACGGCAGTGTTGCGCTTCGAAAAACTACCGATCGTCACGGGCGGCTGCGGTTTGTAGGCATCGAACGTCCGTGATAGCTTTCCCCGGCGCAACGGGGCCGGTCGCTGCGGAAAGCCCTTGCCCCGGCGCCGCGGCGTATTGTCAGCTCGAACGGGGCGAGCACGGATGGCTGTTGGGCTGCGCCCGCGCTGGCGCGAGAAGTTATGGCTGTGGGCCCGGCGTTACGTTCCCGCGGAGATTTCCGGCACCGCTTGTGCATTCATCGGCACCGCTGTCATATACGGCTTGTCGGCCGACCGGGTGCTCGCCGCCATCGCCGGCACGGTCGGGGAGATCGTCGGATTCTACGGGCTCATCGCGACCGTCGAGTGGCGGCGGGAACGGCGCCGCGGCTTCGGCCTGCGGCGGACCACCGCCTCGACCGCGCGGCTGCTGCTGGCCGAGTTCGGGCTCATCGAGATCCTCGACTCGACCACCCTGCGGCCCCTGTTCATGTACCTCGGGCCGAGCATCACCGGCGGCATGGGCTCCGGCACGCTGCTCGGCAAGCTCATGGCCGACCTGGCCTTCTACGGCGTAGCCATCGTCAGCTACGAGCTCATCCGCCGTCGCCGCCGCGAAACCGTCCCGGCGGCAGCGGTCCCGGCCGGAGCCGACGCGGACACCGTCGATCTGCGGCGCAATGCCGACGAGGTCACCCAGCCCATCGTCCGGCCGTCGGCGGCCGTCGACTCGGAAGTCACCCAGCGCATCCCCCGGCCGCGGTCGCACAAGAAGCCGGTGCCGGTCAGCAACGCCCGGACCCGGCCCGCGGCCGTGCGCTCGGGTGCCGGACGGAGTGCACAGTGAACACGCCCCGGCTCGTCATGGACCTTGACCGGGTCGGCGCCGCCTACCGCGCCATGCGGGCCGCCATGCCGGACGTGGCCGTGCACTACGCGATGAAGTGCAACCCGCACCCGCGCGTGGTCGAGCACCTCAAGGGCCTCGGGTGCGGCTTCGAGATCGCCTCCGCGAACGAGCTGGAGCAGCTGCTCACGATCGGCGTGCCCGCGGCCGGGATCCTCTTCAGCAATCCGGTCAAACCCGAGACGCACATTGCCAAAGCCCATGCCGCGGGGGTACTGCGATTCGCCTTCGACTCCACCGACGAGCTCGACAAGCTCGTGCGGGCCGCACCCGGAGCGTCGGTGTACGTCCGGCTCGCGGTGCCGGACCTGCACAGTGAAGTACCAAGTGAAGGCAAATTCGGGGTTGACCTCGGCACCGCCGCGCAGCTGCTGCTGGCCGCGCGGGACCGCGGCCTCGACCCGCACGGGGTGACCTTCCACGTCGGGTCGCAGATGCTGCACCCGCGGGCCTGGGCGCAGCCCCTGGAGATGGTCGGCGAGCTGATGGACAAGCTGGCGGCCGAGGACGTCCGGCTGTCCCTTGTGGACCTCGGCGGCGGCTTCCCGGTGCGGTACACCAGCGACCCGCCGCCGCTCGCGGAGTACGCCGCGGTCATCAACGCCGGCCTGGCCGCGCTGCGCTACCCGGTCCAGGCCGTCATCGAGCCCGGCCGCGCGCTGGTCGCCGAGGCCGGCACGCTCGTCGCGACCGTCATCGGGGTCGCCGACCGGATGGGCAAACGCTGGGTGCACCTGGACGTGGGCGCGTTCAACGGGTTCATGGAGAGCCTCGAGACCGGCAACCAGCTGCGGTTTCCGGTCGACTGTGAGGCGACACAGGCCTCGTCGGTGCAGACGCGGTCGGCCGCCGGCGGCAGCAGCACCCGCCGGCCTCGCGTCAATCTTACCGGGCCGACCTGCGACAGCCAGGACACCATTCTGTTCGACGTCGAGCTCTCCCGGGACCTGGCCACGGGTGACCGGGTGCACCTCGGCAGCGCGGGCGCGTACACGACCGTCTACGCCTCCTCCTTCAACGGCTTCGAGCCGCCGCTCGTCGACATTCAAGAAAACGGGGAACGACAGTGACACGCAGCCACGCCGCGGAGCCCGCGGCCGAGGTGGACCCCGACCTGGCGGTGCTCGCCTCGCCGATGTTCCGGGTCGTCCGGACCGTCATCGCCAGCCTGGGCGTGCTCTACGCGATCAGCACCCTGTTCCCGATGGGCGGCGAACGCCCGGCCCTGCTGGACACCGCGTTCTACCTGGTCGTCCTCATCGCCACCGCCCTGCTCGCGCTGGCCCGGCCGATCCTCGTCCGCCGCAACCGCACAGCCTGGGCGTTCGTCGGCGGCGGGGTCGCCTCCTGGGCCGCCGGCGACGTCTACTGGCAGGCCAGCTTCACCGGCGTCGACGCCAACGCCATCCCGGTGCCGTCGCCCGCGGACGTGTTCTACGTCGGCCTGTACCCGCTGGCCTACATCGGCTTCATCCTGCTGGCCCGGGCCACCGTGCGGCGCCTGCCCGCGTCCGTCTGGCTCGACGGTGTCGTCACCTCGCTCGCGGCCGGCGCGATGTTCTCCGCGTTCACCCTCAACGACCTGCTCAACGCCGACGAGAGCAAGCCCTTCGCGGCGACGATCACCAACCTGGCGTACCCGGTCGGCGACCTCATCCTCATGGTCGTCGCGGTCGCCGCCCTGGCCATGGTCCGCTGGCGCAACGACCCGGTCTGGTGGCTGGCCGGCCTCGGCGCCGCCGCGTTCACCGCCGCCGACACCGGCTACCTCTTCGGCCTGTCCGACAACTCCTACACCGACGGCAGCTGGCCCGACGGCGCCTGGATGATCGGGCTGACCCTGATGGCCCTGGCGGGCTCGATGTACCGCCGCCGCTCCATCGACGAGGTGCGCGGCTTCGCGGCCCTGCTCGTGCCGATCCTGTTCTCGCTCTGCGCGCTGGTCGTGCTCATCGTCGGCACCTTCGTCCACCTGCACCCGGTCACCATCGTCATGGCCAGCGCCTGCCTGCTCGCCGCCGGTGCCCGCACCGCCCTGACGTTCGAGCAGACCCGCGAGCTGACCCGGACCCGCCGCGAGGCCGCCACCGACGAGATCAGCGGCCTGGGCAACCGGCGCGTCCTGGACTCCGCGCTGCCGAGCATGCTGGAGGGCCTGCCCCCGGGCGCGACCCTGCCGCTCACCATCGTCAGCGTCGACCACCTGCGGGAGATGAACCGGATCCTCGGCTACCCGGCCGGCGACATGATCCTCAACACCGTTGGCAACCGGCTGCAGCAGGCCCTGCCACCCGAGGCGGTGGCGGTGCGCCTCGGCGGTGCCGAAATCGCCATTCTCAGAACGGTTTCCGCGGGTACTCCCGACAGCATCGCCCGGGACACGGAGTTCCTGCTGCGCGCGTTGGCCGCGCCGGTGCCGGCCGGCCCGGTGCCGGTCCAGCTCGAGCTCAGCGCCGGTGTCGCCCTGGCCCCGATGCACGCGGCCACCTCGGCCGAGCTGATCCGCTGCGCCGCCGACGCGTTGCACGAGGCCAAGTCCAGCCGCTCCGAGGTCGAGATCTACGACCCCGGCCACCGCGGCGACGTCGGCTCGCACCTGCTGCCGGACCTGCTGCGGGCCATCGAGAAGGACCAGTTCGTCGTCTACTACCAGCCGAAGGTCGACCTCGGCACCCGCCGCCCGGTGGCCCTGGAGGCGCTGCTGCGCTGGCGGCACCCGGTGCACGGCTGGATCGAGCCGGAGGTGCTGCAGCGGCTGGCCGTGCAGGTCGGCCTGACCCGCCAGCTGACCCGGATCCTGCTGCAGACCGCCCTCGAACGCTGCGCGGGCTGGCGCCGCCAGGGCATCGAGCTCGGCGTCGCGGCCGACGTGTCCGCGGCCGACGTGCTCGACTCCCGGCTGCCCTACGACGTGGCCAAGCTGGTCAACAAGCACAGCATCCCGCCGTCGGCGCTCACCCTGGAGATCGCCGAGGACGTGATGCTGATCGACGCCCGCCGCACCGAGACCGCCCTCGGGCAGTACCGGCACTTCGGCGTCCGCTTGGCCCTCGACCACTACGGCCGGTCGGCGCCGTCGCTGGCCCGCCTGCGCAGCATGCCCGTCGACGAGCTCAAGCTGGACCCGGCCTTCGCCGCGCCGATGGTCAACAGCCCGCAGGACGCCGTGGTCATCCGCTCGACCGTCGAGCTGGCCCGCTCGCTCGGCATCACCGTCGTCGCCGAGGGCGTCGACTCCCGCGAGATGGTCGACGCGGTGACCCTGTCCGGCTGCGCCGGGGTGCAGGGCCGGCTGCCGGGCGAGCCGATGAGCACCGACACCCTCCAGCAGTGGCTGGCCTCCCAGCGCCCGGCCGCCGACCCCCACGCGCCGGGCCGGCGCCACCGCGAACAGTCCCACAGCGGCCGCTGAGCCCGCTGACCCTCGCCGCGGGCCGGGTGGCCCGCCGCCACTACGATTCGCCGGTGGACGAAGACGTGCTGGAGTTGCCGGTTGCGTGGCGGCGGACCATCTACCCGCGACGGGGCGGGGTGCCGGTGCGGTTCAGTCCGCATCCGGCCAGCCCGGGGATCGTGACGGCGCTGCTGCGCGACCGGCTGGAGATCCGGACCTCGCTGCAGCACCCGCAAACCCCGCCGGAGGTCGGCGCGGCCGGGATGGCCCATCTGCTCGAGGCGGCCGACAGCACGCCGCTGGGGGCCGCGGCGGTCGCCGTCGTCCTGCTGTCCCGGCTCAGCTGGCGGGAGAAGGAAGCGCCGGCCGCGATCGCGGAGGCCTGGGTGCTCGAGCGCGGGCTGGAGTTCGCCGTGCGGGCCGGGGTCGAGCTGGCCGGGCTGCGCTACGACACCGATGAGCCGTCGTGGCGGGCGGTGCCGACCGGGCAGGCGGTCCTGCGGGCCGACCCGGATGCCGTGACCGGCAACTACTCCTGGCTCGATGTCGAAAGCCTGCTGGCCCGGCTGCGCGCGGGCGTGGCGGCCGCCCCCGACGACGTGTACGGCTCGCTCGTCGGGGCGCTCGCGCAGTACCGGAGCGGAGGTCTGCACCAGCGTGTCGCGACCTCCTTCCTCGCGCCGACGGAACCGGGCTGGGTCGACGCGGATGCGCGAGCGGTCCACGCGGCCGGCGGCGATCTCTGGGCGGCCGTGCTGCTGGCCGCCTCGGCGTCGACGGCGGAGCAGCTGGAGCTGGTCGCGGGTCAGTTCCCGCCATACGTGATGCTTGACGGCCAGGCCCGCTGCCACTCGATGATCGAAGGCCTCGGTGCGGCGGCCGTCGGCCCGCTGGTGACCTGGCTCGACGCCGAGGCCGCGCCCGCGCGTCGCCAGAGCATCCTCGGGCTGCTGGCGATGCTGCCGTCCGATGCGGCGTTCGCGGCGCTGGTGGAGCGGGTCGAGGAGCCGCACGTGGCGCTGGAGGCGGCCGCCGCGGCGGCCCGGTTCCCCCGGCGGGCGCTGCGGCTGCTGGCCGGGTCCGACGCGGGGGCGGCGCTGCTGCGCACCCACGTGCGTAACCACCCCGAGCTGGTCGACGTCGTGCGGCCGGAGCTGTCGGCCGCGGCCGCCGGACGGCTCGACGCCGTCCTGGACGCCATCGGCGCGGTCCCGGAGGTGCCGGTTACCTCGCTGCCGGCCGAGCTGATGCGGTACCGCCCGCCGGAGCAGCCCATGCCCGGCTGGGCCGACGCCGCGAGCCTGCCGCCGATCCGGATGCGCGACGGCTCCGGAGTCCTGCCGCTCGCCGCCGCCCGGCTGGTGCTCGGGGCGCTGCGGGCCTCCGGCCAGCCGGCGGCCCGCGGCGCGCTGGAGGCCGTCAAACGCGTCTGCGAGCCGCGCGACGTCGCCGAGTTCGCGTGGGTGCTGCTGGAGGGCTGGCGGGCTGGAGGAATGCCGGGGCCGGAGAGCTGGACCCTGGCCGTGCAGGGCGTGGCCGGTGACGACGAGACGGCCCGCCGGCTGGCGCCGATCATCCGGGAGTGGCCCGGCCAGAGCCGCCACGCCCGGGCCATCGAGGGCCTTCAGGTGCTGGCCCGGATCGGCAGCGACGTGGCGCTGATGCAGCTGCACGGCATCGCCCAGCGGGCCAAGTTCCAGGGCCTGAAGAAGAACGCCAACCGGCAGATGGCGGCGGTCGCCGCGACGCTGGGGCTCATGGCCGAGCAGCTCGCGGACCGGCTCGTGCCGGACTTCGGGCTGGCGCCGGACGGGACACTGGTCCTGGACTACGGCCAGCGCCGGTTCGTCGTCGGGTTCGACGAGGAGCTCAAGCCGTTCGTCGCCGACGAGGACGGCAAGCGGCGCAAGGCGCTGCCGAAGCCGGGGGCCGGGGACGACCAGGAGCTCGCGCCCGCGGCGTACCAGCGGTTCACCGCGCTCAAGAAGGAGGTGCGGACCGTCGCCACCGACCAGGTCAACCGGCTGGAGCGGGCGATGGTGGAGCAGCGGCAGTGGACCGGCGCGGAGTTCCGGGAGCGGCTCCTCGAGCACCCGCTGCTGTGGCACATCGTGCGGCGGCTGGTCTGGGCGGCCGGCCCGGGCGCTTTCCGGGTCGCCGAGGACCGCACCCTGGCCGATGCCGACGACAAGCCGGTGACGATCGCCGGCGACGCGATAGTCCGGGTGGCCCATCCGGTGCTGCTCGGCGATGCGCTGCCGGTGTGGAGCGCAGTGTTCGCCGACTACGAGATCCTGCAGCCGTTCGCCCAGCTGGGCCGGGAGACGTTCACCCTGACCGGCGAGGCCGACCTGCGACGGTTCACCGGGATCGCCATGCCGACCGGGCGGGTGATCGGCCTGGAGCGTTACGGCTGGCGGCGCGGCAACATCGGGGACAACGGCATCCAGCACACCCTGACCAGGCCGTTGCCCGGCGGTGGGCGGATCGAGGTCGGCCTCGATCCCGGCATCGCCGTCGGTGCCGTCACCGTCCTGCCGGAGCAGACCTTCGACGCCGTCAAGCTCATCAGTGCGGGTAGTGGCCCGGACCCGGTCACCGCCTCGGAGGTCGTCCGGGAGCTGACGGAGGTCACGCGCTAGAGTGCGGCGATGACGCGACCGGAGTGGGCACCGGAGAACATTGACATCACCGTCGCCAACGCGGCGCGGATGTACGACTACTCGCTGGGCGGCTTCCACAACTTCGCCGTCGACCGGGAGATGGTCGAGAAGGTCATGTCGATGGTGCCCAACGCCCGCCAGATCGGCCTGGCCAACCGGGCGTTCCTCGGCCGGGTCGTGCGGCACCTGGTGGCCGGCGGGGTGCGGCAGTTCCTCGACGTGGGCTCCGGCATCCCGACCCTGGCCAGCGTGCACGAGGTCGCGCAGCAGGCCGACCCGCGGGCCCGGGTCATGTACGTCGATCTCGACGAGGTCGCGGTCGCGCACGGCCGGGCCATCCTGGCCGACAACCCCAACGCCGACGTGATGGTCGGCGACGTGCGCCGGCCCGACGACATCGTGCGGCACCCGGCCGTGAGCGGCCTGCTCGACTTCTCCGAGCCGATCGCGGTCATGCTCATCGCGGTGCTGCACTTCGTGCCGGACGCCGACGATCCGGCCGGGATCGTGCGCCGCTTCCGCGAGGCGGTCCGGCCCGGCAGCTACGTGGCGCTCTCGCACGGTTCCCCGCCGCCGCGGCGCGAGGAGGACGCCGACAAGGTCAGCGAGGTCTACCAGCGCACGTCGACGCCGCTGACCCTGCGCAGCGCGGCGCAGATCGCCGGCCTGCTCGACGGCCTGGAGATCGTCGCACCGGGCGTGGTACCGGTGACGGACTGGCATCCGGACCCGGAAGACGGGGATGTCGAGGCCCGCCCGGAGGTACTCGCGGCGGTCGGCCGGAAACCGTAAGGACACTAACGAATACGGGCGGTAACGTCTGGCGTTTCTCTTGGCATCCAACCTCATCATTGCCCATAATCACCAGTGATGAGGCCAGGACCCACGCCGGTGGCGGTCGAGGAGTTCACTCGGGCCTGGACTCGGGTTGTGAGCGATCACACGGTGCTGCGACACAGCCGTGACGAGGTCTACGCGCTGCTCGAGCGGTTCGTCCTGCGGATCGCGTATGCGCTGCGCGCGGAGCCCTTCGAAGCCGGCGCGGGGCGGCTGATCGGTGCGGACCTCGTCGCGTCGGGAATCGCCACGCCGGAGCTGCTCGGCGCGACCACGACGCTCATCGGGAAGCATCTGCCTCAGGAAGTACACCTGGGGGAGTTGCTCGGGGCTCTTGTCGCCGGCTACACCGGCGCGCTGGTCGACCAGACGGTCGCGGCGCAGGAATCGCTGCGGCGGGCCGAGCTCGCCGAACGGCACCGCGCGGGTGCGTCCCGCTCCGCGCGCGACCAGCTGACCGGCCTGCCCAACCGCGGTGCCCTGCTGCAGCGGCTCAGCGCCACCCTCGGCGACCGGGTGCCACCGGCCCGGCTCGGGCTGTGCCTGATCGACCTCGACCGGTTCCGGACCGTCAACGACAGCCTCGGCTACCGCAGCGGCGACCAGGTGCTGCGGACCGTCGCCCACCGCCTCGAGCGGCTCGCCGGCCCGGCCGGGCACTACCTGGCCCACCTCGGCATCGACTCGTTCGTCCTGCTCATCGCCGGCACCACCGGGCCCGACGAGGTGACCAAGGCGGCCGAGCAGGCTCTCGCCGCGATCGCGCACACGTTTCCGATCAACAACGGCTACACGCTGCCGATCCGGGCCAGCGTCGGCGTCGTCGAACGGGCCACCGCCGGCGCCGACCCGGCCGCGCTGCTCGGGGCGGCCGAGCAGGCCCTGGCCTGGGCCAAGCAGGAGAGCCGCGGGCGTTGGACGGTGTTCGACGCCGACCGCGCGGCCGCCGAGAACGCCCGCCACGCCCTCGGCGCGCAGCTGCCCGACGCGCTCACCCGCGACGAGTTCGTCGTGCACTTCCAGCCGCTGATCGAGCTGGCCACCGGGCGGCTCATCGGAGCCGAGGCGCTGGTGCGGTGGCAGCATCCGGTCGACGGCCTGGTGATGCCCGGCCGGTTCATCGACCTGGCCGAGCACACCGGCCTGATCGTGCCGCTCGGTGAGCTCGTCCTGCGCCGTGCCTGCGCCGAGGCCACCACCTGGCCGGAGCCGATGTTCGTGAGCGTCAACGTCGCCGACGCGCAGCTGCGCCGGCCCGGCCTGCCCGCCATGATCCGGGCCGTCCTCGACGAGACCGGGCTGCCGGCCGGGCGGCTGCAGCTGGAGGTCACCGAGAACGTCCTGCTCGACCCCGGCGAGCTCGGCACCCTCGACGAGATCGCGCGGATGGGGGTGCGGATCGCCCTGGACGACTTCGGCACCGGCCACTGCCGGCTGGCCGAGATCAGTAACCTGCCGGTGCACACGCTGAAGATCGCCGCCTGCTTCATCGGCTTCCTGCGCGACGAGCCCGCCGCCGTCAGCGCCGACCGCACCGTGCTCACCGCCATGGTCAACCTCGGGCGCGACCTCGGCCTCACCATCACCGCCGAGGGCATCGAGACCGAGTCCCAGCGCCGCCAGCTCCTCGCGCTCGGCTGCGACACCGGCCAGGGCTACCACCTCGGGAGACCGCGCCCCGCGGAACGCTTGCCGAATGCGCGGCGCTGAGCATCGAGTTGGCATAGATTCAGTGGGATGATCGATCCGTTCGACGCCGCCGGTCCGCTGCGGGCGGAGTACCTCGGCGTCGACTGGGCGGCCGGCCCGCTCGGCCCGGTGAGCACGTGGAGCCCGGCCCTGCTCGGCGCGCTCGATCTGATGCTGCACAGCCGCAGCGCGGCCACCCTGCTGTGGGGCCCCGAGTTCGTGATGCTGTACAACGCGGCATACGTCGACATGATCGGCGACAAGCATCCGGCCGCCCTCGGCGCGTCGGCCCGGCAGGTGTTCGCCGAGGTCTGGGCCGACATCGGGCCGATGCTCGAGTCGGTGCGGGCCGGCGGCGGCGCCACCTGGACCGAGGACATGCGGCTGCTGATGAGCCGGCACGGCTACCTCGAGGAGACCTACTTCACCTTCTCCTACTCGTCGGTGCGGGGCTCGGGCGGCGCCATCGAGGGCGTCATCGACATCGCCTCGGAGACCACCGACCAGGTGATCGCCCGGCGCCGGCTGGAGCTGCTGGTGCGGCTCAACGACCGGCTCACCGACGTCACGAGCACCCAGCAGCTGGTCGAGCAGGCACTGGAGGTGCTGCGCTCGGACCCGGCCGACCTGCCGGGGGTGCGGATCGTGGCGGACGCGGCGCAGACCGACGGGGTGGGGCTGCTCACCGAGCTCAGCCCCAACCTGCGCGACGACGAGGCATATCGGGGCTTCCTGCGCCTGATCGGCACCGCCCTGGTGCACGGGCGCAACCGGGTCGCCGAGCGCCGGCTCGCCACCAGCGAACGGGAGCTGGCCGAGGCGCTGCAGCGCAGCCTCCTGGGCCGGCCCGCACAGCCCGAACATCTGGAGGTCGCCGTGCGCTACCGGCCGGCGGCCGTGGGCGCCGAGGTCGGCGGCGACTGGTACGACGCGTTCCAGCTGCCCGGCGGGGACCTGGCGGTGGCCGTCGGCGACGTCACCGGCCACGACCGGGAGGCCGCTGCGGCCATGAGCCAGATCCGCAACCTGCTGCGCGGGATCGCCTACGCGCTGCCCGCACCCCCGGACCAGGTGCTGTCCGCCCTTGACGACGCCATGGCCGGGCTGGCGGTGGACACCCTGGCGACGGTGGTGCTGGCCTACGTCAACCTGGCGACCCACCGGATGGTCTGGTCCAACGCCGGGCACATGCCGCCACTGCTGCTCACCCCGCGCGGCGAGGTCCGGCTGCTGCAGGCCCGCTCCGAGATGCTGCTCGGCAGCCGGCTGCCGGTGCAGCGCTCCAGCCACCACGCCGACCTCGATCCCGGCGCCATGGTCGTCTTCTACACCGACGGCCTGATCGAGCGCCGCGACCAAGGCCTCGACATCGGTCTGGAGCGCCTGCGGGACACGCTGAAGGGCCGCCAGCACCTGACGGCCGATCAGCTGTGCGACCACCTGAGCGAGGAGTTCGGCGACAACACCGAGGACGACATCGTCCTCACCGTCATCCGCCACCGCCCGGAATGATCAGGAGATCTTGCGGCGGAACGTGCGCATCGCGAAGGCGTAGGCGACCACGAGGATGCCGGCGCACCAGGCGAGCGCACTCCAGATGTCCGTGCCGACGGGCTGCTCGGTGAACAGGGCCCGGATCGCGTTGACGATGAGCGTAGCCGGCTGGTGCTCGGCGAACCACCGCACCGGGCCGGGCATCGTCGCCGTCGGCACGAAGGCGGAGCTGAGGAACGGCAGGAAGATCAGCGGGTAGGAGAAGGCGCTGGCGCCGTCGACGCTCTTCGCGGTGAGTCCGGGGATGACGGCGAGCCAGGTCAGGGCCAGCGTGAACAGGATCAGGATGCCGGTGACGGCGAGCCAGGCACCCGGACCGGCGGGGGAGCGGAAGCCGATGAGCAGGGCCACGAGCACCACGACCGCGATCGAGATGAGGTTGGCCACGACCGAGGTCAGCACGTGCGCCCACAGCACCGAGGAGCGGGCGATCGGCATGGACTGGAAACGTTCGAAGATGCCGCTCTGCGTGTCCAGGAACAGCCGGTAGGCGGTGTAGGAGATGCCGGAGGCGACGGTGATGAGCAGGATGCCGGGGAGCATGTAGTCCACATAGGACGCCGCGTCGGTGTCGATGGCGCCGCCGAAGACGTAGACGAACAGCAGCATCAGGCCGATCGGCATGACCGCGGTCGTGATGATGGTGTCGAGGCTGCGGGTGATGTGCCGCAGGGACCGCTTGGTCAGCACGGCGGTGTCGCCGAGGAGGTGCGTGGTCATCGGATTACCTCCAGGAAGATCTCTTCGAGCGTGGGCTGCTTCTCGACGTACTCCACCTTGGCCGGCGGCAGCAGTCGTTTGAGTTCGGCGAGGGTGCCCTCGACGATGATCCGGCCCTCGTGCAGGATCGCGATGCGGTCCGCCAGCTGCTCGGCCTCCTCCAGATACTGCGTGGTCAGCAGTACCGTCGTGCCGCCCGCGGCGAGCTCCTTCACGGACTGCCACACCTCGATGCGGCCCTGCGGGTCGAGCCCGGTCGTCGGCTCGTCGAGGAAGATGACCGGAGGGTTTCCGACCAGGCTCATCGCGATGTCGAGGCGGCGCCGCATGCCGCCGGAGTAGGTGGCCACCTTCCGGCCGGCCGCCTCGGTCAGTGAGAACCGGGTGAGGAGGTCCTCGGCGATGCGCCGCGGCTGTTTGAGGTGCCGCAGCTGGGCGACGAGGACGAGGTTCTCACGGCCGGTGAGGATCTCGTCGACGGCGGCGAACTGGCCCGTGAGGCTGATCGATTTGCGCACCTCGGCCGGTTGCCGGGCGACGTCGAAGTCGTGGACGCGGGCGGTGCCGGCGTCGGCCTTGAGCAGCGTCGAGAGGATCTTCACGACGGTGGTCTTGCCGGCCCCGTTGGAGCCGAGGAGGGCGAAGATGCTGCCGGGGGCCACGTCGAAGTCGACGCCGCGCAGCACGTGGAGCTGACCGTAGGACTTCTGCAAGCCCTGGACCTGGATCATTGCGGGGATTCCCTTCAGGGCACGGTGATCCGGCGGATGGTGACACTGCCGTGGTTGGTGTGCAGGTGCAGTTCGACCGTGCGGTCGCTCTCGGCGGCCGCCGGGTCGGGGGTGAGCTCGTTGTGGACCCAGCCGTTGGCCGAGCTGGCGTCGATCCAGGCGGCGACCCCGGCCGGGACGCCGACGTCGATGTCGGCGTAGCCGTTGTCGAGCCGCATCGTGCCGCCGCCGGCCTCCCGGATGCGGATGGGCCCGTGCGCGCTGTGCGCGGTGACATCGCCGAGGGCCCGGTCCACGGTGAGCGCGCCGGACGTGCTGACCTCGACATCGCTGGTGGTGGTGCCCAGCTCGAGGCTGCCGTGCGCGGCGCGCAGCCGGGCCGGGCCGCGCACCTCGGCGATGCGCACCGCGCCGTGCCCGGTGGTCGCGTCCAGCCGTCCGGTCACCGCGGTGATGTCGGTGGTGCCGTACGGCGCGTCGAGGACGAGGTCGGCCACGGTGTCGGCGGTGACGCTGCCGTACTTGGCGACGATCCTGGCGTTGCCGAGCACGCCCCGGGTCCGCACCGACCCGTACGCGTTCTCGACGTTGATCCGCGACCCGGCCGGGACCTCGCACCGGACGTCGACCGAGTCGCCCCGGCTGAACAGGTTGAGCCGGCGCGGCACCTTGACCCGCACCTGGCCGTTGTCGAACGTGACCGTGCAGTCGCGGGCGAGGGACTCGTCGCCGTTGCGCCCGGGCGTGCTCGGCGCGATCTCGACGACGGCGTCGGCGCGGTCCGACGCGATGATGTCGACGAACGCGACTCCGGCGGTGACGTCCAGGTCGATCGGGCCGGCGACGTCGTAACTGGGCATGGTGTGGCCTCCACGTGGGCATGCCGGATCAGCCCCGCCACGTCGGCGGGACTGTGCGAGTGCTGCTGTTCGGGTTTAGCGGGCCCAGCCGGTGAAGCGCTGGCCGTTGTTGGAGCCGCGGGCCGGGGCGGGCCGGGCCGCCGGTTCCAGGGCGGCGGCGATCGCGCGGACGAACCACGAGTTCACCGACACCCCCTCCGCCGCCGCGGCCTGCTCGGCCCGGGCCTTGAGCCGGTCCGGCAGCCGCAGCGTCGTCCGTGATGTCACGGTGGTGTCATCGACGGTGTCGGCCGCGACCGGCCCGGCCGCGACCGCCTCCGGGGTGCCGCTCGGCGCCACCGGCTCCGGCCGCGTCACGATCAGATGGGGGTCGCGCCCGCGCAGCATGACGTCGACCGACCCGGGCGCGATCTGCTGCGTGATCTCGCTGGACACGTCGCTCAGGACCCCGAGCAGCATCAGCCGCACCGCGGCGTCCATCGCCGCGTTGAGCTGCTCGGCGACGGCCCGCGCGGCGGGGTCGCCGTGCTCGGCCGCCGCCGCCAGCTGCGTCTGGAGTTCGGAGACGTACCGGTCGAGATCCATGACAAGAAGGTAGCACCCCCGTGGTGTCACTGCAAGCCAAAGTGACACCACATGACACCACCGGCTGCTGTCCGTCAGATTCGTCCGACCCCTCAACGAAGCGAAGGTGACTTATGGGTGAGCGTCCCGTCTCCGTCGGGCTGGCCGAGGCTGTGGCCGCCGTACGGGCCGAACTGCTGCGGGCGCAGCGGCTCGGGGCCGACTCGGCGATGCCGTTCGAGGTGGGCTCGGTCGAGATCGAGCTCGGCGTCGAGCTGGAGAGCAGCGGCGGCGGCAAGTTCGGCGTCAACGTCTACGCCGTCGAGGCCGGGATCGAGGGCAAGTCCGGGCGCACCGCCACCCACAAGCTGACCGTCACCCTGCACCCGAAGGACCGCGCGACCGGCGGATCGGCCACGATCTCCGGCCACCACGACGCCGACCCGCTCGGCTGATGCCGGCGGGGACCCGGCCGGCCGTCGCCGACCCCGGCCGGGTCGTCGCGATCAGCCCGGACCGGCCGGCCGCCGACGGCTCGTGGTCGTTCGGCACCGGCTACCTCATCGCGCCGCGGCTCGTCCTGACCGCGGCCCACGTCCTGCCCGATCTGACGGCCCCGGTGAATGTGCGGCGGCGCGCCGAGCGGAGCACCGCCCGGGTCGTCTGGTCCGGCCTCGACGTGGCGCTGCTGCACATCGACGACCCCGGCTGGGCGCCGCCGGTCGCCGGGCCGTGCCGCTGGGGCCGGTTCACCACCGCCCAGCCCGGCCTGCCCTGCGCCGCCATCGGCTACCCGCTGTCGCAGGTGCCCACCGGCGCGCGCAGCGGCGAGGAGCGCACCGCCGAGCACGTCGCCGGGCACATCAACCCGATCACCGGCGAGCCGATCGGCCGCCAGGTCGCCGGCCGCTACGCGATAAGCGTCGACGACGCGACCCCGCTCACCACCGCCCCCGGGCAGACGCCGTGGGCCGGCGCCTCCGGCTCCGCCGTCGTGTGCGGGGCCGGGCTCGTCGTCGGCGTCATCGTCACCGACGAGCTGGCCTACCAGCACGGCCGGCTGACCGCGGTGCGGGCCGAGCGGCTGTTCGCCCGGCCCGGGTTCCGGGCGGCCGTCGCGGCGGGCGGCGGCGGCACACCGTGGCTGGAGTCGGTCGAGCTCGCCCCGCTGCTCGTCGAGCCGACCCCGGCGCGGACCGGCGCGCCCCCGGCCTACCTGCTGCTGGCCGAGAACGAGGTGGTCCGGTTCCGGGGCCGCCGCGCCGAGCTCGACCGGCTGCTGGCGTGGTGCGACGAGCGGCCGGGTTTGCAGGCCCGGCTGCTCCACGGCGGCGGCGGGCAGGGCAAGACCCGCCTGGCCCGCGAGCTCGTCGCCCGGCTGCGCGGCGCGGGCTGGCTCGCCGGGGAGCTGCGGCGGCGGGTCGACCCGGACCGGCTGTGGCTGCTCGGCTCGATCGCCGGGCCGACGCTCTACGTCCTGGACTACGCCGAGACCGCCACCCCGGACAGCGTCGACGCCGTCATCCGGGAGCTGGCCGCCTACGCCGGTGAGCACCCGGTCCGGCTGCTCCTGCTCGCCCGCACGGCCGGGGAGTGGTGGGACGAGCTGCGGGCCCGGCTGCTGGTCGACGCCGAGGCGGTCGGCCTGGCCGCGCTGGAGGACTCGGTGCCGGGGCGCGAGGCCGCCTACCGCACCGCGCTGGCCGACTTCGCGACCGCCCGCGGCACATCGGGCCCGGACCACCCGGACCCGCCCGACCTGACCGCCGGACACTTCGGCTCGGTGCTCGCCATCCACATGCGCGCCCTGGCCGACCTGCTGCAGGCCGGCCCCGACCCGGTCGGCGGGGCCGGCCCCGCCCCCGAGGACATCCTGCTCGCCCACGAGGAGCGCTACTGGTCGGCGTACTGGAGCGAGCGGATCGGCTTCCCCGAGCCCCGGCACCGCTCGCTGCTGCGCCGGGCCGTCGCCGCCGCCACCATGTACGGCGCCGCGACCCGGGCCGAGACCATCGGCCTGCTGCGGTCCCTGCCCGGCTGGACCGAGGAGCGGCCGAACGTGTGGGAGTTCGCGGCCGACTGGCTCCACGAGCTGTATCCGCCGCCCGCCGACGGCTACCTCGGCGGCCTGCAGCCCGACCCGCTCGGTGAGCACCTGGTGGCCGGGGCCGTCCGGGACACCCCGGGGCTGGTCACCGACCTGCTGCCGGCCGGGGCGGGGGATCAGATCGAGCGCGGGCTGACGGTACTGTCCCGAGTCGCCGCCCGCCACGACGGCATCGCTGCCCTCACCACGGCCACGTTCGCGGCCGCGCCCCGGCGGCTCGCCGCCCACGCCGTCGCGGTGGCCGTCCGGGCCGAGCAGCCGGAGATGCTCGTCGCCGGCCTCCGCGCCGCCCTGGCCGCGCTGCGGTCCGGCCCGGCCGCGCCGGACATGGACACGGACACCGCCCTGGCCGAGCTCGCCGACGCGCTGCCACCGTCGACGATCGTGCTGGCCGAGTACGCCGTCGAGGTCATGGCCGCGTTCGCCGAGGCCGTCGAGCCGGGCCCGGGCGAGCCGCCGGACCTGCTGCACTGCGACCTGCTGGCGGCGCTGGCGCTGCGCCTGTCGATGGTCGGGCGCTACGCCGACGCGCTCGCCACGGGCGAACGGGCCCGCGACGCCCTCGACACGATCGACGCCGACCCCGACGGCCCGGACGCCGAGGCCCGCCGCGCCACCCGGCTGTCGGTGCTGACCAGCGTCGGCCTGGCGCTGCAGGGCCAGCTGCGCTACGACGAGGCCGCGCGGGTCCAGCGGGAGGTCATCGACCTCGTCCAGCGGGCCGCCGACGCGGACGGCGCCGGCCGGGCGATCCTGCTGTCCAACCTGGCCGCCATCCTCGCGCTGGCGGGCCGGGACGGCGAGGCGACGACCTCAGCCACCCAGGTCGGTGCGCTGCTGGCCGAGCGGGGCGCCGTGGAGCCGCTGCTGCTCGGCCCGGCCCTGGCCGGCCTGTCGATGGCGGAGCCGCGCGGCGAACGCCGGATCGAGCTGCTGACCGAGGCGGTGGCCAGCGCGCGCGAGGGTGTCCGGACCGACCCCGACGTCCACGCGATGAACCTCGCGCTGTGTCTGTCGCTGCTCGGCGGGGCGCTGTACGAGGAGGATCAGAGCCAGCTCGCCCGGGCCGGCCTCGAGGAGGCCGTCGCCATCCTGCGGGCGATGCGCCGCTCGAACCCCGGCCTGGCCGACAAGCTGCTGGTCGGCGCGCTCACCACTCTCGCCCGGGTGCTGCACGACCTCGGTCTGGACGCCGAGGCGCTCGGCCCGGCCGAGGCCGCGGTCGCCCACATGCGGGCCGCGTTCGGCCGCGAGTTCGACGACGACCTGGCCTCGATCCTGACGCTGCTGGTCGGCGTGCGGGAGCGGCTGGAGCGGTTCGCGGACATGGAAATCGCGGCCGAAGAAGCCCTGGAGGTGTACCGCCGCCTCGCCTACCTCGCCCCCGAGCCGTACCTCCCGATGGTGTCCCGCCTGCTGCGCGATCGCAGCCGGGCGATACAGGAGCAGCGCGGCGCCGCGGCCGCGATCGCCTCGGAGGACGAGGCGCTGCGCATCGACCGGGCGCTGTTCGCCGACGCCCCGGAGACGTTCCGGTCCCGGTTCGCCCGGGCCCTGGGCAGCGCGGCCGGGACCTACGGCCTGGCCGGTCGCCACGACACCACGGAGGCGTTGCTGGCCGAGGCGGAGCTGGTGCTGCGGGGCGGGCCGGGCGACACGCCGGCCGAGCGGCGGCTGCTGGCCGACGTGTTCCTGATGCGGGCCCGGATGTATCAGCTGCAGCGCCGCTTCGACCGCGCGCAGGAGCCGGCCCGGGCGGCGGACGCGCTCTATCGCGGGCTCGCCGAGGCGGACCCGGCCGCGGCCCCCGGCCTGGAGGTCGACCGCTGCGACACGGCCGAGGTGCTGGCGATCGCCGCCTCCGCGCGCGGCGACCACGACGAGGCGGTGGCGGCGGCCGAGGTCGTGGTCGGGCTGCGCCGCCGGCACGCGGTCGCCGACCTCAACGCCGTCTGGCCGCTCATCGGGTCGTTGACGGCGCTGGCCGGCATGCTCGTCGACGCCGGGCGGCCGGTGGCCGCCCTCGGCTTCGCCGATGAGGCCATCCGGCTGTCCGGCCCGGTGGACAGCGCGCCGCCGCAGCCGTTCGAGCGGCGGTTCGGGCTGGCCGAGGCACTGATCGTGCGGGGCCTCGCGCTCGCCGCGACCGGCGAACCGGAGCCGGCCGCGGCGTCGGTGGCGGCCGCGGTCGAGCGCCTGGACCGGCTCGACCCCGAGCTCGGCGGGCTGAGTCACCTGAGCGACGCCCTGCTCGACGGGGCCGCGGCCGTCTACGGCCGGCTGCTGCCGGTGCTCGGCGACCGGATCGCCACCGGAGCCGTCGCACTGCTGGTCAAGCTCTGCCTGGCCCACGAGCGGTACGGGGCACTGCGCCTGTTCGCCGAGCCTGCCGTCCTGGCCGGCCACCGCCCGGCCCCGCTGCTGCTGCTGGCCGCGCTGGACCGGCTGGAGCGCGATGCGCTGGACGGGGTGGCCGAGCTGCTGGCCGAGGCGCACGACCGGGGCGCGACCGGCGCGATGCTCGAGCTGATGGGCGAGCTCAACGCCGAGTGGTGTGCGCGGACGGGGCAGCCGCGGCCGCCGTGGACGGTCGCCGGGTAATCGAAGCCCTTGACAGTCCGGGCCCTAGGCGCGAGGCTCGGAGAGCGCTCTCCCGCCCTCCTGGCCGGGGACGCGTTGCGGTCACCGCCATGACCTGAACGGAGCATCATGCCGTCACTTCGCCGTGCCCTGCTCGCCGCCGGCCTCGTCACCGCGCTGGCCGGTGGGCTCCTCGCCGGGGCCCGCGCCGCCGAGGCGGCCGACCAGCCCTGGCGCGACGCCACGCAGACGCCCGCGCAGCGCGCCGACGAGCTGCTCGCCGCCATGACCCAGGCCGAGAAGCTCACCATGCTGCACGGCGGGGCCGGCTGCGGGTTCGCCGGCTGCGTCGACGCCAACACGCGGCTCGGCATTCCGCAGATCCGGCTGCAGGACGGGCCGGTCGGGGCCGGGGACGGGTTCACCGGGGTCACGCAGCTGCCGGCCCCGGTGGCCGCGGCCGCGACCTGGAACACCGCCCTCGCCCGGCAGTACGGCGAGGTGCTCGGCTCCGAGCAGTGGGGCAAGGGCACGAACGTGGTGCTCGCGCCGACCATCAACATCGTGCGCGACCCGCGGTGGGGCCGGGCGTTCGAGTCGTTCGGCGAGGACCCCTACCTGGCCGGGCAGGTCGGCGCGGCCGACATCCAGGGCATCCAGAGCCAGGGCCCGATGGCCCAGGTCAAGCACTACGCGGCCTACAACCAGGAGACGAACCGCAACACATTGTCGGACAACGTGATCGTCAACGCGCGGACCCAGCGCGAGATCTATCTGCCCGCCTTCGAGGCCGCCGTCCAGCAGGGCCAGGCCGACTCGGCGATGTGCTCCTACTCGGCCGTCAACGGGGCGTTCGCCTGCGAGAACGGGCCGCTGCAGAACGACGTGCTGAAGCGGGACCTCGGGTTCACCGGGTTCATCACCTCGGACTGGGGGGCCACGCACTCGACGGTCGCCTCGGCCAACAACGGCCTGGACATGGAGATGCCGGGCAGCCAGTACTTCGGGTCGGCGCTCACCACCGCGGTGCAGAACGGGCAGGTGGCCCAGGCGACGATCGACGACCATGTGCGGCGCATCCTGCTGTCGATGTTCCGCCGCGGCCTGTTCGACAAGGCGCAGACCGTCAACACGGCCGCGGTCGTCACGACGGCGGCGCACGCGGACGTCGCGCGGCAGGTCGCGCGGGACGGCGCAGTACTGCTGAAAAATGCTTCGAATGCCCTTCCGCTCGGCAGCGGCGCGACCGTCGCCGTCATCGGCCCCGGCGGCGGCACCCGGGCCATGGTCCAGGGCGGTGGCAGCGCGGCGGTCAACGCGCCCTACGTCGTCACGCCCTTCGACGCGATCCACGCCCGCAGCGCCTCCGCCGTCTACGCCCCCGGCATCCCGGCCGCCGACGGCGCCCTCCCGCCGGTCCCGGCGAGCGCGTTCACCGGCCTGACCGCGGCCTACTACAACACCACCGACCTGTCCGGCAGCGCGGTGCTCTCGCGGGCCGAAAGCGCGATCGACAAGGTGTGGGGCGGCGCCGCCCCGGCACCGGGCGTGAACGCGACGAACTGGTCCGCGCGCTACACCGGCACCCTCAAGCCCGCCGCGACCGGCACCTACCAGTTCTCCCTGACCAGCGACGACGGCAGCCGGCTGCTGATCAACGGCCAGCAGGTCATCAACAACTGGTTCAACCAGGGCAGCACCACCCGCACCGGCTCGATCGCCCTCACCGCCGGCCAGAACGTCAGCGTCGAGGTCGACTACTTCCAGGGCGGCGGCGCCAGCAACCTGACCCTGGGCTGGTCCGCGCCCGGCCAGTCCGTGCACGACCAGGCGATCGCGGCGGCCCGCGGCGCCTCGACGGCGCTGGTGTTCGTCGACAAGTTCGAGTCGGAGGGCTCCGACCTGGCCGGCATCGACCTGTCCGCGGCCCAGAACCAGCTCGTCGCCGACGTGGCCGCGGCCAACCCCAACACCGTCGTCGTGGTCAACAGCGGCTCGGCTGTCACCATGCCGTGGCTCGGCAGCGTGCGGGCGGTCATCGAGGCGTGGTACCCGGGCCAGGAGGACGGCAACGCCCTCGCCGCCCTGCTCTACGGCGACGCGAACTTCACCGGCAAGCTCCCGGTCACGTTCCCGGCCCGGCTCACCGACGTCCCGGCGAGCACCACGGCGCAGTGGCCCGGGCAGAACGGGCAGGTGTCGTACTCCGAAGGTCTGAAGGTCGGCTACCGCTGGTACGACGCGCAGAACGTCGCCCCGCTCTTCCCCTTCGGCCACGGCCTGTCCTACACCACCTTCGCCTACGCGAACCTGACCGTCGCCGCCCCGGACGCCACCGGCCGCGTCGCCGTCGCCTTCGACGTCACCAACACCGGCCCGCGCGCCGGCTCCGAGATCCCGCAGGTGTACATCGGCCAGCCCGCGGCCACCGGCGAGCCCCCGAAGAACCTGCGCGGCTTCGCCCGGGTCACGCTCAACCCGGGCCAGACCCAGCGCGTCTCGGTCACCCTGGACGCCCGCAGCTTCCAGTACTGGGGCACCACCTGGACCACCACCGGCGGCACCCACCAGGTGTACGTCGGCGCGTCGTCCCGCGACATCCGCCTCACCGGCCAGGCCACGATCGGCGGGACGCCACCGGCCGACACCCCGTTGCCCCGGACCGGCTGGACGGCCACCGCCTCGGCCACCGGCGGCGCCGATGTGCCGGCCCGAGCCCTCGACGGCAACACCGCCACCCGCTGGTCGACGGGCACCCCGATGGTCAACGGCCAATGGTTCCAGCTGGATCTGGGTACCGCCCGCACGTTCGCGAAGCTGCGGATGGACTCGGCCGGCAGCGCCAATGACTACGCCCACGGTTATCAGATCCTGACCTCGCCCGACGGGGTTACCTGGAGCGTCCCGATCGCCACCGGCACCGGCACCGCCGCCCTGGTGACCGCCGCGTTCCCGGCCCAGACGGCGCGGTACGTGCGCATCGTCCAGACCGGCACGTCGAGCAGCTGGTGGTCGATCGCCGAGCTCAACCTGTACGCGTGACGGCTCCACGCCGGCCGGCGGCCCTCAGCGGTAGGTCCGCCAGCCGAGCGTGATCGCGAGGCCGAGGCCGAGGGTGGCGATGATGCAGCGCATGGCTCGGGGTGGGGAGCGGCGGACGATGGCCGGGCCGAGGCGGCCGCCGATGAAGCCGCCGAGGCCCAGCGGCAGCACCGCGAGCCAGTGGACCGGGCCGAACAGCGCGTAGGCGACGGCGGCGACGGCGTTGGCGGAGCCGAGCAGGACGTTCTTCATGGCGTTGCCGCGGGCGAAGGTTTCGGGGGTCAGGGCGAGCATCAGGGCCAGCATCATGATGCCGGCGGCGGCGCCGAAGTAGCCGCCGTAGGCGCCGATCAGGAAGACGCCGCCGAGCAGGGGCCAGCGCTGCTCGTGGTCGGTCGCGGTGGCCCGGCGGGGGAGCAGGATCGCGGCCGACGCGAGCGCGATCAGGCCGGGCACGACCAGTTCGAACGACGAGGCCGGCGCGAGCAGCAGCAGGGCTCCGCCGGCCACACCGCCGGCGACGGCGGCCGCGATCAGCCGGCGGAGGCGGCGGGCCTGGCCGGCCAGTTCCGTCCGCGAGCCGGCGATCGACCCGACGCTGCTGAACACGAGCCCGACGCTGTTGGTGACGTTCGCCGCCACCGGCGGCAGCCCGACCGCGAGCAGCGCCGGGTAGCTGACCAGCGACGCGACGCCGCCAACGGCACCGACGAGGCCACCGCCGACGCCGGCCACGAGCAGGACCGGATACATCCACCACGACACCCGAGCATGATCTACCGCGGGCGGCCCGAGGTCCAGCCGTCAGCGGTCCAGCCGATGCGCGAGGCGGGGGTGGGCGCCGGCCGCATCGAGGGCGAGCAGGAGGTCGGCGGGCGGGTCGTGGACGAGGACTTCGCACATCGGGGTCCAGCGGCGGCGACACTGGGTGTTGACGTCCAGGTCCGCTTCCAGCAGGCGGGGCAGGAGCTCGGTGTGGTCGAACTGGTGGATGTGGTGCAGCAGCGTGCGGCCCAGGCCGTCACGCAGGTGCGGGTCGAGGTCCGCGTCGAGCAGCGCCAGGACCGCCCGGCTGCCGCCGTGCTCGATGCGAAGCCACAGGTCGCGGCGGTACCGTCGCAGGCTCTTCGGCAGTTCGGAGTCCTTGCCACCGGCCCGCCAGGCCGCCTCGATGCGGAAGCAGGCGCTGGCCTCGCCGCCCAGGTCCCGCAGCGTCAGCTCGGCCGGCCGCTCGCCGTCGGTGTGGTCGAGCAGCTCGAGCCGACCGGCCCGGACGGCGATCTCGTGCCACACGCCCCGGCAGCGCACCCGGACGCGCTCCGCAACGGCCGGCGGTGCCGATTCCGGCGCCGCGACCGAAGCCGCCAGCAGGGCCGGGTGCAGGCAGAGTTCGGCCCGGTACGGTCCCGGCGGCGGGTCCTTGACCCAGGTCACCCGCAGCTGCTCCGCGGCCGTTTCCAGGCGCAGGAACCAGTTGAACCCCGGCGACGGGTTCGGGCGCGGATAATGCTTGGTCCGCAGCGACCAGACGGCCTGGCCGAACTGGGCCGCGACCCGCCGCAGCTCGTGCGCGGCGAGCAGCGGGTCGGTGCGGTCGAGGAGGTCGGCGCCGACCCGGCTCCAGAAGGACTGCTCGACGCTGTCGTCGAGGTGCCAGCCGGCCGCCGTCCAGGCCGCGGCGCCGGGCGGCTCGCGCAGAGCCGGCGGCCGTTCACCGGTGCGGCGGGCGTCCCACAGGTATGGCGGCAGCGGGACGACCGGCCCGGCTCCCAGGTCGCCGAGGCGGGCGATGTGCAGCGTGAGCCGCTGCGAACTCGTCCGCCAGGTCGGGGCCCGGACCTCGAGCACGACGGTGTCCGCGCCGACCGGTCCGTCCGGCGCGAGCACGTATCGGGCGCCGGGCCACAGCACGCCCGACCCGTTCCGCGACCGGGGCAGGTTGAGGCGCAGCAGCTCCGGCGCCAGTCCGGCCAGCATCCCGGCGGCCGCGTCCACATCCGCGTCCGAACGGGCGACGACGGTGATCCGGGCGGCCGCGCACGCCGCTCGCCAGTCACCGCGGGCCCGAGCCTCGGCGCACTCGGCCGCCATCCAGTCGGGCAGCACATGCCGCCGCAGCTGACCGTCCACTGTGCTCAGTGCGGCAACGCGCCGGTGAGGAACACGGCGGTCACGGCGGCGACGTGGTCGCGCAGCACCGGGTTCCCGCTCATCGACCGTCACGATACACCGCTGCTGGCGTGGAGTGACCCGGCATCGGCGGTCTCAGGCGGCGCCGTCGGCGAGGGCGTCACCGGTGGGGGTGCGGCTGTAGTACACCTCCTTGCCGACGCGCTGGCCGACGGCCAGGCCGCCGCCGCGCAGGACGGCCAGGTGCTGGCTGACCGCGCCCGTCGTCAGTGACAGGCGGCGGGCGAGGGCGGTGGTCGTGGCCGGCTCGGCCAGGGCGACGAGCATGCGGGCGCGGCTGCGGCCGATCAGCGCGGCCAGGCCGTCGGGGGCCGGGGGCGCAGTGTCCTGCCAGAGCGTGCCCACGCCGGCGATCGGGTAGGCGACCATCAGGCGGTACGGCGCGTACATCGCCGCGACCGCGGGCCAGTGGAAGGCGCTGGGCACCAGGACCAGGCCCTCGCCGCGCGGCTCCTCGACGTGGGTGTGCGGGCGGTCGATGTGCAGCCGGTCGCCGGTCCAGGTGACGGCCGGGTGCAGCGAGCCGAACAGGGCGTGGGCCCCGCCGGCGGCGAGGATGCGGGTCCGGCGCAGCACGTCGGCCTCGAGCCGGTCGTGGACCCGGGTCCAGTACTCGCGCAGGCACACGTCCCAGTAGCGTCCGATGGTGGCGGCGACCCGCTCGACCCCGGCCGCCGGATCGTCCAGGAACGCGCGGACGGCCGGCGAGCGCCGCGGCCGCAGCCGGCCCACCTCCACGCGGGCGGTCTCCGGCGCGGTCGCCCGGACCCGTTCGAGCTCGGCCGGGAACGCCGGCGACTGCTCCTCCGGCGGCGGGGTCAGAAAGTCCGGCAGGTATCCGTCCGGCGGCACGAGCGCGAACAGCTCGTCGATCCCCTCGATCCCGGCCAGGCGCGGCCGCACGGCGCTGGCCCACGGGCGGTGCACGACCTGCCGGGCCGGGTCGGCGAGCGTGCGCACACTCGCGATCAGCTCCCAGACCGGCGAATACGCGAACCGGATCCGCGCCACGTCGTCCGGGCCGAGCAGCCACGTGATCGCCATGCACCCAAGCGTAGAAGCCGCGGTGGCGGTGGCGGCCCACCGGCCGCCACCCCGTACGTCCGAGTTCTCCGACCGCCGCAGTCGATAAGGCGGTACAGCCGCCGGGATTTTCCGAAACGTACTCCACGTGCCGGGGCCCATTCGCCTGAGCCGAAACATCGAAACATTCATTCACCTCGCGTGTCCGGCCCGTTTGACCACGCGGATCACCGGGGCCACCTCGAATTGTCGATTGCCCGCCCGCGGGTGAACGGCTTTGATCGGTACTCGTGACAATCTACGATGAGCTCATCCGCCCGGATCGGTATCCGCGCTCGTCCCGATACGACCCGGCCTGGCTGCTCGACCTGGACATGGGGCCAAATCCGTTGTGGCTGCTGGAGGACCTGGCTCAGGACCTCGACCTGCGGCCGGGGATGCGGGTGCTGGACCTGGGCTCCGGCAAGGGCGCGACGTCCGTGTTCCTGGCCCGTGAGTACGGCGTCCAGGTCGTGGCGGCCGACTGGTGGATCGCGCCGGATGAGGCGGCGGCCGTGTTCGCCGAGGCCGGCGTCGCCGATCGGGTGACCGCGGTGCGGGCCGAGGCGCACAACCTGCCGTTCGCGAAGGACAGCTTCGACGCCATCGTCAGCATCGACGCCTTCGAGTACTTCGGGACCTCCGACTGGTATCTGCCGTATCTGGTGCAGTTCCTGCGGACCGGCGGCCGGCTCGGCATGTCGACGCCGGGCATGACCCGGGAGATCCGGGAGCTCGGGGCGATCCCGGCGCCCGTCAAGGAACTGTTCGGCTGGGAGCCGATCGCCTGGCACACCCCCGAGTGGTGGCGCTTCCAGTGGGAGGTCACCGAGCTCGTGACCGTCACATCGGCGCGGCTGCAGGACGACGGCTGGCGGGACTGGCGGCTCTGGACCCGGGCGGTGGCCGAGCACACCGGCGACTGGACCGGCCGGGCCCACAGCCGCCAGGCGGTCATCGACCTGCTCACCGCCGACGCCGGCGAGTTGCTGGGCTTCGCGATGGTGACCGCGACGAAGCTCTGACGGTGGTGACGAAGGACTGGTCGCCTAGCGGTGGTAGGCGGCGGCGATGTCGAGGGCGATCTCGATGGCCCGGGCGGCCAGGGGCGAGTGGGTGCGGCCGGCCGGCCAGAGGAGGTAGATCTCCCGGGGCGGGAACGCCGGCCGCAGGTCGTGGACCGTCAGGGCCTCGTCGACACCGTCGAGGACCAGGCGGGGCAGGACCGCGGAGCCGATGCCGGCCCGGACCATCGACAGGACCGCCTCGTTGCTCGTCGTGCGGAACACGGTCCGCGGCCGCACGCCGGCCCGGGCGAACGCCTCCTCGACGCGGGGCTGGTCGCAGACGGCGGGCCAGGCGACCATCGGGGCCTGGTGCAGGGCGGTGAGCGGGACTGGGCCGGGCGGGAACGTGCCGCGCCGGGCGACCAGGGCGTAGGGGTCGTCGAGGAGTTTGCGGTGCTCGACGTCGCCGGTCGCGCGGCCGTCGAAGAAGACCAGGTCGAGGTCGTCGACGCGGGGCGGGTCGGTCTCTTCTTCGAACAGGCGGATGTCGCAGTCGGGGTATTCGGCGCGCAGGCGGCGCACGAGGACCGGCAGGATCACCGTCGACAGGCTCTGGAACGTGCCGATGTCGACCCGGCCGTCCCCGGCCCGGAACCGGTCGAGGGCCGCGGCCATGGCGTCGGCCCGGGCCAGCAGGTCGCGGGCGTGGGTCAGGACCACGCGGCCGAGCGGGGTGATCGTGACCGGTTTCGGGCCACCGGGGCGGTCGAACACGGCGCCGCCGACGGCCTTCTCCAGCCCGGCGATCTGCTGGCTGACCGTCGACTGGGTGTAGCCGAGGCGGGCGGCGGCGCGGCCGAACGAGCCCTCGTCGACGATCGCGGCCATGGTGGCGAGCTGGCGCAGGTCCACACCAGGTATTCTATCGGCTCCGGCGATCGACACGATCGGAACCAATCGTTTTTCTGGATGTCCGGTCGCGGCTAGCGTGATGGTCATGGCCACTTTCGTACTGATTCACGGCGCCGGCGGGTCGGCCTGGGACTGGCATCTGCTCGAGCCCGAGCTGCGGGCCCGCGGCCACGACGTGATCGCCCCGGACCTGCCCGACGACGAGCACTCGGACCTGCACGCCTACGCCGACACGGTCGTCGCCGCGGCCGACGGGCACCGGGACCCGATCGTCGTCGCGCACTCGTTCGGCGGGTTCACGGCCCCGCTCGCCGCCGAACGCCTCGGCGCGGCCGCGATCGTGTATGTGTCCGGGATGGTGCCGGCACCCGGTGAGCGGCCCGCCGACTGGTGGAAGAACGCCGGCCATCCGGGGTGGGACGACGACGACCCGTTCGTGGTGTTCTACAACGATGTGCCGCGCCCGCTCGGCGAGGAAGGGCTGCGGCGCTCGCGGACGCACCCGTCCGAGGTGGCGAACAATCAGCCGTGGCCGCTTTCGCGCCTCCCGGCAGTACCCGCCAAATTTGTCCTGTGCACTTTGGACCGATGCCTGCCCGAGTCATTGCTGCGCCGGGTCGTGGCGCAGCGGCTCGGCATCACACCCGACCCGATCGAGGCCGGTCACTGCGCGGCGCTGAGCCGGCCGGCCGCGCTCGCCGACCTCCTGCACGGCTATGCCTGACGGGGCGCGGTCGGCGATCTGGGTGCCGCTCTTCGACCCCCTCGCCGATCCGCTCGCCGTCACGCGCCTGGCCGCGCAGGCCGAGGAGGCCGGCTGGGACGGGTTCTTCGTGTGGGACCACGTGCGGTGGCAGAGCCCGATCCGGCAAGTGGCCGACCCGTGGGTCGTCCTGAGTGCGATTGCGGTGGGTACTGCCAGTCTCCGCATCGGCACCATGGTGACCCCGCTGCCACGCCGCCGCCCGGCGAAGGTCGCACGCGAAACCGCGACCCTGGACCGGCTCAGCGGCGGCCGGCTCACCCTCGGCGTCGGGATCGGCGGGGACCGCTCGGGCGAGGAACTGTCCCGCCTCGGCGACGAGACCGACGACCGCCGCCGCGGCGCGATGCTGGACGAGGCACTGTCCATCCTGGAGGGTGCCTGGTCCGGCGCCCCAGTCCGCCACCGCGGGGAACACTACACTGTGGACGATGTCGAGTTCCTCCCGCGGCCGGTGCAGGAGCCGGGCGTGCCGGTGTGGGTCGCGGCGTTCCCCGGCTACACCAGACCACTGCGCCGCGCCGCCCGGTATCAGGGCTTCTTCCCGGTCAACCTGGAAAGCCCCGACGCCCTCGCGGCCGCGGTCGCGAAGGTGACGGCGCTGCGGGCCGACCCTTCGGCACCGTACGACGTCGCGGCCGAACTCCCACCCGGCGACGACCCGGCCCCCTACGTCCGCGCCGGCGCGACCTGGCTGCTGACCGCCTTCGACCCGGCCACCCTGTCCCTGGACCACGTCCGCGGCGTCATCCGCGACGGACCGTCCTAGGTCCGGGCCCGGTCGAACACCACCGACCACGGCCCCGGAGCGCCGAGGATCCGCGCGGGGGCGTCGTCGCGAGTCTCGAGGACTTCCCGGACGAGGTCCCCGAACCGGGCCGTGGCCGGGTGCGGGGCCCGCCGCGGCCACACCGCCGACGTCTCCTGCCACAGCGGATCCCCGGCCAGGGGCCGCCACGCGACCCGCGGCTCCCGCCGGACCGCGTCCTCCCGCTCCAGCCCGACCCCGAGCCCGGCCAGGACGAGCCCGCACAGGAACTCCGGGTTGCGGGCGTGGCGCACCCGCGACGGTGTGAACCCGAGCTCCCGGCAGCGGCTCAGGAGGGTGTCGTACCAGTCCGGCGCCGTCGCCCGCGGGAAGACGACCAGCCCTTGCCCAGCGAGCCGGCCGGCGGTGAGCTCGGGGAGCCGCGCGAGGGGCGAGGCGCGGGGCAGGACGACCCCGAGCCGCACCCGGGTGACCGGCCCGCACTCGAGGTCGGCGGCGTCAACCGGGTGGTGGACGAGGCCGACGTCGAGCCGCGCGGACGCGAGGAGGTCCAGCTGCTCGGCGGTGGTCAGCTCCTGCAGGTCCACGTCGAGGCCCGGGGCCTGCTCGCCGAGGCGGCGCAGCAGCTCGCCGAGGGCCGCGGCCGGGGTCTCCGGCGGCACCCCGGCCCGCAGCGGGCCGACGTCGCCGTCGCGGATGCTGTGCATGAGTGCCCGCAGCCGCCGCTCGGCCGCCAGGAACTGCGGTGCCTCGTCGCGCAGGGCCCGGCCGGCCGCGGTCAGCTCGGTGCCGCGGGGGAGCCGGTCGAACAGGGTCACGCCCAGCTCCCGTTCGAGACGGCGCATGGCCTGGCTGAGCGGCGGCTGGGCGATGCCGAGCACCTCCGCCGCCCGGCCGAAGTGCAGCTCCTCGGCGACGACCAGGAAGTATCGCAGGTGCCGCGACAGGTCCCCCATACAGTGCACCTTATGTCGATCAGGGACATTTTCGCCGCCGCCGGGGTGCACGGGCGTCTGCACGTGTGCGACATCGACTCGGACCGGGCGGTCGGGCTGGACGCCGACGCGCCGGTCGTGCTGTCGTCCATCGTCAAGGTGCTGCTGGTCCTGGAGTTCGCCCGGCAGGTCGCGGCCGGTGTCCTCGACCCCGCCGAGCGGGTCGTCGTCGGCGTTGAAGACCGATTCGGCGGCTGGGGTACCGCGGGCTGCTCCGACGACATCGAGCTGTCCTTGCGGGACCTGGCGTACTTCGCCATGTCCGTCTCCGACAACACCGCCGCCGACGTCCTGCTGCACCGGCTCGGCGGGCCCGACGTCCTCGGCCTGCTGGCGGCCGAGCTCGGGCTGCACCGCACCCGGATCGTCGGGGGCCCGCGGCAGCTGCTCGAGTCGATGTTCGCCGACATCGGGGCCCGGGATGACGCCGAGTTCGCGCGGATCTTCCCGAGCCTGCCGCCGGAGCGGGTGGCGACCCTGCGCGTCTTCGATCCGGGTCGGACCACGGCCAGTACCCCCGAAGACATGACGAAACTGCTCGGCCTGATCTGGCGGGACGAGGCCGGGCCGCCACCGGCGTGTGCGGCGGTGCGCGGGCTGATGGCGCGGCAGATGGCCTGGACCCGGCTGCGGTCCGGGTTCCCGGCCGAGGTGCGGGTCGCGGGGAAGACCGGCACGCTGCCCGGGCTGGCGATGGAGATCGGGGTCGCGGAGTACCCCGACGGGGGCCGCTACGCGATCGCGGTCTTCGCCGGCGGCGCCGGGCGCATCCCCCGCATCGACGTCGACCTGGCCCTCGGCCGGGCCGCCGCCACCGCCGTCGACATGCTGCGTGACCAGCGCTGATATCCATCCCGATATGGGCGGTTGCCGGGTCTGGTCTTGGACAGGCCGGACCGGGCGGTGCTTGGGTTTGCGCCATGGCCGACACACCAGACCTGAACCGCCGTACCCTCATCCGCACCGCCGTCGCCGCACCGGCCGCCTTGGCCGCACCGGGTCCCGCGGCGTTCGCTTCGACGGCGGCCGGCTCCCGTTCCGCGACGTTTCGCTGGTTCGGTACCGCCGGCTGGCGCATCGACATCAACGGCCGCACGGTCCTCGTCGACCCGTACCTCAGCCGCTATCCGACGGGCCTGTTCACCGGCGCGTTCAACCCGGCCACGCCGCTGCGGGTGGACGCCGACGCGATCGGCCCGCGGATCGGCAAGCCGGAGACGGTGCTCGTCACGCATACGCACTGGGACCACTTCAACGACGTGCCGCACATCGCGCGGACGGTCCCCGGCGCGCGGGTCTTCGGCACGCTGACCGCCTACCACCTGGGGCTCGCGTCCGGCGTGGCGACCATCCCGGTCAAGGGCGGCGAGTACCTCGACTTCGGCGACTACACCGTCGAGGTCGTCGCGTCGCTGCACAGCCGCAACGCCGCCTACACGCTGGCCTTCCCCGGCGTGCGGGTCACCGCGCCGCCCGCCCCGCAGACGATCGCCGACCTGCCGGAGGGCGACACCCTCGCCTACCAGGTGACGATCGCCGGCGGCGCGAAGGTCTTCTTCATGGGCGGCAGCGACTTCGTCGAGCGCAACCTCACCGGCCTCGACCCGGATGTGGCCATGCTCGCCCTGCCCTCCGGCGGCGTTGTCCACGACTACGCGGGGCGGCTCCTCGCCGCGCTCGGGCACCCGCGGGTGGTCGTGCCGGTGCACTGGGACAACTTCGAGACGCCGCTGCGCAACCCGCCCGCCGTGGCCGCCTCCGACGCGGCGAAGCTCGACGCGTTCATCGCCGCGATCCGGCGGGCGTCGCCGCGCTCCCGGGTGCTGCGGCCGGAGTACGACACCCCCTACACGTTCTGAGCCTCGGCCTTCTTGAGGTCGGTGATGTCGATGCAGAACTCGGAGATGTTGCCGTCGCCGAGGTCGCGGCCGGCGAACAGCATCCACCGCCGCGACCCGTCCTTGCAGAAGTACTCCTTCTGATACGGCCCGATCCGGCCGGTGGCCTCCAGAACCGCCATCTGCTCCTCGCTGGTCGGCATCCACTCCGGCGGGGTCAGGTCCTGCCAGCGCAGCAAGCGCTGGTCGACCTCGGCCCGGGTGTAGCCGACCATCCGCAGGAAGACGTCGTTGGCGTCGACCAGGGTGCCGGACTGGTCGAAGAACAGGACGCCGACGCGTTCGGTCTCCAGCACCCGCCGCAGCCGCTCCTCGCTGGCCCGCATGGCCTCGTCGGCGGTGCGGCGGACCCGGGACAGCTCCAGCTGGGCGCCGACCCGGGCCAGGAGCTCCCGGGACGAGAACGGTTTGACGATGTAGTCGTCGGCGCCGGCGAGCATGCCCTCGATCGCGGTGTGCTCGCCGGCCCGGGCGGTGACCAGGACGACCGGGGTCCGCGCCAGGGCCGGGTCGGCGCGGACGGTGCGCAGCAGGGCGAAGCCGTCCATGCGCGGCATCATGACGTCGGCCAGGATGAGCCCGGGCCGGGCCCGCGCGGCCGTCTCGAGCGCCTCGTCGGCGGTGCGGGCCTCGAGCACGGGCCAGGCCCCGCCGAGCAGCCGCACCAGGTAGTCACGCATGTCGGCGTTGGCGTCGACCACGAGCACCGGCGCGCCCGCCGGCTTCCCGGCCGCGGGGAGGTCCACCGGGCCGTCCAGGCCGAGGGCGGCGTCGTGCTCCTCGCGGACGTGGTCCCACTGCGCGGCCTCCTCGGCCATGGCCGCGGCGAGGCCCCCGGCCCGGGCCGGCGGGCCCGGGCGGTCGGCCCGCCGGATCAGCGGCAGCCAGACCGTGAAGGTGCTGCCCCGGCCCTCCTCGCTGGTCACCCGGGCCCGGCCGTGGTGGCGCCGGACCAGCTCCTCGACCAGGGCCAGGCCGATGCCGGCGCCCTCGTTGGAGCGGCCGTGGGTCTCCGGCACCCGGTGGAAGCGCTTGAACACGTAGGGCAGGTGCTCGGCCGGTATGCCGACCCCGCTGTCGCGGACCACCAGCTCCGTGTGCTTCGGCAGGGTGCGCAGGACGACCTCGATCTTGCCGTCCCAGGTGAACTTCAGCGCGTTGGCGACCAGGTTGGCGACGATCTTCTCCCACATCTGCGGGTCGACCGACACCGGAGCCGGCAGCGGGGCCGCATCGACGACCAGCTTGAGCCCGGCCGCCTCGGCCGCGTTGCGGAAGGTCAGCGCGGTGTCGGCGGTCAGCGCGGCCAGATCCGTCGCCGCGTACTGCGGCCCCTGCCGGCCGGGCTCGGCCGGTGCCAGCTCCAGTAGGGTGTCGACCAGCCGCAACAGCCGGCGGGCGCTGCGCTGCACGAGCTCGACGTCGCCGCGGCGGGCCGGGATGGGGTCCCCGGCCTGCTGGAGGAGCTCCTCCAGCGGGGCCAGCATGAGTGTCAGCGGGGTCCGGAACTCGTGGCTGACGTTGGCGAAGAACTCGGTCTTGGCCCGGTCGAGCTCGGCCAGCCCTTCGGCCCGCCGGCGCTCCTGCTGCCGGGCGTGCGACTCGGCGACCTTGGCCGTGACCGTCTCGCCGACGACGGCGAGGAACTCGCGGTAGCCGTCGTCCAGCGCCAGGCGCGGGTGCAGGGCGAGCACCAGCACGCCGGCGACGTCGTCCCGGCCGTGGTCCGGCAGCGGGTGCAGGATCGCGCACTCCGGCGTCAGCTGCTCGGGGCCGACCGTGTGCCCGCGGAAGCGCGCGGCGAGGTCGTCGAACAGCAGCGGCCGGCGGGCCTCGGCCGCCTGGTGCAGCGGCCACTCGGCGCCGGCGGTCAGCCGCAGTTGGTGCGGCGCCAGCACGCTGCCCGCCTCGACCCCGGCCGCACCGGCCAGGTCGGCCAGCGTGCCGGACGCGTCGAACCGGTAGGCCGCGGCGAACAGCAGGTCCTCCGCCCGGCCGAGAATCGCGAGGGCGCCGGCCAGTGCCTCCCGCCGGTCCCGCGACGGCGGTGCCGCGGCCAGCTGGTTGACGATCCGCAGCCGCCGGGCCGCGAGCACCTCGGCGGTGCGCTCGTGGGCCGACTGCAGCACGCCGGCGACGGCGCCGTGCTCGTCCCACAGCGGTGAGTAGGTGATGTCGAACCACGCGTAGCGGGCCCGGCCCTGCCGGTCGAGGAGCCGGCGGGCGGCGCGCTGGTGCAGCGGCTCGGTCATCGGTCGGGTCGGCGGCCACAGGTGCGGGCCGGGCCGCGCGAAGTCCTCCGGGTGCCGCACGCCGCCCGGTTCGGCACCGCTGTCGTTGTACAGCATGATCCGCTGCTCGCCCCAGAGCACGAGCATCGGCACCGGCGAACCCATCACGAGCCGCACCACCGTGCGCAGCGCCGCGCTCCAGCCCGCCACCGGGCCCAGCGGCGTGTGCGCCCAGTCGACGTCGCGGGCGATGCCCGCCACGGCCGACGGGCCGCCGAAGATCTCCCGGACCGCGTCGACCTCCGCGCGCGGCCGGGGCAGCGCACCGCCGGAGACGACGTCGGCGATGACACCGCCGATCTCGTGCAGCGGCAGGACGAGGTCGGCGCCCGCCTCGGCCGCGGCCCTCGGCATCGACGGCTGCTCGGCGGTGTCCTCGCTCTGGGCGATGACGACACCGCCGACCGCCTTCAGCTCCGCCGCCCCCGCCGCTCCGTCCCGGCCCATCCCGGTCAGCACGGCCGCCAGGGCCCGCCCGCCGAACGACTCGGCCAGGGACTTGAGCAGCGCATCGTGCGGAAACTCGCGGGCCCCGCCGGGCGTGGGCAGCACCGCGCACGTGCCGTCGGGGAAGCACTCGATCCGGGACCGGGGCGGGCACACGATCGCGACACCGGCCGTGATCCGCGCGCCGTCCCCGGCCCAGACGACCTTGCGACCGGCCTGCCGCTGCAGAACCGAGACCAGTGCGCTGCCCTGGGCGCCGAGGTGCTGCTGCACGATCACCGCCGCCGGCAGGTCGTCCGGCAGCGCCCGCAGCACCGTCGACAGCGCATTGATCCCGCCCGCCGACGCGACCAGCGCGACGACCTCGATCCGCTCACGACCGTCCACGAAGCGCCCTCCTTGGCCATTGGGCAGCGTGGACTCAAGTCTCTACCCGCCGGGCGGTCCGCGGCGAGGTGAGTCGCGGGGAACTACAGGATCGTGATGGTCCGCTTCTGCACGCCCCAGGCGTCAGCCTCGGCCCCGGGCAGCCACACGTCGACGATCTGGCCCTGGATCCACGTGCCGATGTCGGCCGCGTAGCAGTACCCGTAGCCGTCGACCTTGAACCGGGTGCCCCACGGGATGTATCGGGTGTCGACCGCGCAGATCCCCAGCGCCGTGTTGATGCCGCTGGCCGTCTGCCCGAGGTCGTTGTACGACGTGACCTCGTACTCGAGCTGCGTCCCGGCCGGGATGGCGTAGGGCTGCACGGCCCCGCTGTCGGCGAGGATGTACGGCTGGGACAGCGCGCCGGTCGAGGCGTCACTGCCGTCGGAGCGCAGGGCCACGACCGTGTAGTGCGCGTTGCGACACGGCGCGGTGTCGGTCACGGACAGCGTCGCCTGGCCCCAGTCGTCCACCCAGCCGACCGACTGGCTGTTGCGCCACACCCGGTAGGCGACGGCCCCGGCCACCCGGCTGAACGTGATCGTGACGCTGGAGCCGCTGAGCGCGCCGGTCACGGTCGAGGGCGCGGGCAGCCGGCCGCTGAGGTCGTACTGCGGTGCCTGGCTGGTCGCGTTGTGGCTGGGTCCGATGGTGCGGACCGGCGGGGTGACGGTCGACCAGAACGAGCAGGCGGGCAGGCTCGTGCCCGGACCGGTACCACCGGTGGGGCTGGCGGTTGGGCTCTTGCTCGGGCTGTTGCTCGGACTCGGACTCGCACTCGGGCTCTTGCTCGCGCTCGGGCTCGCGCTCCGGCTCGGGCTCGGGCTTGCGCTCGGGCTTTTGGTGGGCGTCGGACTGCTGGTCGTCGGCGTGCCACCGGCGCCGGACGTGAGAACGAAGTCGTCGGCGTAGTACGTCGGCTGCCCGTACCATCCATGCACGAACACGGTCACGCTGGTCGTCGTCGCGCTGGTCGTGAACGACGTGCTGAGCTGCTGGAACGCCCCACCGCTGGACGGTGTCCAGATGCTGGCTCCGGACGCGCCGATGTACACGTAGCTGCCGTTGACCCAGGCGCTCAGCGTGTACGTCGTGTTGGGCGTGACCGGCACCGACTGCGTGCACTGCGCGGTGTCACTGGCGCTTGGCGTCGCCTGCAACGCGGCGGCGCCGGAGTGGACGGTGCCCGCCGCCGCGCCGGCGGTGCCGCTGCACGCCCACCCGGACAGCCCGGACTCGAACCCCGGGTCACCGATCGCGTTCGTCGCAGCACTCGCCGGCAGGACCACCGCAGCGATCGCCACCACCGCGGCCGTCACACACCCGGCCGCGATCGCCGGCCCGCTCCACCTACGCATGCATCGATGAAAGTGGTACCCGACGCCGAATGTCAAGGTTTGTTAACTAATCCTGAAGCAGCCGCGGCGTGTAGGCCCGTGCGGGGGTCAGTCCGGCAGGACCGGCTTCTCCCAGACGGACACGTGCTGGGTACTGTCGCTGGTGAACGGCTCGCGGTGCCAGTTGGCCCACCGGTCGTGCAGGTGCAGCCCGGCGAGCTGTGCCATCAGGTCCAGCTCGGCCGGCCACACGTAGCGGAACGGGATCGAGCGGAAGCCGCCGCGGCCGTTGACGACCTCGACGTAGTTGGAGCTCATCGACTGGGTCGCGACGTCGTACAGGTCGTAGGCCCAGCGGGTGTCGCTGACGTGGAACGGTACGACATCCTGCCCCGGAGGCAGCCGGCGCAGGTCCGGCATCATCACCTCGATGACGAACCGGCCGCCGGGCTGCAGGTGCGCGGCGACGTTGCGGAAGCAGGCGACCTGCGCGGCCTGGGTCGTCAGGTTCATGATCGTGTTGAAGACCAGGTAGGCCACGGAGAACGCGGCGTCGACCCGGGCGGTGGCGAAGTCGCCGATGGTCACGCCGATCGCGTCGCCGCCGGGCTTCTCGCGCAGCCGGGCGACCATGGCCCGGGACAGGTCGATGCCGTGCACCCGCACGCCGCGGGCGGCCAGCGGCAGGGCGATGCGGCCCGTGCCGATGCCGAGCTCGAGGGCCCGGCCCCCGTCGGCCAGCTCCTCCAGCGCGTCGACGATCGGCTCGACAACCGCCGGGTCGGCCATGTCCGCCGACGACTCGTCGTACTGCGCTGCGACCCGTTCCCCGAAGTACCCATCCGAATCGATCACCGCCGGACCCTATCGTGTGCCGCTCAGCGGAGCCGGAGCACCACCAGGCCGCGGACGACCCCGGCCACCAGGGTGCCGTCGTCGCCGAGGGCCAGGCTCCGCACGGCGTCCTCGATCGGCAGCCGGTGCCGCAGCGCGCCGGTGTCCAGGTCCCACACCCGCACGGCCCCGCCGTCGTACGGAGCGGTCGCGGCCACGGGCCGGTCGCCGAGCCGCCCGCAGGCGATCGTGCGCTGCTCCGCACCGGCCGCGATCGGCTCGGCCGCGGTCTCGATGACGGTGCCGCCGGCCCGCAGCCGCAGCCGGTGCAGGCCGCCGTGCCGTCACGTCCCGCATGGACTCGCCGCGGTCCGGGACCGGTTCCCGGCCGGGCGGGTAGTAGGCCCCGGTGTCGGGCAGCGGGTCGGCGGGCGGGGCGACGAACTCGTGCCGTAGGCCGCGGCCGTCCACATCGGACACCCGGACCCGGGCCCGCTGGTCCACGGAGACGGCGAGGACCCGGCCGTCCGGCCGGGTGACGCAGGCGACCGCGATCGGCCGGTGGTCGGTGAGCAGGACCGGGCTGGCGTCGTCGAGGTCCCAGGCGCCGGCGGCCGGAGTACAGCTCGCCGACGCCGCCGTCCACGGCCGCGATCGTCTGGTGCGGATGCTCCGGGGCGGCCAGCATCCAGCGGGCCGACCAGGGCAGGTCGAGGTCGTGGCCGATGCGGTCGGCGAGCTGCTCCGCGCCGGTCCGGCGGGCCGCCAGCTGCAGGGCCGCGGCCGCCGGACCGGGCCCGGCGCGCAGGTAGGCCACCGCCCGCCGGTAGGCGCCCGCGACCGCGAGGGCTTCCGGGTCGGCGACCGCTTCCAGGGCCGCGAGCAGGTCGCCCGGCTCGGCGCGCAGCAGATACCCGGGGTCGAGCACGAGCCGGTCCAGCACCCGGTCAAATTCAGTCGTGCTCGGGGGCGCTGGTGACGTGGTGGTCGGCGGCGTTGAGGACCTCGGCGACGAGGCGGCGGACGTGGCCGCCGCGGGCCCGGTATAGGACCCGGCGGCCGTCGCGGCGGGTGCTGACCAGGCCGGCCAGGAGGAGCTTGGCGAGGTGCTGGGAGACCGCGGGGCGGGCGGCGCCGACGGCCGCGGTGAGGGTGGTGACGTCGTGCTCGCCGTCGCGCAGCTCCCACATCAGGCGCAGGCGGGTGGGGTCGGCCAGCATCCGCAGCGCGACGACGGCCGCGTCGATCTGCGCGGCGTCGGGGGCCTCGTGCGGCGCGCCGGTCATCGGTGGTGGGCCGCGACGGCGTCGTGGTGGCGGGCCCGGTCGGGGCCGTCGGGCTCGGCGTGGACGGCGGCGGCGGTGAGCCTCGGCACCGAGTGGATCAGGCGGTGCTCGGCGTCGTGGGCGATGGCGTGGGCCTGGACGATGGTGGCGGTGGCGGCCACGGCGATCTGGCACTCGGCGCGCAGCTGGTGGCCGATCCAGCGCAGCCGGACCTCGCCGATGCCGCGGACCTCCGGGGTGTCGCGCAGGGTGGCCTCGACCTGGTCGACGAGGTGCGGGTCGACGGCGTCCATGAGGCGGCGGTACACCTCCCGGGCCGCGTCTTTGCCGACGATGAGGATCGCGACGGTGATGAGCAGCCCGACGGCCGGGTCGGCCCACCGCCAGCCGATCGCGACACCCCCGGCCCCGGCCAGCACCGCCAGCGAGGTGAACCCGTCGGTGCGCGCGTGCAGGCCGTCGGCGACCAGCGCGGCCGAGCCGATGCGGCGGCCCACGTTGATCCGGTACCGCGCCACGAGCTCATTGCCGGCGAAGCCGATGACGGCCGCCGCGGCGACATACCCGAGATGCCGGACGTCGGCGGGGTGCCGCAGCCGCTGGATCGCCTCATAGGCCGCCAGCACCGACGACGCCGCGATGCACGCGACCACGAACAGCCCGGCCAGATCCTCGGCCCGGCCGAATCCATAGGTGTACCGCCGGGTCGCGAGCCGGCGCCCGAGCACGAATGCGATGCCCAGTGGTACCGCGGTCAGCGCATCGGCCACGTTGTGCAGGGTGTCGCCGAGCAGCGCCACCGACTGCGAGAACACGACGACGACGGCCTGCAGCCCGGCCGTCACGCCGAGCACCGCCAGGGAGATCCACAGCGCGCGGACGCCTTCGCGGGACGACTCCATCGCCGCGTCGACCTTGTCGGCGGCGTCGTGCGAGTGCGGCTTGAGCAGGTGTCCGTGTCCGTGATGGTGATGGGGCTCGCCGGTCATGCCTCCACCATATGTGCTCATGTACGCACGCGACAATGCTGCAAGTACCAATCCCGGGCTATTGCCGGTCAGTGGTGGCGGTCCGGCGCCGGACGGCCGGGCCGAGCAGCAGCATGCCGACCGCGGCCAGCAGGCCCGTCGCGCCGACCGTGCACCACAGGGTCCCCACCCCGGCCGTCAGCAGGCGGCTGCCGGCCAGCGGGGCGACGGCCGAGGCGAGAGCCCAGGCAAAGCCATAGATTCCGTTGTACCGCCCGCGCAGCCGAACCGGAGCCAGCGCGGCGACGATCGCGCCGCCGATGCCGGCCGTGACGATCTCCCCGGCGGTCCACACGGCGACGGTCAGCGCCAGCCCGGCCATCGTGGTGACGTACGCGGTCGCGGCGAAGCCCAGCGCCATCACGGCCAGGCCGAGCGCCATCACGCGGGGCGGGTCGAACCGGTCCAGGCGGGCCGCCACGAACGGCTGGAAGGCGACGATGAGCAGGCCGTTGAGGGCCATCGCGAGCCCGAACTCGCGCGGGCTCAGGCCGGCGACGTCCGTCATCGCCACCGGCAGCATGGTGACCGTCTGCAGGTACACCAGCGCCTGGCCCAACGTGATGCACGTGAAGGCCACCATGGTCCGGTCGCGCAGCACCGCACCGAACCCGCCGGCCGGTCCGGCTCCGGGAGCGCCGGGCGCCGGCCTGGTCTCCGGCACGGCCCGCCACACCAGGACGGCGAACACGACGCACGTCACGGCGTCGGCCCAGAACAGCCAGGAGAAGCCGAGGCCGGCCAGCCAGCCGCCGGCCACCATCGCGACCGCGTAGCCGAGGTTGACCGCCCAGAACAGCAGCCCGAACGCCCGCGGCCGCAGCGCCGGCGGGACCAGGTCGGCGACGAGCGCGCTGGACGCCGGCCGGTAGGCGTCGATGAGCAGGCCGAGCACGAACATCGCGGCGATGATGGCGGGCAGCGACGTGCTGTAGCCGACGGCGAGCATGACCGCGGCGGTGGCGAGCATGCTCCCGCACAGCGTGGCCCGCCGCCCGATCCGGTCCGTGAGCAGCCCGGCGATCAGCTGCGAGAGCAGCGACCCGACGCCGAAGAGCGTCATCGCGAGCCCGGCCACGGCGACGGAGAAGCCGCGGGCCTGCGTCAGGTACACGCCGGTGAACGGCAGCACCATCGTGCCGAGCCGGTTGACCAGCGTGCCCGACCACAGCGCCCAGAACGGGCCGGGCAGTGCGCTTCGCCGTCGCTGGACCGGCGGTGTGGAGATCCCCGTTGTCGTCACGCGCACAGCGTCGGACCCAGCCGTCCCGGAGATCCAACGTCTTAGTTCAGGCTAAATCGAAGGCGCGATGGTACAGCGGCTAAGGTGCCCCATATGTCGGACGATGACTGGCTGGCCAACACCCGCACCTCCTACGACACCGTCGCCGTCAGCTACGCCGCGATGCTGGGTGACGCGCTCGCCGACGCGCCGTACGAGCGCGGTGTGCTCGGGATCTTCGCCGAGCTCGTGCACGCCGGCGGCGGCGGACCCGTCGCGGACATCGGCTGCGGGCCGGGGCGCATCACGTCGCACCTGCACCGCCTGGGCCTGGACCCGTTCGGCGTCGACCTGTCGCCCGGGATGATCGCCGTGGCCCGCCAGGAGCACCCGGATCTGCGCTTCGAGGTCGGGTCCATGACGGCGCTCGACATCGCCGGCGGCGCGCTCGGCGGCCTGCTCGCCTGGTTCTGCCTCATCCATGTGCCGGAAGACGCGATTCCGGGCGTTCTCGCGGAATTCCACCGCGTACTACGGCCCGGTGGTGTCGCACTCCTGGCATTCCACGCGGGGGAGGGCACCCGCCACAAGACGGACGGATACGGCGGGCACCCCATGGACGTCTACGTGCATCGGCGCACGTCCGCGCAGGTCGCGGCGTGGCTGCGGACGGCCGGGTTCACCGTCGAGCTCGAGATGCTGCACCACGGAGACGCGCGCAAAGAAGGTGCGTTCCTCATCGCCCGGACCCCCTTGCATTAACGGGTTCGGCGCGAAAGGGTTCCGCCACCGCCCAGCGGCACTGTCTGATATCCCCATTCCCTCGACCAGGGAGGTTATGTGGGATACAAGAGAAAGCTCACCGGCGTGGCGGTCGCGGCCGCGACGCTGACGCTGACCGCGGCCGGCTTGGCGTCGGCCCCGGCCTACGCCGACAACTCGGCCACGGCGGAGTACACCGTCGTCGCCGCGGACAACGTCTCCGCCGCTGACGCCGCCGCCGCCATCTCCAAGGCCGGCGGCAAGGTGATCAGCAGCAACGACGCGGTGGGCATGTACACGGTGCAGGCGCCGCAGAACGGGTTCGTCGAGAAGGCGGGCGCGTCCAGCCAGCTCGTCGGCGCGACGCACAAGGCGGCCATCGGCAAGGCTCCGAAGAAGGAGCAGCCCGGTGACGTCGAGCGCGAGGCCCAGCAGGCGGCGAAGGCCGCCAAGCGGGGCGGGAACAAGCCGGCCACGGCCGGGATGGACCCGCTGGACGACAAGCTGTGGGGCCTCACGACCGTCCGGTCGGACAAGGCGCGGAAGGTCAACGCGGGCGACAAGCGCGTGACCGTCGGCGTCCTGGACACCGGTGTCGACGCGTCGAACCCCGACATCGCCCCCAACTTCAACTGGGCGCTGTCGAAGAACTTCGCGAAGGACATGGTCGACATCGACGGCCCGTGCGAGGTCGCCAGCTGCCTCGACCCGGTCGGCACCGACGACGGCGGCCACGGCACGCACGTCGCCGGCACGATCGGCGCGGCGGCGAACGGTCTCGGCGTGTCCGGTGTGGCGCCGAACGTGTCGCTCGTCGAGCTCAAGGGCGGCCAGGACTCCGGGTACTTCTTCCTGGAGCCCGTCGTCAACGCGCTCGTGCACGCGGCCAACAACGGCATCGACGTGGTCAACATGTCGTTCTACGTCGACCCGTGGCTGTTCAACTGCACCGCCAACCCGGCCGACTCCCCGGCCGCGCAGGCGGAGCAGCGCACCATCATCAAGGCGATGTTCCGCGCTCTGACCTACGCCCACCTCAAGGGCGTGACGCTGGTCAGCGCGCTGGGCAACAACCACGATGACAAGGGCCACCCCCGCGCCGACATCTCCAGCCCGGACTACCCCGCCGACACGGCCTACGAGCGGCCGATCGACAACGGTTCGTGCTGGGACCTGCCGACGGAGGGCCCCTTCGTCATCAGCGTCACCGCGCTCGGCCCGTCGCTGAACAAGGCGGACTACTCGGACTACGGCACCGAGCGGGCGACCGTCTCGGCACCGGGCGGATACTTCCGCGACGGTCTGGGGACCGACACCTATCGGACCGTCGGCAACGAGATCCTGTCGACGTATCCGAAGAAGGTGCTGCAGGAGGAGGGTACGGTCGACGCCGACGGCAACGTCGTCGCGGGCTTCGAGGACTCCGTCTTCAAGGCCTGCAACGCGGCCGGCCAGTGCGGCTACTACACCTACCTGCAGGGCACGTCGATGGCCTCGCCGCACGCCTCCGGTGTCGCGGCGCTGATCGTTAGCGCGCACGGCAGCAAGCAGGGCCGCAACGGCTTCGGCCTGGACCCGTGGAAGGTCGAGTACATCCTGACCCACACGGCGGCCGAGCACGCCTGCCCGAACCCGCCGCTGGTCTCGTACGTCGACGTCGGCCGTCCGGCCGAGTTCGACGCGCTGTGCCAGGGCACCAAGCAGTTCAACGGTTTCTACGGTCACGGCATCGTCGACGCCTACGCCGCGGTCACCGCCCACACCCCGTGGGATCACCACTAGGAACACCCGGGCCGCCCCGCAACGTGCACCCGCACGCGGCGGGGCGGCTTCGTGTCCGCCCCTTTCGCGGCCGTCCCCGCGCGACCCGTCACGCCCGGCGGCGGAGATTGTCGAACTCGGCGCGGACGATCCGGTAGCAGTCACAGGCGGCCTCGGCGAGGCGGTCCCGGTCGTCGATGGTGATGAGGCCGCGGGTGTAGCTGATCAGGCCGGCATTGTGCAGGACCCCGGCGGTGATCGAGACGGTCGCGCGGCGCACCCCGAGCATCTGGGCCAGGAACTCCTGGGTGAGCGCGAACCGCGTGTCCCCGACCCGGTCCGCGGTCATGAGCAGCCAGCGGGCCGTGCGCTCCTCGGTGGTGTGCAGCCGGTTGCAGGCGACGTTCTGCGACAACTGGACCATCGTCGCCTGGATGTAGCGGTGCAGCAGCCGGTGCAGCGCCCCGTCGTGCGTCAGGAAGTCCCGCAGCTCGTGCGTGCGCATCCGCAGGGCCAGCCCCGCGACCTGGGCGAAGACCGTGTTCGGGCTGGCGCTCGCGCCCAGGAACACCGGCAGCCCGCTCATCCCCTCCCGCCCGATCGTGGCGACCTCCACCGCCGTCTCGCCGTCGACGACCGAGACCATCGACAGGACGGCGCTCGCGGGGAAGTAGACGTGGCCGATCGGCTCACCGGAGTCGTAGACGAGGTCCCGTACCTCCATCTTGACCGGCTCCAAACGGCCGGCCATCCGCGCGAACTCCTCGTCGGGCAGCGCGGCCAGGACAAAATTGTCGGCCCGCATCGCGGCGACGGCGGCGGAGTCTCCGAGCTGCTCCATGGATGGCCCCCTTCTCGGTGGCGGTCGATCCACCGCTACCCGCTCGGTGCGCACCTATGCGCGGTGGCGTACACAGCGCTTAGACTGGCCGTATGTCAGGCGGCGTACGCAGCGGTCACAGCGTGGCCGAGTTCGACGTGGCGGTCATCGCGGCATCGCTCGGCGGCCCCGTCGCGCTGGGCCAGGTCCTGGCCGCGATGCCGGCCGACTTCCCCGTCCCCGTCCTGGTCGTCCAGCACCGCCCGCCGGAGCTCGACGGCCGGTTCGTCGACGCGCTGCAGTCCCGCACCCAGCTCCCCGTCCGCACCGTCACCGACGACGAGCCGGTGAACACGCCCGGCATCGGCGTCCTGCCACCCCGGCACACCGCCGCCGTCAACCCCGACGGCCACCTCCACCTGCGCACCGCCGACAGCGGCCGGACCGTGGACCCGCTCCTGGAGAGCGTCGCCGCACACTGCCGCCGCCGAACCCTGTGCATCGTCCTCACCGGCCGCCTCGACGACGGCGCCGCCGGCGTCCGCGCGGTCAAACGCCACGGCGGCCGCACGATCGTGCAGCAGCCGTCCACCGCCCAGGCCCCCGGCATGCCCCTGGCCGCCCTGGCCACCGGCTGCGTCGACCTGGTCATGCCCCTGTCCCACATCTCGGCCGCGATGATCGCCCTGGCCATGGCCCCGGGCGCCGCCGACCTGTTCCGCGTGGCACCCCCGTCCTGGGCCGACCTGGCCGCCTGACCCGCTCGCCACCCCGACCCGCGGCCAGCACCACCGTTCCGGGCTGCTCACGTGGCTCGAACCGCGCGCCCCGCCACGCCCGCCATGTCGTCGGTGTCGCCGTGCGGGTGCCGTGAGCGCCGGCACCACTGTTCGGGGCTGCTCGCATGGCCTGAACCGCGCGCCCCGCCACGCCCGCCATGTCGTCGGTGTCGCCGTGCGGGAGCCTTAAGTCGCTGCGCCGCAGGATGGCGCTGGTGTCGCCCATCCGGGTGCATGAGCGTCGCGCCGGGTGGTGGCGCGGGAACGTCGTCCGAGTGCGTGCGGCGGCTCGGGTCAGTGTCCGGGCCCGGCGGGGCAGCGGCCCAGGGCGGTGAGTGCGGGAGCGGGCGGCGGTGGGGCAGTAGCGAGCGGCGGTGAGGCGGTAGCTGGCGGCGGTGTGGGGCGCTCGCGGGCGGTGGCGGTTCAGTGGCCGGGGCGGAGGGGGTCGCTGCGGGTGGCGGAGGGGCGGAGGGTCTCCTGCGTGGCCGCTATTCGGGCGGTCGAGCGGACGATCCGGACGTCGGCGCGGCGTTTGGCGTCGGCGATGCGTGCGCGGAGGTGCTCGGCGTCGTGGCGGATGCGGGCCAGGCGGTGGGCGGCCTGGCGGGATTCGATGGCTTCCCGGCGCCGGTCGAGGGTGAGATCGTCCATCTGCACGATCGCACCGTCGCGGAGCGTGTCCAGGCAAGGCCCCTGGCGCTCCCGATACTGGATCTCGTCAACCCGGGCGGCAAGCGCAGCGCTGCTCACGACCGTGAACGCCCGCCGCTGCCGCCGCACGATAGCCCCGCAGCCGCCGGCCGATCGATCACTGCGGCGACGAGGTGCACCATCCGTTCGAGGAACTCGTCAAGGTCCGACGCCTCGACGAGCAGCCACAGCAGCCGCGCGGACGCGGCCTTCCTCGCTGGTGGTGGGGGTGGCGGCGGGGGTCCTGCTCGTCAGCCGCACAGCGCCAGCTTCACAGCGCCAGCTTCACAGCGCCAGCTTCACGGCGCCAGCTTCACAGCGCCGGGTCCGGCCTCAGTGCGGGCAAGGTCGGCGCCTCAGGATTGGAGGCCCAGGCCGCGGCGGCCGATTTCGTTGAGGTCGGTGGGGTGGAAGCGGTTGGGCCAGTCGCGTTCGTAGTGCTCGGCGGGGAAGTCGGTCGGGCTCTCGCCCTTGGTGAACGCGTCGCGGACCGAGGTGGCGTAGTCCTCGTTGCGGGGGCACCAGGGGGCGGCTGGGATGTACATGACGTTGCCCCAGCCCTGCTGGGCCTCGACGGGCGCGACGCTGTGGATCATGTCGCAGTGCCACCAGACGGAGTCGCCGGCCTTGACGTCGGGGATGCCGGAGAGGGCCTCCATGAGCGGGGCGTGCCACTTGTGGCCGGCCGGGAAGACCTGGTTGACGGTGACACCGCACATGTCGTCGTCGGGGACGTCGGGCAGCAGCGGGCGCAGCATCAGGTAGGCCATCGCCTCCGGGATCGGCACCGTGTGCAGGACGCCCTGGTCGTGGTCCATGTCGGACAGGGCGGTCCAGCCCTGGAAGGTGCGGAAGGCCGAGCACATCGTCGAGCCCGGGTATTGCGGGCCGGACGTGCGGTAGGCGGCGTCCCACGGGTCGTACTGCTCGACGCTGCCGTCGAACAGGTGCCGGAACGTCTGCTGATAGGCCTGCGTCATCCACAGGTCGAGCGTGCCCGGGTCGAGGTGGGTGCCGAGGCCGGCCGAGTCCGCGCCTTCGGGGCGGCGGCGGATGCGGTCCGGATACAGCGAGTCGCGGCCCGGGTCGAACCAGGTCACGCCGTCGGACTCGTGCTTCCACTGGCTGTTGAGGAACGCCTGGACGTTGGCCATCCGCTCGCTCTGCCGGGCCTGCATCTGCGCCGGTGACCAGTAGATCGGGTAGATCTCGGGCTTCGAGCCGACGCTGCCGAAGAAGTCGTCGCCGGGGCCGCGGTAGTTTTCGAAGAACCGGTTGCTCTCGACGTAGTCGACGATGTCGGCGTCCCACCGCAGGGCCTGCTCGCGCTCGAAGTGCCCGCGCACCACGAGGCAGCCGCGCCGGCGCAGCTGGTCGAGCTGGGCCGGGGTGACGGTGCCGTCGGCGATGTCGGCGTATTCGATCACCGGCCAGACCGTCTCGCCGCGGCGGCGGGCGGCGGTGATGTCGTCGACGGCGGCCTGGACGCGCGCCTCGACGACGGCGAAGACCTCCTCGACGGTACGGCCGGACGCCTCGATCCGTTCGCGCAGCGCGGCCTTGATCTCGCGGGTGGCGGCCTTGAGGTCGGCGGGGGTCTGCTCCCAGTGCGGCAGCGTCGTCGTCGGAACGGACACGGCTGATCCTTTCTAGGCAAGTCTCCTTACTTGAAGAAGGTACCCCCGCATGCTTTTCAAGGCAAGGCCCTTGACTAGAATGGTGGGCGTGGAGCGATCCTCACCGGACGTGGTCCGCTCGGTCACCGACGAGCAGGTGCTGCGCGCCCTGATGCGCCGCCGCCGGCTCACCCGGGCCGAGCTGGCGCTCGCGATCGGCATCTCCAAGCCGACCGCGGGGGAGAGCGTCCGCCGCCTCACCGAGCGCGGCCTGGTCGCCGACACCGGCGAGCGCACCCCGGGCGGCCGCGGGCGCGGGCGGGTCGGCTCCTATTACGCCCTCGCGCCGACGGTCGGCACGGCGCTCGCGGTCGTCATCGCGCCCGAGGGCATCGTCGCCGAGGCCGTCGACGTGTACGGCGACACCGTGGCCCGCGCGACCCGGCCGGCCGTCCCGGGGCAGGTCGCCGCCGCCTTCGAGGCCGTCGCCGCCGAGATCGACCAGGTCGGACCGCCGATCCGGGTCGCCGTCGTCAGCGCGGCCGACCCGGTCGACCGCACCACGGGCCGCCTCGTGCACCTGCCCGACTCGCCGTTCCTGGTCGGGGCGCTGGACCCGGCCGCCGTCCTGGGCAAAGCCGGCTCCGTCATCGTCGACAACGACGTCAACTGGGCCGCCCGGGCCGAAAGCGACAACCGCAGAGACTTCGCATATTTGTACTTGGGGGAGGGCCTGGGCTGCGCAATCGTCAACGACGGCGAGGTCCGCCGCGGCCACAGCGGCCTCACCGGCGAGATCGCCCACGTCCTGACCGAGGGCCCCGACGGCCGCGCCGTGCCCTTCATCGAGCTCTTCGGTGTCCTGGGCCTGCGCCAGACCGGTTCGACCGCCATCGACGTGCCGCGGCTGCTCGCCGACCCGGCCGCACACCCGAAACTTGGCACTGCGGTCAGTGGCATCATCGCCGCTGTGGTCGCCTTGGCCGATCCGCAGGAGGTGGTCCTCGGGGGCTCCTGGGGCCCCGCCCTCGCCGACGAGATCCGCGCGGCCACCGCCCGCAGCCCGCGCCCGGTCCCCGTCCGCGCCGCCGCCGTGACCGACAACCCGGTGCTCACAGGCGTCCGCGGCGAGGCCCTCAACCGCCTGCGCAGCTTGGTGACGAGCTGAAAAGCGGTGACGTGACGAGAAGAAAGAGGAGTGCACGGCCGGGAGCGGGGCGCGACCGTCGAACGGTGAGCTCGACCGGGCGGCGTCGAACGCGGCGCGGATCTCGGGCGCGGTGCCGTCGACGGGGACCGACCCGCGGGCGGACGAGCCGTTGCCCAGCCGTGTCGGCGTGGTCATGAGGGCCGCAGAGCCCCTCGTGAACGGCTGAAAAGGCGTGACGCCGAACTACGGTGCCTGGTCGTCGAGGTCGTGCAGGACGCGCTGGGCGATGCGGAAGGCGGTGTTCGCGGCCGGCACTCCGCAGTAGATCGCGGTCTGCAGCAGCACCTCGGCGATCTCGTCGTCGGTGAGGCCGTTCGCGCGGGCGGCCCGCACGTGCATCGCCAGCTCCTCATGGTGGCCGAGCGCGACCAGGGCGGTGAGCGTGACCAGCGAACGGCTGCGGCGGTCGAGGCCCGGGCGGGTCCAGATGTCGGCCCACGCGTGCCTCGTCACCAGGTCCTGGAAATCGCGGGTGAACGGAGTGGTGGCCGCGGCGGCGCGGTCGACGTGCGCGTCGCCGAGGACGGCCCGGCGCGCCTCGGCCCCGGCCGCCACCCGCGGGTCGAACAGCTCGTCGAGCAGGACCGCGACCGCCGCCGGCGCCTCGGCCGGGGCCAGGTGGGCGACGCCGTCCAGGACGACCAGCCGGCCCGCCCGCACGCCGTCGGCGATCTCGGCCAGGCCGGCCGGCGGGGTCACGGCGTCGTCGGCGCCGGCGATCGCGAGCACCGGCGTGGCGATCGTGGCCAGCCGTGCGCGCACGTCGAACGAGCCGAGGGCCCCGCAGACGTGCGCGTAACTCTCGGCGTCCGTCGCGCGCAGGGCGTCGATCAGGGCGGTCACGACGGCCGGCTCGCGGCGCGATAGACCCTGGGCGAACCAGCGCTGGAGGGAGCCGTCGACGACGGCGGCTGTACCCCCGGCCCGGACCAGCTCCGCGCGCTCCCGCCACCCGGTCGGCTCGCCGATGCGGGCGCCGGTGCACAGCAACGCGGCCGCAGTGATCCGCTGCGGGGCGTCCAGCAGCAGCCGCAGCCCCACGGCGCCGCCGACGGAGACACCGGCGTAGTGGAACGCCTGGCCGGGCCGGGACCGCTCGACCAGTTCGAGGACGCCCCGGGCCAGATCGCCCAGGTCGAACGCTTCAGCGGCGGGAGCGCTCCGGCCGTGGCCCGGAAGATCAAAACCGATGATGTGGTACTGCCCGCGAAGCTGCCCGACACAACGCGTCCACAGCGCCTCCGTCGAGGTGCCGAGCGACGGGCCGAGCACGAGGAGCGGACGGTCGGGCGCGTCGGCGAACACGGTCGCGGTCAGCACTGGCGTCGTCATGGAGCGACCTCCCGGGCCCGGTCGAGGGCGGCATCGATGATCTCGTTCGCGGCACCGGAGTATGGCTCACCCGGCGCAGCGTCCGGCGCGATGGAGCGCTGCTCGGCGTCGATGCCGGGCCGGGCCGCGGCGAGCGTGGCCGCCATCCGTTCGGTGTCGACGGTGAGACGCCGCAGCAGTTCCGACATCTGCGATCCGGCGGCGGCGGTACGGCGAGCGAGTGCCCGTAGCGTCGCCCACTCGACATGCCAGGCCCCGTCGGCGCGCTCGTCGACCGTGGACGCGGCGGCGACGTGCAGGGTGGCCGCCAGGCCCGGTGCCGCTAGCGCCGCTCGCCGAACGAGCACCGCTAGCACCGGATTGCGCTTGTTCGGCATCGCCGACGACCCGCCGTGTCCTTCGGCCGGCTCCTCGACCAGTTCGCCGATCTCGGGTCGCGACCCGGTGAGCACGTCATTGGCGATCCGGCCCCAGGCGTCGGTGCACGTGACGAGCGCGTCGCCGATCCGGGTGATCGGGATGCGGTTGGTGTGCCACGGATCCCGGACCGGCAGCCCCAACGCCGCCGCGGTGGCCGCCACGAGCCGCCTCGCCCCGTCCGCCGCACCGGCACGTGCGGCGCGCTGCGGGTGCTCCGCCATCGCCGGGTCGGTGCGCTCGGCGGCGTCGGTGCGCTCGGCGGCGTCGGCCAGGGCGGTTATCGCGGCCAGGCTGCCGGCGGCGCCGCCCAGCTGGATCGGGAGGGCGGCGGTGACGGCGGACAAGTGGTCGCGGGCGTCCAGGATCTGGGTCAGCCAGGTGGCGAACTTCAGGCCCGCGGTTATCGGTACGGCGTGCTGGGTGAGGGTGCGGCCCGGCATCGGGGTCGAGCGGTGGCGGTGGGCGAGCGCTGACAGGCAGTACACCTGGGAGAGCAGTTGCTCGTGCATGACGGCGGTGGCGGTGCGCAGGCACAGGACCAGTGCCGTGTCGAGGGTGTCTTGGCTGGTGAGGCCCTTGTGCAGCCAGGTTGCGGCGGCGGCGTTGCGGGCGGCCAGGCGGGGGCGGAGCCGGTTGAGCAGCGGGATGACCGGGTTGCCGCCGGACTCGGCGGCCGCGGCGATCTGCGGGATGTCGGCGTCGTCGAGGAGGCCGTGCAGGTCGTCGGCGGCGGGTGGCGGGGCCACCCCGGCGTCCGCCAGCGCGCCGAGCCAGGCCGCCTCGACCTGGATCATCGCGGCCAGGACGGCGGCGTCGGCGAAGATGTCGGCGGCGCGCTCGTCGCCGGGCCAGAGGAGGTCCGTCACCAGGGCAACCATAGGCGTCCGGGCCGGGTCGCGGCGACAGTACGCTTCCACTGGGCGGAATCGCGGCATTCGCGGGCCGGGAACGCGGGCGGGAGGGCGGATGGCCGGGAATGCGGGGCGGCGCGGGGCTTCGGTCACGTCGCGGGCGTTGGATCTGCTGGGGGCGTTCGACGCCGAGCACCGCAGCCTCACGCTGACCGGGCTCGCGCGGCGGGCCGGGCTGCCGGCGGCGACCGCGCATCGGCTGGCGGGGGAGTTGGTGCGGTGGGGGGCGTTGCAGCGGCAGGAGTCGGGGGAGTACGTCATCGGGCGGCGGCTGTGGGACCTCGGGCTGCTGGCGCCCGTGCAGACGGGGCTGCGGCAGGCGGCCTCGCCGTTCCTGCACGACCTGTACGCGGCCACGCTCGCCACCGTCCACATCGCGGTGCGTGACGGGGCGCAGGTGCTGTACCTGGACCGGGTCTCGGGCAATGCGTCGGTGCCGATCGTGAGCACGGTCGGGTCGCGGCTGCCGATGCACGCGACCGGGGTCGGCAAGGTGCTCCTCGCGCATGCCGACGAGGGTGTCCTCGGTGTGGCGCTGGGTGCGCTGACGCGGGTGACGCCGTACACGGTCACGCAGCCGAAACGGCTGCTCGAGCAGCTTCGGCGGGTGCGCGCCGACGGCTACGCCACGACCGGCGAGGAGATGAGCCTGGGCGCGTGCTCGGTCGCCGTGCCGGTGCGCGGCGACGGCGGTGCGGTCGTCGCCGCGCTCGGCGTCGTCGTGCCCGATCTGCGCCGCCAGCTGCCGCGCCTGGTCTCGGCTCTCCGCGTGGCCGCGCAAGGCATCGGGCGGGTGCTCGTCAGCGGACGTTGACCGGCTCAGGAATCGGCGGGCAACGCTGGTGGCACCGGCGATCGGGCGGGCGTCCGCCGGCGGATGGCGACGGGTGTCAGGAGGCGGCGGGTCGCCGTGGCGGTCAGGGAGAGGATGAAGCAGGTGGCCGCCAGGAGGCTGATCGCGCCGCCGGCGGCCACGTCGAACCAGCGGGACACATACAGGCCGCCGGTCGCGCTGGCCACGCCGATCACCACCGCGGCCGCCGTCATCGGGCCGAGGCGGTCGGTCCACAGCCTGGCCGCGCCGGCCGGAGCGACCACGAGGGCGAGGGTCAGGATGGTGCCCACGGCCGGTACCGCCGTCGCGACCACCGCCTCGATCAGCACCAGCATCAGCAGGTCGATCGCGCCGGTGCGGTAGCCGGCGGCGCGGGCCCCGGCCGGGTCGAACGCCGTGAACACGAGCTCCTTGTGCAGCGCGGCGAGGATGAGGGCCACCGCGGCCGTCACCGCCGCGGCCACGAGCAGGTCCGAGGTGGCGACCGTCAGGATCGAGCCCGTGAGGTACGCGGTGAGGTCGCGCGTGAAGCCGCTCTGCGCCGACATCAGCGCGACGCCCAGCGCGAACCCGGCGGCCAGTGCGACGGCGGTGGCGGTGCTCGGGTCGTGGCCGCGGCGGCGGGACAGCGCGGTGACCGCGAGCGCTGCTAGGAATCCTGCCGCCGCTCCGCCCAGGTAGAGGTTCAGGCCCGTCACCGCGGCCATCACGACACCCGGGAACGTCGCGTGCGTCATCGCCATGGTGAAGAACGCTTGGCGGCGCAGGACGACGTGGACGCCGATGAGGGCACAGACCGTACCCACGAGCAGGGCTTCGACGAGGGCGCGATGGAAGGCCGTATCAAGCCACGACACGCCTGGCTCCCCGGGCTGTGAGCAGGGTCAGGAGATAGACCGAGACCAGTGTCAGCACGACGGTCGCGCCGCCGGCCAGGCGCAGGCCGTAGGTGATCGACGCGTGGTAGCTGATGAGCAGGCCGAGGGCGCCGCAGAGCGCGGCGACGGCGACGGCGGTGGTGGTGATCGGGACGATGCGCGTGCAGATGAGCCGGCCGGCCGCGGCCGGGACGACGAGCAGGGCGATGACGAGCAGCGTGCCCACCGACTGGGCGGCGGCGACCACGACCAGCGCGACGGCGAGATTCAGGACAAGATCCAAGCGGCCGATTCGGTACCCCATCGACGCGGCCGCCTGCGGGTCGAACGCGCGCAGCACGAGTTCCTTGTGGAGCAGGGCGAGCGTCAGCAGGACGACGGCGGCGACGAGCGCGGTCTGCACGATCTGCCCGCGGTTCACGGTGAGGAGCCGGCCGAACAGGAACGACGTGAGGTCGGCGGTGTACGAGGCGCGCCGCGAGACCAGCACCACGCCGACGGCGAACATCGCGGCGAGCAGCACGGCCAGGGCGGTGTCGTCGGTGACCCGGCGGGACCGGGTGAAGACGGTCAGCAGGATCGCGGTCACCGCGGCCGCCAGCAGCGCGCCCGGGAAGACGCCGTCGACGCCGGCAGTGACGAAGCCGAGCACGACGCCGGGGAACACGGTGTGCGTCATCGCGTCGGCGACGAACCCGAGCCGGCGCATCAGCACGTGCACGCTGACGGCACCGGCGAGGACGGCGAGCAGCAGCAGCTCGATCAGCGCGCGGGCCATGAAGGGGACGGTGAAGGGAGCGATGACCAGGTCGTACATCAGCGCTCCGCCGGGCTGAGGGGCCAGGTCTGGTCGGCGAAGTCGCGGGCCAGGTGCAGGTCGTGGGTGGAGATGAGTACGGCCGTGCCCGCGCGTTTGCGATCGGCCAGCACGTGCAGCAGCGCGTCGCGGCTCGTGGCGTCCACGCCGCTGAACGGTTCGTCCAGCAGGAGCAGGCGCGGTTGCGCGGCGATGGCACGGGCCAGCAGGACGCGCTGGCGTTGGCCGCCGGAGAGGGTGCCGAACGTCGCGCGGGCGCGGTCGGCCAGGCCCACCTGGTCGAGGGCCTCGGCCGCGATGCGTCTGTCGTCCCGGCCGGGGCGGCGCAGCCAGCCGATCCGGCGGTATCGGCCCATGAGGACGACCTGGGCCACGGAGATCGGGAACTGCGCGTCCAGGGTGTCGGCCTGCGGCACATACCCGACGTCGCGCCGGGCGGCTTGTGGCGATCGGCCGAGGACACTGACGGTACCCCCGACGATTGGAACCAGGCCCAGCACCGCCTTGATCAGCGTCGATTTGCCGGCGCCGTTGGGTCCGATGAGCGCGACGACCTCGCCCGCCCCGACGCGGCCGGTGACCGCGGTGAGCACCGGCTGCGCGTCGTAGGCGACCGCGGCGTCCTGGATCGCCAGCGCGACGGGCTCAGGCACCGAGCGCTCGCACGATGACGTCGGTGTTGTGCTCCTCCATCTTGAGGTACGTGTCACCGTCCGACCCCGCCGGCCCGAGCGTGTCACCGTAGAGCGCGTCCTCGCCCGCGACGACCTTCACGCCGGCCTGCTTCGCGATGGCCTCGGCCGTCTTCGGCGGCAGCGAGCTCTCGGAGAACACCGCCTTGGCGCCGGTCTGCTTGATCTTCGCGACGATCTGGTCGATGTCCTGCGCGGAGAGCTCGGCCGACGTGTCGAAGCTCGGGATGATCGAACCGACGAACTCCAGCTGGTACCGGTCGATGTAATACCCGAACGCGTCGTGGTTGGTGACCAGCTTGCGATTGTCCGGGGGCAGCTTGCCGATCTTCGCCTGGATGTCGGCGTCGAGCTGGTCGAGCTTCGCCGAGTAGTCGGCGAGGTTCTTCGCGTAGGCCGCGGCGTCGGCCGGGTCCGCATTCGCGAATGCTTTCGCGATGTCCTGCACCATGATTCTGGCGTTGCGGGGGTTGTGCCAGATGTGCGGGTCCCCGGCGGCCTCCTCTTCCTCGCCGTTGCCCTGACGCACCGGCACGCCCGCGCTGGCGTCCACAGTGGAGCCCTTGAACCCGGCCGAGGCGATGGTCTCGTCGAGCCACTGCTCCAGCCCGAGCCCGCTCTTGACGACCACCTTGGCCGCGCCGATCGCGGTGATGTCGGCCGGCGTCGGCTCGTAGTCGTGGGGGTCGATGTTGGGCTTGAGGATCTGGGTGACGGTCACGTGGTCGCCGCCGATGTTGCGGGCGAAGTCGGCGACCTGCGTGGTGGTGGCGACGACGGCGAGCCGGCCGCCCGCGCCGGGCTGGGCGGCGGCACGGTCACCGGTAGCGGCGCCGTCACCGCACGCGGCGAGCGACACCACCACCGCGGCGATGAGCGGAACAGCCATGATCAAGCGCATGGGCTAGACGGTACTCGTTTTCATTTTCAATAACGAGCCGTCGTATCGCGATGTACGCATGCCGCCACCGCGGCCGCCGGGCCTGTCACCGTGCTGGTCCGCAGCGACCCGGCGGCCGTTCCCGGCACGCGGGCGCGGAGCCGAACCGTTGGCCGGCGCCCGGTTCACGGTGCGTGGACCCGCGCCGCTCGACCGGCGCGACCCGCGCGCGACGCGGCCACGCACCTCGCGGTCGGCGGGTTCAGCAGTCGCGCAGCTCCGGCGACTGGTTGAGCAGCTGGGCGCGCGGGGAGACGAACGCGTGATACCGGTCGGTCTTCTCGGCGAACGCGGCCACCCGGTGGCAGTTCTGGAACGCGAGGACCACCCCGAAGTGCCGCTCCAGGCCGCCGCGGATAGCGTCGCTGGCCAGGGCCCGCAGCAGCTGACCGCGCTCGGCCTCGGACGGCGGCGGCACGCTGTGGTCGGCGAAGTCCCCCGTCGTGTGCAGGTCGGCGGCGACGCCGCTGATGATCTGCCAAGCGTATGGCAAGGATTCGCGAATACATGCGATGAATTCGGCATCGTCGACCGGGCCGGTTTCGGCCCGCTCCAGCAGGGCGGTGGGAACGTTCAGGGACATGTGACTCCTCCTAGGGTGAACGCGGGATCGATCTGGCCGGTCAGGTCGATGCCGGCGCGGGTGTTGCCCCACGCCGTGGCGTTGCGGATGTGGAACTCGGCGGCCTGCGTGGCGTACCGCCGCCAATCCTTCTCGCAGTTGTCCAATGTGGAGTGCATTGTGGACAGTGCGTGCGCGTTGGGCGGCTCGAGCCGGCTGATCGGCAGGACCCGGCCGCGCTCGGCCGCCTTGACGAAGCCGGACCGGCCGAAGTGGCACAGCAGGTCGGCGCCGACCTGCTCACGCAGGAACGCGAGGTCGTCGGCGTCATCCACTTTGTTGCCGACGACGACTGTCTTGACGCCGTGGTCGCGGGCGTAGCCGACGTACTGCCGGTAGACGCCGACGCTGCGCACCGTCGGCTCGCACACCAGGAACGTCAGATCGAAGCGGGTGAACAGCCCGGACGCGAACGAGTCGGCGCCGGCCGTCATGTCGACGACCGCGTATTCGCCGGGCCCGTCGACCATGTGGTTGAGCAGCAGCTCGACCGCGCCGACCTTCGAGTGGTAGCAGGCCACCCCGAGGTCATCGGCGGCGAACGGGCCGGTCACCGCCAGGCGCACCCCGCCGACGGTGTGCACCAGCCGGTCGTACAACGGGTTCGGACCATCCACGCCGATCGTGCGCGACCCGAAACCGGGCGGCGTGGTCTTCAGCATTTCGCGAATACTTGCGATGCGCGGGTTGTCGCCGCGAAGGTACTCCTTGATCACGTCGAGGTGGTCGCCGAGCGCGGGCAGCAGTGCCGCCGCGTCCGGGTCGGCCCCGAGCGCGACGGCCAGGTGCTGGTTGATGTCGGCGTCGAAGGCGAGGACGCGCGGTGCGTCCTGCGCGGCGAGGAATCGGCAGAACAGGGCGGCGAGGGTGGTCTTGCCGCTACCGCCCTTGCCGACGAAGGCAGCTTTCACCCCTTGTTGGTATCGGTTTTCATTTTCGACGTCAAGCCGAACGTATACGTGCGCATCACTGCATGTGATCGGTGCTCCCGGCGCGGCTTCTTCGCGCGGGCTTGTTCAGGGGCCGATGTGCACGAACGGGATCCACGCCGCCAGGTCCCGGCCGGAGCGTCGGCGCAGTGCTCGGACCGCGCGGTGCAGGGCGATCGCGCTGCGGTCCGGGTGCAGGGTGCCGCCGGCCGCCAGGTCCTGGTAGACGGCCGCGGCGACCTCGGCCGCGGTGCGGTCGCCGACGGACCAGAGGGTGGCGATCACGTGCCGGAAGCCGGTGAAGTGCAGGGCCGCGGCGAGTGTGATCGCCTCGTCCGGCAGGTTCGCGCCGCCGGTGGCGGTCTTGCAGGCGGACAGGAACGCGAACTCGTTGCGGTGCGCGTGGCGGCTGAGGTCGGCGATGGTCAGCGAGCCGTCGTACAGTTCGAGGCCGCCGCTGGACGGGTCGTCCAGGTCCTGGGAGCCGTGGCAGCTGAAGTGGACCCAGGCGTGGCGGCCGAGTTCGTGCAGGACGGCGGCGCGGGTGGCGGCCGTACCGCCGAGCTCGGTCCTTGTCGTTCCTGGAAACGCTTCGGCCAGCAGCGCCACCTCGTCCCGGACGAACGGCAGCGGCGCCTGGCCGGGGGGCTCGGGCAGGGCGACCACCAGCATGCGCGCGGCGTTGCTGGAAGTGTGTTTGCTCGCGCTGTGTTCGTTGTCCGGTCGGCGGGCGTCGCGGAGTGCTCGCAGGGTCGGGGTGTAGGACGAGACGACCCGGTCGATGACGGCGGCGCCGGGGATGTCGTGATGGCCGGCCGCGTGCACCGGCAGCAGGCTGAGCACGCCGGTCGGGCACCACCACACGCGCTGGTCCGGCCCGTCGAGGTGGTCCAGGATCCGTTCCGCGAACGCGTCCCACATCCACGCCGTGATGTCGGCCAGCGCGTCCGGTTCGGTGCCGGGCTCGTACCGCGGCCGGAGATCGCGGTCGGCCGGAGGTGCGCCGAGCGCGGTGAGGTACCGTCCGACCTGGTCGAAGACGTCGCCCTTGCGCAGGTCCGGCAGGTTGAGGACCTCGACGCCGTCGACCCGGACGATGAGCGCGTCACAGCGGCCCGAGCCGACGTTGATGACGACGACCGGCCCACCCGCGGCGGCCGGCAGCAGGTCGGCGAGGCGCGGCGGGCGCAGGAAGTCGGCGAACCCGTCCAGTCGGCGGATGTCGGCGAGAACATCGTCCCAGGCCCGGGCGCGGGCCATGCGCCGGTCGAGCTCGAGCGTGACGTCGGGCATCATCCGCGGACCACCAGGCGGTCACGGAACGCTGGGTCGCGGTACCCGTAGATGCCGTCGGCGCCGGTCAGGAGCTGGCGGTCGCGGGCGTCGTCGAGGAATCGCAGGAGGTGCAGCGGCAGCCGTCCTCGAGCCGCCAGGTACAGCCGGGCCACCGCGAACTGCGACCAGGACAATGCCGTCGCTGTGAACAGCAGCCCGGCCCCGGCACCGAACACCGCCCCGGTGACCGCCGCGACTCCGAGCCCCGGCCGCGACGGCATCTCGTAGTACAGCTCCAGCATCAGCACGTACGGCGGCCAGAGCACGGCGAACACCGCGACACTGCCGAGGAGCACGCGCAGCCCGGTCCGCCGCCCCGCATCGGGGTGCTCGACGCTGGGCTCGACGGCCGCGCCGGTCTCGCGGCGCAACGCCCCCGCGACCGCGCCGACGGCCACCGCGACCACGATCAGCACCAGCAGGAACGACACGACGACCCCGCCGCTCAACCGGGTGCCGTGCCGGGCCAGCATCTCGTCGAAGATCCGCCAGGAGTCCTCGGGCCAGCGCAGCCAGTACGTCAGCAGCTCGACCCCACCGAGGTACACCCCCCACACCAGCCCTTTGCGGGCCCCCTGGCCCGCGCTGCGCCGGTCACCGATCCGCCGCCCGGCCGTGCGTTTGGGCTTCGCCTTGCCCGGCCGCGTCCCGCCGACCCACATGAGCGCGCCGATCACCGCGACCAGCGCCAGCCACCGCAGATGCCCGCCGACCGCCAGCGGCGACGCGACACCGCCGAGTCCGAACGTCGACGCGTCGAACGTCACGTCCATCGCCCGGCGAAGATCCCCGGGAAAGCCGGGCGCGAGCCGTTCGCACAGGGCATACCCGGGCCACAGCGTCACCTCGAACGCCCCGGCCGCCAGCAGCGCCCCGATCACCGCCGCGGGCGCGGGCCGGACGAGCGCGGGGACGTTGTGCCATCGGATGTCGTAGCGGTGCGCCCGCTCCAGCCCGCGGGCCAGGAACGTGAACCAGCGGCGCGCCTGGTCGGGCGAATACGGATCGTCAGGCCCATAAACCGCAAAGAGCTGATTTGAGGTGTACTGCCGGCTGGTGCGCTCCTCGTTGCCGTCTTCTCGACCTGCGCCGGCCTGGTCGTCCGTCCGCGCTCCGCTATCGCCCGGCGCGGCCTCCGCGGCCCCAGCCGTGCGACGGTAGTTGTCGAGCTCGCCGATCCGCAGCTGCCCCAGCTCGATCACGGCCGAAGCCTGCGGCCTTCCACCTGCGGCCGCCTGCCGGTAGGCATGGGTCTCGGCGGTGAGGACGAACGGCCCCGGGTACGCGTCAAGCCGTTCGAGCACCGCCGCCCGAACCGCCGGCGCCACCTCCTGCAGGCCGTCGAACAGCGGCAGAACCCTCCCCACCGCGACAAGCCGCTGCGCCGGCGTGACGCCGCCCCGCCCCGGTTCCCCAAGCCCGTCAACAGCGACCGCGATCCGAGCCGCAACCCAGTCCGCCGCATCACGCCGCCGCGCATCCCAGCCCGCGACCGGTACCACAATCGGAACGCACTGATTCGCCGTTGCACTGAAGTCCGTGTTCACCGTTGGGCTTGAGTTGGCTGCGTGTGGTGCCGCGTTCGCTGCGCGCGGCGTCGCGTCGGCTGCGTGCGGCGTCGCGTCGGCTGCGTGCGGCGTCGCGTCGGCTGCGTGCGGCGTCGCGTCGGCTGCAGTGGGTGCCGCGTTGGCTGCGTTCGCTCCGCGCAGCGTTGCGTTGGCTGCGTGCGGCGTCGCTTCGGCTGCGTTGGCTGCGCGCGGCGTGGCGTTGACTGCGCTGGGTGTCGCGTTCGCGGCGCGTGGCATTGCGTTCCCTGCGGCCAGGCGCAGCAGGAACACCGTCTTGCCACTGACCGCCCCGCCGAGCACGATGAGCCGCCCCGACGGCACCGCCGCGAACACCTCAGCCGGACTGAGCTCCCCGATGTCAGCCCCGTGGCCCATGCCATCGACCGGCCGAACCCGATTCGACAGCGCCGCCGGCAAATACACGCGATGCCGGAGCAGCTCAGCGCGCACCCATTCGCGATGCCAGCCCGCAAGCCGTTCGGCCGCCGCGTCGAGCGCCGTGGGCGAACTCCGTCGCATGCGCCCAGAATGGCATCGAGGCGGACCCGGAAACGATCGTTCGCACGGAGCGTCGACTGTGTCCGTTCGACCCGTCGGCTCACCCGCGCCGGCGCCGATAGGCTGACGCGGTGGCAGGCTGGTGGCAGCGGCAGGTCGGCTCCCGAGCGTGGAACACCCTGGCCTTCCTCGAGTGCTATGCCGCCAGAACGACCGGCGACGACATGGCGCAGCTGGCCGAGGCCGCCGCCAGCTTCGAGATCGCCGCCCGGCACGCCCCACCGGGCCCGCGCCGCAACCGCTACCTGGTCCGCTCGGCCGCGATGCGGATGGCCGTGTATCACCGCACCGGCACCACCCCCGACCTCGCGGCAGCGATCGCCATCCTGGAGGAGGTGCTGGCCTGCGACCCTCCGGACCTCGCCCAATACGCCGAAGCGACGGCCGAACTCGCCAGTGCCCTGCGGACCCGTTCCCGGCTGACCGACTCGCCGTCCGACCTCGACCGTGCCATCGCGCTGGTCCGCCGCGACCCGCCGCCGGGCCTGGATGAAGCCGCCCGGGCCGAGCTGTCCGGCGCCCTCGGCTCCGGCCTGCTGGCCCTGTTCCGCCGCAACGGGCACGAGGCCGACCTGACCGCAGCCATCGAAGCGCTGCGAACCGGCCACGACAACGAGGTCCTGCTGGCCGACGCGTTGCTGGAGCACGACCGGCGATTCGGCGCACTACCGGCGGCCGACCTCGATGCGCCGACCCCCGTCGACGAGGCGGTCACCATACTGCGGCAGGCGACGCTCGACCGGACGCACCAGCAGTGGTCACGGCGCCGCGGTAACCTGGCGATCGCCCTGATGCGGCAGGCCACCAACCGTCTTGACCCGGCCGGCCTGGACGAAGCCGTGGACCTGGCCCGCGAGGCCGGCGCCGAAGCGGCCGCGGGCTTCGACCGGCTGACCGCCAAGTACCACCTGGCCATTGTCCTGCGCGGGCGTTTCCAGGCCCGCGGCGACCCGGCCGACCTCGACGCCGCGGTGACGGCGCTGCGCGCTTCGCTCGACGGACTCCCCGACATGTCACCGGAGCGTCTGCCGCGACTGGACGCACTGGCCGAGATGCTCTCGGACCGAGCCGACCGTTTCGGTTCTCTCGCCGACTTCGACGAGGCCGTGGCGCTGCTGGAGAGCATCACCGACCGCCGGCCAACGGCCCGGCTGAGCCTGGTCCGAACCCTGGCCGCCCGGTCGTTCGCCGCGCACAACCGCGCCGACGGTGACCGCGCGATCGAGCTCGGCGAACGCTTGGTCGACGCCCTGTCCGCCCGGCCGTCGCCCGTGCGGGACCGCGCCGACGGTGCCCAGGCTGTGGAGCCTAGCGATCGCTCGGTCGACACCCTGGCCGAGCGGTCGTCGCCCGTGCGGGACCGCGCCGACGATGACAGGGCAGTCGAGCTCGGCGAACGCTTGGTCGACGAGCTCGAACCGGCCGGCACCGATGGCGTCTCGATCCGCTCGGCCCTCGGCGTGGCGTATGTCAGCCGGAGCCTCGGCACCGGTGATCGGGATGACGTGGAGCGGGCGGTCGAACTGCTGCGGGCCGCACTGCGCGACGCGACTCCGACCGAACGCGCTCGCCCGCCGCGGCTCCACAGCGACCTTGGTTCCGCCTTGGCCGCACGGTTCGCGATGACCGGGTCCAGGGCCGATCTCGACGACGCGGTAGAGCTGCAGCGTACGGCGAGCCGGGAGTGGCCCAAGGGCGACGCGAACCGCGCGGGGACGCTGATCCGGCTGTCGACCGTCCTGCGGTATCGGTTCAACCTCCACAACGCCCGCGCCGACATCGACGAGGCGGTCGACGTGCTGCGCGAGGCGGCGGGCACCAGGTCCGGCCTGCAGGCGCTCGCGCTGACGGTGCTGTCGGTCGCGCTGCAGAGCCGATACGAGCTCACCCACGACCCCGACGACCTGCACACGGCCGCCGAAGCCGCCCGCGGCGCCCTACGCGACGCCGAGCCGGGCGACGGCATGTACGTGACGCTCCTCAACAACCTGGGCGCGGTCTTGCTGACCATCTTCGAGGCGACCGGTTCCCGAGAAGACCTGGACGAGGCCGAGTACGCGCTGCGCACCGCCTCCGACGCCGAGGGCCGGGAGTCCGCCGACTGGTGGCTGACGAGACTCAATCTGGTCGGCATACTCCGAACCCGCTGGCAGTCCGACGGCGACGAGTCCGCCAGGCGCGAGGCCCTGGACTTGGCGACAGACGCCTTGACCACCTTGGCGGCCGCCACTCCAGCCCACGGCCAGATCCAGTTCGTCCGCGGCCAACTCCTACCCGACGCAACGGCCGCGATCGAAGCCTTCCGCACGGCCGCCGTGAACGAGCACCTCCCCGCCGCCACCAGAGCCCAGGCCGCGATCCGAGCCGGCCAACTGGCCCTGCAGCCCCGGACCGCACGCACGCCAACACCACCTGCGCCGGCCACAGCGACCGCCGCCGAAATGTACGCCATAGCCGTGTCCCTTCTCCCATCAGTAGCCTGGCGCGGCCTGGACCGAACCGACCAGGAGCGCAACCTGACCGACCTGGCCGACGTAGCCACCGACGCCGCCGAGGCCGGCATAACCGCCGACCGCCCAGACGTGGCGATCGAGCTCCTGGAACAGGGCCGCAGCGTGCTGTGGGGCCAACTCCTGGAGCAGCGAGCCGAACTGGACCGCCTGCGAGCAGCCGCCCCAGAACTGGCCGACCGCCTGGAAGCAGTGCTAGCAACCTCCCGCTTAGCAACCTGACCCCCATCACGAACCTGCTCACCGCCAACTCCTGCTCCTAACCGCCAAGTCCCGCAGCTCACCGCCGCAGCCCGCAGCCCGTCGCCGTCGCCCTCGTTTCCGGTCGTGGCCGTCGCGCCGTGGTCTTTGCTGCCGTTGCCGCCGCCGCAGCCGTGGTCTTTGCTGCCGTTGCCGTTGCCGCCGCTGTCGCTGTCGCCGTTGCCATCGTCGTCGTCGCCGCGACGGTCGCGGTCGTCACGGGTGGTCGCTGTCGCCGACGTGGTTGCTGTCGTTTCGCTGTCCGCGTCATCGGCGCTGAAGTGCTGAGCTCCTCCCGGCGACGCAGATCTGGGGGGCGCTGGACGTGTGGTGACGGTCGTTGCGTTGTCCTTCGTCCGGCTAGCGTCGATTGGTTAGCTTGTCGAGGTCGTGGCTGTGGGCGGTGTTGGGAAGGCGATGGTGATGTGCGGTTCTCCTTCCGGCGCGGGGCTTGCTGAGAGCCGGGCGTGGTGGGCGTTGGTTAGCTTGTCGAGGTCGTGGCTGTGGGCGGTGTTGGGAAGGTGACGGTGATGTGCAGTCCTCCTTCCGGCGCGGGGCTGGCCGATAGCGGGGCGTGGTGGGCGTTGGCGATGGCGGCGACGATGGCGAGGCCGAGGCCGTGTCCTTCGGTCTGGTCGGTGCGGTCGGTGCCCAGGCGCTGGAACGGCTGGAACAGACGGTCGACCTCGGTCGCCGGGATCACCGTGCCGGTGTTGGCGACCGTGAGGCGACCGGGGTGCTCGGTGACGATCTCGACGACACCGCCGGACACGTTGTGCCGTATGGCGTTCTCGAGCAGATTGCCGACGAGTATGGCGGCCAGGCGCTGATCGCCGGCTGCCGGCGCGGTGCCGAGCTGGGTATGGACCCGGAGGCTGCGGCGTTCGGCTTCGGGGCGTTGATCCATGATGGCCTTGCGGGCCAGGTCGGCCAGGTCGAACTGCTCCCAGCGGTCGATCGGCTGGTAGCCGCCGGCCAGGGTCAGCAGGGCGTCGATCAGGTGCTCCTGCTGCTGACCGAGGTCCAGCAGGTCACGGCACGCCGCCCGGAGCGTGTCGGTGTCGGCTTCCGGATCGGCGAGGGTCAGCTGCAGCAGCGTCCGCTGCACCGTCAGCGGCGTGCGCAGCTCGTGAGAGGCGTTGGCGATGAACTGCCGCTGCGCCGTGAAGGACTCACGCAGCCGCTGCAGCAGACCGTCGAGCGTGTCGGCGAGCTCGGTGAACTCTTGATAGGCGGCCGGGACTCGCAGCCGGCCGTGCAGGTTGTCCGCCGACATGGTGCGCGCGGCCGACGTGATCACGTGCAACGGCCGCAGCGCACGCCCGGCGATCAGCCACCCGAGCACCATCGCCAGGCCGGCGATGAGCACCAGTGCGACGGCTGAATAGCGCAGCACCTCACCGAAGTTGCCCGCGAGCCCGTCGGCGGCCGCCGGTGCGGATGGTTCGCCCGCAGACGGTTTGCGTGTCGTCTGCCCAATGGCGAGCAGTGGAAGGTCGATGAATGCCAGCAGCAACACTCCGCACGCGAAGGCGAGCCCGGCGTGCACGAATGCCAGCCGCGTCCGCAGCCGCGGTCTCGCCGGGGCGCTGTTCACCGCGCACCAGCCCGGTAGCAGCGGGTACGGAGTTTGCGGCCGGTGAAGGCCCGATCGCGGTCGACGGCTGGTCTCACTGTTGTCTTCAGCGGCCAGGACCGGACGCGCGGGTCGGTGCGGTGGAGGCTGTTCACGGCTCCCCGATTCGGTAGCCGCCTTCGCGGATGGTGTGGATGGCCGGCGGTTGGCCCAGTTTGAGGCGCAGCCGGCCGATCGTGGTCTTCACCGTGCTCGTGAACGGGTCGGTGGCGTCGTCCCAGACCCGTTCGAGGAGCTCCTCGGCGGAGACGACGCGGCCGGCGGCGGCCAGCAGGTGCTGGAGGACGGCGAACTCCTTCGGGCTCAGGTCCAGGCGCCGGCCGGCGCGGGTCGCGACGCGGCGGCTGGGGTCCAGCGTCAGGTCGCCGTTGTCCAGCACCGGCGGCAGAGCCGGTGTCGTGCGGCGGGCGAGGGCGCGGATGCGGGCCACCAGCTCGGCGAAGTCGAACGGTTTGGGCAGGTAGTCGTCGGCGCCGAGGCCCAGGCCCTCGACCCGGTCGCGGACGGCGCCGGCCGCGGTGAGCATGAGCACGCGAGTGTCCGAGCCTTCGGCCACCATCCGGCGGCACACCTCGTCGCCGTGTATTCCGGGCAGATCACGGTCCAGGACGACCACGTCGTAGCGGTTGACGGCCAGCTGCTCCAGCGCCGCGCGGCCGTCGAACGCGGCGTCCACGGCCATCGCCTCGCGCCGGAGTCCGGCCGTGATCAGCGAGCTCAGCTTCCGGTGATCCTCAACCACGAGCACTCTCATCGTCACGGCTCCTCTCCCGGTCGGGGTGCCGACGGCGGCTTTGCGTCCACCATGCCAGGCGCCAGGTGACAGCCAGGTGTCAATCGTTGACACCTGGCTGTCACCTAGCTCGGCGTACAAACAATGGCCATGAGCGATGCCACGATCGAGGTCGCCGGACTGCGGAAGCGGTACGGCTCCACCACCGCCCTGGACGGGATGACGTTCACGGCCGGGCCGGGGCGGGTGACCGGGTTCGTCGGGCCGAACGGTGCCGGCAAGTCCACCACCATGCGCATCATCCTCGGGCTGCACGCCGCGGACGCGGGGCGGGCCCTGGTCGGGGGTCGGCCGTACCGGTCGCTGCGCTGCCCGCTGCGATACCTGGGCACGCTACTGGACGCCGCAGCACTGCATCCGGCCCGGACCGGTCGCAACCATCTGCTGTGGCTGGCACGGTCGCAGGGCCTGGGGCGCCGCCGCGTCGACGAGGTCCTCGAGCAGGTCGGCCTGGCGGCGGCGAGCCGACGGCCCGCCGGGGGCTACTCGCTGGGGATGCAGCAACGGCTCGGTCTCGCGGCCGCGCTGGTGGCCGATCCGCCGGCCATCATGTTGGACGAGCCGTTCAACGGCATGGACCCCGAGGGCATCGTGTGGCTGCGTGGCTTCCTGCGGGCCCTCGCCGGGCAGCAGCGGGCGGTGCTGGTCTCCAGTCACCTGATGGGCGAGCTGCAGGGCATGGCCGATCACGTGGTCGTGATCGGGCGGGGCCGGGTCATCGCCGACAGCAGCGTCGCCGATCTGATCGCGGCCGCCTCCGGGAACGGGGTGCGGGTGCGCACCAGCGCGTCGCGAGCCGCCGCGGCGGCGCTCCTCGCCACCGGCGCCCAGGTGACCGAGGCGGGCGCGGACCTCCTGGTCGTGCAGGGGCTCGCCGCCGAGCGGGTCGTTGCGCTACTCGCCGCCGCCGGATTGCCGTTCTCCGAGTTGGCGCCGCATCGGGCCACGCTGGAGGAGGCGTATTTCGAGCTGACACGCGACGCCGTCGAATACCGCGCCACGGCGACCGGAGCATCGTCGTGACGCGGCCGGGCGGATTGACCGGACAGCGAGAGACCGGACGGAGCGGGGCCGGGCGGAGCGGGGCCGGACAGAGAGAGACCGGAGGGAGCGGGGCCGGACAGAGAGAGACCGGAGGGAGCGGGGCCGGAGGGAGCGGGGCCGGACGGAGCGGGGCCGGACGGAGCGGGGCCGGAGGGAGTGGAACCGGACGGAGTGGGGGTCGGCAAAGTGGGGCGGGAGGTGGGTCCTCGGTGGTGCGGCTGTTGCAGGCGGAGTGGACGAAGTTCTGGTCGGTGGCCGGGTGGGCTCGCGGGAGCGTCGTCGCGGGTTTGTTGATTCTGCTGTTTCCGGTCACTGGGCTCGGGGGTGGGCCGCCGGATCATCAGCGGCCGGTGCCGATCGGGCCTGATGGTGGGGCGGTGAGCGCCGGGTACTACTTCGTGCACCGTCCACTGGTCGGGGACGGGCAGATCACTGTTGCGGTTTCGGGGCTGAGTTCCGAGCGGGCGGGGGACGGGGCGGCGGCATCGCCTTGGGCCAAGGCCGGGCTGATCATCACCGCTGGGGCGGAGGCGGGGGCGCGGTATGCGGCGGTCATGGTGACGGGCGGGCATGGGGTGCGGATGCAGTACGACTACGTGCACGACGTTGGTGGGGCGGCTGCGGCTGGGCCTGAGCCGGCTGTGCGGTGGTTGCGGCTCACGCGATCCGGGGATGCGGTCACCGGCGAAGGGTCGGTGGACGGTTTGCGGTGGAGCGGGCTTGGGACAGTACACCTGCCAGGGTTGTCAAACACGGTGGAAGCTGGACTGTTCGTGGCTTGTCCGGCCCGTGCGGAGGGGCTTGGGTCGGCGCCCGATGCGGCGACCGCGACGTTCAGTGGTCCGCGGTTGACGGGGGCCTGGCCGGCGGGGGAGTGGGCCGGGGAGCAGCGCGGGGCGGAGACCGCCACGTTCGCCGGGTATCCGCGAGGGGCGTCCGGCGGGTATGTGCCGGAAGGAGATGGGTTCGTGGTGACCGGGTCCGGTGATCTTGCTCCGGCCACCCGCGGGGATCTTGCTGTGGCGGCTACTCCCGGCGATCTGCTGTTCGGGACGTTTCCAGCATTGATCGTCGTTGTTGTCATCGCCACGTTGATGATGACGACCGAGTATCGCTATCGGCTGATTCGCGGGACCTTCAGCGCGCATCCGGGGCGGGGGTGGGTGCTGCTGGCCAAGGCGGCTGTCGTCGGGGGCGTGACGTTTGTGATCACCCTGATCGCGGCTGTTGCTGCGATGCCGTTGTGGCTGCGGCTGGTTCGGGGGCTCGGGGTGTACATGTTTCCGGCGACCCCTGCGGATCTGGTGCGGGCTGAGGTGGGTACCGCTGCGGTGCTCGCGGTCACCGCTGTGCTCGCGCTCGCCGTCGGGGCCATCCTGCGGCGCAGCGCTACGGCGGTCACCGTCGTCGTGGTCGTCACCGTGCTGCCGCACCTGCTGGCGCGGTTTCCGTTCCTGCCGGCGTCGGCCGCGCGGTGGGTGACCGAGGTGACGCCCGCTGCCGGTCTGGCCGTGCAGCAGACGTTGATTCGGTATCCGCAGGTCGACACCGTGTACACGCCGGCCAACGGGTACTTCCCGCTGTCGCCCGGGGCCGGGTTCGCGGTGCTGTGTGCCTACACGGTGGTGGCGCTCGCGTTGGCGGCGGTTCTGCTGCGGCGGAGGGACGTGTGAGTACCGTGCTGCGTGCCGTGCGGGCGGAGTGGACGAAGGCGACGAGTACGCCCGGGCCGGTCTGGCTGCTTGTCGTCACCGTGGCGGTTACCGTCGGGCTCGGCGCCGTCCTCGCCGGTGTGACCAAGTGCGGGGCGGCCGGGTGTGGCGTTGACGTTGCCCGGGTGGTCTTCAGCGGGGTGTACCTGGGGCAGGCGCCGGTGGCGGTGCTGGCTGTGCTGGTGGTCAGTGGGGAGTTCAGTACCTCGTTGATCCGTACGACGCTGGCTGCGATGCCGCGGCGGTCGGTTGTGCTGGTGGCCAAGGCGGTCGTGCTGGGTGTTGCGGTGGCCGCGGTCGCGGGGGTGGCGGTGCTCGGCTCGGTGCTGGTGGCCTCGATCGTGCTGCCCGGGAACGGGTTCACTGGCGAGCACGGGTATGTCGGTGGTTCGGTGGGCGGCTCCGGCATGGTGCGGGCGGCGGTCGGGACCGTCGGGTATCTGGTGCTGGTCGCGCTGCTGAGTTTGGGCGTGGCCGCGGTCGTTCGGGATTCCGGGGGTGCGATTGGGGCTGTGCTCGGGCTGCTGTATCTGCCGCCGTTGCTGGCGCAGATGGTGACCAACGAGCGGCTGCATCGGCTGCTTGAGCAGGGTGCACCGATGAGCGCGGGGCTCGCCGTGCAGGCCACTACGGATCTGGGGCAGTTGCCGATCGGGCCTTGGGCCGGGCTCGGGGTGCTCGCTGTCTGGGCGGGAGGGGCGCTGGTCGCTGGTGGACTTGCGCTTCGGGCCCGTGACACCTGACGTCGCCGTGCTCCGGGGCTCGGCTGGGTGGGCGGCGAGGTCAGGAGAGGTAGAGAATCATGTCGATCAGGGTGCCGTCGTTGGTTGCCTCGGTGAAGCCGTGTTTGGTGTAGAAGCGGCGGGCTCGGTGATTGGTTGCGTCTACGCCGCCGAAGAGGACTACGCAGTCTCGGTTCAAGAGTTTCGCGGCGGACCAGGAAGGGGGGAGGAGGGCGGCGGCCAGGCCTCTCGACTGCCAGGCGTCGGCTACGCAGGGGCCCCATCGCACTGTTCGGGCTGGGTCCAGGAGGATGCCGGCGGCTGCGTATCTGGTGATCTCCCAGCCGTCCGGGAGCGAGAAGCTCAGGTCGATGACGCCGGCCAGGACTGTGGGGGTGGTGGGGGCGTGGGCTACCAGGCGGAGTTTGTCGTAGCGGGCTATCGAGTCGATCCAGTCTCTGGCCGCTTCGGACGGGTCGGTGTCGCCGTGCCAGTAGCGGCGGCTGGGTTCGGAGAGGGTGGACAGGAACGTTTGCAGCGGGGCGGCGTCGGACCGGTGCAGGGGGCGGACCGTGAAAGGTTGGCCGTCCGCGGTCACCTGCATCGTCAACGGGGTTGGGTCGTTGGCCAGGGCTACCAGTTGTGGCATCACGGGAGACAGATTGCCGTAGATGCTGTCCGTCAGGTACTCAGGTGGAGGGGGCAGCAATCAAACCGGCTCGGCAGTGGAGGTTGGGACGGCCGTGATCGAAGTGTCCGTCACGCCCGGGGAGATCGTGGCCGGGCGACCGTCGCGGCTGGTGCTGCGGTTCTTCAACAGTGGTCGTGGGGGGTGCTTCAACGTCGAGTTCAAGTTGCGGCTGCCGCCCGGGGTGGTGCTCATGGGCGGCGAAGGGCGGGTGGACATCCCGGTGCTCACGGCCGGGCGGGAGCACACCCACGCCATCTCCGTGTTGGCGCCGCGGGCCGGGCCGTTCGAGCTGACCAGCGCCACCTTCACCTACCGGGATGAGTTCGACGAGCAGCGGCGCGTCAACGACTTCAGCTTCGGGATGGTGGCGACGGACGCGCCGCCGCCGGTGCAGGTCCGGCAACCGTCCGGGCGGCTGCGGGTCGAGTGCGAGGACACCTCGCTGCCCCGCGGGGACTGGGAGATGCTGCGGGTCCTGGTCTCCAACGGCACCGGCGCCGGGCTCTCCGACGTGATCGTCGCGGTCGAGGGGCCGTTCGACACCGACGGGAAGCGCTCCCGGATCGCAGCGCTCGGTGACGGTACCACCGCGCGCTGTTCTTTTCGGGTCAACGCCGGCGCGGCGGGACAGCATGTGCCGGTCACCGTGCGCACGACCTATGCGTTTCGGGACGCCGGCGGGGAACTGCGGACCCGGACGCAGGAAGACAGTGTCAGCGTCGCCGTGCGCGAGGCCGAGCGGCATGGCCCGCCGGCAAGCGCGGAGCAGGTCGTGCTGTATCTGGCGGCCAGTCCGCGGGACATGCCGGCGCTGCGGTCCGACCTGGAGATGCGCAAAGTGCAGGAGAAGCTGGCCCGGAGCCGGCAGCGGGAGCGGTACCGGATCGAGTGGTGCCCGGCGGCGCGGTTCGAGGACATCAGCCAGGCGCTCATGGACTTCGAACCGCACGTGGTGCACTTCTCCGGGCACGGTGACGCCGACGGCAACCTGTGCGTCGAGGACGAGACCGGGCATCGGGACCTGGTCACGCCGGACGGGCTCGCGGACCTGTTCGGGCAGCATCGGGCCACGCTGCGGTGCGTGGTCGTGAACGCGTGCCACTCGATGCAGCTGGCCGAGACGATGGCCCAGCGGATCGAGCACACGGTCGGCATGCGCAACCAGATCGCCGACGAGGTGGCGATCCAGTTCAGCGTCGGGTTCTACGAGGGGCTGTTCGCCGGCTGGCCGGTTCCGAAGGCGTTCGACCGCGGGTGTGCGCACATCCGCTCCCGCCCCGGGACCGGCGAGCAGCACGTGATCCCGCTGTTGTTCCCACGCGAACAGGCGCCCGGGTCAGTGGCTTAGCCCGGCGGCCCGGGCCAGGGCAACCGCCTCCTCACGGGTCGCGACGCCGAGCTTGCCCAGCATGTCGGAGACCCGGTTGCGGATCGTCTTCGGAGCCAGGAACAGGCGCGCGGCCACCTGGGACGTCGGCAGGCCCTGGACCAGCAGCTCCAGGATCTCCAAGTCGCGGGAGTCCAGTGCGGCCAGCGCGGCCGGGGGTGGTGCGGCCGCCGCGGCGGCGATGACGGCGGCCTGCGTGCCGCGGCCCAGGACGAGGGTGCCGCGGGCGGCGGAGTGGATGGCGGCCAGGACGTCCTCGGGGTCGGAGTCCTTCAGGAGGTACCCGTCCAGGCCCGAACCGAGGCTGCGGATCACCGACTGGTCGTCGGCGTGCATCGTGAACACCAGCACCCGCAGGGCCGGCCAGCGCGCCTTGAGCTCGGCGCCCAGCGTGATGCCGTCGCCGTCGGGCAGCTGCAGGTCGAGCAGCGCGAGGTCGGGCGGTGTGGTCACCGCGCGGGCATCGGCGGCGCAGCGGACCGCGGCCGCCAGCTTCAGGGTGTCGTCGGACTCGACCAGGGCCGACAGGCCGGCCAGGACGATCGGGTGGTCGTCGACGACCAGGACCGCGGTCATGCCGGTGCACCTCCCGTGGGCAGGTCCAGGCTCAGGGCAGTACCGATGCCGCCGCTGCTGGTGATTGTGAAACGGCCGCCGAGCTGCTCCGCCCGGCGGCGCAGGGACGACAAACCCACGCCGGGAATGATCGGGCCGCCGGTGCCGTCGTCGTGGACCTCGACCCGGACCCGGCCGCCGGCGGTGGTGTGGACGGCCACGGTGACCTCGGCGGCGTGGGCGTGGCGCAGAGCGTTGGTCAGACCCTCGGCGACCGTCCGGTAGACGGCCACCGTGATCGGCGGCGCCAGCGGCTCGGCCAAGCGGTTGTCCAGCGTCACGGCGGGGCCCTGGCCGTTGAAGGTACCCACCAGCCGAGTCAACGCCGTGGACAGGTCGGCGTCGTCCAGCACCGACGGGGTCAGGCCGGAGACCAGGCGGCGCAGGTCGCCCCGGCAGTCAGCGAGCTCGGCGGCGAGCGCCTCCAGCAGCGGGGTCGGATGCCGGCGGACCTCGGCCCGCACGCGCATGCTCATGCCCACCAGCATGGGGCCCAGGCCGTCGTGCAGGTCGCCGAGGATGCGGGCGCGTTCGGCGTCGCGCTGGCGGGCCACGTCACGGCGGGCATGGTCGGCTTCAACGGCCAGGCTGACCGCCTTGGCCACCAGCGCGACCGTCGGGAGCAGCTGGCGTACGACGCGCTCCTGCCACGGCTCGGGGCCCTCGGGGTGGCGGGGCTCCAGGAACACGGTGCCGACGCGGTCACCGGCGACGATCAGCGGGTACAGCCGCCAATGCGGTGGCGGCTCGGGGCTGTCGGGGCCGAGGACGAGGTCGACCTGGCGGTGCCCACTGGCCGCGGCGATCATGGCGGCGGCCTTGCCGAGCAGGGCGCGGACGTCGGCCTCGGCGTGCAGGTCGGCGGTGATCTGCTCGACGTCGGCGGGGGTGAGCGTGCCGCGGCCGTAGCGGCGGGCGAGGAAGCGCCCGCGCAGCCACAGCGCGGCCGGCAGCACGAGGGCGGCCGCGACCACCGCGGCGAACGCGCCCGACACGTCCGGGCCGGGCACGCCGGCGCGCTGGCCGACGGCCCGGACCGCGGTGCCGACGACGGCGCCGGCCAGCAGCGTGACGACCACGACGGCGGCGTCGATGACCGGCTCATCGACCGGGCGCAGTTCACGGACGGTGGCGAGGCGGAACACGAGGCCGGCCATGCCCGCCACACCGAGCGCCGCCACGGTGGCCGCCGCGCGGGAGCCGCCGCCGTTCTGCGCCAGCAGTACCGCCGCCACGAGCGCCGCCGCCCACCCGATCAGCCAGATCAGGCGGCGTCGCGACATGCGGTCGGCGGCGATGTCCACGCCCCACGCGACGACCGCGAACGCGGCCACGATCAGGCCGACGCCGAGCCAGGTCCAGCCGCGCTCGACCCGGTCCCAGCGACCCGGGTCGTCCAGCGTGAGCACGGCACCGACGACGACGGCGGCCGGGATGGCCGCGAGGGCCGCGCACGCCCAGCCGAGCCGGGACCGCCGGTCGCGGTCGAGAAGGAGCGCGGCGACGATCCCGAACACGGGCCAGCCGAATCCGTACACGGCCCCGGTCGGCACCGGGTCGTAGTTGAAGCCGAGCAGCGCCGGGGTCGCGCCCGCCGCGGTGGCGAGGGCCGCCGGCACGACTCCGCGGGACGTTGTGGCGGCGTCGGTCACGGCTTCATAGTGCTACAGGGACGCGGGCCGGCCCAGCACGCCGGGACGCCGCGGGACAACGCGGGACACGGCGGGCCTTCAGCCCGGGACGCCGACGCCTGGAAGGTGACTGCCATGACTCGCAGCCTCGCATACGTCTTCGCGGCATTCGTCCTGTCCACCGTCGCCAACATCGCGTTTCAGGTCGCCGACATCGTCTTCACCGACCGCGACCCGCACCGGTCAGAGGGCCCCCTGGAAAGCCTGCCGAGTATCGCGGTAGTCGGGGTGGCCGCCCTCGCCGTCGCTCTCGCCGCCGGGTTCGTGCTGATCCGCGATCCGGGGCGGGCCCGGGTCGGCGCCATCGTGTTCGGCGCGCTGTCGCTCGTGACACTGCCGCTGTTCTGGTCCGGCGCGCCGGCCACGTTCGGGGCGACGGCGGTCTGGCTGGCCGGCCGCCCGCAGTCCGGGGCGCCGCGCGCGTTCGGCGTCATCGGCCTGGTCGTGGCGATCCTGGTGGTCGTCGCGGTCTTCGCCGGTGGCGTGTCACAGTTCGTGACGCAGTAGCGCCGCGGTGACCTGCTCCGTGGCCCAGCGTTGCCACTGCGCCGGGGTCCAGCCGCGGTCCGCGGTCAGCAACAGGTACACCTCGATGCTCAGCAACGCGTAGGCCGCATCGGTGGCCGTCTCCACCGTCAGGCCGGGCCGCAGGCCGCCGCGCTCGGCGAGCAGGCCGGCCAGGTATCGCATCGCCGTCGCCCGCTGGTCGCGGTTGGCCGCCCACTGCGCGGCCATGTCGGGGTCGGCGGCGGCCGCATCGCGCACGACGCTCATGATCGGGCCGACCCGGCCGAGGATCTCCCGGCTGTTGCGCACCCACGCCGCCACGATCCGGGCCGGGTCGCGCTCCTGCCGCAGTCGCCGCCACCAAGGGCGTCCCATCAGGGGTACCGGCTCGTCGTCGCCGACCGCCGCCATGTCCACGGCCTCCTTCAGCACGGTGCGTTTGTTGCCGAAGTGGAAGTACACCGTCTGCACCGCCACGCCGGCCCGCTCCGCGATCTGCTCGAGGGTGGTGGCGCCGTAGCCGTTGGCGATGAACAGGTCGGCGGCCGCGGTGACGACGTTGCGACGCGTGGCCCGCGACCGCGTCGACCGCTTGACATCGTCGCTCACGAATTGGAGTCTAACTCTAGAGTCGGACTACAAAACTTGAGGGGTTGCGATGCCTGCACTGGCCGGTTTCCACCACGCGAAGGTCCCGGTCTCCGACGTCGAGCGGAGCCGGGACTGGTATCAGCGGGTGCTCGGTTTCGAAGTCGAGATCCAGTTCATCGAGGAGGGGGTACTGATGGGAGTCGGACTCGCGCACCCCGCCGGCGGCCCGGGCCTCGCGCTGCGCCACGATCCCGCCCGGGCCCAGGCGCTCTCGGGCTTCGACCTCGCCGCGATCACCGTCCCCACCCGCGCGGAGGTCACCGAGTGGCGGACCCACCTGGACATGCTGGGCGAGCCGCACGGCGGGATCGTCACCGGCCACAAGGGCGGCTCGGTCCTGGTCGGCCTGCGTGATCCGGACGGGATCGAGATCCGGCTGTACGCCGATTGACGGGTGGCGTTCCGATTCTAGCGATGCTAGGCTTCCTAGCAACGCTAGAAACCTGGGGGAATCGTGACTGTCGTGCTCGACGTTCTGGCCATCATCGCGGCGCTGACGACGGCCGTCATCTTCGGCACCGACACACTCGGCGCACTCGTCATGCGCCCGGCCTACGCGGCGCTCGACGACGCCACCATGACCCGCGTCGTCGGCCTGGCCCACCACTACGGCAACGCCCGCATGCCCGTGCCCGGCATCCTCAGCGTGATCACCGCCGCCGCGGCCACCCTCACCGCGCTGCTCACCGGCCACCCGGCCGCCGGCGCCGCCGCGGGCATCGGCCTGCTCCTGCTGCTGGTCTGGCTGCTGCTGTTCAACCGGGTCTCGCTCCCGATCAACAAGACCTTCATCGCGGCGGCCGAGGCCGGCCAGGTCCCGCCGGGCGCCCGCGGGCTCCAGGAGCGGTGGGACTCGATCATCAACCTCCGCGCCGCCCTCCAGGGAGCCGCGCTGCTGTGCTTCTGCCTCACCCTCGTCCTGGCCGCCTGACCCCCGGGCTACACCCCGGCGTGGTTGAACCTGGTCAGCGTCCATCGCGGCGGCGGCCACGCCGTCGGCGCCCCATCGGTCCGCCATTCGGTGACCGAGCCGGGCGCGACGGCGAGGTCGAACGAGCGGTACAGCGGCAGGAGCCCGAGCGCGTGGAACGACATCTCCACGGTCTCGGAGTGCCCGATGATGACGGCGGTCGCGCCCTCGTGCCGCTCGGCGATGTCGAGGACGGCCCGGCTGCCCCGCACGACCAGCTCGGCCCAGGTCTCGCCGTCGCGCTCGAACGGCCGGAACACCCCGCCGCCGGCGACCCCGTGTGCTCGCAGCTCCGCATGCGTGAGCCCGTCGGCGTAGTCCGGCACGTGCCACGTGCACAGGCGGCAGTCCGGCTCGGACCGCACGCCCAGCGCGGCCGCGATCGCGGCCGCGGTCTCGGTCGCGCGGCGCAGGGTGGAGGAGTAGACCGCCGCGGGCGGGGTCAGGTCCAGCTCCGAGGCGAGCCGCCGGGCGACGGCGCGGGCCTGCTCGCGCCCGCGCTCGGTGAGCCCCCGGCAGGCCCGTGGCCCGCCGACGAAGCCCTCGACGCTGTGCACGGACTCGCCGTGCCGGACGAACAACAGTCGGGTCGGCATCGTCCGATCATGCCCTGGCGCACGGGTGTCGCCGGTGCGCCGGGGTGGGGTCGATCTGCCACACTGGTGATCGACTTCGGGCCTGACCAGGGTCTGGGCGGCGGGAATGTGGAGGTTGGTGGCCGTGGCGGCGGAAGGTGGGAGTACCCGGGCGGTGGTGACCGCACTGGCGGCGAACCTGGGGATCGCGGTCAGCAAAGGGGTTGGCGCGCTCATCACCGGGTCGTCGTCGATGCTGGCCGAGGCCGTGCACTCGCTGGCCGACACCACGAATCAGGCGCTGCTGCTCGTCGGCGGGCGGCGGGCGCGGCGGGCCGCGGACGAGCAGCACCCGTTCGGGTACGCGCGGGAGCGGTACATCTACGCCTTCATCGTCTCGATCGTCCTGTTCACGCTCGGCGGGCTGTTCGCGCTCTACGAGGGGTACCACAAGATCCTGCACCCCGAGGACATCGAGTCGCCGCTGGTCGCCGTGGTCATTCTGGTCATCGCGATCGGGCTGGAGGGGTACGCGCTGTACACGGCGGCCAAGTCGGCCAACGAGACGCGCGGGAACCGCAGCTGGTGGCAGTTCATCCGGCACGCGAAGGCGCCCGAGCTGCCGACGATCCTGCTCGAGGACGCCGGCGCGGTCACCGGGCTCGTCGTCGCGCTGCTCGGCGTGGGGCTGAGCGTCGTGACCGGCAACGCGGTGTTCGACGGGATCGGCACGCTCGTCATCGGGCTGCTGCTGGTGGCGATCGCGTGCATCCTGGCCATGGAGACGAAGAGCCTCCTGGTGGGCGAGGCCGCCTCGAAGGGCAACGTCGGCCGGATCCGCGAGGCGCTGCTGGCCGAGCCGCTGTTCGACCGGGTCGTGCACCTGCGGACCATGCACCTCGGACCCGATGAGCTGCTGGTGGCGGTCAAGGTCACCGTGGCCGCGGGCACGGTCGCCGAGGACATCAGCGCGGCCACGAACAACGCCGAGGCCCGCGTCCGCGCCGCCGTACCCATCGCCACGCTGATCTTCGTCGAGCCCGACATCTATCGGCCGCAGTGAGCGTCAGCGAGGGGTGGTCGGCCCAGTTCGCGCCGTACCCGCGGGTCGTGCGCCGCGCCGCCGACAACAGCATCGTCAAGACCCGGCGGCCCGGTGACACGGCCGGGCGGGAGCGGGCGGCCCTGGCGTTTCTCGGGGCGATCGGGTCGGATGCCGGGCCGCGGCTGCTCGGGCACGGCGACGACTTCGTGGTCATGGAGGACCTCGGCCGGGGCCCGGCCCTGGAGGACCTCCTCGTCGGCGACGATCCGGCGGCCGCCACCGCCGGGTTCGTCGCGTTCGCCGCGGCCGTCGGGCGCATGCACGCGGCGACGCGGGGGCGGGCGGACGAGTTCTACGCCGAGCTGGAGCCGGTCGACCGGCGGCTCGACCGGATCACCCTGGCCGGCCACACGCTGCCCGAGTGGTGGTCGGCGGTGCGAGACCTGAACCTGGACCCGCCGGCCGACGCCCTCGAGGAGCTCCTCGCCTGGATGGCCGAGCCCGGGCCGGTGATGCTGGTGCTGTCCAGCGGTGACATCGCCCCGCAGAACTGCCGCATGGGTCAGGAGGGTGACGGCCGGGTGCGGCTGCTCGACTTCGAGGGGGCCAAGTTTCAGCACGCCCTCCTCGACGCCGCGCACCTGCGGCTGCCGTTCTACGGGCCGCCGTGCTGGGGCCGGATTCCGGCTGCGGTCGGCGCCGCCGTCGAGTCCGCCTATCGGCGCGCGGCCGGGATCGCCGACGGCGGGACCTATGTGGACGGCCTGGCCGCGGCCACCGCCGCCTGGGCCGTCGTCCGGCTCGCGCGGCTGCCGAAGCTCCTCGCCGCCGACGCGCCGCACCCGATGGGCTTCTCCCGGCGCGGCCAGCTCCTCGACACCCTCCAGGTCGCCGTCGACGCGGGGCCGCGCGAACTGATCGGTTCGTGGCTCGCCGACGTGATCGCGACGCTGCGTGCGAAGTGGCCCCACCTCCCGGCGGCCCAGGCGCTGTACCCGGCGTTTCGCTAAATACCAACAATCCAGAACACCACTTCGCCGTACAAAAGCGGCAATCTTTCGCTTCGGTCAGCAGAAGTTATCGACATTTCTGCGGAAGTCCCCTAGCGTGACGTAACACATCGACGCCTGTCGGTTCCGCCAGTACCGGCAGCGCGGCGATGACCCGCGCCCGTCTTCGGCGAGCGCGCGCGGGCGTCCGTGACGGCTCCTACCACTCCGGAGCATCCAATGAAGCGATGGACGACCGTCTGTGCCGCGATACTGATGGGCATCGGCCTGATGCCCGCGATCTCGGCGGCCAGTGCGGCAGCGGCGGTACCCCCACAAGAGCCCGGCGTCACCCTGCGCGTCTTCGACCTGCAGACCCCGCAGAGCTCCATCTGCGTCCTCAAGACCGGCCAGACGCCCAACATCGACAAGCTCATGCCGACCGTCAACTGGACCACCGCGGCCGACTTCGGCGGCCTCGAGAACTACTTCCAGGCCCAGGTCATCGGCAACGTGAACATCGCCACCGCGGGCACCTACGCGTTCCGGCTCACCAGTGACGACGGCTCCCGGCTGGCGATCGACGGCGCCACCGTCATCACCAACGACGGGCTGCACGGAGCCACCGCGGTCGAGGGCAGCGTCGCCCTCACGACCGGCTACCACGCCCTGCGCATCGACTTCTTCGAGCGCGACGGCGGCCAGCAGCTGACCCTCGAGTGGCGCCCGCCCGGTGCGACGTCCTATGTGGTCGTGCCGAACTCGGTGCTCAGCACCGACTCCGGCGTCGTACGGGTCACCGCGCCCGGCCGCAAGGAGTGCGAGGCCTCGGGCGACTCGCCGGGCGACGGGCTCCCGCTGACGTCCATCCACCCCGGGTACACCCTCACGAACCTGCGCCCGAGTGGCTTCAACCCGCAGGTCAGCGCCATGGACTGGTTCCCGGACGGGCGGCTCGCGATCGCCACGTGGGGCGGCAGCCTCAACACGACCGGCGAGGTGTACATCCTGCGCAACGTGACCGGCGCGACCTCACCGTCGCAGGTGCAGTACACCCGGATCGCTTCCGGTTTGCAAGAACCGATGGGCCTGAAGATCGTCGACGGCATCATCTACGTATCACAGAAGCGCGAACTCACCGAGCTCACCGACACGAACGGTGACGGGCAGATCGACCGGTACCGCACGGTCGCAACCTGGCCCTTCGACGGCAACTTCCACGAGTTCGGGTTCGGGCTGCTCTACCAGGACGGGTACTTCTACATGAACCTGTCCGTCTCGATCAACGAGGGCGGCGCCACCACCGAGCCGCAGGGTTCAGCGAACCGTGGCACGAGCCTCAAAATCAACCGATCGACGGGTGCCGTGCAGTATGTGGCCGGCGGCCTGCGGACCCCGGACGGCATCGGCTGGGGCCCCGAGAACGAGATCTTCGTGACCGACAACCAGGGTGGCTGGCTGCCGGCGTCGAAGCTCGTGCAGATCAAGCAGGACCGGTTCTTCGGCCACTACACCAACCCCGACGGCCCGTTCGACGGCCAGCCGATCACCCAGCCGGTGCTCTGGCTGCCCCAGAACGAGATCGCCAACTCGCCCAGCACGCCGCTGGTGCTCCACAGTGGACCGTACGCGGGTCAGATCGCGTTCGGCGACGTCACCTACGGCGGCATCCAGCGCGCGTCCCTGGAGAAGGTCAACGGCGAATACCAGGGTGCGGTCTTCCGCATGACCCAGGGGCTCGAGATGGGGGTACTGCGCATCAGTGAAGGCCCCGATGGCGCCCTCTACGCCGGTGGTCTCGGCGCCGGCGGCAACTGGGGCCAGGAGGGCAAGCTGACCTACGGCCTGCAGAAGATCACGCCGAACGGCACCAGCGTGTTCGACATGAAGGCCATGCGCGTCAAGCCGGGCGGGTTCGAGATCGAGTACACCAAGCCCGTCTCCGACACGACGGCGGCGTCGCTCGCGTCGAAGTACAACTTCAAGCAGTGGCGGTACGTCTCCACCCCGGCCTACGGCGGCCCGAAGGTCGACGAGGAGTCGCTGACGACCACCTCGGCGACGCTGTCGGCCGACCGCCTGAAGGTCAACGTCCAGGTCGCCGGCCTCAAGCCGGGCCGGGTCGTCTACATGCGCTCGCCGCGGCCGTTCTCCTCGACGTCCGGCGAGTCGCTGTGGAGCACCGAGGCGTGGTACACCCTGAACGCTCTGGCCGACGGGACACTCCCGCCGACCGGGCAGCAGGAGGCCGAGAACTCGGGCCTGAGCGGCAGTGCCGGGGTCGCCACCGACCACAGTGGATACACCGGCTCCGGCTTCGTCGCCGGGTTCGGCAACCAGGGCGCCGCGGCCACGTTCAGCGTCGCCGCGCCGAGCGCCGGCTCCTACAACGTGGCCCTGCGGTTCAGCAACGGGCCCAACCCGTCGGCCGGGGCCAAGACCGTCAGCCTGTACCTCAACGGCGTCAAGCAGAAGCAGATCTCCCTGGCCGACACCGGCAACTGGGACACCTGGGCGACACAGACCGAGACGCTGACGCTGCGGGCCGGTGGCAACACCGTCGCCTACAAGGTGGACAGTGGCGACGTCGGCCACGTCAACCTCGACAACATCAACGTGACCCCGGCCGGCGGCACCGGGACCGTCGACCACACCGGCACCATCACCGGCATCGGCGGCAAGTGCATCGACGTCAACAACGCCGGCACCGCCGACGGCACGAAGATCCAGCTGTGGACGTGCAACGGCTCGACCGCACAGAGCTGGACCCGTACCGGTGACACGCTCCGGGCTTTGGGCAAATGCCTCGACATCGACAACGGCGGCACCGTCAACGGCACGAAGGTGCAGCTGTACACCTGCAACGGCTCGGCCGCGCAGGTGTGGCAGGCCCAGGCCGACGGCACGCTGCGCAACCCGCAGTCGGCCAAGGTCCTCGACGCCGCCGGTGGCGCCTCCGCCGACGGCACCCAGCTGCAGATCTGGGACTCGGCGGCCGGCGCGGCCCAGCAGAAGTGGGTCCACAACGGAGTGTCGCGGGTGACGCTGTTCAACGGGGGCACCCTCAACGCGTTCCAGAACGCCGACGGTACCGCCCCCACGTGGCCGATCTCGGGCGGCTCGGCCGAGGTCCTCGGCGGCGACCTGCGCACCAAGCAGACGTACGGCGACTTCAAGCTGCACGTCGAGTTCTACCTGCCCAACCTGCCGGCCGACGTCACCGGCCAGCAGCGCGGCAACTCCGGCATCTACCTGCAGGACCGCTACGAGGTCCAGGTCCTGGACACCTACGGCAAGGCGACGCTCGCGAACGACGAGTGCGGCTCGATCTACCTCAAACGCGCGCCCGACAGCAACCCCGGCACCGCGCCGGAGACGTGGCAGACGTACGAGATGACGTTCCGCGCGGCCCGGTTCAACGGCGCCACGAAGGTCGAGAACGCCCGCGTGACGGTGGTGTGGAACGGCGTCACCGTCCACAACAACGTCACCATCGACGGCCCGACGGGTGCCGGCGCGGCCGAGAGCGCCGCGGCGCTGCCGATCCGCCTGCAGGACCACGGCGACGCAGGCGCGAACGTGCGGTACCGCAACATCTGGATCGAACCGGCGTAGCCGGCGGCTCAGTTGTAGAAGGCGGTGCAGCCGTAGTGCAGCGGCTCGCCGTCGACGAGGACGGGATGCCCGGGCGGCAACGGCCGCCCGGGCAGTGCCGGGATGTCGATCCTCGTCAGGTCCAGTGCAACGGTGCCTTCGAAGTCCTCGTCCGGCTCCTCGTCCACCGTCGCCAGCAGGTCGATGGTCTGGATCTCGGTGCCGTGGACCTCGAGGGTGGAGGACTCCGTGAAGCGCGGGTCGACGTCCAGCTCGGTGAGGACCCGGATCAGGTCGTCGCGGTCGGACAGCACATAGCGGTCGACGGTGGTGCCAGCTCCGCACCACCCTCGAGATGTCGCCGCTGTACGAGGGCTACGGCGCGCCCGGCACCGACCGCGCCACCTGGCTGCGCGCCCTCGGCCAGCGCCGCGAAGAGGCCTTCCACTGGTACCGGCACGCCCTCGCCATCGACCCGGCGTCCGCGGCCGCGGCGTGCGGACTGGCCCTCGCCGCGCTCGACGAGGGCTGGACCGACGACTTCGTCTACTTCGAGCGCGGCGACGGCGCGGAGCCCGAGGGGCTGGACGACGACGACCCGGCCGCGCGGGCCGAGGCCGCCGGGCACCTGCGCCGCGTGCTCGCCGCCGACCCCGGCAACGACGTCGCCGCCCACCTCCTGGCCCGGCTCGCTTGACCATGACGTAGCGGCAACGTTTCTACTTGGGGCATGCGGATCGGCGAGCTCGCCGCGCTGGTCGGGGTGTCGACCCGGACCGTGCGGCACTACCACCACCTCGGGCTGCTGCCCGAGCCGGAGCGGCACGGCAACGGCTACCGCGACTACCGGCTGCGCGACGCCGTCGTCCTGGCCCGGGTCCGGCGCCTGGCCGAGCTGGGCCTGTCCCTCGACGAGATCCGCGACGTCCTCGCCGACGACCAGGGCCGCGAGCTGCGCGAGGTGCTGCTGGAGCTCGACGCCGACCTGGCCCGGCAGCAGGCCGCGATCGCCGCCCGCCGGGAGCGGCTGGCCGTCCTGCTCACCGAGGCCGACCTGCACGTCGACTCCACGGTGTCGCCGGAGATGGCGGCGGTACTGCGGCAGCTGCCCGACGGCGGCTCCGCGTTCGCGGCCCTGGACCGGCGGCTGCTCGGCCTGATGGACACCAGCGCCGGCGAGACGGGCCGGGCCGACCTGGCCGCGCTGCTCGAGCCGCTCACCGAGCCCGCCGCCCTGGCCCGGGCGCAGGAGCTCTACGCGCGGATGGACGAGCTGGCCGCGGCCGACCCCGCCGACCCGCGGGTCGCGTCGGTCGCCGCGGACCTCGCCGGCTACCTGCCGCAGCCCTTGGCCGCCGAGTTCGCCGGCAGCGACGCCGAGCAGTGGCTGGGCACCATGGCCGAGGACCTGACCCCGGCCCAGGCCGAGGTGTTCCGGCTGGTCGCGGCCATGCTCCGAGGGCGGTCGTGATGCTGCGCGCGGCCCGGGCCGCCCTGTTCGCGGTCATCCCGGCCGAGGTCGTGCTCGGCGTGCTGATCGTGGCGGGCGTGGGGCTCCCACCGGCCGTCGTCGTGGCGATGGAGGCGCTCGTCCTGGCCGTCCTGGTCCTGGAGGTCGCGGCGGTCCGGCGGCTGTACCGGGAGGAGCGCCGGGTGCGCGCCACCCGCCTGGCCGCGGTGCGGGCGGTCTGGGCGCGGCTGGTGCCGGTGGCGGTCCGGCGGCTCCTGGCCCTGGAGCTGAAGAACACCGCGAGCCTGGGCCTGTGGCTGGCCCGCCGCCGGCACGGTGTCCCGCGGGGGGCCGTCGCCGTAGGGTACTTCGGCGCGCAGGCCCCGGCGCTGCTGGTGTTCCTCGGCGCGATGGTGGTCGAGTTCGTCGTCGTGGAGATCGTGCTGCGCTCCGTCGGCGCACCCGGCGCGCTCCGGGCCGTGCTGCTGGTCCTGGACGGCTACTCGATCCTGCTCGCCCTGTCGATGATCGCCGCGTTCGTGACCCGGCCGCACGTCGTCGCCGCGGCCGAGGTCCGGGTCCGCTCCGGGGCCCTGTTCGACCTGCGGATCCCGGCCGACCGGATCGCCGCCGCGCGCCGGGTGCGGGCCTACAACGAGCGCGGCACGATCCGCGTCGACGACGACGTGCTCACCGTCGCGGTGTCCTCGCAGGTGAACATCGTGCTGGAGCTGACCGCCCCGGTGACCGCGGTCCGGCCCCTGGGCCGCGAGTGCGAGGTCCGCACGGTCCGCTGCTTCGCCGACGACCCGGCCGCGGCGATCGCGGCCATCGCCGAGCGGGTGCCCGCCGCGCTGAGCAATCGGCGGGTTACTGGTTGCGGCCGGCCATGACGCCGCCGTCGACGTCCCAGATCGCGCCGGTGACCCAGCCGGCCTGGTCGGAGAGCAGGAAGGTGACGGCGGCCGAGATGTCCTCGGTGGTGCCGATCCGGCCGATCGGGTGGAAGCTGTTGAACCCGGCCAGCGCGGAGCTGACCTCGGCCGGTGGGATGAAGCCTTCGTAGATGGGGGTGGCCACCACGGCCGGGGCGATGGCGTTGACCCGGATCTTGTGCGCGGCCAGTTCCAGGGCCAGGTGCTGGGTCAGGGCGTGCAGGCCGGCCTTGGCCATCGAGTACGCCGACGACGGGGTCGCGGCGATGGCCTGCTTTGCCCACATGCTGCCGATGTTGACGATGGCGCCGCCCCGGCCGCTGTTCACCATGCTCCGCGCCACGGTCTGCGTGATCAGGAACGTCGCCTTGTTCAGGTCCAGGTAGCTGTCGTAGTCGGCCGCGGTGTGCTCCAGGAACGGCAGCGGCTTGAACACGCCGGCCGCGTTGACCAGCAGGCTCGCGTCGGCGTGCGGGCCGGCCAGTTCCTCGCGCACCCGGGCCGCCGCGGCGGGGTCACGCAGGTCGGCGGTGATGCCCCAGGCCGGTCCGCGGGTGACCAGGTCGCCCACGGTCTTCTCGACCCGCTCGGGGCGGGAGCCGATGACGACGGCGCTGCCGCCGCGGCTGACGACGTCCGCGGCGACCTGACGGCCCATGCCACTGCTGCCGCCGACCACGATGAGCTTTCGGCCGGTGAAGTCCTGTCCCATGTTCGTTCTCCTCACGTGACTACCTACTAGTTGGAAGGTTCGTTGGTGCCGAAAAAGGGCACCGCGCCGCGCGCGGTGCACTCAGGGCGTGCTGCGGAGCAGAGCGTCGACCAAGGTTGCCGCTACCGACCGGACGACGTCCCAGTCGTGTCCGTCGGTGCCGTCCGGCTGCCCGTGTGCCCGGGCCAGTAACAGCGCCCCCTCCAGGGCCGCCAGATATGCCTCCGCCGCCGCGCCGGTCCGGGTGGCGGGCACGCCCGCCTCGGCCAGCACGCCGGCCACCCATTGCCGCTGATCGGCGAAGAATCCGTCCGTCGCCCGCCGCACTGCGACGGGCAGGCTCTCCGCATCCACGGCGAAGACACCGCAGAGGCAAATACGGCCACCGTCGGCGAACGTCTCGGCATACAGCCCGGCGTAGTTCACCAGGCGCTGCCGCGCGCCCGCCGTCTCGTCGTCGACCTCCTTCCGTGCTGCGGCAAACCGCTCCCGATAGCGTGCGATCAGCGCCTCAGCCAATGCGGCCTTGGTGGGGAAATGGTGATGGATGCTCGGCTTCGTGATCGACAGTTGGGCACTGATGTCGGCGTAGGAGAAGCCGTTGTACCCCCGAACCTGCACCAGCGCCTGCGCGCTGTCCAGGATTCGATCCGCTGTCGTCACGCCAGTATTTCTACCTTCTAGTTGGTAGACAGTCAAGGCCGGAGACCGGCATCACGTCCGGATGCCTCACCCGTCGGCCGATCCGGTGGCGAAGTAGGTGCCGTGCTCCAGGTCGGCCAGCAGGCCCGGGCCGGTCGGGGTCCAGCCGAGCCGGTCGCGGGTGACCTTCGCGGTGGCGGGCCCGTCGACACCCCAGAACCCGGCCAGGAAGCCGACATACTCCCCGATCTGCTCGGCGGTGACGGAGCGGGCCGGGACGCCCAGCCGGGCGGCGATGCGCTCGGCGACCGCGCGGATCGGGACGCCCTCGTCGGCGACCGCGTGCAGGACCGCGCCGGGCGGTGCCGACTCCAGGGCGAGGCGGAACAGCCGGGCGGCGTCGTCGCGGTGGACGGCCGGCCAGCGGTTGGCGCCGTCGCCGACGTAGGCCGCCGCGCCCCGCTGCCGGGCCAGGTCGATGACGGCCGGGATGAAGCCGTTGTCGCCGTCGCCGTGCGTCGCCGGTGGCAGGCGCACGACCGAGGCGCGGACCCCGCGGTCGGCGAGCGCGAGCGTGAAGTGGGCGTTGGCGACCCGCTCGTTGGCGACCGGCGGGCCGGGGTGTCCGTCGTCCTCGGTAGCGACCGTACCCGGGGGCAGGCCGAGCACGCCGAGGATGCCGGAGGCGAGCACGAACGGCTTGCCGGTGCCGGCCAGGGCCGCGCCGAACGCCTCGATCGCCGCGCGGTCGGCGGCGGTGGCGCCGGCGAAGTCGCCGGAGAACGCGATGTCGTGCTTGAACGCCAGGTGGACGACGCCGTCGGCGGCCACCGCGGCGTCGCGCAGGACGTCGAGGTCGTCGAGCGACCCCGCGCGGACCTCGGCCCCGGCGGCCCGCAGCGCGGCCGCGGCGGTCGCGGAGCGGGCGAGGCCGGTGACCGTATGGCCGGCCGTGAGCAGCTCGGGGACGAGCCCCCGGCCGACCCAGCCGGACGCGCCGGTGACGAACACATGCATGGGGTGCCTCCTGATCGCTATTTCTAGAACGATCGTACAAGGAATATTCGTAGTACGGTCGTGCTAGAAATCTCACACCAGCGCGAACCGGAGGCGGCATGGCGGGACGACCGGTCAACCCCCAGCGGCGGGCCGAACTGCTCGACGCGGCGGTCGAATACGCGGCCGAGCACGGCTTCTCCGAGCTGACCTGGCGCCCGGTCGCGGCCGCCCTCGGCGTGTCACCGACGACCCTGGTCCACCACTTCGGCACCAAGGAACAGCTGCTCGAGGCCGTCCTCGGGCGGCTGCGGCAGCGCATGTTCGCGGCCACGCGGGAGCTGACCGGCGACCACGCGGACCTGCCGACGCAGGCGCGGGCGGCCTGGCGGCGCGCCTCCGACCCGGCCCGCGGCGCCGAGTTCCGCCTGTTCTTCGCCGTCTACGGGCGGGCGCTGCAGGCCCCGGAGCAGTTCGCCGACTTCCTCGACCACGCCGTGGCCGCCTGGCTGGCCGTGCTCGTCGCCGCGCAGGGCCCGGACATCGACCCGGCACTCGCCGCGCGCCGGGCCACCCTGGTCGTCGCCACCATCCGCGGCCTGCTGCTCGACCTGCTCACCACCGGCGACCGGACCCGCGTCCAGGCCGCCGCCGAGGCCTTCCTCGACCAGCTCTAAGCGCCGGCCACAACGTCACCGAGCGCCGCGCCCGCACCGCTGCGCCACCGCAACACCGCGGCCAGGGTGTCCAGCCGCTCGGCGACCTCGGCCAGGCTGGACTGGCCGCGCCGCCAGCGCGTCGAGCGCCACAGTGTCGAGCCCGCCGCCCGAACCACGATCAGGTCGGGCAGGGCGTGCAGTTCGTCGGCGGTCAGCCGGGCACCCCAGGCGCCGCCGCGGGTCAACGCCGCCGCTCGCCGGGGCCAGTCCGGCCCGCGGGTCGAGCCGGTCAGCGCCAGCGCGACGGTCAGTTCGATGGCCCGGAGCCAGTACCCGGCGACCTCGAAGTCGAGGATTCCGGTCACCTCGCCGGTGTCCGGGGCGACGAGCACGTTGGACGGGGCCAGGTCGGCGTGCACCACCTGCTGCGGCAGCCGCCCGGCGATCCCGGCCCAGGCCGCCAGCGCCCGGTCGAGGCCGGCGCGCAGCACCTTGGCCCGATCGGCGTCCAGCCCGGCCGCCATCAGGTCGCGGGCCAGCGCGGTCACGTCGGGGACGTCCTCGAGTGGGCCGCCCCGCCAGTCGAACGGCGCGTCCGTCGGTGCCACCGCGGCCAGTGCGGTGCTCAGCTCGGCCGCGGCGCGCCCGAACCGCTCCAGGGCCGGCTCCGAGCCGAGGTCGGGGCGCACACCGGGGATCCACGCGCACAAGGTGACTGGCCCGCCGGGACTGTCGGCGACGGTGCCGCCGTCGATGCGAGGCTCCGGCGTGGGTACCGCGAACGACAGCCCGGCCCGCCGCAATCGGGCGAGGAGCCGATGTTCGGCGAGCACCTGGGCCCGGTCCATGTTCTGGCTGATCCGCAGGCACCAGGACCGGCCGTCGGCGGTCACCCGGAACGTGTGGTTGTTCGAGCCGGCTTCCGTGGGGCCGACGTGCGCGCCGGGTGGGATACGCCAGCCGGCGAGCAGCTCGGTCAGGAGCACAGAAGACCCTCGACGGCGGCGAGGAAGGTGGCGTCGATCAGGGCCGGGTCGAAGAGGCAGCCGGCCGCCATCGCGCCGTCGCGCAGCATCACGTAGTGCCGGCCGGCGGCCGGGTCGCCGAGGACGGCGGTGACGGTGTCGAGGAACCACTGGCGGTGCGCGAGGACGGCCAGGTGGATCGGGTGGTCGGGCTCCGGGTACTCGGCGGCCGCGTTGAGGAAGGCGCAGCCGCGGAACCCCTCGGAGCGGATGTTCCCGGCGATGCCTTGGCTGATGGCGCGGATGGTCTCGGGGCCCGGGAGCCCGGCCGCGACGACCTCCTCCACGCCGGCCCGGATGGCCTGGTCGGCGGCGGTCAGGTAGGCGAGGATCAGGTCGTCCTTGCCCGGGAAGTGCCGGTACAGCGTGGCCCGGGTGACCTGTGCCTCGGCCACGAGCCGGTCGATGCCGACGGACCGGATGCCCTCCGCGTAGAAGATCCGGCTCGCGGTGCCGAGCAGCCGGTCCCGCGCCTCGGACGGCCGGCCGGCGGTTGTGCTGCTGGTCATGCCCCTATGGTAAGGGGTAGAACGTTCGGTCTTGCAAGTGTCACGTCCGGTCGGCTGTCGGAAGGGTCAGCGTGGCGACCGTACCGCCGCCGTTCCGGCCGTCCAGGCGCAGCGAGCCGCCGTGCTGTTCGGCGACGCTGCGGCTCAGCGACAGGCCCAGGCCCGCGCCCGGGTAGCCCTGATGGCGCACGTTGCGGCCGCGCTGGAACCGGCCGAACACGACAGTCAGCTCGTCGGGGTCGATGCCGATACCCCGGTCGGCCACCGTCACGGTCGCGTGGTCGCCGTCGGTGTGGACGGCGACCTCGACCGGGCCGCCGCCGGGACTGTACAGCACGGCGTTGCCGAGCAGATGGTCGATGACCTGGCGGAGCCGGTCCCGGTCGCCCGGCACGACGATCGAGGCCGGGCCGGTCACGGTGACGGCCCCGGAGCCGGCGGTGGCGGCCGCGCGGACGAGGGCGGCCAGGTCGATCGGGACCCGGTGCACGACGAGCTGGCCGGCGTCGAGCGCGGCCAGGTCGATGAGCTGGTCGATGATCCGGCGCAGGGTGCCGGCGTTGCGTTCGACGGCGTCGAGCATCGAGCGCAGGTCGTCGTGCTGGGGATGGTCGGCGGGCAGGTCGGCGGTGAGCAGCTCCAGGTAGGTGGAGATCACGGTCAGCGGCGAGCGCAGTTCGTGGCCGATCAGCCCGAGGTACTCGTCCCGGGCGGCGGCCAGGTCGAGCCGCAGCGCCTCGGCGTGCGTGCGGTGCAGGAACTGGCCCACGTGGGCGGCGATACCGCTGAGCAGGGCCACGACCGGGTCGCCGGGCTCCTGGGCGGTGTCGGCGGTGAAGGCCAGCACGCCGACCGTCGAGTCGCCGTCGCGGATCGGCAGCGCGAGGGCCGTGCTGCGGGAGCCGCCGTGGGCGATGTCGCCGGGCTCCCAGACGGCGGCGTTGGTCTTCCAGGCCCGCCCGGCGTGCCCGTCGCCGCGGCCGAGGATCGCCGGTGGCGGCTCCGGGCAGCAGTGCGCGTCGGCGCTCCAGGTCGCCGCGCAGCGCAGGACGTCGCCGCCGTCGTCGGCCAGCCACAGCTGGCCACAGGACCAGCCGAAGGCGGCGCCGACGATGCGCAGGACGGCGGCCCCGGCCGTCGCGATGTCCTCGGCGTCGGCGAGGGCGTAGCACACCTGCAGCTCGCACTCGGCGAGCCGCTCGGCCTGCCGGCGCAGGCTGATGTCGTGCACGGCGGCGACCGCGCCGAGCCGGGTGCCGTCCGCGCTGATGATCGGCAGGCCGTTGACCAGGACGTGGCGCTGGCGCGGCCCGACCAGCTGCTCGACGCCGCGGGTCCGCTCGCCGCGCAGGGCCCGGGCCAGCGGCATGGCGTCGCCGGGCATCGGGTGGCCGTCGAGGTCGTTGACGATGAACCGGGCCGCCCAGTCGGCCGGGCCGGTCGCGCCGGGCTCCGCGCCGAGCATGTCCCGCAGCGCCCGGTTGAACAGCCGTAGCCGCCCGTCGGGGCCGCAGGCGGCCACGCCGGTGTCCAGGGTGTCGAGCAGGGCCACGAGGAACGCCGTGTCGCCGCCGTCGCCCGGCCGGCCGGTGCAGCGCGGGTGGGCGGCCGACACGAGCTGGGCGATCTCGTCGGTGATGTCCAGTTCGCGGGTCGTCCAGGTCCGGGCCCGCCGGTCCAGGAGGGCGACCGCGCCGATGGGCTCTTCGCGGCGGTCGCGGATCGGGAACCCGGCGAAGGCCGCCGGTGCGGCGTCGCCGGGGCGCGGATCGCGGCAGCGGTGGTCGGTGGCGGCGTCGTTGACGATGATCGGCAGCCCGGTCGTGAGGACGGCGGTGAGCAGGGCGTGCGGCAGGGCCGGGCCGCCGTCGCCGCCCACGAGCCGGTCGAGGCCGTGCGCGCCGATCGGGGTCAGGGCGCCTTCGCCCTGGCTCACGACCGCGATGACGGTCGGCGCCGTGGTGGCGGTGGCCGCGATGCGCAGCAACCGGTCCATCGGCAGGGCCGGCTCGGCGGCCGGTGAGCCGAACGGGCCTCCGGAGAGTGCGGTATGAGCATCCGGTGTCACGTAGAGTAATTATATAGACACAAACGGTGAGCTGATATGAGTGTTCGGCAGAAGCTGCTCGGCGGGTACCTCATCGTCGCCGCGCTCGTCGCCCTGATCGGGGCGATGACGTGGCGGATCGACGCCGCCTCGGCCCGCCGGGCGGCCGTGACCGAGGCCGAGCACATCGCCCAGGGCGTCAGCAACGACGTCGGGTTCGGACTGCCCGCCGACACCGCCGGCGAGACGCCGAAGCCGCTGTACCGCGACCCGGCCGCCCTCGCGACCTACCTGCGGCGGCTGCACGCGATGCAGGAGCGCGACATCGTGATCGTCGACCGGGAGCAGATCGTCCTCGGCGACGCCGTCCCCGAGAACGTCGGCACCCGGTTCGACAGCGACACCGCCGACGAGGTCGGCGCCACCATCCGCGACGGCCGGACCCGCACGTTCATCGAGGTGAGCGTCGACTACCCGGCCGGCATCCAGCAGGCCGTGGTGCCGCTCATCGGAGCCGGGAACGTCACGCTCGGGGCGGTCATCCTCGAGTACACCCCCCTCTATGACGAAATGCTCGAGTCGACCCGCTCCACCCAGCTCGGCATCGCCGGCGCCTGCGCCGCCGGGGTGCTCCTGGTGCTGCTGGTCGGCTGGCTGATCGCCCGCTCGCTGGTCCGCCGGATCGGGCAGCTGACCGGCGCGGTGCTGGACGTGCGCAACGGGCAGTACAGCCGCCGGGTCACCGCCGCCGGCCACGACGAGATCACGCACCTGGGCCGGGCGTTCAACGACATGGCCGAGCAGCTGGACCGCTCGGCCCGGGAGATCCTGGCCAAGGAGTACACCGACGCCATCCTGGCCAGCGCGGGCGAGGGCATCTGCGGCATCGACGAGCACAACCGGATCACGTTCGCCAACGCGGCCGCCGCCCGGATCACCGGACTGGGTGCCGACGGACTGCTGAGTCAGGACGCGGCGGTGGTACTCCCAGACGCCGATCCCGCCGCGAGCGGCACCCGCGGCCCGGTGCACCGCGAGGGCGACATGCCGGCACCGGACGGCTCGCGGACGCGCGTGGCGTACACCGTCAGCCCCATCCTGCGCGGCGACCGGCCCGCGGGCGCCGTCGTGCTGCTGCGCGACGTGACCCGCCAGCGCGCCCTCGAGGAGCAGCTGCGCCATCAGGCCCTGCACGACGAGCTCACCGGCCTGCCGAACCGGGCCCTGTTCACCGACCGCCTCGAGCAGGCGATGGCCCGCGCGAGCACTCCGCTGGGCGTGCTGTTCCTCGACCTCGACGGGTTCAAGCGGGTCAACGACAGCCTCGGCCACGGCGCCGGCGACCGGCTGCTGCGGGCCACCGCCGACCGGCTGCTGGCCACGCTGCGCCCGGGTGACACGGTGGCCCGCTTCGGCGGCGACGAGTTCGGCATCATGCTCGAGCACGCCGACGACGAGACCGTCGACCAGCTCCCCGCCCGGCTGCTGCGGGCCCTCGAGGAGCCGCTGCTGATCGACGGCCGCGAGGTCGCCGTCAGCGCGAGCATCGGCGCGGTGTGGGACGCCGAGCGCTACGCCGACGCCGACGAGGTGGTGCGCAACGCCGACGTGGCGATGTACGCCGCGAAGAGCGACGGCAAGGCCCGCTGTCAGGTCTTCCACGAGGAGATGCACGTCCGGCTGGTCGACCGCCTCGAACAGGAGGGGCGGCTGCGCCTGGCCGTCGAGCGCGACGAGCTGCGCCTGCACCTGCAGCCGATCGTGGCCGCCGGTACCGGCCGGGCCGAGGGCGTCGAGGCCCTCGTGCGCTGGCAGGACCCGGCGCTCGGGCTGCGCCCGCCGGGCGCGTTCCTGCCGATGGCCGAGGAGGCCGGGCTCAGCGCCGACATCGACCGCTGGGTCATGCGGGAGAGCTGCCGGACGCTGCGGGCGTGGCAGGACGAGGACCCGGCCGGCGCTCCCGGCTGGATCAGCGTCAACGTGGCCGCCCCGCTGCTGGAGAGCCCCGGCCTGCCGGACCTGGTCACCCAGGTGCTGCGGGAGACCGGCCTGCGCCCGGACGCGCTGGTGCTGGAGGTGACCGAGACCACGCTCATGCGCGACGTCGCCGCCACCGCGCCGCGGCTGGACCGGCTGCGCGCCCTGGGCGTGCGGGTCGCCATCGACGACTTCGGCACGGGGTACTCCTCGCTGGGCTACCTGCGTGACATCCCGGCCGACGTGCTGAAGATCGACCGCTCGTTCCTCGACGGGCTCGTCGGCAGCGACCGCCACAAGGACCTCATCGCCGCGGTCCTGCAGCTCGGCCGGACCCTGGGCCTGGCGGTCATCGCCGAGGGGGTCGAGGACGCCGAGCAGCTCGCCGAGCTCGTCGCCCTCGGCTGCCCGCTCCTGCAGGGGTTCCACTGCGGCCGCCCGGCCCCGGCCGAGCAGCTGCGCCGGTCGCCCGACATGGTTGCGCGATAGCAACTGAGGGCTCCGGGCCGGCAACGCAACTTCCCGGCCGGCGAGCCGAATGCACCAGCGTGGCATTGACGCGCGCTCGGCTTCAGGTGTTCGGTCTCGGCTTGGCCGCGATCTGCTTGGCGGGCTTCTTCGCCGTCCCCGACGGCAGTCTGCTCCAGGTGGTGTGGCAGGTCGGGTGCGGCTGGCTGGCCGCCGCGGCCATCGTCGTCGCGGTCCGGCGGCACCGGCCCGCGGTGCCGGTGCTGTGGTGGCTCATCGCCGCCGGAGTGGCCGGGAACGCCGCCGGCATCGGGGTCGAGACGATCCTGACCCGGGTCCAGGTCGACGGGGGCTTCCCGTCGTGGGCGGACGCGGCCTACCTGTCGCTGTACCCGTTCACCGCGGCCGGCCTCACCGTGCTGATCCGCCACCGCAGCCCCAGCCGCAACTGGTCCACCGCCGTCGACGCGACCACGCTCACGACCGGCGTCGGCCTGCTCGCGTGGATCTTCATGATCCAGCCCGCGGCCACCGACCCCAGCATCGGCCTGCTCGGGCACATCGTCAGCGTCGCCTACCCCATCGGCGACATCCTGCTGCTGGCGATGACGGTCCGGCTGCTGCTCGACGGCACCGCCCGCAACACCGCAGTGCGGTGGCTGACGGCGGCGTTGCTGCTCTTCCTCGGCGGGGACTCCGCCTGGGCCGTCGTCAACCAGCTGGGCTGGGAGCCGGGCCCGCTCGCGCACAAGGCCCTGGCCTGCGTGTTCCTGGCCGGCTACTTCGCCTTCGCCGCGGCCGCGCGGCACCCCGACGTGCGTGCGGTCACCCGGCCCGCCCCGCCGCGCCCGATCCGGCCCAGCCGGGGGCTGCTGGCCCTGCTCACCGCGGCCTCGCTGATCGCGCCGGTGCTGCTGCTGGCCGAGACCGCCGTGGGCCGGGTCGAGGACACGCTGGCCATCGGGATCGGCTGCGTCGCGCTGTTCCTGCTGGTCGTGGCCCGCATGTCGCAGCTGCTGACCCAGCTCGACCTGCAGTCGCAGAAGGTCCGCGAACTGGCCGTCACCGACGAGCTGACCGGCCTGCCGAACCGGCGGGCCTGGAACGCCGAACTGCCCCGCGCCCTGGAACGCTCCCGCCGCGAGGGCCGGCCGCTCACCATCGCGCTCGTCGACCTGGACCACTTCAAGCGGTTCAACGACAGCTACGGCCACCCGGCCGGCGACCGGCTGCTCAAGGAGGCCGCGGCCATGTGGCAGGCCCACCTGCGCACGGTGGACACCCTGGCCCGCTACGGCGGCGAGGAGTTCATCGTCATGCTCCCCGACGCCACCCGCGAGGCCGCGCACGAGATCATCGACCGGATGCGCGCGGCGACGCCGCTGGGCCAGACGTTCTCGGCCGGCGTCGCGACCCTGGCGCCCGGCGAACACTCGGACGAACTCCTGGCCCGCGCGGACGCCGCCCTCTACGACGCCAAGCGCGCGGGCCGGGACCGCGTGGCCGTAGCCTGACCCTTACGACGTCGTGCAGGCGGTGCCGTTGAGCGTGAAGGCCGTCGGAACGGGGTTGGTGGTGGTCCAGGCGCCGTTGAAGCCGAAGCCGGCTGTGCCGCCGGTGGCGATGGCGCCGTTGTAGCTCACGTTCTTCGCCGTGACCGTGGTGCCGGACTGGGTGACGGTGGCGTTCCAGGCCTGGGTCACGCTCTGGCCGCTCGCGAACGTCCAGCCCAGCGTCCAGGCGGTGATCGGGCTGCCGAGGTTGGTGATGGTCACGTCGCCGCCGAAGCCGCCGGCCCACTGGTTCGTGATCTTGTAGGCGACCTTGCACGTGCCGGTCGGGGGCGGGGTGCTGCCGGTGGGAGTGCGGCTGGCGGTCGGCGAGGGGCCGGCGGTGGTCGGGGACGGCGACGTCGTGGTCGTCAGCTTCGCCGCGACGATCGGGGCCAGCTTCGCGGTGATCGCCTGGTGGCCCTTGTCGTTGGGGTGGACGCTGTCGCTGAGGCCGTCGCTGGGCAGCCAGCCCTCGGTGTTGACGTAGTAGATGTTGCGGTCGCCGGCGCCGTTCTGCGTCGTGACGGCGGCCTGGGTCTCGGCGGCGTAGCGCTTCGAGAACGTCTCCAGCGCGAAGATGGCGGCGTTGGGGTACTTGCCGCGGACCGTCTTCAGGAAGGCGACGTAGCCGTTCTGGAAGTCGGCCGAGCTGACGCCGTGGCTCTTGTCGTTGGTGCCGAGGTTGATGACGACGGCGTCGGCCGTGTAGCGGGTGAAGTCCCAGTTCGCACTGGTCGCCGAGTAGCCGGTCTTGAGGAACTGCGAGGCGACGGAGACGCAGCCGTCCGCGGTGGCGACCAGGCAGCCGCCGCCGTACCCGATCTGCGTGTGCCGCACCCCGAGCTGCTCCCCGGTCAGCCAGCCGTAGGCGGTGAGCGCGTTCTTCGACGACGTCGTGCCGACCGTTATGGAGTCGCCGACGAACTCGACGAGCTTCGGTGACACGTTCGCCGGCAGGGTGCGCGCCCCGGAGTCGAGCACGAGGCCCTGGAAGACGGCGTCGCCGCTGTAGGAGCCGGCCACCACCCGGTAGGAGACCAGGAGCGTGTGGTTGCCGGACGGCAGCGCCGAGGGCGTCAGATTCACGGTGCCGGAGACATTCTGGATGTACTGCACGCTGCCGCCGTCGATGCTGTAATACAGGTCGATCGCGTTGCGCTGCTTGAGTTTGACGGTCGTCCCGGTGAACCCGGTGCGCAGGTAGGCCCCGGCCCAGTTGGGCACGTAGGCGCTGGCGTTGCTGCGGTCCCACCGCCCGACGAACGCGATGTTGGCGTCGCCCGGCGAGCCGTCTCCGGTCGCGGCGAGTGCACTGACGATCCCGGCCCCGGCCAGCAGCGCTCCGGCCGCGGCCGCGACGAACAGCCCCTTGAGTCGCATGGCGCTCCCACCTGTCCACGTGTGAGCGCTCACAATCGGCCGCCACAGTCACGCCGGTCAATGCCATCGAGCATCGTCGCAGTTCAGGGCCGCGGTCGGGCCCGAAACTTTCATTTCGCCAAAGTGGCCTGAGGAAGTTTCGCAATTTATACAGTGATGTCGGACTCGTGGACATTGTGGAGGTTCCGATGGGCTGGTTCGCGAACGTCAGCGTCCGGATCAAGATCCTCGCGGGAATCGGGCTGGCGGCGGCCGTCGCGCTCGCGGTCGGCATCACCGGCCTGCTCGCTCTGGGCACCGCCAGCGAGGCGGCGCAGCGCATCTATTCCAGCAATGTCAGCAGCATGTCAGCCGTGGGTCAGCTCCGGACAGCGGTCAGCGCCACCCGCTCCGACCTCGCCAACCAGGCCCTCTCGCAGGACGCCCCGACGGTCGCGAAATTCACCGAGCGATACAACAGCGATGTCACCGACTTCGCCGCGGCCATGACCGCGTACCGCAACAGCAGCCCGGCCGGCGACCTGAAGGTCATCGACCGTGTCCAGGCGACCTGGGACGCCTGGATGCAGATCGCCAAGACCAAGCAGCTGGTGGCCGGCGCGGCCAACGACTACGCCACCTGGCAGAAGACCCGCGACACCGAGGTGATACCGCTGCTGAACGCGCTCGCCGCCGACCTGGACACGCTCTACACGGCCGAGAACGCCGACGCGGCCAAGTCCGCGGCGGCCGCCCGCAGCGGCTACACGACCAGCCGGACCATCTCCGTCGTGCTGCTGATCGCGGGGCTCGCCCTGGCGCTGGCCTTCGGCCTGATCGTGGCCCGGGGTGTGGTCCGGCCGCTGGACCGGGTCCGGGCCGTCTGCGAGGCCCTCGAGCGCGGGGACCTGACCGCCACCACCGGCCTCACGTCCCGGGACGAGGCCGGGCGCATGGGCCAGGCCCTGGACAACGCCATGGACCGGCTGCGCCGCACCGTCCGCACCATCGACGGGTCGGCGTCGTCGCTGGCCGGTGCGGCGGAGCAGATGTCCGGCGTCACCACGCAGATGTCCGCGTCGGCCGAGGAGGCCTCGGCCCAGGCCCAGACCGTGTCGGCGGCCGCCGAGGAGGTGTCGCGCAGCGTCGACACGGTCTCGGCCGGCAGCGAGGAGATGGGCGCCTCCATCCGTGAGATCTCGCAGAACGCCTCCGAGGCGGCCCGGGTCGCGGCCGAGGCCGTCGCCGCGGCCACCACGACCTCGTCGACCATGACCAAGCTGGGCGCGTCCTCGGCCGAGATCGGCAACGTCGTGAAGGTCATCACGCAGATCGCGGAGCAGACCAACCTCCTGGCGCTCAACGCGACCATCGAGGCGGCCCGGGCCGGAGACGCCGGCAAGGGCTTCGCGGTCGTGGCGAGCGAGGTGAAGGACCTGGCCCAGGAGACGGCCCGGGCCACCGAGGACATCGCCCGCCGGGTCGACGCCATCCAGGCCGACACCGGCGGCGCGGTCCACGCGATCGAGCAGATCTCGGAGGTGATCGCCCGGATCAGCGACTACCAGACGACGATCGCCTCCGCGGTCGAGCAGCAGACGGCCACGACCTCGGAGATGAGCCGCAGCGTGTCGCAGGCGGCCACCGGCGTCGGCGAGATCGCCACCAACATCACCGGCGTCGCCGAGGCGTCCATGGTCACCAGCCGGGGCGTGACCGAGGCGCAGCAGTCGACCAGCGACGTCGCCCGCATGTCCACCGAACTCTCCGAGCTGGTCGCACAGTTCCGCTATTGAGAACCACCCCGGCCACCAGCAACGGCAATCAACGGTGTCAGCGCAGGGCGGCGACGGCCTCCACCTCGACGAGCTGGTCGGAGTAGCCGAGCACGGCGACCCCGAGCAGGGTGCTGGGCACGTCGTGCGCGCCGAAGTGGCGGCTCACCACCGTCCAGGCGGTGACGAGGTCGGCCCGGTCGTGGCTGGCGACGTAGACGGTCGTCTTCACCACATCGGTGAGCCCGGCCCCGGCGGCCGCGAGCGCGGTGCGCAGGTTGGCCATCACCTGCTCGGCCTGCCCGGCCACGTCCCCGACGGCGACGGTCGCGCCGTGCTCGTCGAGCGGGCAGGCGCCGGCCGTGAACACCAGCCGCCGCACGTCGGGAACTACCGAGGCGTAGGCGTACGGTGCTCGATCGGTCAGCTGCGGCGCCCGGATCAGCTCGATCGCGTCGGATGCGGTCATTGCCGCATCGTCGCAGCCGACCCCGCGCTTTGACGAGCGGATTAGGTGTTGCCTGACGTGATGTTTGTCTTGCGCACAGGACCGGGCCGCGTGCCCGCGGTTAGGCTCCGGTGCGGTCCAGGCCATCGTCAGACGGGAGCGGACATGTCCACCTTCGCGGTACCGGCGCGCCCGGGCGGCATCCCCGGCCGGGTCCTCGGCCGGCTCCTCGCGGCGACCGTGGCCCTGAGCGCCGCGTTCTTCCTGGCCCCGCCCCCACTGGCGGCGATCAGCCCCAACGGCGGATACGCCGACGAGGAGGCCGTGCACGACGCCGTCGGCAGCGCGTTCGCCGGCTACTGGCCGACCGGTGACGCCACCCTGACCCCCGACCTGCAGCGCCTGGTCGACTACTGGGTCCGTTTCCACATCTTCAAAGGCGCCTTCGCATTGGTACTGCTCATCGTCCTGGCCACCCTCGGCGTACGCCTGTGGCGAGCGTTCCTGGCCGCCGGCGACCGCGGCCTCGGCCGGCGCGTGGCCCTGGCGGCCGGCGGCACGTTCACGGCCGCGCTGGGCCTCTTCGCCGTCATGCTGGTCATGGCCAACATCCAGTGCACCCTCGCGCCGCTCTCGTCCCTGGCCACCTTCCTGGACGCCGGCACCACCCCGGCGGGCCTGCAGGCCCAGCTCCAGACCACCGTCGACACCGGCGCCGCCGCCTCCCCGCCACTGCAACGCCTGATCGACGACTTCGGCTACTACCACGCCGTGATGGCCGTCCTCGGCACCGCGGCCGCCCTGGCCTTCGCGGCCCTCAGCGCCCAGCAGTGGCGCCGCTTCGCCCGCGCAGTGCGCCCGGCCGCCCGCGCCCGCCGCGTCTTCGCCACGTTCGCCACCCTGGCCGCCCTGACAGCGGTGGCGTTCGCACTGCTGGCCTTCGGCAACACGGGCGTCGCCGCCGACCCCGCCCCGGCCCTCCTCGCCTTCTTCGAAGGCGGCTGGTAACACGCTCCACCGCCGCCGCGCCCCGGCCGGGCCCTACACGGTGAAGCGCAGGCGGGAGGGTTCGCGGCGGCTCAGGAGTTCGAGGTGCTCGGCCAGGTTGGTGACCTCGGCCAGGCTCGCCCCCGCGTCCAGGCGTTCGATGACCGCGGCCTCGGCAACCATGACGGCGGCGGCCGCGGTGAGGGAGGCGACGGCGGTGCGGGGGTCCAGGACGATGATGCCGTTGTGGTCGGCGATGATGAGGTCGCCGGGGCTGATGGACATGCCGCCGCAGACGACGGCGGTGTTGACCTGGGCCGGGACGATGGTGCTGCCGGCCTTCGGGCTCACGTGGCGGCTGTAGACGGGCAGCTGGCAGCCGGCGACGAAGCGCAGGTCGCGGTAGCCGCCGTCGACGATGATGCCGGCCAGGCCCTTGTTGATCGCGGCCCGGGCGAACAGCTCCCCGGCCAGGGCGGTCTCGCGGCCACCGCCGTCGACTACCAGTACCACTCCCGGCTCGGCGGTTTCGATCGCCTGGACGACGCCCAGGAAATCGTCCCGGCAGCGCACCGTCACCGCCGGGCCGCAGAGCACCGGATTGGCCGACCGGCAGCGCAGCTCCGGCGACATGACCCGCACGTCGCGGGCCGCGTCGCAGATGGCGGTGGTGTCGACGGCGGCGGCTAATCGGCGTACGGCATCCAGATCCACGCGAGCACGCTACTCCGGGTAGGTTCAAGACCATGACGGCCCCCACTCGGCGACAGACGCGTGCGCTGCTGAGCCGGGCCGGGCAAGTGCAGGCCGACGCCGAGACGATCGTCGAAGTGCTCGGGGCGGCGCGGGCCGAGGTCGTCGACGCCTACGCGGTGGCCAGCGAGCCGCAGGTGTGGGCGGCGATCGGCAAGATGTCGATCGAGACGGTCAAGGACACCGTCGACGGGCGGGCCAAGCTCGACGAGCTGCCCGCGCACGGCATTCACACGGTCGCCGACGTGCTGCGGGCCGGGCCGAAGCGGCTCACCGCGGTGCCGGGGATCGGCGACGGCACCGCCCGCAAGACCGTCCAGGCCGCCGAGCAGCTCAAGGCCGCGGCCCGCGACTCCCTGCAGTTCCGCATCGAGTTCGACCCGAAGAGCCAGGACCTGACCCGGCTGATCCGGGCCCTGTACGTCTTCGGGGAGGCGCGCCAGGCGGCCGGGCTGCACGAGGCCGACGCGCAGAAGGTCGCCGGTGAGCTGGCCCGGGAGCGGCCGATCGCCGGGCCGGCCGAGGCCGGGCGGCTGCGGCGGCTGTTCATGCGGGCCGATGACAAGACGACCGCCGACGACGCCGCCCAGCGGGTCCGGGCCCTGGTGGAGGCGGCCGAGGCCAGCGGTCTGGGGCCGGCCGCGCAGGAGCTGCGGCGGCTGCGGGCACCGAAGGACAAGCCGCTGTGGCGGCACTTCGAGCAGCACTCCGCGGACTATTACGGGCTGCTCGGCCAGGTCGTCGGGCTCGGCGGGGACGTGGCCGCCAGCGAGGGGTTCCTGCCCGCCGACATCGTCGAGCGCGTCGGCGCGCAGCAGCTGGACACGTCCCGGCTCAGCGAGGGGCTGCGGCTGCGGGGATACCAGTCCTTCGGGGCCCGGTTCGCCCTGGTCCAGCGGCGGGTCGTGCTCGGCGACGAGATGGGGCTGGGCAAGACCGTCCAGGCGATCGCCGCGATGGCGCACCTGGCCGCCCGGGGCGCCACCCACTTCCTCGTCGTCTGCCCGGCCAGCGTCCTGATCAACTGGTCCCGGGAGGTCGCCAAGCACTCGACGATCCCGGTGGTCAGCCTGCACGGCAGCGGCCGGGCCCGGGCCGTGGCCAGGTGGCGGGCCGAGGGCGGGGTCGGCGTGGTCACGTTCGGCTCGCTCGGCGCGCTCGAGCTGTCGCCACCGCAGCCGGCCCTGCTGGTCGTCGACGAGGCCCACTACGTGAAGAACCCGGGCGCGAAGCGGTCGCAGGCGGTCAACCGGGTCGCGGCCGCGTCCGAGCGGGTCCTGTTCCTCACCGGCACGCCGATGGAGAACCGGATCGACGAGTTCCGCAACCTCATCGAGCACCTGCGCCCGGAGATCGCGACCGGGATGGGGCCCGAGCACGCGGCGATCGGCGTCGAGGCGTTCCGCCGCGCGGCCGCGCCCGTGTATCTGCGCCGCAACCAGTCCGACGTGCTCACCGAGCTGCCGGAGCTGGTGCAGGTCGAGGAGTGGGAGGAGTTCGGGGCCGAGGACGGGGCGGCCTACCGCGACGCCGTCCGCGACGGCAACTTCATGGCGATGCGCCGGGCCGCGTTCGCTGTGCGCCGCCCGGCCGACTCGGCGAAGCTGACCCGCCTGCTCGAACTGGCCCGCGAGGCGATGGCCAACGGCCGCAAGGTCGTCGTGTTCTCCTACTTCCGCGACGTGCTGAGCGTGGTCGGCGCCGCGCTCGGACCGGCCGCCCGAGGCCCGATCACCGGCTCGACCCCGGTCCGTGACCGCCAGCGGATCGTCGACGAGTTCACCGCCGACCGCAAACCGGCGGTGCTGGTCTGCCAGATCGAGGCGGCCGGAGTCGGCGTCAACATCCAAGCGGCTTCGGTGGTACTGCTCTGCGAACCACAGGTCAAACCGTCGATCGAGGCCCAGGCGATCGCCCGCGCCCATCGGATGGGGCAGGTCCGCAGCGTCCAGGTCCACCGCCTGCTGATCGCCGACTCGGTGGACGAGCGCATGATCGAGCTCCTCGGCTCCAAGGCGCAGCTGTTCGACGCGTACGTGCGCCACAGCACCATCGCCCACGCCGCTCCCGGCGCCGTGGACATCTCGGAGGTACAACTGGCGAAAATGATCGTCGCCCAGGAGCAGGAGCGCCTCTCCGGTGCCCGCTCAGGGGTGTAGCTTCGGCAGGACCTCGGCGCCGTAGAAGTCGATGACCCGCCGCTGGTCGGACTGTCCGGAGTGGACGAACGGGGTGCCGCCACCGTCGATGATGTGCTGCAGCACCGCGATGTGCGGGGCCGGGTCGGTGCCGCGCGGCCACTTCGCGTAGACCTGGGGCAGGGGCCAGCGCTGCTCGGCGAGCCGCTGGATGGTCACCGGGTTCGGCTGGTAGAGCAGGTCCCCGAACGCGTCGACGGTGAACCGCCACCGCTCGGCCGCATACTCGACGTCGGGCTCGCCGCCGACCGCGACCATCGTCTCGACGAACTTCGGCATCGCGTCGGGGTCCTTGCCGGCGGCCCGGGCCCCGGCCGCGAACGCGTCGCGCAGCTCCGGCTTGGCGAAGTCGGCCGCGCCGGTGATCCAGCCGTCGCCGTGCTGCCCGGCCAGGCGGGCGCTCCTCGGGCCGCTCGCCGCGACCATGATCGGCACCGCCCGCGGCGGGAGGTCGTAGAGCCGGAACTGGTCGGTCTGATAGTAGGTGCCGTGGAACGTGGTGCGCCGGCCGGTCCACAGTGTCCGGATGAGCCCGACGGCCTCGGCGAGCCGGTCGTGGCGCTCCTGATAGCGCCCGAACCGCCCGGTGGCGGCCCGCTCGTTGAGCGCCTCCCCGGCGCCGACGCCGAGGAACACGCGGCCCGGCGACAGCACCCCGAGCGACGCGAACGCCTGGGCGACCTCGGCCGGGTGATGGCGGTACAGCGGGCAGGTGACCCCGGTCCCGAACGTCAGCGTGCTCGTGCGCTCACCGACCAGCGCCAGGGTCAGCCACGGATGCATCGAGTGCCGCTGGTTGTCCTGCCACGGCTGGCTGTGATCACTGGCCCACACCCGGTCGAACCCGGCCCGCTCGGCCCGCACCGCGAGGTCGGCCAGCTCATTGGTGCGAAACTGCTCGTGCGACAGCACGAATCCGACCTCGGCCCCGGCCTTCGGCGCCGCCGCCGCTCGTCCCGGAGCGGCCCCGGTCGCGGCCGCGCTCATGAGGCCGGCCGCGGCGGTCAGCGCACCGAGCCGGCGCCGCGACAGTCCACCCGTTGCGATATCCCCCTTCACGAACGTCCCGACTACCCTGAGTAATGACAGCAAAACAAAGAGTAGTTCAGCGGCGGGATCTTTTCGGGCGGAGGTCGGTCCAGACCTCGTCGATGTGGGCGAGACACTCGTCGCGGGGGCCGGTGAACCCTTCCGCGTGCCAGCCGGCCGGGCGGTCGCGGTCGGCCGGCCACAGGGAGTGCTGGCCCTCGTCGTTGCGGACGACCTGAAACGTGGTGACGTGCTCGAACATGTCAGTGCCTCTCCTGCAGCGCGGCCAGCCCGACGAGGTCGTCGGGCTCGGCGTCCGGGGTGGTCTGGTCGAAGCGGGCGAGGTGGCGGTGGCGCAGCGCGGCCGCGCTGAGGGCGGCGATGCACACCCCGAACACCACGTAGAGCAGGGCGATGCCGCGGCCCGCCCCGACGCCGAGCACCGCACCGAAGCTGCCGGCGAGGGCGCCGCCGGGGGCCATCAGGTGCTCGCCGAAGCGGGTGGCGAGCGGGGCGATGACGGCGAAGCCGAGCGGGATCGTCGACCAGGCGATCAGCGTGTTGAGGGCGAACACCCGGCCGTGGAAGCGCTGCGGCACCTTCGTCTGCACGATCGTGGCGTAGACGCCGTTGACGACGGCGAGCGCGAAGAGCAGGCCGAACGCGCCGGCGGCGATGAGGTACAGCGACGGGCGCAGGCCGATGACGACGCCGCACGCGCCGAGGCCGACGGCGCACAGCAGCAGGCCGCGCATGCGGTCGGCGCGCGGGCCACCCCACACGGCGACTGCGAGCCCACCGGCCAGAGCGCCGGCGCCGGCGGCCACGGCGATGTCGCCGGCCGCGGCGAGATCGTCGACGGACAGCGCGAGCGGCGAGAGCATCAGCAGCAGCGGCGACAGGAAGATGTTGAGGCCCGCGAAGTAGAAGAGCATCGTTCTGAGGCCGGGGCGGCCCAGGGAGTACCGGAAACCGTGCCTGATCTCGGCAATGAGGGACTCGTGCCGGGTGTGGGCCAGGGTCGCGGGGAACGCGACGCCGAGCACCACGGCGATCGAGACCGTATAGCTGAGCACGTCGATGGCGAGGATCCCGCCGATGCCGAACCAGGCGAGCGCGGCGACGGCCACGACCGGCACGACCAGCTGGGCGAGGCCGCCGGACATCTGCACGATGCCGTTGGCGTGGCCGAGGTACCGCTTGGGCACCAGCTGCGGCACCGCCGACGCGAACGACAGCCGCTGGAATGTCAGCGCCACCGACAACACCGTGATCATCACGTAGATCGCGGCGGTGTCGAGGTGCCCGAGCAGCAGCAGCGCGATCATCGCGGCCTGGGTGAGGCCGGCGACGCCGTCGCTGAGCAGCATGATCCGGCGGCGGTCGGTGCGGTCGACGATGGCACCGGCCAGCGGCAGGGCGAGCAGCCCCGGCACCAGGCCGAGGGTGGCCAGCACGGCGAACGTCGTCAGCGAACCCGTTTTCGTGTACAGCCACAGCGGTACCGCGAACTCGGTCAGCGCGGAGCCGACGATCGAGGCCAGCTGGCTCGCGGCGACGATGCCGAACCGGCGCAGGCTCGGCGTCGTGGGGGGCGGCGCGGTCGTCGTCTCGAGGCTGGGCGTCTTGATGACGGCCGCGACCTCGGCCGCGCGGTGGTTGATGAAGTAGTGCCCGCCCTCCGGCAGCATGACGACCGCGGCCCGGTCGGTGAAGGCCAGCCACTCCTTGTACCGCTCGCGATACAGGTCGGTCGCCGGGTCGCGCTCGCCGACGATGGACACGATCGGGCCGGTCAGCCGGGGCGGGTTGCCGGCGAACAGGCCGGTGAAGAAGTCCTCGGCCTCGATGCTGTCGCGGCGCATCGCGCGGATGAGCGTCGTGAGCTCCTGCGGGTCGAGGCCGGACAGGTCGACGCCCATGCCGGTGAGCCAGCTGGCATACACGCGGTCGCTGAGGATGCGCTCCCGGTCGGCCAGCCGGGCCAGCCGGCCGAGGACGCGGCCCTTGGGGCGGGCGAACGGGAACATAGCGCCGATGTAGACGGCCTCCGGTGGCCGCCCCGCCTCCTGCAGGCCGATGGCGATCGCCATCGCGTATGCGCTGCCGACGCCGCAGTGACCGTACACGATGATCGGGCCTTCGACCCGCTCGACGATCTCGGCGACGACGGCCGGCACCACCTCGGCCATCGGCCGCGCCTGCTCCTCGGTGCCCAGGTCGTGACCGGGCAGGGCGAGGCTGAGCAGCCGGTAGTCGCCGCCCAGCGCGTCGGCGAGGGGCTTGTACACGACCGCGCTGCCACCGCCGTAGGGCACCGCGATCACGGTGGTCGTCGCCGCCTGCGCGTTCGTGCTCAGATCGTGCAGGAGCCGGGTGTCGTGGGCGTCGCGTTCGGTGTGCTCGGCGAGCTGCCGCACGACCGGGAGGCGGAACAGGTCCATGACGCTGACGGACCCCAGCCCGGCGTCGGTGAGGCGGTGCCGCAGCCGGGCGACGACCTGCACGGCGAGCAGTGAGTGGCCGCCGAGCTGGAAGAAGTCATCGTCCGGCCCGATGTGCTCGACGCCGAGCACTTCGCCGAAGGCGGCCGCGACGAGGTGCTCGGCGGTTGTCTTCGGATGCGCTGCGGCCAGGCGCTTGTTCGGCCTCGGCGCGGGTGCCGGCAATGCTCGCCGGTCCACCTTGCCGCTCGGGCTCAGCGGCAGCTCCGGCAGCACCACCAGCGCGGCCGGGACCAGCTGCTCGGGCAGCGTGTCGCGCAGGCGGCGGCGCAGGTCGTCCAGGTCCGGGTCCACCCGGGCGGTGAGGTAACCGATCAGTCGCTCCTGATGGACCGCGCAGGCCGCGTCGGTGACCTCCGGCTGCTCGCGCAGCACCGCCTCGATCTCGCCCAGCTCGATCCGGATGCCGCGGAGCTTGACCTGGTCGTCGAGCCGGCCCAGGTAGTCCAGGGTGCCGTCGGGTCGCCGGGCGGCGCGGTCGCCGGTGCGGTAGAGCCGCGTCCCGTCCGGGCCGGGCACGAACTTCTCCGCGGTCAGGGCCGGCCGGTGCAGGTATCCGTCGGCCAGCCCGGCCCCGGCGATGCAGAGCTCGCCCACGGGCTGCGGGCGGCCGCGGTCGTCGAGCACGTGGAGGTCGATGTTCTGGATCGGAAGCCCGATCGGCACCCGGCTCGACCCGGCCAAGTTCTCGGGTGTGCACTCCCACCAACTGACATCGATGGCGGCCTCGGTCGGCCCGTACAGGTTGTAGACCGGACACCCGAGCCGCTCCAGCGCGTCGCGGGCCACGTCCACCGGCAGGGCCTCACCGCTGGCGATGACCCGGCGCAGGGGGAGCGGTCCTTCGGTCGAGGCCAGGAACGCGGCCAGCATCGACGGCACGAAGTGGACGGTCGTGACGCGCTCGCGGGCGATGACGTCGTGGAGATAGGCGGGGTCGCGGTGGCCACCCGGCCGGGCCAGCACCAGCCGGGCGCCGGCGATCAATGGCCAGAAGAGTTCCCACACGGATACGTCAAAGCTGATAGGCGTCTTCTGCAGTACCGCATCCGCGTCATTGATCTTGAATGTGTTTTGCATCCACAGGAGCCGGTTGACGATGGCGCGATGCGAGTTGACGGCGCCCTTCGGCCGGCCCGTCGACCCGGAGGTGTAGATGACGTACGCCGGGTGTGCGGGTGTGACGGCGACGACCGGTGGCGTGTCCGGATAGCCCACCCCGGCCGCGTCGTCGCTCAGGACCAGGACCGGCGCGCAGTCCGCGCGCATGAAGTCGAGCCGGGCCGCGGGATAGTCCGGGTCGAGCGGGACATAGGCGGCCCCCGACTTGAGCACCGCGAGGAGTGCGGTGACGAGGCCGATGCCGCGGGGCGCGCGGACCGCCACCCGTTCGCCCGGCCCGGCTCCGTGCGCGACCAGATAGTGCGCCAGCCGGTTGGCTCGCGAGTGCAGTTCGCCGTAGGTGTACTCCACGCCGTCGTCCACCACCGCGACGGCCGCGGGATTCGCCGGCTCCAGCAGGTCCAGCAGCGTGACGTCGGGGATCTCCACGCGGGCGCCCCGGGCCGGTCCGGTCAGCGCCAGGTCGGCGAGGGGGCGGTGCGGCTCGTCGAGGGCGGCCCGCAGCAGGGTCGTGAGGTGCGCGGCTAGACGCTCCACAGTGGCCGGTTCGAACAGCGCGGTGTCATAGGTGAAGAAGCCGGCCAGGCCGCCGTCGTGCTCGTAGAGGTACAACTCGAGGTCGAAGCGGGTCGCGACCGCGTCCACGACGTGCCAGGAGATGCGCACGCCCCCGTGCAGCGCCCGGGTCGCCCGCGAGTAGTTCTGCATGGCCAGGGCGACCTGGAACAGCGGCGACCGGCTGGTGTCGCGGGCCACCTTGAGCTCCGTGACCAGGTGCTCGAACGGGACGTCCTGGTGACTGTAGGCGTCCAGGGCGGTGTCGCGGACCCGCGCGACGAGCTCGACGAACGTCGGGTCGCCGGTCAGGTCGGCGCGCAGTGTGAGCACGTTGGCGAACATGCCGATCAGGCCCTCGGTCTGCGGATGGCTCCGCCCGGCCACCGGCGAGCCGACCGCGAAGTCCGGCTGTCCACTGTGTCGCCACAGCAGCGCCTGGAACGCGGCCATCAGCACCATGTAGGGCGTCGCCCGCAGCTCGGCCGCGAGCCGTTCGACCGCAGCGGTCGTCTCCGGATCGATGTGCAAGCCACAACCGCCGCCATGGTACTGCTGGCGAGCCGGACGAGGCCGATCCGTCGGCAGCTCCAGGGGGACCAGCCCGCGCAGCCGATCGCGCCAATAGGCGAGGTCGGCCGCCGGCTCCAGCCGCGCCCGCTGCCAGGCCGCGAAGTCCCCGTAGCGGACCTCCGGCTCGCCGTCGTCGGGCGCGCCGCCGGTGACGATCGCGTCGTACGCCGCGACGAACTCCCCGATCAGCAGGTCGGTCGACCAGCCGTCGGCCGCGATGTGGTGCACCAGCACCAGCAGCACGTGGTCGGTGCCGGTGCGGCGGAACAGCGTGGCCCGCAGCAGCGGCCCGGCGGCCAGGTCGAACGGCCGGGCGCAGTCGGCCGCGACGAGGTCCCGGTCCAGCACCGCCACGTCGACCGGCGCGGGCGCGGCGATGTGCGCGAGCGGCCGCCCGTCGTCGGTCGCGGACACCCGCAGCCGCAGGCTCTCGTGCCGGGCCACGACCGCCGTCAGCGCCCCGGCCACCGCGTCCGCGTCGAGGGGCCCTTCGAGGCGCAGCGCCACCGGGACGACATAGGCCGCGGTGCCGGGCGCGTACTGCTCCATGAACCACAGCCGCTCCTGCGCGAACGACAGCACGAGCGGTGCGTCGTCGCCGCGGCGCGGGATGCCGGCCGCGACCTGCCGGCGGCCGAGCCGCTGCCGCAGCAGCGCCTGTTTGGCCGGGCTGAGGACGGTGCCGGTCACGCGACCTCCGCTTCGCTCCGGCCGCGCGACCTCCAGGCTGCGTTCATGGTGACCGGCCCCTCCGCTTCGCTCCGGGCCGGTCACGCGGATCCTTCCAGCAGGGCGAGGGCCTCGTCGTCGGTGAGCCGGTCGAGGTCGGCCACGATCAGCTCCTCGACGGCCACGGCCAGCTCGGCCAGGGTCCGGTGGGTGAAGAACGTCCGCAGCGGCACGTCGACCTCGACGGTGGCGGTCAGCCGGGCCGCGACCCGGGCCGCGAGCAGCGAGTGCCCGCCGACGGCGAAGAAGTCGTCGTGCACGCCGACCGCGGGCACGCCCAGCACGTCCCGCCAGGCCTGCGCGACCAGCTCCTCGGCGGCCGTGCGGGGCGGGGTGGACACCGGTGCGCGCAGCGGCTGCCGCAGCGGGTGCGGCAGGGCCTGGCGGTCGACCTTCCCGTGCGTGGTCAGCGGCAGCCGCTCGAGGCGCACGAAGCGTGTCGGCACCATGTGCGCGGGCAGCGACGCGGCCAGGTGGGCCCGGAGGCTCGCGGCGTCGGCGGCGCCGGTGACGTACGCGACCAGCTGCCGGTCGCCGGCCGTCACCTCGCGGGCCACGACCGCGGCCTGCTCGACCTGCGGATGGGTCAGCAGCTGGGCCTGGACCTCGCCGGTCTCGATCCGGAAGCCGCGGATCTTCACCTGGTCGTCGGTGCGGCCGAGGAACGTCAGGGTGCCGTCGGCGTTGAACCGGGCCCGGTCGCCGGTGCGGTACATCCGGGTGCCCGGCGCGCCGTAGGGGTCGGGTAGGAACCGGTCCGCGGTGAGGCCGGGCCGGCGGTGGTAGCCGTCGGCGACACCCGCGCCGCCCAGGTACAGCTCGCCCGGGATGCCGGCCGGGAGCCGGCCGAGGTGGCCGTCGAGCACGTAGGCGCGGACCCCGGCGAGGGGGCGCCCGATCGGCACGACCCCGTCGGCGTCGGCCGGGCCGAGGTCGTGGGCGGTGGCGACGATGGTGGTCTCGGTCGGCCCGTAGGTGTTGACGAGCCGCGCCCGCCCGCCCCAGCGCCGGACCGCGGCCGCGTCGACCTGGTCGCCGCCGAGGATGAGCAGCCGCAGCCGCGCCGGCCAGGCGATGCTGTCCACTGTGGAGACCAGCTCGTGCCAGTAGGCGGTGGGTAGGTCGAGCACGGTGATGTCGCGACCGGCCGGGGTGGCCAGGATCTCCGGCAGGAGCGCGCCCGGCTCCTCGCGCAGCAGCAGCGTCGCACCGGCGGCCAGGCACGGGAAGACCTCTTCGGCGTGGGTGTCGAAGCTCGGCGACGCGAACTGCAGCACCGTGTCGCCGGGGCCGAGGCCGTAGTGCTCGACCATCCACCGCACGCGGACGGCGAGGGCGCGGTGGCTGACCCGGACCCCCTTCGGCCGGCCGGTGGTGCCGGACGTGTAGATGACGTAGGCCGTGTCACCGGCGGGCCCGCTGCCGCCGTCCCGCAGCAGGAAGTCGATGCGGGCCGGCGGGTAGTCGGGGTCGATGGTGAGGTACGCGGAGCCGGCCGCCCAGCAGGCGAGCATCTCGACGATGAGGTCGATGGACGACGGCCGGCGCAGCGGTGTCACGGACCCCGGCGCCGTCAGCCTGGTCGCTGTCTCCGCGATCAGGTCGCCGAGCTCGCCGTAGGTGACCCGGCGCTCGCCCTGCCGCAGCGCCACCGCGTCGGGCGACCGGTCGATCCGGTCCCGGATCAGGTCGAGGACGGTGCCGCCGGCCGGCTCGGCGGCGGGTCCGGTGCCCCAGGATTCCAGGTGCTCGAGGTCATCGGGGCCGAGCAGGGACAGCCGTGACAGTGGTACGGCCGGATCGGCGACGACCTGCCGCAGGAGCCGCTCGAAGTGCTCGCCGAGGCGGGCGGCGGCGGCCGGGCTGAACCGGTCGGTGCGGTAGCCGAAGTGCAGCGTCAGCCCGTCCGGCTCGCGCCAGGCCTCGACCGCGAGGTCCAGCTTGCTGTGCCGGAACCCGTCGTCGAACCCCTCGGTGACCAGGCCGTCCAGCGCGAACCCGGCGGTGTCCGGGTTCTGCAGGATGAACGTGGTCCGCAGCAGCGCCGACCCGGCTTCGCCCCGCGCGCGGCCGGCCAGGAGCTCCTCGAACGGGATGTCCGGCCGTTCGTAGGCGCTGAGGGCGGTCTTTCGGGTCCGAACGAGGAGCTCGCTGAACGTCGGGTCGCCGCGCAGGTCCCCGCGGAGGATCAGGGTGTCGATGAGGTACCCGATCAGCGGCTCGGTCTCCACCCGGTCGCGGCCGGCGGTGAACGTGCCGACCGGGACGTCGATGCTGCCGGTGTACTTGTGCAGGAGCGTCTGATAGGCGGCGAGCAGGACCATGAACAGGCTGCACCGCGCCCGGCGGCTGAGCTGCTCGACCGCTTCGGCGAGCGCATCCGGCAGCCGGTGGGTGTGATACGCACCGGCCGTGCTGGTGTGCTGCGGTGCCAGGTCGCCCGGGAGCTCGAGGTCGGGCAGGTCGGCCAGCTGCTCCAGCCAGTAGGTGCGGGCCGTTTCCGGGACACCCTCCGCCCGTCGCCGCTGGGCGTACCGGGCGAAGGTCGACGGCAGCGGGGGGAGGGGCCGGCCGCGGTACCGGTGGGCGAGCTCGGTCGCGAGGACGTCGAGGGACCAGCCGTCGGCGATGATGTGGTGCATGACGATGACCAGGACGTGATCGTCGCTGCTCAGGCGCAGCAGGCTCACCCGCAGCAGCGGCCCGGCGGCCAGATCGAACGGGGCGTTGGTCCGGGCCCCGACCTCTGTGCGGGCGGACGCTTCCGGCACGTCGACGAGCTCGATGGGCACCGGTGCGGCCGGTGCGACCCGCCGGCACGGGACACCGTCGGCGTCCGCGACGAAGGTGCTGCGCAGCACGTCGTGCCGGGCGGCAACGTCCTCGACGGCCCGCTGGAACGCCGTGTGGTCGAGGTCGCCGCGCAGCCGCCGGACGATGAACATGTTGTACGACGGGTCGCCGGGCGCCAGCCGGTCCTGCAGCCACAGCCGCTCCTGGGCCAGGGTGACGGCGCTCATCGGACCAGCTCCGCCCGCACCGCGGCGGCCGTCTGCGCGATCGTCGGGCCGTCCCAGAGCACGTGCAGCGGCAGGTCGACGCCGAGCCGGGCCCGGATGCGAGCGGCGATCTGCGTGACCGTCAGCGAGTGCCCACCGAGGTCGAAGAGGTCCTCGTCCGCCCCGACGTCCGGCCGTTGCAGCGCCTCCCGCCAGATCTCGGTGACGGCGACGACGACCGCGTCACCGGACGATGCTGGCGTTTCGACCGGGGCCGGCTCGGCGGGCGGCGGCGCCGGCAATGCGTTGCGGTCGAGCTTCCCGTTGGGTGTCATCGGCAGCGCGTCGAGCCGGACGATGAGCGCGGGCACCATGACGGCCGGCAGCTGCGCGGCGAGCTGCGCCCGCAGGTGCCCCGGGTCGAGGTTTGCCGGCCCGAGGTTTGCCGGGTCGAGGTTTGCCGGGTCGAGGTTTGCCGGGTTGACGTTTGCCGGGCCGGGGTTTGCGGGGCCGCGGTCTGTCGGGTCGCTTGCCATGCCGGTGATGTACGCGATGAGACGCCCGCCCGGTGTGTCCCGGTCGACGGTGACGACGGCGCCGCTCACGCCCGGCTGGTCACGCAGGCGCGCTTCGATCTCGCCGAGTTCGATCCGGTGCCCGCGGAGCTTCACCTGCTGGTCTTCCCGGCCGAGGCAGTGCAGCCGGCCATCCGCCCCGATCCGGGCCAGGTCGCCGGTCAGGTACAGCCGCGAGCCCGGTGCCCCGAACGGATCAGGCAGAAACCGCTCGGCCGTCAGACCCGGCCGGCGGTGGTAGTAGTCGGCGACACCAACCCCGGCCAGGGCAAGCTGCCCGACAACCCCGACCGGCACCCGCTGCAGGTACTGATCGACGACGTAGGCAGCAGTGCCGGCGATGGGCAACCCGATGTTGATGTGCCGCGGATCGTCAATGTCGACGAAAGTCGACCAGACAGTGGTCTCAGTCGGCCCGTACGCGTTGATCAGACGAGCCACGCGCGAACGCAGCCGCTCGGCGAGCGACTGCGTCAACGGCTCCCCACCGGACAAAGCGGTCACGCGAGCGAGCGGCTCGTGCTGGGACGGTCCGGTCAGGTGCGCGAGCGGCTCGTGCTGGGACGGGCCGGTCAGGTGGGCAAGCGGCTCCTGCGCGGGCGGCGCGGTCACCTGCGTGAGGGGTGCGGGGGCGGGGGCGGCGATCAGCTGCGCCAGGGATGCGGGGGCGGGGTCGGGGGCGGTGGTCAGGTGCGCGAGGGGCGCGGGGTCGGGGGCGGCGGCCAGGATGAGTTCCCAGGTCGAGGGGGTGGCTTGGACGTGGGTGACGCCGTGCTCCGCGATGAGGTTGAGCAGGGCGGTGCCGTCGCGGACCTGGTCGTCGGCGGCGATGACGATCGTGGCGCCGGCGAGCAAGGGCAGGAAGCACTCGACGGCGGCGATGTCGAACGACAGCGACGTCAGCCATAGCCACACGTCACCCGGGCCGACGTTGATTTTCGTCAACATTGATTGGAGCAGGTTGACTATGGCGCGGTGGGGGATGACGACACCCTTGGGGCGGCCCGTCGAGCCTGATGTGTACATGACGTAGGCCGGATCAACCGGGGTTGGCAACCTACGTTGATTGTCGTCAACGTCGACGACAATGTCGTCCAGGAGCAGTGTCGGTGCACCTTCGACGAGGTCGATGGAATTCGGTGTGCACAAGACCAGCATCGGCGTAGCGTCGGCGAGCATGAATCGGATGCGTTGTGTGGGGTACTGCGGGTCCAACGGCAGATACGCCGCGCCGGTCCGGACAATGGCCAGGAGCCCGATCAGCAGGGGCAGGCCGCGCTCCGCGCACAGGCCGATCACCTGCCCGGGCCCGACACCGCGCTCGACCAGGCGGCTCGCCAGGCGCCGCGCGGCCGCGTGGACCTGCTCCTGCGGCAACTGGACGGCGCTGCTGATGACCGCCGGCTCGGTCCCCGTCGCGACCTCCGCGAGCAGCGCCGTCAAGGTGGTCGCCGGTCCGGCCGCGGGTCCGCTGAGCTCGGCCGCGGTCTCCAGCTCCAGCCGGTGGGCGGGCGCGAACGGCTGGCGGGCGGCCGCGTTCAGCAGCTGACCGAGGTGCCGCGCGACGGCGGCCGCGGCCGGTCCGCCGACGAGCCGGTCGTCGTGTGTCAGCCGGACGAGCAGACAATCGTCAACGTCGACGATTTGCACATGCAGGGAGCCGCGCACGGCGGTGGACGGGGCCCAGTCCACCACCGTGCGCAGCCCGTCGAACGAGGGCGCCGGCCCCTGACGCCGGTAGCTCACCGACATCCCGGCCGACGTGTCCGCCGGCATGCCGGCCGTCGGGCTCGCCGTTGCCCCGGTTGTCGTCGCCACCGGACCCGGGCGCCGGCGGTACAGGTCGCGGAGTGCGGCTCGGGTGGTGGCCGCGAACTCGGCGAACGTCGACGGGCCCGGTCCTGGCACGGTAACCGGGAGCTCGTTGACGAACATGCCGATGACGTCACTGTGCTGACGGTCGCGGGCGTTCGTCGCTATGGCGATGGTCGCGGGATCATTGCCGTACCGATGGAGCAGCAGTTGCAGTGTTGTGACGAGCAGCTCGAAGGTCGTCACGCCGATGGCTCGGGCGGCGGCGGGCAGGTCGGCATCGATCGGCACCTCGAGCGAAGCGGGCCGCGGACCGGGGCCGAGGTCGGGCAGCACCACGGGCTCAAGCGGGGTCGCTCGCTGGGGGCGGCCGCGTTGTGTCTCGACGGCGGCCGCGTATTCGGCGGGCGGGTGATCGCGGTTGCCGTTGTAGGCGTCGGCGAGGTGGCGGAGCACGATGTCCTTGGACTGGCCGTCGAAGACCAGGTGGTGGGCGCCTATCACCAGGCGGTGATGGTCGGGGGACACGGTCTGCAGCGCGAACCGGGCCAGGGGCTCGGAGCCGGTCACGTCATACTCGCGGGCCAGCAGGTCCTGCGGGTCGTCGTCGGTCTTCGTCAACGCGATCGAGTGGTGGCCCAGCCGTAGGTTCGGACGGTCGTGCTCCATGTGGACGGCCGCGGCCAGGACCGGGTGGCGGGCCACGACCGCGGTGACCGCGCGGTCCAGGGCGGCCACGTCCAGGTCGCCGTGCAGGTCGGCCACGAGCCCGAGGTTGTAGGCGCCGCGGTGGCCGCCGAGCTGTTCGGCGAACCACACGCCGTGCTGGGCGTCGGTGAGCGGGATCAACGGGTGTACCTCGGCTCGGTGAGGGCGGTCAGGAACCGCTGGGCCAGGGCCTGGACCTCGGCGGGGGCGACCGCGTGGCGGTTGTAGACGAGCTGCGCTTCCAAGCTGTCGCCGGCGCGTTCGGTCAGTCGCAGCCGGGGCGGGCTGAGGTCGGTCTGGCCGGGGGCGTACGCCCAGCGCAGGCCGAGCTCCGGGGGCAGCGGCACCTGATGGGACGCGAGTCCCGGGAAGTGGGCGGGGTGGGCCCACGGTTCGTAGAAGAAGTACGCCGGGTGCGGGACACGGCCGGTGTACTCGTGCAACGGGATCCACTGATGCTCGGTGGCCGCGGCGACCAGGTCGTGGACGCGTTGCCGCAGCACCACCGGGCCCGGATCGTCGTGCAGCGGGACCCGGATGATCGGCTGCTGGATGAGGCAGCCGACGATGTGCTCCCACTCGGGCCGGGCCCGGCCGGTCAGCGGCGTCATGAACGCCAGCTCCGACGATCCGGTGCACTCGCGCAGTGCGGTGGCCCAGGCGGCGAGCGCGACGCGCATCAGCGTCGTCCGGTTGGCCGCCGCGAGGCCGCGCATCGGTTTGACGCGCTCGGGTGGCACGACAAGTTCGATCGAGGCACCGTCGAACCGGCCGGGCCGCGGATGCTGGCCGGGCAGCATCCCAGGATCGGCGAGCGGCGACTCGAGCACGCCGTCCCAGAACGCCCGATGGCGCGGCCACTGCTCCTCGGCCCACCGCGCGGCCGCCGCTTCGGTGCTCGCCGCGGGGCGCAACGGATCGGGCTCGCCGCGTCGGAATGCCGAGTAGAGCAGTCCGAGTTCGCGGAGCAGTACCCCCATCGACCACCCGTCGCAGTGCAGATGGTCGACGCTGAGCACGAACACGCTTCGCTCGCGGCCGATATCGACCATGAGCGCCCGGACCGAAGGACTCGGCGCGGCCGTGACGAACTCGGCCGCGCAGTCGACCGCGCCTCGGGGGCTCTTCGCGGAAGTCCTCTGCAGCACCGGATGATCGGGTCCTAGGACCGGGTGGCGTTCGACCAGCCGGGCGAGGGAGCGCTCCAGAATCGCATGGTCGACGGGCTCGTCGATCTGGATGGCGACCTGGATCGGCACCACGCTGCGGGGTGGATCGGCCGCGCGCTCGGCCCGCCAGATCCGTTGGAGAGCGGTGAGCGTCGGCCGTCGATCCTCGCCCGGGCTGATAGTTGCGTGCGGCTGCTGGTGATCGATCCAGTCGGCCAGCTTCTGGACCGACGGCCTGGCGAAGATGTCGTCCACGCCGATGTCCAAGCGCCAGCGTGTACCGACGGCCGCGGCCAGCTGGGCTGCGCGCAACGAGTCGCCGCCCTGCGCGAAGAAGTCGTCGTCCGTGGAATCGGTGTGCAGGATCGAGCGCCAGATCGCCGTCAACTGGAGCTCGGTCGCGGTGGCCGGTGACCGGGTCTCCGATGACCGACCCGCCGATGATGGGTTTGCCGCTTCGGTGGATGCGAGTAACGGCGGCAACTCGCGCTTGCGGACCTTACCGGCCTCGTTCCTTGGCAGTGCCTCCACGGTTGCGACGTGCGCCGGGATCTCGTGTCTGGCCAGGCGGCCGGCCAGGAAGGTGCGCAGATGGACGTGGTCCAGCGGGGCGCGGGCGACCACGACCGCGCCGACCATCGAGCCCATGACCGGATGTGGCACCGGCACCACCGCCGCCTCCACGATGTCCGGGTGGGCGTGCAGCGCCTCCTCGACCCGCAGTGACGACACCTTGTGCGCGCCGGTCACGATCATGTCGCTCTCGCGGTCGACCAGGTGCAGGTAGCCGTCGGCGTCGAGGTATCCGAGGTCGCCCATCCGCACCCAGCCGCCGGCGAACACCTTCGCGCTCGCCTCGGGGTCGTCGACGTAGTGCCGCGTCGGGGCCGGGGAGCGTAGCCACACCGTTCCGATGTCCCCGGGCGCGGCCGTCGCACCGCCGCCGGTCTCCCGGGCCGCGGTCGCCGGACCGTCGCCGGTGTCTCCGGCCGCGGTCGCTGTGCCGTCGCCGGTCTTTCCGGCTGCCCTCGCTGTGCCGTCGCCAGTCATTCCGGCTGCGCTCGCTGTGCCGTCGCCGGTCTCGTTGGCCGTTGCGCCGTCGCCGGTCCGGATCAGCAGGTCGCTGGGGCGGGTCGGGCGGCCGACCGCGCCGGGGCGCCCCGGGTCGTACACCATCGTCGTCTGCGCCGGTGCGGCCTCGGTGGACGTGTAGGTGTTCACCAGGGTCGCGCCCGGCACCGCCGCCGCGAGCTCGGCCGCGACGGCGCCCGGTAACGCGGCCGCCGTGCAGCCGATGAGCCGCACCGAAGACAGGTCAGCCTGGTGGAACGCCACCGACCGCAGCAGCTCGATCGCCATCGCCGGCACCAGGAACACCGAACCGACCCGCAGCTCCCGGACCAGCGCACACCACCGCTCCGCGTCGAACCGGGCCATCGACACCATCGAAGGCCGCGCCGTCAACGCGTTGAGCAGCATCGTCTGCCCGGCGTTCGTCCCGATGGGAAACGCGTGCAGCGCATGCCGCGAATGGCCGAGCGGTCGCAGCGCCTTACGGGCGACGAACCCGGCGGTCAGATTCGCGTGCGTCGCACCAACCCCTTTCGGCCGCGCCGTGGTGCCCGAGGTGAACAGAATCTGGGCCAGGTCACCGGGGCGCGGGGGAGCGGGCAGGGTACCGTCCGCGCTCCTGACCTCAGCGGCGTCGGCGACCCAGGCTCCGTACGATGGCGGGGGAGTGGACGAGCCGTGCAGGACAGCGAGCCCGGTGAGCACGTCGGCCGGGCTGCCCGCGGACACCGGCACCGCGACCGCCCCGGCCAGCTGCACGCCGCAGAACGCCACCAGATACTGCGTCCAGTCCCGTCCGTCGAACACCAGCCCGACCCGCTCACCACGCCGAACGCCACGAACCACAAGCCCGCGGGCGGTATCTCGGGCCAAGCGCAGCCACCGCCCGAACGAAAGCGTTTCGGTCCCGTCGGCGACCCAGGCGACCGCATCCGGCTCCTCCGCAGCCCGGACCGCCAGCAGCTCGGGCACGGTCAGGATCTGCGCCGCGGCCCCCGTAGGCCCCATGGCATCCACGGCAACAGACTGACGCACGAAAAGGTTTTCGGCAATCCACCGATGTGATCGTGCCAACGCGGGCCCCGCCCGCGACGGGCTCGCGCTCGTCGTGAGGTCCTGCGCCCGCCCGAGACGGCGCCCCGCCCGAGACGGCCCTCGCCCGCGCGTGACGGCCCGCGCCGCGCCGCCTGCGCCCCGCCCGAGACGGCCCTCGCCCGCGCGCGTGACGGCCCGCGCCGGGCCCGCCCGCGTCCGCTCGCGACGGCGCCGCGCCCATGTTGGTCCGCACCCGCACCCGCACCTGCACCCCACCCGCACCCGCTCGCGCCAGGGCCGCGTCCGTGATGGTCGCCTTCAGTCCGCCATGGCCGGTGCCCGCAATGGCCTGCGTCTGCGCCAGGCTGCGCTCATCGTCACGTTGCTGGCGTTGCATCTGCGTTGCGCTCGTGACGGTCGGCGCTCGTGACGGCTCGCGGCTGACAGCGGACATGAGAGCTTCTGGTTCGACGGCCGGCCTGGATCGGGTGGGCGGACAGGCTCGTTCCGGGCGGGTGGACATGGTTCCTGAGGTTGCGTCATGTTCTCGGTGGCGTTATCCGTGTGTGTCGATGAGGCTGGTCAGGGCCGGGACCCAGTGGCGGCCGTAGCGGTGGCGGAGTTCGGCCAGTTGCCAGTCGTTGCCGGTGATCGTGTGTCGGCACAGCGGTGAGCCACATTGGCACCGCATGACGAAGTCGGCGCTGGCGGTGCTCGTGGCGTAGTCGTTGGTGAGTTCGTCGTCCACAGCGATGTCGCGCCGTGCGGCGAGGCGGTAGGCGTCGATCCACCACAGGTTCGGGTCGCAGCTGTGGTTGCCCTTGCCGTTCGGGCGGCCGGGCGGCAGGACGAGGTGCAGGGTGTCGGTCACCGTGATGGTGTCGATGTAGGGACGGCCGGGCTGCTGTTGTGCGCTGTTCAGCATGGTGCGCAGCTCCGCCTCGGTCACCAGGCGGCCGCCCAGGCGCGACACGACGGTGCCCGCTGCGATCGCGGCGCGGGTGAAAAGGCCTTGACCGGCGATCGCGGAGGGACGGACCTCCACACCGGGCAGCAGCCAGCAGTCGGGTTCCGGGGCGTCAACCATGCTGCCATAATGCCGGTCGCGCCTGTCCGCGCCCGCCCGCGTCCGCGCAGGCCACCGCTCGCGGCGCCGCGCCCGTGACGGCCCGCGCCCGCCCGTGACGGCCCGCGCCCGCCCGTGACGGCCCGCGCCCGCCCGTGACGGCCCGCGCCCGCCCGTGACGGCCCGCGTCTGTCCGCGTCCGCGCGTGGCGGCGTTGCGTTCGCGCCCGCCCGTGACGGCCCGCGCCTGTCCGCGCCCGCCCGTGACCGCCCGCGTCTGTCCGCGTCCGCGCGTGGCGGCGTTGCGTTCGCGCCCGCCCGTGACCGCCCGCGTCTGTCCGCGCCCGCCCGCGACGGCGTTGCGTTCGCGCCCGCCCGTGACCGCCCGCGTCTGTCCGCGCCCGCCCGCGACGGCGTTGCGCCCGCCCGCCCGCGTCCGCGTCCGTGCGTGACGGCGCCGCTTCCGCGCCTGCGCCCGCCCGCCCGCGTCCGTGACGGCCCGCGTCCGTGACGGCCCGCGTCTGTGACGGCCCGCGTCTGTCCGCGCCCGCCCGCGACGGCGCTGCGCCTGCGCCCGCCCGCGATGGCGCCGCGTTCGCGCCTGCGCGTGACGGCCCGCGTCTGTCCGCGCCCGCGCGAGACGGCCCGTGAAGGCAACGCGCCCCTGGTGTGCGGGTCGTCGAGGGGGTGCCGGGAACCGGACAGAAGATCCGGATGTCCCGGCTTGGAACACGTTCTTGGCGTGGGCGCCGTGGTGGTGCCCCCGAAACAGGGAGAACTCATGAAGCTTCGCGGCAAGCTGCTCAGCGCGGTCGTGACCGTTGGGGCGGCGCTGGCGGCGGTCATGGTGACGCCGGGGATGGCGCACGCGACCACTGATCCGTTCGCCTGCTACATCCAGACGTCGGACCACAGGCACTACATCACGGCCGTCGGAGGAGGTGGGCGCACCACCGACGTCCTGCATACCAACGTTACCGTCCCCGGCTCGTGGGAGCGGTTCACGCGGGTGCCGCAGGGCGATCTGTTCGGGCACTTCGCGCTGCGCACCGCGTCCGGCAACTACCTGACCACGCTGGCCAGTGGGGGGTTGAGCGGTGATGCCTTCGCGGACGTGTTCCACACCGACGCGACCCGGATCCAGGGCTGGGAGCTGTTCTCCACCACCGGGATCGCCGCCGGTGGGGTGGGCATCCGGGTCGCCGACAACCATTTCATGGCCGCGCTCAACGGTGGCGGGCGCACGTCGCGGACGTTCGACACGAACCGGGTGAACCTGATTCAGCCGGACACCGCGTTCTTCTTCACCTGCAACGTCTGACGCAAAGCTGGGCGGTCCGGGCTCTACGGAGTCCGGGCCGGCCCGACCTCGACGTGGGTCAGGGACTCCGAGAGGTCCCAGATGCGGCGGGCGTCCTCCTCGCTGCGCAGCGGTGCGTAGACGGGCTGCTCGGCCGGGGCGCCCGCCAGGTGCTGGAAGCCGCCCGGACCGTACATGCGGCCGCCGCGCGCCTCGGGGGATGTCGCGGCGTAGAGGGCCGGCAGTGCCGCCGTCTCGGGCGTGCCGACGAGGATGCCCCGGCTCCCCATCGCCTGGATCAGCCGGCCGCCGACGGTGGCCTGTGGGCGCCCCATTCCCGGCTGGGCCTTGAGCAGGTTGGTCGCGGCGACACCGGGGTGGGCGATGTTACTGCTGATACCCCAGTTCTCGGTGGTACTGCGACGCTCCAGCTCGAGCCCGAACAGTCCGAACGCGATCTTCGACTGGCCGTAGGCCTTCATCCCGTCGTAGGACCGCTCCCAGTTGAGGTCGGCCCAGTTGATCGTGCCGGTGCGCGCGGCGATGCTCAGCTGCGACGTGACCCGGGCGCGGCCGGCCCGCAGCAGGGGCAGCAGGTGGCCGACGAGTGCGAAGTGGCTCAGATAGTTGGTGCCGAACTGCAGCTCGAACCCGTCGGCGGTGGTCTGCCGGGCCGGGGGTGTCATGACACCGGCGTTGTTGATGAGGATGTGGATCGGCCGGTTCTCGGCGCGCAGGGCAGTGCCGAGCGCGGCGACCGAGGCGAGGGACGACAGGTCCAGCTCGCGGAGCGAGACGACGGCTTGGGAGTACCGCTGCCGGATCTTCGTTATTGCTTGTTGGCCCTTGCCCTGGTTGCGCACGGGCAGGATGACCTCGGCGCCGGCCGCGGCGAGGCGGGTGGCCAGGCCGAGCCCGACGCCGTCGCTGGCGCCGGTGACCACGGCCAGTTTGCCGGTGAGGTCGGGAACGGTGATGTCCGGAAGGTTGCGTGCCATGACCTCACTGTGCGCGGGCCACGCAGCGTTATCCACGGCCTGTCAATCCCAGGCTGCGCGGCTCGGCCGGTGGTAAGAACGGAGGCATGATCGATCGAGCCGGGCTGGCCGAGTTCCTGCGCCGCCGCCGCGAGTCGCTGCAGCCGGAGGATGTGGGGCTGCCGCGGGGGCAGCGGCGCCGGACGGCCGGGCTGCGCCGGGAGGAGGTGGCGACGCTCTGCCACATCTCCGCCGACTACTACAGCCGCATCGAGCGGGAGCGCGGGCCGCACCCGTCCGAGCAGACGATCGCCGCGATCGCGCAGGGCCTGCACCTGTCCCGCGACGAGCGCGACCACCTGTTCCGCCTGGCCGGGCACCAGCCGCCGACGCGGGGCGCGACCGGCGAGCACATCAGCCCGGGCGTGCTGCGCATCCTGGACCGGCTCACCGACACCCCGGCCGAGGTCGTCACCGAGCTCGGCGAGACGCTCCGGCAGACGGCGCTCGGTGTGGCGCTGACCGGCGACGCCACCTGCTACACCGGGCCGGCCCGCAGCATCGGCTACCGGTGGTTCACCGACCCGGACATCCGGGCCCGCTACCACCCGGACGATCACGACATGCACTCCCGGGTGTTCGCGTCCGGGCTGCGCTCGACGATCGCGCTGCGCGGGCCGGGCTCGTGGGCCGCGCACCTGCAGCGGCTGCTGATGGCCCGCAGCGAGGAGTTCCGGGCCGTGTGGGACGAGCACGAGATCGGGGTCCGCTACAGCCACGTCAAGCGATACCTGCACCCGGAGGTCGGCCTGATCGAGGTTGCCTGCCAGGCCCTGCTCGACCCCGACCAGGCCCACGCCCTGCTGGTCTACACGGCGGTCCCGGGCACCGAGAGCTACGAGAAGCTGCAGCTGCTGTCGGTCATCGCCGCTCCGTGAGGCCCGCTTCGGCGCGGGTCGCCTCGTGCCGGTCGCCGGCTCGCCGGGCCAGGTCGAGCGCGGTGCGGTACCGATGCCGCGCCTGGTCCTTGTGACCGAGGCTGTGGAGCGCGTCGGCGAGCCCGTTGAGGGCCTCGATGTGCAGGCTCCGCTCGCCGGTCTCGCGACTGATCGCCAGGGCCCGCTCGAACCCGGCCCGGGCCTCCGCCGGACGGCCGCATCGCAGCTGCGCCGCGGCCAGGGCGGCCAGCGCGCTGCCCTCGCCGCCGCGGTCGCGGACGGATCGGCAGGCGTCCAGGGCCCGCTGCAAATGCTGCAGGGCCTCCTCGTGGCGGCCGGCCAGGCTCTCCAGGACGCCGAGGTTGCCGTGCGCGTAGCCCTCCAGGCGGCCGTCGCCGAGCTCGGCGAAGATCGCCGTGGCCCGGCGCAGGTGCCGGCGGGCGAGGGGGTACTTCCCGAGGCGGCGGTGCAGGCCGCCGAGGTTGAGCAGCTGCGAGCCCTCACCGTGCCGGTCGGCGAGCCGGCGGTACTCGGCGAGCGCCCCGACCAGGCACGCCCTCGCCTGCGCGTAGTCGCCGAGGCGTTCGTGGGCCAGGCCCAGCCGCGCCCGGGCGCGGGCGCTGCCAGGGCGGTCCTCGCCGCGTTCGTGCCAGGCCAGGGAGCGCTCGAACCATAGGATGGCCCGGGCGTGCTCGCCGAGCCACCAGTAGGTGCCGGCCAGGTTGGCCAGGACCTGGGGTGCGCGTCCCCGGTGGTGCAGGGCGGCGCGGGCGGCGGCGCCGTGGACGGCGAGGGCCTCCTGGGAGTGGCCGCCGACCTCGAAGTACCGCCACAGGGATTCGGACAGGCCGATCGCATGCTCGGTGCCGAGCCTCGCCAGCGCGACCAGGTTCGGCAGCTCCCGGTCCAGGGTCTGGCGGGCCTGATCGGCGGGGCCGGGGCTGACACCCGGGTGGTCGTGCGGAAACAGGGCGGCCGCGGCGGACCGGGCGACGGCGAGGAAGTGGTCGAGGAGCTGGGTCAGCGGCGCGGTGTCGGACACTTCGGCGGCGAAGGCCCGCAGGAGGTCGTGCATGGCGTACCGGTCCTCGCCGGTCCTGGTCACCAGATGCGCCCGGACCAGCCTCGACAGCGCCTGGGGGTCGGCGACGGCCGCGCTGGGCAGGTCTGGTCCTGGGTGCCGGCCGAACATCGCGAAGACGTGCCGTTCCCTCGGGCCGAGATGGTCGTAGGACCAGGAGAACACCGAGCGGATGGCGGTCCTGGGATCGCCCGTTTCCCAGTCCTCGAGGTCTGGTTGCTCGGCGGCGATGCGCAGCGCCAAGGGCAGGCCCGCGCAGCGGCGGACGAGTGCCGGTACGTCGGCCCGGTCACCGAGCAGGGCGTGCAGCAGGCGGGTGGCGTCGGCCGGGCTCAGCGGCTCCAGGCGGACCCGGTGGGCGCCCTCGCGGACGACCAGGCCGGTGAGGTCGTCGCGGCTGGTGACGATCGCGGCGCACGAGGCGGCGCCGGGCAGCAGCGGGCGGACGTGGTCGGCGCCGGCCGCGTTGTCGAGCACCACGAGCAAGCGGCGGTCGGCGACGAGCGTGCGGTACAGGGCGGCCCGTTCGGCCTCGCCGCGCGGCATGTCGACGCCCGGGACGCCGAGGGCCCGCAGGAAGCCGCCGAGTGCCTCGGTCGCCGGTACCGGCCGCCGGGGGTCGTAGCCGCGCAGGTCGACGTAGAGCTGGCCGTCGGGGAAGGTGCCGGCCGCGCGATGGGCCCAGCGCACCGCGAGGGCGGTCTTGCCGACGCCGGCGGTGCCGACGACGAGCACGACCGCGGCCGCGCCCAGCACCCGGAGTTCGGCCTCGCGGCCGACGAAGCCCGTGCTGTCGATCGGGAGCTGGCGGGGGACGACCGCCCGGGGCCGGGCCGTGCGGCCGTCGGCGATCCGGTCCCGGGCGGTGGCGAAGGTGCCCTGCTCGGCCGGGGTCGCGCCGAGCAGGCGGACGAGCGTGTCGAGCCGGTCGGTCGGTGGCAGGACCTGGCCGGAGAAGTACCCGCCGATGACGCCGTGGGACCAGCCGGTCGCGCCGGCCAGCTCACGGTAGGTCAGCTCACCGGTGTTGGTGCTGCGGGCGTGCCGCCGGCGCAACGCGCGCAGCGCCCGGCCGAGGTCGCCGAGGGTCTCGATGCCGGGACAGTAGCCGCCCCGCCTACCAGCCCGAAACTGTGCAGGGCACGCCGTTGAGGGTGAAGGCGGTGGGCGGCGTGAAAGGTACAGCCGAGCCGCCGAAGCCGAGGCCGGCCTGGCCACCGGGCTGGATGGTCGTGAAGTACACCGCGGGGGTGATGGTCCCGGCGGAGCCCGAACGGGTGATGGTGCCGCCGAAGGAGCTGCCGATCGTGGCCACCGGCGCCAGCTGGAACGTGACGTGCCAGTTCGTGAGCGGGGCGGCGGTGGTGTTGCGGACGGTCACGAAGGCCTGGAACCCGGGTGCGAACGCGAAGACCTGGGCGGTGCAGGACGGGGCCGGGTCGGCGTGGGCGGCGGTTGCCGGGGCGAGGGCGGCCGCCGCCAGGGCGAGCACGGCGGCGAGACGAGTGAGCTTCATGGCGGCATCGTGACCGGCCGCCGCCGGCCGCGCCCCGGATCTCGGACACGGCCGGACAGCGTCGGACAGTGCGGTTACATCGGGTTCCAGCCGTCGGTGCCGGCCAGGTATTTCTGCGGCGTGTAGTTGGCCGCCGTCGAGTCGCTCATCTGGGGCCGGTTGCTGTTGGTGGTGGCGCCGGCGCCGGTGTTCTTGTACTCGAAGAAGCGCGCGTTCTTCCACGTGGCGTCGCCCATGTCGGTCCACGGCTGGGCGTTCTTGATGGTGGCGCTCAGGCTCGACTCGCGGTACAGCACCTGCGCGCCCTGCCGCCACGGCCGCCCAAGCTGGGTGACGTTGTTCGCCGCGCCGGTGATGGTCGACTTGTAGAACAGGAAGCCGTACATCTTCGCCGGGTCGGTGCTGGCCGCCGTGATCGGGCCGCCGGTGCTGCGCTTCTCGTAGATCGTGCAGGCGTTGAAGACCGCGGTGCCGCCGCTGTAGATGAAGTCGACCGTGCCCTCGATGTAGGAGCCGGTCACGTACAGCCGCGCGTGGTCGTTGATCTGGAACGTGTCCTGGTCGCCGAGGAGCCGGACGTTGCGCAGGATCGAGCGGTCCGAGTCCAGCTGCAGGGCCACCGCCTGCTGGCCGCTGGTCTGGGTGCTCTCGTCGAAGTCGTTGCTGACGGTCAGGTTCGTCAGGGTGGCGTCGTGGCCGTTGACGAACATCGTGGCGCTGCCGCCGGGGAAGCCGCCGCCGGCCCAGTGGTTGGACACGATGACCGTGTTACTGGGCGACGAGCCGAGCCCCTGCAACGTGATGAACGGCTTGTTCGCCGGGATAGTGATGATCTCCCGGTACGTCCCCGCCTTGATCGTGATCGTGCGCCGGGTGGTGTTGTCGGCCGGGACGGCGTCGATCGCGGCCTGGACCGTCTTGTAGGTGCCGCTGCCGTCGGACGCCACCGTCGGCTTGGTGCCGGCCGTGGTCGGGGCCGAGGTCGCCCCGCTGACGTAGTTGAACGACCACTGCATGCGGGCGATGTCGGAGCACGTCTCCTGCACGATCGGGTTGTTGCCGGCCGTGGAGCCGTCCTTGTCGCTCAGGCACAGCCCCGACGAGACGCTCTTCACGACGTACTTGCCGGCGGCGGCACCGGACGCGGTGAAGGTCCACTGCTGATTCGCCGAGTTGCCGCAGGTGTACTGCCACAGCTGCACCCCGGACGTGGAGCTGGCCGAGGGCACGTCGACGCACTTGCCGCTGTTGGTGTTGACGAGGTTCCCGGTCGCGGTCAGCGTGAACTGCTGGTCGGTCGCGGCGGTGTTGCACGCCACCTGGACCAGCAGGGCGCTGTTGGCGGTCGAGGCGCCGCTGACGTCGACGCACTTGCCGCTGGCGCCGCTCGCGAGGGTGTAGACGCCGCCGGCGGTCGGTGCGACGGCCGCCTCCGACGGCCAGGCCGAGGCGACGATCACCGCGGCGGGTACCGCCAGGAACGCTGTGACGGCGGCGACGATCTTGCTTCTTCGTTGCACGTGATCCTCCCGGAGCGGGGTGTGAGGGTCGGTCACGTGTTAGGTGCATCAATGGATGCCCGGATTACCGTTTTTCGGCCGGAGCCGTCACGATTCGGCCGGAGCCGTCACTCGAAGGCGCCGGCGTCGGGCGCGGCACCCGTGACGGTGCGAGCCTTGTGGCCCAGGGGGTGGACGTACTGCGCGGTGGCGGCGAGGTTTGCGGCCGGGGCGACGCCCTTGTCGATGCAGGGTGAGCCGGTAGCCAGGCGATAGTCGAAGCCGGCCCGGTCGGTGAAGCGGGGATCGGCGGCCGTGCAGTTGCCGGCCGTGGTCGCGCCGCTCTGGCTGACGAGGGTACCGCCGCCGGCCAGGATGTTGTTCTGGACCAGGACGGGGCCGGTGACGGCCGACCCGACCATGATCGCGGTGCCGCGGCCCAGGTCGTTGACGATGGTGTTGCCGGCGACGGACAGCCGGGAGTCCGGGTTCGGGGCGCCCTCCTCGCCGTAGGCGATGATGTTCGGGTTCTGGCTGCCCTTGCCCTGCTGCACGATGTTGCCGACGATCCGGGTCCGGCCGCCGTTGGGCAGGTCGATCTCGTAGCTGTCGGAGCCGTTCTCGCCGGTGATGCGGTTGTACAGGATGTCGTTGACCAGCGCCCGGGACTTCACCAGGTGGCCGACCTTGGCGTCGTGGGACCAGCTGTAGCGCAGGGTGAAGCTGCGCACGTGCCCGAGGTACAGGTTGTGCGTGTAGCCGTCCCCGGCCCCGTTGCGGGCCAGCTCGGTCGACTCCACGACGATGTCGCTGGCGGTGTTGTCGCCGGCCAGGATGCCGTTCTGGTTGTCGTGCAGGAAGCTGCGCCGGAGCGTCAGCCCGGCCCCTTCCTGGCGGATCGCGGCCCCGTTGCCGTCGGGCACCGCGGCCCCGCTGAGCTCGACGTTGTCGACGGTCGTGTTTTTGCCGGCGATGACCCAGGTGCCCTTGCCCTTGCTGTTCTTGCCGGCGGCGTCGATGTGGGCCCGGCCGTTGAACCCGACGATCATGAGGCCGTCGGTGCTCCAGCCGCACACGTCGCCGGCGTAGCCGCTGTTGCCCTTGGCGTCGATCTGGACGGTGTCGCCGGCCTTGGCCGCGGCGATGGCCTGGCACGGGGTGCGGTAGGCGCGGCCGGGGCCGACGACCAGGACCGCCCCGCCGGAATTGCGCGGCACGGCGGCCGGGGCGCTGGACGCGGGTGTGGCCGCGGAGACGCTGCCGAGGCCCGCGCCGGCCTCCGCGGCCGGGTCGGCGCCGGACGACGCCGTGGTGACGGCCCCGCCCCGGTCCGCCCTGCCATCACCACTGCCGCAGGCCGCCAGCGGGAGCAGGAGCGCGCCCGCGACCAGGGCTCGTAAACCGGAGATCACCTACGGACGGTACCGCACCGGCTCTTTACAACGATGAATACAACGTTGTAAAAAGTGAGGCATGCGCATCCTGGGCTTGATCGCGCTCCTGGTCGGTGCCGTCCTGGTGCCGAACACCGCGGCCGCGCACCCCGCCGGTTACACCAACCCGGTGTCCGCCCCCGCCGCGGACACGTTCGCCGACCCGTCCGTCGTGCGCGGCGCCGACGGCGTCTGGTACGCGTTCGGCACCAGCGACCCCCTGAAGGCCGGGGAGACCACCCCGCACCTGATCCCGATCCTGCGCTCCACCGACCTGTTCCACTGGACCTACGCCGGTGACGCGTTCACCACCAGGCCCGCCTGGGCCGAGCCGGGCGCCGGCCTCTGGGCACCGGACATCCGCCGCATCGGCGACACCTACGTCCTCTACTACACCGTCACCGACACGACCCTCAACCCCGGCGACGACTCCGCCATCGGCGTCGCGACCGCACCGACCCCGCTCGGCCCGTGGACCGACAGCGGCCGGCCGGTCGTCGCGCCCCGCCCCGCACCCGGCGGCGGCTTCCTGTGGACGTTCGACCCGGCGCTGCTCAGCGACGCGCAGGGCCGGCTGTGGCTCTACTACGGCTCCTACTTCGGGGGCATCTACACCGCCCCGCTCACCGCCGACGGCCTGACCGTCGCCGGCTCCGCCACGCAGGTCGCCATCGACAACCGCTACGAGGGCGCCTACGTCGTGCGGCACGACGGCTGGTACTACCTGTTCGCCTCGGCCGCGAACTGCTGTGCCGGCCCGACGACCGGCTACAGCGTGTTCGCCGGCCGCTCCCGCACGCCGACCGGCCCGTTCCTCGACCGCGAGGGCGTGTCGCTGCTGGCCTCGCGTGTGGGCGGTACCCCCGTCATCCAACCGGACGGCGACCGCTGGGTCGGCACCGGCCACAACGCGGTCGTCACCGACGGCCGCGGCCAGGACTGGCTGGTGTACCACGCGATCGACCGCGACCAGCCCTACCTCAACGAGCCGTACGGCATCAACCGCCGCCCGATGCTCATCGACCGCCTCGAGTGGCCCGGCGGCTGGCCGAGCGTACGGACGGCCCCGCCCCCGCGCCCGGCCCGCCTCGACCGTGCGGCCACCGACGAGTTCAACGGCGGCGCCCTCGGCACCGGCTGGAGCTGGGTCCGCGAGGACGACGCGGCCAAGGTCAGCGGCGGGGCTCTGCAGTGGCCGACCGAGGCGGCCGATCTGACCGGGACGGCAAACGATGCGGGGGTACTGCTTAGACGCGCGACCCCCACCGGCGACTACATCGTCGAGACCAAGCTGACCATCGACCTGGGCGTCGACACGGTCCGCAACTACCAGCAGGCCGGCCTGATCGCCTACACCGACGACGACAACTTCGCCCGCCTCAGCCTCGTCGCCATCTGGAACACCCGCCAGCTGGAGTTCGGCCGCGAACTCCCGTACGCCGGCGCGCTCTCCTACGGCGGCATGGTCGAAGGCCCACCAGCCGAAACCACGTGGCTGCGCCTGGCACACACCACCGTCCACGGCGAACACCACTTCCGGGCCGGCTGGAGCCGCGACGGCGTCCACTGGAACTGGGGCGGCACCTGGACCTTCCCGCCGGGCCCGGCCCCGCGCATCGGCCTGATCGCCCACGGCGGCGACAACCCGCAGGCAACCGCGAAATTCGACTACTTCCGGGTGTACCGCCTGAGCTGACGACGACCCCCGAGCGGTACGACGACGAGGATGGCGATCGCACCCACGATCGCCATCCCGCACCGGCTCACCTGGCCGCGGACTCCAGCGCGACGATCGCCTGGTGGATGTCGTCACACCGTTTCAGGTACCAGTACTTCGCTTCGCCTTCGGGGTCGTAGCTGTAGTCCTTCGCCTTCGCCAGGTCCCACTGCCCGAGCGGTCCGGGATCGATACGCCGCAGTGCGGGCAGCGCGCCCGGGTGACCGATCTGTCGCAGTGCTTCGGCGATCTTCGCCATCAGCTCGGCGTTCTCGTGGTCGACGGGGCGCAGCTTGGCGCACAGTGCCTGGACGGCCTCGGCGTCGCCGACGCGGCCGAGGGCTTCGACCGCCGGCTTGATCGCCGGACCGGTCCACGCGTTCGCGTCGAGGAACCTCACGAGCGGCCCGACGGCCGCCGAGTCGCCGACCTTCCCGAGCACCGCGATGGCGCCCAAGGCCCTCGTGCCGCCCGGCGCCTCGAGCCGGTCGATCATCGCGGCCACGACCTCGGGCCCGCCGAACTCGGCCAGGCCCTGGCCGCCGGCACCGCTGTCGAACAAGGCGAGCAGCGGCTCGAGGGCCCGCGGATCACGGTGCCGGCCCAGCGCGGCCGCGAAGTCACCGCGGGCCGAACGGACCTGGTTGGCATCACCGGTGCCGGCCGGCGGCTCGGCGAGGAACTCCAGCAGCACGTCGACGGCGTGCGGGTGCACCGCCTTGCACAGCGCCCGGCGAACCTTGTCGACATCGGGCCGGCGGCGCAGCTCATCCGCCAGCACATCGACGGCGGCGGCGCCGTCGACGAACGGCAGGACCTGGTAACCGACGTCGCGGACCCTCGCCTCGTGCGTCCGGGCGGCATCCCGCGAGTAGTTGTCGGAAGGGCTCTCGGCCGTGAAGGCCAGCAGCTGGACCAGCGCCGGAACATGCCGGGGCTCCGCGTGATCGCGCAGCAGCTGGGCGATCTTCGCGAAGACCACCTCGCTGACCGGCAGCGACCGGGTGCTCGACACCTCCGCCGGCGTCAGCTCGCGGACCCGCTTCTGCCAGGACAGCGACGGAGCGTTGATGGTGTCGTAGGTGTCGCGCCACTGGCCGGGCCGGATGCGAGCCAGAGCGTCGAACAGCAGATCCGGCGACACCGGATATCCCCTGGCGTCAAGGACGTCCAAGGCGACCGCGGCCCCGGCGGCTCGGCGCGGATCGGTCACCATGATCTCGACCAGCCGGCCGACCGTGGTCTCGTCGCCGCGCTCGCCCACTGCTCGCGCGGCCGGAAACTGATCGTGAAAGGGCGCCGGCCGCAGCGCCTCGGCAACGTCCGGGACGGACGCTCGAGACGGCTGCTCGCCACGCATAGGAACGGACTCTTCCCGCCGACTCCGGCGCCGGAACAACGGCACGACGACCCCCCGCAAGTCCGAGACATCAACAGCACTCACCATCGATCATATATGATCGAAGCCCGCCGGCCGCCCACCCCGCGCCCGACCGTGCATTGGCGATCAGCGGGCTCCGATACCGCGCCGGCGCCATCGCGGTCGGTTGGTTAATGCCTCGATCGTGAGCTAGGGGACGGCTAGCGTTGGGGAGGTGACCGGGACGCTGTTGTTCATCGTCGGGCCGCCGGCCGTGGGGAAGATGACCGTTGGTGAGCAGATCGCGGCCCGGACCGGCCTGCGGCTGTTCCACAATCACATGGCGATCGAGCCGGTGCTTCGGTTCTTTCCGTTCGGCAGCCCGCCGTTCGGGCGGCTGGTCGACCGCTTCCGTCGCGATCTTATCGAAGAGGTGGCGGCCAGCGACCTGCCCGGCCTGATCTTCACGTTCGTCTGGGCGTTCGACGTTCCCGGCGATGCGGTGGCGGTGGACGGCTTCGCGGCGCCGTTCCGGCGGCGCGGCGGCCGTGTGCTCTTCCTCGAGCTCGAGGCCAGTCAGGAGGAGCGGCTCCGGCGCAATCGTGGCGCGTCGCGTCTGGCGGAGAAGCCGTCCAAGCGGGATGTCGCCTTCTCGGAGCGCAACCTGCTCGAACTGGACCAGCAGTACCGCCTCGGCTCGGGCGGACGGTTCGATGACCGCGCCGACCACCTGCGCGTCGACAACACCAGGCGCAGTCCCGTCGAAGTGGCCGACCTGGCCATCACCCACTTCGGCATCCCTGCGCAGCCGGGCGCGTGAAGCGGCCGGACAAGGGTCGTGACTCCGGACGGCCGATCAGGAGTTCGGGATGTGGCCGACCGCGGTCCTGAGCAGCACGCCGGCCGCCGCCACCGGGTCCTTCGCCGTCGACTTCACCCGGATCTCGATGGAGTAGCCGCGCGCCCAGGTATCGCCGAACCCGACACCCGCCTGCTCCTTCGCCACGAACGCCGCGTCACCGACGCCCGGCAGGTCGGTCGCCGGGGAGTCCAGGCCGGCCTTGGCCGCGTCGACCGAAGCCTTCGTGTACGGCGCCCGCGCCACGCTGACGTCGACCGCCTGGGTGCCCTTCTGGTAGCTGCAGAAGGCCGCCGAACTCTCCTGCTTCGACAGGCCACTCAGCCCGCTGGCGGCGGCCGCCTCCTCCAGGCTCACGAGCACACACGCGTCCTTGATCGCGCCGCCCGCCGCCGCCGTGGTGGCCGGCGCCGGTGGCGGTGCCGCGGCCGTGGTCGTCGTGGAGCCACCGGGCGGCGCCGGAGCCGGCGAGTCGCCGCAGGCGGCCAGTGCCAGCGCGCCGGCGGCGAGGCCGGCAGCGAGTGTGATACCCGAACGCACGTTCATGACGATCAAGGTATCGAGGCTCGCGAACACTGTCCGGCCTCGGTCCAGTTCCGGACTGTCCAAGTCGAGCGTCCCCCCGCCGGTGGCGGCGCAGTGGTCGCGGTTGGTCGGCCGTGCCGCCTGGGCGCTGGGCGGCCCTGGATTGCCGCGCTGTTCGTGACAGCATGCCCGGATGCGTGAGTCCGTCGCGGTCGTTCACGACCTCGTGTCCCGGTTGGCCCCGCTCGACGACCTCGGCGCCGAGCATCGCAGGTCCGCGCTGGCCTGGCTGGCGAGCACGGACGACGTGTTCCGCCGGGTCAAACCGGCGTCCCCGCCGCGGCACCTGGTGTCCTACGTGGTCCCGGTCGCCGCGGACGGCCGGGTCCTGCTCGTCGACCACATCAACGCCGGGCGGTGGCTCCCGCCGGGCGGTCACGTCGAGGTCGACGAAGACCCGGCCCTGACCGCCCGGCGCGAGATCCACGAAGAACTCGGTCTGGGCGATACGGGCCTGTCACGGTCGCCGATCCTCGTGACCGTCACCCCCACCCTCGGGCCGGACCGCCACACCGACGTCAGCCTCTGGTACATCCTGACCGGCACCGGCAACGAGCACCTCCGCCCGGACACCGACGAATTCCACGCCATGCGCTGGTGGACCCGCGACGAACTGGCCACCGCCGACCCGAACCACTTCGACCCGCACCTCTTCCGCTTCCTCGCCGCCCACGACCAGCGGCGCCCGGTCGACGCACCGCACCGGCGACCCGCTCCCGAGCGACCCAGCAACAGCCCGGACGAGTGACCAGGACGAGCGCGCCGGCACCGTGCTCGACTGCACACCGGGCATCGCGCCGAAGCGCTACCACCCGCGGTTCGGATGGCAGTTCTGCTTGCTAGCAGGAGGCCCCCTTGAGCTCTACGCCAGGACCGAATTGGGGCCGCCACGCCGCCAGTGCATCCACATCGTCGTGTCCAATATTCGCAGGATCGGCTGATCCGGTCGGAGAGCGGCGATGAGCGCACGCCGCCCGGGGTGCTGCAGGACTCGGCGGAAGGTGGTCCAGTACGTACCTGCTGCGCATTCCAGGCGATCCGCGACGACGCGGTCGACGATCGGGATGAGTTCCGGGCGTTTCCTGGCCAGCACTTTGCCGGCGATCGTAGGCCCGACACCTGCGGTTGTCTTCAGCAGGTTCCACAGGATGTCGGCCCTGACAAGGTCGAGGTCGGTGGCGTCCCACAATGGAACATCAGCTGGAATCATGGTCAGCAGCTCGGAGACCTGATCGGCGATCTGCCCGCCCGGGAGGAGAGCGCGGACCGCGACCGCACCTGGGGCGACCGTGAGAAGGGTGACGGCGAGAAGGTCGGCCGGGCTGATGCTTTGTGGATTGTTCGGGGCGAGGCTGAGAAACGTGTCGCCGGCAAACTGGGTGGCGGGGTCATAGAACATCCGCACCGCCGCCGGGGTCCGCTGATCGGCAAGTAGAGCATCGATGACCGCGGCGACCCGCTCAACCTGCTCGATAGACCCCTCGGTCAACATGGGGCGTGGTTCGCGATCCTCCAGCATCGCTGCATTGTCATGCGCGACTTGCCGGAACGACATGCCCGACCGGGTGCCTCATCACTCCGTCTGGCCGCAATTCCCCAGCACTTGACGCACTCAAGCGGTCCGCGCTTCCGGCGGGACGCAGTTCTACCTTGACCAACTGAACCGCCCTGCCGCCGGCCGACGGAGGGCGCGCTCACCCATCCACTTCGGCCTGGCTACGGCGATGCTCGGTAGGACCTGCCGATCAAGCCTGACGGACCGTCGCGGTCGGAGCGGTGAGTTTCGCGATGAGTTTGGCAGTGATGCGGGTGGAGGCTTCCGCGTGCGGTGTGGCCGCGATGGCGGCCTGGAGGGACTCCACAGCGTTCAGCAGGGCATCGCGGAGGTCCTTCAGGGGTACCTCGCCGGTCGCGAGTGAGATTACTGCGTGCTCGTCGCGGTCGCAGTTTGCCTCGATGTGGACGGTCGGCTCCGGTGCGTCGGTTCGGTGGTAGTACAGGAAATACGGTCCGTCGAAGAAGTACGAAAACGCGTCCGGCGCTCCGCGGCTGATGTCCTCATAGGCGGTCACGGCCGAGCTCAGCACCGACACCGGGAGGTCCGTCCAGCCCGCCTCAGGGAACGCTACGCCGTGTAGCGTGAACCACACGGCGCCGGTCGCGAGCCGGTCGGCGGTTGGCGGTGGCTTGACGTCGACGACGTGCCATACGGCGCGGCTCACCGGTCGGCCGGCTCGAAACGGCGGGGGAAGCTGACGCCGCCGCGTTCGTGTTGGCGCGGGGCCCGTGCGTCGGTGTGGTGGGGTGGGCGGCGCAGGAACAGGTCGAACCCGTACGAGGATACTTGCACGTCGACTTCACGAGGGGTCGGACCGCCGGCACCCATCGCCCCAGTATTCCGCCGCGCGGGCGGATTGCCCAGGGCTACGCCGGGGTGGACTCCAGGGTGTCGGCGACCGGGCGGCGGGCGGCCAGCAGGGCCGGTACTGCGGTCAGGGCGACGATCGCCAGTACCACCGCGAAAGCCGTCCCGAGCAGAGCGCTGACGGTGGCGTAGCGCCCGGTCCCCGACTCGTCGAAGAACTTGTACAAACCGATGCCGGCCGGGATGCCCGCGAGGACGCCGGGGATGGCGGGCAGCACCTGGGCCACCGCGAGGCCCGCGCCCGCCTGCAGTGGGGTGGCGCCGAGGGTCCGGGCGACCGCGAGTGGGTGGCGGGCGTCGAGTACGGCGCTCCACGTGCTCACGATCGTGTTGAACAGGGCCAGGACGCAGATCACGGCGGCCACCAGGAAGCCGGCGCGGACGGTGGCGGCGCCGCGCACGTCCGGCAGTTCGGCGCCGGCGCCCATGTCGACCTGGTGGGTGCCGGACTGGGCCAGCAGCATCAGGACCGCCGACAGTGCGAACATCGTCACGAACGCGTTCACGGTCACGAGGCGGGCACGGCGGGGGCGGCGGGCGTTGATGCGGACGCCGAGCAGCAGGGCGATCGGCAGGCGGCGGGACAGGGTGACCCGCCAGCGGCGGCGGCGCGGCGGGGCGGGAGCGGCGTCGGCCAGGGCGTGGGCGGTGCTCGTGGTGGTGGCCCGGAGCACGGGGATGACGGTCGCGGCGGCGGCGATGGCGACGGCCAGTTCGACGGCGGCGGTGAGGGCTTGCAGCGTCGGTGGCGCGGCACTGGCAGTACCCATGAGACCGGCATTGGGTTTGAACAACACCGGTGCCGTGAACCAGCCCGCGACCAGGCCGGCGGCGGCCGCGGTCAGGGCTATGACCAGGTATTCCGTCAGGTGCACGAGTGCGATCAGGACCGGGCCGGCGCCGAGGGCCTTGAGCACGCCGACCCGCCGGCGGCGCCCGATGATCCGGCCGGCGACGATGCCGAGGACGCCGGCGATGGACAGGGCGTTGAGCATCCAGCCGCCGAGTTTGAGGGTGAGCTGGGCGTCGCGGTTCTGCATCCGGTAGCGCTCTTCGAAGTTCTGCCAGCGCAGCATGTTCATGCCCGGGCCCCACTGATGGGTGTAGTCGCGGCTGGCGGCCGGGTCGTTGATGCGCACCTTCAGCGAGTAGGTCTGCGGGTCGTGGACCTCGCGGCGGTCGACCCAGATCAGGCCGGCGCTCTCGGTGGCGATGCCCTGGCCGGGGACGCGCCAGCCCGCCGACGGATACGCGGAGCGGGACGACGTGATCGCGGTGCCGGCGACCCGGAACGTGTGCCCTTCGACGGTGACCGCGTCGCCGACGTGCAGGCCGAGGGCGACGGCGAAGCCGTGCTCGACGACGGCGGTGCCGGGGCCGATCGTCCACGCGCCGCTGATGACGAGCGGCTGGTCGACCGCGGCCGGGGGCTGGTCGCGGCCCTCGACGACGGTGCGGACCGTCTTGCCGGTCGCGGTCATCGTCGAGTAGCGGATCGGGAACGGTCCACTGTGGGCGGTCGTGTCCGGGTTGTTCGCCACCCGCTCGAGGTCGGGCAGGACGGCGTCGCCGGTGCCGAGCGGTTCGGCGGTCGCGTCGGGGCCGTTGGTGGCGGCCCGGGTCTGCTGGTATGACGAGGCGGCGACGGCGTTGAGCGCGAAGCCGACGGTCAGCGTGGCGGTCGCGGCGCCGATGGCGACGACGAGCAGGATGGTCTCGATCCAGGTGCGGCGCAGGTCGCGCACGAGCAGCCGGCCGATGAGCAGGAGACGTCCGCGCACCTCAACGACGCCCATCATAGATGGTGCCGGCGAACTGGGCGCCCGCGCCGAGGACGCCGTCGCGCATGGCGATCATCCGGTCGGCGACGGCCGCGATGCGCATGTCGTGTGTGACGACGACGAGCGTCTGCCCGGCCGCGCGCAGCTCCTCGAACAGCCGCAGCACGTCCAATGTGGACTCGCTGTCGAGGTTGCCGGTCGGCTCGTCGGCCAGCACGACGAGCGGCTCGTTGGCGAGGGCCCGGGCGATCGCGACCCGCTGCCGCTGCCCGCCCGACAGCGCCGACGGCAGGTGCTTGGCCCGGTCGGCCAGCCCGACCCGGTCCAGCAGCTCCAGGGACCGGCGCCGGGCCCGCCCCGGCGACCGGCCGGCGAGCAGCGCCGCCAGCTCGACGTTCTCGACGGCGGTGAGCTCGTCCATGAGGTGGAAGGCCTGGAACACGAACCCGACCCGGTCCCGCCGCAGCCGGGCCAGGGCCCGCTCGCTCATCGTGTCGATGCGCTGCCCGGCCAGCCAGACCTCGCCCTCGTCGGGCTCCTGCAGGCCGCCGAGCAGGTGCAGGAGGGTCGACTTGCCACAGCCGCTGGGTCCGGTGATGGCCAGAGACTGCCCCGGGGGTACTTCCAGATCGACCGAATCCACCGCGAGTACCTGGCCCGCACCACGGCCGTACCGCTTGGTGAGCCGCCGCGTCGACAGCACCGTCATGTCCGTGCCCACACTCGCTCGCACTCCTCCAGCCACTGCAGGTCGGCCCGCAGCCGCAGCACCACGCCCTCGACGAGCAGACCGGCCACCGGGTCCAGGTCGCCCGCGAGCGCGGTCCGCTGGGCGTGGCGCAGCCGGCCGAGCACCTCGCGGCGCTGGGCCGCGACCAGGTCGAGGGGGTCGGCCATCCGGGCCGCCGCGGCCGTGACCAGCTTCAGGTGAAACTCCGTCAGGTCCGGTTTGGGCCAGCTCACTTCGGTGAGCCACTCGGTGACTCGTTGCTGGCCGTCGGGCGTCAGGCAGTACACCCGGCGCTCGGGTTTGTCGGGTAGTCCCGGCTCCAGTGCCACCAGGCCGGCCTTGGCCAGCCGGGTCAGCGTCACGTAGATCTGGCCGGCGTTCATCGCCTCGCCGACCGGCCCGAGCGCGACCTGGATGCGTTTGCGCAGCTCGTAGCCGTGCGCCGGCTCTTTGGCCAGCAGCGCGAGCACCACGTCCTGCACGCGGCATAGCTAACCGTTATCCGTGCGCCCTGTCAAACCGCGAGCCGGACCGGGTCGCCTACGCGCAGCGTGCCGGCGCGCGCGACCGAGCCGTAGGCGCCGACGCACGTGAACGGGCCCTGGTCCCACAGTGCGATCCGGTTCGCGCGCGCCGCCGCCCGCAGTACCCCCGGATCCTCTGGCAGGTCCTGACCCTGCGCCAGGGTCGGCACCGGGCAGCGCGGTGTCGGGTGCAGCACGTGGATCGCGGCGTCACCGACCGTCAGCGTCCGCCCGGACCAGGTGTTCTCGACGAACGGTTCGTCATCGTCCATGCGCACCACGAGGTTGGGCCGGAACCGGCGGGCGTCGGCCCGGCCCAGCGCCGCCAGGGTCGCGGTGGTGACGATGTGCACGGCCGCGAAATCGACGAACGTCTCCCCATCGGGCAGCTGGCTCATCGTCATCGCGCCCGCGCCGGGCTCGGTCTCGGGCGTCAGCCGCTCCATGGCCCCGCCGCCGGGCCGGGCGCCGGTCAGCCGCACCGTCCGCCCCACGATCCGCGAGAGTCCGTCGTCGGTGTCGACGGTCGCACCGTCCGGCCCGGTGATCACCACGGCGCCGTCCGGGCCGTGCCGGGCCGTCATCGTGAGCAGGCGGCGCCACTTGCGCGGGTTCTTCGCGCTGGCCACCAGGCCGGACTCGGCATCGACGAGCGCGTGGCGGCGGTCGCCGTCGAACCCCGCCGGGCCGAGGTAAGCCTGGGTGAGCTCCTCGCCGCACAGCGATTTCACCGGGTATCGGGCGAGCCATACGATTTCTCCCACCGCGAAAATCTACCCGCACGTGTCGATTCCCGGGGCCCGGTGTTCGTGTAGGGCGTGTGATGCTGCATGACGTGCGTACGCTGCTGGACGGCCGCGGCCTCCTGGAATCGCCCCGCTGGCATGACGGCCGGCTCTACTGCTCGGACTGGTCGGCCGGCGAGGTCCTCGCCGTGACCGCGGACGGCGCCGCCGAGGTGATCGCCCGGGTCGCCTCGCTGCCGCTGTGCATCGCCTGGCTGCCCGGCGACCGCCTCGTCATCGTCGACTCACCCCGGGGCCGGCTGCTGCGCCGGGAGCCCGACGGCACCCTGGCCACCCACATCGACCTGGGCCGGCCCGGCTGGAACGACATCGCCGCCGACGGCCGCGGCAACGTCTACATCAACGGGGCCGGCTTCGACCCGACGGCCGGCGAGGAGTTCGCTCCGGGCGCCATTGTTCAAGCCAGAGCCGATGGTTTGGTACGTCCAGTCGCCGACGACATCGCCTTCCCCAACGGCATGCAGGTGACGCCCGACGACCGTACCCTGATCGTGGCCGACTCCTACCGCCACCACCTCCTCGCGTTCGACATCGCCGCCGACGGCGCGCTGACGAACCGGCGCGTGTGGGCCGACCTCGGCACCGGCGTGCCCGACGGGATCTGCGTCGACGCCGAGGGCGCGGTCTGGTACGCCGACGTCCCCCACCGCCACTGCGTCCGCGTCGCCGAAGGCGGTGCCGTGCGCCAGACCGTGGAGCTGGACCGGGGCGCCTTCGCCTGCGCCCTCGGGGGTACCACGCTCTACATCACGGCCGCCAGGTGGCAAGGCATGACCGCGGCCGAAATGGTGGAGCCGGGCAGCGGCCAGGTCCTGGCCGTCGACGTGGCGGTGCCGGGCGTCTGAGCGGCGGCGGGGTCAGGAGGCGGACGGTGCCGCGGCCGCGGCCGGGACGATCCAGCTGGCCACGGCGCCGTGCGGGGTGTAGTCGACGGTCGCCGGGCGCCGGTCGGCCGGGGCCGAGAAGGTGATCCAGCCCCGCACGCAGCTGCCCGCGGGCAGCGAGCGGGAGGTGAACGGGTACTCCGGACGGGGGAACGCGTCGTTGTTGGCCTCCGCGGCCGCGGCCACCGAATTGTCCGCGTAGTGCAGGCCCCAGGTCTTCCAGTCGACGGTGACGTTCTGCTTCGCCCCGTCGAGCGTGCACACCTGCACGTCCGCGGAGGCCCAGGTGTAGCCGGCCGGGCCCGGGTTGGGGCCGCCGGTCACGCTGGGCAGGCGGAAGTCGTAGACGGTCGTGCTGACGGTGTCGAGCAGGCGGGTGGACTGACCGAACGCGACCGGCGGGCCCGCGGTGGGGCGCGCGACCGGCGACTTGGCCGGTGGCGTGGTTCGGTGCGCGGGCGGCTTGGAGGGGCGCTGCGGCCCGCCGCAGCCGGCGGCCGCGACCGCCACGACCAGGAGCGAGCACACGGCCAGAACACGTCGAGTCACCGGACCAGCGTAGTCAGGACCGGCAACGCCCGCGAACGCTCACGGGTGGAAGGTCGGCGTCGTGCCACTGAGGCCGCGGGCCAGGTAGGTGCTGAGGCGGCGGCCCTTGAGGCGTTCGTCGGCCGGATTCTCCGGGACCGGCCAGCGCAGCTTCGCGTAGAGCTCGCCGCGGTGCAGGTCGACGGTGGCCTGGACGAGGGCGCTGTAGCCCTCGGCCCGGGCCGGCAGCCAGACGAACCAGCACGCCGCGGCGACACCGAGGCCGATCGGCAGGGCCCACCACGACCACGGGGTGAAGGCGGCGAACAGCACACCCCAGAGGCCCGCGGCCGCCGCGGCGTTGACACCCGCCCGGGCGACGACCAGCTCGGCCCGCACCAGCTCCGGCAGCAGCAGCCACAGGTGCGGCCAGACGGTCACGACGTCCAAGCCGTAGCGGTCCACCGGATGGCTCTCCGCCGCCCGCAGGATGTTGCCGACCCGGGTGGGCAGGAAGCGGCCCGGGCCGGGCAGCAGGCGCTGCTCGTGCGTGATCCGGGTGTACCGCTGCCGCTGATCGGCGCTCGCCCCGCCGCCGGCGATCACCGGTGCGAGCGCGGCGAACTCGGTGCCGAGCGCGTCGAACCGGCGCGCGAAGCGCCGCGCGAGCCGGTCCCGCCACGGCCGCCACAGCGGGCCGTAGCCCTGGGCCAGGCGCAGGGCCGGTGCGACGGCCTGGTTGACCACCCACCCGGACGCGGCGACCGCCAGCAGCAGCGCGCCGACCCCGAGGAGCTGGGCCCCGACCGGCAGCGTGGCGACGGCGGCGAGGGGCCGGCGCAGCGCCCCGAACCAGCCCCGCCCGGCCGCCCAGACGGTGAGGCCGCCGAGCCAGAACACCAGGGCCGGCACCGCCACCGACAGCCACCGCTCGGCCAGCTTGCCACCGAGCGCGTCCCAGAACTTGTCCATCGCTACACGATCACCAGCGCGACGTCGTGGGTCGGGCACCGCGGCACCGCGTACACGACCGAGGGCCGGTACCAGACGTAGTCACCCTGCGGGCAGTCGAAGCGCTCAGCGTCGACCGTCTCGCCGTCGCCCAGCCCGAGATCGACGCCGCGCTCCTGGACGCCCTGCAGCGCCGGTGGCCGCAGCCGGGGGTCGCCGAGGGTGGCCGCGGCCCAGGTGAGCAGCGCCGGATCGGCCAGCAGCACCCGCTCCACGTCCTCGTCGGCGCGGCCGGCCAGGATCGCGGCCAGCCGCGCGTCGATCTGCGGTGCCCGGCCCGGGCCGACCAGGTCGGTGAGGTAGGGGCGGATCCGCCGGGCGATCTCGATCATCTCGTCGTCCATGACACCGTCTCCCGCTCACACGCCGACGTGGGTGAACGATGCCCAATGATAGGGGTGCGCGTACGGGCGGGCCGCCGCCCAGATGGCGTACGCCCGGGCGCCGTGCGGGGCCGGCAGGTCGGGGAAGCGGGCGTGGACGTCGCCGTTGCTGGCGTCGCGCAGCCACGCCTGGGCCCGGCCCAGCGCCACCCCCGGGCTGAGCCCCTCCTGCCGCCAGCCTTCGTAGAACCGGCGGATCAGCAGCATCGTCGCCCGGTCGGGGACCGCCCACAGCGACGCGACCACCCCGGCCACCCCGGCCTGCAGCAGCGCCCCGGGCAGGCCGACGACCTCGTCCGGCAGGTCGCGGCCCGGCACGGCGGTTTCGCAGGCCGACAGGACGGCGAGGCGGCGGGCGACGTGCGGCTCGGCCAGCAGCCGCCGCATGGTCAGCCGGGCCCCGCCGGCCAGGATCAGCGCGCTGTCCAGCGGTGCGGCCGGCTCGGCGACGCCGTGGCACGCGAAGTGCACGACGTCGTGGTCGCGCAGCGCGGCCAGGACGGCGCCGTCGTCCACGTCGGTCAGCACCGTGCCGGCCGCGAAGGCACCGCGGACGGCGGCGGTCTCGGCCGCGGTGTCGGGCAGGTCGGCCCCGGCCCGCACGACGAGCACCCGCTCCGCGGCGGCCGGGGCGGCGACGTGGCTCAGCACCCGGGCACTGGGCGCGAACGAGATCCGCAGGTCGTCCAGCGCGTATCGCCGGCCGCCGGCACCGTCCGGCCGCCACGCCGCGTGCAGCGGCAGGAAGCCCAGCCAGCCGGCCGCGACCAGCGTCGCCGGTCCGCCGCGCACGACGCCGACGACCGGCCCCATGACCGCGCCCCACAGCCAGCGGCAGGTGTCGTCGAGGGCGGCCGCCCAGCCGTCGCGGTCGCGGGCCCGGTCCGCGTAGGCGGCGAAGTGGTCCCGGACGCGCGCGTCGAGCCCGGCCCGGGTCAGCTCGGGCAGCTCGACGGTCTCGGCCCGGCCGCCGGTGACGACGACGGCGAGCCCGCCGCGGGGGCCGGCGGCCAGGTAGACCAGCGGCACCGCGGCCGCGGCCAGATCGGCCGCCTCCGGCAGGCGCAGGAACCCGGCGTGACCGGGCCGGCGGCGGATCTCGGCGGTGACGGCCCGCAGCTCGGTGTGTGCGGTGCGCAGCGCCGACTCGGCCAGCCCGTCGTCGGCCGGGGCGTGCCGCAGCGTGCGCAGCCGGTCCGCGGCCGCGGCGAAGCGGTCCCGCAGCGGCGCGAGGGCGCTGTCGGCGAAGCCGTCGAGCACGGCCCGGTCCCGCTGCAGGGTCTCGGCCAGCACCAGGGCCCGGCCCCGCTCCAGGGCCAGGGCGGCATCCATCGGCCGGCCGGTGCGGGCGGCGGCCTCGGCGGCGTCGGTGAACACCCGGTCCGCGGCGTGCAGCCAGACCGCGTAGTCGTCGCGCAGCACCTGGGTCTCGAGCAGGCGCTGCACCGCCTCGACACCGGCCGCGTAGGCCTCGGCCGCCGCCGCCCACTCGCCCCGGCCGGCCGCGTCGTCGCCCCAGGCCCGGGCCAGCGTCAGGGCGGCCTCGGGGCGGGTGTCCAGGTTGGTCCGGACCGCGTGCCGGTACAGCCGACCCGCCCGATCCAGATCGGCCCGATCGCCCCGCCGCCGGTGCCGTTCGGCGAGGGCGGCGGCGAGGTTGCCGGCCCGCCACGCGTAGCCGGGGGCGTCGGCCGCGCTCGCCCGCACCGCCCGCTCGAACGAGCCGATGGCCGCCTGGAGCGTGTCGATCGCCTTGTCGCCGTAGTACTGCTGCAGCTGGGCATTGCCGAGATTGTTGAGCCGGTTCGGGTACTCGGCCGCGTCCGCCGGAGTGGCGGCGAGCGCGGCTTCGTGCTGGGCCAGAGCATCGCGCAGGTCGGCCGCCGAGTCGGCGTCCCGGGCCCGGATGAGCAGGGCGTTGCCGAGCTGCGAGCGGTGCCGGGACCGCTCCGCCACCTGTGTCGCCGGCCACTCGGCGGCCCGCCGCAGCGCGTCAACCGCTCGGTCGAGGTCGTCGGGGGTGTGGAGGCGCAGGTAGCGGATCGTCCGGTCGACGCCGTAGTTGGCGAGGTAGGCCGACCAGCCCGGGCTGTCGTCCGGCGCGTCGATCAGCGCCGCGTTGATCGCGATGGCGCGGTCCAGGTCGTCGAGGCGCCCGGTGGCCTGATAGCGGGCGCTGAGGGCGACGGCGAGCGTGTTGCGGCCCTCCGGATTCGCCGCGTCCTCCTGCGCCAGGTGCCGCTCGGCGGTGGCCACGGCCCGGTCCACGTCGGCGCGGTCGCCGAACCGCTTGAACCGGCGGACCAGCGCGCCGGCCAGGGTGCTCCACTTGTCCAGCGACGGCTGCGGGTCGGCCTCGGCCCGCTCCAGCAGCGCCACGACCCGGTCGATGTCGTCCGCCCGGCCGCGGCTGTCGAAGCGGGCCAGCAGCGCCTCGGCGAGCCCGCGGGGCCAGGCGGCGGCCAGTGAGCCGTGCGGGTCGCCGTGGTTCGCGCCCGCCTCCATGAGCTCGACGGCGGTGTCGATGTCCCCGGCCGCGCCGGTCACCTTGTGCCGCTCGATGAGCCACGCGGCCCGGCTCAGCTCGACCGGCTCCGGCCGCGTGCGCCCGGGCCCGAACATCGGGGTGGCCTGCGCCGCGGCCCAGGCCCGGCCGGCCTCGTCCAGCGCCTCCGGACCGGCGCCCTCCAGCCCGGCGGTCAGCAGCATGGCCTCCATCAGCGGGTGGTAGACGCCCGGATCGGCGACCACCTCCGCGACGATCTCCTCGGTCGCGCCGAGCGTGCGCATGGTGTGCAGGGTCAGGTACAGCCCCTGCAGCTCGTTCTGCGCCTCGAGCTGCGCCTCGGCCTGCGCCTCGAGCTGTGCTTCGAGCTGTGCTTCGATCAGGGCGAAGAAGCCGTCGTGCAGGAGGACGTCGCGGTGGGCCCAGAACACCCGGGCGGCCGTGGCGCTGTCGGGGGCGTCCTCCACGAGCTGCAGGGCGTCGGACGCGCGGGCGTGGACGTCCAGGAGGTCGTCGACCTGCCCGGGCCCGACCTCCTCGTCGAAGGTCCGGTCGATGCCGATCTCCCGGCACCGCCGCAGGACCTGCCGCACCTCCTCCACGCTGCCCGGCAGGTCTTCCTCGACGGCCAGCCGCACCGCGAGCACCAGGTCCGTCTCGTCGCTGAGCAGCCGCGGGTCGGCGTGGATCGCGGCCCGCAGCTCCGGCGCCGTGCCGCTGGCCGCGATGAGGACGGCGAGGAACAGCTCCCCGCCTTCGTCCCCGGTCGCGAAGAGGACCGCCTCGGCCCCGAACTCCCGGCCGGCCCGCAGGATTCGCAGCCCCTGCCGGATGCGCAGGGCCACGTTGTCGCCGTCCCCCTCGGCGACCGCCCGCAGCCCGTCGTCGGCGAGCAGTTCGTCCCCGAGCAGCTGCGGGTATCGCTGCAGCACCGCCGCCGCCCGCCCGTCGTTGTAGGCGTCGGCGAACGTGTTGACCAGCGCGAAGGGCCGCAGCACGGCCAACGCCCGGAGCTTCTCGGCCACCTTGCCCCGCAGCGATGCGGCGTCGGCGCCGGCTCGTGCGGCCAGGTCGGGCAATGAGCGCAGCAGGCCGGCCGCGAGCTCGAGCAGCTCCGGATCGAGCGTCATGTCGACGAGGGCCGACGCGTGGTTGGCGAGCGTGCCCCGGATGTCGAGCACCAGCCGGGCCGGCAGTGCGTCCCAGTCCTCGCCCGCCGCGACGGCGTCCGCGACGGCCGCCCCGGCCGCACGTGCCTCGGCGACGGCCGCCGGGTCGGTCGCGTCGACGGCCAGCCGCCCCCGGACACTCTCCATCCGCAGCACGAGCAGCCGCAGCGACACCGGCACGCTGTCGTCTTCGCCGAGCGACAGCGTGTCGGCGACGGCCGCGGCGACGCCGGCCTCCGCGGCCCGGCGCAGCAGCCGCAGATACTGCGGCCCCTCAGGGAGCTCCGGCGGCTGCTCGAAGAAGTCGATCAGGGCCGGAATGAGGTCGAGGTGCCCTTCGAGGACTTCGAGGGTGTGATACCAGTCCGGCGCTGCGACGAGCCGCTGCGCGACCCACACGGCCCGCTCCTCGACGCCGGCCCCGTCGATCCGCGCGATGCCCTCCGCGGCCGCGTCCCGGGCGTGCGGCTCCGGCAACTCGGCCGCGAGCACGTACGCGGCCCGGGCCCCGTCGGCGTCCCCGCCGGCCAGCAGCGCCCCCGCCTGGTTGAGCCGCCCCATCCACGAGTACGGCGCCACCCCGAGCGCCGCCGCCTCGGCGTAGGCCGCGGCCCCCTCCGTGACCCGGTCCGAGGCCAGCCGGATCGCCCCGAGCCGAAACCAGGCCCGAGCCAGCGCAGCCGCGTCCCCGGCGGTGGCGACGACGTGCTCGTAGACGACCTCGGCGTTCGCGTAGTCCCCCTGCTCCGCGAGTGCCTCCCCGAGCCGAACCGCGGCGTGCGCCGCCACCGGCTCGGCGCCCCGCTCGATCACCGCGGTGAGGACCTCCCGGGCCGCCCGCTGGTCGAACTTGCTGAGGTACGCGGCGTACTGCAACGGGATGAAGGTCGCGTAGGGATCGGGATGGCCGGCGGTGAGCTCCTCGAACGCCACCCGCGCGGCCGTCACGGCCTCCCGCCGGTCGCGCGCCGCCGGCACGAAGCCCGGAATCCCGTCCGGGACGGTTGCCGCGCGGAACAGCCCGATGAGCGCGTTCACCAGCGCCGGGGCCGACGCCCCAGCCGATCGACGGAAGCGCATCGCTGGCCCCTCGCGTTAGCCGAGCGTGTCGAGTCGGTCACGATAGTAGCGCAGCACTGTCGCGCGAGGCGTTTCCCGTTGACCGGCGATCACCATGCCGCCGAGGATCTCGGCGAGCTGGTCGTGTGGAGCAGGGTCGGAGATGAGGCGACGATCTCCCGGTCACTCGTCCGGGCTGTTGCTGGGTCGGTCGGGAGCGGTTCGCCGGTGCGGTGCGTCGAGTGGGCGGCCGTGGTCGAAGGTGGCCAGGAAGCGGAAGAGGTGGGGGTCGAAGTGGTTCGGGTCGGCGGCGGTCAGTTCGTGGCGGGTCCACCAGCGTACGGCGTGGAATTCGTCGGTGTCGGGGTGTAGGTGCTCGTTGCCGGTGCTGGTCAGGACGTACCAGAGGCTGACGTCGGTGTGGCGGTCCGGCCCGAGGGTGGGGGTGATGGTCACGAGGATCGGCGACGGTGACAGGCCCGTGTCGCCCAGACCGAGCTCTTCGTGGATCTCGCGCCGTGCGGTCAGTGCCGGGTCCTCGTCGACCTCGACGTGACCGCCCGGCGGGAGCCACCGCCCGGCGTTGATGTGCTCGACGAGCAGGACCCGGCCGTCCGCGGCGACCGGGACCACGTAGGACACCAGGTGCTGCGGCGGGGACGCCGGTTTGACCCGGCGGAACACGTCGTCCGTGCTCGCCAGCCAGGCCAGCGCGGACGCGCGATGCTCGGCGCCGAGCTCGTCGTGCGGGGCCAGCCGGGACACGAGGTCGTGGACGACCGCGACGGACTCACGCATCCGGGCATGCTGTCACGAGCACCGCGACACCCCGGGACCGGCCCGACTGCCAGCGCGGCGCCGGGCCCGCCGGGGCCGTGGCAGCAGCGCCACCCCCACCACCACCCCGCCCAATGCCCAGGCCGCGCGGCCGACCAACCGCGACCACTGCGCCGCCACCGGCGGGGGGACGCTCGACTCCACGGTCGCGCCGGCCAGGCGATCCCGCAGCGTGCCGGCCAGGTACGCCCCGGCGGCGGGCCACCCGCGGTAGGCCAGCCACCCGAACACGCTCAACGATCCGGCCATCACCACAACGGCCACCGCGAACCGCACACGACGCATAGCCGGGACGGCGTGCCATCGCGTTCCGCAAGACGGCACGAATCCGGGAATCGCCCGGGTGGCTACGGTTCGTAGTGTGGCGGTATCGACAAGGAGGCCTGCCATGACGGACTACGACTTCACCTCCGACCACCTGGACGACCCGTACCACGCGCACACCTTCGAGACGCATCCCGGCGCCAGTGACCACATCGACGAGCAGTACACGCCGCACCACTACGGCCCCGAGGTCCACGAGCAGGACATCAACCACGACGGGCGCGTCGACGTGGTCAGCGCGGACACCGACGGCGACGGCAAGGACGACGCCTGGCAGTACGACCTGGACAACGACGGCAAGATGGACATGACCGGGTACGACACCAACCACGACGGCTCCATCGACCAGAAGGAGTACGACCACAACGAGGACGGCCGCATCGACGAGGTGCGCCTCGACGCCGACCACGACGGTCACCCGGAGCTGCGCCAGACCGACACGAACAACGACGGCCGGCTCGACACGATGGACCGCGACAGCAACGACGACGGCCAGTACGACCAGCACGACCGGATCGACACCGCCAAGACCATGCCGCACTGGGGCCCGAACGCCACCTACGGCAGCGTCTGAGCCGCTCGTCCGGGCCCGGTCGCGATGGCGATCAAGGCGGCTACGACCTCGGGCAAGGGGCGGCTCGCGTCCAGCTCGTGCGTGCAGGTCGCCCGCAGCCGGGGCTCCACGTGGGCCAGGTCGTCCAGGATTATCGCGCGTTCGGCGGCGCTCTTGCCGTAGTTGTTCGTCGTCCTCGTCGCCACGCGGTCGAGGATCACGGCGGCGGGGGCGCTCAGGAGCACGACCGCGTCGAAGCGGGGATAGAACTTCGACTGGTTTCGCACGCAGCCCTGCACGAACAGTGTGCGGTCGTCCCCGGTGGCCAGCAGGGCGTCCATGCGGTCCTCGGACCAGAGGCGCTCACCCTCGCGGTCCTCGTGCCAGCCGGGGTCGTCGGTGTCCACGACGCGGTAGCCGAGCCGGGCCAGGGACAGCAGCGCTGTCGACTTGCCCGTGCCGGACATGCCGGTGATCAGAATCCTCATGGCACCGACCAGTGGACCAGGCCGGGGTTCGCCTCAGGTTTGGGGGTGGGTGGTCGATCGGGGGGTGGGAACCGAGGCAGGGGAGAGGCCGTTGAAGTATCGACTTGTGACGCGCAGTGACTTCGACGGGCTCGTGTGTGCCACGCTGCTGAAGCATCTTGACATGATTGACGAGATCGTTTTCGTGCATCCGAAGGACATGCAGGACGGCAAGGTCACGATCACCGAAAACGACATCATCACCAATTTGCCCTACGTTCCCGGGGCGCACATGGTGTTTGACCACCATCATTCGGAGACGGTCCGCGTCGGGCCCCAGGCCAATCACATCATCGACGCCTCGGCGCCGTCGGCGGCGCGCGTCATCTACAACGAGTTCGGCGGGGCGGAGTTCTTCACCGATGTGCCCCTGGAGCTCATGGAAGCGGTCGACAAGGCCGATTCGGCGCAGTACACCATCGAAGAAATCCTCGACCCGACCGGCTGGACGCTGCTGAATTTTCTGATGGACAGCCGGACCGGGCTGGGGCGGTTCCGGCACTTCACGACCTCCAACTTCGACCTGATGATGAAGCTCATCCACGCCTGCCACCAGCTGGAAAGTGTCGACGAGATCCTGGCGATGCGGGACGTGCGGGAGCGCGCCGAGCTGTTCCACGCCCACACCGAGCCGTTCATCGACCAGCTGCGCCGGGTCAGCACCGTCCACGACGACGTCGTCGTGGTGGACCTGCGCGGCGAGGACGTCATCTACGCCGGCAACCGGTTCATGGTCTACGCGCTGTTCCCGGAGGTGCGGGTGTCGATCCACGCCATCTGGGGCCGGGACAAGCAGAACACGGTGTTCGCGGTCGGCAAGTCCATCGTCGACCGCAGCTCACCGGCGGACGTCGGCTCGATCATGCTCGAGTACGGCGGGGGCGGGCATCAGGCCGCCGGGACCTGCCAGGTCGACAACGACGACGCCGGGCGGGTCCTGGGCGAGCTGATCCAGGCGCTGACCCGGCCGCGGGTGGCGGCCGGGCACCAGGCACGTTAGGCACGTCAGCCGGAGAAGCGGGCGGCGGTCCAGGACACCGGGGGGAGCACGAGCGTGGCGACGTCGCCGTCGACGGTGACGGCGTTGGCGGCGCGGAGCGTGACGCGGTCGGGGTCGGCGGCGGTGTTCACCGCTCGCAGGTCGTCGTCGGCGAGGGTCCACGTCCCGGCCGGCCGCACCGTGTCCCCGAACGCGCGCAGGTCGACGGCGAGCTCGACCGAGCGGGTCTGGTCCCGGTTGACGGCGAACAGGACCAGGTCGCCGGTGGCCGGGTCGTGGGTGGCGACGGCGTCGACGGTCGCCGCCGTCCCGTACCGGTCGGTCTCGTAGGAGGGCCCGTCGACCGCGGTCCGCAGCACGTCCCCGCGGGCGAGGGCGGCGGTCCGGGCGAACGGGTGGAAGATCGTCTGCCGCCAGGCCGGCCCGCCCGGCTCGGTGCGGATCGGGGCGATGACGTTGACCAGCTGGGCCTGGCAGGCGGCGGTGACCCGGTCGCTGTGCCGGAGCAGGGCGATGAGCAGGTTGCCGACCACGACGGCGTCGGCGACATTGTACTCGTCCTCGATCACCGGCGGCGCGACCCGCCACTCCGTCGGCGGCGGGCCGCCCTGGAAGCGGGAGAGGTACCAGACGTTCCACTCGTCGAACGACAGCTGGATCTTCTTGCGGCTGCGCAGCCGGGCCCCGACACTGTCCGCGGTGGCCACGACACTGTCGATGAAATGGTCCATGTCGTTGGCACAAGCCAAGAACGAGCCCAGATCGCCGTGGTACTCCTCGTAGTACGCGTGGCACGAGACGTAATCGACGAGGTCGTAGGTCTCCTCGAGGACGGTCGCCTCCCAGGAGCCGAACGTCGGCATCGTCGAGCTGGAGCTGCCGCACGCCACCAGTTCAAGCCCGGGCTCGGCCATCCGCAGCGCGCGGGCCGTGGCCGCGGCGAGCCGGCCGTATTCGCGGGCGTTCTTGTGCCCGAGCTGCCACGACCCGTCGAGCTCGTTGCCGAGGCACCACATCGAGATCCCGTACGGCTTCTCGGACCCGTTGGCCCGCCGCCGGTCCGACAGCGCCGTCCCGGCCGGCTGGTTGCAGTACTCGTGCACGTCCAGAGCCTCCTGGACGCCGCGGGTCCCCAGGTTCACCGCGTACATGATCTCGACGTCGGCCTTCGCGGCCCACTTCGCGAACTCGTCGATGCCGACCTCGTTGGGCTCGATGCTGTGCCAGGCCAGGTCCCGCCGCCGGGGCCGAAGTTCACGCGGCCCGATGCCGTCCTCCCACCGGTACCCGGAGACGAAATTGCCGCCCGGGTATCGCACGGTGGTGACGCCGAGCTCGCGGGTCAGCGCGAGCACGTCGGCCCGGAAGCCGTCCTCGTCGGCGCGGGGGTGCCCGGGCTCGTAGATGCCGGTGTAGACGCAGCGGCCCATGTGCTCGACGAAGGTGCCGAAGAGCCGGCGGTTGACGGGAGCAACGACGGCCGCGGGGTCCAGCACGATGCGCGCGGTCAGGTTCATTTGAGTGCTCCGATGGTCAGGCCGCCGCGCCAGTACCGTTGCAGCAGCAGGAACGCCGCGATGAGCGGCAGGATCGCCACCAGCGAGCCGACGACGATCACGTTGAACAAGGCCGGTCCGCCGTTACCGATGATCGCCGACTGATACCAGGTGCGCAGGCCGACCGTCAACGGGTAGAGGTTCTGGTCGCTGAGCATGACGAGGGGCAGGAAGAAGTTGTTCCAGCTCGCGACCATGGTGAACAGCAGCACCGTGACCAGCGCCGGGCGCATCGCCGGCAGCGCGATGCTGCGAAACACGCGCAGCTCCCCGGCGCCGTCGATGCGGGCGGCCTCGAGCATCTCGTCGGGGACGGAGTCGTGGGCGTAGACCCTCAGGAGGTACACCCCGAATGGATTGAGCAGTGACGGCAGGATGACGGCCCAGATCGTGTCGATCAGCCCGGCCTGGGACATGAGCAGGTAGGTCGGCAGCACCAGGGCGGTCCCCGGCACCATGATGAGGCCGAGCAGCAGCCCGAACAGCGCATTGCGGCCCGGGAACGGCAGCTTCGCGAACGCGTAACCGGCCAGCGCGGCGATGACCGTCGCGCCGGCACCGCAGACCACCGCGTAGAGCGCCGAATTGCCGAGCCAGCGCAGGTAGATGCCGTCGTCCTGGGTGAACAGCAGCCGCAGATTGTCCACGAGATGGACGTCGGAGAACCACAGCGGTTCGGATCCGAACAGCCCGTCGTTGTCCTTGGTCGCCGCCACGATCAGCCACCAGAACGGCAGCAGGAAATAGACGGTGAGCAGCGCCATGACCGCCCGTCTCATTGCAGCGCGCTCCTTCTGCGGGTCAGGAACAGAAACAGGTAGGAGCCCACGAACACCACGGCGCCGAGCAGGAACGAGATCGCCGCCGAATAGTTGTATTGCTGATAGGAGAAGGCCTGGTTGTACGCGTACACGTTCGGCGTGTAACTGTTGGTGATGGCGCCCGGGTTGAGCGGCTGCAGGATCAGCGGCTCCGTGAAGAACTGCAGCGTGCCGACGATGGTGAAGACCGTGCACAGCACCAGGGCAGCGGAGATCATCGGCGTCTTGATCCGCAGCGCGATCTGCACCGCGGAGGCCCCGTCGATGCGGGCCGACTCGTATACCTCGCGCGGGATGCCCTGCAGCGCGGCATACAGGACGATCATGTTGTAGCCGGCCCACTGCCAGGTGACGAGGTTGCCCAGCGACGAAAGGACGGTGCCGCTGCTGAGGAACTCCACGCCGGTGAACCGGAACGGGCCCGTATTGGGGGAGTACAGGAAGCCCCACATCAGCGTGCCGATGACGACCGGCACGGCGTAGGGCACGAACGCGGCCAGCCGCAGCGCGCGGGCCAGCCGCGAACCGGCCGCGTCGACGAGCAGGGCCAGGATGAGCGCGAGACCGATCATCACCGGGGTCTGCACGAGGCCGAAGAGCAGCACCCGCAGTACCCCCGAACGAAACTCCGGATCGTCGAACGCCTGGCGGTAGTTCGCGAACCCGGCGAAGACCTCGCCCTCGATCAGGGTCGAGCGGTAAAGGCTGAGCTTGAGGGCGTACGCCATCGGCAGCAGGAGGAACACCACCAGCAGCACGACGAAGGGCGCCACAAAAGCCCAGCCGGTTACTGCACGTCTCACTGGCTGACCTTGAACCCTTGGCTGGTGGCGTACTGCGTCACGTTCGTCTGCACCGTGTTGAGGGCGTCGGGCCAGGACGCCTTCTTCTCCACCGCCTGGCCGACCGCGGTCGTGAGCTGGCTGAAGTTGTAGCTGTTGAACGGGCTCCAGCCGAACTCCTTGATCCCGTTGTAGGCCGGGACGAACACCTGGTTGACCTGCTGGCCGCCGAAGAAGTCGTACTGCTTCGTCTGGAAGTAGTCCCACTGCAGGATCGGCGTGGCCGTCGGGAACAGGAACGCCTCGTCGATGCCGATCTTCCAGGCGTCCTTGTTGGACCCGAAGATCTCCATCGCGACCTTCGTGGCCTGCTGCGGATGCTTCGTCTGGTCGGTCACCGCGAACGAGGAGCCGCCCCAGTCGCCCTGCGCGTCGGCGCCGGCCGTCCACTGCGGCAGCGGCGCCGCCTTCCACTTGCCCGCGGTCGTCTTCGCCACGCTGGCCAGGTAGCCGGGCCCCCAGCCGGCCGCGATGTAGGTCGCGTACTTGGCGCTGCCCAGGCCGTTGTAGAAGTCCGTCGTCGCGAACGCGGTCGTGTCGGCCAGGCCGCCGTCGACCATGTCCTCCCAGTAGGACATGACCTGCTTGGCCGGGGCGCTGTTAACGCTCACATTGATGGCCTGCGGATTTGTGATGTCGTACTTGTACGGCTGGGCCCCGGCCTGCCACATCAGCCCGGTCATGAAGCCGCCGTCGTTGGCCCCGAAGTCGGTCATGAACTTGTCCGGCGCGGCGGCCTTGAGCTTCTGGCCCTGCTCCTTGAACTCGGCCCAGGTCTTGGGCACCGTGAGCTGGTACTGGTCGAAGACGTCGGTGCGGTACAGCAGCGCCATCGGCCCGGCGTCGACCGGGATCGAGTAGACCGCCGAGCCGTTGCTGACCTGCTTCCAGGCCCAGTCGACGTAGTTGCCCTTGATGTCGTTGGCGCCATACTTGCTCAGGTCGACGAGGTGCTTGGTGAGCTGAAACGTCGGCATCTCCTGAAACTCGAGCATGACGACGTCCGGCGCGCCTTTGCCGGCCTTCAAAGCGGTTTGCAGCTTGGTGTACTGGTCCTGCCCCGTCCCCGCATTCGTCCACTCGATCTTGATGTCGCTGTGGGTGCGGTTGAACAGGTCCACGACGGGCTGGAAGGCCGGGTACCACGCCCACACCTTGATCGTCACCGGCCCGCTCTCGTTCTCACTCGCTGTCGACGAGCAGCCGGTCAGGAGCAGGGCGGCAACGGTCGCGATGGCGGTTAGACTTTTTCTTCTGGCTCGCACTGATTCCTCCATCTCACTGGACATGGCGATGTCAGATCGGCCGGCCGGGGTGCTGGCACACCACGGTCGGCCAACTCTCTGCTAGCTTTTGCAGCGCTGCAAAACAGCATGCACCGGAAAGTCGTGGGCGTCTATATCGGGTTGGGGATGGTTTGGATGGGGCGGGCCGTCACGCTGCGCGAGGTGGCACAGCTGGCCGGCGTCTCCAGCCGAACCGTGTCGAACGTGGTCAACGGCTACGCGAACGTCACCGAACGGACCCGGGCCCGCGTGCTCAAGGCCGTCGAGGAGCTCGGCTACCGGCCCAACCTGCTCGCCCGCAACCTCGTGCAGGGCCGGTCGGGGCAGATCGCGGTCGTGGTGCCGTACCTGGACACGCCCTACTTCGCCGAGCTGCTCCAAGGTGTCATCCGGGCCGCCCGGGTCCGCGGCTACAACGTCTTGGTCGACCAGACCGACGGCGACCCCGACCACGAGCGGATGCTCATCAAGGACGGCCGCAGCCGGCTGCTCTTCGACGGCGTCATCTTCAGCCCGCTCGGCCTCGACCAGCAGGCCCTGGCCGAGCGCGACCCCGGCCTGCCCCTGGTCATCCTCGGCGAACGGGTCAGCCAGGGCACCTTCGACCACGTCGGCATCGACGACGTGACGGCCTCCCGCGAGGCCACCGAGCACCTGATCGATATCGGTCGCACCCGCATCGCCGCGATCGGCGACCAGCCCTACCCGACCGGCGAGGCGGCGCAGCTGCGCACCCGCGGCTTCCGCCTGGCCCATTCTCTGCGCGGGGTTCCTTTACACGAGGACCTGATCATCCCGACCCCGCGCTTCAACCGGGCCGACGGCGCCCGGGCCATGACGATGCTGCTGGAGCGCCCCGAGCCGCCGGACGCCGTCTTCTGCTACAGCGACCTGGTGGCCCTCGGCGCCATCCACGTGCTGGTGTCGCGGGGCCTGCGGGTCCCCGAGGACGTGGCCGTCATCGGCTACGACGACATCGAGGACGTCGCCTACGCCAACCCGCCGGTCAGCACCATCTCCCCGGACAAGGAGATGATCGCCGCGACCGCCGTCGAGCGCCTCCTGCTGCGCATCGCGAGCCCGGCCCCGCTGCCCGGCCAGGAGTTCCGCGCCCCGCACCGGCTCGTCGTGCGGGAAAGCACGATCGGCCGTTAGCTTTCGCCGCGGGCCGCCTCTGTCCCCGGTATGAAGCGACTCCAGACCCTCCTGCAACTGCTCGGCGCCGCGGCCATGCTGGCGCAACACGAGGCCCTGGCGCTGGCCGCCAGCGCACTGTCGATGCTCCTGGACGGACATTTCCGGATTCCCCGCGCCGGGGGTGTTAGCGCGCGGGCCCGCCTGCCTCTGAAGGTGGTGGGCGCCCTGGAACACCTCGCAGCGGCTCCCTCGATCAGCCCCGAAGTCGGGCCGATCGGTGACTGACAGACCGCGAAGCCGCCGTCACGATGGGTACGGCGGCCGTGGCGACCTCGTGGGGAGCACGATGGACCAGGAATCCGAGGACCGGCGCTTCGCCCAGGTCCGAGCGGGCGGCCCGGCCGGCCGAGCGGCGCTGTGGCACCTCCTCGACAGTGCGATGCCCGAGATTTGGTACTTCATCCGCGCCCGCATCCCCGACGACACCGACGCCGAGGAGCTGACCCGCACTGTCGTCCACGCCGTGATCAAGGTCTACGACGGCGGCACCGACCTGCGCCTCGAACACGGCCGGTCGTCGCTGTTCGCCTACCTGGTCCGCTCGGCCCGGCGCGAGGTGGCCCGCTACACCAACCGCCGCCGCCTCGGCGTCGCCATCCCGACGGACGACCTCGAGTCCGCCTTGGCCGACCCGGCGCTCGGGCCGGCCGAGGCGGCGGGCACCCGCGAGTTCTGGCAGTGGGTGCACGAGGCGCTGCGGCTGCTCAACCCGCGGGACTGCACGCTGGTCTACTGCGCGTTCCGGCTCGAGCTCACCGGCCCCGCCCTGGCCCAGGCGGCCGGCCTGTCCGGGCACAGCAACATCTCGGTCGCGAAGGCCCGGGCCCTCAAGCGCTTCGTGGACCGGCTGGCCGCCGTATGGGTGGCCCGCTCGGCCGGCACCCTGGGCTGCGCGGGCCTGCAGGCGATCCTCGGCGCCGACCGGACGATCGCTCCCGGCCGGTACGACGCCGTCGCCGCCCACCTCGGCACCTGCCCGGTCTGCGGCGCCGAGGCCGACACGATCCGGTTGGCCCGATCGGGTGACGCCGTGCTGCGGAAGTTCCGCACCCTGCCCCTGCTGCCCGTCCCGGCCGCACTGCAGGACTGGCTCAACCGCCAGCGCGACGCCGACCAGGACCGCCGCCGCACGCTGATCGAGATCGTCACCGGCTGGTTCTCCCGCCCGGTGGCCGCCCCGGCCGCCGTACTGCCCGGCCCGGACGCCCCGCCCGGCTTCGTGGACCGCGGCCGCGACCGCCTCCGTTCGGCCGTGGCCGGCGTGACCCGGCAGCCGGCCGTCTCCGCCGTCGTGCAGACCGCGCAGCAGCACCCGGGCGCGGTCGCCGCCGCGGGCACGGCCACCGCGGTCGTCGTCGCGGTGGTGGCCGGCGTCCTCACCTCCACCCCGTCGTCCGACGCGGCTGCGACTCCCGGTGTGGGTATCACCTCCGCATCAGCTTCATCCGCCACACCCGAGCCCCCCGTGGTGGCCACGACCGCTTCGCCGACCGCATCCCCTCCTTCGACCGCCCCGCCCGTGCCGACCACCACGACCAGACAGCCCACGCCCGGCCCGACGACCGAGCCGCCGACGACCACCGCCGCACCCCCGGTTGTCGCCGCGGCCCCCACGACCTGCGCTCCCGGCTGGGCCGGCGTGACGATGCCGGCCGGCGACCCCGGCGCGAACCGCCTCAGCGGCATCGCCGCCACCGGCCCGGACGACGTGTGGGTGGTCGGCGCGACCGGCACCCGGAGCCTCCTGATGCACTTCGACGGCCACGCCTGGCGCACGTACCCGAGCCCGAACCCCGGCACCGCGAGCAACGTCGTCCGCGCCGTCGCCACCCGCAGCCGCACCGACGCCTGGGCGGTCGGCCAGGGCGACGACGGCCGGTACACCTTCGCCCTGCACTGGGACGGCAGCGCCTGGACCGAGCACCCCCTCCCGGCCGGCATCGTCGACTGGACCGTGCTGCTCACCGCGACCGACGTGTGGCTGCTCGGCTACCAGCACGAGACCAAGGTGCGCTCCGACGCGGCCGTCCTGCGCTGGACCGGCACCGGCTGGACCGAGCTGAGCGTGCCGAGCCCCGCGAACGGCCTGAACCTGCTGCGCGCCGCGGTCGCCGTCGGCTCCGAGGTGTTGGCGGTCGGCGGCGACTACGGCGGCGACCCGCTGCTGGCCCACGGCAACGGCCCGACTTGGACCAACACGGTGTGGCCGGCGCCGCCGGGGGTGCCGGTCGTCCTGCACGACATCGCCGCGACCGCCGCCGACGACCTGTGGGTCGCCGGAGACCGGCAGGTGGCCGGCCGCTGGCTGCCCTTCGCCTCCCACTGGGACGGAACCCGCTGGACAACGGCGGCCCTGCCCGACATCGGCCCGGGCACGATCGAAAGCGTCCTCACCCTCGCCCACGACGACGTCTGGCTGCTCGGCACGGCCGGCCGGGAATGGGTCCACGGCGAGGGCCGCTCGCTCGCACTGCACTGGGACGGCAGGGCCTGGACCGACGTCTCGCCCGACACCCCCGGCGGCCGCTACCTGGACGCCACCCGCATCGGCGAACACGAGTTCCTGACCGCCGGCTACGTGTCCCGATCGACCACGGCCGCGGACGAGGTGCTCCGCGTCGACCGCCGCCGCTGCGCGTAGACGCTACGGCCGGCCAGGCAGGGAGGGTTGCGTGCGACGGATCAGCTGGTGGAACGGCATCTTCGTCGCGGTCCTCGGGGCCGCCGGGTTTGCGGTTGCGCTCTCTTCCGCGCACCGGGCTGAAGCACTGTGGCCGGTCTGGGCCGCGCTCGCGGTCGGCCTGTGCGTCGCCGCGGGTGTGGTCGCCGGTCGCGGGCTGGCGTCGTGGCAGGAACTGGCCCGTGCGCAGCGGTTGCCGTGGAGCCGGACGGTGCTGCCGACGGCCGCGATCGGTGTGGGTGTGCTACTGGCACTCGCGGCCGGCGAGCTGGGCGCCGTTCACCCCGGCCGCGGGTGGCGCGGGGACGTGCTCGTGGTCCTCGCGTTCGCGGGTGGCTCGTTCGCCGGCGTGGCGATGTTCGGCGTTGCGACGGCGGCCGCGACCCGGCCGGACCCCGGTGCGGACATGGCCGGCTTGGAAGCGGCCATCGTGGAGCTGATCGCGTTGCGGCGCCGGCTGCAGGGTCTGCTGTCCGCGCTCGGTTCGCTTGTGACGCTGTCCACGCTGGCGCTCGGCGCCGGGATCCTGCTGGGCCGGAACCAGCCGCCTGAGCTCGTCGTCGTCTTCGGCGCCGGCGGCTCCGCGCTGGTCGGGCTCTTCTATGCTCCGGCGGCCGCGGCGCTACGCGGGCGTGGGGAGCGCCTCGCCGCCCTGGTCTTCGCCGCCGCGAAACCGGGCGACGTCGTCGGACTCATCGAGCAGATCGAACGGCGCTCGAAGCTGGAGCAGTTGCTGGGCCTGGACCGGACAGTGCTCGGCGACCTGCAGTCGGCGATTCCCGTGCTCGGACCGCTCATCGCCGCCGCTGCGATCTTCCTGCCGCACTGATCGCATGGGCGTCAGCATGGCCGCCGGGCGTCGGGTGGTGGAGGTTGGCCTGGCCGAACGGTTGGGCGGCGGGGGTTTTCGGTGCTGGGAAACGGTTCGAAGCGGTGAGCGGTATTTGCAGATTTGCCCGGTTTGGACGGTTACCGTTCTGGCACACGGAAACGCAACGGGGGAAGGAATCAACCAGACATGAATGCCAAGGCTCGTCGGTCGTTGACCATCGTCGGTATGGGTGTCGTGGCCGGGGCGGCGCTCGGGTTGAGCGGCACCGCGGCCTCCGCGGCCACGCCCACCGATGTCGCCGTGCCGGTCGCCGCGGGGCACACCGCGACGGTCGGCGGGGCCCAGCGGGGGGCCGACCAGACGCACAACACCGGCGGCCAGCAGACCCGCGACGGCCAGCAGACCCGCGACGGCCAGCAGACCCGCGACGGCCAGCAGACCCGCGACGGCCAGCAGGACGACCAGCAGCGCGATCACAACGGCGACCCGCGCAACGATCAGAACGATCACAACAACAACGACCGCGGGAACAACAACGACGACCGCGGGAACAACAACGACGACCGCGGGAACAACAACGACGACCGCGGGAACAACAACAACGACCGCGGGAACAACAACAACGACCGCGGGAACAACAACAACGACCGCGGGAACAACAACAACGACCGCGGGAACAACGACAACGACCGCGGGCGCGGCGACAACGACCACCGCGGCAACAACAACGACCACCGCGGCGACCACGACAACGGCCGGGGCAACGACAACGACCGGGACAACCGCGGGCACCAGCACAACGTGCGATTCGTGCCGAAGACCCGGACGTTCACCGTCGACTACTACCGCAGCCGCCACGCCTGCCAGAGCGACGCGCGCAACGGTGTGCGGCGCGGGATGTGGGACAAGGCCTCGTGCCAGCAGGTCGGGCACCGCCACCTGTACAAGCTGACCGCCACCGTGTACCAGGGGCGGCACCGCACCGCCTGATCGCGGCCCGGTGCGGGCCGGCGCGCCCCATGCCGCCGGCCCGCACCCTTCAACGCTCCTGTGTGGACAGCAGCAGTGCCGGCAGGATCGCGGCCGCGGTCAGCAGGAAGGTCAGCGGGTAGCCGGCCGAGGTGACGATCAGCCCGGCGGCCAGGGCACCGGCGGCCATGCCGAGGTCGTAGGCGGTGTTCCAGATGGCGCTCACCGTGCTCTCGTTGCCGGCGGGCTCGCGACCGTACATCAGCGACAAGGTCGTGTTGGACAGCATCCCGAAGCCCGCGCCGAACACGAGGGCGCCGCCGATCACTGCGGCCGGGGTGCCGATCAGGGCCAGGGTGGCCATGCCCGCGGCCGCCAGGATCAGGGCCGGGGTCAGGAAGCGGGCCGGCCCGACGCGGTCGGCGACCCGGCCGGTGAGCCAGCTCGCGGCGGTCGCGGCGGCCGGCTGGGCCAGGAGCGCGGCGGCGGCGACCCAGGCCGGCTGGTCCGACGTGGCCAGGGGCAGGAACGTCACGAGGACGCCGACGGCGGCGGTCACGGCGGCGAAGATGGTGGCGGGCCGGATCAGCGCGGGGCGGCGCAGACCGGCGAGGAGCCCGCGGTGGGCGGACGCGCCGGCCGCCGCGACCCGGCGCGGCAGTCCGGGGATGACGACCAGCGCGAGCAGCGTGAGGATCGTCGTGGCGAGGAACACCGGGGTGTACCCCCACCGGTCCGCGGCCCACACCCCGGCCGGCAGTGCGAGCAGGCTCGACCCGCCGGCCACGGTCCCGACCAGGGCCAGACCTTCCGAGCGGCGCTGCGGCGGGATGAGCGTCGCGGTGAGCGCGCCGCCGGCGACGGTGCAGATGGCGAAGCCCGCGCCGCGGACCAGGCACACGGCGAGGATCGCGGCCGGTGCGTCGGTCACCGTCAGCACCACCGTGGGCGCCCCGAGCAGCACCAGGCCCAGCCCGAGCGCCCACCGGTAGCCGACCAGGGCCACCAGCCGCGGCGTGACCAGCTCACACGCGACCGTCGCCAGCAGCAGCGCGACGGTGGCCAGGCCGGCCGCGCGGTCGGAGCCGGACTCGCGGGCGAACAGCGGCACCACCGACAGCGGCAGGTAGAAGCCGATCGACGAGCCGAGCATGGACACCAGGCGCAGCAGCAGCGGCCGGGTCACGAGGCGGGGCCGGGCCGGGGCCGGGGCGGGTGCGGCGGGCCGGTAGGTCGTGGTCATGGACATGACGCTATGCGCGAACCGGCACCCTGGTAAGGTCCAGTTCCGTGCCTGTCGAGTGGGCCGGTTCCGGGCCGGGGCTGCTGGTGACCATCGACCGCGGCGGCGGCGCCGGGCTGCGGACGCAGCTGGAAGAGCAGCTGCGGACCGCCATCCGCGCCGGGCGGCTGGCGGCGAACGAGCCGCTGCCGTCCTCCCGCGAACTCGCCCGCGCGTTAGGACTCTCGCGCGGACTGGTGCAGGACTGCTACGCGCAGTTGCAGGCCGAGGGGTACCTCACCAGCCGCCCCGGCTCGGCCACCCGGGTCGCGGCCGGTGTCGTCAGCCCGCACGAAGGCCCGGCCCCGGAGAAGAGCTCCGCCGAGCGGGTCCGGCATCCGGTCGCCGACTTCCAGCACGGCGTCCCCGACCTCGGCCTGGCGCCGCGCGAGGAGTGGGCCTGGGCGGTTCAGAAGACCCTGCGCACCGCCCCCAACGCGGCGTTCGACTACGGCGAGGCGGTCGGCGTCCGCGCGCTGCGCGAGGTCCTGGCCTCCTACCTGGGCCGGGTGCGCGCGGTCGCGGCCGGGCCGGACGACCTCATCGTGTGCGCGGGGATGCAGCAGGCGCTCGGGCTGGTCGTCGGCGCGCTGGCGGCGGCCGGGGTCCGGAGCCTGGCGTTCGAGGACCCGGGCAGCGGCGCGAACGTCACGGACCTTACCGCGGCCGCCGGGATTGCCGCGGTGCCCGTCACCGTCGACGAGTCCGGCCTGGACGTCGGGGCCCTGGCCCGCAGCGGGGCCGGCGCGGTGTTCGTGACCCCCGCGCACCAGTGGCCCACCGGGGTCGTGCTCACCGGGCCGCGGCGGCAGGCGCTCATCGCCTGGTCCCGCGCGACCGGTGGCGTCATCGTCGAGGACGACTACGACGCGGAGTTCCGCTACGACCGCGACCCCGTCGGTTCGCTGCAGGGCCTGGCTCCCGACTGCGTGATCTCCCTGGGTACGGTCAGCAAGTCCCTCGCACCCGCGCTGCGCCTCGGCTGGATCGTCGCACCGCCGCGCCTGCACCCGGCCCTGGCCCGCGGGAAGTGGCGCGCCGACCGGGGCAGCCCGGGCCTGGACCAGCTGGCCCTGGCCGCGCTGCTCGAGTCCGGGCGCTACGACCGGCACCTGCGGCGGGTCCGGGCCGAGTACGCCGCCCGCCGCGAGACGCTCATCGCCGCGCTGCACCGGCACGCGCCGCGCCTGGCGGTCACCGGGCTGGCGGCGGGCTTCCACGCGATCCTGCACTTGCCGCCCGGAACGGACGATGCCGCGGCGGTCGAACGCGCTGTGATCGAGGCCGCGGCCGCGCGTGGCGTGGGTCTGTACGGGATGGCGAAGATGCACGCACAGGCCGTACCCCCGAAGCCGCGTTTGATTGTGGGGTTCGGCAACACTTCCCGCTCGGCGATCGAAGCGGGAATCGAAGCGATCGCCGACCTCCTCAACCCCCCACTCCGGCGGGGCTGAGGAGGCCGGCTCGCATTGCGGTCAGGGCTTCTTCGGGTCCTCGCCGAAGCCGTTGCATTGACGGCCGCCGTTGATGCAGTACGACACCAGATAGGATTGGCGGGCGGCGTCCCAGCCATTCATGAAGTCGTAGTGGAACGTGAAGCTGCCGCCCGAGGCGTAGGCCAGGCCGCCGGTGTCGCCGTTGTGCAGCGGATACGGCAGCTTGATCTCCAGCATCGGCAGCGGGACCGGGTGGTCGGCCGGGCAGACGCCGTTGACCGGCCACGCCATGTGCGACTTGTGGTCGGCGGTGTCCAGGTGCACGCCGTCCCAGCAGCTCGGCGACGTCAGGCGGACCTGCAGCGTCGAGCCGGCCGGGCAAGAGGCCGGGAAGTCGGCGCCCTTGTAGCCGGTGCACTGGTAGTTGCCCTTGAATGCCGCCGTGTTCGGGGCCTTGGCGTCGCCGACGAGGAGCTTGAAGCCGGCCGGGAACGGCTTGACCGTGCGGTAGTCCTTGACGTCGGACTTGTAGTACACGGTCGGCTTGTCGGGCTGCAGCGGCACCCCGCGCTGGAGCAGGGTCGGGAACCAGTACCCGGAGGCGTCCTTCGTGTCCTCGCAGGACGTCGAGCCGCCGACCAGGGACTGCGGGGTGGAGTTCGCGTTCACCGTCGGGTTGCCGATGAACGAGTGGTTGTGGGAGGCGCCCGGCAGGCCGGGGAAGACGATCGGGTCGTCGCTGAGCGTGTGGTTGACGGTGCAGTTGGCGTGCATCTCGTGGTACTGCGCGCGCGGCGGATCGTCCGCGGCGAGCGCCGGTCCGGCCACCGCCACACCCGCGGCCAGGGCCAGCGCGAACGCGGCCGCGACCAGGATTCTGGGCAGGGTGGGTCTGATGCTCATGGTGACTCCTTGGCGGTTGAATCGAGCATCGCTGATAGGTAGTTGCGGACCGTAGCAGCGGTCGTTGACGCCGGGAAAGCGTTTGCCATCGAGTTGCCATGCCAATTCAAGGTCCAAAGTGGACCCGCGTTGATCGACTTGGCAAGTGATGGCAAGCGATTGCCCAAGCCGTCGGGCCGGTCCTACCTTGCTGTCATGCAGCGCAGACTCCTCGCCGTAGCCGCCGCCGCCACGGCACTACTGGCAAGCACACTCGTTGTGATCGGCCGCTCGGCGGAAGCGGCGGACGCGTGCGGTACCACCAATGTCGCTTTGAACCGTCCGGCCACGGCGTCGTCGTCCGAGAACGCGAGCCTCGGCCCCGGCAAGGCGGTGGACGGCTCGGCCACGAGCCGCTGGTCCAGTGCGCACGGCGTCGATCCACAGTGGATCCAGGTCGATCTCGGCAGCACGACGCAGATCTGCCAGGTGTCGCTCACCTGGCAGCGGTCCTACGCGAAGGCGTACCGGGTCGAGGTCTCCGCCGACGGCGTCAGCGGCTGGACCCCGATCTACTCGACGACGACCGGCGCGGGCGGGACGGAGACCCTGGCCGTCAACGGCAGCGGCCGTTTCATCCGGGTGTACGGCACGAGCCGCGCGACCCAATACGGCTACTCCCTCTTCGAGCTCGCCGTTTTCGCCGCCGACACGACGTCACTGCCGGGCGGCGGTGATTTGGGCCCGAACGTGATCCTCTTCGATCCCAGCCAGTCCTCGTCGGCCATTCAGTCGCGGCTCGACCAGGTGTTCACCCAGCAGGAGAAGAACCAGTTCGGGACCGAACGGTACCAGTTCCTCTTCAAGCCCGGCTCATATAGCGGCCTCAATGCGCAGATCGGTTTCTACACGTCGATCAGCGGCCTCGGCCAGAACCCGCAGGACGTGCAGATCCACGGCGACGTCACCGTCGACGCGGGCTGGATGGCCGGCAACGCGACGCAGAACTTCTGGCGCTCGGCCGAGAACCTGTCGGTCTACCCGGTCAACGGCACCGACCGGTGGGCGGTGGCCCAGGCCGCGCCGTTCCGCCGGATGGACGTGCACGGCGGCATGACCCTGGCCAGCCCCAACTGCGGATGGGCGTCCGGGGGGTACATCGCCGACAGCCGGGTGAGCGGCCAGATCAGCCCGTGCTCGCAGCAGCAGTGGTTCACCCGGGACAGCACGATCGGGAGCTGGAAGAGCGCGCTGTGGAACATGGTGTTCTCCGGTGTCCAGGGGGCACCGGCCACCACGTTCCCCTCGCCGGCGTACACGACGGTCAACACGTCGCCGGTGACGCAGGAGAAGCCGTACCTGTACGCGGACGCGGCGGGCGCCTACCGGGTGTTCGTCCCGTCACCGCGGACGAACTCGTCCGGCGCGACGTGGATCAACGGCCAGACTCCCGGCACGTCGCTCCCGCTCAGCCAGTTCTACGTGGCCAAGCCGGGCGTGAGCGCGGCGACGCTCAACCAGGCCGTCGCGCAGGGCCTCAACCTGCTGTTCACGCCCGGTGTGTACCACCTGAGCCAGACGGTCAACGTCAACCGGGCCGGGACCGTGGTCCTGGGTCTGGGCTACGCGACGATCGTGGCCGACAACGGCGCGCTGCCGATGCAGGTCGGTGACGTCGACGGGGTCAAGATCGCGTCGCTGCTGTTCGACGCGGGCCCGACGAACTCCCCGGCGCTGCTGCAGGTCGGCCCGACCGGCGCGTCGGCGAACCACGCGGGTGCCCCGAACCTGATCTCCGACGTGTTCCTGCGCGTCGGTGGCGCGGGCGCGGCGAAGGTCACCAACGCCCTGGTCGTGAACAACAACAACACGATCATCGACCACATCTGGGCCTGGCGGGCCGACCACGGCGCGGGAGCGGGCTGGACGTCCAACCCCTCCGACACCGGGCTGATCGTCAACGGCCAGAACGTGACCGCGTACGGCCTGTTCGTCGAGCACTTCGAGAAGTACAACGTGATCTGGAACGGCAACGGCGGCAAGACCATCTTCTTCCAGAACGAACTGCCCTACGACCCGCCGTCGGCCGCCGCCTGGTCCCACGACGGGATCACCGGCTACGCCGCCTACAAGGTCGCCAACACCGTCACGTCACACGAGGCGTGGGGCATGGGCAGCTACTGCGTCTTCACGACCGATTCGACGATCGCGGCGTACCACGGCTTCGAAGCCCCGGTGAACGCCAACGTCAAGTTCCACGACCTGCTGACCGTCTCCCTCGGGAAGGGCTCGATCACCCACGTCATCAACGACACCGGCGACGCCGCGCTGCCCGACCACGTGACCCCGCACACCGTCGTCAGCTATCCGTAAAATGCCGGGTTAGTGTCTTTTCGCAGCACCCGACGGAGTTGTTTGTCCTCGGCGCGGTGGGGGAAGTCCACCGCGCTGAGGACCGGGGTGTCCTCGCGGCCGGTGCGTCGGTGCCCGAGGGGGGCGAAGAGCGGCGGGCCCGGCACCGGCCGCATCAACCCCGATACCGGCAAACGCCTTGCCCACCCTATTCCGGGATGAGGTCGCGCAGTGCCCGGCGGCTGTCCTCGTCTGAGCCCCACTCGGCGGCCGGCCCGAAGCAGCGTTCGGCGATCAGGCGCAGCAGCGCGAGTTGGGCTGGATCGAGTGGACGGGTCGGCGGGAAGCCGTCCGGGAAGGCCTTCGCGCGCAGCCCGGTGCCCCAGTCGCCGGCGTAGGTGCCCGTCGGCGCGACGGGCAGCAGCACGGTCAGTGCCGCGACGCATCAGCACCGCCATGACCCGCACGCCCCGGTCCGGCGGCGCGAATGTGGCGGGACCGGTGTCAGCGTCCGCGGATCGTCGAGGATGGCGACCACGAACTCCATCGCCGGTGGCGTCGCCGGGTAGACGGTGTCCTGGTGGTGCACCAGGACGTACAGGTCGCTGAGCGCCCGCGCCTGCACTGCGGCATCCCGGCTCAGCAGCGCCGCGAGGATGTCCGGGGTCTGCGGCACCTCCGGGCCCGGCCCGTACGCATGGTCGACCGCTGTCCAGTCGGTCTTCGCTACCAGGTCTTCGGGCCGCATGGAACAAGTATGGGCAGCGGCGCCAAGACCGCCCCCGGCGTGGGCGTCAGCATAGTTTTCGGGCATCGCGGGCATCAGGCGGCATGGATGAGGATCGCACCGCCACGACGTATACGTTCGGCAGTCTGTTCGTGCGCACGGCCGCGGTGCTCGCGGCGTTCGTCGCGCCGGTGGCCTTCGGTATCGCCGGGGCGGCGGGGGTGTTCGGCACCGAGAGTATGTGGCAGCGGGTGGCGTTCGTGCCGCTCGGGCTCGTCGTCGGGCTTGTCTACGGCTACCTGGCCCTGTTCAAGATCGTGTACCGGCTGCGGATCGACGGCGGGCGGCTGTACTGGCGAGCGGTGCTGCGCGGGGGCAGTGCACCGCTCGCCGATGTCCAGCAGGTCGTGCCGCATCCGAAGAACTACACGACCGTGGTCCTGGCCGGCGGGCGGCGGGTCCAGGTCGCCGGCGTCAACGACGTGTGGCCGTTCCTCAACGGGCTGCGGCAGGCGGCGCCGCACGTCGAGATCGAGCAGCCGCTGGGCCTGGTGAAGCCGCGCTGGTTCCAGGCCCGGACCCCGGAGAGCTAAGGCGTGTTTGGAAGTTCGCGAGGTTTGTGGATGAGGTGTATGCAGCCGTTGTCGTGTCGGGGTGTCCTGGCTCGGTTTGACCGTGGGGCCTTGTGGCTCTACGGTGGTGCGCATGGCGGACGGCATGGTGCAGCGGCGGCGTGGGCCGGGCCGGGGTGTGTCGTGGCGCTACGACGGTCCCCGCTCGGTGCTGCGGCTGCCGCTGGATGTGCACGATCCGCGGGTGCGGCGGCATCTGGAGCGGGTGTTCGCGGCCGGGTTTCAGGTGCGCCGGGCGGTGCAGCGTGATGCGGTGGCCCGGCTGGCCGCGTACCGTCGTACGCTCGCCGGTCCGGCTGCGCCCGGTCCGGTGGCGGTGCGGGAACGGGTCGGGTTGACGTTGGGCGGGCTGGAACGCGCCGCCTACCGGCACCTGGACGCGGCCCCGCACCTACGCCGGTATGTCACCAAGGCTCTGGCGATGCATCTGGCCGACGGGGTGTGGCAGCCGGTGGACCGGCACCTGTTCCCCGACACGTCGGGCCGCCGGTCCGGCCGGCCGGGGGTCGGGTCGTGGTGGGATTTCCGGACCATGCCGGGCCGGGCCCGGTCCCGCACCACCGCGCGGAAGTGGGAGACTTGGCGGCTCGTCGGCAGCCTGCCCGGCCACCGCCACGCCTACGACCACGGCGGCCGGCTGCGCCAGCCGCGAGCGCTGCGCCCGGTGGCCGCGACCGGGCACGGCGTGCCGGTGCGGTCCTGGTGGGAGCACGACGGGGCGTTCGCCGTCATCCTCACCGGCACCGGAGACTAGGATTTGGTCCTGCCGGTCCGGCTCCCACAAGGCCCCCGGCCGCCAGCCCGTGGTGGAGCATTACCTCGCCAACCCCGACCGGTGGCACAAAGTTGACGTGGTCCGGTCCCGCGACCCCGGCCGGCCCGGCGGCTGGCGCTACGAAGCCCACTTGAGCATCCTCGGCCCCGGCCACACGTCACCCGCGGTCGCCGCCCGCCGCCACGCCGCGACGGGGTTGCACCGGCGTGGCGGGATCGACGTCAACGTGTCCAGCCTCGCCGTCGTGTCCGTGCCCATCGACCCGGCCGGCCCGGTCGGACTCGTGGCCACCTACCTTGCCAAGACGGGTGCTGACCGGGAGCGGCTGGCGGCGCAGCAGTTGCGGCAGCGCCGACGCAACCGGGCCCTGGACCGCTCCCGCCGCACCAGCAACCCCGCCCAATACCGGCTCTCACCACGCCAGCAACGCCGCGCCGACCGCCGCCACGCAGCCGCTCTGCCACCCGTCACCGTGACCACCCCGGGCGGGCCACGGCTCGCGAACGCGGCCGGAACACCGCGGCAGGCCTACCGCCGCGACACCCTGTCGGATCACTACCGGCACCTACGTGCGCACGCGGCCGCCGCCGGCGTGGCCCGCACCCGATCCGGGCATACCCGCGCCCGCATCGCCGCCGCCGGGATCGTCGCCGTCCACGGCCCGCACCTGACCGTCGAGGACTGTGATCTCAGCACTTGGGCGCGGCGGTGGGGCCGCGGCATCCACGCCTTCACCCCCGGCATGCTGCTCCACGCGATCAGCCACGAGACGCCAAGGTCGCCGAAGTTGCCGGGGGTGGCGGGCTGCAGCGGGCCGGGACCCGGCACACCGCCTGGACCCAGCACTGCCTCTGCGGCACCCGCGTCCCCAAACACTTGCGCCACCGCCGGCACCACTGCCCGGCCTGCGGCCTGACCGGCGACCGGGACCTCACCGCCGCCCTCATCGGCGCCCACACCGTCCTGACCCAACCCGGCACACCCGGTTCCGCGCGGGTCGACTGGGACGCCGCCCACCACACCTTGGCCACCCACGGGGTGGCCGCCATCAACCACGGGCTGCAAGGAGCCCGGACCGAGTCAACCGGACACCACCGCCCCCACCAGCACAACGCTGGTGGACCGCGGCCGCAACGCAGCACCAGCCAACCCACCCGGGACGGCCGGTGCCGGCGTGCTCGGCGAAGTACCGGCACGGTGACCCCGACAACCCCGGACCGCCCCCACACTCAGTGCGGGGCCACACCGGAACGACGAGGACCACGAACCGGACTGTTGCCTAACCCAGACCCAAATCCTGGATTACCGAACAGACCTTAGATCGGCAGGCGGAGCATGGCGTTCTGGCGCTTGCCGCGGAAGACGGCGATCGGCCGCTGCCCCAGGGGGTCGCCGATGTAGGACCAGGGCACCTCAGTGGCGTACCCCTGCAGCAGCTTGAAGTGTTTGTTGGCGCGGCCGGGCTCGCGGGTGAGGGCGAACCAGCCCGCGGCGTAGTTGTGGGCGAGGAACTCGTCCGGGGTCCGAGCCGGGCCGGACGGGAGCAGGTCGGCCATCCGGACGCCCTCCTCGCGGGTGGCGGTGTCGCGGGTCAGGCCGCGGCCCTCCTGCAGGAAGCGCTGGAACTGCACGATGAAGAACAGCGCGGGCAGCGGCGAGCCGGCCGGGGCCTGGGTCAGCCAGGTGCGGACGACCTCGAGGGCCAGCTGGGTCGAGCCGCCCCACATCGGGCCGAGGGCGATCGCCGCGTTGGCCTGGCTGCGCAGGTGGTGCGGCGCGCGGGCCTGCAGCTCCTCGCGGAGGCGGAGGACCTCGGCGGTGTCGAGCTGCTGGCCGCGGGCCATCCGCAGCAGGAACGCCCACGGGGCCGGATCGCGCGGGTCGGCCTGGGCGGCGGCGCGCAGATACCGCTCGGCCTCCGGGAGCGCGGCCCGGAAGGCCTGGAGCCGCTGCGGCTGGGTCTCCCGGGCCACGGCGGCGCCGCGCAGCTCCCAGGCCCGGGCGATCTCGGCGCCGCCGCGCAGGGCGAGAGCGGTCGGGTTGCCGGGCTCGGCGCGTAACCAGTCGTCGAGCCCGGCCGGCACCGCGGTGCCGGTCCGCTCGGTCAGGGTGTCGACGGCGGTCAGCATCCGGTCGAGGCGGTCGTGGGCGCTCGTCAGCCCACCGTTGAGCGCGGCATAGAGGGTTCGCAGGTCACCGCGGGCGGCGGCGTCGCGGACGGCGACCAGCTCGGGGCGGCCGAATGTGCTGTCGATGCGGGACACGGGGGCTCCAACCAGGTGCGGGACGTCGGCTGAAACATGATCACCTACCGCTCCCCGTTTGTCATGTCACCGACATACTCATCGCATCACCGGCAGGCTCCGCGTTCGGCCAGCCAGCCGGTCATGGCGTGGACGCCGTGGGCGATGGCCCGCTCGTCCGGGTCGAACGAGCCGTGGTGCGGGTAGGAGGTGTCGAGCGCCCGGTCGGGGTGGCGGACGCCGAGGTAGGTCCAGGTCCCCGGGAGCCGTTTGAGGAACAGGGCCATGTCCTCGCCGTTGTACGGGTTCGACGCGTGCAGCCGGGTCACGCTGTCGGCGGCGCGGCGCAGATGGCGCTCGACGGCCAGGCCCTCCCGCTCGCCCACGACCATCGCCGGGAACGGGTCGCCGGGGTAGGCGACGGTGCCGGGGGCGGCCAGGCGCTCGATCTCCTGGCGGATGCTGGTGTAGCGCTCCTCGGGCCAGCAGCGGTAGGAGACCCGGACCTGGGCGTCGACCGCCGACGCGTTCATGAAGACGAACTCGGCGATCGGGCTGCCGGGCGTCCGGAGGTACTCCACGAACTGCGCTCGAAGCTCCGGCGTCCGCGGAAACCTGGTCGTGCCGAGCGCGTTGATCGCGGCCGCCACGGACTGGGCGGTCGCGGCGTCGGGCAGCGTCACCAGGGCCCGGTCGAGGCCGGACATCCCGTACCTGGGCATCACCGCGAACTGGCCGGCCGGGAACGGGCCGCAGTGCAGGGCGTGGATTTCGGCCGGCGCGGCCCGGTCGAAGACATGATCGGCGAGCATCGCCGAGGCGCCCGTCAGCGTCTCCTCGCCCGGCTGGAACACGAATACGAACGTGCCCTCCAGGCTCCGGCGGCGACGGGCGAGGGCCTCGGCCACGCCGACGCCGACGGTGGTGTGGATGTCGTGCCCGCAGACATGGGCCGTGTCCGGTCCGCCGTCGATCTGGCCCTGTGCGGGTACCGCATCCATGTCCGCCCGATAGGCGACCGTCCGGCCCTTGCGCGCCCCGCGCAGGACCCCGACGACGCCGTAGCCTCCGACCCCGGTGGTCACGTCGAGGCCGGCGGCGAGCAGGCGCTGCGCGACGACGCCGGAGGTGTACACCTCCTGCCCCGACAGCTCCGGATGAGCGTGCAGATCGCGGCGAAGGTCGATGAGGTCACCGGAGCCGGTGAGATCTCCGGAGCCGTCGAGGTGGAGGCGGCCCGCGAGGGGCAGGAATGCGGCGGCGCCGAGCAGGCCGCGTCGAGTGATAGCCATGCATCACAGGGTCACGAAACGCGCACGCGGACACAGACCCCGTAGCACCCCCTTTACCCGGAGAGGTCAGCCCTACCCCGATGCGCGAGCCAGGCCGACATCGCCCGGACGCCGTGCGCGATGGCCCGCTCGTCCGGGTCGAAGCCGCCGAAGTGCGGGTAGCTCGTCTCGATCGACGCGCGTGGCCGCTGTACCCCCAGGAAGCTGTATGTCCCTGGCAGTCTGTCGAGGAACACGGCGAAGTCGTCGCCGTTGAAGGGGACGGAGGCGTGCAGCCGCAGCACGTCGCCGGGCAGCGACCGGGCGGCGTCGAGGGCGAGGCGTTCGTCGTTGACGACGGCCGGGAACGGGGCGCCGGGGTAGGTGACCGCGGCGGCCCCCGCGAGCCGCTCGATCTGCTGCCGGACGGCGGTGTAGCGCCGCTGCGGCCAGCAGCGGTACGCCACCCGCACCTGCGAGCCGGTCGCGGCCGCGGTCATGTACACGAACTGCGCGAGGGGGCCGTGCTCGATCCGCAGGTCGAGCACGAGCTGCTTGATCTGGTCGGGGCTGCGCAGCGCGGCGACGGTGCCGAGCGCGTTGACCGCGTCGGCCAGGGCCCGCGCGGTCTCGGGGTCGGCCGCGGTGATGGTGGCGTGGTCCTGGCCGGGCAGGCCGTAGCCGGGCAGGACGGCCAGGGTGCCGACCGGGTACGCCATGCAGTGCAGCGCGTGGATCTCGGCCGGCCGGGTACGGTCGAGAAGGTGATCGGCGATCATCGCCGTCGCGCCGGTCAGCGCCTCCTCGCCCGGCTGGAACACGAACACGAACGTGCCCGCGAGGACACGGCGGCGGCGCGCCAGGGCCTCGGCCACGCCGACGCCGACGGTGGTGTGGATGTCGTGCCCGCAGACATGGGCCGTGTCGGGCCCGCCGTTGATCTGAGCCTCCGGGGGTACCGCATCCAGCTCGGCCCGGTAGGCGACGGTCCGGCCGCTGCGGGCGCCGTGCAGCACGCCGACGACACCGTGGCCGCCGATGCCGGTCGCCACGTCGAGGCCGGCCGCCCGCAGCCGCTGCGCGACGACGCCGGCCGTGTACACCTCCTGCCCGGCGAGCTCGGGGTGGGCGTGCAGGTCCCGGCGCAGGGCTATCAGGTCCCCGGGGTCCGCGGAGCGGCCGTGGCCCAGGAACGGGATGAGTGCGGCGCCGAGCACGGCGCGGCGAGAGATCGACATGTCCGTCAGCCTCCCGGACGGCCCCGGCGAGCACAGACCTGCTGACCCCCGGACTCGGGGCCGGGCCAGCCCTACCACCGCGAGCCGGCGGCGAGTCAGCTGCGGGCCCGCGGGTCGGGCATGATGTGAATCATGACGCGTGGAGCCCGGCTGTTGCGACTGGCCGGGCTCGTCGTCCTCGTCGGCGGGGTGGTCGCGGTCGCGGTGTTCGTCGGGCTGCCGGGGCGGGACGAGCTGCGGGCCTGGGCCGACGCGCTCGGCTGGTGGGCGCCGGCGGCGTTCGCCGGGCTGTATGGGGTGGTGTGCCTGTCGCCGCTGCCGAAGACCGTGTTCACCCTGGCCGCGGGGGCGTTGTTCGGGATCGCCGGCGGGCTGGTCGCGGTGGTCGTCGGTGCGCTGCTCGGGGCGGTCATGGCGCTCTACCTGGGGCGGTTGCTGGGCCGGGACGCCGTGCGGTGGCTGGCCGGTGGCCGCCTGGAGGCGGTCGACGCGGTGCTGGCCAGGCACGGCGTGCGGGCGATCCTGGTCGCCCGGCTGATCCCGGTGGTGCCGTTCACCGCGGTCAACTACGTGGCCGGGGTGACCAGTGTGCGGCTGCGGGACTTCCTGGTCGGGACCGCGATCGGCATCCTGCCGGCGACCGCGGCCTACGTGACGGTCGGCGCGTACGGCTGGCAGCCCGGGGCCTGGCCGCTATGGGCGGCCTTGGGCACCCTCGTCGTCCTCACGGCCGGGGGCCTGCTGCTGCAGCGCCGCCGCCGGGCGCACCCCTGAGGTTCAGGAGCGGCGGATGGTGATGTCCCCGTACGAGGTGCGGCCGCGGACCTGGACGGTCTCGTCGGTCGGCTCGGGGCGGGTGGCGTTGTGCAGTTCGTTGCGGACGTGGCCGAAGCCGGTGTTGACTTCCAGCCAGGCGGCGGAGCCGTCGGCGATGCCGATGTCCAGGTCGCCCAGCGCGCTCTCGGTGACGACCGAGCCCCGGATGACCGCGCCCAGGCGCACGTTGCCGAGCGCGGTCTTCGCGTCCACGCCGGAGCCGGCCCGGCCGACCGCGATGCTGCCGTTGGCGTTGCGGATGCGCACGTCACCGGAGACGGCGTCGACCGTGGACTCGCCGTTGGAGTTCTTGACGACCGCGGCCCCCTGCACGGCGCCGAGCTGCACCTTGCCGGTCCCGGTGGCGATCTCGGCATCGCCGGCGACGTCGAGCGCGGTGACGTCCCCGGCGCCCGAGTCGACGCGCAGGGCGCCGGTCTGCTCGACCCAGACGTTGCCGAGGCCGGTCTTGAGCCGGCAGTCGCCGAGCCGCCCGGTGAACCGGTAGTCGCCGAGCTCGAGCTTGCCGGTCACCCCGGAGCCGCTGGGCACCTCGACGACGACGTCGACCGAGCGGGTCGTGCGGGAGAAGTCGAACATCCGCGACTTCGGGCCGGTGATCCGCAGCTCGCCGCCGGTGTGGTCGACCCGCACCAGCCCGGCCGCCTCGACGTCGGAGCGTTCGCCGGGGTCGGTCGGGCGGATCTCGACGTTGGTGGTGGTGCGGTCGGGGGCGGCGGCGATACGCACATGGCCGACGGCGAGCTCGAGGCTGATGGTGATGGGTTCGGGCGTTTCGTACGTGGGCATGATCGTCCTCGCTTCGGGAGGTGGGTGGGTGGGTGTCAGCGGACCCAGCCGGAGAACCGCTGCGGCGTCCGGGTCGGGCCGGCCGCCGGTCCGGGGCGCTGGTCGCGTTGCAGTGCCGCGGCCGCGGCCCGGGCCAGCCAGGCGTTGACCGACCGGCCCTCGCGGGCCGCGGCCTCCTCGATGGCGGCTTTGAGCTGCTCGGGCAGGCGCACGTTGATCCGGGCGGCCGGACCGTCCTCGCCGGGCAGCGGTTCGCTGTCGGACGGGTCCGGCGCGGTGTCGTTCGCGGGCGCGGCCGGCTCGGCCGGTGGCGGGGTGACGACGAAGCTGGGGTCGCGTCCGCGGAGGCGCAGTTCGACGGAGCCGGGAGCCAGGTCCCGGGTGATCTCGTCGGCGGCCGCCGACAGCGTCTCCAGCAGCGTCATCCGGATCGCCGAGTCCAGCGCCCCGGTCAGGCGCTCGACCAGCGCACGCGACTCCTCGCCGCCGGCTTCGGCCAGGCCGGCGAACTCGCGGCCGAGGTGGTGCACGTGTGCCGTCAGATCCATGTGTGCCATCGTGGCACACATATGGCACACAGACAAGCCTTGGTGGCACAACGGCTGTGCCAAAGCGAAACGGCAATCGGGCAACTACTGTGCGTTATGATGCGGGGGCGGGCTCCGGGCGGTGCACGCCACGCGGGCGGTAGCCGAGCTGGTCTGACGCATCGACCAGATCGGCCAGCAGCCAGACGATGGCCAGCCACATCTCGGTGCCCTGCAGACCGGGCTCCGCGCCCGCGCTGAAGCCGAAGCCGCCGGACCAGTGGCCGAGCGCGTCGCGCAGCAGGGTGCGGGCGAGTGCTTCCACTTCGGCGCTGCGGTAGCCCAGCGACCGGGTGAGCCAGAGGGGGTGCGCGATATCGAGGATGTTGCACGCGTTCTGCCGGTCCCGACGGACGATCCGGGGGTCGCGCGCGTGGGCCAGTACCGTGTCCACCACCCGCTCCGGGTAGGGCAGGGGCAGCCCGAACTGCGCGAACGTGCCGCGCGAGGCCCGGTAGAAGCCGTTGACCAGCAGCCGCCGGTCGTCGTGCGGGGCGGTGCCCCACATGCCGGTGCGCGGGTCGGCGTTGCTCAGCAGCCACCCGAGGAGCGCCTCGAACGCCCCCGGCCGCCCTGGCTCGCCGAGGAGCCGGTTGCGATACATCGCGGTGGCCCGCACGTCCACCCAGTCCCCGGCCGTCCAGGGGTTCTCGGCCCAGGGCTGCGCGGCCAGACCGGCCATGACCTGTGCCGGCTCGGCCTCCGCGACGATCCGGATCGGCCCGGGGAGCCGGCTGCCGAGCAGCTCAAGCGCGTAGCCGACACACAGCACGTGGTAGTCGGCGACCTCGAACGGCACCGCCCGCAGCCGCTCGACCTGCACCTCGGCCGGCAGTTGCGGCGGCGCGCCCCCGAGGAGCAGATCGGCGATCTCGACCGCGTCACACTGCGCCCGCACGGTGGGCGCGGCACCGGGCGTGTCGACGAACGACCCTTCCGAAAAACAACGACGCAGCAGTGGTACAGCCTGAGCCCGCGCCCGATCCCCGAACGCCGACAGGTCATCCCTCGCCGGCCGCACCCGCCACTTGATCACCTTGGCCGGATTCCCGCCGACGACGGCACCCGCCGGCACATCGCGCGTGACGACCGCCCCGGCGGCCAGGACCGCCTTGTCACCGACGGTAACCCCGTCCAGCACGACGACATGGGATCCGATCCACACGTCATCGCCGATCCGGATGCCCCGGCTGCTCATCGGCTGCCGGAACACCTCCACGTCCGGGTCCTCGAACCCGTGGTTGAACCCGAGCAGCGAGGCGTGCGCCCCTATGCGCACCGCGTCGCCCAGCTCGACCGTCCCGCGCACGACCGCGTACGGGTTGATCGAGCAGTCCCGGCCGGCCCGCACCGAGTCGCTGACGTAGGCGTACGCGGCGACATAGCCGCCGTCGCCGAGTTCGAGCACCTCGTTGTCGACCGACGCCACCTCGGAGACGAAGCACCGTTCGCCGATGCGATGCCCGCGGCCGCGCAGCTCCTCCTGGTATGCGAGCTGCCGCTCCCGCTCGACCGGCGAAGACTCGGACCAGAACCGCCAGGGTGCGTAGTCGAAGCGCATGCCGATCATCATGGCAAAGCTCAACTCGGCCGCGCGCGTTCCGATGTTTGCGGCCATGAATAGCACCGAGGTCGCGGGCATCTCACTGTGCGCCCTGGAGCTCGTCGCGCTGGCACTGCACGTCCGCGCGGGCACCAGCTCCCGCCGGCCCCCGGCGGCCCGCCGGCCGTACCGGTTCACCGGCGCGGCCCTGGCCCTGCTGGTCGTGGCCGGGATCGGCTTCTCGGTCGCGTTCGGGACCGGGCACAAGGGCTGGGGCCCGGCGACCGTCCTCGCCGTCGTCCCGCGCCTGCTGGTCGTGCCGGTGCTGCTGGCCGGGCTGCTGGCGATGGCGGCCGCGACCCTGGACCGGCCCGCCCGCTGGAAGCTCGCCATGGACATGGCCACCGTGCTCGGCGCGAGCGTGATGCTGATGTGGTATCTGGTGCTCGGCCCGGTCCTGAGCGCCGGCGGCCTGTTCGAGCCGCTGCGGCTGGGCGCGGTGCTGTTCGCGTTCGGCGACCTCGTGCTGATCGTCGGCGTCAGCAGCGTGCTCCTGCGCGGCCCCGCCCCGGCCGCCCGGGCCCCGCTGGCGCTGATGCTGGCCGGGACCGTCGGCTACCTCGTCGTCGACACGGTCTTTCTCTACCAGACGGTGCACGGCACCGGCCCGGACGTGCTGGCCCCGGCCGCGCTGCACCTGCCGGTCCTGCTGATCCTGCTGGCGGCCGTCGTCCGGCCCGGGCCCGCCGCGGCCGGGGCCACCGCCGACCGGCCGCTGCCCGCCACCGCCTGGCTGCCCTACGCCGCCCTCGCCGGCGGCTACGCCCTGCTCCTCGTGGCCGCGGTCAAGACCGGCCTGCACCCCTGGGTCGGCCTGGTCGTCGGCGCGCTCGTCATGACCGGCGGCGTCGCGGCCCGGCAGTTCATCGCGGCCCGGGAGAGCTACACCCTCGGCGTCACCGACAGCCTCACCGGCCTCGCCAACCGCCGCGAGCTGCGCATCGCCCTGCGGGCCGCGGCCGACCGGCAGCGGCGCACCGGCCTGCCGATCGCCGCCCTGGTCCTCGACCTCAACGGGTTCAAGCAGGTCAACGACGACTACGGGCACGTGGTCGGTGACCGGATGCTTGTCGCGTTCGCCGAGATCCTGCGCCGCACCCTGCGCACCGGCGACGTCGCGGCCCGCCTCGGCGGCGACGAGTTCGCCGTCCTGCTCCCGCAGCTGCGCCGCGGCGAGGACGCGATCGCCGTCGCCGAACGGATCCTGGCCGCCTGCCGCACGCCGCTGCTCATCGGCGGCAACACCCTGCACCTGCGGGTGAGCATCGGCATTGCCTGCGCCGACAGCGCGGCCGACGCCCCCGACCTGCCGCACCGGGCCGACCTCGCGATGTACGCGGCGAAGCGTAGCGGCACCCTCGGCTGGGTGCTGTACTCGGCCGAGGCCGAGGAGGCCGACCGGGCCGCCGCCGCCCTCGCCGAGGACCTGACGCGGGCCGTGCCGGAAGGGCAGCTGCGCTTGATGTACCAGCCGATCGTGGCCCTGGCCACCGGCGAGCTCATCGCCGTGGAGTCCCTCGTGCGCTGGCAGCACCCGGTGCACGGGCTGCTCGGCCCGGACCGGTTCATCCCCGCCGCCGAGCGCACCGGCCTCATCAACGCCATCGGCGCCTGGGTGCTGCGCGAGGCCTGCCGCCAGGTGGGGCAGTGGCAGGCCGCGCTGCCGCCGGGGCGCCGGCTGTACGTCAGCGTCAACCTGTCACCGGTCCAGCTGGAGCGCCGGACGCTCGCCGCCGACGTCCTCGCGGTCCTGGACAGCGTCGGCTACGACCCGCGCGACCTCGTCCTGGAGATCACCGAGAGCGCGCTCGTCGACGACCGGTCCGCCGTCCCGCAGCTGGAGGAGCTGCGCACGCACGGGGTCCGGATCGCCCTGGACGACTTCGGCACCGGGTATTCGTCGCTGCGGTACCTCACCCGCCTCCCGGTCGACATCCTCAAGCTCGACCGCTGCTTCGTCAACGAGCTCAACGGCGAGCGGGAGGGCGCCGCGGTCGCCGAGGCCGTCATCCGCCTCAGCCAGATCCTGCACATGGACACGGTCGCCGAGGGCATCGAGAACGAGGCCCAGGCGACCGAGCTGACGCTGCTCGGCTACCGCAACGCCCAGGGCTACCACTACGCCCGCCCGCTCCCGCCGGCCGAGCTCGAGGCCCGGCTGACCGGCTCCTACTCGATCAGTGGCAGCGCCGGGAACGCGTAGTCCTGCCAGATGCGCCGGGACGCCTCCTCCGGGTAGGCGGCGACCTCCGGTGTGATGTCGAACAGCCGCGTGCGGCGCTGCTCCGCGTCGTACTGCGGCCAGCCCGGGTCGCCGGTGACGGCGAACGCCGTCCAGGCGGTGCGCAGCTGCTCGGACAGCGCCTCGGCGTCGGCCCCGGCGTCGCCGAAGAGCATGGCGGGCTGGTTGCCCTCGAGGTTGCCGAAGACGAGGGGCACGTCGAGCCCGTGTGCCGCGCCGAGGCTCGGCGCGGCCCAGGTCAGCTCGTAGAGGTAGGTGCGGCCCCCACCGGCCGCGTGGGCCTCGGCGAGGCGCAGGCTCGGCATGCGGAACAGCCAGTCGCCGTGGACCAGCTCGTACAGCTGCTCCGGGGCCGCGTCCGGGAACGCCTCCCGGTAGCGGGCCTCGCCGTCCGGGCCGGGCGCGAAGATTCGCAGTGCTTCGGCCGCCTGCTCGGCGGTGACCTGGCCGAGCACGCCGGTCAGGGCGCTGAACAGGCGGTGCTCGTCGCGGGTGTGCCCGGCGATCAGCTCGACGGGCCCGCTCGCACCGGCGGCGATCGCCGTGAACGGGTGCGCCGGCAGGACGTCGCCGTCGATGACCGGCGCGAACTGCACCGCGCGGTGACCCACCCGGCCCCACTGCGCGGCCCGCGCGGGCATCTTCCCGGCGACCTCGATCGCGGCCTCGACCAGCAGCTCCGGGTCCACGTCGGCCAGCTGCGCGACCGTCGCGCCCAGGCCCAGCTCGGCGGTGCAGGCGGCGGCGATGTCGGCCGCGAGCTTCGGTGTGAAGAAGGCGCCGGGCACGCTCTGCGCGATGGCCCGCTGGAACAGCCCGGCGGCCCGGGGCATCGCCAGGAGGCAGGCGACCGAGCTGGCGCCGGCCGACTCGCCGAAGACCGTGACCCGGTCCGGGTCGCCGCCGAAGGCGCGGATCTCGTCGCGGACCCACTCGAGCGCGGCGACCTGGTCGAGCAGTCCGCGGTTGGCCGGCGCGCCGGCGATCTGGGCGAAGCCCTCGAACCCGACGCGGTAGTTGAACGTCACCACCACGACGCCGGCCTCGCGGGCCAGGCGGGCGCCGTCGTACTCCGGGTTGCCGGACTTGCCGATCGTGAACCCGCCGCCCTGAATCCAGACCATCACCGGCCGCGCCGCGTCCGGCGAGGGGCTCGCCGTCCACACGTTGACCGTGAGCCAGTCGTCGCCCGCCACCGTCTCGGTGCGGCCGAACGGCGCCGGCTGCGGGGGCGGCGGGCCGAACGAGAACGCCTCGCGCACGCCGTCCCACGGGGCCGCGGGCCGCGGGGCGGCGAAGCGCAGGGCGCCGACGGGCGGCGCGGCGAACGGGATGCCGCGGAACACCGTCACGCCCGCCTCGACCCGGCCGCGCAGCGCACCGGCGGCAGTACGGACTGCTGATGACATGGTGCTGTCTCCTTCAGGTCTCGCGCTGCCCGGCCGCATTGTCGCGCCGACCCGGCCGCGCGAGCCACCGAATTTCGGCTCAGAGATCCAGCACCACGTCCGTCGCCGGGCGGGCACAGCAGACGAGGGTGTTGCCGGCGGCCGGGGGCTCCAGGGGCTCGGGGGAGTAGGTGACCTCGCCCGACAGCAGCGGGGTCTCGCAGGTGTGGCAGACGCCGGTGCGGCAGCTCCAGCGGGTCGGCACGTCGCACGCGTCGGCCAGGTCGAGGAGGCTGCCGGTGGCCGGGAACGGGACGGTGAGGCCGCTGCGGGCGAACGTGACGCGCGGGCCGGTCCCCGGCTCGCCGTCCGGCTCGTGCGGGGGCCGGGCCGGCCGGGCCACCAGGCCGGGGTTGACGGCCGCGCGGGCGGCGAACGCCTCGGTGTGGATGCGGGCCGCGTCCAGGCCGGCCGCGGCGAGCGCCGTGCCCATGTCGGCCATGAACGCGTCGGGGCCGCAGACGTACGCGTCGGCGCAGGACGGCAGCGCCAGCTCGGCCAGCCGGGCGGCGGTCAGGCGGCCCGTCGTCGCGCTGTAGAAGACGTGCACCCTGGCGTTGAGCGCGGCGGCCAGCGCGTGGGCCTCGGCCCGCAGCGGGTGCTCGGCCGGGCTGCGGGCGGCGTGAATCCACCAGACCTCGCGGTTCGCCGGCGCGGCCGCCAGGTGGTGCAGCATCGCCAGGACCGGGGTGAGGCCGATGCCGGCCGAGAGCAGCAGGACCGGGGCGTCGCCGTCGGCGAGGAAGAAGTCGCCGCGGGGCGCGGCCGTGTCCAGCGACGCGCCCGGGCGCACGTCGCCGGTGAGGTAGCGGCTGGCGGGGCCCTCCCGCTTGACGGTGATCCGGTAGGTGTCCTCGCCCGTCGTGGACAGCGAGTAGCTGCGGACCGGGCCGTTGCCGGGCAGACGCAGGGTGAGGTACTGCCCGGGCCGCGCCACCGGCAACGCGGAGCCGGACGGGTCGGCCAGCCGGATCGACGTGACCGACGCGTTCTCCGGCACGACCGCGGCCACCCGCAGCGGCCGGAACCCGGTCCACGCCGGCGGTGGCGTCGCGGCCGCGGTCAGCATGTCCCGGAACGAGCCCTGCCAGCCCGGGCTCAGGGCGGCGATGCCCGTGGCCACGCGCACTCTGGCGAGGTCGGGCTCAGGGAGGTACAACAGGGAATCGGCTTCGGCAATTGACAGCGTGCCGGGGCCCGTCCCGATCCGGACGATGGCGTCGCCGGCCCGGACGCGGCCCTCGCGCAGCACGCGCATGTAGAAGCCGGGGCGGTGGTGACTGACGAGCAGGGCCGCCATCTCCGGCACACCGAGCCGCAGCCCGACGCGGTAGCAGGTCACGCGGGGCTGGGTGACCTCGAACTCGGCTTCGCCGATGCGGTATCGGTCGCCGACGCACACCTCGGCGTCGGGCAGGCCGTCGACGGTCAGGTTCTCGCCGAACTGCCCGTAGTCGTCCGGGGCGAGGCCGAGCCGGTGGTGCCAGTGCCGGTAGGAGTCGAGCTGGTAGACGAGGACGGCCCGCTGCTCGCCGCCGTGCCCCGCGGTGTCGCCCTGCCCGTCGCCGTCGAGGTTGTGCCGCCGGGCCGTGACGGGGCCGCTGACGGGGCGTTTCCAGACGCCGGTGAAGATGGTCCGGCCCTGCCACGGCACGTCCTTCGGCCGCCCGACGTTGACCGACACCAGCGTCGCCATCCGGTCAGCTTGCCATCCCGGGCGCCGGGGCGGCATCGTTCCCACAGAGTGAACGGCGGCCGACCGGATTCGGTGCCACCTGGCATAGTGAGCGGTCGCGATCGATGGAGCCCGCAGACCAGGGGGAGGTGCCGGGGCGTTGATCCGCCTGCTGCTCGTCGACGGTGACCCGCACTCCGCCGTCCCGCTCGCCACCCTGCTGCGGGGCGAGGGCTTCGAGGTCCGGGTGGCGGTCACCGCCGGTGAGGCCGTGCGCACGTTCGACGAGTCCGGCGCCGACCTGGTGCTCCTCGACGGCGGCCTGAGCCTGTGCCGGGCGCTGCGGACCCGCTCGAAGGTCGGGATCATCGTGCTGAGCGGCCGCGACACCGAGGACGACAAGGTGGCCGCGCTGGAGTTCGGCGCCGACGACTACGTGACCCGCCCCTACGGCCAGCGCGAGCTCGTCGCCCGCGTCCGCGCCGTGCTGCGCCGCAGCTCGGGCCGCGGCCGCGGGGCCCGCCCGGCCGTCATCACCGCCGGCCCCGTCCGCCTCGACCCGGCCGCGCACACGGCCAGCATCACGGGCCGCCCGCTCGACCTGCCGTTGAAGGAGTTCCAGCTGCTCGAGGCCCTGGTCCGCAACCCCGGCCGGACCCTGGCCCGCGACCAGCTCCTGGACACCGTCTGGGAGGGCGCGGCCGGCGACAGCAACACGCTCAACGTGCACATCAAGCGCCTCCGGGCCAAGATCGAACCGGACCCGGCGGCGCCGCGGCACCTGGTCACCGTGCGGGGGATCGGCTTCAAGTACCTCCCTTGAGCCCGGCGGCCCGGGGTATGAGCGGGGCATGCAGACGTTCCTGCCGTATCCGGACTTCGCGGCCAGCGCCCGCGTGCTCGACCCGCGCCGGCTCGGCAAGCAGCGGGTCGAGGCGCTGCAGGTGCTGCGCGGCCTCGTCGTGCCCGGCTACGGCTGGCGGCACCATCCGGCGGTGAAGATGTGGGCCGGGTGCGAGGAGGCCCTGGTCCGCTACGGCCTGGAGATGTGCGACGCCTGGACCGCCCGCGGGCACGCCGACACGGTCGCGGCGACCCTGATCGCCTCGCGCGACGGCCCGGCCCGCACCCAGGAACAGCTCGCCCGGGTCGTCGCGCTGCCGGTGTGGCTGGGCCGCGACGACGTGCACCGCAGCCACCGCTCGGCCCTGGTCCGCAAGGACCCCGCGTTCTACGGCCCGCTGTTCCCGGACGCCGACCCGGACGAGCCCTACGTCTGGCCGGCGGCAAGCGCTTGATCGGCGAGCGCTAATCGATCAGTACCGTCCGGAACGTGAGCGAGACCCGCCGCCCGCGCGGCACCACAACCCCGTCCCACCGGTCACCCTTGCGGGCGGCGATCCCGTGCCGCCAGTCATACCGCGCCGCCCCACTGAGCACGAACAAGCTCCCGACCTCGAGCAGCACATCCTCACGGCGCGCCTCCTGGCCGTCACGCGCGGGCAGCGTCATGGTGAGCACGCACGCCGACCCGAGCGACACCGACAGCACGGTCCCCCCGAAACACGGCACGCAGTCGACGTGGGCCGCGATCCCTTGCCCCGGCTGATACTCGTTGACAATCATCTGATCCGGCACGGCGGGCGCATACCCGTCGTCGTGCAGCCGCCGCCCCAGCGCCGCGGCCCACTCGGGCAACGGCCCGAGAAAGAGATCGGCGTCGACCCGCTTGCGCGTGTAGTCGTAGCGGTAGCCGTAATGCTGCACCCGCCGCCGCAGATCCTCCCGCCACGGCTGCCCGTCGATGGTGGCGAGCAACGCCTCCTGCTCACCATCGGCCAGGTATCCGCCAACGTAGCGCAGCCCATCAACGCGACCGGCAACCGCCTGCACATCACCCACGCCGCCACCCTACCCACGCCGGTACTACCTCGGGTCGCCCGTCCACCGCCGGTCAGCGGAGCGGCAGCTCGGCGAACAGGTGGCCGGGGCCGGCGGTCGAGTGGTCGAGGGCGGCACGGCAGGCCGACAACCGCGCAGCCAGCCGCGGAGCATGTCGTTGGAGCCGGGCCAGATCGGTCCGGCTGTCCAGCAGCTGGGCCCAGAGCACGTTGCGTCCCAGTTCGAGCAGCTCAACGGCGAGCCGGGCCCGGTCACCGGCGACCGCCGAGGCCCCGCCGTCGACGGCGAGCGTAGCGCCGTAGGTCTCGAGCAGGTGATACTGGTCGTCCCGGCCGATACCGCGCCACGCGAGCAGCGGCAGCAGGTTGAGCGCGGCGGAGTATGCGCCGATCGCCGCGGCCGGACCCCGGGCCCAGGCGAGGCTGTCGGCCGACAGGCGGGCGGCCACCATCCTCGTCGCCGTCGCTGCCATCGGCATCGCGATGGCGGCCGACCAGCTGGTCACCGCCGCATCCAGGTCGTCGGCCGATCCGGTGCCGAAATGCCGGGCGAAGAGCGACTGGCCGACCAGATCGAGGTACGCGGCGCGATCCGGATGGTCGACCGGCGTGTGCGCCACCGCCTGACGCGCCAGATCGATCGCTTCGTCGAGGGCGGTCCGGCTCCCGGTTCGTCCATGCTGGCACAGCAGAACGGAGCTCAGCGTCGCGAGACTGCCAGCACGCGCCGGATGATCGGCCGGAATCGCCCGCACGCTCTGTCGGGCGGCGTCCGTCGCATGGTCGAGGGCCGACGCGTCGCTGCTGTGAACAGCCCGCGCCAGCAGCGCATCCGCGAGGTTGTACAGGTACGTGGACCGGTCGGGGTGGTCGGCTGCGGTCGCCGCCAGCGCTTCGCGCAGGACGTGGACGGCCTCGTCGAGAGCGGCCACATCGGCGCTGCGCCGGTACCGTTCCCGCAAGACGCTGCTCATGGTGGCCAGGAAGCCGGCGCGGTCAGGGTGGTCGAGCGGGCACTCGGCCGCGGCTCGGCGGATCGCTTCGAGCGCCGCGTCCAGATCGGCCATCGCTGTGAACTGTCCATACCGGACGAGGAGCGCTCCGGCCACGGTCGACAGGCAGACCAGCCGATCGGGCCGGTCGGCTGTGGACGCGAGCACCGCGCCCCGGCTGGCCTCAATCGCTCGATCGAGGTCGGCGCGCCGGCCGGTGCGTTCATGTCGGATCAACAGCGCGGTTGCAAGACTCAAGAGGTATGCGTCTCGCTCCGGGTGGTTTGCGTCCGTGGAATCCACGGCCTGTTGGGCGGTCTCGATGGCGGTCGACAGATCCGTCGTCGCCCCGGTCCGCTCGAACCTGGTCTGGAGTGTGACGCTGAGGCTGGATAGCAGGTCCGCCCGCCCCGGATGGTCCGGCGGTACGACCTCGGCCGCGCGCCGCCCGGCGTCGACAGCCTGGTCCAGATCCACTGTCGACCCGGTTCGCTCGAACCGGACCCGAAGCGACCGCATCAGCGCCAACCAGATACCGGCATCAGCGGGCCGGCCGCTGGTCGCCGTCGTGACGGCGCGCCGCTGGGCGTCCACTGCCTCATCCAGGTCGGCCGGGTCGCCCAGCCGGCCGTATCGCGTCTGCAGCGCGCTGCCGAGCGTCGACAGTCCCACGGCCCAGTCAGCACCCCCGGCCGGGGTGCGGGCGACGGCTTCGCGACCGGCCTCGACCGCCGCAGTGAGATCCGCCAGCCTTCCGACGCGTTCGTATCGGGTCGACAACGCCCGGCTCAGCGTGGTCAGGTAGCCGGCCGACCGGCGATTGCCCGCACCGGCTGTCCGCACCGCCCGCTGAGCGAGATCGATGGCCTCATGGAGGTCGACCAGTGCACCGGCGTGGAGGTATCGGCTCCACAGGAGGACGGCAACGCTGTGCATGCGCTCGGCGGTCGACGAGGACCCGGACGGCGTCGTTGACAGCGCCCGCCGTGCGGCCTCCACCGCCGCGTCAATGTCCGCCGCCGATCTGGTGATCTCATACAGGGATTGCCGGGCACGCGCGGCGTAAGCCCAACGCACCGCGTGGTTCGGATCCGAAATCCCGGTCGCCCCGGCGGCCGATCGCCAAGCCGCCGCGGCGGCACCGATGTCAGCCACGGCGCCCACGAGCCCGTAGCGCCGCTCCAGGGAGGTGGCGAGGTTCGCGTGGCGGAGGGGGTATGCGGCGTCCTCGACCGCGGTGAGCAGCGCCGCCTGCCGGAGGGCCGCGATCGCAGCGTCCAGTGCGCCGGCATCCGATGCCTGCTGGAATCTGTAGCTTTGCGCGACACCGAGGTTCGACAGGCGGCGCCCTCGATTGGGATCGTCTGCTGGGGTGCGGGCCAGACATGCGTCGAAGGCGTCGATGACGCCGTCCAGATCCGTCGGTCGGCCCGTCCGTTGGTAGCGGTCCAGCAACATTCGCTCCACGGCGGCGGGGTCGCCGGCGATGGCGGCCGGCTCCAGCGCGGTAGCCTGCGCCAGAGCCGCACGGACCGTGGAAGGGTCGGTGGGAGCCATCAGGAAAAGCTACTCGCCGTTCGGGCCGCCGGAGGACTTTCGCCGCGGCCCGGGACGATCGTCAAACTTCGACGGACGCCGGCTGAGGCTCGGGTCAGCGCAGGAACGGGGGGAGGGGGGTGGTGTGCAGGACGGTCAGGCTGGCGACGGCTCGGGTCAGGGCTACGTACAGGCGGTTGCGGCCGCGGGGTTCGGCGGCGACGATGGCTGCCGGTTCCACGAGGATGACGTGGTCGTACTCCAGGCCCTTCACCAGGCTCACCGGGATCACGGGGCCCGGCAGCGTTGTGGCCTGCTCGTCGGCGGCTATGACGGCTGTTGTCGCTTCGGGCGGGAGGTCGGCCAGAGCCGCGTGGATCGCGGCCGGCACATCGTCGACCTCGCGGATGGTCAGGGTGCCGCCGGGGCGGTAGGAGCGGGTCGGTTCGATGCCGGGGGCGAGGGCGCGGGCGGCGTAGTCGGCGATCGTCTGTGGCACCCGGTAGCCCGTCGGCAGATCCAGGGTGCGGACCTCGCGTTTGCCCAGGCGGGCCAGGAGGGCCGGCCAGGACCCGGCGGCCAGGGGGTGGGTGGCCTGGCCCAGGTCGCCGACGATCGTCATCGACGCGTACTCGGCGCGGCGGGCGATCATCCGGCACTCCATCGGGGACAGGTCCTGGGCCTCGTCGAGGATGACGTGGAGGTATGGGTCCTCGACGCTGGGCCCGTCGTCCGGCTCGGGCGCCGGGAGCGGGTCGGCCAGGAGGGGGACGTAGCCCTCCTCGCCGTGCGGGTCGTAGCCGTCGGTCCAGCCGGTCACGTGGTGGCCCTCGCGGAGGATCACGGCCTCGGCCCAGCGTTGGGCGGCGCCGATGGCGTCGTTGTCGATGCCGGGGCCGGCCAGGGCCATGGGGGTGGCCAGGCCCGGTGCGTACAGTTCCCAGCCGTCGCGCAGGCCGCACGCCAGCACGAACGTCTCGACCAGGCGGGTGCCGGTGCTCAGCTCCCGCAGCTGCCACTCCGGCGGCGGGGCCTTCGGTGCCACCGGCGGGTCGCCCAGCAGGACGGACAGCTCGTCCAGCAGCGGGATGTCGTCGACGGAGCGGTCCGGGCCGAAGCGCCAGGACAGGACCGCATCCGGGGTCAGGACCGGCCACCACGCGTCCAGGAACGTCAGGAACTCGGGGCGGGCGACGACCTCCTCGGCGTCGAACTCGGTCACGGTGCGGGTTCGCAGCGTCCCGAGCAGTACCGCCGCCGCCGTTTTGCGGGAAGCATTCAACAACGTGCCGTTGCGCTCGCAGCGGGCGCGGATCCGGCGGCGGGCCTCGGCCAGGTCCGGCTCCCGCAGGACGAGCACCTGCCCGGAGTACACCAGCCGCAGTTGCTTCGGCGCCTCGGGCGATGCCTGCCACATCAGGTCCTCGAGCACGGGCCGGATCGACTCGGAGCCCTTGACCGCGGCGATGTCGGCCGGGTCGCGGCGGGTGGCGCAGACGCCGTCGACGAGATCGCCCAGGGCGCGCAGGTGGACGCTGTCCTCGCCGAGGGCCGGCAGGACGCGGGCGATGTAGTCGGTGAAGACCGCCGACGGGCCGACGACGAGGATGCGGCCGCCGGTGAAGCGGGCGCGGTCGGTGTAGAGCAGGTAGGCGGCGCGGTGCAGGGCCACCTGCGTCTTGCCGGTGCCGGGGCCGCCGGTGATGACCGTGACGCCGCGGGCGGGGGCGCGGATCGCGGCGTCCTGCTCGTGCTGGATCGTGGTGACGATGTCGCGCATGTGCGGCCCGCGGGAGCGGCGCAGCGCGGCCAGCAGGGCACCCTCGCCGAGCACCTGGAGCCCTTCGGCGGCGTCCGGGTCGAGCACGTCGTCGTCGAGGTCGAGGACCCGCTGGCCCCGGCAGATGATGACCCTTCGCCGGGCGACACCCAACGGAGCGCCGGGCGTGGCCCGATAAAAGGCTTCGGCGGCCGGCGCGCGCCAATCGATGAGCAAAGGCTCCAGGCCGTCGCGGACGCCGAGTCTTCCGATGTGGTACTGCTCCCCGTCATCGAAGTCCAGACGCCCGAACACCAGGCCCTCCTCCGCGGCGGCCAGGGCGGCCAGCTGCCCGGCGGCGCGATGGACCATGGCGTCGCGCTCCACGAGCCCGGTGAGCGGACCGGCGGCGGCCCGGCGGTGGCCCTCACCCGCGAGCGCGCCCGCCTGGGCCCGTTTCGCGTCGAGGAGCCGGTAGACGTGGTCGACGACCTGTTGTTCGGCAGCGATCTCCCGCATACGCAGATCAGGCACGGTACCCGAGCGTAGGCGCAGCTCAGGGCCGGAAAATCAGCATTCGCGACGATTCGTGCGATGGCTTCGACCGGTACAATGAATCTGAGAGGCGCTGGAGCACGGCCCGGGCCATCCGGTTCGGCCCGGTCACCACGGTGCACGGCACCGGGCAGGCGTGCGTGGCCTCGATGAGCAGCCGGGCCCCCGCGACCGCGAGGACGTCGAGCCCGCGCAGGTCGACCACGAGCTCCTCGTGCGGGTCCAGCTCGGCCAGGACCTGCCAGAGCACGCGGGCGCAGCCGGGGGCGGTGCTCGCGTCGAGCGCGCCGCACACGGTCAGCGTGACGACGCCGTCGGCGGTGCGGGCGACCACACTGCTCGCGACCGGGGCCGGCGGGGACGTGCCGCGGGCCTGCGACCGGCTCATCGCGGCGGCCGCCGCCGACGCGAGGCGGTCCTGCCCCGCCGGCCGGCGGTGCGGTAGAGCAGGGACAGCAGGCCGAGGACCCGGCGGTCGCCGTCGCGCAGCGGATAGGCCTGCGCGGCCCGGAACCCGGCGGCGAGCGTCACGTCGAGCGTCGGCTGCCCCGCGAAGATCGGGCTCGTGGTGACGTCGTCGACGACGACCGGCGCCCCGCCGGCGAGGGCCGCCCCGCACACCGACGGGCAGGTCGCGTCGACGGTCGCGAACGCGTCCACGTATTCGGCCGGCAGCCCGCGGTGCCGGGCGATGCGCAGCACCCGGGTGCCCGGGTCCCGCGCGTAGAGGGCGCAGGCGTCGGCGACCCCGGCCGCGGCGACGATGATCGCGCTGCGGACCGTCGGCCGGTCGGCCAGCACCATGAAGTCGTCGGCGACGAGCGTCTGCGGCTCGGCCGACAGGCGATCGTGGAACACCGTCAGGAGATCGCGGCGGCTGGTCCGCACCTCGGCGTCGATGAGGTCCTGCTGCATCCGGCGCAGCTCCGTCATCGCGACCACCTCGGGTGGGACGGCTTCCGTGCGGCTCACGCTACTCCGGCGGCGTCGGGAGCGCCCGTTGACCATCACCTTCGTGGCGCCAATCGTCAGACGATCCAGTGTGACGTGATGGTGTTTGTTCATAGATCACCATCAACCCTTGCCGTCACCCTTCTTCGATTCCGCGGGGTTCGGCCCCGCTTTCCCGGCCGGTCGGTGCGATGAACGATCGGGCGTGAACGCGCCGGTCGACCGGCCGGCGTTCGTCACGGAGGGGGCGGGCATTGGGGCCCAGAATGCACCGACGTGTGTCCATGGTCGCCGGGTTGTCGGCGACGGTTCTCATCCTCGGCGGGCTGCCCGCCGGCGCGGCACCCCCGGGGGCACCCCGGCCCGCGCACGCCACCGACCGCGCGGCAACCGCGCATCGCACCGGCACCGTCGCGAGTCTCGCTCCTGGCGACGACGACGAAGAGGGCTCCAGCGACATCATGGAGCAGGCCGACCAGTGGAACGAAGCCCGCAGCGCACCCGGAGTCGTCGCGCCCGGTGCCTACTCGGCGGCCTGGGCCCAACTCCAGGCCCTGCCGCGCACGGGCGGGCGGTGGAACGACGAGACGGCGCTGCCGTACAACTCCGACGACCCGCGGTACCGCGACATCAACTCGAACTCCTCGGGCGGGGCCGGCCGGGTGACCGGCCGGGTGGTCGGCATGGCCGCCGACGACCGCGGCTACGTCTACGCCGGCTCGGCCAACGGCGGCGTGTGGCGCTCCTCCACCGGCGGCGGCCGCTGGCAGCCGATCTCCGACAAGCTGCCCGCCCCGGCCACCGGCGACCTGCGCCTCGACGGCCGCGGCCGGCTGTGGTTCGCCACCGGCGAGGCCAACACCAGCGCGACGAGCTTCGTCGGCACCGGCGTGTATGTCCTGGCCGACCCGCGCCACGGCGAGTTCCGCAGCTCCGACCGGGTCGGCGGCACAGAGCTGGAGAACACCACCATCCGGGCCCTGCGCTTCGGCGGCGACACCGTCTGGGCGGCGACCAGCCGCGGCGTGTGGACGCACTCGGTCAGCAACCTGTCCGGGCCGTGGCACCTCGAGTTCGCGCCGAACCCGTCGTTCCTGCCGGGCGGGGCCGACGCCGCCGACGACGACGCGGCGTACAAGAACATCGCCAACGACGTCGCCATCGACCCGCGCGACCCGTCGAAGGTCGTGCTCGCCATCGGCTGGCGCAGCGGCGACGACTACAACGGCTTCTACACCAAGGTCGGCGGCGCCTGGCAGCGCACCACCCTGGCCGGGGCCATCGCCAGCGACCCCGACAACGTCGGCGCGGTCACCTTCACCCGCTCCGCCGACGGCTCGAAGTACTACGCGATCGAGCAGTCCCCGGAGATGCTCAACACGAATCCCGACAGCAACCTGTACGGCGTGTTCGTCTCCGCCAACGGCTCCCCGTTCGGCCCGTGGACGCGGATCGCCGACTACCACAAACTCGCCGCGTCCGGCTCGGCGCTCACCGACGCGGGCTACATGCCCGGCGTCCAGGCCTGGTACAACCAGTTCCTGCAGGTCGACCCCAAGGACCCCCGGCACCTGTACCTCGGCCTCGAGGAGGTCTTCGAGACCAAGGACGCCGGCGCGACCTGGACGACGCCGGGGCCGTACTGGAACTTCCCGTTCCCGTGCTGGAGCATCGACCCGTCGAAGCAGACCGGCGACTGCCACCAGACCGTCCACGCCGACCAGCACGCGGCCGCGGTCGGCAGCAACGGCGGCCAGCCCTACCTGCTCGTCGGCGACGACGGCGGCATCTACCGGCGGCCCGTCAACGGCCGCGCCGACACGACCGGCCACGCCACCGACTGGGCATCGCTCAATGACGGCACCATCGACGTGCTGCAGTACTACTCCGTCGGCGTCGGCGCCGACCGCCAGGGCCACACTCCCGGCGTGGCGATCAGCGGCGGCCTGCAGGACAACGGCGAGTCGATCCTGCGCCCCGGCGATCGGGTCATGGGCTCCAACTTCGGCGGCGACGGCGGCGACACCATCGTCGACCCGGCCAACGGGTGCAACATCGCGGCCGAATACGTGTATCTGGCCCTGTCCGTGACGAACAACTGCGCGGTCAACGACGGCTCCTGGACCACGGACCCGTCGAAGGTCTCCAGCCGCAACATCGCCCCGCCCGACAACGCCCTCGGCTCGGCCGGCGCCCGGTTCATCGCGCCGATCGCGGCCGGCGGCAACGACTGGGTCGCCGGCGGCACCCACGTGTGGATCCAGCACAAAGGCTTCGCCATCCAGTCCGGCGCCGACTGGATCAACGTGTTCGACCTCGGCGCCGGCCACGTCGCCACCGGCGTCGCCATCTCCGGCGGCCAGGTCTACGTCGGCTGGTGCGGCCCCTGCAACAACCAGGGCTTCACCCGCGGCATCGCCGTCGGCCGGGCCGACGGCACCGGCTGGCACCAGCTGGCCCTGCCGGTCGACGGCGTCATCCCCAACCGGTACGTCTCCGGCTTCGACGTCGACCCGGCCAACCCCGACCACGTGTTCGTCGCCATGAACGGGTACTCCCGCAAATGGACCGAAGGCCCCGGCGCCGGCGTCGGGCACATCTTCGAGTCCCGCGACGCGGGCGCACACTGGACCGACATCTCCGCCGACCTCCCCGACATCCCGGCCAACGCCGTGAAGGTCAGCTGGGGCGGCGGCCTGATCGTCGGCACCGACCTCGGCGTGTTCTACCGCCCGCCGGGCCGGACCGGCTGGAAGGTCCTCGGCCGCAACCTGCCGACGACCACGACGATGGAGCTGCGGGTCGGGCCGACGGGGCTGCGGCTCTACGCGGCCACGCACGGGCGCGGCGTGCAGTCGTACGACCTGTGGCAGCTGCTGCTGTTCGGCTGAGCCACGTCATCCGGAACAGCGCCGCCGTCGGTGACGGCGGCGCTGTTCGCTGTGCCGGCCCTGGCGGCCGGTGCCACCCCAGGCCGCGGGCGATGGTTCGGGGTAGCGGTAGGGTGATCAACCGGCGGGAGGTGGGCGATGAGCTGGGTGGGCCGGTGGCGCAAGGGCGACGGTGGCACGTTGCGGGCGATTGATCTGCGTGTGCGGCCCGATTTCCGGCGGACCATCGTCTACGGCGTCCTCGCGCTCGCCTTCCTCGTGACCGGGCACGACATCGGCGGGGTGCACGCGGAGTCGCTGCGCACCCGGCTGCTGGCCTACGGGTGTGCGCTGCTCACGCTGGTGTTCGGGGTGGCGGCCAGCCGGACGGCGGCGCGGGAGGTGCAGCGGATCGCCGTCGCGCGGGCCGGGAACGCGGCCGGGACGCCGTTGCGCCTGTTCGTGCTCCTCGGCGGGTATCTCATCGCGGTGCTCACGGTCTGTGACCTGCTGGGGGTACAGCTGCGGCAGCTGCTCGTCGGCGGGGCGATCACGGGTATCGTCGTCGGGCTCGCGGCGCAGCCGGTGCTCGGCAACCTGTTCGCGGGGCTCGTGCTGCTGTTCGCGCGGCCGTATGTGCCGGGGCAGCAGGTGCGGGTCCTGTCCGGCGCGATCAACGGGCCGCACATCGGTGTCATTGTGTCGGCCGGGCTGCTGTACACGATCCTGGAGACCGAGGACGGGCCGCTGAACATCCCCAACTCGGCCCTGCTCGCGGCGGCCGTCGGGCCCGCGCCGGCGGACGCCGGGCCCGAGGAGGAGAAGCCGGACGAGTCCGTCTCCGACCCCAACGCCGACGGCGCCGCCCTGGCCACCGTGGTCGCGGGGGCCGAGTCGGGCGCGGACCGGAAGCTGCCCGGCACCTGATGAACAGGTACGACGGGGTGGTGCGGTGGGCCCGCGCGCGGCCGCCGACGGTGGTCGACGCGGCACTGGCCGTCGCCACCCTGATCGCGCAGCTGGCGCCGTTCGTGTCCACGGACCGCGACTGGCCCCTGTCCGCGTACCTCGTCTGCGTCGCCGTGTCGCTGCCGGTGATCTGGCGCCGCCGGGCGCCGTTCGCCGTGCTGATGGCGAGCGAGCTGGCCGCCGCGGCCTACGCGTTCGTGCCGGACGGGCCGCGCCAGCCCCTCTGGTACGGGGCGCTCATCGCCATGTTCACCGTCGCCGCGCAGGCGCCGCGCTGGCAGCGGGTCAGCGCCATCGTGATCATCGCGTGGGGCGCGTTCCTGCTCACCGGCTCGTTCGAGACCGCGGCCCGGGGCGCGCTGCTGTGGACGGCCGCCTACGTGATGGGCCGGGCCTGGGCCAACCGCCAGGAGCACCTGCGGACGCTGCGGGAGCGGGCCCGGCACCTCGAGCGGGAGCGGGAGCTGGAGGCCGAGCGGGAACGGTCCCGGATCGCCCGCGACATGCACGACATCCTCGCCCACGCGGTGAGCATCACGATCGCGCAGGCGGAGGCCGGGCCGGTGGCGATGCGACAGGGCCCGGAGCGGACGGAGGCGGCGTTCGCGGCGATCGCCACGGCCGGCCGGGACGCCATGGCGCAGCTGCGCCGCATCCTCGGCGTCCTCGACGACGGCGGTGCGGCCGACCGCGCCCCGCAGCCGACCCTCGCCGGCATCGCGGACCTCGTCGCCCAGGTGTCCCGGGTCGGCACCACCGCGGTCACGCTGACCGTCTCCGGACGGCCCGGCACCGTCGCGCCCGACGCCGAGGTCGCGGCGTACCGGATCGTCCAGGAGGCGCTGACCAACGTGCTCAAGCACGCGGAAGCGGAGACGGTGACGGTGACCCTCGACTGGCCGGACGGTGACCTCGTCGTCACCGTGACCGACGACGGCCGCGGACCCCGGGCCGGCAATCCGGGGCACGGCCTCATCGGCATCCGGGAGCGGGCCGCGTCCGGCGGCGGGTCGGCCGAGGCCGGCCCGGGCCCCGGCGGCCGCGGCTTCCAGGTCACGGCCCGGCTGCCGGCCGCGGCGGCGGAGCTGACGAAAGGGAACGGGGTGACGCGATGACCATCCGGGTCGTGATCGCCGACGATCAGGAACTCATCCGGGGCGCCTTCGCGATGATCCTCGACGCCGAGGACGACATGGAGGTCGTCGCCGAGGCCGCCGACGGCGCCGAGGCCATCGCGGCCGTGCACGCGCACGCCCCCGACGTCCTGGTGCTCGACATCCGCATGCCGGGCATGGACGGCATCGAGGCGACCCGGCGGCTGAGCGGCGAACCGGTGCGGGTGCTCATGCTGACCACGTTCGGCCAGGACGACTACGTGTATGACGCGCTGCGCGCCGGGGCGAGCGGCTTCCTGCTCAAGGACGTCCGCCGGGCCGAGCTGGTGCACGCGGTGCGGGTCGTCGCCGCCGGCGAGTCGCTGCTCGCCCCGTCCGTCACCACCCGGCCGATCGAGACCGCGGTGCGCCGCCGGGCCCCGGCCACCGCCGCCTGGCCCGGCCTGGACCGGCTCACCCCGCGCGAGCGCGAGACCCTCGAACTGCTCGGCCGCGGCCTGACCAACACGGAGATCGCGGCCGCCCTCGTGGTCAGCGAGCACACGGTGAAGACGCACGTCAGCAGCGTGCTGGCCAAGCTCGGCCTGCGGGACCGGGCCCAGGCGGTCGTCGCCGCCTACGAGTCCGGCCTCGTGGTCGCCGGCGGGCCGCCTCCCTCCGCGGAGTGAGACCGGGGCCGCTCGCGCGGCCCATCCAGGTCCACTCGCGGCGGCGATGGCGGCAACCGTCGATTCTTCGATGATCGTGGCGTGAACGCACGCATCGCCCGAATCGTGAGCCTGGCGCTCGTCGCCCTGGCCCTGACCGCCGCCCCGGCCGCCGCCGCACCGGCACCGCCCGCCGTGCCGGCCGACCTGACCACCACCGACGTGGCCATCGCCACCGCTGACGGCAAGACCCTCGCCGGCACCGTCTTCGCCCCGCGCGACACCCCCGGCCCCCTCCCGGGACTGGTCCTGGTGCACGGCTCCGGCAACGGCAAGCGGGCCGGCGTCACCCCGGAGGCGATCGTCTTCGCCCGCCAGGGCATCGCCGTACTCGCCTACGACAAGCGACCGCTCGCCGACCCGGTGTACTCGCTGCTCGCCGACGACGTCATCGCCGCCGCGCAGACCCTGCGCCGCCAGCCCGGCGTGCAGCCGGATACCGTCGGCCTCTGGGGGATCAGCGAGGGCGGCTGGGTCATGCCCATCGCCGCGAGCCGGTCGAAGGACATCGCCTTCCTCGTCCTCGCCTCCGCGCCGGGCCTGTCCCCGCTGCGCGTGCAGAACTGGAACATGCGCAACAAACTCGCCGCGGCCGGGGTCACGTCCGGTGCGCTCACCGACACGCTGTCCAACCGGTTCTACCGGCTCGCCGCCGACGCCGGGCTGTTCGCCGAGGCCGGCCACGACCCGCGCCCGCCGCTGTCGGCGGTCACCCAGCCGGTCCTCGCCGTCTACGGCACCGCCGACACGCAGGTGCCGCCGGCCGAGAGCGCCGCCGTCCTCCGCGAGACGGTCCGCTCGCCGCTGAGCGTCCGGTTCGTCGCGGACGCCGGACACACACTGCGAGTCCTCGATGACTCCGGCATGTTCACCAACGAACTTTTCCGGGGGTACCCCCAGATCGTCGGCGAATGGGTCCGCGCGCTCGGCGCCGGGGCGCCCCTGCCACCGCGCATCGACCCGTCCCCGGCGCAGGCGGCGACCAGCGTGGCGCTGCCGCCCTCGGCCTGGTGGGAGTCCTGGCCGGCGCAGGTGATCGTCCTGGCCGCGCTCCTGGTGGGCTTCCTGTCCTACCCGATCGTCGCCCTCGTCCGCCGGGTCCGCCGCCGTCCGGCCCCCGCCGCCCGCCCGGCCCGCCCGGCCCGCCTCCTGGCCGCCACCGGTGCCGTCGCGGTCGCCGGCTTCGTCGCGTACTTCGTCGCCGTCGCCGACAGCGCCGACTGGCAGGGCATCTCGCCGGGCCCGGTGCTCGGCGGCCGGCCGGTGCTCTGGCTGGCGCTGCAGGCCTTCGCGCTGGTCACCGTCATCGCCACGGCCGTGACGGTCCACGCCTGGCGGACGTCCACCGCCGACCGGTGGCGCCAGGGCTTCCTGCTCGCCGCCGGCGTCCTGTTCCTCCCGTGGGCCCTGTACTGGGGCCTCCTCCTTCCGTAAGCAGCCCTTTTGTGAAAGGCCACCCCATGCGCACCCGGTTCACCGCCCTCACCGGCCCCGCCGTCGCCCTCCTGCCCGTCGCCCTCCTGCCCGTCGCCCTCCTGCCCGTCGCGCTCCTGCCCGTCGCGCTCCTGTCCCTCGCCGCCTGTAGTGAGCAGCAGCAGACCGCGACCCGGACCTACGACGTCACCGGCGCGGTCGGCACCCTGGCCGTCAGCAGCCTCGGCGGCCGGATCACGGTCACGGCCGGCACCGGCGACACGGTCCACGTCACCGAAACCGTCTGCTACACGGGCCCGAAGCCGGCGCCGCAGCACAACCTGGCCGGCTCCGACCTCACGTTCACGTCGGGCTGCCAGGGCCACCACGGCAACTGCGGCGTCGACTACCACCTCGAGGTCCCCGCCGCCGTCCAGGCCACCCTCGACAGCGCCGGCGGCACGATCTCCATCACCGGCCTCGCCGGCGAACTGCACCTCACGTCCGGCGGCGGCGCCGTCGACGCGACCGCCATCACCCCCGCCACGGTCACGGCCCGCACCGGCGGCGGCACCGTCCAGCTGACGTTCGCGAAGTCGCCCGACTCCGTCCAGGTGGACAGCGCCGGCGGCGACGTCACCCTCCGCCTGCCGAGCGACAAGTACAACGTCGACGCCCAGGCCGACGGCGGCACCACCACCGTCAACCTCCCGACCGACACCGCCGCCCCCCACAAGATCGACGTCCACTCCGGCGGCGGCAGCATCGTGCTCAGCGCTTCAGCGTGAGCCGGCCGGCCGTCACTTACACGTGGCCGGCGACGCCTCCGGCCGGGGGCCGCAAGGCGAGGTGCCGCGTGGGGCGAGGTGCCGCGTGGGGCGAGGTGCCGCGTGGGGCGAGGGGCGAGGGGCGAGGGGCGTGCTGCGGGGCGAGGGGCGAGGCGCCGCGTGGGGCGAGGCGCCGCGTGGGGCGAGGTGCTGCGGGGCGAGGTGCGAGGTGTCGCGTGGGGCGAGGTGCGAGGTGCCGCGTGGGGCGAGGTGCGAGGTGCCGCGTGGGACGAGGGGCGAGGTGCTGCGCGGGGCGAGGTGCTGCGGGGCGAGGTGCGAGGTGCCGCGTGGGACGAGGGGCGAGGTGCTGCGCGGGGCGAGGTGCTGCGGGGCGAGGGGCGAGGCGTCGCGTGGGACGAGGGGCGAGGTGCTGCGGGGGCGAGGCGAGGTGCCGCGAAGCGGGGGCCGCGGAGCGGGGGGCGAGGTCAGTCGGTGTCGGTGGCGGCCAGCAGGGCGAGCCGCCGCCCGTCGGCGGTGACGGCGGCGATGCCGATGTCCCACGCGACCCGCTGGAACCATTCGCTCGCCCCCGCGAACCCGTACCACGCGCACGCCCGCACCGCCTCCTCCACCTCCGCGGCCGAAGCCGCCGGCGGCGCACCGGCCAGCGCCGCCACCGAACGCCACGCGGCCAGCCGCCCGTATGCCCCGAACTCCCCGGCGTTGTATGCCCCGCCCGACGACGCCGCGACGAACAGCTGCGCCCACACGTTCTCGGCGGTGCCCGCCCCGACGCCGTCCAGCCCGCGCAGGCACTCGAGCTCCAGCCCGCGCAGCGTGGCCAGGACGGCGCCGGGGCGAAGGGCCGAGCTCAACGAGTACACCCGGGAGAAAATATGGCCGTTCGATTCGTTGGCCCAGTTCTGCACCGCGCCGCCGATGACCGCGGCGAGCTGCTCGGTCGTCGTCTCCTCGGCCGCGGCCGCCTCGCCCACCCCGCCGATCGCCACCGTGCGCTCCGCCGGCCGGCCCCCGCCCCCGCCGCCGAGGCTGTAGCGGTTGACCTCGGGCCGCCCCTCCAGCGGCGTGAGCGACACCGGCAGCCAGGCGAGCGGATGCCCGCCCCACCACGGCTCCCCGCCCCACTCGACGTCCACGGCCGCTCCGCGCAGCACCAGCTCGTGCAGCAGGCAGGCGCGCAGCTCCGGCGGCGAGGTCGTCGCCAGCGCCGCCCGCAGCTCGCCGACGGGATGCCCGGACGCGAGCAGCGCCGCCCCGAACCGCACCGGCCGCCCACCCTGGACCGCCCACAACAGCCGCACCGCGTCCCCGACCGCCCCGGCGGAGAGGGTCAGCACCCGAAGGATCCGATCGAACAGGCTGCGATACTGCCACGGCGCCGACAATCCGCCCGACGAATATCGCCGCCAGAGCCGGACCCCGAGCTCGGCGACGAATGCCGAGTCGCCGGCGGCCATGCGCCGATCTACGAGCTCCCACAACGCGGTGGTGTCCGCCACCTCCGCGATGCCGTCGACGATGTCTTCGAGGTTCTCCCGCACGCCTGGGACAATATCGGCCGGGTACGACACTTTTCCGAACCGTGCGCCGTGTCTACGCGCTGAGCGGGAGTTCGGCGTGCAGGCAGGTGCCGCGGCCCGGTGGGCTGTCGACGGTGAGGGTGCCGCCGAGGGCCTCCACCCGGTCGCGCAGGCCGGTCAGGCCGGTGCCGCGCCGCGGGTCGGCGCCGCCGTGGCCGTCGTCGCTCACGCAGAGGTACAGGCCGCGGTCGTGCACCTCCACGCCGACCGTCGCGACCTCGGCGGCGGCGTGTTTGGCGACGTTCGTCAGGGCCTCGGCGACCACGTAGTAGGCGGCGACCTCGAGGGCGTCCGGGAGCCGCCCGTCGACCCGCACGTCGATGTCCACGGCCACGGCGCTGCGGCGGGCCAGCGCGCGCAGTGCGGGTCGCAGTCCGCCGTCGGTGAGGATCGCCGGGTGTACTCCACGCGAGAGCTCCCGCACCTCCTCCGCCGTCCCGTTCAGGCCGGCCACGATCGCCGAGAGCTGGTGGCGCAGGGCGGCCAGCTCCGGTGGCACGTCGGCCTCGGCCCGGCGGACGTCCAGGGCCAGGCTGATGAGCCGCTGCTGGACGCCGTCGTGCAGGTCGCGTTCGAGCCGGCGGCGGCCCTGGTCGGCGGCGAGGACCAGCCGGGCCCGGGACGCGACCAGGTTGGCGCCCTGCACGAGGGTGACGGCCTGACGGAGCACGACCAGCACGATGACGGCCGACGTCACGGCGGCCACGACGGGGTCGCTCGGCACGTGCAGGATTCGGCGCACGACCAGCAGCGCGCCCATCGCGACGACCGGGAAGTACGGCAGCAGCAGGTGTCCCCAGTGGACCTCGGGCCGCACCGCCGGCGCGGGGGTCTCACCCGGCGGGGTGAGCGCGGCCACGGCGATCAGCGCGAACCCGGCCACGAACCCGGCGTCGGCGAGCGGCGGCATGCCGTCGGCGCCGATGGAGACCTGGTAGGCGAACACGCTGTCGGACAGCGACAGGGCGAACAGCCCGCAGCCGAGCAGGATGAGCTGCGCCCGGTTGGCCGGCGACGAGGCCGCGGCCAGCAGCAGGATGACGATGACGGTGAGCAGCAGGTCACTGAGCGGGTAGGCGATGGCGACCGCGTAGGCGACGGGCCCGGCCGCACGGTCCCGGGCGACCGACCCGAGCACCGTCCCCCAGCTCAGCACGAACAGCGCACCCACGATGATGAGCCCGTCGAGGACCGTCACGGCCCGCCGCGTCATTCCCGGCGGCGACCGGTCGGCGAGCGCCACGAGCGCCGGGATCACGAACACGGGCAGCGCGAGGTACCCGGCGTCGGCCGGCGACGGCGACGGCAGCCCGACCCTGCGGAACAGCTGGTACCACGACCAGATCACCTGCCCGATCGCCCACCCGCCGGCCGCGGCCCCCATCCACACCCGCCACCACCGCTGCCCGCCCCGATACCGGCGGGCGGTGCCCCAGCAGGCCACCGCGGCCGCGACCGCCGCCACCAACTGCCCGATGTCGTCGACGACCACCGACCACCACGGGTCCAGCAGCCCGCTACCGGCCAGCCCGACAACGATCGCGACGAGCACCGCGGCCACCACACCCGGCCGGACCCGTGCAAACGCACACGATAGCCACGGTACTGCGCGGAAAATACTTGCGTCAGGATGTCGAGGACGGCATCCGCGGCTCCGACTGGACGCCGACGCCCGGACGGCGGGCGCACGAACGGAAGGACCGGCATGAAGTACATGCTCATGATGTTCGGCGGCCTGGGAGCCAGCCTGGCCGACCGCAGCCCGGAGTGGATCACGGCCATGCAGACGGACATGATGCGGATGGACCGGGAGCTGCGCGCGGCCGGCGAGGTGGTGGAGAGCCGCCACCTGACCGACCCGACCCGGGCGACGACCGTCCGGTTCGCCGACGGCGCACCGGCCGCGACCGACGGGCCGTTCGCCGAGATCAAGGAGTCGCTGGCCGGCTACTGGATCGTCGAGGCGACGCCGGAGCGGGCGGCCGAGATCGCCGCGCGGGTGGTGGCGATCACGGAGTACCCGATGGAGGTCCGCCGGGTCATGGACGAACCTCCGCCCCAGGACTGACCGGTGCCGGAATCGCTCGAGGACCTGCTGTGCGACCTGGCGCCGCAGGTCCTCGGCGCGCTCGTGCGGCGGCACGGCCAGTTCGACGCCTGCGAGGACGCCGTGCAAGAGGCGCTGCTGGCCGCGGCCGTGCAGTGGCCGGACCGGGGCGTCCCGGACCGGCCGCGGTCCTGGCTGCACACCGTGGCCACCCGAGCCCTGGTCGACCACTGGCGCGCCGACGGCGCCCGTCGCCGCCGGGAGGTCACGGCCGCGCTGGACCCGACCACCGAGCCGCCGCCGCACCCCGACGACACCCTCGCCGTGCTGTTCCTGTGCTGCCACCCGGCCCTGTCGCCGCCATCGCAACTGGCGCTGACCCTGCGGGCGGTCGGCGGCCTCACCACGGCCCAGGTGGCCAGGGCCTTCCTGACCCCGGAAGCGACGATGGCCCAGCGGATCAGCCGGGCCAAGCAGCGCATCCGCGACGACGGCGGACGGTTTGACCGGCCGGCCCGCCTGCCCGTGGTCCTGCACGTCCTGTACCTCATGTTCAACGAGGGGTACACCGACCTGGAGCGCACCGACCTGGCCACCGAGGCCGTGCGGCTGGCCCGGCTCCTGCACCGCTTGCTCCCGGCCGACGGCGAGGTCGCCGGGCTGCTCGCGCTGATGCTGCTGACCGACGCCCGCCGCACCGCCCGCGCCGAGCCGGACGGCTCGCTGATACCCCTGGCCGACCAGGACCGCAGCCGCTGGGACCGGGTCGCCATCGCCGAGGGGCAGGCGCTGCTGGCCGCCGTCCTCGGTGCCACCCCGATCGGGCAGTACCAGATCCAGGCCGCGATCGCCGCCCTGCACGACGAGGCCGTCACCGCCGCGGACACGGACTGGCCGCAGATCCTCGCCCTCTACGACGTCCTCGGCCGCGTCGCCCCGGGGCCGCTCGTCACCCTCAGCCGGGCCGTCGCCGTGGCAATGGTCCACGGCCCCGCCGCGGCTCTGGCCGAGCTGGGCACCCTGGACGCCGACGGCCGGCTCGCGCATACCCATCGCCTGGAGGCCGTCCGCGCCCACCTGCTCGAACAGGCCGGCCGCCACGAGGCCGCCCGGGCCTGCTACCTGCGCGCGGCCCGGATGACGGCCAGCCTCCCCGAACAGCGCTACCTCACCCGCCGCGCCGCCCGCCTGTCCAACTCCGGCGTCGGCCGGTGATCACCTGAGGCCTCCGCGGGTGCGGAGCGGAATGCCTGGCGGTAGGCCTGGGGGCTGGTGCCGACGACGCGTTTGAAGCAGTCGCGGAACGCGGTCGGGGAGCCGAAGCCGACCTGGCCGCCGATGCGGTCCACGGTCACGGCTGTCGACTCGAGGAGGTACTGTGCCCGCCGCACCCTGGCCCGGTGCAGCCACTGCAGCGGTGTCGTGCCGGTCTGTTCGCGGAAGCGGCGGTTGAGGGTGCGGATGCTCATGCCGGCGTGGGCCGCGATCTTGCGGGTGGTGAGGTCCTCCGCCACCGACTCCTCCAGCCAGCGCAGCAGGGGCTCCATCGTGGCGCCGCGCGGCACCGGCGGCTGCTCGTGGACGATGAACTGGGCCTGGCCGCCCTCGCGCTCCAGCGGCACGACCGACAGCTTCGCCGCCATGGTGGCCGCGGCCGAGCCGTAGTCGCGGCGGATGAGGTGCAGGCAGAGGTCGAGGCCGGCGGCGGCGCCCGCGGACGTGGCGAGGTGGCCATGGTCGATGTAGAGGACTTCGGGGTCGACGGTGATCTGGGGGTACCACCGCGCAAGTAATTCGGCGGCGACCCAGTGCGTCGTGGCTCGCAGTCCGTCCAGGAGGCCCGTGGCGGCCAGGATGAACGCGCCCGAGCAGATGGAGGCGATCCGCACGCCCCGCTCGGCGGCCCCGCGCAGGCTCGCGATCACCTCCGGGGCGATCGGCGTCGTCACGTCCGCGCAGCCCGGCAGGATGATGGTGTCGGCGTCGTCGAGGGCGTCGAGGCCCCATGGCGCCCGGATGGTGAACGCGCCCGCTTCGACGGTCGCCGATGCCGCGCAGACCCGGACCTCGTACGGGTTGGCGCCGTCCTCGAGGCTGACCCGGGCGAACACCTCGAGCGGGGTGGCCAGGTCGAACGGCACCACACCCGGCAGCGCGAGGACCGCGACGACGTGCATGCGGCCGAGCGTAGACCCGCGCTGGCCGGGATCCGTTGACATGTGGCATTCCCGCCACTTTCCCGGCGGCGGGAACCTTCCTAGGTTCGGTCATCGTGACGAAAGCGCTTCTCAGCATCCACGTGCTCGCCGCGATCATCGCGATCGGGCCGGTGACGGTGGCCGCCAGCATGTTCCCGGCCGTGGCCCGGCGCGGAGACGGCCGCGCCCTGAGCCTGCTGCACAGGATCTGCCGGGTGTACTCCCTGATCGCCCTCGCCGTGCCGGTGTTCGGGCTGGCCACCGCCGGCAGCCTCGGGGTGCTCGGCGACGCCTGGCTGCTCGCCTCGATCGCCCTGACCGGGCTCGCGGCCGCGCTGCTCGGCCTGGTGATCCTGCCGCAGCAGGCCCGGCTGATCGCCGACACCGGGAACCCGTCCCGGCTCGGCCTGGTCACCGGGGTGTTCAACCTGCTGTGGGCGGTCGTCGTGGTCCTCATGATCGTGCGGCCCGGCTCCACGACCGGGGTGTGACCGTGCGACTGCTGCGCGCCGCGGCGCTCGTCGAGCTGTGCACCCTGCTCGCGCTGCTCATCAACCTGGCCACCGCGCACGTCCCCGCGGTCGCATCGCTGCTCGGCCCGATCCACGGGTGCGCCTACCTCGTGGTCATCGGGGCCACGTGGCACCTCACCCGCTCGGGCCGCACGACGCTGCTGGCCGCGATCCCGGTGGTCGGCGGGGTGGTCGCCCTCCGCCAGGTTCGGTGACCGGAGGGCGACCAGGGCCGCTACGGCAGCGTCGCCGCGACCGGGGCCGAGCGCTGGGTGGTGGTACCGTCGCCCAGCTGTGCATTGCCGTTGTTGCCCCAGCACCACAGGCTGTTGTCGGTGCGGACACCGCAGGTGTGGTAGCTGGTCGCGAAGCCGGCCGACCAGGTCGTCAGCGTGCCGACCCGGGTCGGGGCGGACCGGTTCGTCGTCGTGCCGTCACCGATCTGGGCGGTGATGTTGTTGCCCCAGCACCACAGGCTGCCGTCGGTCCGCGACCCGCACGTCGTGTCGACGCCCGTGTTCACCTTGTTCCAGGTGGTGACCGAGCCGACCTGGATCGGGGCGCTCTGCAGGGCGCCGCTGACGCCGAGCTGGCCGTAGCCGTTCTCGCCCCAGCACCACAGCGTGCCGTTGGTCCGGGTGGCGCAGGTGTGCGCGTAGCCGGCGGCCACGCCGTTGTAGGTGTTGGCGGTACCCACCTGGGCCGGCGTCGTCGAGTAGGCCACGCTGCCCAGGCCGAGCTGGCCGGCCGAGCTGTCGCCCCAGCACCAGACGGTGCCGTCGGTGCGGGTGGCGCACGTGTGTGCGTAGCCGGTGGTGACGCCGTTCCAGGTGGTGGCGGTACCCACCTGCTGCGGCGTGGTGAAGGTCCAGGCCGCGGAGCCGTTGCCGACCTGGCCGAGCCGGTTGTAGCCCCAGCACCACAGGGTGCCGTCGGTGCGGGTGGCGCACGTGTGCGCGTCGCCGGCGCTCACCTTGGACCAGGTCGTGGCGGTGCCGACCTGGGTCGGGGTGGTCTTGTTGATGGTGGTGCCGTCACCGAGCTGGCCGCGGAAGTTGCGGCCCCAGCACCACAGGGTGCCGTCGGTTTTCGTGGCGCAGGTGTGGCTGCTGCCGGCGTCGATCGTGGCCCAGTTGGTGCCGGTGCCGATCCGGGTGGGCGTCGACTTGTCGGTGCCGCTGCCGTCGCCGACCTCGCCGCTCCAGTTGCTGCCCCAGCAGAACAGGGCCGCGTTGGTGCCGATCGCGCACGTGTGCGCGTAGCCGGCGGCGACGCTGGCGGCCGGGGTGGCGGCCAGCGCATTCGCCGGGCCGATCGTGGCGCCGACCCCGACGCCCGCGATGACCATCGCCGCCGTAGCGACGAACCTTCTCAGTTGGCTCATGCGCTGCGACGCTAAGATCGCCCCGTCGCACACGGCAACGCCCACGTTACCGAAACAGCCCCTGACCTGCCCTTGACCGGGAAAGTTACAGCGTCACACGCCCCGTGGCCTTTGCCGTTGCGGCAAAGGCGCTGGCCGCCGCGGCCGGCACTGCCGCAGGGTGGGCCGATGGATGCACAGGAGTGGGACGCCCGGTACCGCGCCCAGGACCGGCTGTTCAGCGGCAACCCCAACGGCGTGCTTATCACCGAGGTCACCGACCGGCCACCGGGCCGCGCGCTGGACGTGGGCTGCGGCGAGGGCGGCGACGCGCTCTGGCTGGCCGGCAACGGCTGGCAGGTCACGGCCGTCGACATCGCCCCGACCGCGCTGCGCCGCGCCGCCGCGGCCGACCCGTCGGCCCGGGTGCGCTGGACGGAGGCCGACCTGAGCCGGACGCGGCCGGAGCCGGCGGCCTATGACCTGGTGAACGTGCAGTACTTCCCACTCGCGGTCACACCGGACCACGCCGCGCTGCGGGGCCTGCTCGACGCGGTCGCGCCGGGCGGCCTGCTCCTCTACGTCGGCCACGACCTCGCCGACCTGGCCAAGCCGCCACCCACCACCTACTACCAGCCGGCCGACGTGGCGAAGCTCCTGGGCGACGGCTGGACGGTGCTCACCGACGAGACCCGCCCGCGTACCGCCCCCGCCCCGCCCGGCACCCATCACCGCCACGACACGGTCCTGTTCGCCCGTCGAACCGGCCGCTGACGGCGGCCCTGCGGCTCCACAACATGTCCACAGGATCGTCCACGGGTTGTGGACAACGTGAGGACCGTTCGACTTGACACCGGATCACCGCGGGTGTCGGCTGGGTGTCATGTTGGCTGCGCGGGCGCCGGAGCCGGAGCTGCTCGACGACGCCGAGCGGATGGGGGCCGAGCAGCTGCGGGAGTTGCAGCTGCGGCGGCTGCAGTGGAGCCTGCGGCACGCATATGCGCACGTGCCGCACTACACGCGGGCGTTCGACGCGGCGGGAGTACACCCGGATGATTGTCGCTCCTTGGCTGATCTCGCCAGGTTTCCGACGACGAGCAAGCAGGATCTGCGGGACAACTATCCGTTCGGGATGTTCGCGGTGCCGGAGGGCGAGCTGCGGCGGGTCCACGCCTCGTCCGGCACTACGGGCCGGCCGACCGTCGTGGGGTACACCCAACATGATCTCGATGTGTGGTCGGACGTCATGGCCAGGTCCATCCGCGCCGCCGGCGGGCGCGCGGGGGACCGGCTGCACAACGCGTACGGCTACGGGCTGTTCACCGGGGGACTGGGCGCGCACTACGGGGCCGAGCGGCTCGGGTGCGCCGTCATCCCGGTGTCGGGCGGGATGACGCCGCGCCAGGTGCAGCTGATCACCGACTTCCGGCCGCGGATCATCATGGTGACGCCGTCCTACATGCTCACGATCATCGACGAGTTCGAGAAGCAGGGCCTCGATCCGCGCGCGGCGAGCCTCGAGATCGGGATCTTCGGGGCCGAGCCGTGGACCGAGCGGATGCGCCACGAGATGGAGGAGCGGGCCGGGATCCACGCGGTCGACATCTACGGGCTGTCGGAGGTCATCGGGCCCGGGGTCGCGCAGGAGTGCGTCGAGACGAAGGACGGGCTGCACGTCTGGGAGGACCACTTCTACCCGGAGGTCATCGACCCGGAGACCGGCGCCGTGCTCCCCGAGGGCGAGCTCGGCGAGCTGGTGTTCACGTCGCTCACCAAAGAGGCGATGCCCGTCATCCGGTACCGTACGCGCGACCTCACCCGCCTGCTGCCGGGCACGGCGCGGCCGGGAATGCGCCGCATGGAGAAGGTCACCGGCCGCTCCGACGACATGATCATCCTGCGCGGGGTCAACCTGTTCCCGACGCAGATCGAGGAGATCATCCTGCGCACACCCGGGCTGGCGCCGCACTTCCAGCTGGTGCTCACCACCCGCGGGCGGATGGACCACCTCACGGTCCAGGTCGAGGTGCGCCCCGACTGCCCGGCCGAGCGCCGCCCGGCCGCCGGGGCCGAGGTCGCCCGGCACGTCAAGGACACCATCGGCACGAGCATCGACGTCGTGGTCGTCGAGCCCGAGACCCTGGCCCGCTCGTCCGGCAAGCTCCAGCGCCTGGTCGACCACCGCGAGCGGTCCTGACGGGCATCCTCGCCGCCGACACCCTCGACGGCCCCACCGCCCTGCGCGCGCCCGGTCATTATGAGTTACAGAATTTGTAATCTGTAACCAACGGGTCTAGCGTCGCGGGCATGCGACGGCTTGGCACCCATGGACCGACGGTTTCCGCGATCGGGCTCGGCTGCAACCAGATGTCCTCCAGCGACGCCGGTGACGACGTCGGCGTGGCCACCGTCCGGGCCGCGATCGACGCCGGCATCACCCTGCTGGACACCGGCGACTTCTACGGCAACGGCCACAACGAGTGGCTGATCCGCCAGGCCCTGCGCCCCGGCGACCGCGAACGGATCGTCATCAGCGACAAGTTCGGCGGCCTGCGCGACCCCGCCGGCCGGTTCGTGGGCATGAACATGAGCCCGGCGTCGCTGAAGAGCGCCCTCGCCTACTCCCTGCAGCGGCTCGGCACCGACCACATCGACATCTACCGACCGGCCCGCCTGGACCCGGCGGTGCCGATCGAGGACACCATCGGTGCCGCCGCGGAGATGGTGGCGGCGGGCTGGGTGCGGCACGTCGGGCTGTCCGAGGTCGGCCCGGAGACGATCCGCCGCGCCCACGCCGTCCACCCGATCGCCGACCTGCAGATCGAATACTCCCTGTTCAGCCGCGGCCCCGAGCGGGAGATCCTGGCCACCTGCCGCGAACTCGGCATCGGCGTCACCGCCTACGGCGTGCTCTCCCACGGCCTGCTCACCGGCGCCTACCCGGGCGGCGGGGAGATCGCCCACCTGCCGCGCTTCCACGGCGACAACCTGGCCGCGAACCTCGCCCTGGTCGAGCGCCTGCGCCCGATCGCCGAGGGCCTCGGCGTCACCATCGCCCAGCTGGCCATCGCCTGGGTACTCGCACAAGCCGACGACATCGTCGCGCTCGTGGGCGCCAGCCGCCCCAGCCGGGTCGCGGCCGCCCTGGACGCGGCCGACATCGTCCTGGACGCCGCGGCGATCGAAGCCATCGAAGCGGCCGTCCCCGCCGACGCCGTCGCCGGCACCCGCTACGGCGCACCGCAGATGGCGATGCTCGACAGCGAACGTTAAAGTCGCGCCGTGCTCGACGCCGAGACCATCATGCTGGCCACCGAGGACGTCCTGCGCCGATACGGCCCCGCGAAGGCCACCGTCGTGGACGTCGCCCGCGCTCTCGGCGTCAGCCACGCGGCCGTCTACCGCCACTTCCCGTCCAAGGCCGCCCTGCGCGAGGCCGTCACCAGACGCTGGCTCCACCGCGCCTACGACGACCTGGCCGCCATCGCCGCCGACACCGGCCGCGACCCGGCCGGACGGCTGCGCGACTGGATCTTCGCCCTGTTCGCGGCCAAGCGCACGGCGGCCGCGAACGACCCCGAGCTGTTCGCCACCTACGGCGCCCTGGCCCGCGAGCACAACGCGGTCGCCGCGGAGCACGTCGAGGCGCTGCTGGGCCAGCTGGAGCAGATCGTCGGCGACCCCGGCACCGCCCGGACGGTGTTCACGGCCACCGCGGCCTTCCACCACCCGGCCCACGCCGCCGAGTGGAACGACCCCGGCCGCGAGGCGCTCCTGGCCGACCTCTGCGCCGTCCTCGTGGCCGGCCTGCCCCCGCGGCCACCCGCGTGATCAGCACTATGGTGGCACCGGGACCGTCCACCAGCAGCGAGTCACTGGAGCCGTGCGTGCCGATCTACGCCCTGGGCGAGCATGAACCGACGATCGACCCGTCCGCCTACGTCCACCCCGACGCGATCATCATCGGCCGCGTGTCCCTGGGCGCGGACGCGTCGGTCTGGCCGGCCGCCGTCCTGCGCGGGGACAGCAACGACATCGTCGTCGGCGCCGGCTCCAACATCCAGGATGGCAGCGTCATCCACGCCAACGAGCTGCACGCCACCCGGATCGGCGCCCGCTGCGTCATCGGCCACATGGTCCACCTCGAAGGCTGCGTCATCGAGGACGGCGCTTTGATCGGCTCCCAGGCCACCGTCCTGTCCGGGGCCGTCGTCGGCGCCGGCGCCCAGGTCGGCGCGGCCGCCCTCGTCCCGCCGCGGTTCGTCGTCCCGCCCGGGACCATGGCCCTGGGCGTGCCGGCCCGCGTCGTCGACAAACCGGTCGACGCCGAACACCTGCGGATCAACGCCGAACGATACGTCGACAACGCCCGCCGGTTCCGCGCCGCCCTGCGCCGCATCGACTGAACCGGGGTCCACGGTGGGGGCTCAAGAAGGCGTCCCGGGGTCGTCCGGCCGCGCCGAAGCAGACGAACGGGCCGGGCATGCCCCGCGCGGCTGCGGCGAGCGCGGCGGCCGGCCCGAGCCCCGCGCCAATGTTGCGGTGAAACGGTCGTGCCGGCCATCGCGTCCTCGCGCCGACCCGGGTCGTGCTGGCCACCCGGGTAGTCCAGGCAGTTGATCCGCCGCACCGGCACCCCACCATCGGGCGTGCGGACCAGAACTGCCGGGTTGCGCCCGACGGCCACGAGCACCGGCATCACTACGCTCACGCCCGGAGAAGGGCCGCCACCGCCCGCTCGGATACCCGTTACGCCGTCTCCTGTTCGTCGACGTTCTCGCCGTAGCCGAAGTCGGGGACCTCGGCCGACAGGAGGAACTCGGCGCCGCCCTCGGTGGCCTTCTGCATCTCGGCCGCGCGCGGGAACATCGTCGACTCGTACGCGCGGACGGCCGCCTCGATCGAGGCGGACTCGGCTATGGCGACGGCGAGCTCGGCGGCGTCGAGCATCGCCAGGTTGACGCCGACGCCGAGCGGGGGCATCAGGTGGGCGGCGTCGCCGAGGAGGGTGACGGCCGGGTTGTGCTCCCAGGTGTGGGGGACCGGCAGGGCGTAGATGGGGCGTTGCACGTAGTCGCCGTCGTTGTCGGTGATCATGCGCCGCAGGCGCGGTGACCAGTGCGTGTAGGCGGCCAGCAGGCGGGCGCGGATGCCGGCGGTGTCGTCGATGCTCAGGCCGCTTCGGCCGAGCCAGTCGACCGGGACGCGCTGGATGATGTAGACGCGGATGTGCCCGCCGCTGTTGCGCTGGGCGAACAGGCCGCGGTCGCCGTCGGCGGCGGCCGCGCTGCCCGCACCGACCAGCTCGGCGATGTCGGGGTGGCGGCGGTCGGCGTCGGCGAAGCGGGCCTCCAGGAACGTCACGCCGCTGTACTGCGGGGTGGCGTCCGAAACCGCCGGCCGGACCTTCGAGAACGCGCCGTCCGCGCCGACGACGAGGTCGCACTCCACAACGTCACCGGTTGAAAAGTGCAATCGGTTCCCTTTTTCCACCGAGTCCAGCGCCTGCCCCCACCGCACGGTGCCGGGCGCGAGCGATTCGAGGAGCAGGTCGCGCAGCTGCCCGCGGTCGATCTCGGGCTTGAAGCGGTCGTCGGGCTCGGGGACGCTGTGGAACAGCACGGCGCCGTGCCGGTCCAGCTGCCGCATCTCCTGCCCTTCGGGCCGGGCGAGCCGGAAGAACTCGTCGAGCAGGCCGGCCTCGCGCAGGGCCAGCTGCCCGTCGTCGGCGCGCAGGTCGAGGGTGCCACCTTGGTTGCGGGCCTTGGGCCCGGGCTCGCCGTCATACACGGTGACGTCGATGCCACGCCGCTGCAAAATCCGAGCGCACGTCAACCCGCCCGGCCCGGCGCCGATGATGCTGATACGGGCCATGATTCCAAATCCCTGCTTCGGGTGTACCTCTACAAAAGCAGATCCAGTGCAAAAGTGCAACGAGTCCACTTATTGCCTCATGCAACCTTAGGCTATGCTGCACCCATGACCCGCCCCACCCCGCCGCCGTCCGCCCCACCGGCGTCGTCGTCCGCGCCGTCCGCCCGGCTGGCGTCGCCTTCCGCGCCCGCTTCGTCGTCCGCGCCGCCCGCCCCGCAGGCGTCGCCTTCCGCGCGGTCCGCCCAGCCGGCGTCTTCCGCGCTGGCCCCGTCTTCCGCGCCGCACGTCCAGCCGGCGTCGTCTTCCGCGCCGCCCGCCCCGCAGGCGTCGTCGTCCGCGCGGTCCGCCCGGCTGGCGTCGTCTTCCGCGCCCGCTTCGTCCTCCGCGCCGCACGTCCAGCCGGCGTCGTCTTCCGCGCCGCCCGCCCGGTCCGCCCCGGCGACGGAGGCCTCCGCGCCGGCCGCGCCGGCTTTGCCCGCCGTCGGGCGCCGGGACCGCAAGAAGGCCGCCACGCGTCAGGCGATCGCCGACGCCGCGCTGCGCCTGTTCCTGGAGCGGGGCTACGACCAGGTCAGCATCCGCGACATCGCCGACGCCGCCGACGTCTCCACCACGACCCTGTTCAAGCACTTCCCGGGCAAGGAGGCCCTCGTCTTCGACCGCGAACAGGGCCAGGGCGCCGCGCTGGCCACCGCGATCCGCGAGCGTCCACCCCAGCAGACCGTGATCGCCGCGCTGCGCGAGCACGTCCTGGCCAACTGGCTCCCCCTGGCCGCCGACCCGCAGTTGGCCGAGTTCACGAGGTTGGTGGAGTCGACCCCGGCGCTGCGGCAGCACTGGGAGCGCATGTGGACCCGGCACACCGAGACCCTGAGCACCGCCATCGCCGAAGCGGTCGACGCACCCGAGGACGACATCAGCTGCCGAGCCCTCGCCCGGTTCGTGCTGGAGATCCCCGCCCTCACCCGCACCCGGTCAGACCGCCGCGCTGCGGTCGAGGCCATTTTCGACCTTCTGCAACACGGCTGGCTCGCGCTGCGATGACTCGCCGACGCCGACGCCGACGCCGACGCCGACGCCGTCGCCGCGACGTCGCGGTGGGCGAAGAGCTCACCGACGAGCGGCTGGCCGAGCTGACCGACGACTGCGCCGCCACCACCGCCGGCCCTGGTTTCACGACGTCCTGCCGGTGTGCTGCGGCTCGGTGCCGTGGCCGCGGGATCGGGGACTACTGGCGGCGGGCCGGGCTTCGCCGGCGGTATCGGCGGCACAGGGTCCCGCGCTGCTCGACTTGATGCGGGAGGCTCGAAACTAACGCCGCGCGCGCCGCGTCACATGCCGTTCAGGACGCGAGCGAGGGCCGTGCGCCCGATGGGGCCCCAGTGCGGCTTGCCGCCCGGCCGGCCGCGGTCTCCGTTCTGGCCCATCAGGATCAGGAACAGGCACTTCATGGCGGCCAGCCCGCGTGCTCGCCGGACCGTCGCCTCGTCCGCCCGGGCGTAGCGGTCGAAGAACCGCGCGGCCTCGCCCTCGGGCAGCAGCAGCCAGGCCGCCCCGAGGTCCCAGGCCGGGTCGCCGGCGTGGAGCGCGCCGAAGTCGACGATGCCGGCCAGTGTGCCGTCGGCGGTGACGACGTTCGCGGGGTGCAGGTCGCCGTGCACCCAGACCCGTGGCCCCGGCCACTCGGGAGTCGCGGCCGCGTCGTCCCAGACCGCCTGGATGTCATCTTCGGCGAAGCCGGAGCCGTCCAGGTCGACGGCCGCCAGGAACTGCTCGAACCCGCCTCTGGAGTCCTTGGGGTGGGTGCCGAAGTCCGAGGCGCCGGGCGCGTCGGCGGGGGCCTCCACGTGCAGCGCCCGTAGGAAGGCCGCCAGCGTGTCGGCCGCATGGCCGCCGCGGACGATCGAGCCGTGATCCAGGGGCGTGCCGTGCACCCAGGTCATGACCGTCCACAGCTTCGGGAAGCGCGCCGACGGCGCGCCGCCGCGCACCGGGGTCGGGATCGGCAGCGGCAGGCGTGCGGCCAGCAGCGGGAGCCAACGACGCTCCTTGAGCTGCGGATCGGGGCTGGTGTCCATCCGCTGCATCCGCACCGCCAGGTCGTCGCCGAGGCGCCACATCTGGTTGCCCCAGCCGCCCGGCACCTCGCGAATCGACAGATCGGCCAGGTCCGGGTGCTGCTCCCGCAGCAATTCGCGGACCAGGTCCTCGCTGGCGTCGGGCTCGGGCTCGATCACGGGAAGCCACGGTACCCGAGATGTCCGGCCCGCAGCCCCCGGCCGGCGGGCCGCGCTACACCGTGGTCTTGGCCCAGCTGGCCAGGAGGCGGAGGCTGTCGTGGGTCGGGCTGCCCGGCTCGGCGTGGTAGGCGGTCATCGTCAGGCCCGGGTCGGCCGGCAGGGGCATCGCCTCGAAGCTCAGGCTCAGGCGGCCCACGACCGGGTGGTGGAAGTGCTTCACGCCGGTCTGGTGCAGCCGCACGTTGTGCGCGGCCCAGCGGGTGCGGAAGTCCTCGCTGCGGGTGACGAGCTCGCCGACCAGGTCGGTCAGGGCCTTGTCGTAGGGGTCGCGGCCGGCCTCGGTGCGCAGCAGCGCGACGGTGGTGTTGGCGGCGTCGTCCCAGTTGGGGTAGAAGTCCCCGGCGGCCGGGTCGAGGAAGCAGAACCGGGCCAGGTTCGGCGGGCGTTGCGGGGTCGCGAACGCGGGGGAGTACAGCGCGAAACCCAGCGGGTTGGCGGCGAGCACGTCGAGGCGGCCGTTGCGCACGAACGTCGGCGCGTCGGTCATGGCGTCGATGAGCTGCTGGATCGCCGGCCGGACCTGGTGGCGGACGGTGCGGCGGCGGGCCCGCGGGCTGTCGTTGGCGGTGCGGGCGAGGTCGTGCAGGTGGGAGCGTTCGGCGTCGTCGAGCTGCAGGGCCCGGGCGACGGCCTCCAGGACACTGTCGGACACGCCGGACAGGTTGCCCCGCTCCAGCCGCACGTAGTAGTCGGGGCTGACCCCGGCCAGCAGCGCGACCTCGGCGCGGCGCAGCCCCGGCACCCGCCGGCGCCCACCGTAGTCGGGCAGCCCGGCCTGCTCCGGCGTGATCCGCGCCCGCCGCGAGGCCAGGAATTCGCGCACCGCATCCCGGTTGTCCACCTGCCAACACTACGGCCGGCCACCCGCGGTTGAGAGGCCCTGGCGTTACCTCCCAACGCGCGTGCGCCGGCTACGGGCCGAAGCAGCGGTGCGGCTCGGCCAGCGACCGGGCGAACACCACCTTCGCCTCCGCGGTGAGCGTCGCCGCGAACGCCGACGAGCCCGAGGAGCGCGCAGGTCAGCACGGCGCCGGCCCGGAAGGTACGCTGCATCGTCGCACGTGCCAAGCCGTGCGGAACCCGGGTCGGCCCGCAGCGGTGGGCCGGTGAGCCGTCGATGAACAGCGGGCGGCATCGTGATCGCTCTGGACGACTGGCGTTCGCTTGACGTGGACCGGGCCGGCCGTTACGCCCGGGCCGTTGCCGCGGCGGTCGGCGCGGACGACGTCGAGCTGGGGCGGCCCGACTCGACCGGCCAGCCGATGCGGTTGGCCCGGTTCCGGATCTCGGGCCAGGTGTATTCGCTCGTGCCCGGCGGCGCCGCCGAGCTCGGCTACGACGCCACCCGCTACCAGCCGGTGAAGGCCGAGCTGGCGTCGTTCCTGGGCGACCACGACGCACTCCGCCCCCATCCCGACGACGCTGACGACGGCGGGCACGACGACGGCGAGGACCGGGACGTCGTGGACCCGTGGCGGACCCCGCTGCCGGTCCTGCCGGGCCAGCTCGAACTCCTCCCGATGGCCGCCGTCACCACCGGCCCGACCCCCGCCCCGCCGCCCTGGCGACCGGCCGCTGGCGACCTCGGCGACCTGCGCGCGTACCTGTCCGCCCGGCTCACCCCACCGCGCACCGCCTCGATGCCCACCCTGCTCGTCGCGGCCGAGTCGGCGACCGCCGGCCTGCTCGAGGTCGCCCCCGACCACCCGGACGTCGTCGCCTTCCTGGCCACGCGCGCACCGTGGAAGCCCGGCGTGCTCGGCACCTACGGCGACAGGTGCGTCGCCGACGACGACCGGAGCACGCACGTGCGGGCCGAGTTCGACGCGGCGGGCCGGGTCCGGCAGGCCTGGCTCGCCGTCCACGTCACCCACGCCGAGGTCGTGGCCGACCTCGCCGCCACCGGCCGGCGCCTGCTCACCCCGGACGAGTGGGAGTATGCGCACGGACTCGGCCCCGGCACCCTGTTCCCGTCGGGCGACCGCTTCGAGCGCCGGGCCGGCCCCGAGACGGTGACCGGCCTGCGCTGGGGCGACCCGTACTACCCCGAGCTCACCGCCGTCCACGGTGAGGTCCGCGGCAGCGACCTCGGCAACGCCTCCTGCGGCGGCGCCACCCGGTTCTACCAGGCCATGGTGCGCATCCCCGCCTTCCGAGACGCCGAGATCGTCGCCGAGGACACCGCCAGGACCGCCGTCCGCCGCCGCCGCTACCGTCCGGCCATGGAAGTCCCTCCCATCAGGTGGTGATCGGCCAGCCGCCCGATCCCATGCCGACCATCGTCCACCAGAGCCGGTGTCAACCAGGTGTCAACGACCGGCGTCAATCCCCGGCCCGTTCCCGGCGCAGCACGGTCAGCACCGCCGGGTCGATGGCCTCGACCTCGGTGAACCGGAAGTCGCCGGGCACACCGCCGGCAAAGAGCCGGTCACCGGCGCCGGTGACCGTCGGGAACGTGATCAGGCGGTACTCGTCGACCAGATCCGCGGCCGCGAGCGCGTGCACCAGGCTCAAGCTCCCGATCACGATGACGTTGCGCCGGACCCGCTCGGCGGCGGCCCAGGCCACCGGGTCGCCATCGATCACCGCCGAATTGGACCATGCCGCCGCGTCGATCGAGCCCCGCGTCGCGACCCGCTTCGGGACCGAGTTCATCACGCGGGCGTACGCGCTGTCCCGGCCCGGCCACAGCTGCGCGAACGCCGCCCATGTCCGCCGGCCGTAGAGCTGCACGCCGTCGCGCTCCATCCGCGCGCCGAGGCGGAACTTGTCGTCACTGACCGGGCCGGGGCCGTAGCGGAACGCCCACCCGCCATAGCCGGTACCCCCGCGCCCGTCCGGATCTGAGACCACGCCGTCGAGGGTGCAGAACTGAATCACGATGATGTCGCCCACCGGTGGGTTCCTCTCGTCGAAAACCGCTGTCACCCACCACATACCGGCGCCGGCGGCGAAACTCATCGCGTACGCTCCGGGCGTGCCGGACTTTGAGCCCTTCCGCGGTGACCTGCTCGCGCACTGCTACCGGATGGTCGGCTCCTTCGACGAGGCCGAGGACCTGGTGCAGGAGACGCTGCTGCGGGCGTGGAAGGCCGCCGACCGCTACGACCCGCAGCGCGCGTCGGTGCGCACCTGGCTGCACCGCATCGCCACCAACACCTGCCTGACCGCCGTCGAGGGCCGCGCCCGCCGCCCGCTGCCGAGCGGCCTCGGCCCGGCCGGCGACGACCCGCACGCCCCGCTCACCCCGAGCCTCGACATCCCGTGGCTGCAGCCGTTCCCGGACGCCCGCCTCGGCGGCCCGGCCGACGCCGCCCAGCAGCGCGCCGGTCTGCGCCTCGCCCTGGTCGCCGCGCTGCAGCTGCTCCCGGCGCGGCAGCGGGCGGCGCTGGTCCTGCGGGAGGTACTGCAACTGCCCGCGGCCGAGGTCGCCGACGTCCTCGACACCAGCGTCGCCTCCGTCAACAGCAGCCTCCAGCGGGCCCGGGCGGCACTGCGCGCGGCCGCGCCGGAGCTGGAGGACCTGCGCGAACCGGCGGACCCGGACGAGCGGGCGGTCGTCGAGCGCTACCTGACCGCGTTCGAGGCGGCCGACGTGCCCGCCCTCACCCGCCTGCTCGCCGACGACGTCGTGCTGGAGATGCCGCCGGTCAACCTGTGGCTCGCCGGCCGGGAGCACTACGCCACCTTCATGGAGCGCGTCTTCGCGATGCGCGGCCCGGGCTGGCACCTGCGACCCGTCGCCGCCAACGGCGCTCCCGCGCTCGCGGCCTACACTCCGGACCACAAACCACATTCACTGCAGATCTTCTCGGTGTACCGCCAGCGGATCCGCCGCAGCGTGACGTTCGCCGACCCGAGCCTGTTCCGCCACTTCGGCCTGCACTGAGACGAGACGGGCCGATGGCCGCTCGACCGTCTCGTACTTTGGTCGGATCCGGCGGACCGGCCGCGTCCCTACGATGGGTGGATGCGCCTCATCCGGCCCGGAGCGCGCGACGCCGTCCTCGTCGCGGCATTGATCGGGGCCGCGGTGGTGGAGGGCGTCCTGCGGTCCGAGCCCGTCCTGCTCACCGTGGCGCTGCTCCCGTTGCTGCTGTGGCGGCGGTACTACCCATTGACCGCGGTCGCCATAGCGTCCGCCGCCGCCGCGGTCGCCGTCCTCGTGGCCCACAGTGAGCCGCGGCTGCAGACGGCCGCGGCGTTGCTGCTCCTGCCCTACTCGCTGGTTCGGTGGGGCTCGCCGCGGTCGGTCGCCCTGGGCACGCCGCTGGTCCTCGGCAAGATCGTGCTCGCGGCCGCCGCCGGCCTGCTGAGCTGGACCGAGATGGACGAGGGCTTCGCCACCATGGCCGCGCTCGGTGCGGCCGCGGCGGCGCTGCGATACCGGGCCCGGGCCCTGGACCGCGAACGCGAACACATCCGCCTGCTCGAACGCGAACGCCTGGCCCGCGACCTCAACGACACCGTCGCCCACCACGTGTCGGCGATCGCCGTCCAGGCCCAGGCCGGCCGGTTCACCGGACCGATCGAGACCCTGCGTCGCATCAAGGCTGAGGGCGCGCAGACCCTGGCCGAGATGCGGCTGCTGCTGCGGACCCTGCGCCCGCCGAAAGAACGGCTCCTTTCCCCGACCTTCGGCCGGGACGACAGCGGCCTCGAGACCGATGCTCCGGGCCTCGGCGGCCGCGACGATCGACGGCATGAAGGCGATAGTTCAGGAGCGTTACGGCCCGCCGAGTGAGCTGCGATACGCCGACGTGGACACCCCGGTCCCCGCGGCCGACGAGGTCCTGGTCCGGGTCCACGCGGCCGGGGTCAACGCCGCCGACTGGCACGTCCTGCGCGGCGACCCGAAGTTGGCCCGGCTCACCGTCGCCGGGTTCGGGCTGCGCGGGCCGAAACAGCGGATTCGCGGCTCGGACTTCGCCGGCGTCGTGGAGTTCGCCGGCCGCGCCGTCACCGACCTCAAGCCTGGCGACCAGGTGTACGGCTCGGCGGCGGGCGCGTTCGCGGAGTACGCCTGCGCCAAGGCGGCCGCGGTCGCGCACATGCCGGCGGGCCTGACGTTCGAGCAGGCCGCCGCGCTGCCTCTGGCCGCCGCGACCGCCCTCGGAGGGCTGCGCGACCTGGCCGCGGCCCGGCCCGGCCAGCGCCTGCTCATCAACGGGGCTTCCGGTGGAGTGGGCATGTTCGCGGTACAACTGGGCAAGGCTTTCGGTCTGCACGTCACGGGAGTGTGCAGCGCCCGCAACGCCGAACTGGTCACCGGCGTCGGGGCCGACGCGGTCATCGACTACACGCGCGACGACTTCACGCGGACGCGGACGCGGTACGACATCGTCTTCGACCTGGTCGCCAACCGGTCGCTCACCGCCCTTCGCCGCACCGTCACGCCGAAGGGCACGCTGATCCTGGCCGGCGGCGGCGTGTACACGGGCGGGAGCCTCGTCGGGCCGATGGGCCTGGTCATCAGCGGTCTGCTGGCCGGCCGCCTCGGGTCGCAGCGGGTGCTGCTGCTCTCCGGCGAGCCCAACCGGGAGCGCCTCGACGCGGTGCGTGAGCACGTCGAAGCGGGCGAGCTCAGCCCCGTCATCGAGCGCACCTACCCCCTCGAGCGCGCCCCGGACGCCATCGCCCACCTCGAGACCGAGCACGCGCGCGCGAAGATCGTGCTCTCGTGCCGGTGACGTCGGCCGCGCGGGCCGGTGTCCCGCGCGCGGCGGCCGGTGACATGATCGGGGTGTGAGCGAGCACAACGACGGACCGGGTGTGGCCCGGGTGCTGACGGAGGCGCGGCGGGGCGTGCGGCGATACACCCCGCGGGAGACCGAGACCGCCCGCCTCCGCGGTGCCCTGATCGTCGACACCCGCACCGAGACCCAGCGCGCGGAGACCGGCGAGCTCCCCGGCGCCGCGGTCATCGACCCGACCGTCCTGGAGTGGCGGCTCGACCCGGCCTGCCCCACCCGCATCCCGGAGGCGACGTCCTACGACGTGGAGATCGTCGTCGTCTGCCGCCAGGGCTACAGCTCCAGCCTGGCCGCCGAGAGCCTCCGCCGCGTCGGGCTGCACCGGGCCACCGACCTCGCCGGCGGCGTCGAGGCCTGGCTCGACGCGGGCCTGCCGCTGCACCGCGAACCCGCCGACGTGCGCCGCTGACGCCGAGCGGGCCGTGGTGACTGCGAATCCGGCGCGGGCCGGGCTGGTGATCCTGGCGCTGTGCGTGTTCGCGGGCGTGACGACCGAGATGCTGCCGGTCGGGCTGCTGCCGGCGGTCGGGCGGGCGGTCGGGACCGGCGACTCGGCGACGGGGCTGCTCGTCAGCCTCTACGCGGCCCTCGTCGCGGTGCTCGCCGTGCCGCTGACCCTGGCGACCCGGCGGGTGCCGCGCAAGCGGCTGCTGCTGATCGCGACCGGGTGCTTCGCCGCCAGCAACGCGCTCGCGGCGGTGGCGCCCGGCTACGCGCTCCTGGCCGTGGCGCGCGGGCTCGGCGGGGCGACGCACGCGGTGTTCTTCGCGGTCTGCATCGGGTACGCGGCCCGGCTCGTGCCGCCGGAGCGCACCGGCTCGGCGCTCGCGTTCGCGTCGGCCGGGATCTCGGCCGGGTTCGTCCTCGGGGTGCCTCTCGCCACGGCCCTCGGCAACGCCGTCGGCTGGCGCGGGGCGTTCGCCGCGCTCGGCGTGCTCATGCTGGTGTTGCTGCTGCTGGTCGCCGGGCGGCTGCCGGAGGTCGAGCCGGCCGCCCGGGACGAGGCGGCGGGGACGGGGGTGCGGCGGCTGGTGGCGGTGATCGGGTCGAACATCCTCGTCTACACCGGGCAGTACGCGCTGTACTCGTACGTGTCGGTGCTGCTGCTGCGGGCCGGTGCGGCGGCAGAGCTGGTCGGGCCGATTCTGCTCGTGTTCGGCGGGTGCGGGCTGCTCGGGGTCTGGCTCGCCGGGCGGCGGCTGGACGTGCGGTTCCGGGGGACGGCACTGGTCGTGCTCGTGGTGCTGTGCGCGGGCATCGGCAGTACCGGCGCGGGCTTTCCGGTCTTGGCTTTGGTCATCGCCGGCGGGGCGGTCTGGAACTGCGCGTTCGGGCCGGTCGCGTCGATCCATCAGACCGCCGCGATCCGGGCCCGGGCGACGACGGAGGACCTGGCCGGGGCCTGGATCGTCGCCACCGCCAACGTCGGGATCGCGGCCGGGGCCGGTGTCGGCGGGGTCGTGCTCGACCACTTCGGGCTGCGCGCGGTGGCGTGGGTGGCCGCGGCGGCGGTGGCGGGTGCCGCCGCGATCGTCCTGGCGGCCCGGGACGCGTTCCCCCGCACGACGGTGTGACGGTCAGCCGCAGTCGGCGCTGCATCGGCGGAGTGCCGTAAAGAATTCTTAACAGTCTTTACAAAACACAAAACCTTGTTTACAAATTGGGATGGACATGCGTCGATCGCACCGGCAACGGTGGAAGGGAACCGCTCCATGCCCAAGCAACGACTCCTCGCCTACGTCGCCGCGGCGGGCCTCATGCTGGCCGGCGCCGCGGCCGCGATCATCCCCATCACCGCCGCCGGTGCGGCCGCCGCCTGCGCACCGGCCTACGTCAGCAGCACCGTCTACACCGGCGGCCAGCAGGCCTCGTACAACGGGCACAACTGGACCGCGAAGTGGTGGACGCAGTACGAGACCCCCAGCACCGGCGGCTCCGGCGTGTGGAGCGACGGTGGCGACTGCGGTGGCGGCACCGGCGGCGGGGGCGGCACGACCCAGTGCAACTACCCGAACTGGGTCGCCGGCCAGTGGTACACGACCGGCACCATCGTGCGGTACACCAGCGGCGGGTACTACCAGGCGTCGCACGACAACCCCGGCTACGACCCGGTGATCAGCTACTGGTACTGGTCACCGTTCAGCTGCACCGGGGGTGGCGGCGGCGACACCGGCGGCGGTGGCAACACCAGCGGCTTCGTGGTCAGCGAGGGCCAGTTCAATCAGATGTTCCCGTCGCGCAACAGCTTCTACACCTACGCCGGCCTGACCGACGCCATGAAGAAGTACCCGGCGTTCGCCACCACCGGCAGCGACACGGTCAAGAAGCAGGAAGCCGCCGCGTTCCTGGCCAACGTGAGCCACGAGACCGGCGGCCTGGTCTACATCGACGAGATCAACACCGCGAACTGGCCGCACTACTGCGACACCAGCCAGCCCTACGGCTGCCCGGCCGGCCAGTCCGCCTACCACGGCCGCGGCCCGATCCAGTTGAGTTGGAACTTCAACTACAAGGCGGCCGGCGACGCCCTCGGCGTCGACCTGCTCAACAACCCCAACCTGGTGGCGACGAACTCGTCCATCTCCTGGCAGACCGGCCTCTGGTACTGGATGACCGGCACCGGCAACGCGGGCACCACCTCACACAACGCGATGGTGAACGGCCAGGGCTTCGGCACCACGATCCGCGCCATCAACAGCATCGAGTGCAACGGCGGCAACCCCGCCCAGGTGCAGAGCCGGATCAACCTCTACAACCAGTTCGCCGGCGTCCTCGGGGTGCCCGCGGGCGGCAACCTGTCCTGCTAAATGCTTTGCCGCACAGGCCGGGGATGCCGCACGATGTGGGGAGCGGCATCCCCGGTGCGCAGGCGACCGTTACTTCCTAAAGATCTTTCGTGTTCTCGGTGAGTCGCTGTCGGTCGATCGGGTTGGTGGCTAGGACAATCAGGGACATGACTGCTTCACCCCGGTCGGCCGGTCGGCGTCGCGGTGTTGTTCGTGACGTGGATGCGTTGCGGGAGCAGCGTATGCGGGCCGTGGACATGTTCGAAGCCGGCTCTCGGCAGGTCGATGTGGTCAATGCGTTGGGTGTCACGGCGCAGGCTGCGTCACGGTGGTATCA
>NZ_JBITDU010000008.1:0-107063 GCF_044454505.1 Dactylosporangium sp. NPDC051541
ACCACGAAGGTGCACACTATGGCCGACGGGCGTGGCCGGTCGCTTGCCACGCGGATCACGCCCGGTCAGGCTGCCGACACCCGGCAGCTGATCGCCCTGCTGGATCACGTCTCGGTGGCCCGGCCGGGTGGGGTTGGCCGGCCGCGGAAACGGCCGGACTCGGTGACAGCGGACAAGGCGTACTCGTCCAGGGCGAACCGGGCGGCGTTGCGGGCCCGCGGGATTGTGGCCGTGATCCCGCAGCCGAAAGACCAGATCGCCAACCGGGCAAGGAAAGGATCACGTGGTGGACGGCCACCAGCGTTCGACCCGATCCGGTACAAGGACCGCAACCAGGTCGAACGCGGGTTCGGCCGCCGCAAGCAGTGGCGCGGCCTGGCGACCCGGTACGACAAGCTCTTGACGAGCTACCAGGCCACAGTGGACCTCGTCGAAACCCTCGACTGGCTCCGCGCCGTACCCGACCACACCCCATGATCCGCTAGTCACGGCCTAGTCAGCGCAGGTCGGCCAGGGCCGCGGCGGCGTGGTCGGACCAGTGGGTGTGGCCGAGCTCGACGAAGCGGTCGTGTGCGGTCTTCAGCAGCGTGCGGGCCTCGTCCACCCGGCCCTCGGCCGCGCGGAGGCGGCCCAGCTCGAGGCGGGCCCGGGCGGCGCCGGTCTCGTCGCCGTGGCGGGTGAAGATGGTCAGCGCGTCGGTGAACCGGTCCGCCGCGGCCGGGGTGCGGACGGCGGCGCAGTCGAGGCGGCCGAGGTCGAGGGAGAGGTACGCGACGCCGGTCTCGTCCCGGAGCTGCTGGGCGTCGCGCAGGCTGCGGCGGAAGCAGGACAGGGCTTCGTCGTGGCGGGCGTGGGACTCGTACCACATGCCGAGGCGGCGTTCCATCATCGCGGCCTGCCGGATCGCGCCCAGGTCGCGGAGGCGGTCGCGGCAGTCACGGTAGGCGGCGGCCACCGCGGGGCTGTCGGGGTCCTGTTCGTGGTCCCAGCGGACGAGCTTGCCCTCGGCGTTGACGGCCATGTACTCGTCGCCCGACTCGCGGGCGGCGGCGATCGCGGCGCGGAACAGGCGGCGCACGTCGTCGCCGTTGTGGCGCCACTCCGCGATCTCGGCCATGGCGAACAGGGCGATCGAGCGGCCCATGGCGTGACCGGCGGCGTCGAAGATCTCGAAGGCCGCGAGGGCGTCGGCCTCGTCGACGGTCCCGCCCTCCGACGCCACCCGCTGGGCCAGGGAGACCAGCATGCACGCCTCGCCGATGCGGGACCCGGCGCGGCGGGCGGCGGCCAGGCCGGTCTCGGTGGTCTCCTGCCACAGCCGCCAGTGGCCGCGGGTCTCGAGGTAGTTGCGCAGCACCCAGGCCAGGCGCCAGCAGTGCTCGTCGAGGCCGAGCGCGTGCGCCTGGTGCACGGCCGCGGCCAGCGCGTCGGCCTCCGCGTCCAGCCAGCCGAGCGGGTCGCCCGCCGGTTCGGCCAGTGCGCTCAGGCCCCAGGCGCGGTCGGGGCGGTCGCCGCTGAACGAGCACACCGCGGCCAGAGCCAGGGACAGCCAGCCGTCCATGACCCGGGTCGCGGCGGCCCGGACGTCGGCCGGGTCCTCCTCCTCGGTGCAGCGTTCGGCGGCGAAGAGCCGGACCAGGTCGTGCAGCTGGAACGCGGCCCCGCCGGCGCTCTGCAGGAGCTGCGCGTCGCTCAGCTCGTCGAGCACCGGGTCGGCCCGCACCGCGTCGCCGTCGAGGACCGCCGCGACCGTCCACGCCGGGAACGGCCGGGTGGTCAGCGAACCCAGGCGGCGCAGGGCGGAGCGGGCTGCGGTACCGAGGCCGCGGTAGGAGACGAGCAGGCTCGCGGCGACCCCACCGTCCGAAGTGGACAGGGCGGCGAGGCGGCGGCGCTCGTCGGCCAGGCGCTGCGAGTAGGTGGCCAGGGGCAGCTCGACGCGGCCGGCCAGGCGGGCGCCGGCCACGCACAGAGCCAAGGGCAGGCCGCCGCAGTACCGGATGACGTCGCCCGTCGCCACCGGCTCGGCCTGCGTGCGGACGGCCCCGACGAGCTCGTCGAGCAGCGCGCGGCTGGGCCCCGGGCCGAGCAGGCCCAGCGACAGGTGCTCGGCCTCGGTCAGGCCGAGCAGGCGCGGGCGGCTCGTGACCAGCACGGCCGAGCCGATGCCGGGGCTCAGCGCGCGGACCGTCGCCGCGTCCTGCGCGTCGTCGAGCACCAGAAGCACCCGGCGGGCCGCGAGCCGGGCCCGGTACAGGGCCTCGCGCTCCCCCGGCCCGGCCGGGACGGCGGCCGGCGGCACACCCAGCGCGATGAGGACGGACGCGTGCGCCTCCCACGGCCCGTCGAGGCCGCTGAGGCGGACGTGGACCTGCCCACCGGGGAAGCGCGACCGTACCGAATGCGCCACCGACAACACCAGAGCACTCTTGCCGATGCCGGCCGCGCCGCTCACCGCGAGAATCCGGGTCGCCTCCCCGCCGATGCGGGCCAGCAGCCACGCGATCTCGTCGTCGCGGCCGACGAGCGGGCGCGGCGGTGGCGGCAGCAGGCACGGCCCCGGCGGCTCGGCCGCGCCGGCGTCGTCCACCAGGATGCTCTGCTGCCGGTCGCGCAGCTGCGGCCCCGGCTCGATGCCCAGGTCCTCGACGAGGCGGCGGTGGCCGTCGCGGTAGACGGCCAGGGCCTCGGCCCGGCGGCCGGCCCGGTGCAGGGCGGTCATGAGCTGCGCGCGGAGACGTTCGGCGTAGGGGTGCTCGGCGACCAGCGCGGTCAGCTCCGGCAGCGGGTCGCCACCGACGGCGAGCTCGGCGTCGAAGCGTTCCGCCAGCACGGCCAATCGGAGTTCGGCGAGGCGGGCGGCCTCCACGGCCATCGGCGGGGTGTCGAGGTCGGCCAGGGCCGGGCCACGCCACAGGGCGGCGGCGGCGCGGTACAGGGCCACGGCATCCTCGAGGCGGCCGTCGGCCACGGCCCGGCGGGCGTCGGCGGACCGGGCGCTGAACACACCGAGGTCGATCTCGTCGTCGGCGGCGGCGAGGAGGTACCCGGAGGCGACGGTCTGCACGGTGTCCTCACCGAGGACGGTGCGCAGCCGGTGGACGGTGCTGTGGACCTGCTGGCGGGCGGTGGCGGGGGCGGTTTCCCAGGTGGCGTCGACGAGCTCGGCCAGGCTGACGGGGCGGCGGGGGCGCAGGAGCAGGACGGTGAGCATCGCCCGTTCCCGCCGGCCGCGGGGGCGCCAGACCTGTGGGTCCGGACCGATTTCCAAAGGGCCCAGCATCCGGTACCGCACGCGACTCCCTCCGAATCTGCCCGTCGACTCGCCTGCGTCTGCGTCGACGCGGTCGGCGCCGGTTGCGCGGTAGGTACTTCGTAGGCCGACGATAGCGGCCGATGTCATGGTGCCTCGTCGGCCGTGGTGGCCTCCACGGCGGCCGGGTGCCGCCGACGGGGGGAGGCCACTGCGGCGGAGACGCCTATCGGAACAGCGTCACGATGTCGTCGTAGGCGGTGACGACGATGCCGGCGACCAGCCCCGCCGCCCCGGCGACGACGGCTCCGGGGATGGCGATCGCGCCCGCACCGGCCCCGACGGCCGCGGCGGCGGCGAGCCCGGTGAGGGCGATCACGATGAGTATCAGATTGCGCACGATGTGTCCCCTGCCGAGCGGCGTCGCCGAGGCCCCGAAGCACCGGCACGGCGCCCGGTTGCCGCCGCGCAGGCTGATCGCGATGGCCGCCGCGAAGACGGCGAGGAGCCCGGCCGCCAGCACGAACCCGGCGACGGCGGCCCACCGCCACGGCAGCACGAGCAGGAGGACCACCGCGCCCTCGGTCACGACCGAGGCGAGCGCGGCCGGCCGGGCGACCCGGGCCGGCAGCACACGCATCCGCGCGATCGAGTCGGCGAACGCCGCGTACGCCCGGCCGCCCGTCACCTTCCCGAACAGCGCCACCGCGAACACCGTGGCCAGCAGTAGCCGGGCCGCTACTTCGAGATACCCCATAGCGTCCTCCCCGTGATCGATGCCAGCCTATCCTCAGGCGATGGATCTGAACGCGTTCGCCCGGGAGTTGCTCGACGAGAACCGATACGTGGTCCTCGGCACCGCGGACGAGCACGGCGAACCGTGGGTGTCGCCGGTGTTCTACGCGCTGGACGGGTACCGAAGCGTGCTCTGGCTCTCCCGCCCGGACACGCGGCACTCGCGCAACCTGGCCGTCCGCCCGCAGGTGAGCCTGGTCGTGTATGACTCGACGGTGCCGGTCGGCGGCGCGAAGGCGGTGTACATGTCGGCCCGGGCCTCCATCGACCCGGACGGCCTGGATGCGTTCAACCGCGGCTGCTTCACCAAGGGCGCCGAGCCGTTCCCACCGGAGAAGATCGCGGACGGCGGCCCGTTCCGCCTGTATCGCGCGACCGTCCGGGAGCACTGGGTCCTCGACCCGACCGCCCCCCGCGACGAACGGGCGCCCGTCACGCCCTGACCGGCAGCGCTTGACAAGCGGAGTTTGTTTGTGTGTACTCACTTACATGCGCAGCACCGCCGAGCACCGCCGAACCGTCCTGGTCGACCGGGCCGTCACCGTGTTCGCCCGCAACGGGTACCACGCGACGCCGGTCACCGCGGTCGCGGCGGCGGCCGGCATCTCGGAGGCGTACGCGCTGCGGCTGTTCACCAACAAGCTCGGCCTGTTCCTCGCGGCCATCGACGCCTGCTACGACCGCATCCTCGCCACCCTGGAAGCCGCCGCCGAGACCGCGCCCGACCGGAGCCCGGAGCGGCTCCTCGAGCACCTCGGCGACGCCTACGCCCGGCTGATCTCGGACAAGAGCCTGCTCATGCTGCAGGTGCAGGCCCAGAGCGGTACGGACATCCCGGAGGTCAAGGCCGCCGTGCAGGCCGGCTACAAGCGCCTGGTCGCGTTCCTGCGCTCCATCGGGGCCGGCGACGCGCACATCCAGCAGTTCATCGCGCTGGGCCAGCTGTGCCATCTCATCGTGACCGCGGGGCTCGACGACGTCGACGAGTCCTGGGCGCGGGCGCTGACGTCCGGCATGACGCACGTGCGCTGACGCGCCCCGTTTTTCTGTCCATTTTTGTGAGTCAGTGCACACATACTTACTTCAGGAGGTCCCCGTGAACGCCACCGAAATCGTCCTGCCGGGCATCGTCGAGCCCGCCGGCCTGCTGGTCCGCGACCGCGAGCTCCCCGCCCCCGGCCCCGGGCAGGCCCTGGTCCGGCTCGAGGCCAGCGGGGTCTCGTTCGCCGAGCAGCAGATGCGCCGCGGCAAGTACTACGACCAGCCGCCGTTCCCGTTCGTCCCCGGCTACGACCTGGTCGGGCGGGTCGAGCAGGTCGGCGCCGGCGTCGATGGGGCGCTCGCCGGGGCCCGGGTCGCGGCGGTCACGAAGACCGGCGGCTGGGCCACCGCGGTGCTCGTCGACGCCGGCCACCTGGTGCCGGTGCCGGACGGCGTCGACCCCGCCGAGGCCGAGACGGTCGTGGTCAACGGCGTCACCGCGTGGCAGATGCTGCACCGCATCGCCCGGGTCGGCCGGGGCGGCACGATCCTGGTCCTCGGGGCCAACGGCGGCGTCGGGTCCACGCTGACCCAGCTGGCTCGCTCCGCCGGGATCCGGGTCGTCGGCACAGCGTCACCACGCCATCACGACACGCTGCGGGCACTCGGGGCCGAGCCGATCGACTACAAGGATCCGCAGGTGTACCGGCTCGCCCGCGACCTGGCCCCCGACGGCTACGACGCTGTCTTCGACCACGTCGGCGGGCCCGGCATCGTGGAGTCCTGGCGGCTCGTGCGGCGGGGCGGGGCACTGGTCTCATACGGCACGGCCGCCACCAGGGACGCCACCGGCAGCTCCCGACTCCCCATCTACGGCCTGTTCGCCCGCCTCCTCGCGTGGAACCTGGCTCCGAACGGCCGCCGCGCCCACTTCTACAACCTCTGGGCCGGCCACCGCCGCCGGACCGCGTTCCAGGCGAAGCTGCGCGCCGACCTCACCAAGGTGTTCGCGCTGCTCGCCGACGGCACCCTGACCCCGCAGGTCGCCGCCCGCATCCCGCTGCGCGAGGCCGCCGAAGCCGTGCGCCTGGCCGAGTCCGGCACCGTCGCCGGCAAGGTCGTGCTCGTCCCCTGAGCATCGGGCACGCGCGTCGGCGCCCTGGTCGCCCGGCGCCGGGCGACCAGGGCGGATGAATATCACCGCTCGTTCTGATCATGCCGTCGCCGCCGGTGCCGATCGACTGGGGTGGAGGGTGGTGCGATGAAGCTGGCGAACCGGACCAGAGGGCGGTCGCTGCGGGCCCGCGTGTACCTCGTCGTCGCCGTCTGTGCCGTCCCGGCCGCGCTCGGCAGCGCCATCGCGCTCGTCGGGCTGGGGCAGACGCACGGGAGCGTGATCGAGCTGCACTCGCATTCGGTGCGGCCGCTCGCCGCGCTCGGCGACCTGCGCGACATGGAAGGCGACACCCGGGTCCAGGTGTGGCAGTACCTCGCGGCCGCGCCGGGCGACCGCTCGGCCCTGCGCGGCGAGATCGCCGACACCGACCGCACGGCCGACGACGACATCGCCGCGTATCTGCGCACGCATGACAGCGCCGGCGACGGCCGCGAGGAGCTCATGCACGACTTCGCCGGCCGGCTGCACGACTGGCGCACCGTCCGCGACCAGCAGGTCATCGCCGCCGCCGACGCGGGCCGGACGGCGGAGGCGTACGCGGCGGCCAACGGGGCCCTCGCCGACGCCAACGAGGCGATGGCCGACCCGCTGGACAAGCTGTTCGAGTCGGAGGTCGCCGCCGCGGAGACCCGGGTGGCGCAGTCCAACCGGGAGTTCACCCGCGTCCGCTACGCCGTCCCCGCGATCATCCTCGTCGGGCTGGCCCTCGCCGTCGCCGTCGCGCTGCTGCTCCTGCGGGCCGTGATCGGCTCGGCCCGGCGGATCAGCGACCTGCTCGCCGCCGCCGACCGCGGCCGCCGCATCGGCGCCAACCGCGACACGAGCGAGATCGGCGACCTCGGCCGGCAGCTCGACTCGATGCTGGACGCGCTGCACGCCCAGGAGGACAGCCTGCAGCGCGAGCGGGCGGCGAAGGAGGCCCAGCTGGTGCGCAACACGGTGCGGCAGCGGCTGGCCGAGCAGAGCACCCGCCGCCGCGCCGGCGACATCGTCCAGCAGACCGGCGGCGCCGTCGTGACCGAGCTGCAGGCCGTCCTGGACCGGGCGGGCACGGTCCTCGAGGGAGCCAACGCGATCGAGCGGGAGGCGGCGTCGGCCGACGAGGAGACCCGTACGGTCGTGGCGCGGGCCGCCACCGCGGACACCGTCGTCGGCGCGGTCAACACGAGCCTCGGCCAGGTCGACGGCATCGCCACACTCATCGCCGCCATCGCCGGGCAGACCAACCTGCTCGCGCTCAACGCCACCATCGAGGCGGCCCGGGCCGGGGCGGCCGGCCGCGGCTTCAGTGTCGTGGCCGGCGAGGTGAAGGCCCTGGCGGCCAAGACGAAGGACTCCACCGACCAGATCGCCACGACCGTCGAGGCGCTCGGCACGGACGCGTCGGCCATGGCGTCGGTGATCGCCGACATGAGCGCCGGCGTGGTCCGCATCGGGGATGCCACCGCCCAGCTCACCGGCGTTTCGGCCCGCCAGCGGGAGGCCGTGCACCAGCTCGTCGACGGGGTGCGGGAGGCGGTCGGGCGGATCGAGGCGCTGTCGCAGGTGACCGAGCGCCTCGAGCGCCGCCGGCACGATCGCGTCACCGTCGAGGACCGGGTGACGGTGCGGTCCGGCGCCGACGAGCACGCGGTCAACATGCTCGACCTGAGCGTCAGCGGCGTGCGGTGCACGACCGGGCCGGGCTGGCACCCGCGGCCCGGGGACGATCTGGAAATCACGATGCGGCTCGGCGACCGGCCGCTCACGGTGCGGGGCCGCGTGGTCCGGCTGATCGACGGCGACGAGGGCGAGGAGGCCGGCATCGAGTTCGCCGGGCTCAGCGCCGTCGCCGCGGGCACCATCGAGGCGTTCCTGGACGACCTGATCGGCGGGGGCCCACCGGCGCCCGCCGTGACGCCCGGCGCCGGCGGCTGAGCGGTCCGGTCAGGCCGCGCGCAGGTGCACGATCGTCGTGGTCAGCGGGGCCGGTGGCGGGCCGGACAGCCCGACGTCGGCCAGGCTCGCGCCGCTGACCGGGCCCGGCGGGGGCGTGTAGTCCGGGCGCCGGCCGGGATCGATCCGTGTGACCAGATAGCGGCGATCGGGCGCCAGGCCGGGAATGAGGAACGCCGGGGGTTCGTGGTCGAGGTCGTCCAGCTGCACATACGCGAAGACGGCGGCCGACCGGTCGGGCGCGACGATGCCGTGGACCCAGGCGCCCGGCTCGGCCAGGTCCAGGCGGATCAGCCGTCCACTGTGGAGCAGAGCGCGATGCTCCTTGTACACCTGAATCCAGCGCTCCAGGGCGGCGAGGTCGGCGTCGGTGGCGGTGGTGATGTCCCACTCGATGCCGAAGTGGCCGAACAGGGCGGTACCGCAGCGGAAGTCCAACGGCAGGCGGCGGCCGGTCTGGTGGGAGCGCGGGCCGCTCACGTGCGCGCCCAGATACTCCGGCGGGACCAGTTGGGCGGTCCACCGCTGGATCGACTGCCGGGCCAGGGCGTCGTTCTGGTCCGACGTCCACACCCGGGAAACGAGCGAGAGCACCGCCAGGTCGATGCGGCCGCCGCCGGACGCGCAGCTCTCCCACTCCACGGCCGGGAACCGGGTCCGCAGCGTCGACAGCAGCCGGTAGAACGCGGCGGTCTGGGCGTGCACGGCGGGGCGGCCGGCGGCGGTGGCGGAGCCGCCCTCGATGACGTCGCGGTTGTGGTCCCATTTCACGCTGTCGATGTCGTACTTGGCCAGGACCGCGGTCATCTGGCCCAGCACGTGCGCGAACGCGGCCGGCTGGGTCAGGTCCAGGATGTGCTGGTTGCGCTCCTCGGGCGGGATGCGGCCGCCGCTGGCGAGAATCCAGTCGGGGTGGGCGCGATACAGGTCGGAGTCGGCGTTGACCATCTCCGGTTCGAACCACAGCCCGAACTGCAGGCCGAGCGCGTGCACGTGCTCGACGATCGGGGCCAGGCCGTCGGGCCAGACGTCCGGCGACTCCAGCCAGTCACCGAGTCCGGCCGCATCGTGGCGGCGGCCACCGAACCAGCCGTCGTCGAGCACGTACCGTTCGACGCCGATCCGGGCGGCGAGGTCGGCGAGTTCGCGCAGCCGGCCGAGGTCGTGGTCGAAGAACACCGCCTCCCACACGTTGAGCGTCACCGGCCGGTCACTGTGCGGGTGCGCGGGCGTGGCGCGCAGGAACGCGTGGAACCGTGCGGCGAGCCCGTCAAGACCGTCCCGGGCGGCACCGGCGTAGACCCACGGCGTTGCGTAGGACTCCCCCGGACCGAGCGTCACCTCGCCCGGCAGGAGCAGTTCACCGCCGCCGAGCGTGGTGATCGTCGGGCTGATCCGCCCGAGCGGCGTGCGTTCGAGGCGGTGCCGGTGATTGCCGCTCCACGCGACGTGCACGCCCCACACTTCTCCAGAGCCAAAAGCGATTCCGGGGGTACCGCATGTGAGGACGGTCGCCGCGTCGAACCCGGTCTTGCCGCGCCGGTTCTCGCGCAGCCACAGTCCGTCACCGATCCGATGCCGCTGCGGCACCCGTTCGCGGGCCCACCGCCCGGTGAAGTCGAGTGCTTCGGTGACCCGATCGGGCACCGGCAGTACCACTTCCAGGGCTTCGAGAAAATAGGGGGTCGTCCCGGTGTTGGTGATCGTGTGCCGGATGCGCAGGAGGCCACCGGCGACCCGTTCGATCTCCGTCACCAGTCCCAGGGCCGCCACCGGGTCGTGCGCGTGCATGCGGGCGCCGTGCTCGTCGATCGCGACGTCGAGGGGCATGAACCGGGTCGACCACGCGCCCGGCTCCGTGCCGCCGCGGTGACCGGCGAGGCCCGGGCGGCCGTACCAGATGGTGGAGGCCTCCGGGAGCAGGCTGACGCCGTGGCCACCGAGGGTGACGATGTCCTCCGCGTTCGTGTCCGGGGTGACGACGCCGCACCACACGGCGGTCGGCAGCCGGTCGGGGTGGTCGAGCAGGACCAGGCCGGTCTCGCCCGGCGCGCCGATGAGATGCGCGGCCGGGGTCATTTGATCGCGCCGCGGGTGACGCCGGAGATGACCCACCGCTGGGCGAAGACATACACGATCAGCAATGGCGCCATCGCCATGAGATAGCTGGCGAACGCGACCGGGTAGTCGGTCTGGAACTGGCTCTGGAACACGTACTGCACCAGCGGGAGGGTCGCCGAACGCGGGTCGGACAGGATGACCAGCGGCAGCAGGAAGTCGTTCCAGGCCCACAGGCAGGTGAGGATACCGACGGTCGCGTTCATGGGGCTGAGCAGCGGGAAGATGACCCGCCAGAAGATGCCCCAGGTCGACGCGCCGTCGATGGCGGCCGCCTCCTCCAGGCCGCGCGGGATGCTGTTGATGTACGCCGTGAAGATGAAGATGTTGAATGCGAGCCCGTACACGACGTACAGCAGGATCAGCCCGACCCGGTTGTCCAGGTGCAGGATCGCGGTCTCCTTGGCGACCGGCAGCATGATGATCGGGAACGGGACGAACAGCGCGGAGACGAAGTAGAAGTACAGCGTCTTGAACAGTTTCCGGTGCATGTTGCGGGCGATGGCGTAGGCGACCATCGAGTTGGTGAGCAGGGTCAGCACGACGGCACCGACGGTGATGACGGCGCTGTTGAACGCGGCGACCGGGAAGTCGGTGAGCCGCCAGGCGGTCGCGAAGTTGTCCCAGTGCGGGGTGCCGGGCAGGCCGAAGCCGGTGCCGGTGAGCTGGTCGGGGGTCTTCAGCGCGGTGACGACGGCGAAGTACAGCGGAATCGCGATCGTCAGCGCGAACACGATGAGCAGCGCGGTGAGCCACCAGTTCACGGTGCTGCGGCGGCGTTTCACACCGAACGTGGTCACTCGGTCACCTCCCGGCGGCGCAGGACGTTGAGCTGGACGATGGAGAACCCGACGATGACGATGAAGAAGACGACCGAGTTGGCGCTCTGGTAGCCGTATTCGCCGCCCTGGAAGCCGCCCTTGTAGATGAGCAGCGCCACCGATTCGGTGTCGGTGCCGGGGCCGCCGCCGGTGAGCGCGACGATGTGGTCGAAGATCTGCAGGAACCCTTTGAGCGACAGCACCATGTTGATGGTGAAGAAGCCGGCGATCATCGGGAACGTGATGCTGCGGAACTGCCGCCAGGCCGAGGCACCGTCCACTCTGGACGCCTCGAGGACCTCGGCCGGCACCGTCTGCAGCCCGGCGATGTAGATGATGATGTTGAACGCGGCGGCCTGCCACACCGCGAGGATGACGATCCCGATCCAGGCCGTGCTCGCCTTCGTCAGCAGCGAGGTGGAGAGCGCGTCGATGCCGAGCTGCTCGCCGAGCGCGGGCAGCGAGTTGGAGAACAGGTAGTTGAAAATGTAGCCGACGACGAGGATGGCCAGCACGTTCGGGATGAAGTACACCCCGCGCAATGTCGTTTTGAATTTGATCCGGCCGTTGAGCCCGACCGCGACCGCCAGGGACACGATATTGACCGCGATCGTCGCCACGATGGCGATGAGGAACGTGAACCAGTAGGCGTGCAGCACCCGCGGGTCGGTGAACAGCGCGATGTAGTTGCGCAGGCCGACGAGCTTCGACGGTCCGTAGCCGGGCGAGTCGGTGAAGCTGTAGTAGACGCCCTGGATGACCGGGATCGTGTGGAAGACGAAGAACAGCACGAACGCCGGCAGCACCATGACGTAGTAGGCGACCGGGAACAGCTTGCGACCGCGCGGCTTCGGCGGGTCATCCCGGCGGTCGATGCGCGGCTCGTCGCGCAGGGTATCCGTGGCCCGCACCGCACTCTTCTCGGTCGTCATGACTGCACCGCCCCGAGGGCCCAGGTCCGGCGTTTGGCGACCTTGTCCCAGCTGCTGTCCAGGCCGTCGAGGAATGTGCGTTCGTCGCCGGTCAGCAGGAACGACTGCAGCAGCGGCGCGAGGGGAATGGCCGGGATGAACTGGTGGTCGGTGAAGCCCACGATCCGGCCGTTCTGAATATATTCGCGAATGCCGGTGAGCGCGGGATCGTCGTTCGTCAGGCCGGTGCGGGCGGGGATGGCGACCTGGGCCGCGCAGTAGTCCTGCATGATCTTCTCTCCCATGAGGAAGTCGATGAACTTGCCTACCTCCTGCGGGTGGGGACCGTTGCGCGCGGCCGTGATAACCACGTCGACGCCGGAGACGAGGGTGGTCCGGGCCGGATCGTCGGTGGCCGGCAACGCCATGCTGCCGACGGTGAACGTGGGCTTGCCCTTGCGGATCTGCGGCACGGCGTAGGAGCCGAGGAGCAGCATCGCGGACTCGCCGCGGGCGAATGCGGCGGTGCCGTCCTCATAGCCTTTCGACAGAGGATCCGGCTGGGTGTACTGGTACAGCTGCGCCAGTTCATCAGCGGTGCTCTTCCAGCCGGCCGCGAACGTCGTGCGGTTCTGGAAGCGCTGCTGGAAGAAGTCGGCCGGCTGCAGCTGGGCCGACAGCGGCGCGAGCGGCGACTGCGCGGTCCAGGCGTCGGCGAGCATCCCGTAGAACGGCGTGACACCGGCCGCCTTGAACGTCTTCGCGGCCGCGATGAGCTCCGCGAATGTTTTCGGCACGGCGACGCCGAATTTCGCGAACAGCTCTTCGTTGTACAGCAGCCCGCTGGCGTTGGCGGCGAAGGGCACCCCGTTGACCTCGCCCTTCGAGCCGGCCCCGAGATTGCCGATGACCCGCAGATAGGCCGGGTTGACGCCGGCCAGGACGGGGTCGTCGCGGAAGTCCTTGAAGATCTTCGCGGTCGCGAACTCGCCGAACGTGCCGTTGGCGTTGAGCGTGAGCACGTCCGGGACGTCGTTCTTCACGAGCCGGGTGCGCAGCGCCGTCTCGGGGTCGGCGGGGTTGTCGACGATGACGCGGATGCTGGGGTTCGCGCGCTCGAACTGCGCGGCGAGGTCCTGGAAGTACTGCTGAGCCTCGCCTTTGAACTGGAAGAACGTGATGGTGGTGCGCGCGTCGCGGGCACAGGCCGACAGCATCGCCGCGGCGAGCAGCAGCAGGACGGCACCGGTGGACATCGATCGGCTCGACATAGCGACCCCTCAATCGACTTTTTTCCATCCTGGTTGAAAGTAACCTCGTAACATCGACGAAACAAGAGGCCTTTGTAATCTGGCCTCGTGGCCCTCGAACCAGCAGGCCTGTCCGCCGGCGAACTGGCGGTCACCCGGCACCTGCTCACGCACGGCCCCGCCTCGCGCGGGCACCTCGGCGACACGCTGCGGCTCTCCGTCGCCTCGATGTCCCGGCTGGCCCGCTCCCTGGTCGCGGGCGGCATCCTCGTGGAGGACCTGGAGCCGCAGCCGGGCATCGGCCGGCCCCGCCAGATCCTGTCGGTCCTGCCCGGGGCCCGGCACGTGGTCGGCTGCAAGCTGACCGGCGACACCGCCTACGGCGTCGTCTGCGACATCTACGGCGAGGTCAAGGCCTCCGCCCGGGCGGCACTGCCGGCCGGCACCCCGGTCGCCGGCACGGTCAAGGTCATCGCCCAGCTCGCGAACCGCCTCGCCCGCCGGGTCCCGTCCGTCGACGGCGTCGGCGTGTCCCTCGGCGGCATCGTCACCGGCCGTTCCGTGGTCCGCGAGGGCACGTTCCTGGGCTGGCACGACGTCGACCTCGGCGCGGCCCTGCGGGAGCGCCTGGGCGGCCCCGTGGTGGTGACCAACGACGTCACCGCCCTGGCCCGGGCCGAGCTCTGGTTCGGGGCGGGGCGCGGCCACAGTACCTTCGGCCTCCTCACCATCGGCGCCGGTCTCGGCTTCGGCGTCGTCCGCGAGGGCGTCGTCGTGGAGTCCCTGGTCGACAACGGCCACCTCCTCGCGCACGCCCCCGTCACCGGCACCGGCCCCCGCTGCGGCCTCGGCCACCGCGGCTGCGTCGCCGCCTACCTCAACCGCGACGACCTCGAACGGCACGCCGGCCGGGGCTTCGAGGACCTCGTCGCCGCCCGGGCGGCCGGCGACCAGGCGGCGACGGCGGTCCTGGACGCCGCCGCCCGCGCCCTCGGCCACACGGTGGCCACCTTCGCCGGCGCCCTGCAGACCACCCGGATCGTCCTGGCCGGCGAGGACGTCGCGGCCGTCGCCGACTCCCCCGCCCTGGCCGCGACCGTCGACGAGCGGCTGCGCCCCGGACCCGACGAGGCCCAGCGCTGCCGCCTGGAGATCACCACCGCGCCGCTGACCTTCGCCGACTGGGCCAGGGGCGCGGCGGTCGTCGGCATCCAGAACGTCCTCGGCGCCCTCTGACGGCCGCCGCCCCCGGCGATCGGTGCGACGCCGAGGTGCGGCTTCGTCATCCGCCCGGGCCACGCCCGCGGCTCGAGGGCCGCCGTTGCTCCGGCCACGCCTCGGCCAGCTTCGTGAGCAGGTCGCTGGCGGTGAAGGGTTTCTCGATGAAGACGATGTCGTCGTCCAGGATGTGCGTCGTACCGAGAAGGCCGTTGCTGTACCCCGACATGTACGCCACCGGGAGGTCCGGGTGTTCGGCCTGCAGCAGCGCGGCCAGGTGCGTGCCCAGCATCTCGGGCATGATGACATCGGTGAGCACGATGTCGGCACCGTACTGGCCGAACAGGTCGAGCGCCTCGGCGCCGTTGGCGGCGGTGCGGACGTGATACCCACCACCGGTGAGGATTCGGGCCACGACTCGCCGCAGCGGCGCCTCGTCCTCGACAACGAGCACCGTGCGGCCCTGCCCCGGGGGCGACGCCGTGCGCTGTGCCGGTGTGATGGTGTCCGAGCGCTCGGTGCTGCCGACGACCGGCAGGTAGATGCGGAACGTGGTGCCGATGCCGGGCTCGGAGTACAGGTTGATCCCGCCGCCGGCCTCGGTGACGACACCGTAGACGGTGGCCAGGCCCAGGCCGGTGCCTTTGCCGCGCGGTTTGGTGGTGTAGAAGGGTTCGAAGATGTGCGCGGCGACCTCGGGGGGAATGCCGTGGCCGGTGTCGCTGACGACCAGCCGGGCGTAGGCGCCGGCCGGTAGCGCGGGCTGCATGGCGAGCTCATCGCCGTCGAGGCTGGTCATACCCGCTTCCAGCACGATGGTGCCGCCGTCGGGCATGGCGTCGCGGGCGTTGATGGTGAGGTTCAGCAGCACCTGCTGGAGCTGGCCGGGGTCGATGTGCACGGTCAGCGTCTCCGGGCTCGGCCGGGCGATGAGGGTGATGTGCTCGCCGATGGTGCGTCCGAGGATGTCGCGGATCTCGATGACGGCGCCGTTGAGGTCGACGTGCTGCGGTTGGATCGCGTCGCCGCGGGTGAAGGTGAGCAACTGCCGGGTCAGGTTGGTGGCCCGGTCGGTGGCCGCGCGGACCTGCCACAGGTCGGCCTGCACCTCGGTCTGGCCGGCGGTCTGTTCGAGCGCGAAGTCGGTGTAGTTGGCGATGACGGCCAGCAGATTGTTGAAGTCGTGGGCGACGCCACCGGCGAGCTTGCCGAGGCTTTCCATCCGCTGTGCCTGATGCGTGCGCTCGGTGATGGCATGATGCCGCTCGGCGGCCTCCCGGGCCGCGGTGACGTCGCGGGCGGTGACGGAGATGCCGATGACCGCTCCGGCGGGGTCGGTGATGGCCGTGATGCTGAACGACACGTCGACCGGGGTGCCGTCCTTGCGCAGCCGCTGGGCCTCGTAACTGATGCTGCGCTCGCCATGGCGGATGCGGTCCAGGGTGTCGCGCTGGTGCCGGCCGCCGGGGTCGTCGGCGAGCATCGCCCCGGGCCGGCCGATCACCTCATCGGCCACATAGCCGAAAATGCGTTCGGCACCGTGATTCCAGGCCGTGATGACGCCTTCCGGGTTCAGGCCGATGATCGCGTCGTCGCTGTGCTGCACGACGGTGGCCAGCGTGGCCCGATGGGCCTCAGCGGCGTCGCGGGCCGCCCGCTCCCGGGCGCCGGCCTCGTCGAGGACCTGTTTGCCGGTCGGGTCGAGGTAGATCGCGCCGCGGCTGAGCAGCACGCCGTACGCGCGCCGCAGCGTCCAGTAGTAGACCCCGACGGCCGCGGTGAGCACATCCCACCCGGCCGACAACATCGACGGACCGGCCATGACCATGCCCGGATGACCGGCATCGGCGGTCTGGGCGGCGGCGCGCAGCGCCATCAGCGCGTGCAGACCATGCCGACCGAGCAGCTGAAGAAGATCATCGCCGTCGCCGTGGCCAGCTTGTTCGTCCGCAGCTGCCCGGCCCGCGCGACCGGCACGACGATGGCCACGGTGATCGCCGCGTACGCGGTCATGATCACCGAGTTGGCCAGAATATGCATCTGCTCCGGCACATCACCGGATTCGGCAGCGTCGCGGCCCGCTTGAGGGAAACCGGTCCGCCGAGCACGACCGCGACCCGCGCGGCACCCACATCGCGGCGGCGTCCGATCGGGTTCAGCCGGGACCGCGCACGGTGTTGGCGTACTCCGACCAGCCGGCACCGAGCAGGCTCAGCTTCTCCTGTGCGCTCAACGGGTTGCCGGCCGCGCAGCTGACGCAGGACCGGGGCCGACACCGCCCGAGCCGCAGGTCAGTGTGCTCCAATTCGCCCGCACAACCGTCACGGCCGAGGCCGAGGATACCAAGCCCGCGGCGCCGGTACCGGCACAATGGTCGCGTGGCGACGGTTCGCTGGGTGCTGCGCCGGAGCGCTGTGGCGGCGCTGCACGTCACGGTGTGGCTGGCGCTGCTGCTGGTCGCGCCGGCCGTCGGACCGCGGTGGCTGCTCCTCCTGGGCGCGGTGTATGCGCTGGTCACGTGCCTGATACTGGTCGAGATCGCCGACGGGGACGGCGGCCGCCGGGGTGTCGTCCGGGGCGTCCTGGCCATGCTCGCCAGCGGCGCGCTCGGCCTGGGCTTCCCGAGCTGGTACGTGCAGCAGCACGGCACCGACACCCCCGCGGTCGTCACCGCCCACCGGTGCCTCGACACCGACCGCACCCGGTGCGGCCCGCAGTACCGCGTGACGGCGGCCGCCTCCGAGCGCGATCTGGGCTGGACCGTATGCACCTCCGGGCACCTGGACGACGGCGCGCTGGTCATGGTCCGCACCGACCCGCTCCACCGGCTCCCGGCGGTGATGCAGGGCTGCGGCGCTCCTACCATGCCATCGGTGATCATCGCCGTCAGCGCCGCGATCGGCGGGCTGACGCTGACCCTCACGTCGTTCAACGTCCGGCGACGCCCCGCACGCCCCTCGTGAGATCGTCGCACCGGCGCGGCGCGGGCGCCGGCCACAGCGGTGACGGCGCCCGCCCGTGGAGCCTACGCGCGGCGGCGCCGGGTGCCGGCCAGCACCAGCGTGCCGCCGCCGGTCGTGGCGGCCACGCCGATGAGCAGCAGCATCAGCGTGTTGGTCCCGGTGACGGGCAGGGAGCCGCCGGCGGCCGGGCCGCGGACGGTCACCGCCAGCTTCATCGCCCGCGGTGCGCCGTTGGGGTCGACACCGGAGGCGATCACCTGGTGCTGGCCCGCGGTCAGGGCGGCCGGGAGGGTGACCGCCTGGCTGAAGCTGCCCGCGCCGTCGGTGACCGTCGTGCCCAGCGTGACCGGCGACGAGTAGACGACGATCGACGCGGTCGAGTAGGGGGCGAAGCCGGTGCCGATGACGGTGATCCGCTGGGCCGGCGCGGCCGTGGTGATGGCGCCCTTGTCGGTGGTCAGGGTCAGGGTGGTCGACGGGGGCTGGGCCGGTGGTATCGGCGCGGCCGGTGTGGCCTGGTTCGACGGACCGGCCGCGACCGAGTCGCCGTAGTCGTTGAGGCTGGTGACGGTGTAGGTGTAGGTCGTCCCGGCGGTACCGCCGAGCACGCACGTGGTGGCCGTGGTGGTGCAGGTCGCCGGGCCGGGCGTCGCCACCACACGGTAGCCGGTGATGTTGGTCGTGGTCGTGGGCGCGGCCCAGGTCACCGTCACCGACGAGACGCCCGCGGCCGCGGTCACCGCCGTGGGGGGCTCGGTCGCCGGGTCCACCGTGAAGCTGCGGCTGACCGTCGGCGCGGCCCCGTAGGTCGCGTCGCCGGGCTGGTCGGCGGCGATGGTGCAGGTGCCCGCCGAAACCAGGGTCACCGTCGTCCCGCTGACCGTGCAGACGGCCGGCGTCGAGCTGGTGAAGGCCACGGTCAGGCCGGAGCTGGCGGTACCCCCGACGCTGATTGTGCCTTTGGACAGCGACCACTCCTGGGGCTGTTCGAAGGTGATGGACTGAGCCAGGCCGACGACCGCCAGCGAGAGCGTCCCGCAGGCGGTTTCCTGCTGGCCGCACGGCGTGCTCAGACTCACCTTGATGTTGTCGTGGGTGGTGGCCACGGTGTTGGGCATCGCATAGGTGGCCGACGTCGTCGACGTGACCGCGATGGACAGGTCACAGGTCGACGTTCCGGTCATCGACCCGCCCGTCCACGTGATCGCGCCGTCCGCCGCGGTGAGCGTGCCGCCGCAGGTGTTGGCGGGCGTACCGCTCGCGACGGTCAGGCCGGCGGGGAGCGCCAGGGTGAGGTTCATCCCGGTCGAGACGCCGGTCGGGTTGGCGTCGGTGCGGGCGAGGTGCAGGCCGAGCGTCGACGTGCCGCCCGAGTTGATCTGGTCCGGGGTGAACGAGCCGGTCAGCGTGGGCGTCGAGTTGACCGTGAGGGTCTGGTCGGTGACCCCGTTGGTCATGCCGCCGCCGGTGAGGCCGGTGAACGAGCTGCTGTGGAAGGTGTACTGGCCGGAGGCGGTAGGTGTGACGAACACGGTGTAGCGGCAGAACGTGTAGTTGGAGTTGATCTGCCAGTTCGTCATCGTCACCGACGTCGCGCCGATCGCGATGTTGTTGGCGCCGCTGCAGGCCGCGCTGGTGCGATACACCGTGCCGTTGGAGAAGGTCAGGCCGGTGGGCAGGGTGAACGTGTAGCCGAGGCCGGACAGTACCGATCCGGTGGTGGACCGGTCGATGCTGATCTCGACGGCGACCGCGGTGCCGATATCCACTGTGGACACCCCCCAGGCCGCGGTCAGTGCGACGCCGGCGGTTTCGGCGTGCGCGGGCGGCGTCGTGCTCGGCGCGTTGACCGTCCGCGTTCCGTCCGTTTCCGTGTGCGCGGCCTTGTTCGCCGGGTTGGCGGCGTGCGCCGCGCGACTGGCGGGCCGCGGCGGCGGATCGTGCGGGGCGCGGGCGGGGCCGTGCGTCCGCTGGTGACGATGATGATGCTGCTGCTGATGCTGATCCGCGGCGAACGCGGCCTGTGGTGCCGCTGCGATGCCGCCGACGACGGCGACCGCGACGACAGCCACCGCCCGCCAGGACCTGACGTTCAGGCGTTCCAAGTTCTCCACCCCCGTGGCCGGCGCCGGCCGAGCCACCGGCACCATTAGCCACAAAATAGGGCAAAACTCACATCCGCCTCACGGTTTTGCAAGGATTGTTGCCGTTTGGACCATCAGCGGCCGGGAGCGCCGGCCAGCCGGATCAGCACGGCGGCGACGTCGTCGTCCGCGGCCCGGAACCCGGGCGGCGCGGCGGACAGCACGGACTGCAGCATCGCCGGCGCCGACTCGGCCAGGGCCGACGCCAAGGCGCGGCCGAGCTTGTCGATCGCTTCCATGATCGGCTGCCCGCGGCCCTCGACGAGGCCGTCGGTGTAGGCGAGCAGGATGCTGCCGGGCGGCACCTCCACATACTCGACGGTGACCGGACTCGCGGGCACGCCGATCGGCAGGGTCCGGCCACCGGTCAGCGCGACCGCATTGCCGTCGGCCGTTCGCAGCAGCGGGTACGGGTGGCCGGCGCTGAGCAGGCCGACGCGCCGGCCCGCCGGGTCGACGTGCAGCAGCTGCGCGGTGGCGTACATCTCCGGCACCAGCGGAAGCTTCCCGGTGACGAAGCTGAACGTCTCGGCCATCGGCACGCCGGTGTCGACGGCCGCGGCCACGAGGTACTGCAGCCGGGCCATCGTCGCGATGCCCGCGACACCGTGCCCGACCACGTCGCCGACCAGCACGATCAGCGAGCCGTCGGGCAGCGCGACGAACTGGTACCAGTCGCCGCCCATGGCCACCGAGTCCGCCGCCGGCCGGTAGTACACCGCCGTCTCGATCCCCGGGACCGGCGGTGGCGAGGGCAGCAGGGCCTGCTGCAGCGCACTGACGACCCGCCGTTCGGCCTCCGAGAGCTGGGCCCGGATGATCGTCTGGGCGCACAGGCCGGCCAGGGCCCGCAGCGCCGCCGTGCCGCGCGCGTCCGGGACGAGCGGCTCCTTCCAGCGCACGACGAGCCAGCCCACCACCGCATTGTCGGGTCCGGGCATCGCCTCGAGCGTCTCGGTGACCGGCGGCCCCGCGCCCGCGCCCGCACCGGGCCCGAGCGCCGCGCCGGTCGCGGTCTCGGTCTCGGTCTCGGCCATGATCGTGTCGACGGTCTGCGCACCGAGGACGTCGGGCGCCAGGCGGGCGATGACCGCCAGGACATCGTCGGTGTGGGCGGCCGCGGACAGCTCCGCGGCGAGCGCCGCGAAGGCCGCCGCCTGCTGCGCCACGATCTGCTGCTCGGCGGCGGCGGTGCGGCGGGCCCGGTCCAGCTGCACGTTGCGGATTCGCAGCGTGATCGAGACCGCGGTCAGCAGCAGGGTGCAGACGCCGATCGCGAGCGTGAGTGCCGGGTCGAACGGCGAGCGGTCGTGCGCGACGATCGTCAGCGTCAGGCCTCCGGCCGCGACCTCGCGCCGCGTGCCGGGCCCCGCATAGCCGGTCAGCGTCGTCCCGCCGACGGCCAGCCCGAGCTCGACCGTCCGCCCCGCGGCCGACGCCGCGCTCCTGAGCAGGTCGTCGGCGGCGAGGGCCGCGGACACGTAGCCGACCGGCGCGGACGAGGCCCCGCCCGGCATGATCGCGTCGACCACGAACACGCCCGGCCGGTTGTCGGACGCCAGCCCGGTCGGCCCGGCCAGCACCGGCCCGCCGGACTGCCGGGCCCGCCCGACCGCCGGGCCCCGCACGGCCTCACTGCCGATGTCGAAGCCCAGCACCGGACGGGTCGTTCCGTCCAGGGGTACCACCTGCACCACGGCGATGTACACGTCGCGCTCGGCCGCCACGACCAGCTCGCCCGCCCCGTCGCGCTCCCTGATCGGGAAGCCGCGCTCCCGCTCGAACGACGCCCGGCCGGCCCTCGGCACCGCCACCTCGCGGGCCAGCGACACGAGAGGCGAGTCCGTCAGCACGTCCCGGGCGAACAGGTCGAACTCGACGTCGCTGACCACGCCGTCCGCGGCCAGCCCGTCGACGCCGCGCAACGCCGACAGCGCCCGCGTCAGCGACTCCTTGACCGACGCCACCGCCGCCTTCGCCGCCGCGGCGTCGCGCTCCTCCGCCAGCCGCCGCTGCTGCACGGCGGCCGCGGTGCTGCCGGCAACGCCCACGGCCAGCAGCAGGGCGATGGCCGCCCACGGCAGGAGCCGCCGCACGCTCGCCGCCCGCTCGCGCGTCGCGGGCCGAATATTCCGCCCGGTCGCCGGCCAGATCATGGAGCGCCTCCGCCTGACCGCCACCGGCGGCCGGCGGCGCGCGGCGCCGGCGTCCCGACACTCAGCAGGCCGGCCGTGCCCGTGCGCTCCAGCAGCAACGCCACAATCGGCCCCGGGCGGACGTCGTACACGATGCCCTCCTCGCGCGCGCGGCGGCCGCCGGCCAGCAGGATGGCCAGCCCGACCGAGTTCATGAATACGACAGCCGTCAGGTCCACTTCCAGGTGGGTCGGCGGCCCGGCCAGCGCGGCCTGGACCGCGGCATCGAACCGGTGACTGTTCGTCCAGTCGATCTCGCCCCGCACGGTGAGGACCGTGACGCCGCCCGGCCGCACCGCGGTGTGGACCGACAAATCCGTCATGCCGCTACCCTTTTGCCCCAACGCCGATCCGAGCCTGACGCCGCGAACCCCCGTCGTCGCGGCACCGTCCGGCCGCGGGAAGTACACCACCGGCCCGCCGCCGGCGCCAAGAATCGACGCAGCCCAGGGCCACCCCGGACCGGCACGATGGCGCTCATCGGCCGGGTCCCATAGGCTCGCCGGGTGTCACGCTCCGGGCAGCGCCCCGTCCCCATGACCAAACGAGCCCTGGTGACGGTGTCGCACGCCATCGAACGGGCCGCCCTCTTCGCCGCCGACGACGCGCCGATGGTGGTCTTCGGGCTGTTCCAGCGATGGGCGTACTTCGACCGCGAACGCGCCGTCTACACCAAGATCGCCGCGCAGGCCGACGCCACGATCGTGGCCGGCGTCGGGCTCGACCACGCGGCGCCACCCGGCGACCTCGTAGCGGTCGCCCTCGCCGACGACGACCCGCTCGCCCGCGAGTGGAGCGTGGTGATCCTCACCCCGCGGTTCGGCGCGGTGCTCGTCGCCCGGGATCTGGAGCAGGTGAGCGCGGCGCCGACGCTCGAGGCGGGCCGGCTGTTCGACGCCGCATGGTGGTTCCGCCGGGACGAGGCCCTGCACGAGGTGGCCCGGCTGCGGCGCGTCCTCGGGTCGCGGCTCCCGCAAGCCACCACAGCGGCGATCGACGGCGTGCTCAACCGTGCCCGCGAGCTCCCCAGCACCGCGGGCGAGCTGCGCGCCGAGGCCGCCATCCGGCTGCTGGCCGAGCGGCTGGAACGGCGGCCGGCACCGGCACCGGTCCCCTCCGGGCGCGACGACGAGCAGACCCAGGACCTCACCGAGCAGCGGGCCGCGCAGCGCTGGCTCGGCGACACGGGCACGACCGCCGCCGGCACGCTGCCGCTGGCACTGCTCGGCATCCGGCTGCAGCACGCCCACGAACTGTCGCCGCGGCTCGGCCGGCGCGCCGAGACGATCGCCGCCATCGAGGTCGTCCGCGCGGCCACCGCCGTCCTGCGGCCGGTCGACCGCGCCGTCCGCCTCGACGCCGACGATCTGCTGCTCATCATGCCGGCGCTGCCGCACGACGAGGCGGTCGCGGTGGCCAACCGGCTCACCGAGGACATCGCGCGGCTGCGGGGCACCCACCCCTTCATCCCCCGCACGACGTGTGCCGTCCTGGTGACGCGGGACCGGCCGCTGCCCCTCGACCAGCTCCGGGCCGGCCTGGATTGGAGCGCGGCCCAGCAGATCCCCGTGGCGACGCTCGGCGACTCCGAAGCGCGGCCCTGACGACCACGGCGGCCGGCCGGTGCCCGGTGTCGTGCACGATGCGGGCGCCGGCCGGGCCGTCTCAGCCGACGACTTCGACGTCCTTCCAGAAGGCGACGCGGTCGGAGACCATCGACGCCTCCGGCTTCGGCTGCGGGTAATACCACACGGCGTCCGTGCTGCGGGCGCCGTCGAGCTCGAGAGTGTAGTAGGACGCCGTGCCCTTCCACGGGCAGACGGTGTGCGTGCCGGACTCCCGCACCACGTCGTCGCGCAGGGCCGCCCGCGGGAAGTAGTGGTTGCCCTCCACGACGACGGTGTCGTCGCTCTCGGCGATGACCGTTCCGTTCCAGATTGCTTTCGGCATACCCGCAAAGCTAGCGCGGCCGCCCGGGCGCCGGCCCTGAAGTGACGTGACCGGTTGCCCGCCACGACGTCGACGATGGGCGCGGTCAGGTGCCGGGCCGCAGGACCGGCCGCCGCCGGCGCAGCGCCGTCGCCGCGACCGTCAGCAGCCCGGCCACCGCGGTCGCGGCCAGCACCGGCCGGCCCGCCATGACGGCGCTCACGGTGACGCCGGTGAGCGCCCAGGCGGCGGTGAGGGTGTACGGCAGCGTCAGCCAGGCCGGCCGGGACCCGGCGGCGAGCAGCCAGCCCACGAAACCCAGCTGCACGAGACTGAGCGGCAGCTGGACCAGCCGATACGGGGTGGTGGCGGCGCGCCGCCGGGGCAGTCCCCACGCCGCGGCGAGCAGGCAGCCGAGCACGACCGCGCCCCAGACGGCGAAGAACGGTCCGGGCGGGACGATCGGCGGGTCCGTGGCGTCGCCGGCGAAGCCGATCAGCGGCGGCGCGGCCGCCTGCAGCAGCGCCGTGCCCAGCAGCAGCCATCGACCGGCGCCGCCGGCCGCGCTTTCGGTGCGAACCGTCATACCTCGCATTCGCCGGCCGCCCGGGCCGCAGATGCGCCGGCCCCGCTGTTCCCGGATCGCCGATTCGAAACAACGTTCGAAGAAAAGCGAAATTCGGACCGCCGGCCGACCGGAAATGCGACCGACCGCAGCGGTTCGGCATAACCGTTTCCGCGAATTTTCGATAATTTTATTCCCGTCGCAGCCCGCTCCCGAAAGCAATCTTCCGATAAACTTCCGGAAATTGTTGTCATCGATTAACTCCTATGCCAGCATCGCGTACGCACTTACGCATGAGGAGGTAGGAGTGGCACGCAGACCCGTCAGCAGCCGCCTGGGGCTCGCGATCGGCGCCGCCATCGCCGCGGTCACCGCGGCGGCCGTCATCGTCCCGAACGCGAATGCGGCCGCGAGCACGCTCGGTGCGGCGGCCGCGCAGTCCGGGCGCTATTTCGGCACGGCGATCGCGGCCGGCCGGCTCGGCGACTCGACCTATACGACGATCGCCGGTCGTGAGTTCAACATGATCACGGCCGAGAACGAGATGAAGCCCGACGCGACCGAGCCGCAGCGGGGGCAGTTCAACTTCAACTCCGGTGACCAGATCTACAACTGGGCGACGCAGCGCGGCCTGAAGGTCCGCGGGCACACCCTCGCCTGGCACGGGCAGCAGCCCGGCTGGATGCAGAGCCTGTCCGGGTCGACCCTGCGGCAGGCGATGATCGACCACATCAACGGCGTGGTGGGCCATTACAAGGGCAAGCTGGCCTACTGGGACGTCGTCAACGAGGCGTTCAACGAGGACGGCAGCCGCCGCAACTCCAACCTGCAGGGCACCGGCAACGACTGGATCGAGGTGGCACTGCGCACCGCCCGCGCCGCCGACCCCTCCGTCAAGCTGTGCTACAACGACTACAACATCGAGAACTGGTCATACGCCAAGACGCAAGGCGTGTACCGGATGATCCAGGACTTCAAATCGCGTGGTGTCCCGATCGACTGCGTCGGGCTGCAGACCCACTTCACCGGCGGCAGCTCCCTGCCGTCCAACTTCCAGACCACCCTGTCGAGCTTCGCGGCACTGGGTGTGGACGTGGCGCTGACCGAGGTCGACGTCACCAACTCGGCCACCAACCAGTACGCCGGGCTCACCCAGGCCTGCGTCAACGTGCCCCGCTGCGTCGGCATCACCGTGTGGGGCGTGCGCGACAGCGACTCCTGGCGCTCCAGCGAAAACCCCCTGCTCTTCGACGGCAGCGGCAACAAGAAGGCCGCCTACACCTCCGTCCTCGACGCGCTCAACGCCGCCCAGCCGAGCACCTCGCCGTCCGTCACGGTGTCACCCTCCACGCCCGGCGGCGACACCAACCCGTACCAGCGCGGCCCCGACCCGACCGTCGCCTCGGTCGCCGCCACCTACGGCCCCTTCGCCACCGCACAGCTCACCGTGCCGCCCGGCAACGGCTTCAACGGCGGCTACATCTACTACCCGACCGACACCAGCCAGACCTACGGCGCGGTCGCGATCGTGCCGGGCTACACCGCGCTGTTCGCCAACGAGGAAGCCTGGATGGGCCCGCGGCTGGCGTCGTTCGGCTTCGTCGTCATCGGGATCGAGACCAACAGCCGCAACGACTACGACACGGCCCGCGGCACGCAGCTGCTCGCCGCGCTGGACTACCTCACCGGCCAGAGCGCGGTCCGCGACCGGGTCGACCGCAACCGCCTCTCCGTCATCGGCCACTCCATGGGCGGCGGCGGTGCGCTCTACGCCGCCACCCAGCGCCCGTCGCTGAAGGCCGCGATCGGCCTGGCACCGTACAAGCCGTCGGGCAACCTGGCCGCCGACACGGTCCCGACGCTGATCGTGGGCGGCCAGAACGACACCACCGTCACCCCGTCCTACCTCGACGGCCTCTACCCGACGATCCCGGCCACCACCCCCGCCGCCTACATCCAGCTGGCCGGCGCCGACCACCTGTACTTCACCAAGCCCAACGACATCGAGCTGCGCAGCCAGATCGAGTGGCTGAAGATCTTCGTCGACAACGACACCCGCTACAGCCGGTTCCTGTGCCCGAGCATCGCCGACACCACCGGCATCGCCCGCTCGAGCGTCAGGTGCTCGCTGGTGCCGTCCCCCGGCGGCCCGACGTCCCCGCCGCCGTCGTCGTCCCCGCCTCCGCAGGGCGGCGCCAAGCGGATCGTCGGCACGCAGTCCGGCCGCTGCCTCGACGTGCCGAACGCCTCCCACACCAACGGCACCCGCGTGCAGCTTTACGACTGCAACGGCCAGACCCAGCAGCAGTGGACCCCCACAACGGCCAAAGAGCTGCAGGTGTACGGCAACATGTGCCTGGATGCGGCCGGCTCCGGCAACGGCGCCGCCGTGCAGGTCTACAGCTGCAACGGCCAGACCAACCAGCAGTGGAACATCAACGCCAATGGCACCATCAGCGGCGTGCAGTCCGGCCGCTGCCTCGACGTCTGGGGCACCGGCAACGGCCAGCAGATCCAGATCTACGACTGCCACGGCCAGGCCAACCAGCAGTTCAAGCCGGCCTGACGCGCCCGGGCCGGCCCGGGCACCGGGCCGGCCCATCAGGACAGGATGCCGCGCAGCAGGGAATGCCCGGAGTGGGCCGCGTTGCCGTCGTGGGGCTCGGCGGAGATGTCGATGATGCGGTACTGCTCGAGGTTGAGATCGGCCGGGACGGGCAGGTCCTCGTCGGTGCCGCCGGCGAGGACACCGAGGGCCTCCATCCGCAGGCTGGGACCGTTGAGGCTGGTGGCGTCGAGGAGCCAGGCCTCATAGTCGCCACCGGCCGGGGCCGGCATGCCCTGCGCGTGGATGTGCAGCCGGCGCTGGCCGTCGACGGTGCGCAGGCAGGCGGAGCCGCTGACCCCCGCCGGCACGCCCGGCAGCGCCTCCAGCCGCACCTCGGCGACCCCGGCGCACGGCGCGGCCTGCGGCGCCGGTGCGGGCCGGCCGGTCGCGACCAGGGTGGCGACGACCGCGAGCGCGGCGGCGAGCCCGGCGATGAGGCCGGTCATCGCCCAGCCGGGGCCGCGGCGGGCCCGGCGGGCGGCGAGCTCGTCGGCGACGGGCGCCCGGCGGAGCGGCGAAGGCGGGACGACGTCGACGGGCGCGGCGAGCGGAGGCGGGACGACGCCGGTGTGCGCGACGAGCGGAGCCGGGACGGCGTCGGTGTGCAGGGCGACCGGCGGCGGGGCGACGTCGCGGCCGGCGGCGGCCAGCTCGGCCTGGATGCGGTCCCAGACCCGCTGCGGCGGGGCCGGCAGGTCCTGCAGCCGCTGCGTGTGCCGGACCTCGCGGGTGAGGTGGCGCAGCCGGTCGAGGTCGCCGCGGCACTGGAGGCACCCGTCGATGTGCTCGGTCTCCTGCTGTGTGAGGGGCTCCTCACCGAGCGCCCGTAGGATCAGCTGATCGGCGTCCAGGTGCGGCAACGTCCACCTCCCATCGTTCGCGGAGCCGGGCCATCCCCCGGCGGAGATGGCTTTTCACTGTACCCAGCGGCAGATCGGTGACCGCCGCGATCTGGGTGTGGGTCAGGTCGTCGTAGAACGCCAGCTGCAGCACCCGGCGCTGCTCGTCCGGCAGCCGGGCGAGCTCGTCGGCGAGCACGAGCCGGTCGACGACCTCGTCTGCGGGCGCCGCCATCGCCGCGGCCGGGACGCTGCGGCGGGCCGACTCCGTGGCCCGGTCGTGCCGTCCGGCCGCCCGCAGCTGGTCGACGACCTTGCGCCGGGCGATGCCGAGGAGCCAGCCGAGCAGGGTGCCGCGGGCCGGGTCGAACCCGGCGCGGCCCTGCCAGGCGGCCACGAAGGTCCCCTGGGTGACATCCTCGGCGTCGGCCGCGGCGCTCAGCGTCCGGGTGGCGAGGTGGAACACGGCCGGCGCAAAGCGCTGGTAGACCAGGCCGAGGACGTCGTCGCCGCGGTGGAACGCGGCGGCGAGCTCGTCGGGCTCACCGGGTGGGCCACTGCCGGCGCTGTCGGTGCCCGGTCCGGCCGGGGTCACCGTCGGTGCCACCATCGCACAACCACCTCCAGACGGTATCGCATGAACAGCGGGGCCGGGCCGGGTCGGACGGCCGTCGTCGCCGACGGCCGATGCCGGCGCGGCGCGCGAAGCCACCGGCCACGGCGATCAGCAGACCGGGCGCGCGCCGTCGGCGGTGAGGTGGGCGACGAGGTTGATGTTGGCGACACCTTGCTCACACCGGCGGCGTGCACGGCCGCGGCGAGCCCGGCGATCCCGATGGCGGCGGCGACAGCTTCCACACGGTGCAACCGCGGGCGCCCCCGGCGACGAACGCGAAGCCCCGGACCTCATCGGGAGCAATCGCGGCCGGGGTGCATCCGACTCCGGGGGCGGGCGCGAAGTACCGGTCGTGACGGCCGTCACCGCCAACCGTTCCAACCGACGCGCCCGCTGCCGCGAGCGCGCACCGGCCCGAAAGGTTCTGCTGATGCACCTCACCCGACTGGTCCGCGGCCTCGCCGCCGGCACCGCCGTCACCGCCATCGCGCTCGCCGCCGCGCCGGCGCCCGCCTCCGCCAACAGCGGCTCGAAGCCGTCCGGCACGCGCTCCCTCGCCGCCGTGCTCACCGCGGACACGAGCGGCTTCGACCGCAACAGCCGCGACTACGACATTCTGACCAAGGCGGTGCTCACGGTCCTGCAGGCCAAGCCGCAGTCGCCGGTCAAGGTGCTGACCGACGGTACCGTCGCGCTGACCGCGTTTCTGCCCGACGACCGCGCCTTCGAACGCCTGGCCCAGGACGTCGGCGGCGGGCACAGCCTGCCGTCGGAGCAGCAGGCGTTCACGGCCGTCGCCGGGCTCGGCGTCGACACCGTCGAGCAGGTCCTGCTCTATCACGTGATCCCCGGCGCCACCATCGACGCGCGCGCGGCCCGCAAGGCCGACGGAGCCGCGCTGACCACCGCCCTCGGCCCGGCGATCACCGTGGACGTGCGCTACGGCTGGTGCATCCGCCTCGTCGACGCCGACCGCAACGACCGCGACCCGGTGGTCGTGCGGACGGACATCAACCGGGGCAACAAGCAGATCGCCCACGGCATCGACCGGGTGCTGCGCCCGGTCGACCTTCCCTGACCCGACCGGTCACAGCGACCGGGCCGGAGGTTGACCGGCCTCAGCCTCCGGCCCGGTACGGCCACGACGCAAGTGTCCGCATCGAGCCGTCGCAGTGGCGGACCACCCGCCGCCCGGAGCCGTCCAGCTGGACTCCGGGCCCGGCCGCGATCCAGCTGTGGCCGGCCCGGAGCCCGGCGACGATCGCGGCCGGGGTGCGCTCCTCGGCCCGGACGACGGTGTGCGGTACCCCCAGCTGCCCGGCCAGGTGCGCATCGCTGGACCCGATGGCAGGCTGGCGGATGCCCGCGTCGAGCCGCCGGCCCCACTCGGCCAGGGCGGCTTCGTTGTCGGCCTGCCACGGCCGGTCGGACGTCCACGGCCCGTTCCAGACCTCGATCACGTCGAATTCGTCCCAGGGCCGCCGCATCGTGCCGGTCGGGTAGGGCGCGAAGGGATGGGCGGCGATCCGCAGGCCGCCCTCGATCTCCAGCCAGTGCCCGTCGGGCGTGACGTGCTCGACCCCGCGCAGCACGAGCAGGTCACCGGCGACGGCCCGGAAGTGCTCGTAGGTCTCGGCGTGGCCGTGCTCGGTGACGGCGATGAAGTCCAGCCCGGCCGCCACGGCCTCGGCGACGACCTGCTCCGGCGTGAGCTCGCCACCGGTCGAGGCGGCCGAGTGGACGTGGCAGTCACCGCGGAGCCAGATCGCCATCCATCGAAGCCTACCGACCGGGCCGCAGGATCAGCTTCCCGGTCCGGCCGCCGCCGGTCAGCCGCTGGTGGGCCGTGGCCGCCTCCGACAGCGGCAGCACCGCCTCGATCGCCGGGCTCAGCACCCCGCGGGCGAACCGGTCGACCAGGCCGAGGAGCTGCTCGCGGTCGTAGCGGACCGAGACCACCAGGGGCTCGATGCCCCGCGCGGGAGCGAACGGGCCGCCGGGGACCCAGAACTCGGGGACGACCGTCGCGTATCGGCCGCCGGGGCGAACCCGCTCGAACGCCGCCCACGCCCGGGCGCCGCCGACCGTGTCCAGGGCCGCGTCCACCGGGCCGTCGTCGTCGACCGGCGTGAGACCCCGATCGGCCGCGAGGGACCGGGCGAACGCGCCGACCGCGCCCCGGCCGTTGATGGACAGGGTCCGCACGTCGTCGCCCAGCGTGTCGAGGGCCTGCCAGGCGGTGAGTCCGGCGAGGGGCAGGGCGGCGGCCGCGACCGGGTCGGCGCCGGGCGGCAACGGGACGACGAGATCGGCCGGGAGGGCGACGAACTGCGCGTACCCGCCGCGCTGGGTCGTCTTGTGCATCGTGAACGCGACCACCGCCACGCCGGTCGCGGCGTCCTCCCCGGCCACGTCGTAGCCGGGGACGAGCGGGAAACGGACCGGTTCGGCCCAGCGGTAGCGGCCGGCGACCATGCCGGCGTCGGCCGGGTTGACGGCCGCGGCCCGGACCCGGACCAGCACCTCACCGGGGCCGGGCGCGGGGATTGGTACTTCCAGCAGGCGCAGCGGCTCGCCGAAGGTCTCGACCCCGGCCACGCGCATCATCGCGGTACTCATGAGCGCGACGTTAGAAGCCGTCCCGCGGTCCCGCCTTGATGTCCATCAACGCCGGGGTGTGACGCAGCCGGCTCAGCGCCTCCGGGGTGATCCCGACGTAGGCCGCGATCTGCCGCTGGGTGAGCCGCGCCGCCAGCGCCGGCCGCTCGGTCAGGAAGCTGCGGTAGCGGGCGGCCGCGTCGGCGCCGAGCAGGTCCCGGGAGCGCCGCTCGGCGTCGAGGAACAGCCGCTCCTGCATCGCGTTGAGCATCGCCGTCCACGCCGGGTGGCCACCGCAGAGCGCCGCGAACGCGGGCCGGGCCGCGGTCAGCAGCTCACACTCCTCGAGCGTCTCGATGAACTCGGCCGACGGGGCGCGGCGCAGCGCGGCCGCGTAGGCACAGACCAGGTCGCCCTCGGCCCGGAACGCCCGGACCCGCTCGGTGCCACCGCCGGCGACGAGGTAGATGCGGGCCAGGCCGCGCACGATGAACGACACCCGGTCGGAGGGCTCACCGGCCCGCTGCAGCAGCGTGCGGGCCGGCACCCGGTGGGGGCGGAAGATCCGGTGCGCCCGGGCCAGCTCCGCGTCCGGGATCGGCGCCCACTGCCGCAGGGCGGTGTCGAGGGCCGCGTAGGGGCTCAAGCCAGGCGGGCCGGGAAGCCGCCGGTGGCGATCGGGCCCCAGCGGTCGATCGTGATGCGGATCAGCGACTTGTTCTGCTCGCGCATGGCCTGGCGGTACTCGTCCCAGTCGGGGTGCTCGCCGGAGATGCAGCGGAAGTACTCGACGAGCGGTTCCAGCGCTTCGGGCATGTCGAGGACTTCGGCGGTGCCGTCGACCTGGACCCAGGCGTCGTTCCAGTCGTCGGACAGCACGAGCACCGACACCCGCGGGTCGCGGCGCAGGTTGGCCGCCTTGGCCCGGTCCGGGTAGGTCGACACGACGATGCGGCCCTCGGTGTCGACACCGCACGAGACCGGGGAGGACTGCGGGCGGCCGTCGGCGCGGGTGGTGATGACGATCCCGTGGTGGCGCGGCCTGAGGAAGTCGACGAGCCCGGCCCGGTCGACGGTGTCGTTCGTCGCGATTTTGCGTGCCATGCCTGTGAAGGTACCCACACATCGGATCTGGTTCTTGAGAGGGAGGCCCGCCGTCGACCGGCGGGACAGAATGACGGCATGCGCGTGAGGGCCGTCGACCTGCTCATCGCCGTGGCCGTGGCCGCCGCGACGACGTTCCCCGCGCTGTGGTACCTGCCGTTCGACCTCGGCACGCTGGCGCTGGGACTGCTCGCCTCGGTGCCGCTGCTCTGGCGGCGGCGGGCGCCGGTCCTCGTCGCGGCGGTCGTCGGGGTCGGCACGACCTGGCTGTCGGTGCTGCAACTGCTGCCCGACATGCCGTACGGGCAGCTGGTGGCCACCTACACCTGGGCCGAGCTGGCCTCGCCCCGCTGGCGGGTCGCGTCCGGCCTGGCCACCGCCGCCGGTGTCGTGTTCTCCCTGGTCGTGCCCCAGGAGAACCCGCCGTCGTTCGGGTACGTCGGGCTGATGTTCGTCACCGCCTACGCCCTCGGCGCCGGGGTGCGGGGCCGCCGTGATCGCATCGCGTTCCTGGAGGAGCGCACCCGGCGGCTCACCGAGGCGCAGGCGGCCGCGGCCACGAACGAGCGCGCCCGCATCGCCCGGGACATGCATGACGTGCTCGCGCACTCGGTCGGGCTCATGGTCGTGCAGGCCGAGGGCGGCGCGTCGGTCGTGCGCACGGATGTCGACCGGGCCGAGGCGGCGTTCGACGCGATCGCCGACACCGGGCGGGAGGCCCTCGTCCAGCTGCGGCACGCGCTCGGCGTGCTGCGTGAGCAGGCGCCCGAGGCGGCCGGGGTGGACGCGATCCCGTCGCTGGTCGAGCGGGCCCGCCGGACCGGCCTGGATGTGCGGCTGGAGCGGGGGGCTGTACCCCCGATGCGGTCCGACGTCGGTGCGACGGCGTTTCGTGTCGTGCAGGAGGCGCTCACGAACGTCATCAAGCATGCCGGCGCGCAGCGGGTGCTCGTGTCGCTCACCGGCGCGGCGGATGCGGTCGAGGTCACCGTCCGTGACGACGGCCGGGGCGGCCAGGCGGTGTTCGGGCACGGGCTGTCCGGCATGCTGGAGCGGGTCCAGGCCGTCGGCGGCACGCTGCGGACCGGCCCGCGGGCCGACGGGCCCGGCTTCGAGGTCGCCGCGTCCCTGCCGGTGGGTGGTTGAGCCGTGACGCTGCGCGTTGTCGTCGCCGACGACCAGGACCTGGTCCGCGGCGGCCTGTGCATGATCCTCGGCGCCCAGCCCGACATCACCGTCGTCGGCGAGGCATCGGACGGGCGGCAGGCCGTGGCGAAGACCAAAGCCGAAGCGCCGGATGTGGTACTGATGGATGTCCGCATGCCCGTGATGGACGGGATCGCGGCGACCCGTGAGATCTGCGCGGCGACACCGGCGAGGGTGCTCGTGCTGACCACGTTCGACCTCGACGAGTACGTCTACGACGCCCTGCGCGCCGGGGCCAGCGGCTTCCTGCTCAAGGACATGCACCGCACGGCCCTCGTGGCGGCGGTCCGGACCGTCGCCGCCGGGACGTCACTGCTCGCGCCGACGGTGACTCGCCGTCTCATCGCCGACGTGCTCGGCCAGCGGGCGGCGGCGACCGGCCCCGACCACCGCCTCGACGCCCTCACGCCGCGTGAGCGTGACATCCTGCGCGAGGTCGCCCGGGGCCAGTCCAACGCGGAGATCGCGGCCGCGCTGTTCGTCACCGAGCACACGGTGAAGACGCACGTGTCGAACCTCCTGGCCAAGCTGGGCCTGCGCGACCGGGTCCAGGCCGTCGTCCTCGCCTACGAGTCCGGACTGGTGCGCCCGGCCGGATAAGTCAAGGCTTGTCCGCGGCCGTGTTCGTAACGATCCTGAGCCGCATGACTGTGACGCGCGTTGAGGTCCCGTTCGCCGCGGCGGACTCCGGCGTCGCCGAGCTGACCTGGGGCCAGCGCGCGATGCTGCGGGCGATGCGGCGGGAGGACTCGTGGCTGCCGATGGGCGGGCACCGGCCGGTCGCCGCGGGCACGACGCTGGCCGATGTCGCGGGCGAATTGCGGTACACCATGGAACGCTGGCAGGCTTTTCGGACCCGGCTCCGGCCCGGCCGCACGGAGCAGGAGGTCTTCGCCTCCGGGGTGGCGCGGCTGGACGTCGTCGACGCCGATGGTTCGGACCCGAACGAGGTCGCGGCCGCCGTCGAGCGCGGCTACCGGACTTCGGCGCCGGACCTGGTCGCGGACTGGCCGATGCGGATGGCCGCGATCTGCGAGCGCGGCACCCCGGTGCGCCTGGTGGCCGTCATGCCGCACCTCGTCACCGACGGTCTCGGCGGGGCCATCATGGTCGACGAGGCCACCCGCCGCGTCACCACCCCGATCACGGGCCTGACCCCGCTGGGGATCGCGGCCTGGCAGGCGTCGGCGGCGGGCGTCCGGCAGCACGCGGGCGCCCGGCGGCACTGGGACCGCCACGCCGGCGACCTCCCCGCGTTCACGGCGAGCGTTTCCCGGCCGCGGTACCGCAAATGCGTCCTGGAATCCCCCGCGCTCGCCGACCGCCTGCCGAAGGCCGCCGCCCGCTCGGGCACGGACGAGTCCACGGTCCTCCTGGCGGCCTACTTCGCCGCCCTGGCCCGGGTCACCGGGTCGGCGACGATCGGGGTGCGCCAGGTCGTCAGCAACCGGTTCCGCAGTGGACTGTCCGATGTGGTCAGTCCGATTACGCAGCTGGGCCTGTGCGTCGTGGACGTCCCCCCGGCCTTCGCGGACGCGGTCCCGGCGGTGGCGAAGGCCGCGCTGCCCGCCCGCAAGTACGCCTACTACGACCCGCACGCGATCCCGGCCCTGGCCACGCCGTGCTTCAACGACCGCCGGACCGTGACGACGACCTCGTTCGGAGCCGAACCGTCCTCGAGCGTCCTGACCTGGTCCGAGCCCGTCGGCCCGACCGAACCGCTGTTCCTGCACGCCGACGACGTGCCCGGCGCGGTCCGGCTCATCCTCGACGTCGACACCGCCTGCTTCACCCCGGCCGCCGTCGAGGAGCTCGTCCGCACGATCGAGTCCGTCGTCGCCTGACCCGGCCCGGCACGCACGGACCCGAACCTGCACACACGGACCATCCGTACCGGCCCCGCGGGCGCTAGATTTCGCGCATCGACACTCGTGGAGGGGTGCGGTGCTCGTTCTCGACACGCGGTCGCTGCCCGCCGGCGACCGGGCCGAAGCGTTCCAGGCCACGGTCAGCGTCAACTGCTCGTCGAGCACAGCCTCGTTCGAGGACCCCGGCGGCATCGCCGCGCGCATGACCGTGTCCGAGTTCGGCGCCGCGACGGTGTTCAACATCGACGCTACCGGCATCACGCTCAACCGGACACCGCGCATCGCCCGGGCCTCGACCGAGACGTCGATCGTCCTCGCCCTGCCGATGCGGGCCGACAACCACATGGCGTGGGCGCGGGAGGAGCGCCTCTTCGGCCCGCGGGACCTGATCCTGCTGGACCTGTCGCTGCCGTACGTCTACGGCTGGAAGGGCACCGGCGCCTCCTACGCGCTGCACGTCGACGTCGACCGGCTCGGCCTGCCCCGGGACCTGATCCACGCGGCGAGCCGGGAGCTGCGCGGCAGCCCGCTCTACAAGCTCGTCCGCGACCACGTCGCCCGGGTGACGGCGCAGGCCGAGACCCTGGCCGCGACCCCGGGCGCGGCCGAGCTCGGCGCCGCGTCGGCGGAGCTGATGCGCGCCCTGATCATCTCGGCCGCGGGCGACGGTCACCGGCTGCGCGATGCCATGCACTCCTCGCAGTGGCCGCGCGTGGAGGCGTACGTCCGCCGGCACCTGCGCGACCCCGACCTCACACCGGCCCGAATCGCACAGGCCAACGCCATGTCGGTGCGCGCCCTGTACAAGCTGTACCAGTCGATGGGCCGCAGCCTGGAGCAGTCGATCATCGAGCAGCGCCTGCAGGGTGCCCGGGCCGACCTGACCGCACCCCGCCCCCGGCACACCTCCATCGCCGCCGTGGCCCGCGCCTGGGGCTTCACCAGCCCGAGCTACTTCACCAGCCGCTTCCGGGCCGCCTTCGGCGTGACACCACGCCAGCTGGTCGCGCTGCACGCGAACGAAGGAAGTGCGCACTGACGAACACCACCCCCGAACGCCGCCGCCGTCATTCGCGCGCCACCGCCGTCATTCGCGCACCGCCGCGGTCATTCGCGCACCGACAGCCGCGACGTCGCACACCAACGAAGGAAGTGCGCACTGACGAACACCGCCCCCGAACGCCGCCGCGGTCGTTCGCGCGCCGCCGGTGTCGTCGTGCGGCGCCGGGCGGTGGCGTTGCGTGGCCGCGGGCGGGGGCGCGGCGGGCGTTGGCGTTGCGTGACGGCGGGGCGTGGCGTTGCACGCAGGCGACAGAAGCGTGCACTGACACGACACCGGTGCACTGCTCGCTCTGCGACAGTCGTCGCCGAGGGGCGAAGGAGGTGCGGCTGTGGCGGTGCCGATGCACGGGCGGGACCGTGAGCTCGCGGCGGTGATGGGGGTCCTCGACGGGGCCCGCGACGGCCGTGGGGCGGCGCTCGTTGTGCGCGGCCACGCCGGGACCGGCAAGACGACGCTGCTGACGGCCGCCCGGCGGGCCGCGGGCGCGGCCGGGATGACGGTGCTGCGGGCCGACGGCGTCCCGGCCGAGACGGCCCTGCCCTACGCCGGACTGCACCAGCTCCTGACACCACTGCGCACGGATCGGCCGGCCCTCACACCACGGCTGCAGCGGACCCTGCGCGGCGCGTTCGGCGAGGACGACATCCGGCCGGACCCGTTCTCCGCCGGGCTCGCAACGCTCGAACTGCTCACCGTCCGCGCAGCCCGCGGACCACTGCTCCTCCTGGCCGAGGACGCACAATGGCTGGACCCGCCGACCCTCGACGTCCTCGTGTTCGTGGGCCGCCGCCTGCGGGCCGAGCCGATCGCGGCCCTGCTGGCGGTGCGCAGCCAGCACACCATGATTCTGTCGAAGACCGGACTGCGGCAGTTGTACCTCCCGGAGCTCGACGACACCACCGCGCGCCGAATCCTGCAGGACCGTGCACCCGCCCTCTCCCCCGCCCGCCGCGACCGCATCCTGGCCGCCGCCGCCGGCAACCCGCTCGCGCTCGTCGAACTGCCGAGCCTGCTCACCCCCGCCGACCCGGATGCCCCGCCGGACCCGAACAGCCCCGACGACCCGCCCGGCAGTCCGCGCCCGCTTGTCGAACCGGCCCACCTTCCGGCCACCGCCGGCCTGGACGATCCGGCCGGGCTGCCGCCACTCAACGAGCGGCTCGAGTCGGCCTTCTCCGACCGGTACGCGCCGCTGCCCGCCACCACCCGCGCCGTCCTCGCGGTCCTCGCCGCCGGACCCGACACCGCGCTCCCGGCCCTGCTGAACATCGCCGCGACGGTCGCCGGCACCGAGGTCACCGCGGCCGCGATCCAGCCGGCCATCGACGCCGGGCTGCTCCTGCTCCACGGCCGGCACCTGCGGTTCCGGCACCCGCTCGTCCGCGCGGCCGTGTACCGCGCGACCGGTGTCATCGCCCGCATCGGCATCCACACCGCACTCGCCGCGGCGCTGTCCGCCGACCCGGACCGCTCGGCCTGGCACCGCAGTGCCTCCGCCCTCGGGCCGGACGAGGCCGTCAGCGCCGACCTGGAGGCGGCCGCCCGGCGGGCGCGCGAACGCGGAGCCTTCGGTGCGGCGGTCACCGGACTCGACCGCGCCGCCGAGCTCACGACCGACCCGGCCCGCCGCACCTCGCTGCGGCTGGACGCGGCCGACCTGGCGGCGCAACTCCCCGACCGCCGGGTCGCCGCCCGGCTCATCGCCCAGATCGAACCGCCCGCCGGCGACGCTGTGCGGCAAGGCCGGAACCAACCGTCCGCCGGCGACGCTGTCGGGCAAAACCCGATCCAACCGGCCGCCGGCGACGCTACCAGGCCGGGCCGGATCGAACCGCCCGTCGACGACGTTGTGGGGCAGGGCCGGCTGGCGCTCGTCCGGGAGATCGTCGACCCGGGCGACCTGCGGGACGTGACCCGGATCGATCGGCTCATCGACCTGGCGTCCGAAGCGTGCACGACCGGTGCGATCGACCTGGCCGCCGAGCTGTGCCGGCGGGCCGCGGCGCGCGGCTGGTGGGCGGGCCGGCCGCCAGGGGCCGCCGCCGGCATCGCGGCCGTGCTCGACCGGCTGGGTCTCGGCGGCGACGATCCGCGTGGGCTCGCGATCGACGCCTACCGCGACCCGGAGGCGTACGGCGCGGCTGTCCTGCGCCGCCTGCCCGCGCTGGTCCCCGACCGCACCGACCTCGACGGGCTGCGCGACCTCGGTGAGGCGGCTCTCGTCCTCGGCGAGTTCGGGACCGCCGCGTCGTACCTCGCCACCGCGGCCGCCGGGTATCGGGCCCAGGGCCGGACGGCGGCGCTGTCAAGAGTTCTCGTCGGCGGCGGCCTCGCGCAGCTGTGGCTGGGCCGCTGGCCGGCCGCGCGGGCCGCGCTCGAGGAGGCCGAGGGTCTGTCCGGCGAGGCCGGTGAACCGTTCTGGGCCGATGCCGCCCGGGCCACCCTGGCCCTGCAGGCGGCGATGCGCGGCGACGGTGACGAGGCCGTCCGGCTCGCCGGGACGGCGCTGAGCAGCCCGCACCTCGGTGGTGCCCGGTTCGCCGCCGCGATCGCCCAGCACGCCCGTGCGGTCGCGGCGCTCACGGCCGGGCGCCCCGACGAGGCCCTCGAGCTGCTGGTACGCGTCCACGACCCGGCCGACCCGGCACACCACCCCGACCTGTCCGGCTGGATGCTGCCCGACCTCGCCGACGCCGCTGTCCGCACCGGCCGCCGCGACGACGCATGGCAGATCCTGGCCCGCTTCCGGGACCGGGCCCTGCGGCTGCCGTCGCCGATGCTGCTGCACTGTGTCGCCTACGCCGAAGCCGTCCTCGGGAACCCACCGCCGGCCGATCACACGGCCGCGGGCGGGGCCCGCTCCACCCGGGCTCCCGGGTCCGCGGAGGATGCGTTCGCGCGGGCCCTGGCCGCGGATCTGACCGGGTGGCCGGTGCATCGGGCGCGGCTGCAGCTCGCGTTCGGGGCCTGGCTGCGGCGGCGGAAGCGGATCCTTGCCTCACGCGGTCCGCTGCGGTCCGCGCGGGAAGGGTTCGAGGCGCTCGGGGCGGGGGCGTGGGCTGAGACGGCGCGGGGTGAGCTGCGGGCGGCGGGCGAGCCGGGTCAGGGGCGGGCGGCGGACGGGCGGGAGCAGTTGTCGGCGCAGGAACTGCAGATCGCCGGGCTGGCCGCCGAAGGGCTGTCCAATCGGGAGATCGGCCAGCGGCTCTTCCTGTCGCATCGCACGGTCAGCTCGCACCTGTACCGCATCTACCCCAAGCTCGGCATCACCCGCCGCGCCCAGCTCGCCGCCGCCGTGAGTGGCTGACCCGGAGCCGCCGGCCCGGGCCCGGTCGGCGTCAGCGGGTGTGGCGCAGGGACCAGTCCAGGGCGGTGTCGGCGATCTGTTCCCAGCCGGGCTCGCCGCAGGTCCAGTGGGAGCGGCCCGGGAACTCACGGTACTCCGTGATCGTGCCTTCGGCCTTGTAGTGGTGGGCGTTGGAACGGTTCACCGACGGGGGCATGATGTGGTCGGCGCCGCCGGCGATGAACAGGAGCGGGGCTCGGGCCGGGTTGCGGTAGTCGACCCACGTCTCCTGCTTGCCCGGTTTGAAGTTGGCGATCAGGCCGTACGACCACACCCAGCGGCCCGGGGCCGGGATCGCGTACCGCTCGTACGCGGCCCGCGAGTCCTCCTCCGACAGCGTGTTCGTGAACGCGTAGTGCCACTGCTCGTGTGTGAAGCCGGCCGCCTGGTGGCGCTTGGCCGGGTTGTTGAGGATCGGGAACAGCGAACGGATCTGTGACGGCGGTGTCACCCGGACGCCCTCCGTCGGGGCGGAGTCGATGACGACGCCGGCCGCGCCGTGGCCGCGGTCCAGCAGCAGCTGCGTGAGGGTGCCGCCGAACGAGTGGCCCATGATGATCGGCGGCTCCGGCAGGGCCGTGATGATCTTCTCCAGGTGGGCGACCGTCTCGGGGACGGTGGCGGCCACGATCGGGGCCGGGTCGGCCCGCAGCGCCTCGACCTCGACCTCGAAGCCCGGGTAGGCCGGCGTGATGACGGTGTGCCCCTTGGCCTCGAAGTACGGCACCCAGTGCTCCCAGCTGCGCGGCGTCACCCACAGCCCGTGCACAAGAACGATCGTGCTCATCCGGTGTACTCCTTCAGGAACGCGAGCAGATCATGGCCGAGCTGCTCTTTGTGGGTGTCGGTGAGGCCGTGCGGGGCGTGGGAGTACACCAGCAGCTCGGCGTCCTTGATGAGGGCGGCCGAGCGCTTTCCGCCGACGTCGAACGGGACGACCTGGTCGGCGTCGCCGTGGATGACCAGCGTCGGCACGTCGAACTTCGCCAGGTCGTCGCGGAAGTCCGTGGCCGAGAACGCGGCGATGCATTCGTAGGCGTTGCGGTGCCCGGACGCCATCGACTGCAGCCAGAACGCGTCCTGCACCCCCTGTGAGGCTCCACCGCCGAAGAACGGGCCGGCCGCGAGGTCCTTGTACGTCTGCGAACGGTCGGCGCGGGAGCCCTTCCGGATCGCGTCGAACACCGAGATCGGCACGCCGTCCGGGTTGTCCGCGGTGCGCAGCATGAACGGCGGCACCGCGGAGACGAGGACCGCCTGGGCGACCCGCCCGGTGCCGTGGCGGCCGATGTACCGGGCCACCTCCCCGCCGCCGGTGGAGAACCCGACGAGGGTGGCCTCCCGCACGTCGAGCGTGTCGAGCAGCGTGGCCAGGTCGTCGGCGTAGGTGTCCATGTCGTTGCCGTCCCACGTCTGCGTGGAACGGCCGTGGCCGCGCCGGTCGTGGGCGATGACCCGGTAGCCGTTCGCGGCCAGGAACAGCGCCTGCGCCTCCCAGCTGTCGGAGTTGAGCGGCCAGCCGTGCGACAGGACGACCGGGCGGCCGGTACCCCAGTCCTTGTAGAACAGCTGCGCGCCGTCGGTTGTCGTGACGTACATCGTGTCGGCTCCTTCAGCGGGCGGCGGCGATGACGGCGGCGGTGGCGATCGCGGCGGTGCCCGCGATCAGCGTGCGGCGGGTGGTCGGCATGGGGCGGTTCCCTTCGTGGTGGCTCGTTGCTGTGCCACCACGCTGCCGGAGCCGGGCCCCGGCCCGCTTCCGTCGATCGACTGTCCCGCGGCGCTACGGTTCGCGCAGATGACGGCGCAGCCACTCGCCGGGTGACATGCCGTAGGCGGCCTTGAACCGGCGGGCGAAGTGCCGCGGGTCGGTGAAGCCCCAGCGCCGGGCGACGGCCGCGACGAGGGTGCGATGGGTGGCCCGGGTGGCGAGGTCGCGGCGGGCGCCGTCGAGGCGGCGGCGGATGATGGCTTCCGCGGGCGTATCGGCTTCGGCGGCGAACAGGCGGTACAACTGCCGCTTGGAAATCCCGTGCTCGCGGGCTATCCGCTCGGGGCCGAGCGCGGGGTCGTGGAGGTTGGCCTCGATGTAGGCCAGCACGACGGTGTGCAGCGACTCGGCCCGTCCGGTGCGGGCCTGCGGGCTGTCCGGGACCGTCGCGGCGACCATGGCCCGGACGAGGTCGAGCATGCCGGCGCCGAGCATCCCCAACGCCGGGCCGGGCGGTGTCTGCCGGACGATGCCCGGCAGGTCGCGCAGGTGCTGGCGGGTCAGGTCGTACAGCGGGCTGGCGGGCAGCCGCGGCACGGCGGTCCGCACCAGGTCGACCGGCAGGCCCAGCTCCGTGTAGTCGGCCAGGAACCCGACGGCCGCGTTGGGACCCGTCCAGCGCGTGTCGTACTCGGAGGTGAGGTCCATCAGCACCTGCTCGTGCTCCCGCAGGACGCCGGGGCCGAGCTGGGTGGCGGCGCAGGCGCACTCGCCGCGGGTGTTGTAGCCCAGGGAGATCCGCTCCGGGGCGGCGATGCGCAGGTGCCGCCGGGTGCGCCGCATGTGCAGCGTGTCGGTGGTCACGGTGTTGACGAGGTCGACGCCGGCGCCGAGCGACCAGCCCTCGATGATCGAGTGGGCGCCGGGGGCCACGTCGATCGTGATCGGCACGGACGTCGAGCTCAGCGCCGCGACGATGGCATCGGCCGACTCCGTCGCCGGCAGGCCGCTCGTGTCGACCAGCACGGCCATGGCGCCCTCCCCGACACAAGATTACAACGGCAGCCAGTGCAGCCGGTCGCCGAGGCCGCCGGGCGCGGTGGCGAAGGCCCGCTCGACGTCGGCCCGGCCCTCGCGGAAGTGTTCCCAGCCCTCGTAGTGCACCGGGACGATCGTGCGCGGCTGGACGAGCGCGCACAGCTCGACCGCCCGTTTCGCGGTCAGGCTGTAGCGGATCGGGCCGGTGAGCGGGAACCGGACCCCGCCGAGGTGCAGCAGGACGGTGTCGACGGTCAGCCGGCGCGGCACCTCCCGCAGCGCCGGGAACAGCACCGTGTCGCCGGTCATCCACAGCACGCCGTGCTCTTGGCCCGGCCAGTGCAGGGCGAAGCCGACGACCGGCCCGACGATCGGCCGGCTCAGCGGCGGGCCGTGCCGGCACGGGGTGGCGGTGACGGTGATCGGCGGGCGGCCGGGCGCGGTCAGCACCGTCTCCGCCCACGGGCGCAGGCCGCGGACGTCGGCGGTCACCCCGGCGAGGCGGCGGGCGCCGGCTTCGGTGGTGAGCAGGACCGGCGCGTCCGCGAGGACCGCGCGGCCGCGCTCGTCGAGGTTGTCGGCGTGGTGGTCGTGGCTGAGCAGGATCGCGTCGATCGGCCCGAGGTCGGCGGGCGGCCGGGCCGGGCCGGTGCGTTTCCGGGATCCGGTACCCCAGCCGAACGAGTAGTGCCGCCCGGGCGGGTCGAACGTCGGGTCGGTGAGGACGCGCCACTCGCCCACCTCGATGAGCGCGGTCGGACCTCCGATGTGCGTCACGCGTACGTCCCTCAACGGTCCGCTCCTCACCTGCGGTCGCGCGCCGGTGCGTGCGAGCTGCGACCCACGATGCACGGCCGGCCCGGTGCGCGCATCCGTAGGATGACCGTATGCCGCTGGGGCCGGGTGTCGATCTCCTGTACGGCCGCCGGCACCGGATCACCGGGGGTGGGGCCTCCGCGCGGGTGGCGGTGCTCGGCCGCGGTGACGTGCTGCGGCTCGCCGACCTCAGCCGGCCGTGCGACCTGCACGCGTCGGCGGACGCCGTCACGCTGCTCGTGGATCGGGCCCGGCTCGGGCTGCCCGCCGAGGCCGTCCGGGCGGCGGCGCCCCGGCTGACTGCGAGCCCGCTGTACGGGCTGGTCCTGCGCCATGTGACGCACCTGCCCGCGCTGCTCGACCGGGTCGGACCGGGGCCGGCGGTGGCGTTGCTGGGCTCGTCGGCGGTCGAACTGGTCCGCGCGCTGGTGGCCACGGTGTCGGCCCCGGACGAAGCCTGGCTGCGCGCGGCCGCGGCCGGAACGCTGTTCGACCGGATTGCCGGCTTCGTCGGCGACCACCGGCGCGACGCGGATCTCAGCGCCGCCCGGCTGGCGGCCGAGCACGGCGTGTCGGTCCGGGCGGTCTACGCCGCCTTCGCGGCGCGCGGTGAGCGGCTGGCCGCCTGGGTGATCCGGGAGCGGCTCCGCGGCGCCCACGCGGAGCTGGCCGAGCGCCCGGACGCGACGGTCGCGGCCGTCGCCGGGGCCTGGGGATTCACCGACGCCCGGCACTTCGCCCGGCGGTTCCGGGCCGAATACGGGATGAGTCCTACGCAGTGGCGGCTTCGCCGGCCAGGAGCGGGGCGACCAGGAGCTTCGGGTGGTCGTTGGTGACCGAGCGCAGCCGCCACTGGTCGAGGAACAGCGCGAGGCGGGTGTCGTCCCGGGCCCGGACCAGCACCTCGACGCCGATCGCCGTGCGCAGCAGCTGCTCGCCCTCGGCGTCGGTGCGCCGGGCCAGCCGGTAGGGCAGGTGCTCGATCGCCGTCGGCACGCCGAACTCGACGTCGAGGCGGTGCGTGGCCACCTCGAACTGCATCGGGCCGACCGCGGCCAGGACCGGGGCCTGGTCGCCGCGGCGGTTGGAGCGCAGCACCTGCACGACCCCCTCGGCGTCGAGCTGCTCGATGCCGCGGCGGAAACGCTTGAACTTCGACGAGTCGGTGGCCCGCACGACGGCGAAGTGCTCGGGGGCGAAGGACGGCAGCGGCGGGTAGGTGACCGGCGGCGAACCGGCGTGCAGGGTGTCGCCGATGCCCAGGGCGTGGGCGTTGACCAGGCCGATGACGTCGCCCGGGAAGGCCTCGTCGACGGTCTCGCGCTCGCGGCCGAAGACCTGGTGGACATACTTGGTCGCGAACGGCCGGCCGGTCTCGGCGTGGTTGACGACCATGCCGCGCTCGAACCGGCCGGAGCAGACCCGCACGAACGCGATCTGGTCGCGGTGGGCCCGGTTCATGTTCGCCTGGATCTTGAACACGAAGCCGGAGAACGGCGTGTCCAGGGGCCGCTCGTGCCCCTCGGCGTCGGGCCGCGGCGACGGCGCCGGCGCGTGGTCGACGAGGACGTCGAGCAGCTGCCGGACGCCGAAGTTGGCGACCGCCGCGCCGAACATCACCGGCGTGGTCTTGGCGGCCAGGAACGTCTCCCGGTCGTAGTCGGCGCCGGTGAGGCCGAGCAGCTCCAGCTCCTCGGTGGCCCGGACCCAGTCGCCGCCGAACCGGGCCGCGGCCTGCTCCGGGGTGAGGTGCTCCTCGATGGCGGCGCTCGACCCGCCGCCGCTGCGCTCGAAGCGCACCATCTCCCCGCGCAGCCGGTCCACGACCCCGTGGAACTCCCCGCCCGGCCCGACCGGCCAGGTCAGCGGCGTGCACGTGAGCCCGATCCGGCGTTCGATCTCGTCCAGCAGCGCGAGGGGCTCGATGCCGGGCCGGTCCCATTTGTTGATGAACGTCACGACCGGCACCCCGCGGGAGCGGCACACCTCGAACAGCTTCAGCGTCTGCGGCTCCAGGCCCTTGGCCGCGTCCAGGAGCATGACCGCGCAGTCGACGGCGGTGAGGACCCGGTAGGTGTCTTCGGAGAAGTCGGCGTGGCCGGGCGTGTCGAGCAGGTTGATGACGGTGTCGCGGTAGGCGAACTGCAGCACGGTCGAGCTGATCGAGATGCCGCGCTCCTTCTCCATCGCCATCCAGTCGGACACGGTCGCGGACCGGCCGGCCTTCCCGTGGACGGCGCCGGCCTCACCGATCGCCCGGGCGTGCAGGGCGAGCGCCTCCGTCAGCGTCGACTTGCCCGCGTCGGGGTGGCTGATCACGGCGAACGTCCGCCGCCGCGCCGCCTGCACCGCGATCGGCGACCGGTCCGCCGTGGCCCGTTCCCGTGTTGCTGCCGCGTCTGACCCCTGCACTGCCGACCCGCCCGTTCTCGTTCCGCCGCCAAGATTCGCCTCTAAACGTAACAGCCTCAGTGTCCGGCCCGGATCGGCGCCTTCCGCCACCAGGTCAGGCAGCGCCACGCCCACTCCGCCGGGCCGTTGCGGAACGAGCGCAGCCACAGCGTGCTCCACACCGCCTGGACGACGAGGATGGCGACGGTCAGCCCGATGATCTGTGGCCGGTCGGCGGGGTCGTCGATGCCAAGCAGCGGCCCGAAGACCAGGAACAGCACGGTCGCGCTGAGATAGTTGGTCAGCGCCATGCGGCCCATCGGGGCGAGCACCGCCGACAGCGCCGGACCGGCCGGGGTCCGCAAAAGCAGGAGCAGGCCGCAGCAGTACGTCAACCCGGTCGCGATTCCCGCCAGCGGCCCGAGCACATTGACGCGGCCGCCCGGCCCGCCGACGAAGTTGACGAACGGCACGCCGACCCCGTGGCCCTCAGACAGGGCGCCTCTACACAGCAGTGCGCGGCGCCCGCGTCTGTCCCAGGCGACGGTGAGCGCGTGTGGTTTGCTGAGTCGCCGGGCACCTTCTGCGTTTGTGTGAACTCTATGATGCGCGAGTGAACTTGACGGCGTGGGCGGCGTCGACCGGCATCATGTGCGTCATGGGCCCGGCGGCAGTAGTGCGCAACGTAACGACAATCGTGTCGTTGATGAGCGCCCACCGCTTCGGTCGCTGTGCTGCGGCGGGCTGCTCCCGGTGCGCCGTCGATGCCATCCTCGGGGTCCGTGCGTGAAGACGCTGCAGGCGTACCGGTTTGCGCTGGACCTCACGCCGGGTCAGGAACGTGCCGTCCTCGCGCATGCTGGCGCGGCGCGAGTTGCGCACAACTGGGCGCTGGCCCAGGTCAAGGCCGTGATGGACCAGCGGGAGGCGGAGCGCACCTACGGGGTGCCGGAGGAGCAGTTGACGCCGGTACTGTCGTGGTCACTGGCCGGTCTACGCAAAGCGTGGAACACAGTGAGCCCGAGGTTGCGCCCTGGTGGCGTGAGGTGTCCAAGGAAGCGTTCAACACCGGCTTGGATGCCCTCGCTCGTGCGCTGACGGCGTGGGCGGATTCCCGGTCAGGAATGCGAGCCGGCCGACCGGTCGGGTTCCCCCGGTTCAAGTCCCGGCGCCGCACCACACCCAGCGTGCGGTTCACGACCGGAGCGATCCGGGTCGAGCCGGACCGTATGCATGTCGTACTGCCCCGGTTGGGCCGGCTGAAGCTGCACGAGTCTGCTCGGAAACTGGTTCGTCGGACCGACAACGGCAACGCGCGGATCATGTCCGCGACCGTGCGCCGTGACGGCGGCCGCTGGCATGTCTCGTTCACGGTCGAGGTCGAACGCGCCACGCTGACCCCTGCCTGCCCGACGGCAGTCCTTGGTGTAGATGTCGGCATCAAACACCTTGCGGTGCTGTCCACTGGCGAAGTCGTCCCCAACCCACGGCACCTGGCCGAGGCGCAGGCCCGGCTACGCCTGCTCGGCCGGGCGCTGTCACGCAAGACCGGCCCGGACGGCAGGACCGGACAGCGGCCGTCAAAACGCTGGCAACGCGCCGCCGCGCGGCTCGGGTGGGCGTACGCCCGGGTTGCGAACCTGCGCCGTGACGGCCTGCACAAACTCACCACCCGGCTCGCCACCGAGTATGGCACCGTCGTTGTCGAGGACCTCAACGTTTCCGGCATGCTCACGAACCGGCGCCTGGCCAGGCACATAACCGACACCGGGTTCGCCGAAATCCGCCGGCAACTCGCTTACAAAACCACGTGGAACGGCGGTCGGCTGCTCATCGCCGACCGCTGGTAGCCATCCTCGAAGACCTGCTCGGGTTGCGGCGCCGTGAAAACCACACTGGCCCTTGCCGAGCGCCAGTACCAGTGCCAGGCGTGTGGCCTGGTTATCGATCGTGATCTCAACGCCGCACGCAACCTCGCTGCTCTCGCGGCGCAGGTCGATACCGCCGGGAGTGGCCCGGTGGCAGGACGTGGAGCCGACCAGAAGACCCGTGCCCGCGGGCAGGTGGCCGTGAAGCGTCAACCCGGCACCGCAGCCGCGGGTCAGACCGGGACTGTCCCGCCGCAAGGCAGGACTACCGAACATGCGCTTTCCGAAGTGCACTGTGAGGTAACGGTACGTCTCCCGGTTGCTCGTGAAGCTGAGCTGCGACAACCGCACGGAGGCGGCGCTGCTCGCGCACGACGCCGGCCTCCGCTCCCCCGGTCGTTAGCCCTTGACCGCGCCCGCGGTGAGGCCCTCGGTCAGGAAGCGCTGCCCGAACGCGTACATGACGACCACCGGGATGCTGACGAGCAGCGATGCGGCCGCGAGCTGGCCCTGCGGCACGACGTCGCCGATGATCATCGATTGCATGCCGACGGGCAGGGTTTTGTACTCGTCCTTCGTGATGAAGACCAGCGCGAAGAGGAACTCGTTCCAGGCGTTCGTCAGGGTGAACATCGCGACGGCGAGCAGCCCCGGCCGGGCCAGGGGCAGGACGACCCGGCGCAGGGCCTGGATGCGGGTCGCGCCGTCGACCAGCGCGGCCTCCTCCAGCTCGATCGGGATCGACGCGAAGTAGCCGGTCAGCAGCCAGGTCGCGAACGGCAGCGTGAACGTCGGGTAGGTGACGACCAGCGACCACAGCGAGTCGGTCAGCCGGAAACCGATGAGCAGCTGGTAGAGCGGGATGAACAGCAGCGCGCCCGGCATCACGTAGGTGAGCAGGACCGTGACGGTGAAGCCCTGCGCGCCGCGGAACTTGAGCCGGGCGAGGGCGTAGCCGGCGAGGGCGGCGCACACCAGCGCGACCGCCGTGGACGCCACGGAGACGATCAGCGTGTTGAAGTACCATTGGCCGAAGGGTTTGGTCGTGAAGAGGTTGCCGAACTGCTCCAGGGTCCACGGGGTCGGCCACAGGTCGTGGTCCCGGATGACGATCTGGCTTTCGGACTTGAAGGCCGTGACGAAGATCCAGTAGAGCGGCGCGAGGACGAAGAAGAGCAGGCCGGCCAGGGCGACCGCGGACCCGATGCCTTTGGGGAGCCAGGCGCCGAGGCGGACCAGGACGGCCGCGACCAGCAGGATCACCGCGGCCTTCCAGAAAATATGCGGTGAGGCCCAGGCCAGCAGGATCGTGACGACGGCCGCGAGGGCCCAGGGCAACGCCTTGCGGATCGGGCCGGGCGGCCGGGCGGGCTCGGCGTCGGACTCCCGGCGCAGCTGGCGGACCAGGAAGTACACCAGGCCACCGATGATCGGCAGCATGACCAGGGTGACGGCCGCGCCGGCGCCGTACTGCAGCTGCAGGATCGCCTTCGAGTAGGCCACGAGCACATACGGCGCGGTCGCGTCGCCGGGGCCGCCCTGGGTCAGCAGCCAGATCAGGTCGAAGTTGTTGAACGTCCAGATGGACGACAGGGTGACCGTCACCGTCATCACGTGGCGCAGGCCCGGGAGGGTCACGTGCGCGAACTTCTGCCAGGACGTGGCCCCGTCGACGGTCGCGGCCTCGTAGCGGTCGGCCGGGATCGCCTTGAGCCCGGCCAGGAACGCGATGGTGAAGAACGGCACGCCCTTCCACACGTTGACCAGGATCACCGAGGGCATGGCGAGGGCCGGGTCGGACAGCCAGCCCGCCGGCCACTCGTCGACCAGGTGGGCGGAGGCCAGCAGCGGCCCGATCCCGGAGTCGGTGAGCAGCATGTTGACGCTGCCGAAGATCGGGTCGAGCAGCGAGCGCCAGCTGAACGCGGTCACCACCGTCGGCACGACCCACGGCAGCAGGAGCAGCCCGGCCAGGACGGCCCGGCCCCGCTTGCGGTGGTGCAGCAGCAGGGCCGCGGCCAGGCCGAGGATGACCTTGAAGACCTCGGCGTAGGCGGTGAAGACGAACGAGTTCTCCACGCCGGTGCGGAACTGCTCGTCCCCGACGAGGGCCCGGTAGTTGTCCAGGCCGACGAAGACGCTCTCGGCGCCGTGCCGCTCGGTGGTGCTGGTGATGATCGACCGGAAGATCGGCAGGAGCACGAGCGCGCCGACGAGCAGGGCCGTCGGCGCGAGGAACAGGGCGGCCAGGCGCCAGTCGCGGCCCAGCCGCCGCTGGGCCGTGGAGAGGGAGCCGGGCCCCGGCGGCCCCGCCAGTGTCGCCGGGGCCGGCGCGGGGCGGACCGTCGTCACTGCGGCAGCCCCTGCTGGTTGAAGATCTGGACCATTTTTGTGTGCGCGGCCTGGACCGCCTGCGCGGCCGCGGTGCCCTGGACGACCTGCTGCATCATGTCGGTGAGGACGTAGGCGGCGACGACCGCCTGCTGGCCGGCGCTGGCCTTCTGCGGGAACTCCAGGCCGTTCTTGGTCTTCAGCGGCAGCGCCAGCTGCGTGATCTTGCGCATGATCGGGAACGCCCGGTCGCCGCTGGTGAAGAACGGGTCGGCGTCCCAGACCTTCTCCCAGGCCGGCAGGGCCAGGCCGGGCGCCTCCTTGGCCACCCCGAGCAGGGCCGGCGCGGTGATCAGGTACTGGGCGAGGAGCTTGGCCAGGGCCGCGTTCTTGGCGTTCTTGAACACGACGAAGCCCTGGGACTGCCCGAGCAGCAGCGGGTTGGCGGTCGCGGGCCCGATGCAGTCGGCGAAGACGTGGGTGTTGTCGTAGACGGGGTTCTTCTTGGTCTTGGAGTCGGCGTAGACGCTGAACTGGTTGCGGGTGTAGCCGAGGATGCCGGCCAGCCAGTTCTCGTTGTTGCTGGAGTCGGTCCAGGCGGCGACACCGGGCGGGAGCATGTTCTTGAACTTCGGGTTGGTGTAGATGTCGCCGAGGAAGGCCACCGCCTGCACCGTCTCCGGCGAGTTGAACGTGACCTTGCGGCCGTCGTTGGAGGCGATCGACCCGCCGTAGGCGTTGATGAGCGCCTCGATCATGCCGTTGGCGTCACCGGAGCGGTTCACGGTCATGCCCCAGCCGTAGCGGCGCTTGCCCGGGTCGGAGATCGCCAGGCACAGGTCGCGCAGCTCCTCCCAGGAGTACACGTCCTTGGGGGTGATGCCCTTCTCCTGCATCCAGTCCTTGCGCAGGAACGAGCCGATCCCGATGAAGTGGTACGGGATCGCGTACCACTTGCCGTCGAAGACGCAGTAGTTCTTCGACTCGGCCGTCGGCTCGCCGTACTTGGCGGTGAGCGCCTTGACGACGTCGGAGACGTCCTCGAGGTCGCCGAGGGCCTGGAACTGCGCGACGAACCGCGAGTCGGTCATGAACGCCAGGTCGCGGGCCACGCCGCCCTTCACCTCGGCGTCGATCTTCGCGACGACGTCACCGGCGTCGGCCTGGACCAGGCTGTTCTCGATCTTCGTGCCGGTCGCGTCGGCGAACTTCTTGACCGAGTTGTTCAACGCCGCGTTGGCCGCCTCCGAGTACAGCTTCTGCGACAGCATGCCCAACGCGGAGCCCTTCATCGACGCGGCCGCGTCGAGCAGTTCCTGCGGCACCTCGGGCGGTGGCGCCGCGGGGGTGGTCGGCGTGCTGCTCCCGCACGCTGCCAGACCGGCCGCGCCGGCCAGCCCCACGCCCATCCCCAGAACGCTGCGCCGGGACCACAGCGGGCTGTCCTCCATGAACGCCTCCCGTCCGCCGTTCGAAATCTCGAACGCGGTTCGATATTTCGATTCAAGTGGTGGCGACGGTAAATGGGCCGAGCGGCAGGTGTCAATGCCTGAAGCCGAGCCGGGCCGAGAGTGCGGCCGCGCCCTGGCGGATCAGCCGCGTCCACTCGGCCTGCGCCGCGGGCGTCCAGCGGATGATCGGCGCGGAGACGCTCAGCGCGGCGACGGTCGCGCCGGTGTGGTCGCGGACCGGCGCGCCGACGCAGCGCACCGCGCTGTCGGACTCGCCGTCGTCGACCGCGAACCCGGCCGCGCGGACCTTGTCCAGCTCGGCCCGCAGCAGGTCCGGGTCGGTGATGCTTTCGGGCGTCATGCCGAGCAGCTCGCCGTCCTCCGGCAGCCGCGTCGCGAGGTCGATCGGGTCGAGGCTCGCGAGGAGCATCTTGCCGACGGCGGTGCAGTGCGCGGGCAGCCGCCGGCCGACCGCCGACACCATCCGGACCGGGTGCGTGCTGTCGACCTTCACCAGGTAGATCACGTCGGTGCCGTCGAGCACGGCCGCGTGCACGGCCTCGTCGCAGGCGGCGGCGACGTCCCGGGCCACGTCCTGCGCCTCCTGCACCAGGTCCAGCTGCCCGGCGAACGCGGCCCCGAGCTGGAACAGCGGCATGCCGAGCCGGAACTGGACCGGCTTGCCCGGCAGGGAGATCAGGTAGGAGCGGGCCACCAGCGTCACGAGCAGCTCGTGGACGGTGGTGCGGGGCAGGCCGAGCCGCTCGGTGATCTCACCGGCCGACAGCAGCGGGTGGTCGAGGAACAGCTCGAGGATGTCGAGGGTGCGGATGACGGCGGGTACCACGCGAGGCATGCGGTTGATCCTTTCGAAATCTCGAACCGAGTCCGAGATTTCGACAGGATAGTGCTCTATGTGCCGTCCGTTGCGAGGGGCTCGCGCTGCGTCAGCCATTGGGCCGGAATGCCCGGCCGGCCGGTGTAGGCGGCGACGATCCCGCCCACGATCGCGCTCGTCGTGTCGACGTCGCCGCCGGCCTCGACGCACGCCCCGACCGCGGCCGGGTAGTCGTCCAGGCGGGTCGCGGCGACCCACAGGGCGAACGGCACCGTGTCCTGGGCGAGGACCTGGGCGCCGTTGCCGAGCTCATACGCGGCCTCGCCGACGGATGCGTCGAGCATCGTCCGGGCGCGGCGGATGCCGTCGAGCACCTGACTGTCGACGAGGTATCCGGTGACCGCGTCGAGCAGCTCGGCCGGGGTGGGCCGGTTGCGCACCAGCCGGGCCCAGCCCGCCTCCGCGGCCGCCACCGCCACCGCGACGGCGCCCAGGATGCCCTCCGCGTGGGCGTGCGTGACCTCGGCCGAACGCAGCGCCTCCAGGGCCGCGGTCCTGGCGTCGCCGGCGTGGAACGCACCGAGCGGCGCGACCCGCATCGCCGCCCCGTTGCCCATCGACCCCTGGCCGCCGAACGCGTCGCGGGCCACGTCCCGCCAGGGTTCGCCGTCGCGGATGCGGCGCAGGATGACGACGGCACCGCCGCCGTAGCCCCGATAGGGCTCGAAGCGGTCCGCGAAGCGGCGGGCGAGGCGGTCCTGGTCGACGCGGCCGTCCTGCCGCAGCTCCGCGACGAGCGAGAGGGCCATCTCGGTGTCGTCGGTCCAAGGCCAGGAGCCGGCGGGAGCGGTACCGTCGAGAAGATCGTGCAATGTGGTGCCGGGGACGAAGAACTGGGCGCCGAGCGCGTCCCCCACGCTCAGCCCGTCCAGGCTGTCGCGGCAAAGTTGTAGGTCGGTCATGGCTGCCGACGACGGTAGCAAAAAATGTCGTACCCCACGGATAGCCTGCGTTCGTGAGTGCGGTTCAGGAGTTCCGATATCTGGCCCCGTCGACGGCGGGCGCCGGTGGAGTGGCGCTGCAGACCAGCGGCGGGCCCGCGGCCAATCCGTGCTTCTTCGCCGGGTTCCTGACCACGCCGCCGGCGGCCGCGGCCGGGCTGCTCGCCGTCGCCGACGTCGCCCGCACCCGCTACTTCCAGCCCCGCGACCCGGCCAGCCTCGACCCGGTCGTCACCGGCAGCACCGACCGGCTGCGCTTCGAGTCGTTCTCCGGCTGCGGCGGGGTCTACGCGCGCCTCGACATCCTGCCGCCCGGCCTGGACGGTGAGCACGCCGGCCACGGCACCACCAACGTCGACGTCAACCCGCCGCTGCGGGAGTCCCTGGCCCGCGTCGCCGGCCTCGACCCGCTGCACCTGTCGGTCGGGCCCGACGCCCTGACCGCCGCCACCATGACCGGCACCGTCGTGGAGAAGAAGGTCCCGCTCCCGCCCCGCTGGCTGCGCGGCTTCGCCGAGGTCCACGTCCTGTCGGCGGGCTTCGACAGGCGGGCCGAGCTGTCCCCGGCCGAGGCGTCCGCGTTCCTGCGCCGCCTGCCGGCCGCCACCGACCGGTCGACGCTGTGGGCCGTCCCCGCGGGCCGGACGCTGCGGCTGACGTCCCGCCCGGCTCCCGGCGCGATCTGCCTCGCGGGAGCCGGACGGCTCGCGGCATTGCGACCCCTGCTGCGATACTGCTCAGGCCTTCGCGTCTACGGGCCGCACACGGTCGCGGGCTCGCCGCCGGTCCCCAGTGCCTGGGAGGTGCAAACGGGCGCGCTGCGGCTGACCCTCACGCTGTCGCCGGAGACGCACCGCGGGTTCTCCGGCGAGGGTGCCGCGCTCACCGCCCTCGCCGGCGACGACGTCACCGACGACGCCGACCTGGTCTCCGCGCTGCTGTCGTGGGACCCGACGATCGACGTGGCCGCGCTCGCCGGCGCGGCCGGCCTGCCGGTCGCGCGGGTCCGGGCCGCCCTGGCCCAGCTCGGCACCGCGGGCCGGGTCGGCTACGACGTGGCCGAGGCCGGCTACTTCCACCGGGTCATGCCCTACGACGCGGGGCGCGCCGAGCGCGACAACCCGCGGCTGGCCGGGGCCCGGGCCCTGGTCGAGGCCGGGGCGGTCGCACTCGACGGGGCGGCCGTCGCCACGGTCCGCAGCGGCGATCAGGTCTACCGGGTGCGGCGGCTCCCGGACGGGGCGCTGACGTGCAGCTGCCCGTGGCAGGGCAAGCATCGCGGCACCCGGGGACCGTGCAAGCACGCCCTCGCCGTGACGATCGCCGGAGGCCAGTCGTGATCGACTACGGTCTCATCGCCGACGGGAAGGTCGCCGACGTGTCGGCGGCGGTCGCGGCCCTCGACGAGCGCGAACGGCCGGCGGCGTTCAAGGGCCTGGAGGCCTACCTCAAGGCCAGCCCCGAGCTGCGGTGGCTGGGCGAACACAACACCGCCCTGGCCGTGGCCGCGGTCGGGACGGCGCCGTCGGCCGCCGCCGCCACCCGGGTCCTCAGCCGGCGCACGTTCTTCCCGAGTCCGGGCACCGGCCCGGCGGTCCTGGCCGCGGCCCGCGACCGCGGGATCACCTGGCTGCCCGACCTCGTCCGCCGCGTGGGCGACAAGCGCGGCCGCGAGCCGTTCGGCGGCCTGTGGGCGTTCCTGGCGGAGCTGCTGGCCGCCGGGTCCGCCCCGGCACCGGCCGGGGACTGGTTCGTGCTGGGCTGGCTCGACCACCTCAACTACCCGGCCGAGCTGCGGGCCCGCTCCGCCGCGCTGCCCGAGCGGCTGCGGGCCGACCCGTTCCTCGACGACCTCGTCCCGCGCCTGTTCACCACCGACCGGGCCGGCGAGCGCATGCTGCTGTGGGCGTTCAACGGGCGGCCCGGCGGCGAGCTGGCCCTGGTCGAGGGCCTGGCGACGCTGTCGGCGGAAGGCCGCCTGGACCGGCCGGCCCTGATCACGGCCACCCTGTCCCGGCTGCTGCGCGGCGGCGACCGGCGCCAGGCCAACCGTGCGTTCGTGGCCCTGCTGACCGCCCTCGCCCCTACCCCGGACGAGGTCGCCGCCAACGCCGCTGACTACCTGCGCCTCCTCGCCGACGCGCCGGTGACGGTGGCGACGGCCGCGCAGAAGGCGCTGCGCAAGGCCCCGGACCTCGAGCTCGACGCCGTCCTCGAGGCCTCCCGCGCGGTGCTGCGCCGCCCCGACAAGACCCTGGTCCGCACCCAGCTCACGTGGCTCGCCGCCCTGCGCCGCCGGCACCCCGACCGCGAGTCCGACATCGCGGCGACGGCGGCCGAGGCCCTCGACCACCCGCTGATCGACGTCCGCGAGCGCGCCGCCGCGCTCACCCCGCCCGCCGCCGCTTCGCCCGCCGCCGCTCCGCCCGCCGCCGTCAGCGTCGCGCTGCCGGCGGCACCCGAGGTCGCGCCCGCTCCCCCGCCGATCACCGACCCCGACGAACTCGCCGAGGAGGTCGCGGCCTTCTACAGTCACCGGCCGTTCTCGTCGCTGCCGCAGCTGGAGCGGGTCCTCGACGCCACGGTCCGGCTGGCCGCCACCGACCGGGCCGGGCTGCGCACGGCGCTCCTGCCGGTGCTGGACCGGCACACCGACGGCACGGGCGAGCACTCCTGGGACCCCAACTGTCTCTGCGGCGTGTTCGCGCGGCTGCTGCGCACGGCCGCCGACCCGCAGGCGGCCCCGCCCCGGTCGGCGTGGGCGGCGCTCATGGCCTCGGCCCGGCGGTTCCTGCCGCAGGGCCTGCCGATGCCCGGCCCGCGGATGGCGCCGCCGCAGCGGCTCCTGTGGGCCCGGCTGACCGAGATCGGCCTGCACGTCGGCGTCGGCAACGACCGCACCGGCGGCCTCGTCAGCGCACCGACCGCGGCCAACGGCGCCCTCGACACCGCGGTGCTGCTCGACCGCCTCGCCGCGCTCGGCGGGCGCGAGCCGTGGCCGTGGGACCTCAGCCAGGCCCTGCTGCGCCTCCCACCCACCACCGACTCCGCCGCCGCCGCGCGAGCCGCGGCGCTTGGCACCGCGGCCGGATCCCGCGTGGCCGCCTGGCTGCGCGACGGCGGGCTGCCCGCGCCGCAGTGGCAGGTCGAAGTGGTGCCGCGGCGGCCGAAGCAGCACGGCGGGGACTACGAACACCGCTCGCTGCCGGTGCTGCGGGTGCAGGTCACGACCGCGGCCGCCGACGGCGAGACGTTCGAGCTGCTCGGCGCGGCCCCGCCGGCGATCGCCGCCGGGAGCTTCGGGTGGCACGTGCTGTGGCCGGGGCTGCTGCCGTGGCACCGGGGGCTGGCCGCGGCGTTCGCGCTGCCCGAGGTCGCGTCCGCGGCCGACCTGGACCAGCGCGGCGGCGGCGCGGTCCTGCCGCTGCTGGCCGAGGCGTCCGGGGACGGCGGGCCGGCGCTGCCGATCGCGGTCGCCTACGGTCTGGCCGCGCGGCACGAGTCGGACCGGCTCGCCGCGGTCGACGCGCTGCTGGTGCTGGCCGCCGGCTCCGGCCCTTCCAACGGGTTCGGGCCGTTCGACGGCTCCGGCCCTTCCAACGGGTTCGGGCCGTTCGACGGCTCTGACGGGTTTGACGCGGAGACGGCTGGGCGCTATCTGGGGCTGCTCGCGGCCGGTGGGGTGGTGGTCGTCAACCGGGCCGTCCAGCCGCTGCGGGACGCGGCCGCGGCGGGGGCCGCGCGGGTCGTGTTCCGGCTGCTGCGGGCGGCGCTGCCGGAGCTGCTGACGGTGGCCAAGCTGCCGCCGGGGACGCCGGACCTGCTGACCCTCGCGGCGGAGACGGCGGCGACCGCGTCGGGGGGCGTGCCGGTGGAGATCGCCGGGCTGGAAGCGGTAGCCGGGCGGCGCGGATCGTCGCGGCTGGTGCAGGAGGCGCGGCGGCTGCGGCGAGCGCTTGTGTGACGACGGCGGCGGGCGCTCAAGTGACGTCGGCGGGCGCTCAGGTGACGTCGGCGGCGGTGGCGCGGGGTAGGTGGACCGTGACGCTCAGGCCGCCGGTGGGGCCGGGCCGCAGGGTCAGGTGGCCGTCGTGGGCTTCGGTGATGCTCTTGACGATGGCCAGGCCCAGGCCGACGCCGGCCTGGTCGCTGTGGGTGCGGTCGGTGCCGCGGCGGAACGGTTCGGTCAGGGTGGCGACGAGATGGGATGGGAGCGGGTCGCCGGTGTTCTCCACGACCAGCGTGACGTGCTCGGCGTGGACGGTCGTGTGGATGCGGACGGTGCCCCGGTCCGGGAGGTTGTGCACGATCGCGTTGTGCAGCAGGTTGGTGGTCAGCTGCAGCAGGAGCGCGGGTGAGCCGTCCGCCGGGGCGATGGCACCCGAGGTCGACACCGTGACGCCGCGCTTCTCGGCCAGCGGCAGCAGGGTCTCGGCCGCCTCCTCCGCGAGCAGGGACAGGTCGACCGGCTGGCGGGTGAACGTGCGCTGATCGGCCCGGCTCAGCAGCAGCAGCGCCTCGGTCAGCTCGATCGCGCGGGTGTTGACGGCCCGGAGGCGCTCGTCGAGCTCCCCGCCGTCGCGGTTCGGGTCGTTGCGGGCCACGTCCAGCAGCGCCTGGGTGATCGCGAGGGGCGTGCGCAGCTCGTGGGAGGCGTTCGCGGCGAACCGCTGCTGCTCCGTGACCTGTGCCTCCAGCCGGGCCAGCATGGTGTCCAGAGCGTCGGCGAGGTCGCGGAACTCGTCGGTGCGCCCGGCCAGCTCGATCCGGTGCGACAGTGACCCGTCGGCCGCCTTCCGCGCGGCGTCGGTGATCCGCGACAGCGGCTTGAGCATCCGGCCGGCCAGAACCCAGCCGCCGGCCAGGCCGAAGATCAGCAGGAGCAGGAGCAGTCCGGCCGCCGTCCGGAGGTTCTCGCGGGCGATGATGAACCGGTCCAGCACGAACCAGACGATGCCGAGCACCACGAACCCGGCGAGCATCAGGAACCCGGCGTAGCTGAGGGTGAAGCGCAGGCGGACGCTCAGGCCCCGCGGCCTAACCATCCATGGGGCCGGGGTCGATGTGGTAGCCGACCCCGGGCACCGTCGCGATGATCCAGGGTTCGCCGAGGCGCTTGCGCAGCGTCGAGACCGTGATGCGCACGGCGTTGGTGAACGGGTCGGCGTTCTCGTCCCAGGCCCGCGCGAGGAGCTGCTCGGAGCTGACGACACCGCCCTCGGCGGCCACGAGCACCTCGAGCACCGCGAACTGCTTCCTGGTGAGCGCGACATAGCGGCCGTTGCGGTACACCTCGCGACGGAACGGGTCGACGCGCAGGCCGGCGATCTCCCGCACCGGCGGCCGGCTGTGCCCGCGGCGGCGGTCGAGGGCGCGCAGGCGCAGGACGAGCTCGCGCAGCTCGAACGGCTTGGTGAGGTAGTCGTCGGCGCCGAGCTCGAACCCCGACGCCTTGTCGTCGAGGCGGTCGGCGGCGGTCAGCATCAGGATCGGCAGGCCGCTGCCGGAGGCGACGATCCGCTCGGCGACCTCGTCACCGGAGGCGCCGGGCAGGTAACGGTCGAGCACGGCGATGTCGTAGGCGTTGACGCTCAGCAGATCCAACGCAGTGTCACCGTCGGCGGCGAGGTCGGCCGCGATCGCCTCGAGGCGCAGACCGTCGCGAATCGCCTCCGCCATATAGGTTTCGTCCTCCACCACCAGCACGCGCATGGGTCACGATGCTACGAGCCCGGGCAGATCGTCGGCTACCAGAAAGTGACACCCGGCGCCTTTTTTCACGGTCCGGCGCCGGGCGGTCACATAGGGGTCAGAACTCGTCGTCGAATCCGACAACACCGGTGACGCCGACCTGATAGGCGGACACGCGGCGCTCGAAAAAGTTGGACAATTCCTGCACGTCCTGCAGCTCCATGAACGCGAACGGGTTGCCGCTGCCGTAGATCGGGTCCAGGCCCAGGATCGCCAGCCGCCGGTCGGCGACGTGCTGCAGATACTCGCGCATGTCGGCGAGCGGCAGCCCGGAGATGCCCTGCTCCAGGAGGTCGGCGGCGAACTGGACCTCGCACTCGACGGCCTCGGCCAGCATGGCCCGGACCTCGGCGGCCATCGTGTCGTCGAACAGGTCCGGCTCCTCTGCCCGCACCGTCTCCACGACGTCGAACGCGAAGGCCATGTGCATCGACTCGTCCCGGAACACCCAGTTCGTGCCCGACGCCAGGCCGTGCAGCAGCCCCCGCGAACGCAGGTAGTACACGTACGCGAACGCACCGTAGAAGAACAGGCCCTCGATGCACGCCGCGAAACAGATGACATTGAGCAGAAACGCGCGCCGATCGTCGCGCGTGCGCAATGATCGCAGCGCGAACACCGAGTCGATCCAGCGGAAACAGAACTCGGCCTTGCGCCGGATCGACGGGATGTTCTCGACCGCGGCGAACGCGGCGAACCGCTCGGACTCGTCCGGAACGTAGGTGTCGAGCAGATTCAGGTAGAACTGGACGTGCACGGCCTCCTCGAACAGCTGCCGGGACAGATACAGCCGCCCCTCGGGCGCGTTCACGTGCTGATACAGGTTCAGGACCAGATTGTTCGCCACGATCGTGTCACCGGTGGCGAAGAACGCGACCAGCCGCGACACCAGGTGCCGTTCGGCGGGCGTCAGGCGGGCCAGATCGGGCAGGTCGCTGTGCAGGTCGACCTCCTCGACCGTCCAGGTGTTCTTGATGGCGTCCTTGAAACGGCCGAAGAATTGGGGGTACCGCATGGGCCGCAACGTGAGGTCCATACCGGGATCGAGCAGGCTCACTGGCAGGCCTCGCAGGACTCGGGGTTTTCGAGCGAACACGCAACGGCCACGTCCGCCGCCCCGCCGACGACCACGACCGGTTGCGCAATGTCGGGCGCGGGCGGTTGCACGCCGACGACACTGTCCGATTGCGCAGTGACGGGCGCGGGCGGTTGCATGAGGACGGCTGTGGTCGATTGCGCGGTGGCGGGCGGGGTCGGTGGTGCGAGGACGGGCACGGTCGCCTGCTGGATTCGGGTGGCCGGGCGGGAGCGCAGGTAGTACGTCGTCTTCAGGCCGGACTTCCAGGCGTGCAGGTACATCGAGGACAGCTTGCCGATGGTGGGCGCGCGCATGAACAGGTTGAGCGACTGCGACTGGTCGATGAAGGGCGCGCGGGCGGCGGCCAGGTCGATGAGCGCTCGCTGCGGAAGTTCCCACGCGGTGCGGTACACATGCCGCACCTCCGAAGGCAGCGCCGAGATCCCCTGCACCGAACCGTCAGCCCGCTTGATCTGGTCGCGGATCTCGGCCGTCCACAGGCCGCGCGCCTTCAGCTCCCGGACCAGGAACGTGTTGATCTGCAGGAACTCCCCCGACATGGTTTCGCGCTTGAACAGGTTCGACACCTGCGGCTCGATGCACTCGTAGCAGCCGGCGATCGAGGCGATCGTCGCCGTCGGTGCGATCGCGATGAGCAGCGAGTTACGCAGGCCGGTCGCCGCGATCCGGGCCCGCACCGCCGCCCACCGCTCGCCCTCGACCGGCGTCCCCCACAGCTCCGGGTGCAGGACGCCGGCGGCCGCGCGGGTCTCGGCGAACGCCGGGTGCGACCCGAACCGCTCGGCCAGGCCGGCCGACGTCTCCAGCGCGGTCAGGAAGATCTCCTCCTGCACACGCGTCGACAGCTCCCGCGCCGCGGCGGAGTCGAACGGCATACCGAGGGTGAAGAACGCGTCCTGCAGGCCCATCAGGCCCAGCCCGACCGGGCGCCAGCGCGGGTTGGAGGCCGCCGCCTGCGTGGACGGGTAGTAGTTGATGTCGATGACCCGGTCCAGGAAGGTGACCGCGGTGCGCACGGTCGCACGCAGCTTCACCCAGTCGACGCCGTCGGTGGTGACGTGCGCGCCGAGGTTGATCGAGCCGAGGTTGCACACCGCGGTCTCGTCGTCACTGTTCACTTCGACAATCTCGGTGCACAGATTGGACAGGTGCACGGTGTTGCCGGGTGCACCGGTCTGATTGGACAAGCGGTTCGACGCGTCCTTGAACGTCATCCAGCCGTTGCCCGTCTGCGCGAGCGTGCGCATCATGCGCGCGTACAGATCGCGCGCCCGGACTGTGCGCACGGCCCGCTTCTCGGCGATCCGGTACGCCGTGTCGAACGCCTCGCCGTAGAGGTCGGGCAGGTCCGGCGCGTCGGTCGGGTCGATCAGCGACCAGTCCTCGTCGGCCTCGACGCGGCGCATGAACTCGTCCGGGACCCAGTTGGCGAGGTTCAGGTTGTGCGTGCGGCGGGCGTCCTCGCCGGTGTTGTCGCGCAGCTCCAGGAACTCCTCGACGTCCGGGTGCCACGGCTCGAGGTACACGCACGCGGCCCCCTTGCGCCGCCCGCCCTGGTTCACCGCGGCGACCCCGGCGTCCAGGGTCTTGAGGAAGGGCACGATCCCGTTCGATTTCCCGTTGGTACCGCGGATCAGCGCACCCCGCCCCCGCACGCGCGACCACGAGATGCCGATCCCGCCGGAGAACTTCGACAGCCGCGCGACCTGGTGGTAGCGCTCGTAGATGGAGTCGAGCTCGTCCTTCGGCGAGTCGACGAGGAAGCATGACGACATCTGCGTGTGCCGGGTGCCGGAGTTGAACAGCGTCGGCGAGCTCGGCAGGTAGGCCAGGGACGACATCAGCCGGTAGAAGCCGATCGCCTCCGCGGGTGTCGTGGACAGGCCGCAGGCGACCCGGAGCAGCCAGTACTGCGGCGTCTCCACGACCAGCCGGGTCTCGGGGTGGCGCAGCAGATAGCGGTCGGCGACGGTGCGCAGGCCGAAGTACTCGAACCGCAGGTCGTTCGCGACGTCCACGGCCTCGTCGAGTTCGCGCGCATTGCCCTGCACGAACGTGTTCGTCACGTCGCCGATGAGCCCCTGCTGGTGCGCGTATGCGATCGATTCGCTGAAGCTGGTGACGCCCTGCCCGCGCACCTCCCGGTGCACGTATTCGGCCAGGAGCCGCGCGGCGAGCCGCGAGTACTGCGGCTCCTCGCCGATCAGCTCGGCCGCCGTCTGGATCGCCAGCCGGTCCCGCTCGTCGGTGGTGGCACCGGCCGGCAGCCCGCCGACCGTACGGTTCGCGACGCGCAACGGGTCGACCTCGTCGAGGTCACCCGCCCAGCGCTCGACCGCGCGCACAACCGCGCCGGCTTCGACCGGCAGCACATCAACCCGCATCCGCGTTCCCTCTCGTCCCTCAACTGTGGACGGTCGAACGGGCACGCGGGGACGCCGCCCGTGCCCCGCGGCGGCATGCGCCGACGCCGCTGTTGGGGCCCAGGCTGGTGGCGTCGGCCGTCCCGCGCGGCCTTCGACCGCCGCGCACCCACGTCGGGTGTGCGGCGCGCTGGCAGGTCTTCGGACTCGTGGGCGTCGAGCGCATGCCTAATAGCCGTCGCTTCCCAGGCGTGATCGCGCCCAGTGCTGATGACGGCGGTCGTTCCCACTCACCGCTGCGGGGCAGTCCCGGATTCGCACCGGGTTCCCTCTTGCCTCGGTCACCCTGGAGGAGCGACCGAACCAGCTGCGATCAACACCATATATGGGGACGGCTGCGAATGCACGCCACTAGAAGTTGTGGCGTGTCGCGGATGGATGATCTCGGCGAGGGCTTCGACACCGTCGACCAGGCGGGGGCCGGGCCGCACGACGAGGCCGTCAGCGTCGATGGCCCAGACCTGCGCGCCGGGGAACTTCGGGGCGACCAGGGCGGCCTGCTCGGCGGCGCCGTCGAGGTGGTAACCGCACGGGGAGACGACCACGATGTCCGGCCGCGCCGCGACCATCTCGGCCCAGTCGGTCTCCACCGACCGCTGCCCGGGCCGGGCCGCGACGGGTTCGCCGCCGGCCGCGGTGACGAGGTCGGGGACCCAGTGGCCGGCGGTGAACGGCGGATCGACCCACTCGACGACGAGCACCCGGGGCCGGGCGCGTCCGGCCACCCGCTCCGCGACCGCGCGCAGCCGGGCCCGCAGCCGCGCGATCAGTGCCTCGGCACGTTCGCTCACACTCGCGCGTTCGCCGACCGCACGAATGGTGTCCAGGACGTCGTCGAGTGTGTGCGGGTCGAGCGAAAGCACGTCGGCGCGGCAGCCGAGGTGCTCGAGTGCGTCCTCGACGTGCCCGGACGGCAGCGCGCAGACCCGGCACAGGTCCTGGGTGAGGATCAGGTCGGGGGCGAGCGCGGCGAGGGCTCCGGCGTGCAGCGTGTACAGGTCGGCCCCGGCGGTGAACTGCGCGCGCACGTACGCGTCGATGTCGCCCGGCGTCATGCCCTTCGTGTCCTTGCCGCCGACGACGATCGTCTTGTCACGCCGCGCGGCCGCCGGCTCGTCACACTCGAACGTGACCCCGACGAGGTCGTCGCCGAGCCCGAGGGCGTAGACGATCTCGGTGGCCGAGGGGAGCAGCGAAACCAGGCGCATGCCTACGACCGTAGCGCCGCACGCATGGCCTGCACACCGCCGCCGGCGAGGTGGTCAAGGGCGACCGGGCGGCCACACACGAACAGCACCAACGCGCCAACGGCCTAGACGACCCCGGTCGCCGCGGGGAGCAGCGAAACCGGGCACCTGGCTATCACTGTAGCGCCGCACGAAGGGGCTGCACGCCGTCGCCGGTGAGGTGGTCGAGGGCGATCGGGCGGCCGCACACGAGTAGCAGCAGTGTGCCCATCGGGCCTTCGATCCGCGGTCCGGTGCCGGTGCGCCATGTGGTGTCGGTGGCGATCAGGTCGTACCCCCGAAGGCGCTTTTTGATCGGGAACGGGCGCGGCCAGTGCATTGTCATCATCCGGGTCGCGGCTGCGGCGGCCGCCTCGGGCGGGGTGGCGATGGTGCGGCCGAGCGGGAGCGCGATGTCCTGGGTGTGCACGAGGATGTCGGTGAGCGTTTCGTACCGGGTGACGCCGACTGTGTGTTTGCGCGAACCGATCGATGCGCGGATGAGCGCGATCAGCTCGGCGTCGGTGTGCGTGTGCACTTGCGCGGTGGTCATGTCGCGGATCGCGCGGTTCATGTCGCCCTTCGCGCGCAGGATGATCGGCGTGCGCACGATCATGTCGCGCACGGACAATTGCTGCATGGTCAGGTGAGCGGCGACGTCGCGCACTGTCCACTCCGCGCACAGCGATGGCCGCCCCCACTCGTCGGGGGTGAGCGACTCCAGCAGATCGGCCACGGCCGCCCGCTGGTCGTCCATTGTGGACCAAAGAGAAGTCATAGCGCCTCCTGAGCAATGACCGGATCGGCGACTGGATTGTCGAGCGAATCGGCGAGCGGACCGACGACCGGATCGTTCAACGAGTTGGCGAGCGGACCGGTGGGCGATTCGGTGAACAAGTTGGTGAGCGGACCGGTGGGTGTATCGGAGACCGAGCCAGTGAGCGGATCGGCGACGAAGTCGGTGTGCGGATCTGCGCGCAGATCGACGCGCGGATCGGTGACGAAGTCGGTGTGCGGATCTGCGCGCAGATCGACGCGTGGATCGGCGACGAAGTCGGTGTGCGGATCTGCGCGCGGATCGGCGACGAAGTCGGTGTGCGGGTCTGCGCGCGGATCGACGCGCGGGTCCGTGCGCGGATCGACGCGCGGGTCCGTTAGCGGATCGGCGACGAAGTCGGTGTGCGGGTCTGCGCGCGGATCGAGGCGCGGGTCCGTGCGCGGATCGGCGACGAAGTCGGTGTGCGGGTCTGCGCGCGGATCGAGGCGCGGGTCTGCGCGCAGATCGGCGACGAAGTCGGTGTGCGGGTCTGCGCGCAGATCGACGCGCGGGTCTGCGCACGGATCGACACGCGGCTCTGTGCGCGGATCTGTGCGCGGATCGACGCGCGGCTCTGTGCGCGGCTCTGTGCGCGGATCTGTGCGCGGATCTGTGCGCGGATCGACGCGCGGGGCTGTGCGCGGATCGGTGACGAAGTCGGTGTGCGGGGCTGTGCGTGGATCGGCGCGCGGGGCTGCGATTACGGCCTCGACCAGCGTGCGCAGCCGGGTCGCTGGGTTGAACTCGGGGTCGGGGATGGCCAGTTGGTGCAGGACCAGGCCGGTCCAGTAGTTCATGATCAGCGGTGCGTCACGGGCGGGGTCGGCTGAGCCGGCGGTCCTTGTCCAGGCCGTTGCCCATTCGTTCACCCGCGTACCGGTGGCGAGCAGGTGTGCGCGCAGTTCCGGGCGGATCGCGGCCTCCACCAGGATGGCGTAGCGCGCGAGGGTGAGCGTTCGCTGCTCGTTCGTGCTCACATGCGCGAAGTGGGTGAGCACGTCGGCCAGTTCGCGCGCGCACGCCGGGCGCGCATCGGCGGCGATTCGCTCCCAGGTCGCGCGTTCACGTTCGGCGAAACGCTCAACGACACCGCCGATCAGTGCGTCGCGCGTGCGGAACAGGTTGGACGCCGAACCGGAGGGCAGCTCGGCGGCGGCGTCGACGGCCCGGTGCGTGAGCGCCCGAATGCCGCCCGCGCCGATGACCTCGATGGCCGCGTCGAGCAGCCGCTCACGCCGTCCCGCCACCGCCACCGTCACCACCGTCCCCGTCGCCGCCACCGTCCCCGTCACCGTCACCGTCACCGTCACCGTCACCGTCACCACCGACGCCATCACATCACCATCACCCCACACTCAACCGTCACCGGCCACTAAACTACATCTGTAGTCTCCCGCTAGCCAAGCAGCGGAAACGAGGGCCGCTCGGACGAGGTCCGACCGGTCGCCTCCAGCACGACCTCCACCGAGATCGGCAACTCCTCACCCGCCAAATCCGCCAGCGTGCGTCCGGCCAGCTCGACGGCGGCGCGGGCGGGCGGCGCCGCGGCCGGAAACGCGACGGTCATGTCCAAGTGGTGCACGACCGCCTCCAGCACGAACGTCGCCACCAGGTCCGGCACGGCCAGCACCTTGCCCTGCGTCCGCGCGAACCCGCCGGGGTCGGCACGCGTCGCGGCATCGACAGCCGCCGGAGCGGTCTCCAGCCAGAGGCGGGTGATGGCAGTACCCCCGCCGAAAGCCGCGGCCGCAAGCCGGTTCGCCCAGCCGTCATCGCCGCGGCCGGGCGGGAACGAGCGCCAGTAGCTGACGTGGTCCGTGTCGGCCGGCCCGGGGTCGGGGGTGTGCAGGGCGACCAGCGCCCGCTGGGCATCACTCAGCAGGTGGAACAGCACGTCGGCGACGAGCCAGCCGCGGCAGCGGGTCGGGGCCAGCAGGTCGTCGGGGGTCAGGGCGGCGACGAGTTCGGTGACACCGCCGTAGGCTCGATCGAGGGCGGTCACAGCGTCGCGGTACGGCATGCTCATACTCCCGCACGGTAGCGGAGGTGTTGCTCCACTTCCGCCGCGTGTCCGCCCGATTCCTTGCATACCGCCGCCTGACCGGCTGTTATCCTCGCCGACCATGACAGCTGCGCGGTTGCGCCTCGGGGTCGACTTCGGCACCTCCACCACCATCGCGATGCTCCAGCGGCCCGACGCCCGCGTGCAGCCGCTGCTGTTCGACGGCTCCCCGCTGCTGTCCTCCGCCGTCCTGCTCGGCCCCGACGGGCAGCTGCACACCGGCCGCGACGCCGCGCACCTGGCCCGCAGCGCGCCGGAGCGGCTGGAGCCGAACCCGAAGCGCCGCATCGACGACACGGCCGTGCTGCTCGGCGACCGCGAGGTGGGCGTGCGCGACCTCATCGTCGCGGTGCTGAGCCGGGTCGCGCGGGAGGCGGCCCGGGTCGCGGGGCCGGTGCAGGACGTGGCCCTCACCCACCCGGCGGACTGGGGCCAGCACCGGCGGGCCGTGCTCGCCGACGCCGCCCGCCAGGCCGGGTTCGTCAACATCGAGCTGGTCGGGGAGCCGACCGCGGCGGCCACCTACTTCGCGCACACCCGCGGCGGCGCGCTCCCGCTCGGCGCGTGCGTGCTCGTGTACGACCTCGGCGCCGGCACCTGCGACGTCACGCTGCTGCGGCGCAGCCACACCGGCTTCGAGCAGGTCGCCTCGGACGGCCTCAACGACGTCGGCGGCCTCGACGTCGACGCCGCGGTCGTCGCGTTCCTGCAGGCCACCTACGGCGAGCTGTGGACCACCCCGGCGACCCGGCGGCAGCTGTGGGACGACGTGCGCTCGGCCAAGGAGATGCTGTCGCGGGCCAGCGGCACCGTCATCGGCATCCCGGCCCTGGGCCGCGAGGTCCCGCTCGGCCGCGAGCAGCTGGAGGGCCTGGCCCGGCCGGTGCTGCGCTCGACGGTCTCGATGACCCGCGGGATGATCAAGGAGGCGGGCGTCCCGCAGTCCGCGGTCGCCGGCCTGTTCCTGGTCGGCGGCTCCAGCCGGATCCCGCTGGTGGCCACGATGCTGCACGAGGCGCTCGGCATCGCGCCGGTCGTCGCGGAGCAGCCGGAGCTGATCGTGGCCGAGGGTTCGCTGTACGTGAACCGCACCGCCAACGCCGTCGCCGCCCCGACTCCGGTCTCAGCGGTACCGTCCTCCGGCGTCCCCTATCCGAACACACAGAACTTCACCGCCAACCCGATGAGCCCGATCGCCCCGGTCTCGGCACCGGGCTACCCCGCGGCCCCCGTCTCACCGCCCGTGGCCGTCCCCGTCAGCCCGATGCCGCCGCCGCCCATGGTGCCGCAGCGCTCGTTCCCGCCGGCTCCGGCACCGCGCAAGGGGATGTCGCCGGCGGTTCTCGTCGCGATTATTCTGGTGGGGGTACTGGTAGTCGCCGGCGGCATCATCGGCGCGACGAAGCTCCTCGGCAAACCTGACGGCGGCGGCCCGAACGCCAGCGGCACGACGGGCGCGGCCACCACCGGTGCGGCCGGCAACGGCAACGGCGGCGGCGCGACCACCGGCGGCCCCGGCAAGTACGACCTGGCCAAGGTCCCCGACGACGAGTGCACCAAGTCGGACGCGTCGACGTTCTTCGAGCTGTTCGAGGCCGAGAACGGCAAGCCCACCCCGATCCGCGTCCCGAACGCGACGGTGAACTCGAGCAGCTGCGCCATCGGCCGCACGCACGCACTGAGCGATCCGCAGCAGCAGCGGCTGGCGAACATCTCGTTCACGATCTTCGGGTTCAGCGACACCCAGTACGCCGTCAACGCGCAGCAGCAGGAGATGGAGACCGGGAAGCTGGCCGGCCCCAACACGGTCCTGTCCGGCTTCGGCGACGAGGCCATCATCTACGAGACCCCGCAGGCCGGCGAGGCGGGCAAGAGCAGCCTGCGCCTGACCCTCGCGGTGCGCGACAGCAACGCCCGCATGACCGTGTACTTCACCGGCAGCCGCAGCGACGGGTCCGAGTACTCGCAGCAGGAGAAGAACACGCTACGCGACAAGACCGTCGAGGCCGCGAAGGCCACGTTCGGCAAGTCCCTGGCCGGCATGAAGCGCTGACCCCGGACGCGGCGAAGGCCGGCCACCGCGTGGGTGACCGGCCTTGAGCCAGGGGGAAGGCTTCAGTTGGCAGCGACGCCGTACTGGCCGCCCTCGGCGTGAAACTCGGTGCCGTTGGCGAAGGCGCCGTCGAAACGCTGCTGCAGGGCGTCGAGCTCGGAGAACTCGGCCTGGTGCGAGGACTCGCTGCCCTCGGCGGCGAAGACGTGGTCGTCCTCCGACGCGTCGTGGCTGAAGTTCGTGTAGTTGTCCTGCTCGTAGTGCGCACCGTAGGGCTGGTCGACCTCGACGTGGTTGCCCTGCGCGAAGTCCGTCGACTCCTGCGCGTGGTGGTCGTTCTCGTACACCTTGAACTGGTTGTTGTAGTCAGCCTCCGAGCCGTTGGCCTGGTGCAGCTGGTCCAGCGCGTCGTGCTCCTGGCCGGCCGAGTACTGGCCGTAGTCGACCTCGTGGCCGCCGTCGTAGCCCGTGTCGCCGGTGTCGTAGTCGCTCATCTTCGGTTCCCCCTGGGAAGTTTGGTTGGTGTCGCTGTTGAGAAGAACGTTACGGGGAACCCGTAGGGGTTGAATCCCGGAAACGTGCCACGGCGCGAGCCACCCGGGCGTAGCCCTCGGCGCCGTGACCGCCGGCCACCGCACGGTCGAACAAGGCCTGCAGGGCCGGCAGCGGGCCGGGGTCGACGCCCAGGTCGCGGGCGGCCGCGGTCACGTGCGCGATGGCGGTCGCGGCCGAGGCCACAGTGGACGGTTCACCGGGGTAGACGTCCGCGGTCAGGTCGCGGGCGTAACGCTGGGCCATCTCCGGCAGCAGCCCGCTCAGGCCGCCGGCGAGCCGGGCGAAGAGCTGCAGGTCCAGGCCCTGGGACAGGGCGAGGGCGAACGCGTGGAGGAGGCCGCCGGTCGCCGTGGTGAACACGTCCAGCAGCGCCATCTCGAAGCCGGCGGCCGCGGACACGTCCGGTCCTAAGTAGACGGATTGGGGGCCGAAGCATCGCAGTACCGTCGAATGGGCTTGAAAAATCGCTTCTGGTCCACTGTAGAGGATCGTGGCCGCGGGTGTCCCGATCGCCGGGGCCGGAGCGAGGATGGCGCCGTCGAGGTAGTCGAGGCCTTTCGCCGCGGCCCATTCGGCCGTCGCGCGGGCCGCACCGGCGTGAGCGCTGCCCAGGTTCACGAGGACGGCCGGGCCTTCGGCGTCGTCGAGCGTCCGGTGCACCGCCGCGTAGTCGAGCAGGCAGCAGACCGTCACCGCGGCCCGGCGCAGCGCGTCCGGGGCGGACGTGGCCAGGGCGGCGCCCCGGTTCAGCAGCGGCCGCGCCTTCTCCGGCGTCCGGTTCCACACCACGGTCGCGTGCCCGGCGTCCAGCGCCGCACCGGCGAGCGCCCGCCCCATCGGTCCCAGGCCAAGCACGGCCACGTCAAAGTCCAGGCTCATGACACCGCACGCTAAACCTTGCCGTTGACGTGAGAGTCAAGCGTTGCGAGGCTGCGCGCATGCGCATCGGCGAGCTCGCCCGGCTGACCGGCACCACCCCGCGGGCACTGCGGTACTACGAGGAGCAGGGGCTCCTGCACCCACAGCGACGACCCAGCGGCTACCGCGAGTACGACCCGAATGCCCGCTTCACCGTGGGTCACATCCAGCTACTCCTCGCGGCCGGGCTGAACACCACGGCGATCGCCGAGATCGTGCCCTGCATCCCGGACGAGACCACGGTCCTGGCCCCGACCTGCCAGGAGCTGCTCGACGCCCTCGCGCAGGAGCGGGACCGCATCGACGAGCGGATCGCCGGGCTGGCGGCGGCCAGGAACGTCCTGGAAAAAATCATGAACACATCCGCGCGGAACGGCGAACAGGGGGTGTGAGGGAGACGGATTTGGCACCGCCGGAGGCCGACGCCGACCTGGTTCAGCAGAGGTTCGAGGAGGTCTTCGACCGCTACTACGGGCACATCTACGCCTACGCCGCGCGCCGCCTCGGGCCTGACCTGGCCGAGGACGTCGCCTCGGAGACGTTCCTGGTCGCCTACGACCGGCGGGCCGGGTTCGATCCGGCCCGTGGTGCGGTGCGGCCCTGGCTGTACGGCATCGCGTCCAACCTGATCATGCGGCACTCGCGGGCCGAGGCGCGCCGCCTCAAGGCCCTCGCGCGCAGCGCCGAGCCCGACGCCGGCCCCGACCACGCGGAGCTCGTGCCGGGCCGGGTCGACGCCGGCGGCAACCGGGCGCGGCTCGCGGCCGCACTCAACCGGCTGTCACTGGCCGATCGCGATGTGCTGCTGCTCGTCGCGTGGGCCGGGCTCACCCAGCCGGAGGCGGCCGCGGCCCTGGGCATCCCGCCCGGCACCGCGCGCTCCCGGCTGCACCGCGCCCGGCAGGAGATGCGCAAGGCCATGGGAACCGACACGGAGGTGGAGCGGTGATGGATGAGATGACGGCACTGCGGGAGGCGTTCGGGCCCGACCCCGAGCCCGGCCCGCGCGTCCGCGAACGGGCCCTCGCGGTCCTGCACGAGCGGATGCGCAGCGCGCCGATGGCCGCGGTCGCGGTGCCGGCCGTGCGGCAACGGCGCTGGCCGATGCGGGTCGCGCTGACCGCCGCGGCGGCTTCCCTGGCGGTGGTCGGCGCGGTCGCGGTCGAGAACATCGGCACGGTCAGCGACAGCGGCAAGGGCTACTCGACGGTCGGCCTGCCGTTCCCCAGGCCCGCGAGCGCGGCCGAGGTGCTGACCAACGCGGCCTGGGCGGCGTCGCGCAAGCCGTGGACCGACCCGCGGCCGGACCAGGTCATGTACAACGAGTCCCGCCAGTTGCGCAACGAGAAGGCCTACGAGAACGAGCACCCGAACGACCCGATCGTGCCCGGCCACACCCGCACCGCGCTGGTGCAGGAGTGGAAGCGCGTCGACGGCAAGCAGATGGGATTGGTGCAGGACGGCCGGCTCGTCGTCTACGACCAGGGCAACGGGCGGATGCACTGGATGCAGCTGGACTACGACCTGCTCAAGGGCCTCGACACGCCGGCCAAGGTGCTCGACTTCGACAAGAACCCGCCGCGGACCGGCAGCATCCGCCTGGACGCCCTGCTCGGCCAGTACGTCCTGCCGCCGAAGGTCGAGGCCGCCGTCTACGGCGCGCTCGCGCAGGGCGAGGGGGTGCGGCTCAACCCGGACGCGATCAACGTGGACGGGCGGCCGGCGATCGGGCTGGGCTGGGTCGAGGAGGGGTACCTCGCGAAGGAGTTCCTGTTCGACCCGTCGACGTACAGCTTGATCGGCGAGCGCTCGGTCGCCATCGCCGACCACCACAACACCGACGAGCACGGCGACGACGACTTCACCCCGAAAGGCGCCCTGTTCCGCCAGGTCATCTACACCAAGGCGATCATCGTCGAGAAGGTCGGCGACACCGCCTGATTTGACGGTACGGTTAGGGAGTTGGCAAACTCCCTAACCGTGCTCGACGTCGAGGTTCTCAAGGCCCTCGGGAACGAGAAGCGCCTGGCGGTGCTCGGCTGGCTGGCCGACCCGCGGGCCCACTTCCCGCCCCAGCGCGACGGCGACCTCGTCGACGACGGGGTGTGCTCCGTGTTCATCGCCGACAAGCTCGGCGTGAGCGCACCGACCGCGAGCGAGCACCTGCGGCTGCTGACCGCGACCGGCCTGCTGACGGCCAAGCGGATCAAGCAGTGGACCTTCTACCGCCGCGACGAGGAGCGGATCGCGGCGGTCAAACGCATGCTCGGCGAGGACTGGTGACAGGCATGTACGACCGGCTGACGGCACTGCTGGACGCGGGTGGCGCACGGTACCGCATCATCGAACACGCCCCGGAGGGCCGGACCGAGGAGGTCAGCGCCCTGCGCGGCAATGCGGTCGCGGCCGCGGCGAAATGTCTCGTGGTGATGGTGAAGCTGGACAAGAAGACCAGCCGCTACTACCTGGCCGTGGTCCCCGGCGACACCCGGGTCGACCTGGCCGCGATCAAGGCCCTGGCCGGCGGCACCTACGTCTCCTTCGCCTCCACCGAGAAGGCCGAGACCCTCGCGGGCAGCGTGAGCGGGACGATCCTGCCGTTCAGCTTCCACCCTGATCTGACCCTGCTCGCCGACCCGGCGCTGTTCAAGCACCCGGAGCTGTACTTCAACGCCGCCCGCCTGGACCGCTCGTTCGCGCTGAACACGGAGGACTACACGCGGCTCGCCGACCCCCGGGTGGAGCCGATCGCCGCGGCGTGAGCCAGGTCTAGGTATATGACGGATTCCGTTATATGCTTCGAGTATGCCTCTCAAGGAGTCGGCCTTCCATATCCTCTCGGCGCTCGCGGCCGAGCCCACGCACGGATACGGCATCATGAAGGACGTCGAGCAGCAGTCCGGCGGCACCGTCCGGCTTCGGCCCGGGACGCTCTACGCGGTCCTCGCCGAGCTGGTCGACGACGGCCTCATCGAGATCGACAGCGAAGAGGTCGTCCAGTCCCGGCTGCGGCGCAATTACCGGCTCACCGCACCCGGCGCGCGGCAGCTCGCCGACGAGGCCGGCCGCCGCCGCGAGGCCGCCGACACCGCCGGGCGCCGCCTGCGCCGCAGCGGGCTGCTCCCCGAGGGCGGTGCGGCATGACGAGCCCACTGGAGATGCGCTACGAGCGGCTGCTGCGCGTCTACCCGGCCGCCTTCCGGCGCGCACACGGCGACGACATGCTCACCACCATGCTGGCCGACGCCGGCGACGGGCAGCGCTGGCCCCGCCCCGGTGACGCCGCGAACGTCGTCCTGCACGGCCTGCGGCTGCGGCTCTTCCGCGGCCGGGCGACCCGCTCGGGCTGGGCCGAGGCGTGCGCGCTGATCGGCCCGCTCCTGGCGTTCCTGGTGCTGGCCGTCCGGCTCGCGATCACGCTGCGGGGTCCCCTGCCGGCCGCCGCGAGCACCACCGTGATCGTCCGCGACGCGATCTGGGCGGCCGTGGCCGTGGCCGCGTTCGCCGGGCTGCGCCGGGTCGCCGCCGCGATCGCCTGGGCGGCACTGCTGGCCGAGATCCTGCCCCTGGCCGACAACTTCGGAACAGACCCGGTCATGACGGTGTACTCCCTGTGGTGGCCCGCCCTCGCCCTGGTCACCGCGGCCACCCTCACCGCCGCGGGGCCGGGCGGTCCGTGGCGGGTGGCCGGACGCCGGCGCACCGCGACGATCCTGGCCGCGATCACGGTGCTTTGCGCCCTGCCCGTGATCGGCTTCTCCGGCTGGTTCGGCCCGCGGTTCGACGATGTCGACTACCGCGGGAGTACCCATCTGTTCTACCCGGCCGAGTTTCTCCTGTTGCACGGCCCGGGCAGCTCCGAGCCGCTGTACATCACGTCCAGCGCCGCCGCGCTCAACCTGCTGCTGCTGGGCACTCTGGTCGCGCTGATCGTCCTGGTCGTCGCGGCGGTGCGGCTGCCCGGACCGGTCCGTCGCCGGCTACTCGTGGCCGTCGCGCCGGTGCTCACGCTGGTCGTGCTGCTCGACCTCGGCTTCAACGGCTGGGCGCTGTCGAACTACGACGATGCGCACGACAGCCCGCTTGCGCCCGGCCAGTGGGCGGTGCTGGTCCTCCTGCCACTCACCGTGTTCCTGCTCGGCGCGTGGTGGGTCCGCCGCCGCGACGAGACGATGCGCCTGGCCGAGCTGGGCGCCCGCCTCGAACGCGACGCCTAGGCGCGGTCCTGATCGGGGTACTGCGTCCGTTCGCCGAGGACCCGGTACCGCGTGACGACGACCTGGCCGTCGACGACCCGGGACCCGTCGGCGACCAGGTTGAGCCGCTCCTTGGGCTCGGCGAACAGCGGCCGCCCGCCGCCGAGCACGACCGGGTGGACAGCGATGTGGTATTCGTCGATGAGCCATTGCTCGGTCAGCGCCGCGGCGAGCGCGGAGCCGCCGGTGAGCAGGATGTCGCCGCCGGGCTCGGCCTTGAGCGCGCCGATCTCGCCGGCCAGGTCGTCGCGGATGACCCGGGCGGTCCACTCGTCGCCCTCGAACGTCCGCGAGCACACGATCTTCGGCGTGGCCCGCCAGAACGGGGCGAACTTCGCGGTGTGCGGGTGGTCGCTCATCGCCTCGGCGTTGGGCCAGAACCCAGCCATCATCTGCCACACCGGCCGCCCGTAGAGCAGCGTGTCGACCCGCTCGTCCAGCGCTTCGGAGTACGCGGACAGCTCCGGCCCCATCCGCGGCCAGTCGAACTCCCCGTTCGGCCCGTCGATGAACCCGTCGACCGACGTGTGCACCCAGAAGATGACGTTACGCATGGCTCGCTCCTCATGTCCGTCTGTGCTGACAACGATCGGTCGGAGCGACCGGCGGCGGCTCGACATCTGTGCCAGAAGAATTTCGTCGATGTGTCGTGCACAACTTCGCGGAACGTGTGTGTACAGAATTGCGCGTGCGGCCTTTGCTGTTCCTAGACGTCGACGGCCCGCTGATACCGCTGCACGGTCGGGCCACCACGGCCCACCCGGCCGCGGCGGCCGCCGCCGAGCACTACCGTAACCCGCTGCTGGCCCGGCTCGACCCCGAAGACGGCCCGCGCCTGCGCAGCCTCGGCTGCGACCTGGTCTGGGCCACCACCTGGGCCGACGATGCCAACCAGGTGCTCGGCCCGCTCCTGGGCCTGCCGGCCCTGCCGACCGTGGCGTGGACCGACGGCTCCGGCTCCGAGCACTGGAAGACCAGGGATCTGGTCGCGTGGGCGGCCGACCGGCCGTTCGTGTGGGTCGACGACGAGATCGGCGCGGCCGACCGCTCGTGGGTCGCCCGCAACCACGGCGCCCCGGCCCTGCTCCACCGCGTGATGGGCCGCATCGGCCTCACCGAGGCCGACTTCGACGCCATCCGCGACTGGGCGGACTGACGACGGCTCTCAGCCGAAGTGGGCCTGCGCGAACGCGACCGCGGCGGCCACGTCGTCGTCGCCGGCGCCCCAGGCCGCCTGCACCACCGCGCCCCAGGCCGAGCAGCTGCCGGCCGCGAACGCCTTGGCCTCGGCCGTGTCCTGCCAGCCCACCGGGTCGTAGTCGGCCCCGGTGAGGTGCATGAACAGCCCGGCCAGGGCCAGGTCCCAGCCGCCCCCGATGCCGATGGTGCCGCCGGGGCCGTACTGGCGGACCATCTCGTCCACGATCTCGGCCGGCGACGAGTGCTCGAGCTCGAGGACGGTACCGTCGCCGGACGGGGCCAGCCGCAGCTCGACCTCGGTCGCCATCCCCTCCCCCATCGACCACGTCACGCGCAGCCGCGACGGCGGCGCGCAGACCAGGATCTCGCCGCCCGCGTTGCCCTCCAGCTGGTACTTCCCGCCCAGCCGCAGGTCGCCGGAGACGGGGGCCAGCCAGCGGGCCAGCCGGGCCGCGTCGGTGCAGGCCGACCACACGTCGTCGACGGCGGCGTCGTACGTGCGGCGCAGCAGCAGGGAACGGCCCGCCCCGCCGGTGGACAGCGGCGTGGTGCCCAGTGCACGGTGCGTGGCGTTGATCTGGTTGACCAGGTCGATCACGGGTCGTCCTCCTGTTGTCGGGTGCGCCGGCCCCGGGCCAGCTCGGTGGCCAGGGCGTCGAGGCGCTGGGTCCAGAAGCCGCGGAACCGCTCCAGCCAGGCGTCGACCTCCCGCAGCGGCGCGGCGTCGACGGCGTAGAGCCGGCGGGTGCCGTCCGCGCGGACGGTCGTGAAGCCCGCCTCCCGCAGCACCTTGAGATGCTGGGAGACGGCCGGCTGGGAGATGCCGAACTCGGCCCGGACGGCCTCGCTGATCGCGCCGGCGGGCCGCTCACCATCGGCGAGCAGCTCGAGGATCCGGCGGCGGACGGGGTCGCCGAGCACGTCGAACGCGTGCACGACGCCAGAGTGTCACCGGCGGCTTATATAAGTCAAGGCTGAAATAGCCGCGGTGAGGTTCAATGGCGGCATGCCATTCGGTTCCCGCTCCCCCGACCCGTCCGTCCGCCTGGCCGCGCTCGAGCGCAAGGTCGACCTGATCATGAGGCACCTGGGGCTCACCGAGCCGGAGCCGGAGGTCCACCCGCTCGTGCTGCAGGAGCTGCAGGCCGGTCGCAAGATCCAAGCGATCAAGGTGTACCGCGAGCTGACCGGCACGGGCCTGCGGGAGGCGAAGGACGAGGTCGAGGCGATCGAGCGCCGTTACGGCCTGGCGTAGTCGTCCTCGGCTCGCGCCCCGGGGGCCTGTGCTACCAGCGCCAGCACGGCGAACAGGAGCATCGCCGGCAACGGGGTCGGCGTTGCCGGCCCCGGCGCCGTTTCGTGGGGGCGGGCCGCCATCACCGCGACCGCGACATTCGCGCCGGGGTGCAGCAGCCGCTCGCGGGCCGTCATCCGGGCGATGAGGTCGGCCTGCTCCTCGGCGGTGATCACGGACTGCAGCGACGACTCGGGCTCCGGCCGCGCCCGGGCCAGCATCACCGGCCCGGCCAGCAGCACCACGGCCACGGCCGCGACCAGCCGCGTCCACCGGCGGGACCAGGCGAGGGCGACGACCCCGATCGCGACGAGCGCACCCTCGAGCGCCCGGCTCCCGTGGTCGGTGAACGCGTTCGGGAAGCCGGTGCCGCCGGTGCGCAGGTCGATCGACAGCGCGACACCGGCCAGGGCCGCGAACCCGATCCGCCGCGCCGGCCCGGCGTCCCAGACGTAGACCAGGAACGCGGCCATCGTGAGCGTGCCCGTCCACGGCAGCACGTGCCCGCCGATCAGCCCGGCGATGTGCGTGCTCGCCAGCCCTACGACGACGACCCGGAGCCAGCCGGAGTCATTCACGGTATCGGCACCCAGAACCGGAACTTGTCCTGGCGCTGGTCCTCGAGGACGCCGCCGGCCGCCTCGATCACCCGGCGGGAGATGACGTTCGTGGTGTCGCAGGTGAGCAGGGCCGGTCCGATGCCGAGTTCTTTGGCCACGACAAGGGCGCCGCGGAGCATGAAGCCGGCGTGGCCGCGGCGGCGGGCGGTCGGGCGGACGTCGTAGCCGATGTGGCCGCCCTCCTCGAGCAGGTGCGGCGTCAGGCGGTGCCGGATGGCGACCCGGCCCAGGTAGTCGTCGCCGTCGACCAGCCACAGCGTCGTCGACGGCACGAAGCCGTCCGGGCGGGGCGTCTCCTCGAGCGCCTGGGCCCGGGTGACCGCGACGTAGTGCGCGAAGCCGTCCGGGCTCGACCACGTGGCGCCGAACTCGCGCAGGTCGTGCCCGATCATCGAGGAGTCGTCGGCGGCGCCGCGGCCCTCCTGGCGAAACTCCTCCATCGCGGCCAGAAACGACGCGCGGACACGTTCGACGGGCGGGCTCAGCTCGGGCATCGGCGGTGCGCTCCAACGGGTCCGGGGTTGAGGACGTGGTAGGCGTCGCCGCTGAGGACGGTGATCCCCTGGAACGCGGCCACGGCGCAGTTTACGGGCGCCGGAGCGGTCCGGGCGAGCGAGTATGCGCGCGGCGGGCTCGCCGGGGCGCCGGCCAGCAGGGCCAGGGCGGCCACGACCACCAGCCGGGCCCCCGGCCGGCGGCGCGATGCGGCCGACCCGGGGGTCCCGGCGTCCGGGGCGAGCCCGATATAGCGGTCGAGATCGATCACCCGGCCATGTTACCCGCCGGTGGCGACCAGCTCGCGATCCACTGTGGAGGGACGGACGGGGCGTTTCGAGGGCCACCAGTTGGCCCGGCCGAGGAGGGTCATCGTCGCCGGCACGAGCAGCATGCGCACGACCGTCGCGTCGAGGACGATGGCGACGACCAGGCCCAGGCCGATCTCCTTGATCGGGGCGAACCCGCCGGTGAGGAAGCCCGCGAACACGACCACGAGCAGCAGCGCGGCCGAGGTGACGATCCGCCCGCTCTGCTGCAGGCCGACCGCGACCGCCTCGCGCGCGTCGCCGGTCTGCAGGTACCGCTCCCGGATCCGCGCCAGCAGGAAGACCTCGTAGTCGACGGAGAGCCCGAACGCGATGGCCGCGACGAGCACCGGCACGGTCAGGTCGAGGGCGTCGAGTCGTTCGGTGCCGAACCAGCTCGCCAGGTGCCCGTCCTGGAACACCCACACGATCGCCCCGAACGCGGCGGCGATGCTGAGCAGGCTGGTCAGGACCGCCTTGATCGGCAGCAGGACGGACCGGGTGAACGCGGCGAGCAGCGCGAACGTGGCCACGAGGACGACGAGCGCGGCCCACGGCCCGTACTGCGCGAGCATGGCCCGGTAGTCGACGAGCCGGGCGGCATCGCCGGTGACGAGCACCTCGAACGGCGCCGGCACGTCGCGCACGGCCTGCAGTGTCCGCCGCCCGTCGCTCGTCCACGGCTCGTGCACCGGCGTGGCCCGCACGACGCTGACGGTGCCGCTGATCGGGACAATGTCCACCGCGGACACTCCGGGCACCCCCTTGACCTGTTCGGCGAACTGCGCGGTGCGCGGGTCGTCGGCGCCGGAGCGCACGACGGCGGCGATGGCATCGGGCCCGACGAGCTGCGGGAAGTGCGCGGTGAGCGCGTCGAACTGTTTGCGCGTTTCGGTCGACGTGGGCAGTGCACGGGCGTCGCTGTTCGTCAAACGCACATGCAGCGTTGGTACTGCCAGCACGAGCACCGCCGCCGCGGTCAGCACGGTCACGATGAGCGGCCGCCGCTGCACGAAGTGCGCGAGGCGCGCGAACACGCCGTTGTCCGTGCTCGGTTTGGCCGGCTTGATCCGCCCGCCGGCCAGCCGCAGCACGGCGGGCATGAGCGTGAGCACCGCGAGCATGTCGACGACGACCACGCCCGCACCGGCCAGGCCCATCGAGCGCAGGAACGCGTCCGGGAACACGGTGAGCCCGAGCAGGCTGGCCGCGACGGTCAGGCCGGTGACGGCGATCGTGCGGCCGGCCTTGCGCACCGCTCGCCGCAGGGCCTCGTCGCGGTCGCCGGTTTCGGCCAGTTCGGTGCGGTACCGGCTGAGCAGCAACAGTCCGTAGTCCACCGCGAGCCCCAGGCTCAGCATCGTGGCGACCTGGATCGCGTAGACGCTGATGTCGGTGACGAAGCTGGCCAGGTACAGGATGCCGAAGGTCGCCGCGGTCCCGGCGATCGCCACGACCAGCGGCATCAACCCCGCGATGAAGCCGCCGAACACGATGATGAGCAGGATCAGCACCACCGGCAAGGTGATCATCTCGGCGCGCTGGACGTCGCTCTGCGCCTGCATGCTGAACTCGTTGTCGGTCAGCGGCCCCCCGGCCACGGTCACCTTTCCGGGCGCGGCCGCCCGCAGCCGCTCGGCCACCCGCTCGGCCTGCCCGCCGGTGGCGCCCGCGGTGAGCGTGATGTCGCTGAGCGCGGCCTGCCCGTCCGCACTCGGCAGCGGCGGCGCGACGTCGGCGACACCGGCCATGGTCCGAATCTGTTCGAGCGCACCGGTCACGTCGGCGCCGCCGGTGACGACGACGGTGAGGTGGCGCTCCGGCGGCCCGCCGGCCGCTTCCCGCAGGTCGAGCGCGCGTTCGCTCTCGCTGCCGGGGACGGTCGCGACCTGGGCCGTGAGCTTGGCGAACACGCCGCCGCCGAGGCCGAACCCCAGCGCGACGACGGCCACCCACAGCAGGATGACAAGTTTCTTGGACATACGTGGATGCTCGCGTCGCGGCCGTCTCGTCCACATCGCCGACAAGAGCGGGCCGCGTCGCCGGGTCTCACTCCTGAGAGTGAGGATGGTATAGATCACGGTATGTTGACCCGGACGGAACGTGCCCTCCGCGACGCCTTCCGGGCCGGGACGCTGCTCGACGCCGGTGGCGCCCCGTTGCGCGCCGCCGTGATCGCCGAGCTGCTGCTGGCCGGCCCGGCCGCCCGCCCCGGCCGCACCGCCCGCGTCGACCTGACCGGTGCCCGCATCACCGGCCGCCTCGACCTGACCGGCGCGCACTTCGACGCGCCGCTGCGGCTGCGCCGGTGCACGTTCGAACAGCCGGTCGTGCTCGACCACGCCGAGATCGGCTCGATCAACCTCGACGGGAGCGAACTGCCGTCGATCGACGCGGAGTCGCTGCGGGTGCGCCGCTGGTTCGGGCTGCGCGACGCGCGGGTCGCCGGCGCGGCGCGGCTGCACCACATCGTCGTCGGCGGTGGCCTCGACCTGTCGGGGACCGCGTTCGGCGGCGCCGTGGACCTGCGGCGGGCGGTGGTCGACGGCGACGCCCGGATCGGCCACGGCTCGACCTACGCCGCCGGTGTGAGCATCGATGGCGCCCGCATCGCCGGGGACCTCAACGTCGCGCTCTCGACCGCGCACGCCGCGAGCCCCGAGGAGCCCGCGATCCGCGCGAACGGCGCCACGATCGGCGGCGGCCTGTGGGCCCACGGCACCGTCGCCGAGGGCATGATCATGCTCATCGGACTGCGCGCCGAGGGGGCGATCACCCTGCAGCGGACGGTGGTGCGCGTGGCCGAGGGCTCCGCCCTGCTGCTCATCGAGGCCCGGACCGCGATGCTCTCCGTCCGCCTGGACCCCTCCTCGACGGGCGCCGTCAGCCTGCGCGACGCCCACGTCGGCCGCTTGGTCGACGACCCGACGACGTGGCCGCCGGGGTGCACCGTCGAGCTGGCCGGTCTCACCTACGACCGGATCAGCCGCCGCTCCGACGACACCAAGGCCTGGACCGCCCGCGAGCGCCTGGCCTGGATGGCCCGCTTCGACGCCGGCTTCACTCCCGGACCGTACGACCAGCTCGCCGCCGCCCTGCGCCGCGACGGCCGCGAGGGCGAGGCCCGCGAGGTCCTGCGCGTCCGCGAACGCCTGCGCCACCGCGCGATGGGCCGCCTGGGCGCGTTCTGGGGCGCGGTGCAGGACGCCACGATCGGCTTCGGCTACCGCCCGGCGCGGGCGCTGCTGTGGCTGGTCGCGGTCCTGGCCGGGGGCAGCACGTGGTTCGCGCTGAGCGGCCCTCTCGCGCCGGTGAAGCCGGGCGAGTCCCCGACCTGGGACCCGCTGCTCTACACGCTGGACCTGCTCGTCCCCCTGGTCGACCTCGGCCATGAGCACGCCTGGAACCCGGTCGGCGCGGACAAGGCGGTCGCGGTGCTGGTCATGGCGGCCGGCTGGATCCTGGCCACGACGGTGGTGGCCGGGGCGAGCCGCGCCCTGGGCCGCTGAGCTTCGGGCCGACCGGGCCGCCGGGCTCGCTGGGCGGCGCACTGGGCCGGCCGGGCTCACCAGGCTTGCTGAGCTCACTGGGCTGGCCGGCTCACCGCGCTCGCTGGCTGGCCGGGTTCACCGCGCTCACTGGGTTCACCGCGCTCACTGGGTTCACCGCGCTCACTGGGTTGACCCGACTCGCTGAGTTGGCCGGACTCGCTGGGTTGGCGGGGCGGTCGTAGGCGCGGCGGGCGTCCTCGACCTCGGGCATGTGGTCGCGGGCCCAGGTGCGGACCGCGTGCAGTGGCTCCAGCAGCGAGTGACCCAGGCCGGTCAGGAGGTAGCCGGTCGGTGCGGTGTGGATCAGGCCGTCACGCTCGAGGCTGCGCAGCGTCTGCGCGAGCATCTTCTCGCTGATGCCGGGCGTCGCCGCACGCAGCCGGCCGAATCGCATCGGACCGGCTGCGAGGTGCTCGATCAGGACGACGGTCCACCGGTCGGCCAGGCGGTCCAGGGTCTGGCGGGTCGGACAGGTCTGCGGGCAGTGCGGGTCGGCGCCGACGGGAAGCAGGGTGCCGGGCCGTGGTCGCGTCGCCATGCTCACGAACGTATACCCGCACTTGCAAGTGCGTACTTGTGCACCCGCCGCCGCCCGGCCGACGCTACGATCATGGAAATCGGCGACGTCAATGTCGAGTTCGTGCCCGACGGTGAAGTGCGCGGGCGGCCCGAGGCGTTGTTTCCGGGCAGCGACTGGTCGGCGCACACCCATCTGCTCGACGGCGACGGCAATGTGATCGCGAACGTCGGATCGTTTCTCGTGCGCACACCGACCGAAGTCGTGCTTGTCGATGTCGGACTCGGCGGGGAACTGCTCACGAATCTCGGCGCGCTTGGCGTGGCGCCCGACGACGTGGACCTGGTCGTGCTCACGCACCTGCACCGCGATCACGTCGGCTGGGTCGGCGCCTTCCCGCGGGCCCGATACGCGGTGGACCGGCGTGAGTGGGAGTACTGGTGCGAACACCCCGGCGGCGTCGGGCCCGATCCGGATCGGGTGCTCGCACACATCGAGGGGCGGCGGGAGACGCTCGATCATCGTCGTCTGACGGCGATATCGACACCGGGCCACACACCCGGGCACACGAGCGTGCTCGTCACCGGCGCCGAAACCGATCAGCGGCTGCTCATCCTCGGCGACCTGCTGCACACTCGCGCACAGTACGACAATCCGGACTGGGCGTTCCGGTCCGACGTCGACGCCGAACGGGCCCGGGCGAGCAGGCTGGAGGTGTTCGCGCGGTTCCGCGATGCGCGAACCGTGTTCGCCGACGGACATTTCCACGGCGTTGCGCTCGGATGAACAGCGAGTTGTTCAAATAAGTTACCAGCCAGTACCATCGCGCCAACCCCGGATTCATCCGCGCAAGGAGGCTCGATGGCATCGCCCGCCCGCCGGCGATCCGGTTACTGGTTACTGGCCATACCGACGATCGCACCGCTGCTCACGCCCCTGTACGACCGGGCAACGCCGATGGTGTGGGGGATCCCGTTCTTCTACACCTACCAAATGGCCTGCGTGCTGCTGGCCATGGTGATCCTCATCAGTGTCCATGTGCGCAACCGCCGCCGCGACTGGCAGTTGCGCGAGCAGCGGAACGAGTGGCCGCGGTGACCAGCGACGTCGAGTCCATCACCTTCATCGGGCTCATGGGCGCGATGCTGCTGCTCGGCGTCGGCGCGTCGCGGTGGCGGCGGCCGCGGGACATCCACTCGCTCGAGGAGTGGGGCGTCGGCGGGCGCGCGTTCGGCAACTGGACGACATGGTTCCTGCTCGGTGGGAGCATGTTCAGTGCGTACACCTTCATCGCCGTCCCCGCCCTGACCTACGGCGTGGGTGCGATGGGCTTCTTCGCCATCCCGTTCGCGACGATCGTCACGCCGCTGTCGTTCATCTTCACCACGCGCGCCTGGTCGGTCGCGCACCGGCACGGGTTCGTGACGCCCGGTGAGTTCACCGCGGCCCGGTTCGGCTCGCGCGCGCTCGGCGCGGCCGTGGCGCTGACCGGGATCGCCGCGACGATGCCGTACATCGCCGTGCAGCTCGCCTCGCTGCAGGCCGTGCTCCGGACGGTCGGGCTCGCGGGCGAGTGGCCGCTGCTCATCGGCGTCACCGTGATCGCGCTGTGCACGTTCCGCTCAGGTTTGCGCGCACCGGCGCTGCTCTCGATCGCCAAGGACGTCCTGCTCGGCTGGGTCGTCGTCGCCGCACTGCTCATCGTGGCCATGAACGGCGGCTGGGGCGACGCGTTCCGCAAGGCCGGTGCGCACTTCGCCGCCACGCCGTCGCCGTCCGACGGGCTGGTGCTCGGCGGCGCGGCGGGCCAGACGGCCTACCTCAGTCTGGTCATCGGCTCCGCGTTGTCGATCTTCGTGTACCCCCATGCGCTCACAACGATGCTGGCCGCGAAGGACCGCTCGACGGTCCAGCGAAACTCCGCCGCACTGCCCATCTACTGCCTCGTGCTCGGGCTCATGGCCATGCTCGGCTTTTTCGCCCTGTCCCAGGGGGTCACCCCGCAGGGCCGCGATCTGAACACCGTAATGCCGCAGCTGTTCCACAACCTGTTCCCGTCGTGGTCGTCCGGGATCGCCCTGGCCGCATTCGGCATCGCCGCGCTCATCCCGGCCGCGATCATGTCGATCGCCGCCGCGAACGCGTTCACGCGCTCGATCTACCGCGCGTTTCTGCGCCCGGCCGCCACCCCGGCGGAGGAGGCCCGGGTCAGCCGCTGGACGTCACTGGTCGTCAAGGTCGGCGCGGTCGGCTGCATCCTGCTGCTCGACCCCGCGTTCTCGGTCGACCTGCAGCTCATCGGCGGCGTCATCATCCTGCAGACGATCCCGGCCGGCTTCATCGGCCTGCTCACCAACTGGTTCCACCGGCTGGCCCTGATGGCGGGCCTCGTCGTCGGCCTCGCGGTCAGCGTGGTGCTGCTGTATCGCATCCCCCAGGTCGGCCCGGCCGGGACGATCGTCAAGGAGCACTTCGGCGGCTCGATAACGACGATAAACGGTTGGCCGGTGTACGTCGGGATCGTGGCACTGGCTGTGAACCTCGCGATCGCGGTGTTCGGCACCCTGCTGCTCAAGGCCGCGCGGGTGCGCCCGGGCCAGGACCAGACCCGCCCGGACGACTACGACGCGGACGCCGACGACCCGATGGTGAAGCGCCTCGAGAACCTCCTCGACGGGCTTCCCAGCGGCCAGGCCGGCGTCCACGCCGCACCGCGTTACGTCCGTCAGAACACCCGCAACTCATAGATGCGGGCTGCGCCGCCGGTGCCTTGTTCGGGGGTACCGGCGGTGAGCCGGACGTACCGCGCGGAGACGCCACTGACCGTATGTGTCGTCGTCGCCGCCGCGTTGTTCGTAACGCTCACCGGCGTCGTCCATGTCGTGCCGTCGTTGGACACCGCGATGGTGAAGGCCTTCGTGTTGTACGCGGCCGACTCCCCGCCCGCCTGCGCGTGCGCGACCTCGAACCGGCTGATGCTCTTCGTCGCGCCGAGGTCGACCTGCAGCCAGGCCCCCGCGACGGACGAGCAGAACTTGTCGGAGTTGCCGCCGGAGACGCTGCCGTTGACGGCCTTCTCCGGCCCCTCCGACGATGTGCAGGGCGTCGAACCGGTCGCGGGCCGCCCCTGGGCCAGGTTCGTTCCGGGCCCGGTGGGCGCGCCGATCGCCACGTTGTCGAACGCGGCCGCGGCGTTGAACACCCGCACGCCGTCGGCCCCGGACGCGTAGGTCGCGTCGGTGACCGAGATCTTCGGGTTGTTCAGGTCGTCGACGTACACCTTGATCGACGAACCGATCGCGGTGACCCGGAGGTGATAGGTCGTCCCCACCGCGACCGTCAGGTTCGCGGTGCCGAGCTGCGTCCAGTTGTTCGCGGCCCGCCCGAGCACCACGCGACCGGCCGGGCTGATCCCGGCGTAGTAGCCGCTGTACGCGTCCGTCCCGTTCGCCGCGCCCGTGGTCCGGAAGATCAGGCCCGCGTCGCCGGAGCCGGCCGTCACGGTCACGTCGGCGTCGTAGCTGAAGTCGCCGAAGTTGGTGTCCAGCAGCGCCTTCCCGCCCAGCGAACTGTCGGCCTGATACCGCCCGCCCGTCGCGTTCCACCCGCCGCCGTACGTCTTCCAGCCGAGCGCGTTGCCGTCGGCGAAGTTGTCCTTGACGCGCATCGTGACCCGCGCGATCGTGCCGTCGGCGTTGAAGTTCATCCGGTCGTACGCGAGCTGCCGGTGGTTGCCGTCGCTCTCGCTCAGCGGCCGCCGGTGGTAGAAGATGTACCACGTGTCGGTGCCCGGGATGTTGACGACCGAGTTGTGCCCGGAGCCTTTCGCGACCGCCGCGTCCTGTGCGAGTACCCTATCCAGCTTTGTGAAAGGCCCGAGCGGCGAGCTCGAAATGGCGTAGGAGACCGAGTAGTCCGGTCCGGTCCAGCCGCCCTCGGACCACATCAGGTAGTACTTGCCGTTGCGCTTGAACATCTGCGGCCCCTCGGTGTATCCGCTGGGCGTGATCTCCTTGTAGGTGCTGCCGTCCGGGAATGCGCCGATGGAGGTCATGTCGGCGTTGAGCCGGGCGACGTTCGCATGCCCGTGCCCGCCGTAGTAGATGTAGGCCTGCCCGTCGTCGTCGATGAAGACGTCCTGGTCGATCGGCTGCGCCCCGTTGTAGTACTGCCCGATCAACGGCCGCCCGATGGCATCCCGATACGGCCCGGCCGGATTGTCGGCGACGGCCACCCCGATCCCACCGAGGGCCGAGTTCGTCTGAATGTCGTTGGCCGCGAAATACAGGTAGTACTTGCCGTTGCGCTGAATCGGCGCCGGCGCCCACATCGCCTGCGACGCCCACGACACGTTCGCCTTGGTGAGCACGTTCGCGTGCTTGGTCCAGGTGACCAGATCCGTCGAGGAGAACGCGTCGAGGTACGTCTGCTCGGCGTAGCTTTTCGAAGTGGTCGGGAACACCCAGTAGGTATTGTCGTAGATCGCGATGTCCGGATCGGCATACCACCCGTCGACGAACGGGTTCCCGGCCTCAGCGGTGGTGTAGTCCGGCGGCGCGGCGGCCGCGGGCAGCGCGGGCGCGAGGCCGGCGAGCAACAGGCCGGCGGCAAGCCCGGCAAGCAGACGTCGTCTCATCGGTGGCGGCTCCGATGCATCGAGAGGGATCGCTCAGGTTCCGTCAAAGATGCACACAACTCAACGACCCCGTCAAGCACTCGCAACGCCCCCGGGCCGGCCACTTCCGTCAAACGTTGCTTTTTGTTGACCCTCCGCCGTCCGTTGCCGCTTTCCCGAACCGCTCCAGCGCGGCGAGGATGGCCGACGTCGTCGCCGGCCCGCCGGTGTGCCCCGCGCCCTCGATCACCACCAGCTCGCTCCCGGGCCAGGCACGGGACAGGCGCCAGGCGTTCGCCAGCGGGCCGCCGAGGTCGAGCCGGCCGTGGATGAACACGGCCGGGATGCCGGCCAGCCGCGAAGCCCCGGCGACGAGCCGGAGCCGGGGCCGCCGTGGACGATCAGCGCCGGGCGGCCCGCCAGGTTGCCGCTGACCGCGTAATGCACCCGATGCCCGTCACCGACATCGAGCAGCCCCTCGTCGTGCGCGTCGATCGCTGGAAACATCCGCACATCGTCGCGCACGTCGTCATGCGCATGTCGTCACGCACACGTTGCGCATGTCGGCACGCGCACGTCGTCCGTGTCGTCGCGCAAAATGTCATGCACGCGTTGTGCACGTCGTGCGTGCGCACGTCGTGCATCTCGTTGTGCACGCGTCGTGCATGTCGTTGTGCACGCGTCGTGCATGTCGCGATGTGCACATCGCCCATTTCGTCGCGCACATGTCGTGCATGTCGTCGTGGATCAGCCTGCGTGCGCGCGGGCTTGCGCGCGGAGACGTGGCCGCCCGGGTCGGTGGCGGCCGGCCCGGGCGGACACTGGAGAGCGCTCTCACAGTTTTGTACGTCGATATCTCGCCTTTGTCAATCGATGGGCTTCACCATTCTGGCCAGAAGGCGGCGGCGAGGGCGGCCAGCATGACCAGGCCCCAGACGCCCCAGACCACGTGGAGGGCCGTGGTCCAAGCGGGTGAGGTGTGGGCACACGGCTCCAGGTTCGGGCGGTGGTGGCCGGCCGGGTCATAGTGCAGCTGCGTGCGGTCGCCCGGGCTGAGCGTGTCCTCGTTGCAGGTGACCCAGCCGAGGTCGGCCTCGGTCTTGGCGTCGTGCACGCGGTATCGCCACTCGCAGCCGCCGTCCGTCGACTGGCAGTTCTCCTCCATCACGACGACCGGTTTCCACTGCCCGGTGTGCACCTCGATGTCGATGGCGGTGAGCCAGACGGTGGCGGAGATGAGCACGAGCGCCGGGAGCATCATCAGCCAGCCGGCGCCCTCCCAGTCGTCCAGCGCGATCAGCGGCACGACGAACGCCAGGACCGCGAAGGCGATCCCGGCGATGACGAGCGCCCCGAGGCCACGCCAGGGGCCGGCGGCGCCGATGTGCCCGGCCCACACGGCGAGCACACCGGCGACCGCGACCACCACGGCCGCACCGAACCCACGCAACATGATCATGTCAGCACCACCGGTCCCCGTCGGACATCAGAGGCCGGGCCGGAACAGCGCGGCCAGGAACGCGACGAGCATGCAGACGCCCCAGACGCCCCAGACGAGGTGCAGGCCCGTCGTCCACGCGGTCGAGGTGTGCGCGCACGGCTCCAGGTTGGGGTCGTGGTGGCCGGTCGGCTCGACGTGGATGCGCGTATTGTCGCCGGGGTTGAGCACATTCTTGTCGCACATGATCCAGCCGAGGTCGGCTTCGGTCCTGGCGTCGTGCACCCGGTACCGCCACTGGCACCCATCGTCCGTCGACTGACAGTCCTTCTGCATCACGACGACCGGTTTCCACTGCCCGGCGTGCACCTCGATGTCGATTTCGGTGAGCGATACCGTCGCCAGGATCAGGACGGCCGCCGGGAGGATGAGCGCACAGCCGCTGTCCTCGACCTCGTCGATCGCGACCAGCGGTGCGATGAACGTCAGGATCACCCAGGCCACGGCGCCGACCAGGAAGGCCGAGAGCGCCCGCCAGAGGCCCGCGGTGCCGATCTGCCCGGCCCACACAGCCAGCCCACCGGCGACGGCCACGGTCGCCGCGCCGGCCAGCCCACGCAGGAACCTCATGTCGTCACCACCTCCGCCGCCGGCGCCCGAGGACCCGGACGAACACCCGGGCCGCCGCGAGGGTATACATCCCGGGCAATACGTCGAGACCCGCACGTCCGGATCGCCGCCGCGGCGATGCCGCCGCCGAGATGACCTGGCCACGTTGGCCAATGCCCGTCCGCGGCCCTCGCCCGGACCCGCGGCGGGGCATCAGAAGTTGCTCAGGACCGAGATGAACACGTCATTGATAGTCGATGGATTGCGGGCGTCGTAGGCGGCCGCCCGCGAGGAGCGCGCGATGCTGGACAGGGTCTTGAGGTCCGACTTGTCGCCGAAGGCGATCGCGAAGACCCGGATCGAGCGTTCGAGCGAGTCGGCGTTCACATCGCGCAACAGCGCTTCCAGGTCGTTGTCCCGGGGGTACTCGTTCTTGCCATCGGTGAGCACGACGATCGCGTTGATCCGGTCGGTCGCGTAGTGCTCGAGCATGCTGTGCTGCGCGGCGCGGACAGTGGTGTACAACGCGGTGCCGCCTTCCGGATGCAGCCCGGTGATCGCCGCGCTCAGCCGCTGTCCGTTGTCGCGCATCGGTGCGAACGGGACGACCTCCGAGTAGGGCTGCGGGCCGCCGGCCTCCTCGGTCGAGAACTGCCACAGCGACACCTCGTCGTCCGGATGCAGCCGCCGCAGACCCTGGATCGCGGCCTCCTTCGCCGCCTCGAGCCGGGTCCGCCCGCCCCCGGCCGACTCGTTCATCGAGCCGGACACGTCGATGACCAGCAGCACCCGGGCCTTCTTGCGCAGATCGTCCCAGCCGGCCAGCATCCGGGACAGCACAGCCGGGGCCGGCGGGTCGATGAGGGACAGCGGCGGCTGGCCGCCCGGCCGTCCGATCGCGGCCGACAGCGCCGGACCGGCCTGGCCCTGGTAGTCGCGGAAGCCGAGGTCGGCGAAGCGCTGCTGCTGCGCGGGCAGGCGCAGGAACTCGAGGAAGTCCGCGGCCGCCGCCCGCTGCTCGGCCGTGGCCGACGCCAGGACCACATACGGGTGATCCATCATCAACGTGCCGTCTTTCGGGTGTACTGCCACCAGCGGGACCGAGGGCCGGCGACCTTTGCCGATCTGGCCGGGGTCACCGTCCGGAGCGCCGGAGTCGTAGAGGTACACCAGCTGCTCCTGCATGGCGACGGCGCTCACGTAGGAGGTCGCGCGGCCCTGTGCGTCCGCCTCGGCCAGGTTGGCCAGGAACTTCACGGCGTCGTCGGCGTAGTGCACGACACTCGCCTCGACGCCGCGCACGAAGTCGCGGGTCTGCGCGCGGTCGAGGTCGGCCGCGGTGAGGTCACTGGACTTGCCGCTGGCCGCGTAGTACGCCGCGACCGTCGCCGCCAGACCGGACGTCGACAGGTGCGGGTTGTCCTTGCCGAGCGTGAACTTGCCCCACTCCGGGTGCCCGAGCGCGCCCCAGCCCCGCGGGTCGGCCGACAGCTTCAGCACGTCGGCCCAGCCGAGCGGCTTGTCCGGCCAGCCGAGCGCCTCGGCCATCGGCTTGGGCATCCCGATGGTCAGCGGGCTCTGCGCGATCGACGGCGCGTCGGCGCCGGGGGTGTCGGCCAGCGGCGCGGTCCTGTCCATTGTGGAGGCCCGCTCCCGGGCCAGGCCCAGCCAGAGCGACGACGAGGGCGCCCAGACCTGCGGGGCCGGGCCGCCGTCGCGCTCCGGGTTCCAGCCGGTGACGAGGGCCTCCATGGCCGCGCCCGACGTCTTCTTGTGCACGGACACGCCGGCGCAACGACCACCGAATGCGCGTCCGGCGTCGTTGTACTTCCGGGCGAGTTCGGCCAGGAGGTCGCCCTTCTCGGTGGAGGCGCTGACCTCGATCTGCACGCAGTCGGCGCGGTCGTGGTTGCCGCCGAACCCGTCGTCCGCCTCGGACTTCGGGCGCAGCCACGCGTACGTCCCGGCGACGGCGACCACCCCCACGACGATCGCCGCCGCCAGTGGCGTCCGGCGCCTCAGTCCGGCTGGCACCAGTTCCTCACTTCCGGCTTGTTGAGAGTCACGATGATCGCGATGTTGAGCACGATGCCGACGATCGCCTGCAGCACGACGCCCGACGTGAGCGTGACGAGGCCACCGAGTCCATTGAGGACACAGACGCCGATGGCGACGCGGCGGGCCCACTCCTTGCCGACGAACACGAACGCGCCGGCGGCGATCTCGGCCGCGGCCAGCACGACGTTGGCGTAGAACAGGCCGATCACATAGCCGGGCGTGTCGTCCTCGTCGGCCAGCAGGCTGACGATGAACAGCCCGAGGAGCACGCCGAGCAGGCCGAAGAAGCAGAGCAGCAGCGAGGCGGTCCAGACGTCGCGGGGCCGCTCGCGGGTGACGGGGGCGGTCATGCCGGTACCTCCGAGGTGATCTGGGGTGCGGCCGGCTCGGTCTTGTCCGGCCGGTCGTCACGGGCGAACGCCAGCCCGGCGCCGGTCAGCAGCAGCGCACCCAGCACGTAGATCGACACACTGGTGGCGGTGCCGGTGGAAGCGACGAGCTTGACTGCGATGATAGGGGCGAGCGCGCCACCCACGATGCCGGCGATCTGATACCCCATCGACGCGCCCGAGTAGCGCAGGCGGGTCGAGAACTGCTCGGCCACGAACGCCGCCTGTGGTCCGTACATCGCGGCGTGCGTGATCAGGGCGACGACGACGGCGAGCACGATCAGTCCGCGGTTGCCGGTGTCGAGCAGCGGGAAGAACGCGAACGCCCACACCGCCGCCCCGACCGCACCCGCGAGGTACACCGGCCTCCGTCCGATGCGGTCGGACAGCGCGCCGAACAGCGGGATGAGCGCGAGCTGCACCGCCGAGCCGACAAGCACCGCGGAGAGTGCATAGTCGCGCGGCAATTTCACGGTGCCGGTGACATACGTGAGCACGTAGAGCGTGAACACGTAGAACGCGACGTCCGTGCCGATGCGCGCGGCCATCGCCACGAGCAGACCCCGCGGGTGCTTCGCGAACACCTCCACCAGCGGCATCCGAGCCGTCGCCGAAGCCCCCTCGACCTCGGCGAACCGCGGCGACTCCGCGATCGCGAACCTTATCCACAGGCCGACGAAGACCAGTACCCCCGACAGCAGAAACGGCACTCGCCAGCCCCACGACAGGAACGTCGAATCCGACTGCACCGAGTTGAGGATCCAGAGCACACCGGCCGCGAGAAGATTGCCCGCCGGTACCCCCACCTGCGGCCACGACGCGTTGAGTCCGCGCCGCTCGTCCCCGCCGTGCTCCATCGTCATCACCACGGCGCCGCCCCACTCGCCGCCGAGCCCGAGACCCTGCACGAACCGTAGTGTCACCAGCAGAATCGGGGCCGCGGCGCCCCACGTGGCGTAGGTGGGCAGCAGGCCGATCAGGAACGTCGCCCCGCCCATGAGCACCAGCGTCACGACGAGCACGCCCTTGCGCCCGACGCGGTCGCCGAAGTGTCCGAACACGATCCCGCCGAGCGGCCGGGCCACGAACCCGACGGCGTAGGTGGCGAACGCGAGCAGGGTGGCGGTCATCGACTCGAACGACGGGAAGAACAGCTTGCCGAAGACGAGGGCGGCGGCCGAGCCGTAGAGGAAGAAGTCGTACCACTCCAGCGAGGTGCCGACCAGGCTGGCGAGGATGACCCGCCGTGGTGCCGACTGCCGGGCTGCGGGTTGGTGTGCCATGTCGGGCTCCTAACGGTTCGTCAGAGCGGGGCCTGTCCTGAAGGTAGAGGATTGTTCAACGATTGAGCAATAGGCTTCTCTCGATCAATGATTTCGCGCTTGACGGAGTGAGTACTCACTCCGTACGGTTGCCGGCATGACGGAACTCGCAGAACAGCCCGACAAGCCGCGGCGCCGCGCGCCGGGCATGAGCACCGAACAGCGCCGCGACATGATCCTGCAGACCGCGCTGCCGCTCGTTGCGGAGTACGGCAGCAAGGTCACCACCGCGCAGATCGCCCGCGCCGCCGGCATCGGCGAGGCGACCATCTTCCGCGTCTTCACCGACAAGGACGAACTGTTGCAAGCGGTCGTCGTGCGCGCCATGGACCCGACGAACGTCTTGCGACATCTGGAGACGATCTCGCTCGATCAGCCCCTGCCCGACCGCCTGACCGAGGCCGCCGAGGCGCTGCAGGCCCACCTCGACCGCATGGGCACGGTGATCGGCGCACTGCACTCGTCGGGCCACCCGATGCAGCGGCCGGCCCCGACCCCGGACACCCTGCGCGCGGCCACGACCAGCCGCGACGAGTCGCAGACGGCGACGAAGGCCGCGGTCGCGGAACTGTTCGAACCCGAACGGGACCGCCTGCGCCTGACCCCCGACAAGGCCGCGGCCGTGTTCCTGGGCTTCACGTTCGCCCGCGGCCGCTCACCGTTCACCCACGAATTCACCGTGGCCGAGCTGGTCGACCTGTTCCTGCACGGCGCGCTCACATGACGCGTCCCCTGGCCGTCCTCGGGGCGGTCGCCGCGCCGGCGCTGATCTGGCTGGTCACGGTGCTGGGCCTCGGCCACCACCTGATCGTCTACGCGAAGGACCCGCCGCTGGACGTGAACCTGGTGGTGGTCGTGCTCCTGGCGCTCGCCTCGGCCCTCCTGGGCTGGCTGCTGCTGGTGGTACTCGAACGGCTCACGCGCCACGCCCGAGTCGTCTGGGCGATCGCGTCGCTCGCAGTACTGCTGCTGTCCTTCGCACTCCTGCTCGATCCCGGCACGCCGATGTCCACGAAGTTCCCGCTCGGCCTGATGCACGTGGCCGTCGCGGCCGTGCTCGTGCCGGTGCTGTACGCGACGTCTCAGCGCTCGAAAGCGTCCAGCAGCTGACGTTCGGCCGCGTCCAGATAGACCGCGAGGGCCTTGTCGGCCGCTTTCGCGTTGCCCGCCGCGAGCAGTTCGTAGATCTCGCGGTTGGTGCGCAGGTACGGCTCGTGGAACTGCTGCGGTGCCGACATCACCAGGAACACCAGCCGCAGCTCGGCCAGCAGCCGCCGCACCGTCTCACTGACCCGCCGGCTCCCGGCCAGTCCGGCGACGGCCTGGTGGAAGCGCATGTTGGCGGTGCCGACCTCGACCCAGGACCCACGCCGGGCCGCCTCCTCGGCGGACTCGACGGCCTCCCGGACCCGCTCGACGGCCCCGTCCGGGGCGGAGGCCACCCCGCGCACCGCCGCCCCTTCGAGGATGCGCCGGATCGCGTACAGATCGCGCACGTCCTCGGCGGTGAGCTCGCGGACGAACACCCCGCGGTTGAATTCGTGCGTCAGCAACCCCTCATGCGACAACAACCGAAAGGCTTCGCGCAGCGTGTTGCGCGAGACGCCGAGCGCCTCGCGCAACGCCTCTTCACTGAGCCGGGTCCCGGGCGGAAAGGTTCCTTCAGTGATCCGATCCCGCAGCACATCGGCGACCCGCTCGCCGTAACCCCCACGGTCGAGCTGCGCACGATCATCCGCCAGCCGAAGGGTCCAGTCGCCGGGAGCAGCAGCACGCGTCACGCACAGCAGCATCGCACAATGCCGGATCGTTGAACAATCTGTCACAGGTTAGTCTCGCCACTGTGCCCGTGCTCCGCATCGTCGCCGCCGTCGTGCAGGACCAGAACGGCCGCTGGCTGGTCGTGCGCAAGCGCGGCACCACGGTGTTCATGCAGCCGGGCGGCAAACTGGAGCCGGACGAGACCGCGGCCGACGCGCTGGTCCGCGAGCTCGCCGAGGAGCTGGGCCTGCGGGTCGGCACCGCGCAGCTCGGCCACGTCGGCCGCTTCGAGGCCCCGGCCGCCAACGAGGCCGGCTTCACCGTCGACGCCGACGTGTTCACCGCTCCCCTGACCGGCCCGGTCGCACCTCTGGCCGAGATCGAGGAGCTGCGCTGGATCGACCCGGCCGGCCCGGGCGACCTGGCCCTCGCCCCGCTCCTGCGCGACCACCTCCTCCCCCGCACCGCCACCGGGGCGGCCCAGCTCAGGCGGCTGTAGCGAGGAAGTCGATGTACACGGTGCGGGTGGGGCCGGTCAGGGCGATCGTCGCCGGTGCGCCCTCGGCGGTGAAGCACAGTCGGGCCGGCAGTGGTGTGGTGCGCCAGGTCGTCGGCGGGCCGGCCAGGTGAGCGGCGGTGTCGAGGAGGTCGCGGAGCAGGCGGGCGGCCAGGCGGCCGAGCTCCTGGCCCGGGTGGGCGATCGCGGTGGCGTGGATGTACACGGCCCGGTACAGCAGCTCGCGGACCTGGCGCTCGTCGACCGGGACCAGCGCCGGATCGGGTGCGCCGGGTGTCGTGCGGGTCGTGAACTCGACGCCGCTGGACGGGCTGATCGGCAGTACAAACGCCAACAGCTGAGCCACCGCGTCGCCGGACGGCGCGGGCGGGGTTTGTGACTCGCGGAACGTGAAGCGGGTGGTGCGGTCGCCGGTGCGGTGCAGGAGATGCAGGGCCGTGCCGGGCGTGTCCAGCAGCAGGACATCGGGGTCGACGGCGATCCACGTGATGAAGAGCTCGCAGATGTACGGCAACAACTCCGACACCCGCGTGAGTTCGTCCGGCGGCAGGAACGCCGCGGCGCCCGCGGTCAGCCAGGACGACAGCGCGGCCACCCGCTCCGGCTGCGCGACACCGAAACGATTGACCGCCGGACGTTGCAAAACGTGCACCCGCGCCGGGAGCGTTTCGAGGCGTGCGTACCGGGCCGCCTGCTCCGGCGACGGCGGCTCGTCCCACGGGGAGAGCCACTGGATCGGGGCCGTCACCGCGGCCGCCTCGACCTCGACGGTGGGCGCCCAGCGGCGCAGGACCTGCAGGGCGGCCGGGAGCGGCGGCTGGAGCTGGACCTCGATCATGCCGATGCCCGCGTTCCATCCGGTTCCATCGAGCGGGCACGCGGTACCATCGCTGCGCACGGCATCGACGACGTTCGGTAACCATCGGGGGTGGCGGCGATGAGCGACGGCGAACCGAACGGACCGTCGCCGTGGACACGGGGCGGCCGGCACTCGGCGTCACCGTTCGACGCACCGTCACCGTGGGCAGCGCCACCGCTCCGGCCCGATGACCCATCCGAGCCGAAACCAGAGCCAGAGCCGGCGCTTGAACTCGAGCCGGAACGCGAGCCCGAACCGGAGCCGGCGCCGGAGCCCGAACCGGAGCGGGGACCGGAGCCCGGACCGAAGCCGGAGCCCGGACCGGTGCGGGGACCAGAGCCCGGACCGAAGCCGGAGCCGGCGCTCGAACTGCAGCCGGCGCTCGAACCCGAGCCGCAGCACGCATCGCCGCCCGCGCCGGTCGAGGAGCTGGAAGAACTCTCCGTAGTCGACGATTCCTACACGCTGCCGGTCACGGAGCGTGAAGCGGCACCGGATCGATACGCCCCCTCGGACCTCATGCCGCTCTGGGACCTACAGCCGACCAGCGCGCCGCCAACGCCCGCCCCCGCACCCCATCCCCGGCCCGCACCCGCGCTCGCACCCGCACCGAGACAGCCGCCGGTCGAGATGTATCCGCCAGTCGAGATGTATCCGCCGGTCAGCGCGCCGCCGCCGGTCAGCGCGCCGCCGCCGGCCAGCGCCCCGCCGCCGGTGTGGAGTCCGCCGCCGGCCAGTGCGCCGCCGAAGCCTCCGCGCGACCTCATGGGCAACCGGACAGTCGTTTCGCTCATCACCGCCGGCATCGTCGTCGCGGTCGCGGCCGTCGCAGTGCTCGGTTATGTCGCTTTGCGCTCGTCGTCCGCGAGCGACTCGCCGGCGAAAGGCGTCAAGGACGCGGTGGCCGCGATCGCCGGCGCGCACGGTACCCATGCGGAAATGACCTTCGGCGATCGCAATGGAACACTCGTCGACGCCGAGTTCACCTTGACCGCGGACGGTCTTGGCACCGGAATCGTGAGCGATCCCGGCGGCGGGCGGGCCGAAGTGCGCACGAACGGCACCCGGACCGTGGTGCGCGCGGACGCCGGCTGGTGGTCGCGGCGCGCACCGGCGCAGGCGTCGGCGCTGGCCGACAAGTGGATGCTGCCGCAGGACGGGCTCATCCTGCCGATCGACATCGGCAAGGCGCTGACCCCGAAGGGGCTGGCCGAGTCGGTGCGGTTCGCGGCGTCGGGCAATCCCAAGCCGGCGGGTACGGTGCCGTGGCTCGGCCGCGACGCCGACCTGCTCGACAACGGGGACTGGCTGGTGGTGCTCGCGCGGACCGAACCGCGCACGGCGGTCTGGTTCGGCGGACATCTGAGCGGGTTCGGGCCGTTGCAACCGGCCGGCTATCGCGCATTAAGTGGACGGTTGCTGCCAGTGCCGGACTCGGCCGGCGGGCGGTTTGTGCCCGCGTACCAGCCGTACAACGTGCCGCCTTATGTCGGTGTCACACTGTCCACACCGGACGATGCGAGCCTGTCCCAGGTGACGCAGGCCGTCGGTGAGGTGCTGCCGCCCCCGGACAAGGCCGCGGCGCCCGGTGCGCCCGCGCCGCCGGCGTCGCAGGCGAACGTGCGGCTGACCGCGCCGGCGTTCGGCACGCAGGTGAACGACGGAGCCTGCTCGGGTGACCGGTGCTCGTGGACGGTGAAGGTGACGAACAAGGGCAACGCGCCGTGCGACATCACCGCGATCGCGACGGTGAGCCCGGGCATGGCGCCGGTCAGCGCGCACCTGGGCGTGCTCGACCCCGGCCAGTCCGTTTCGACACCGTCGATGAGCTATGTGCGCACGACTTCCGGCCAACAGAGCAAGAACGCGCAGGTGTACTGCCCATCGCTCGACGGTCTCGACCCCGCTCCGCGCCAACGTCTGGCCGCGCTGCAGCTGGACCCGTCGAAGTCCCCGAAGGTCGCGCAGCTCGACCCGGCCCTGCAGACGGTGCTGCTGGGTGCGGCCGACGCGATGACCCGCGGCCGGACGTCGCTGAACGCGCAGGACCGGGAGCGGTTCCTGGCCGCACTCGACCTGACGATCGCCGGCCAGCTCATCCCCGAGGTCCAGGCCATCACCGGCGCCGGCCGCGTGGAGAACCTGGACGCGCTCACCGGCATCCTGCGCAATGCCTCCGGTGCCGCCGACGCCCAGCTGCAGCTGCCGTTCCGCCGCGCGCTCGAGTTCGCCGCGAACCTGCTCCGCAACGACCCGAACGCGCGGCTGCGGCTGGACGAACAGACACCGACGGTCATCGACACGACGTCCAACAAGGTCTACCGGCTCGCCGCCGTCACCGGTGACCGGCTGCTGCCGGACAAGCCCGCGGCCGCGCCGGACGGCCTGGCCACGGTCCTCGTGGTGTACCTCGAGCCGACCCGGCCCGAGCACGACCTCGACCGCCCCGGCTTCGCCCGCGTGCTGCACGACCCGCGCAACGTCAAGGTCGCGGCGGACACCCTGTGCCCGAACCGGCAGCCCGCGATGGCCGAACTCGTCCTCGTCAACCGGCACGGCGAGCAGCGATGGACAGCCGCGCAACTACACGAACTGGCCGACGCCTGCCCCTGATGCACAGTGCCGCTTTTCCGACAGCACAAGTCGTTCCAAAGCGAATTGCAAGTCGCCGTTCCTACCCTCCTGGTGACCGCGCAAGCCGGCGGCCCATAACCCGGAGGAAGAACCAGACCATGAAACACATAGCGGTTGTACTCGCCGGCGCCCTCACGCTCGGGGCGCTGGCCGGCTGCGAGGCGTCGGTCACCACCGCGCCGGCGAAGGCCAAGGCCATGGCGTCCCCGACCCCGTCCAAGCCGCCGCTCCCGCCGAAGGAGGCGCTGACCGAGGCGGGGAAGGCGCTGGACACCACCGCGTACAACTTCGCGCTCAAGCAGGGCGACATGACCGGCGGCGGCCGCGTCGACCCCAAGACCCACGCGGCGGTCCTGGACATGGGCGGCGACGTCGACCTGGGCACGGGCAGCACCACGCACATGTCGCTCGCCTACACGGTCGTGAAGCCGGACCTGTGGCTGAAGGCCGACTTCGGCGACATGCTCAACAAGGAGTACGAGCTGCAGCCGGGCGGGTGGCTGCACATCGACCGCACGAAGATCACCGAGACCGCCCACCCGGTCGACGAAGACGGCGACCCGGAGATCGGCGTCACCGAGCTGCTGACCGGCCTCGTCGAGGTCACTCGGCCGGACAAGACCCACTTCACCGGCACGATCGACGTCACCGACGTCGGCGGCATCATGGCCCCGTCGGACGGCACGCTCAAGAACGCCGGCGCGAAGGCCAAGTCCCTGCCGTTCACGGCGATGGTCGACGAGCAGGGCCGCCTGACGACGTTCGCCATCGACGGCGCCGCGGTCGACCCCGACCTGTCGACCCAGCTGACGTTCACCGGCTTCGGCTCGGTACTCCCGGTGACCGCCCCCACCAGCGCCACCGAGGCAACCCCGAAGGTCTACGAACTCATCGGCTGACGCGTGGAAGCCCCTGACGAGTGCCTGCAGTACCGCCGGTGATGCGCTCCCATCACCGGCGTGCTGCCACCCATCAACGATACTTATCGTGGCCGCGGGACCACAGAAAGTCAGCGATCGGCGGCAGGCCCGGTCAGCGGACCGCGGGGCTTAGGTCGGGCCTGGTCGGGTACAGCTGCCGTATGGACGACAACACACCGATCATCTCGGGGACACCGGCCGCCGCGCGCACCGTCGACGCGTCCGGCGAGCACGAGGCCCGGACGGGCGCGGAGCAGGAGTGGACGGCGGAGGATCTGGCGGTGGCCGAGGGGCGCGACGCCACGCCCGAGAACGTGCGCCGCGCTCAGCAGGAGCTGGACGAGCTCGGGCCGGCCGCGATCGAGAAGACCGTTCCTTAGGAGCGGCTGAACGCGGGCGCGGCTGAACTTTGCCGCCGCCGGCTCCGTACGAGCTCTCGGACAGATTCCTCCAGGGAGGGCTCGCATGCGCGTCAGACCGGTCGTGGCCGTGCTCCTCGCGGCGTTGGTGCTGTTGCCGGCCGGGTGCGGTGGCTCCGGCCACGCGACCGCGCCCAAGTTCGACGCCAAGGCCGCGGCCGCCTCGGACGGGCCGGTCGTGCCGGTCACGGCCTCCGCTTCGGCGACGGCACCGGCCGTGCCCGCGGTCGTCCCCGACACGCTCAAGTTCACCGGCACCACCCTCGACGGGCAACCGTTCGACGCCGCGAAGTTCGCCGGCCGGCCGGTCGTGCTGTGGTTCTGGGCGCCGTGGTGCGCCGTCTGCCTCGGCCAGGCCTCGACCGTCGGCGACCTGGCCAAACAGTACAACGGCAAGGTCGCCATGGTCGGGATCGCCGGGCTGGACCAGAGCACGAAGGCCATGAACGAGTTCATCGCCGAGGGCGAGGTCGGCAACGTCACGCACGTGAAGGACTCGGCCGGCGCGATCTGGCGGAAGTTCGGGGTGACCCAGCAGAGCTTCTTCGTGATGATCGACCGCAAGGGCAAGATCCAGCTGAACGGGTACCAGGACACCGTCACGCTTGGTCAATGGGTCGCCTATCTGGATCAGCACTGAGCATGCTGCTCCTGGCGCTCGCGGCCGGTGTGCTCGCCGCGGTCAATCCGTGCGGTTTCGCGCTGCTGCCGGCGTACCTGTCGCTGCTCGTCATCGACGAGGGCGAGTCGCGGCGGCGCGCGGTCGGTCGTGCACTCCTGAGCACGCTCGGCCTGACCATCGGGTTCGTCGGCGTGTTCGGTCTTGTCGGCGCGGCCCTGACCCCGATTCTCGGCTGGCTCCCGGAGCGGCTGCCGTGGTTCACGATCGGGTTCGGCCTGCTCCTGGCCGTGCTCGGGGCCTGGCTCACGGCCGGCCGCCGCCTGCCCGCGCTGCCGTGGCGGCCGTCGCGGGCCCCAGCCCTGACGCGTTCACTGCCGTCGATGGTGCTCTTCGGCGCGGCGTACGCCCTGGCCTCCCTGAGCTGCACGATCGGCCCGTTCCTGGCCATCGTCGTGTCCAGCGCCCAAGCGTCGTCCACAGTGGACGGCATCACGCTGTACGTCGCGTACGCCGCCGGCATGGGCTCGGTCGTCGGCGCCGCCGCCCTGGCCGTCGCCCTGCTGCACACTTCACTGCTCACTCGCGTCCGCCGGTCCGGCCCGCTGCTGAACCGCGCAGCCGGCGTGCTCATGCTGCTCACCGGCGCGTACGTCGCGTACTACGGCTGGTATGAGCTCCGCCTGGCCACCGACGGCCCGCGCGCCCTGCGGGACCCGGTGATCCGAGCCGCCGCAAACGTGCAGGAGTGGCTGGCCGGAGGCCTGGACGCGGCCGGCGTGACAGTTGTTACTGCAGTTTTCGTGGTACTCCTAGTGGCCGCACTGGCATTCAGCCGTACCCGGACCACAGACACGCCGCTCCCCACCCGCCAGCGATAACCCGCTCCAGCACCCGCTTCGATCCGCACCGCCGCCGAGCCCCACCTGCTTCCGCTCTGGTGCAGCTCCCGGCGCTGAGGCTGCTCAGACTGCGTTGTTGCTCCCGCTGGGCTCCGGCGGCAGCATGACGCGGGTCGTCGCCGGTTGCTGTCGTGCTCACCGATTCGGTCGTGCTCATCTGCGCGCTCGTGCTCGGTCGTGCTCATCTGCGCGGTCGGGCTCATCTGCGCGGTCGTGCTCACCTGTGCGGTCGTGCTCACCTGTGCGGTCCGGCCAGGCCGTGCTCGTAGGCGAACACGACGACCTGGACACGGTCGCGCAGCGAAAGCTTCGCCAGTAGCCGGCCGACGTGCACCTTGACCGTCGCCTCGGACAGGCGCAGGCCCGCGGCGATCTCGGCGTTGGACCGGCCGGCGGCCACGTGGGTCAGCACCTCGCGTTCCCGTTCGGTCAGCCGGTCGAGCCGCTCGTCGCGAACCGTCCGCCCGGTCGCCGGGTCCGGCAGGTGCGGCCGGAACGTATCCAGCAGACGCCGGGTCACAGCCGGCGCGACCACCGCATGGCCACCGGCGACCGAACGGATCGCGGTCACCAGGTCGTGCGGCGGCACGTCCTTGAGCAGGAACCCGCTGGCCCCGGCCCGCAGCGCCGCATACACGTACTCGTCCAGGTCGAACGTCGTCAGCACCAGCACCCGCGCGGCCACACCGGACTCGACGATGCGCCGGGTCGCCTCGATACCGTCCATGACCGGCATGCGCACATCCATGAGCACAACGTCAGGCTGCAGCGCCCGGGTCATGGCGATTGCCTGCTCCCCGTTGCCCGCCTCACCGACGACGGCCAGGTCGGGCTGCGCCTCCAGGACAAGCCGAAACCCGAGCGACAGCAGCGGCTGATCGTCGACCAGCAACACCGACACCGTCATGCCTCCACGCCCCGCATCTCCTGGCCCCGCATCTCCTCGTCCCGCATCGCCGCGCCGGTCCGCTCGACGGCCGGATCACCGAACGCGCCCGCAGCCCCCGCCCGGTCCATCCGGCCACCTACCGGCAACTCGAACGTCAGATGCGCGCTGACCTGCCAGCCCACTCCCCCGGACCGCGGCCCGGCCTCGACTCGCCCACCGTAAACCGCAGCCCGCTCCCGCATCCCGGCCAGCCCATGCCGGTCAACACCAGCTGACCCGCCCACCGCCCGACCGTCACCATCACCGTCACCGTCACCCCTGGCGCCGCTGTTGCCACCACCACGACCTCCGCCTCTGCTGTTGCCGTCACCATCACCGCTGCCGCCGCCGTCGTCGCGGATGGTGAGGTCGGCGTGCTGGTCGCCGTAGCGCAGCCGCACCTCGGCCCGCGCGTCCGGCCCCGCGTGTTTGAGCGTGTTGGTGAGCGCCTCCTGCACGATGCGGTACACGACCAGGCCGGCCCCGGGACCCCACGGCCCCGGCGTGCCCTCCCGCACGATGTCGACCCGCAGGCCGGCCGCCCGCACGCCGTCGACGAGCTCGTCCAGGTCGTCGAAGCCGGGTCGCGGGGCCCGTTCGGCGCCGGCGGTACCCCGGCGGAGCAGGCCGACGAGCCGGCGCATGTCGTCGAGGGCCTGCCGGCCGGTCGCCGACGCCTGTCGCATCACGTCCGCGGCGCGCAGTGGGTCGGCCGGGACGGTCGCGGCGGCCCCGTCGGCCAGGGCCACCATGACGGCCAGGTTGTGCGCGACGATGTCGTGCATGTCGCGGGCGATGCGCGTGCGCTCCTCGGCGACGGCCAGCCGGGCCTGCCGGTCCCGGTCGAGCTCGAGCCGGCGGGCGCGGTCCTCCAGCGCGGTGAGGTACCCCTGCCGCGTCCTCTGATTGATGCCAATGAGCGCCGTCACGACCGTCACCGCGGTCACAGCCGCGAACGCCGTCCACGGGAACGCGTCGTCGAGCCGGTTGAGCCAGCCCGGCAGGATCACCGCCGCCGCCCCCGCCCACACGAACCGCGCCGGCCGGTGCCGGGCCACCGCGTGCAACGCCGTGAGCGGCACGAACAGCCCAGCCGGCGACTCGATCTGCGCCGGCCCGACCAGGACGAGCAGAACCGCGCTGCCCCAGAGCACGAGATTGGGGGCCCGGCGCCGCCAGATCAGCGGCACCGGCAACAGCACACAGGCAACCCAGTCGAGCAGATCACCGCCGTGCTGCGTCGCCCCCGTACGCCCAGTGAGCACGATCGCGCACACCGCCGCGACCGCAGCCGCCACCGCAATGTCCCGCCGCAGCCCCGCCATCGCCACCGCTACCGACCCCGCCGGCGTGACGTCCCCGTGCGGCCCTGACCCCGCCACCGCGATCGATCCCGTCGACGCGATGTCCCGGCGCAGCCCCGACCCCGGCACCGCCACGGGCCCGGCACGGCTACCGATCCCGCCGGCACGACGTCTCCACGCAGCCCCGACCCCGGCACCGCCACGGGGCCCGGCACGGCTACCGATCCCGCCGGCACGACGTCTCCGCGCAGCCCCGACCCCGGCACCGCCACGGGGCCCGGCACGGCTACCGATCCCCCCGGCACGACGTCTCCACGCAGCCCCGAACCCGGCACCGCCACGGGGCCCGGCACGGCTACCGATCCCCCTGGCACGACGTCTCCGCGCAGCCCCGAACCCGGCACCGCTACGGATCCCGTCGACGCGATGTCCCGGCGCGGCTCTGTCCCCGGCACGGCTAGGGATCCCGTCGGCGCAGCGCGGCACCGCCCGCGGCGAGCACGGTCACCACCCACGCTGCCAGCACCAGCGCGGCGGGCCCGGGCGACAGGAAGCGTGAGGCTTCACCGCCCGGGAGTGCGTACATGGCCTGCGCGGCGGCGACGGGCACGAACCGCACCACGTCGTCGGCCACATCCGCGGGCAGCACGGCGCCGAGCAGGGCGGGCAGGACGAGCATCGACAGGACGTACACGGTGATCGCCGCCGCCGTGTGCCGCAGCAGCGCCCCGATCCCGAGGCCCAGCAGCGCCAGCGCGACCGGTGCGGCGGCGGCGCCGAGGGTGGCCCGCACCAGGCCGTCATCGCTGAGCGAGAACCGGTCCACGGCGGGCGTGAACGCGTATTCGGCCAGCAGCGACGCCGCACAGACGACCAGCATCAGCGGGGCCGCGGCCGCCGCCAGGACGAGGGCCTTCGCCCACAGCACCGGCAGCCGGCGCGGCACCGCGGCGAACGTCGCCCGGATCAACCCCGAGCCGTACTCACCCGTCACCATCACCATCCCGAACACTCCGAGCACAATGGAAAAGACATCGATCGCCAGAAACGCCTGCTCCGGCTTGTGTTCCTCGGCGGACGCGCCGATCGCCGCCGCGAGCCCGATCGCGAGCACGCCGACGACGGTGAACACGAGCCAGGTCGAGCGCAACGCCCAGAACTTCCCCCATTCCGCGTGAACGATCCGGCGGAAGCTCGTCCCGGCCTTCACGCCGCCACCCCGTATTCAACACTCCCGCGCGTTAGCTCCATGTAAGCGTTCTCCAGCGACGGTCGATGCGTCGTCAGCTCGTGCAGGGCGATGCCGTGCTGCGCGGCCAACTCCCCGATCACCGCGGCGTCGACACCTTCGACCTCCAGCCCGTCTGCCGTTTCGCGCATCCGCGCACCGCCCGGCTGCGCACCGTCCGACTCGCGCCTCCGCGCACCGTCCGTTTCGCGCATCTGCGCGATGTGCGGTTTGGGCATCCGCGCACTGTCCGACTCGCGCAGCTGCGTAGTGTGCGATTCGACCATCCGTGCACTGTCCGACTCGCCCAACCGCGCAGTGTGCGGTTCGACCATCCGTGCACTGTCCGACTCGCCCAACCGCGCAGTGTGCGATTCGACCATCCGTGCACTGTCCGACTCGCCCAACCGCGCAGTGTGCGGTTCGACCATCCGTGCACTGACCGACTCGCGCAGCTGCGTAGTGTGCGGTTCGACCATCCGTGCACTGTCCGGATTGTGTAGCTGCGCAATGTGGGAATCGAGGAGCTCGCGCAGTTCGTGCAAGCGCGGTGACCGCACGAGGCACCGTGCGCCGCGCACTCGCCCCACCATGTCGGTCATGCTCTCGTCGGCGAGCAGGCGGCCGGCGCCGACGATGAGCAGATGCTCGGCGGTGAGCGCCATCTCGCTCATCAGGTGGCTGGACACGAGCACGGTCCGGCCCTGCGCTGCCAGGTCCTTGAGCAGCGTCCGGATCCACAGCACGCCGTCCGGGTCGAGGCCGTTGACCGGCTCGTCGAGGATCACCACCGCCGGGTCGCCCAGCAGTGCCGCCGCGATCCCCAGCCGCTGCGCCATCCCGAGCGAGAACCCGCCGGCCCGCCGATCGGCGACGGCCGCCAGACCGACCCGCTCCAGAACCGCCTCGACCCGCGCCGCCGGCAGCCCGTGCGTGCGCGCCAGCCCGAGCAGGTGCTGCCGCGCCGTCCGTCCCTTGTGCACGGACCGCCCGTCCAGCAGCGCGCCCGCTTCGCAGAGCGGGGCGGCGTGATCGCGGTACACCCGCCCGTTGATCCGCACCCTTCCCGCGGTGGGCCGGTCCAGCCCGATCATCATCCGCATCGTCGTGGACTTCCCGGCCCCGTTCGGCCCGAGGAACCCGGTGACCCGCCCCGGCCGCACGACGAACGACAGTCCGTCCACGGCGGTCGCGGCCCCGAACCGTTTCGTCAGCCCGTCAACCTCGATCATGCCTTCGACGCTATGGACTCGACCGGCCGCGCGAATCCGTCCGAGGTCGGTCAGAATCGTGCAGGAACGTACGACTCTGGTCGTACGTCACACCGTGATGACGACCTTCGCCCGGGCGTGCTCGATTTCCAGGTACCGCACCGCGTCCGCGGCCCGGGCCAGCGGAAACGTCCGGTCGACGGCCGGGACCAGCACGCCTGACTCGACATACTCGCGCAGCGTGGTGAGCATCTCCGTGCTCGGCGGGACGTTCGCCATCTGGATGATGCGGCGATTGCCGAGCTTCGCCGCAAGGGTCGCCCGGATCACCAGGCCCAGGGGCCCGAACACGGTCGGCCGGCCGCCGCCGGAGACCCCGCCACCGGCGAGGACCGCGCGCCCGTTGGCGGTCAGGGCCCGCTGCAGCTCACGCAGGGAACGGTTGCCGACCAGGTCGAGGATCACGTCGTACCGCGGCCCGGCCCGGGTGAAGTCGTCCCGGTTGTAGTCGATGACGTCGTCGGCCCCGAGCTCGGTGACCAAGCCGAGATTGCGCGCACTGCACACATTGGCGACCGTTGCTCTAAAAGCCTTTCCCAGTTGTACTGCGAACGTGCCCACGCCACCGGAAGCGCCGTTGACCAGGAGCGTCTCGCCCGGCTCGAGCTTGGCGAAGTCCCGGAGCGCGGCCAAGGCCGTGGTGCCGGCCAGCGGTACCGCCGCCGCTTGTTCGAACGTCAGTCCTGCCGGTTTGTGCGCGAGGAGTCGATCGGAACACAGACGAACTCAGCGAACGCGCCGTCTTGTTCGCGGCGGTCACCGTACACCTCATCGCCGGGTTTGAATGTTGTGACGCTCGTGCCGACGGACTCGACGACGCCCGCGAAGTCGCTGCCCCGGACCGTGTTGCGCGGGGTCCGGGGCCGAACGTGAGCCGGGCCAGGTATGGATCGCCGCGCATGATGTGCCAGTCCCGCGCGTTGACCGCCGCCGCCCGGACCCGGACCAGGATTTCGCCGTCGCGCGGGGCGGGCGGGTCGATCTCGCACAGCCGCAGCTGCTCCGCGGAGCCGTACCGCTCCTGAACAATCGCCTTCATGCATCGATGGTCGGCTTCGCGCAGCAGTCGCTCATCGACACAAGGGCCGGAGCTTTCCCGCACCAACGGCGGCCGAAAGTCCGAGCCTCACCGCCCCAGCGTCGCAATGAGCGAAGACGACAAGTTCACGCACCGACG
>NZ_JBITDU010000008.1:107160-117718 GCF_044454505.1 Dactylosporangium sp. NPDC051541
ACAGCCGGCCTCGCGCCGCGGTCGCTCATCGGCACAAGGGCCGCAGCTTTCCCGCACCAACGGCGGCCGAAAGTCCGAGCCCCACCGCCCCAGCGTCGCAATGAGCGAAGACGACAAGTTCACGCACCGACAGCCGGCCTCGCGCCGCGGTCGCTCATCGGCACAAGGGCCGCAGCTTTCCCGCACCAACGGCGGCCGAAAGTCCGAGCCCCACCGCCCCAGCGTTGAAATGAGCGAGGACGACAAATTCATGCACCGACGGCCGGCCTCGCACGACGGTCGCTCATCGGCACAAGGGCCGCGGCTTTCCCGCACCAACGGCGGCCGGAATTCGCAGCTTCACCGGCCGGCGGCGTTGAGGTGCGCGAGGACGGCGAGGACGCGGCGGTGACCGCTGTCGGCCACGGCGAGGCCGAGCTTCGCGAAGATGTTGCCGATGTGCTTGTGCACGGCGTTGTCGGTGATGACGAGCTGCTCGGCGATGGCGTTGTTGCCGAGGCCCTGGGCCATCAGCCCGAGCACCTCGCGTTCGCGGGCGGTGAGCGCGGCGATCGGGTCGCCCGCCCGCTGGACGAGCTGGGCGATCACCTCCGGGTCCATGGCGGTGCCGCCGGCCGCGACCCGGGTGAGCGCATCGACGAACTCGTCCACTCGGCTGACCCGGTCCTTGAGCAGATAGCCGATGCCGCCGCCGGTGGTGGCGAGCAGCTCCGCGGCGTATTGCTGCTCGACGTACTGCGACAGGACAAGAACGGGCAGTCCGGGATGCTCGCGGCGAACATGCAAGGCTGCGCGAATGCCTTCGTCGCGAAACGTCGGCGGCAAGCGAACATCGACGATGGTCACGTCGGGCCGGTGCCGGCGCACCGCGGCGATGAACTCCTCGGCGTCGCCGGCGACGGCGTCGATCTGGAACCCGGCCCGGCTCAGCAGCAGCTCCAGGCCCGAGGACAGCAGCACGTTGTCCTCGGCGATCACCACCCGCACGGCAGCTCCACGGTGATCGCCGTCGGACCGCCGGCCGGGCTGACCACGTCGACGGTGCCGTCGAGCGCGAGCACCCGGCGCCGAATTCCGGCGATGCCGGTGCCCCTTCGGTCATCCGCGCCGCCGGTCCCGTTGTCCGTGATCACGACAGAAAGGCGGTCGGCGGTACGGCACAATCGCACACCGGCCGCAGTCGCCCGACTGTGCTTGGTGACGTTGGTCAGCGCCTCGGCGACCGTGAAGTAGACGACCGCCTCCACCGCCGCCGGCACCCGTTCGATCTCGCCGAGGTCCAGCTGGATCGGGATGCCGCAGCGGGTGGTCACGGCGGTCAGGGCGCCGTCGAGGCCGCGGTCGGCGAGGATCGGCGGATAGACGGTCCGGACAACTTCGCGCAGTTCGCTCATGGCCTCCTCGGTACCTTCATGAGCGTCTCGCAACAATCCGGCCACGAGCTGCTCGTCCCGCGGATTGTCGGCGAACGCCTGCCGGGCCACGGCCAGCCGCAGCGCGATCGCGACGAGCCGGGCCTGGGTGCCGTCGTGCAGGTCACGCTCGATCCGGCGCAGCTCGGCACCGTGCGCGTCGAGCACGTCGGCCCGGGTGCGGGTGAGCACGGCGACCCGTTCGGCGAGCTGCTCCTCGTTCGTGTGCGACAACACCGCCAGGCAGATCCGGGCATGGGCGCGCGCGACCGGCGGAAAGCTCAGGTAGGCCAGGGTGGTGAGCAGGATGATCTGCAGCGGGCCGAGGGTCAGGGCGGTCGCCCAGCCGTGCACCGGGATGTCCATGAACAGCTTCGGCCCGTCCGCGGTCCCGAACGCCCACCACAGCGAGGTCGCGAGCAGGCCGACGACGATGTTGCCCGCGCAGAGCAGCGCCGGCAGGCCGAGCGCCAGCCCGGTCACGGCGTTCACGGGCAGCCAGAGCAGCGCCCGGGCGGTGCGGCCGCGGGTGGCCGGCGGCGCCGGTGGCGTCCCGAGCAGGTGGCCGGCCCGCTCACCGTGCCAGTCCGCCCAGAGCCGGGCCAGCCGCGGCGCGCACAGCAGCGGCAACGCGAGCACCGTTATGCCTCCCGAGAGCAGCGCACCCAGGAGGTAGACCCCGCCACGCCACGCCTGCACCCATCCATGCCCTTGCCGCACGGCGTCGAGTCTGCCTGTGCGCGCCTCGCATGTCACTACAGGCCGCTGTAGCGCCGAGACGGTGGCTCAGGGTAGCGACGCGGACCGCCGCCGCTCATACCGTCGGACGGCATGAGATTCCACCTGATCGCCGCCGCGGCCCTGCTGCCGCTCCTGGCCGTCGCCGGGCTGCAGGCCACCGCACACGCGACCGACCCAGCGACCCCGTCCGGGCTACAGCGCGGCACTGCTTCCGGCTTGCGGCGCGACGCCGACGCCATCCGCGCCCTCGGCGTGACCGGCGTGCAGGCCCGGGTGACCACGAGTACCAAGACCTTGGCCGTGACCAGCGGCGTGGCCGACCTGGGCACCGGCCGCCCGGTCCCGGCGGAGGGCCGGTTCCGGATCGCGAGCACCCGCAAGGCGTTCGTCGCCACCGTGGCCCTGCAGCTGGCCGGTGAGCACCGCCTGTCGTTGGACGACTCCGTCGAGCGCTGGCTGCCCGGCGTGGTGCGCGGCCCCGGCTACGACGGCCGCGGGATCACGGTGCGCCAGCTGCTGCAGAACACCAGCGGCATCCCCGACGACCTGCCCGGCTATACGAATCCGCAGGAGTACCTGGATCAGCGCGGCGACGTCTGGACCCGGGAGCAGCTGGTGACCCGCGCGCTGGCCCATCCGCTGACCTTCCCGCCCGGTACCGGATGGAGCTACTCGAACACCGGCTTCATCCTGGCCGGCATGGTCGTCGAGCGGGTGACCGGCCGATCACTGCAGCAGGAGATCACCGACCGCATCATCCGGCCGCTCGGCCTGCACCAGACCACGTTTCCGGGTGTCACGCCCACGGTGCCGCGCCCGCACGCCCAGGCGTACGAGCGGTTCAGCCCCGGCAACCTGGTCGACGTCACGGACCAGGTCCCCGGCGACCCGGACTCCATCATCTCCAGCACTCGCGATCTGGCCCGCTTCTTCCGCGCCCTCGCGGGCGGCGACCTGCTGGCCCCGCCGGAGCTGGCCGCCATGCGGCGAACGGTTCCGATCAACGCCGATGTGGAGCTCGTCTGGCCCGGCGGCCAGTACGGCCTGGGCCTGGCCCGCCGCCCCTTGCCGTGCGGCGGCGTCTACTGGGGCCACGACGGCGGCGACGCCGGCTACATCACGGTCACCGGCGTCACGAGCGACGGCCACCGCAGCGCGATCGTGTCCATGTCCACCGCACTGGGCGACAGCCTGGACCACCACCTCCAGCAGCAACGCGCCGCCGACACCCTGATCCAGCACGCGCTGTGCCGGACCACGTGAACGATCCGAGCAGACCCGGACGCTCGAACGCCCAATGCGCACGCTCGAACGCTCGAACGCTCGAACGCTCGAACGCTCGAACGCACGAACGCACGCACGCACGCACGAACGCACCTACGAACGAGTGCACGCAGGAACAGGTGCATGAGCGCTTGGGTTCGGACGAAGGTCGGCGGCCGCGGGTACGAATCCGGCGGGGCTAGGCGCGCGGTAGGACTGCGGTGACTGTCCAGCCCTGTACCGGGCCGGGGCCGGCGGTGCAGGTGCCGCCGACCAGGCCTGCCCGTTCCGTCATGCCGATCAGGCCGAAGCCGCTCGCGGCGGACGGGCGGGTGGTGGCGGGGTCGCCGTCGTCGGTTACGCGGAGGCGTACCTCGGCGGCGTCGGCCTCCACGCTCACCAGGATGCGGGTCGCATTGCGGGCGTGGCGGCGGGCGTTGGTCACCGACTCCTGGGCCAGGCGGAACAGGGTGGTGCCGATCGGGGCCGGCAGGTCGTCGACGTCGCCGGTGATGTCCACCGCTACCGAGGGGCCGGGGCGATGCGTGACGACGACAGGGGGCGAATCGGGCCCGGTCGGCGCATCGGCCAGGCCCTGCAGGTTGGCGAGATCGGCTACGTCGGACAGATCGAAGTGCGCGGACGAATTGGCCGACGTCTGCGATCCGGAGCGGGCACACGCATCGGCCGACGTCAGCGGGCCCAAGTGGGGTGGCCGGTCGAACGACGGATGCGGGGCGGCGCGGGGTACCGGGTCAAGCGGCGGATGCGGGGCGGCGCGAGATGCCGAATCGAGCGACCAACCCGGGGCGGCGCGAGATGCCGAATCGAGCGACCAACCCGGGGCGGCGCGAGATGCCGAATCGAGCGACCAACCCGGGGCGGCGCGAGATGCCGAATCGAGCGGCGAACCCGGGGTGGCGTGGGGTGGGGCGGCGTGGGGCGGGTCGGCCAGGCGGTGCAGGTCGGAGAGGCCCGGCGTGGGGGCCCGGTCGGCGGGCTCGTCGGTGCGCAGGACGCGGACGATGCTGCGCATCTCGGTCAGGGCCCGGGTCGCCTCCGCCTCGATCACGCGTAAGGCGTCAGTGGCGGCGTCCGGGTTGAACGGGGCGGTGGCCAGGCCGGCCTGGGCTCGGATGATCATGGCGGAGACGTGGTGGGCGACGGTGTCGTGCAGGTCCCGGGCCAGTCGTTCGCGTTCCAGGAGTTTGACCTGGTCAAGTTCGCGGTGGCGGGCCCGCGCGCGGTAGCGCACGGCGGCGCCCAGGGCGGTCACGGCGAACAGGATGCCGAAGCCGCTCAGGGTGTCGTTCGGGCCCGAATGGCCGAACAGCCAGGCGACCAGGAGCTTCGCGGTGATGATCGCGGCGCCCAGGACCGCCTGGCGGCCGGAGCCCCAGCGGGTCAGCGCGTAGCCCACGAACAGGATGAACACGAACGAGTTGAGGCCCAGGTCGCGGCCGATCGCGAACGGAGCCAGGCCGCACAGCCCGAACGCGCAGCCGGTCGCCAGCAGCGGCCTCGTCCGGCGGATCAGCAAGGTCGGGATGACGGCTACGGCAACGGCGCCGGCGTACCAGCGGAACGGCAGGTCGGAGCGCACCAGCACCTCGACGACGACGGCCAGCAGGAACCCGCCGGCGAGCGCCCAGTCGCGCCACACCCGCCCAGGCGCGCCGGCCGGCCCCGGTTCGTCCCAGAAGGAGCGCAGTCGACCGAGCACGTCCTTCATGCTATTCGGCGGCTGGATCAGCCGGATCAGTCCAAAGTACGAGGGCGTTTTGTCGGGGGTACAGCACGTGCGTCCGATTATCGCGCAACGTCCACATCCATCCTCGCCGTTCTGTGGCCTTTGACCCGCTTTGGTCGTATTAACTTGGTAGGCGTGGGGGGCTACCACCTGGGGATCGACTTCGGCACCGCCCGCACCGCCGCGGTGCTGGTGCGACCGGACGGACGGCGCGAGCAGCTGCTGCTCGAGCCCTCGGCGGTGTGCCTGGACAACGCGCCGCACTTCGTCGCGGGGTACGCCGCGTGCGATGCCGGCTCGGTGAGCCCGGATCGCTTCGAACCGTACCCCCGGCAAAGTATCGACAAAGGCTCTGTCGTCCTCGGCGGCGTCGAGTGCCCGGTCCGGAGTCTTTTCGCCGCGGTGCTGACGCATATCGCCGCGGCCGCGCGGCGTGTGGTCGGCGGGCCGGTCACCAGCGTCGCGATCACCCACCCGGCCCACTGGCACCGCCCGCAGACGCAGCTGCTCGAGAAGGCCGCGGCCCTGGTCGGCCTCCGCCCGCTCCGCCTGGTGCCGGAGCCGGTCGCGGCGGCCCTGCACGCGGATGAACTCGGAATTTTAGGACTTCCCGACGGTACCGCCGCCGTAGTTTTAGATCTTGGAGCAGGCTCGGTGGACGCCGCCGTCGTGCAGCGGACCGGGCGGACCGTGACGGTGCTCGCGTCCGCCACCGTGCCCGAGGCGGGCGGCCTGGCCCTGGACGCGGCGATCCTGGCGCACCTCGGCTCGACGTTCGCGCGGCGCAAGGTGTGGCGGTGGAAGCCTGACCGGGCCCTGTTGGAGGGGGCGCGGGAGGGTCGCGAGGAGCTGACGTACGCGAAGGCGGCCACCATCCCCGTGCCCTGGTCGGCGTCCGGGATGCCGCTGACGCGCACGGAGTTCGAGCAGCTGGCGCGGCCGGCGTTCGAGCGGGCGATGCACACGGTGGCGACCCTGGTGGCCGGGGCGGCGGTGCCGGAGGTGGCGGGCGTGCTCCTGACGGGCGGGCTCGCGCACACGCCGCTCGTCACCGAGCTGCTCGTCGAGACGCTGGGAGTTTTGCCGGTACACCTGGAAGGCCCGATCCTCGCCGAAGGCGCCCTGCTGGCCGAGCCGTCGCCGGTTCCGCGCCGCCCGCGCCCCCTCCCCCTCGAACCGCCCGTCATGGCCGCCCCGCCTTCCCCACCGCCCGGCTACCCGCCGCCCGCCGCCCCTCGTGTCGACCCGAACGAGCTGTGGGCCGCCCTGCAACAACAGACTGCCGTCCCCGACCAGCCCCAGCCGGTGCGGCGAGCACAGTTCCGCACGATCACGCCGGCCGGCACCGCGTCCGGGGCCGGCACCACGCCCGGCGGCGGCACCGCGTCCGGCGGCGGCACTCCATATGCCGGCGGCTCTTCATCCGGGAGCGGCTCCTCGTATGGCGGCGGCTCTTCGTATGCGGCCGGGTCCGAAGCAGCCGCGGCGTGGGCCGCGACCTCAGGAGTCCCGTCCGGTCCCGTGCCGAATCCCGCGTCAGGTCTCGCCGCCACTCCTACTTCGGGAACACCCGCGGGCTCGGGATCACCCGCGGGGCCGCCCGGAGCTCCGGCCCAGTTGTTCGCCGCGCCGGGGATGGATCTGGCAGCAGCGGAGCCAGCGATCGACAACGACCCGTGGGCCGCCCTGCGCCGGGAAAGCGCCGCCGCACCGCAACCCGCGACGCCTTGGCGAACCGGCCGCTCGAGCACCGCTAGCCCTTCGAGCACCGCTCGTTCGTCAAGCACCGCTAGCCCATATAGCACCGCTAGCGCACCCACTCCGACCTCTCCGGCGCCCGGCACGAGGCGATCCGGCCGAGTCCTGTACGACGCCCGTGCAGCCGCCGCGGCCGCCGCCGAAGCAGCCGCCCCGGCCCCGATGGCCCCGCCGCCCGTGGCCCCTCCGCCGGTGGCACCGGCGCCGATGGTGGCCGCGAGCCAGCCACAGGCGGTGCTAGGTCGGTCGAAGCAGCTGGAGCCGTGGGAGATCCGGGCCGAGCTGTGGGTCCTGGAGCAGGACAAACCGTGGCGGTTCGAGAAGGAGCTGCGAGCGATCCGCGCGGAGTGCCGGGCCGCCGAGGTCGAGTACCGCACGGTCCGCGCCAGCCTGGTCGCCATCGCCAACGAGGTCGTCGCCTTGCGCAGCGAGATGGACCTGGCCGAAACCGACCTCAACGCCGCCGGCGCGGGCCTGCGCACGTCCGGCTCGGAACTCGACGTCTTCGAAGCCGAACTCGACCTGATGGTCACCAAGTTCCGCACCCTCCGCGAGGCCGAAGAAGCAGCCAAGCAAGCAACCCACCCCGCCCCTCCCCCGGCCCCGGCCCCGGCCCCGGCACCAGCACCAGCACCAGCACCAGCACCAGCACCAGCACCAGAGTCCACTGCCACACCGGCCCCGGCACTCACACCCGCACACGCACCGGCACCGGCACCCACACCCGCACCCACACCCGCACCTCCATACACACCGGCGCAGGCACCGGCACCGCAGGAATCCGTCTCGCCGCCCGCCGCAATATCCGAGCCCGCCATCACCACGTACGCGCCCCCCGCACCGGCATCTGCACCTGCGCCCGAACTGGCATACAGCGCTCAATGGCCCGACCCCGAGCTGGAGACGGTCGCCGTTGAGCCGGAGCCCGAGCGGGAGCCCGAGCCGGAGCCGGAGCCCGAGCCGGAGCCGGAGGTCAACGCGCAGGAAGCGGAACCGGAACCAGCTGCCATCGCGCCGGAAACCGGGAGTGTCGCTGAAGAGGCGGAGGACGAGCCGGTCGCTGAAGAGGCGGAGGACGAGCCTGTCGGTGAAGCGTGGATGCCCGTCCTCGAGAGCGGGCCGGTCGACGACGAGGCAGAGCTCGAGGCTGCATCCTTCGCCGATGCGCTGGAGCCCGACCTCGACCTCGGTTTGGTCGAAGGAGAGTCGGAGCCGGTCGACGACGGATCAATGGCGGCTGCGGAGGGGCTGGTTGCGGACGCCGTTCGGGAAGTTACGGACGAGAGCGACGGTGAGGAGCAGGAGGACGAGGACGAGGAGGCTTCGTTTGTTCCTTGGGCTTCGGTGTCCGGCGGCGAAGCCGTTGACGAGTCCGATCTCCTCGCCACGCTGCGTGCGCTGACCACACCGGCGACCGGAGCGGCCGACGACGCACACGACAGCGACGGGGACGGGGACGGGGACGAAGAAGCCTACGAGCACGTGCATGAGCACGCGCACGGGCCGGGCCAAGAGCAGGTGGTGGCTGCGGCCGGACGGGGTGGGGGTGACGGGGGTGACGGTGGGCCCGCCGTTGTCGCCACGCGGGTTGAGACCGAGGCGGACGCTGAGGACTTCGGGGCGTTGGTTCGGGTTGTGCGGCGGTACATGCAGTCGGCTCGGCGCGGTGGGCTGGCCGAGCCGGGTGATCCCGGCGCTGAGGACGGGGAGGACGTCGAGCCGCCCTTGTCCGACGTCGCCGTGTCCCCCGCGCCGCGGTTCCCGGCGCCCAAGCTGACGCTTGCGGATCGATCGCGGAAAGAAGCGCGCAACCGGGCGTTTCGGTGGCGGTGGGCCAAGACGCAGCCGCACACGAAGGACAAGGCGCGGTCCGGGAGCGAGACCGCCGAGACCAAGACCACCAGCACCAGGACCACGCGGCCGGACGGGCGGCCGCGGGGGCATCGGCGGGGGAAGCTCAGCCCGCCGGTCAGCGCCGCGCTCACGCTGTTCGTGGCGTTGGTCGCGCTCGGGTCCGGTACCGTCGTCGCGCTCAAAATGACCGGCTCCCTGCCCGAGCGGCAGTTCCAGGTCGGCGAGTGCGTCGCGCAGAGCGCGGATCGAGCCACCGTCGTGGACTGCGACGCGCGCGGGGCGTTCGAGATCATCAAGGAGATCCCCAAGGCGGAGCGGTGCCCGGATGTCAATCAGCCGTTCGTGATCAAGGATGGATCGCAGTTCTGCCTGGTGCCGGTGCCGGCGTCGCGGCGGTAACGGGTCAGGTCGGGTGATCATCGTTACGTTTCGGGGAAATCCGGAAGACAACGGCAGAGGCTTGGCTTGTACTGAGTCGTGGCCGAGACTGCGACGACGACCCGACCCGATGCCCTCACCTCCCCCGGCGAGCTCCTCCCGCCCTGGCGGCGCTTCCGCCTGGTCCTGCTCCTCGGGTTCCTGACCGCGCTCGGGCCGCTGACGATCGACATGTACCTCCCCGCCCTGCCCACCATCACCGGTGACCTGCACGCCACGGCGGCCGCGGTGCAGCTGACGCTCACCGGGACCCTCGCCGGGCTGGCGATCGGGCAGCTGCTCGTGGGGCCGCTCTCCGACGCGTTCGGGCGGCGGGTGCCGCTGCTGGCCGGGATCGCCGTGCACGTGGTCGCGTCGGTGCTGTGCGTGTTCGCGCCCAACCTAGCGGTGCTAGGGACGCTGCGGGTCCTGCAGGGGCTCGGGGCGGCGGCCGCGTCGGTGGTGGCCACGGCGGTCGTGCGGGACCTGTTCAGCGGCAACTCGGCGGCCCGGCTGCTGTCGCGGCTCATGCTCGTCGTCGGCGTGGCGCCGATCCTGGCTCCGACGATCGGCGGCGCGGTGCTGCGGCTCACCGAGTGGCGGGGCGTGTTCGTCGTGCTGTCCGTCGCGGGCGTCGCGATCCTGGTCGCGACCGCGTTCGCGCTGCCCGAGACGCTGCCGGTGGAGCGGCGGCGCCGGGGTGGGGTCGCGGGCACGGTGCGTGACTACGGACGGCTGTTCGCGGACCGGGTGTACGTCGGGCTGATCGTCGTGGCCGGCCTCGCGATGGCGTCGCTGATCGCGTATGTGAGCGGATCGAGCTTCGTGTTCCAGGACCAGTTCGACATGAGCGAGCAGCAGTTCGCGTTCGTGTTCGCTGGCGGCGCGGTCGGGCTGATCGGGGCTGCACAGGTGAACATCCAGCTGCTGCGCCGCTGGTCGCCGCAGCGAATCCTGTCCACCGCGCTGCTCATCGGTGTCGTTTCCGGGGCCCTCCTGCTCGTCCTCGCCGCCACGCACACGGGCGGGCTGCTGGGAGTACTGCTGCCGCTCTGGACCGTTCTCGCCATGGTCGGGTTGGCCATGCCGAACGCGCCGGCCTTGGCCCTGTCCCGGCACGGTGAGGCCGCCGGCACCGCCGCCGCCCTGCTCGGAGCGGTCCAGTTCGGCGTCGGCGCGCTCGCCGCCCCGGTGGTCGGCGTCCTCGGCGTCGGCGCGGTGGCCATGTCGATCGTCGTGTTCGGCGGGATGGTCGCGGCGACACTGACCCTGTACGTCGTCGTCCGCCCCCGCCACCTGCCCACCGACGCACTCGAACAGACAGTCGCAGTCGCACACTAGGCGTACATCGTGCCCGGCCGGA
>NZ_JBITDU010000008.1:117817-234822 GCF_044454505.1 Dactylosporangium sp. NPDC051541
ATCGTCGCGGCGACACCCACGCTGCACGTCGCCGTCCGCCCCCGCCACCTGCCCACCGACGCACTCGAACAGACAGTCGCAGTCGCACACTAGGCGTACGTCGCGCCCGGCCGGATCGTCGCGGCGACACCCACGCTGCACGTCGCCGTCCGCCCCCGCCACCTGCCCACCGACGCACTCGAACAGACAGTCGCAGTCGCACACTAGGCCGACGTTGCAGCGCTCATCAACGACCGTCGCACTCGCTCGCCCAGACCACGTCCGTCGGACAAAGCCGGACGAACGCGCAGCCCGTCGTCGGACAAAGGCGGACGAACGCGCAGCCCGTCAGGCGTAGTCGGCGAACACCTTTTGGGCGGCGCCGTCGACGGTCATCCGGCCGCCGTGGGGCAGGATCCACTGCGGCCGGGTGTGGCCGAACGGGATGCCGACGCACACCACGGCGTCCGGGTTGTAGCTGGTCACGACCTCGACGACCCGGTCGCGCTGCTCCGCTCGCAGCCGGTCGCGCTCAGTTGCGGACGGCCGGCGCGCGAAGTCGGACACCGGCGGGCGCGCGAGGAGTACCGCGGCGACGGCGGCCAGCAGACCCCGCTCCCCCAGCGACCGCATGATCCAGGCGACCTCGCGGGCCGGCAGCAGCTCCTCGGATGTCTCCACGAGCAGTACCCCGCCGTCGAGCGCGTCCGGTCCGAACGGGAACCGCCCCGCGGTGAGCACCCATTGGAGCACCTCAATGCAGCCGCCCCAGGTGCGGCCGGTGACAGATCGTTCGGGTCCGTACCAGTCCCAGGGTGTGGTCGGCTCCCGGGCGCCGTACTCGGTCAGCGCCCGCGGGTCGTCCCACGACACGCCCGTGTCCTCGGACTCGCCCGGGTCGGTGATCTCCAGACGTTCGCCGGTGAGCAGAGCGGCCCGCAGCGAACGGGCGTGCAGGTCGTCCACGGCCGGGCCGGGGCCGAGGTGCACCTGCGTCGAGCCGCCGTAGAAGCTGGCGACGCCATGGGTCCACAACCACTGGTGCACGTTCGTGTTGTCACTGGTACCGACGAATGGCTTGGGATCGGCCAGCGCCAGCCCGGGATCGAGGTGCGGCACCACCGTGATCTGGTCGTCACCGCCAATCACGGCGTGAATCGCCCGGATCCGCGGGTCGGCGAAGGCGGCATTGATGTCCGCGGCCCGATCCTGCGGTGTCGCCCCGGGCCGGCGGGTCGTCGGGTACTCCACCGGCACGAGCCCGGTCACCTCGGTCAGCCGCCGCATCGCCTGCCCGTGCACGGCCGGGAACAGCGCGGGCGCGGCGAACGACGGCGACACGACAGCGATGCGATCGCCGGGCCGCGCCTTCGGCGGATGGATGAGTTCACGCGTCACAAGTGTCGATTCAAGCACGCTGCTACCGTCCAGACATGAACGATTTCGTCGACCGCGAGCTGCCAGGTGCGCGTTTCACGAACGTCAAACTCCCCGACGCGCACCTCACGGACGTCGACCTGCACGGTGCGCAGTTCACGGACGTCAACCTGCGCGACGCGCACTTCACGAACGTCGGCCTGCATGGTGCACGCATGCGCGGTGTCGACTTGAGCGGCGGGCACCTCACGGACGTCGACCTGCACGGTGCGCAGTTCACGAACGTCGGCCTGCGCGACGCGCACTTCACGAACGTCGGGCTGCACGGTGCACGCATGCGCGGTGTCGACCTGAGCGGCGGGCACTTCATCGGTGTCGACCTGTGCCGCACGGTCATCGACGGCGACGTCGAAGGGCTCGTCATCAACGGCGTCGACATCGCACCCCTGGTCGAGGCCGAGCTCGACCGCCGCGACCCGGAGCGGGTCAAGATGCGCCCGACAACGCCGGAGGGCTTCCGCGCGGCCTGGGACCTCGTCGAACTGCGGTGGTCACAAACCGTCGACCGCGCGCGCACCCTGCCGCCGGAAAAGCTGCACGAATCTGTCGACGGCGAGTGGTCGTTCATCGAAACCCTGCGCCACCTGGCGTTCGCGACAGACTGCTGGGTGCGCCGCGCCATCCTCGGCGACCCCGCCCCGTGGCACCCGCTGGACCTGCCCTGGGATCAGATGGAGGACACGCCGGGGGTACCGCGCGATCGCGCCGCCCGCCCCACGCTCGACGAGGCCCTGGCCCTGCGCCACGACCGGATGGCGACCGTGCGGACCCTCGTCGACAGCCTCACCCCCGAGTCCCTGGCCGCGAGGACGACCCCGGTCCACGGCCCCGGCTGGCCCCCGCCGGAGGCGTTCGGTGTCGGCGAGTGCCTGCGGGTGGTGCTCAACGAAGAGTGGTACCACCGGAAATTCGCGGAACGCGACCTGGCCGCGCTGGAAGCCTGACCGCGCATGTGGCTGCGCGTATCGACAGTAACGCTCATCGTCGTGTTGCTGTACGGCGGAGGCGTGCACGTGTACCAGCTCGCCGTGGACGGCTGGCCCCCGTACGCGTGGGCACCGCCGTGGCTCGCCGCGTACTTCACGGCCCTGACCGTCCTCGACCCGCTGGCCGCGATCCTGCTCTGGACCCGCCGCCCGGCGGGCGCGTACCTGGCCGCGGCCGTCCTCGTCACCGACGCCCTCGCCAACGCTTACGCCACATACGTCCTGCTCGAACCGGAACCGTTGGCCCGCATCGGCCAGGCCGTGATCACCGCCCTGGCCGTCGTCGCCATCGCCACCGCCCGGACCGGGCACCGCCGCTCGGCCACCGCCCGGACCGGGCACCGCCGCTCAGCCACCGCTCCGATGTCAAGTGCCGATGCGGATGCCGAGGACACCTGAAGACCTCGTGCTCGCGAAGGAGTGGCAGCCACATCAGGGTAGGTCGAGTGTGATCGGGAGGCGGCGGAGCCAGTGGTCGAGGCCCAGGATCAGCTCCACCGCGCGGCGGGCGGCGGCGTAGGGCGGGGGTGCGATCGGGGCTACCACCAGGTGCCAGGCGCGCTGGCGGTCGAGCAGGGGCAGGGCCGGGCTCGCCGAGTCCTCCAGGACGTGCAGCAGTTGAGAGCGGAGGGCCAGTTCGTACTCGGGGCCGGTTGGTGCCGGGTATGGGCTCTTCACGCGGTTGAGGACGACCGGCGGGATGTCGGTGGCGACCGCCTCGCGGAGGAGGCGTTTCGACTCCGCGGGCCAGGGGATGTTGGTGACGTACTCGACCAGGTGGTGGTCGCAGAACGGTACCCGGGCCTCCACGCCGCAGGCCATGCTCATCCGGTCCATGCGGTCCAGCAGGATCGGCAGGAGGCGGGTCAGGTGGAGGTGGCGCCGCTCGCGGACCCGATCGGCGGGCCCGTCGCCGGTCCGCTCCACTTCGGACAGTGCTTCGCGGTAGGCGTTGTCACGGTACGCCTCCAGGTCCAGGGCCTTGCTGAGCACCGGGTCGAGGACGTCCGTCGGCGGGCCTTCCGGGTCGGCCTGGACTCCGTGCGGCGGGGTGAGCCACGGGAACGCGCCGCCGGGGGCGTCCCACCAGGGGTAGCCGCCGAAGAGTTCGTCGGCGGCCTCGCCGGTCAGGGTCACCGTCGAGTGTTCGCGGACGGCCCGCATCAGCAGGTACAGGGAGGTGTGGAACGCGCCGAGGCCGGTCGGGAACTCCAGCGCCTGCAAGGCCGTCGCGCGGTTGATCGGGTCGGCCAGGTCGGCGGGGGTGATCGTCACCTCCTCGTGGTCGGTGGCCAGAAGCTGGGCGGCGGCCCGCGCCGGGGTGGCGTCGACCGGCTCGGCCAGGGTGACCGTCCGCAGTGGACGTGGGGCCAGGGCGGCTACGGCGGTGGAGTCCAGGCCGCCGGACAGCAGGGCGCAGACGGGGACGTCGGCGCGGGACTGGGTGGTGACGGCGGCGGCCAGCAGGCTGCGGACATTGTGGACGGTGGTGCGGTGGTCGTCCCGGTGTTCGGCGTTCGGCGGGCTCCAGTAGCGCACGGCGTGCAGGCCCGCGCGGTCGACCCGGATGAGTTCGCCGGGGCGGACCTCGCGCAGGTCGCGGTAGGCGGTGCGGCCGGGGGTACGGACCGAGGACAGCAGTTCGCGCAGGCCGTCCAGGTCGACGCGGAGCCTCGCCCGGGGGTGGGCGGCGATGGCCTTCGGTTCGGAGGCGAACAGGACGCCGTCGGGGAGCGGGAGGTAGTACAGCGGCTTCACGCCCATCCGGTCGCGGACGAGGAGCATCGTCTCGCGGGCGGCGTCCCAGAGGGCGAACGCGTACATGCCTTCCAGGCGGGTCACGAAACCCTCGCCCCACCGCAGATACGACCGCAGCACCGCCTCCGTGTCGGTGCCCGTCCGCGCGTCCAGGCCCAGGGTGCGGAAGTTGTACGTCTCGCCGCCGTAGGCCAGGGCGGCCCGGACCTGGCCGGCCCGCATCGCCAGCATCGGCTGGGCGCCGTGGCCCGGGTCGAGCACGGCCAGACGGCGGTGGCCGAGAGCGGCGTGCTCTGAGAGCCACACCCCTTCGCCGTCCGGCCCCCGCAGTGCGAGGGTGGCCGTCATCGCCCGGAGCACGGCGGCGTGGACCCTGAGGTCACCGTCGAAGGCGACCCAGCCCGCGATCCCGCACTACTTCAGGATAAGCCCAGGTCAGGGCCGTACACCCGGGCATTGCTCAGAAGATGTCGACCGAGCGCAGGTCCCGGTGCGCGTGGTGCACCTCGACGATCCCGGCGAGGGCGTCGCGACCCAGTGCCCGATAGGCGCCCGTGAGGAGCTCCGTCGACTCGGGCCGGTACTCGTCGGCGTCGAGCCAGTGCAGCTCCCCGCCCACGACCAGGGCCAGCGCGGGGCGGCCGGCGGCCAGCTCGGACCGCGCCGCCGCGATGACGGGGGCGGCCCTCGCCGGGTCGCGGTAGGTGTCGAGCCGCTCGCCGGACTCGGCCGCCCTCGGGTCACCGGCGTCCTCCGGCAGGACGGGGCCGATGGTGATGGCCACGCGCGGCCGCGGCGCGCCGGCCCACGTGACCGGGCCGTCGGCGGCGAGGGCGGCGGCGTCGGCGTCCGCGTAGGCGTCGAGGGCGGCCTCGAGGGGCTCGAACGGGGGCATGCCCTCGTAGTGCTCCGGCCCGTCGAGCTCCACGTCCCGCTTCGCGTCGGCGAGGCGGATGCGGATCTCGTGCAGCAGCGTCGGGGCGTGGTGGCTCCAGGTCTCGGCGGAGTCGCGGGCGTAGTTGTAGGCGATGAAGCTCGGGAGCTCGGCCGGGTCGTCGTACCAGAGTCCGAAGTGCAGGCCGTCGGTGTCACCGCCCATGACGGTGACGAACTCGGCCGGGTCGCGGCGGAACCGGCAGTGGAGGCGCTCATCGAGGCCGTCGCGGGTGACCCGGTCGAGCCCGCCGTCCTCGAAGTATTCGGTGATGCCCCACGGAGACAGGCCCAGCCGCTCACTCAGGCACCGGGCGGCGTTGTCGGAGAGGCCGGCCCAGAAAGCGGCGTAGACGGCCAGGTGCCGGGGCAGCCTCAGGGAGTACACCCGGCGGAAATGCTCCTCGACGCTCGGGAAGCGCGCCTCCATGGTGGCGAGCGCGGTGGGCGGGTCCAGTCCTTCGGGTGTTGTCCGCATCCGCCTTTGATATCAGGTGGCTTCGGGGCCGCCGCGCAGGGAGCCGACCATGCTGCGCAGGATGCGGAGCGCGGCGATCCGCTCGGGCGCGGTCAGGCCGGCGAGCATGCGCAGCTCGACCTGGCGGACCGCCGCGGACGCCTGCTCGAGGCCGCGGCGGCCGCGGGGCGTGAGGCGGGTGGGCAGGACCTTGCCGACCGGGGCCTCGGCCGGTCTGGTGACGAGGCCCTCCCGCTCCAGGGCCTGCAGCAGCACGTTCATCGACTGGCGGGTCACGAACGCGCCCCGGGCGAGGTCGGAGTTGGACAGGCCGGGGCGCTGGGCCAGCAGTTCGAGGCACGAGTAGCGGGTGACGTTCATGCCGAGCGGCCGCAGGACCTCCTCCATCGCCACGCGCAGCGCGCTCGACGCCTCTTTCAGCAGGTAGCCCAGGGACGTCTCGAGGTCGACGCCGGCATCGTCTTGACTCATGTCAGCATTCTGACATACCTTGGTACGTGTCAGGATACTGACACGCTTACACCCGAGGAGTGCACCATGGCCGTCACCGGACCCGACTTCATCTCGCTGCAGACCCGCGACCTTGACGCCGCACAGGCGTTCTACGAGCGGTACCTCGGCCTGGTTCGCTCGCCGGCCGGGCCGCCGCACGCCGTTGTGTTCGACACGAAGCCGATCGCATTCGCACTGCGGGACCTCGTGCCCGGCACCGACCTGGCATCCGCGCCGCAGCCCGGCGTCGGCGCGGCGATCTGGCTCCACGCCACCGATGTGCAGGCCATTCACGACTCGCTCGCGGCCGACGGGCACACCATTGTCTCCGCGCCGATCGACGGGCCGTTCGGGCGGACCTTCACCTTCGCCGACCTCGACGGGTATCAGATCACGCTCCACGACCGCGCTTGATTCTTAGTCTGCGCACAGATAGTCTTCGCGCATCCTAATTGCTCGGGAGGGCGAATGTGGGCTTATCAGCACAGCGTGGAGACAACGGCGGCGCCTGAGGTGCTCTGGCGGCACTGGTCGGCGGTCGCGCAGTGGCCGGAGTGGAACGCGGGGGTCGCGCGGATCTCGATCGACGGGCCGTTCGAGGCCGGGACGTCGTTCACCATGACGCCGCCCGGGGAGGAGCCGCTGCGGATGCGGCTGACGGAGGTCGTGCCGGGGAAACTGTTCACCGACGAGCTGGACGCCGGGGAGTTCGTCGTCCGCACGGTGCACTCGCTGGAGCCGGGCGCGGCCGGCACCACCCGGGTGGTCTACCGGACCGAGATCAGCGGGCCGGCCGCAGACGCAGTCGGGCCGCAGGTCGGGCCGGCGATCACCGCGGACTTCCCCGATGTCCTGGCCGCCCTGGTCCGGCTGGCCGAGAGCTGAGCCTCGTGGCCCTGGATCCGAACGACAGTCCCGGGTTTCTGCTCTGGCATGTCACGCTGCGCTGGCAGCGTGACATCGCTGCGGCGCTGGCCCCGCTGGACCTCACGCACGTGCAGTTCGTGTTGCTGGCGACCACGTGGTGGCTCAACTCCCAGGGGTCGTCGCCCAACCAGCTCAGCGTGGCCCGGCAGGCCGGGACCGATGTGAAGATGACGTCCCAGGTGTTGCGCAAGCTGGAGGCCAAGGCGTTGGTCCGGCGGGAGGTCGATCCGGCGGACACGCGGGCCAATCTGCTGCGGGTGACCGACCGGGGGGCGGAGGTCGCCGCGCGGGCGGTGGCGGCCGTGGAGGCCACGGACGCCGCGTTCTTCCAGTCCGTCCGCGACCCCGCCGCGCTGCTGGAGACGCTGCGCGCGCTCAGCCGTTCGGGGCGGCGGTCAGCAGACGTCGACTGAGCCGCGCCGCGAGCAAGCCGGCGCCCACCAGTGCGAGCGACCCGCCGCTCACCGCGGCGCCCGGCGAAAGCGTCGAGCCGGTAGCCTTCCCCCATGACGTCGCCGCCGCCCGGGACGGACCTGACGCTCGCCCGCATCGGGGAGGCCGTGGCGCTGCATCACGGGCAGGGGCAGCGCGCGGCGGCGCGGGCGATGTTCGCGGAGATCTGGGCCGACATCGGCGGCGAGCGGGGCGACCCGCTACACGTCTGCGTGCTCGCGCACTCGATGGCCGACGTGCAGGACGACGTGCGCGACGAGCTGGAGTGGGACCGCCGCGCCCTGGCCGTGGTCGGGCGGATCACCGACGAGCGGGTGGCACGGGCGGGCGTGCCGTTGTCGGTCGCCGGCCTGTATCCGTCGCTGCACCTCAACCTGGCCGATTGCCACCGCCGGCTCGGCGACCGGACGACCGCCCGCGAGCACCTGGAGCTGGCCCGCGGCGGGCTCGAGGCACTCGCCGACGACGACTACGGGCAGCTGATCAAGGACGGCTTCAAGCAGGTCGCCGCGCAGCTGGAAGCCGAATGAACACGGCGCGGCGCGAGGGATCATGGGCCGGGGGAAGCGGCCAATGCACCTGACCGGCTCGGCGCGGGGGCCGGTCCGGTCGGGTGGTCATGCGGTGTGGGCGGTCACTAATTCCCGGACTTGCCCTTCACGTCGGCGGCGCGGTCGATGGCCTCCTGGCTCACGTGCAGGCCGGCTCCGAGCTCGAGGATCTGGTCACGGGTGAGCGGGACATCGACCTGGATGGTGGCGAAGACCGTCGGCGCGACCTTGATGAGCAGCTGCCAGGTCGGGCCGATCGGGTGCATGATGGCCTGGTGCCCGCCGACGGTCACGGTGTCGCCGCTCAGGTCGCCGTGGTAGGACTGCAGCTCGAGGTAGACGGCGATCTTGCCTTCCAGGTTCAGCGGGTCGTAGATCGGGTCCTTGGACGGGTCCACGCCCGGGCTCGGGTGCTTGACCCGGTCGGGGGCGATGGTCAGGCCGCCGTAGTCGTCGGCCTGGATGAAGTAGCCCGCGGGCACCTTGTCGATCGTGAAGAACTTGGGCTGAGGGCCGTGATATGCGACCAGGGTGAGGCCGCCGGCCGACGACTCCGCGACGGCCTGGCCGCGGTCCGCGTTCGTGACCGGAGCCGTGGTGCCCCCGCCGAATGCCAGCGCGGCGGCGAGCGCGGCCACGCCGACAGCCGAGCCGGTCGCCAGGACGGTGGTGCGGCGGCGGCGCACGGCGCGGCGGCCGCGGTCGAGGTCGGCCGCGATGCGCTCGGCCGGCACCGGCTCGATCGGCCCGCCGAAGCGGTCGAGCCGCGAGTGCAGATCCATTGTCACTTGACTCCTTCTGGGATTGACTGCAACCTTGCGCGGAGCTTGCTGAGGGCTCGCGCGGTCTGGCTCTTGACGGTTCCTGCCGAGACGCCCAATGCCTCGGCGGTCTGCGCGACGTCCAGCTCGTGGACATACCGGAAGACGACCGCCGCCCGCATCCGGGGCGGCAGCTCCCGCAGCGCGGCGGCCAGCTCCGGGTCGTCGGCCCCGGCGACGGCCGGCCCGGCGCGGTCCGGGAGGTCCGGAACACTGCGTTCGAACCGCCGCCAGACCCGCCGGCGCTCGTCGGTCAGCGCGTTGACGAGCACCCGCCGCACGTATCCGTCCGGGTTGTCCGCCCGCCGGAACGCCGACCATGAGACATACAGCTTGGTCAGAGCCGTCTGCACGAGATCTTCGGCCAGATGCCCATCGCCCGCGGTCAGCAGCCGCGCCGTGTGCAGCAACGCACCGCGCCGCCGCGCCACGAACTCGTGGAACTGCTGATCACGGCCGCTGTCGTCCGGCCTTCCAATGAGTCTCACGTCCACCTTGACCGGCTCCATACAGCCTCAGGTTGCACCGGGCCGTCGCCAATCGGACAGCGCGCGGCCGCGCACCGTGTGCCACCCTCGCACGCATGAAACCCGTCGTGCGGGACGTGCTCAGTGTGGTGCTCGGGCTGGCCGGAGCGGCCGCCATGTGGGTCGGGATGAACTGGCTGCTCAACACCGGCAACTGCGCGTCGGGCGGGCCGTACATCAGCACGCGTTCGTGCCCGCCGGGGACGATCACGTTCTCGTTGGTGCTCGGCGGCGGGACGCTGCTGTGGCTGGCCGGGATCGCCGCCAGCCGCAAGGGGCTCAACGCGCGGGGCACCGGGCAGCTGGTGTGGCTCATCGGGTTCGTCGGGCTCGGCCTGGCGGTGATCCTCAAGGCCGCGCTGCAGGACTCGATGCCGTCCGAGTCGCGGCTCGGCGCGTTCATCATGGGCGGCGTCTTCATCCCCGTCGGCATCGGCTTCGTCGTCCAGCGCAAGTCGGAGACGACAGCGGCGCCGGAAGACCCCAGATCGCCCCGCAAGCGGCTGCGGCGGCTGCGCGACAACGGGGTGCTGGACGCGGAGGAGTTCGCGCGGCTGCGCAGCGTCATCGGCGAGGAGGGCGCGGCGGACCGGCTCGACGTGCTGGAGCGGGCGGTCGCCGACTACGCGTCGGGGCTGCTCAGCACGCCCGAATACGAGGATCGCAAGCGCTCCGCAACTTTCACGGGCTGACCTGGGCGAAGGCCGCGGCCGGGGCGGCTTCCTGGCCGACGGCTGAGGATCTTGCCAGTGTCGATGCATGGTCAAACGCCTGTTCGCCATCGGTACCGCCCTGGCCGCCCTCGTCGCCGCGATGTTCCTGGCCGTCGGCACCGCGAGTGCCGAGTCCAACGGCGGCGTGAAGGTGATGCCGCTCGGCGACTCGCTCACCGAGGGCCTCAGCGTCGCCGGTGGCTACCGGATCGACCTGTGGAGCAAGCTGGTCGCCGGCGGATACAAGGTGGACTTCGTCGGGTCGATGTCCAACGGCCCGTCGACCCTCGGCGACCACGACCACGAGGGCCATTCGGGCTGGACCATCGCGCAGATCGACGCCCAGGTCGGCAGCTGGCTGCCCACGTACAACCCGCGCACGATCCTGCTGCACATCGGCACCAACGACATCTACGGCAGCGACCCGGCGGGCGCACCGGCCCGGCTGGCGACGCTGCTGGACCACATCACCGCGCTGGTGCCCGACGCGGACGTGTTCGTGGCCCAGATCATCCCCGTGCAGTGCTGCGACGCGACCGTGCGCACCTACAACGCGGCCATTCCCGGGATCGTGCAGACCCGGGTCAACGCCGGCAAGCACCTGCACCTCGTCAACATGTACAGCGCGCTGACCACCGCCGACCTGCTCGACGGCATCCACCCCGGGACCGTCGGGTACGGCAAGATGGCGACGGTCTGGTACGACGCCCTGCGGTCCGTGCCCGGCAGCCTCGGCAGTACCCCCGGATCGCCTTCTGCTTCTGCTTCCGCCTCTGCTTCGGCGTCGGCCGGCCCGTCGAGGTCGCCGTCCACCCCGCCCCCGGCCGGGGCCTGCAAGGTGGCCTACACCGTCAACGCCTGGAACACCGGCCTGACGACCAACGTCACCATCACCAACACGTCGGCCGCCGCGGTCAACGGCTGGGCGCTGAACTTCACGCTCCCGTCCGGGCAGAGCATCACCGCCGCCTGGAACGCAACCTACTCCCCCGCGAGCGGCGCGGTCACCGCCCGCAACGTCGGCTACAACGCGGCCATCCCGGCCGGCGGCTCGACGAGCTTCGGCTTCCAGGCCACGCACACCGGCAACAGCGCCGCCCCGGCCGCGTTCACGCTCAACGGCACGGCCTGCGGCACCGCCTGAGCGCGCGTACGGCGGGAACCGCCCCGGCGGTTGCGGTCTGTGGCATGTTCCATCCAACGAATCCGGCCTGCGGGGGCCCCGCGAATCCACCGGTGACACAGCCAGTCACCGATTGGAAAGGGGCCCCTCCCATGACGCTGCGCCGCTCGCTGGCCGCGTTCGCCGCCTGTGTAGCCGCCGGGATCTTCGTCGCGCCACTGCCCGCGCACGCCGCCGGCGCGAGCAAGGTGTCGGTCGTGCACGGCATCCCGGGTCAGCCCGTCGACGTCTACGTCAACGGCAAGAAGACCCTGGACAACTTCCAGCCGTCCAAGGTCGCCGGGCCGCTGGAGCTGCCGGCCGGCAAGTACGACATCGTGATCGTCAAGCCCGGTGACCCGGTCACCAGCCCGATCATCAAGGTCGACCAGGCCGCCGTGCCCGCCGACGCCAACATCAGCCTCGTCGCGCACCTCACCGCCGACGGTAAGCCGACGCTCACGCCGTTTGTCAACGACGTGTCGACGCTCGCCCCGGGCAAGGCCCGCCTGGTCGTGCGCCACACGGCGGCCGCACCCGCGGTCGACGTGCGCGCCGGTGGCCAGCCGGTGTTCAAGAACCTCAGCAACCCCAACGAGGCCAAGGCCGACCTCGCGGCCGGCTCCGTGAGCGCCGACGTCGTCCTCGCCGGCACGACGACGGTCGCGATCCCAGCGGCGAACCTCGACCTCAAGGAGGGCACGTCGACCATCGTCTACGCGGTGGGCTCGGCCGAGGGCAAGACACTCGGCGTTGTCGCACAGACGATTTCCGGCCTCCATGGTACTCCCGGCAGCGTCAACTCCGGCAGTGGCGGGACGGCCGACCAGGGCCCGGGCGCGCTGGTCTACGTCCTCGGCGGGGCCGGTCTGATCCTGCTCCTGGGGGGCGTGCTCGCCCTGCGCCGGGTCCGGACCCGGGCCTGATGCAAGGCCGGAGGCTCGGCGGCTGGTGCGCTGTGATGGTCGGTGGCGTCGTCGCGCTCGGCGCGGCCGTCACCGCCTGCGGCGACCGGCCGCCACCCCCGGTCGGCGCACCGGCCGCCGAAGCGCTCGCCTCGGCGTCCCCGGCCACGCCGGCCCCGGCGGACTCTCGGTCGCCGGTGGAGAGCCCGCCGGTGCCCCCGGCCAAGCTGCGCATCGACCGGCTCGGCCTCACCGCGCGGGTCGACCCGGTCGGTGTGGAGGCGGACACCGGCGACTTCGCGGTCCCGCCGAGCGTCGACGTCGTCGGCTGGTACAAGTACGGCCCCGCCCTCAACGCCACGACCGGCTCGATCGTCATCGCCGGCCACGTCGACAGCGCGAAGCAGGGCGGCGGCGCGTTCTTCCGGCTGCGCGAGCTCGGCCCCGGCGACGCGGTCGCGGTCACCGGCGCGGACGGCACGGTGCGCCGCTTCACGGTCGTGGCCCGCGAGATCTACCCGAAGCCACAGCTGCCCATGGACCGGCTGTTCGCCCGCGACGGCGCCGCCCGGCTCACGCTCATCACCTGCGGCGGTCCCTTCGACCGCGGCAGCGGCCACTACCGCGACAACGTCGTCATCACCGCCGAGCCGGGCCCGAACGGCTGACCCGCCACCCGGCTTCCGCATACCGGGCCAACCGGCCGCCGGGGCGTGGTGTGCTCGGGGGGGAGGCGCCGACCGAGCGGCGCCCGGCACACGGGGGTGGCCAGCATGGAACGCAACATCCGACGCACCGGCACGGCGATCGGCGCGGCGACGATCGCCGCGGCCGCGCTGATCGCACCGGCGGCACCCGCGGCGGCGGGCGCCGCATCCGACGCCCGGCGCGCCGCCCCGGCCACCCAGATCGTCCTGGAGCGCTCGGGCGGCTTCGCCGGCGAGCACACCGCGTTCGTCGTGGACGAGACGACGGTTGGCGGCCGGCCGGCGCTGCGCCTGGCCGGCACGCGCCGGTTCCAGCGCCTGCACGCCGCGTATCAGCCGAAGCACACCTGCTGCGACCGCTTCGCCTATCGGGTCACGGTCACGTTCCCGGGTGACCGCCACCAGACCGTCGCCACCATGCAGGGGGCCAAGGCCCCGCAGATCCTGTGGGACGTGATCGCGCAGTCCGAGCGCTACGGCGTCCGCCCGTTCGCACCCAGGTAGAGCTCGTCGAGCCGGGACCGGACCCGGCCCGCCTCCGGCACGTCGAGCCGCTCGTAGAGCTCCAGCGCGCGGGCGTAGTGCGACCGGGCCTCGTCCGGCCGCCGCCATTCGCGGCACGCGTCGCCCAGGCAGGCCTGCGCCCGGGCCTCCTCGTAGGGGTCGTCGACCGCGGCCGCCACCGCCGACGCGGCCGCGTGGCGGGCGGCGGACTCGGCGGGCCGACCGGCTCGCCGGGCGAGCTCGCCGAGGCTGTTGAGCACGACCGGCTCGGTGCGGCGGTCCCCGATCTCCCGGGCGATCGCCAGGGCCCGGAGCAGGGCGGCTTCGGCCTCGTCGAGCTCGTCCAGGCCGGTGTGCGCGATGGCGAGGCCGTCCAGCGCCATGGCCTGCCCGGCCCGGTCGCCGAGCGGCGCGAACAGGGCCAGCGCCCGCCGGTGGAGCTCGGCCGCGGGGCGGTGCCGGCCCCGGGCCTGCTCGACGCAGCCCAGGTTGTGCAGCGTGTATGCCTCACCGCTGTGATCGCCGTGGCGCCGGTACAGCGTCACCGCGGCCTCGAAGCACGCCTGCGCCGACGTCAGCCGGCTCTGGTTCAGCGCGACCAGCCCGACCAGGCTGTGGGCCTTCGCCTCGCCGATCTCGTCGCCGGCCACGCCGGCGATGGCGAGCGCCGGGCCGGCGTGATCCAGCGCGCGGTCGTATCGGCCGGACATCCATTCGATCATGCCGAGGCTGTATCGGGCCCGGGCCTCGCCGGAGGGCTCCGCCGCCCGGCGGAACAGCGACAGCGCCCGCTCGGCCAGCTCGGCCGCGGCCTGCCGGCTGCCGAGCTGCACATGCGCGTCGATGAGGCCGAGGAGGGCGTGGCCTTCCCCGGGCCCGTCACCGGCCGCGCGGGCCGCCCGGCGGGCGTGCTCGTGCACGACCAGGCCGTCGCTGTAGAGACCGCCGGCCAGGTAGCGGAACAGCGTGGCCGACATCCGCGCGCTGTGACCGGCCCGGCCGTGCCGGGCCGCGTGCTCGGTCATCACGACGAGCGTGGCGCGCTCGTCGTCCAGCCAGCGGCGCGCCGAGGACGGCCGGTCGAGCCGCGGAAGCTCCGGGGGCCGGGGCGGCGGTGGCGGCCGTCGGTGCCGCTCGGCCGGGAACAGGCCGTCCATCGCCGCGGCGGCGGCCGCGAGGTAGTAGTCCAGCAGCCGCTCCCGCGCCGCGTCCACGGCGTCGGTGCCGGTGTCGGCGGCGGCCAGCGCGCCCGCGTAGGCGCGGAGCAGGTCGTGCATGCCGTAGTGGTCGTGCTCGCCGGCCCTGATGAGGTTGGCCCGCGCCAGCAGCCGCAGGGCGGCCCGGGTCGGTTGCAGGCCGGCGCCGGTGAGCGCGGCGGCGGCGTAGGCGTCGAAGCCCGGCCCGGGGTGCAGGCCGAGGAGCCGGAAGGTGCGAACCGCCGCCGCCGGCAGCCGCCGCAGTGACCACGAGAACACGGTGGTGACGTCGGCGTGGGCGTAGCCGCCGGCGTCGAGCAGCTCCAGCCGGTCGCGGTGTTCGGCGAGCTCGCGCACCAGGTCGGCCAGGGACCGGGCGGGCCGGGCGGAGGCGAGCTCGGCCGCGATCCGCAGCGCCAGCGGCAACCGGGCGCACTGCTGGATCAGCGTCGCCGCGGCCGCCGGCTCCGCGTCGACCCGGCCGCCGATCAACCGGCGCAGCAGCAGCGCCGCGTCGGCCTCCGGCAGCAGGTCGAGGTCCATCCGGTGGGCGCCGTGGACCGCGACCAGCCCGGCCACGCTGTCGCGGCTGGTGATCAGCACGGCGCCGGGTCCGGTGCCGGGCAGCAGGGGCCGGATCTGCTCCGCCGACACCGCGTTGTCGAGCACGATCAGCACCCGCCGGTCGGACGCCGCGAACCGGTATCGGTCGACCCGCTCGGCCGGGTCGATCGGGATGTCCCGCTCGCCGACCCCGAGCGACAGCAGCAGCCGGGTCAGCGCCTCGGCCGGCTCCATCGGCCGGTCGGCGTCGTGGCCACGCAGATCGAGGTAGAGCTGCCCGTCCGGGAACCGGTCCCGGGCCCGGTGGGCCCAGTGCACGACCAGGCCGGTCTTGCCGACTCCGGCGGTGCCGGTGACCGCCACGATCACCGGCGGCGACCCGGCATCGGTGGCCGGCTCGGCCAGCAGGCGCTCGAGCTCGGCCAGCTCATCGGCCCGGCCGGTGAACGCCCGCACGTCGGCCGGGAGCTGGCGCGGCACCGGCCGCGGGGCCGCGGTGAACGAGTCCGGCCCGGCGTATGCGGCCTGAGTGAAACGCTCGCGTTCCGCACCGTGCAGGCCGAGCGCCGCCACCAGCAGCGCCACCGACGACATCCGGGGCGTCCGGATCTGACCCGCTTCCAGCCGGCGGAGGCTGCGCTCGCTCAGGCCGGCCTTCTCCGCGAGGCTCTCCTGCGTCAGGCCCAGCCGGAGCCGATGCGCGACGATCATCCGACCGAACATGTCCGCCCCCCGCAGAACATCGTCGTCCTCGAATATACCGCGCAGCGGCCAGGAAATGTCCGGTCGATGGCCTGTCCTCCCGGGCGCCGGTTCACGAGAGTGTCCCTGACGGTCGCGGCAGAGTCGACGGGGGTGCCGGGGATGACATGTCGAGCGCGGGGGCTGATCTCACGAGCGGCCGTCCTCATCGTGGTGGCGGGGCTGGCGATCCACGTGTGGGAGGGTGGGGGGACGGCCGCGGCGGTGGCCACGGTTGCGTGCGGCGACAGCGAGCGGGACGCTCGCAGGGCCGCAACCATGGCCGCCGCCTGCGGCCGGAGTGTGGAAGACCTGTCCGGCCGGTCGCCGACCGCGCGGACCCTCGCCCGCCCCGACGGCAATCGGGAGCTGGTCGAATACGCGCAGCCGCAGTGGGTCCGGCGGGCGGACGGCTCGTGGGACTCGATCGACACGTCGCTGCGCCACGAGGGCGCGGCCGTGAAGCCGGTGGCGACGACCGTCCCGACCGAGTTCTCGGGAGGTGGCGACGCCGCGCTCGCCCGGCTGACCAGCGGTGCCGGGATGCTGGCCATGACCTGGACGCAGCCGCTGCCGAAGCCGGTGCTCTCGGGCGACACCGCCACCTATCCGGAGGTGCTGCCCGGCGTCGACCTGCGGCTGACCGCCACGCCGACCGGGTTCGAGCAGGTGTTCGTCGTCAAGACGCGGCGGGCGGCGGACAATCCCGCGCTGGCCGCGGTCCGGTTCGGGCTGTCCACGGCGGGCCTGTCGGTGTCGGCCGTCAAGGGCGGCGGGCTGGAGGCCCGCGACGCCTCCGGCGCGCCGGTCTTCACCTCCCCGCCGGCGCTGATGTGGGACTCCACCGGCGAAGCCGCGACGGGGCCCGGCGGTCTGGCCCGGTCCGCGGTCATGGGCGAGCACCTCGACGCCGGCGGTGTGACGGTCGTGCCGGACCGGGCGTTCCTGACCGACCCCAGGACCAGGTATCCGGTGTTCCTGGACCCGTCCTGGGCCGGCGGCGTGTCGGGCAACGTCTGGAAGGTCGTGGCCGACCGCTCGGACCTGGTCAACAGCTCGACGTTCGTCATGAACAACGGCGCGGCCAAAGGCGACGCCGGGTCCGGCCGGACGTGCGACGAATTCAGCGGCAACACCTGCCTCAGTCCCCAGTACCGGGTGCGCTCGTTCGTCCGGATGGACATCAACGGCGCCCGCGGCAAGCACGTGCTCGCCGCCACGTTCAACATCACGCAGAAGTGGGCCTGGACCTGTGCCCCGGCGTCGCCGGCGAAGCTGTGGGTGACGAGCGCCATCTCGTCCGCGACGACCTGGAACACGCAGCCGAACTTCCGGGACGACCTCGTCGCCACCGCCAACGCGTCCTTCCGGGCCGGGGGCGGCGCCGGCTGCGGGGACACGGGGACCGTGTCCTTCAACGCCAAGACGATGGTCGACACGGCGTACGCGAGCGGCTGGGGCGACCTCACCCTGGGCCTGCGCGCGATGGACGAGGGCGCCACCGCGCAGTGGAAACGCTTCGACCACAACTCCGCCGCACTGTCCATCGTGTACAACACCGTGCCGAACCTGCCCGATACGCAGAGCACGCACGGCCAGGCCTGCGCGACCGGCTCGGGCCGGCCCGTGGTCGCGGTGACCACCCCGGTGCTGTCGGCCCGGGTGAGCGACCCGGACGGCGCGACCGGCGGCGACATCGGCAGTGTGCTGCGCGGAGAGTTCGAGTGGGAGCGGTTCGACGCGGCCACGAGCACCTGGACGGCGGCCGGGTCGGCCACCGGCACGCCCCAGTCCGGCGGGGTCACGTCGCCGTCCCCGGCGCCCGCGTTCAGCACCGGCTCGGTGTACCGGTGGCGGGTGCGGGCCGGCGACTCCTGGTCCTACGGCGGGACCTCCGGCAAGGACACCTCCGGCTGGACCGGGTGGTGCGAGCTCGAGGTGGACGCGGTCGCGCCGAGCGCGCCGCAGGCGGCCGCCGACCCGGCCAACCAGCCGTTCGCGGCGGGCCGGACGGTCCGGCTGACCCTCGCCGCCGGCGGCAGCCCGGCCGACACCGACCTCACCGGCTTCCAGTGGTGGGTCGTGGACGGCGCCGGCACCCACGCCCCGTCGTTCGCGGCCGGGACCTCGGCGACGATCGCCTGGACGCCGATCGCCGGGCAGGGCACCATCCACGTCAAGGCCAAGGACCGCATCCAGCTCAGCGCCGCGGAGACGACGTACGCCTTCAACGCGGCCCAGGCCGCCACCGAGGTGGCCCGGTGGCCGCTCACCGACCCGGCCGGGTCGACCGGCGCGGCCGACGTCACCGGGCACGGCCACAACGCGTTCGCGAATCTCCAGGGCGACTCGCGGTTCGGCGCCCCCGGCCGGACCGTGAACGGTGACTCCGCGCTGTACATGAACGGCGCCACCGACACCGACCTGCGCCTCGACGGGCCGGTACTCGACACGAGCCGCAACTTCACGGTCGCGGCCTGGGTCAAGCTCGACGACAACTCCGAGACCCGGGAGATCCTGACCATCGCCGGGACCAACTTCGGCGCCGTGTACGTGCAGTACGACCGGCCGTACGACCGGTGGGTGGTGGGCTCGCCGTCCGCGGACGTGCCCAACCCGCAGTGGGACGCGGCCCGCTCGCGGACCGTGCCGAAGCTCGGCGTGTGGACGCACGTGACAGCGGTCTACGACGCCGCCGCGCCCAGCCTGAGCATCTACGTGGACGGCACCCTGGAGACCACGCTGACCGGCCGGACCCTGTTCGCCGGGGCCGGCCGGCTGTGGATCGGCCGGAGCCAGGGCGGCGCGCACTGGACCGGCAGCCTGTCCGACATCCGCCTGTGGGACCGGGCGCTCGGGGCCGCGGAGATCGCCGCCGTCGTGGACCCGACCCAGCCGGCGGCGAACCTCAACGTCGCCCGCTGGCTCATGAACGAAGGCAGCGGGGGTACCGCCTTCGACTCCTCCGACTACTTCCACGACCTCAACCTCACCCTGGAACCGGGTGTGACGTGGACGGCCGGCGGTCAGCAGGGCTCGGCGCTGTCCTTCGCCGGCAACGGCGCCGCGCGCAGCATCGACCCCACGACCGGATCACCCGGGCCGGTCCTGCACACCGACCAGTCGATGACGGTGTCGGCCTGGGTGCGCCTTGACACAATGCCGGCCTGGAACTTCACCGCCGTGGGGCAGTCCGGCGAACGAGTCAGCGGTTTCTATCTCGGCGTGCGGCAGTTCGGCCAGGGGTTCAAGTGGTCGTTCTCGCTACCGGACGTCGACAGCGAGAGCTCGGCCGGATGGGTCCATGCCGCCGCGCCGGCCGCGCTGACCGCGGCCGACCTGGGCACCTGGGTGCACCTGGTCGGCGTCTACGACGCCGTCTCCGGCGCCGTGTCGCTCTACGTCAACGGGACCCTGGCCGGCACCACGACCCGGACGGCCGCCGGCTGGAATGCGACCGGCCCGCTGACCGTCGGTGGCGCCCAATGGACCGATGCCGGCGGCAGCACCCCCACCCGCCTGATCAACTTCTGGCATGGGGCGATCGACACGGTCACCGTGTACCAGGGCGCCGTCCCGGCCGCCTCCGTCGCCACCATCCCCTGATCCTCAGTCGCCCGGAGGCAGCGTCGTGTCCACTCTGAAGATCGTTGCGGTGCGGCTGCTGTGCGTCGCGCTCGTGGTGACCCCGGCCGCGGTGGCCCGGCCGGCGGCCGCCGCCCCGCCATCCGCCCTGCTGCCGACGCAGACCGACCGGCCGATCCCGGGCGTCCCCCTCGCGGCGCAGTCCCGGCCCGCCGATCCGGCGGTCGCGGCCGCGGCCCGTACGGCGGCCCGCGCCGCTCCCGTCTGGCCGGCCGCCTCCGCCGCCGACGTCCGGGCCGAGTCGATCGGGCCGGCGGCTCCCGGCCTGCGGCTCACCGTGCTCGACCAGCAGGCGGCCGGCGCCGCGGGCGTGCACGGCACCCTGATCCGGCTGGACCGGGCCGACAGCGCCGCCGCCACGGTGCCCGGCCGGGTGAGCATCGACTACGCCAAGTTCGCGACCGGATACGGCGCCGACTGGACGAACCGGCTGCGGCTGCTGCGACTGCCCGCCTGCGCGCTGACGACACCGGCCGCCAAAGGCTGCACCGACGGTACCGTGCTCACGTCCACCAACGACGTCAAGGCCGGACGGATCTCGGCCGCGGTCGCCGTGCCACAGGGCGGCGCGGTCGTGGCGCTGAGCGCGGGCCCGGCCGGCGGCTCCGGCGACTTCGCGGCCACCTCCCTCGCGCCGGCGTCGACCTGGTCGGCGGGCGCCAACGCCGGCGACTTCTCCTGGAGCTACCCGATCCAGGTCCCGCCGTCCCTGGGCGGGCCCGCGCCGGACATCGCGCTGTCGTACTCCTCGCAGTCGGTCGACGGCCGCAACGCCGCCACCAACAACCAGCCGTCCTGGATCGGTGAGGGCTTCGAGTGGTCACCCGGCGCCATCGAGCGCCGATACAAGCCGTGCTCCGACGACATGGACGGCGTCGGCCACAACAACACGACCAGGACCGGCGACCTGTGCTACGAGACCGACAACGCCACGCTCGCACTGGACGGGCACTCCGGCGAGCTCCTCAAGGACGCCGCCAACCCCGACCGCTGGCATCTGCGCAGGGACGACGGCACGCTGGTGCTGCACAAGACCGGGGCCGGGAACGGAGCCAAGGACGGCGAGTGGTGGCTCGTGGTCACGCCCGACGGCACCCAGTACCACTTCGGCGCCACCCCGGCGGCCAACTCCACACTGACCGTACCGGTCTACGGCAACGACACCGGCGAGCCGTGCCGTCAGGCCACCTTCGCCGCGTCGAGCTGCGTCCAGGCCTACAAGTGGAGCGTCGACCGGGTCGTGGACACCCACGCCAACACCATGTCCTACTCCTACCGCAAGGAGACGAACGCCTACGCCCGCAACAACTCGACCACCGACCTCGCGACGTACGACCGGGCGGGTTACCTCGAGACCATCCGCTACGGCACGCGGGACACCGACACCGGCGCGGCCCCCGTGCAGGTCTCCTTCGCCGTCGCCGACCGGTGCGTGACGGCGAACTGCGGCACCCACGACGGGGTCAACTGGCCCGACACCCCCTGGGACCAGCAGTGCACGGCCGCACCGTGCCTGATCGGCTCACCGACGTTCTGGACCACGAAACGGCTGACGTCGGTCACCACCAGGATCTGGGACCCGGCCGCCGCACCACCCGGCTACCGCGACGTCGACGCCTACACCCTCACCCAGACGTTCCCCGACCCCGGTGACGGCACCCGGGCCGGCCTGTGGCTGGCCAGGATCTCGCACACCGGCCTGGCCGGCGCCGCGACGACCGTGCCCGACACGCAGTTCTCCGGCGTGCAGCTGCGCAACCGCGTCGACACGCTCACCGACGGCAAGCTGCCGATGAACTGGTGGCGGATCGCCCGCATCGACACCGAGAGCGGCGGCGCGATCCGCGTCGCCTACTCCGAACCCGACTGCGTCCCGGGCTCGCGCATGCCCGACGTGTCGGCGCCGCAGAACAACACGCTGCGCTGCTACCCGGTCAAGGTGCTCGACGCCGGATCGACGACACCGCGCGACGACTTCTTCCACAAGTACGTGGTGACCGAGACGCGCGAGGGCGACCTCGTCGGCGGCGCGCCGGACGTGGTGCACGCCTACGAGTACGTGGGCGCGCCGGCCTGGCACTACACCGACGACGACGGGCTGACCAAGGCGCAGTTCAAGACCTGGTCGGTGTGGCGCGGGTACGAGGCGGTCCGGGTCCGCACGGGCGACCCGGCCCGCACGACGCCGACCTACACCGAGACCCGGTACTTCCGCGGCATGCACGGCGACCATCTTCCCGGCGGCAGCCGCACCGTGACGCAGCCGGCGGTGGACGTCAACCGCAACGGCAGCACCGCCGACGCCGGTGTCGACGCGCCGGCCGTGGCCGACGAGGACGCGTACGCCGGCCTGACCCGCATGTCGATCACCTTCAACGGTGTCGGCGGGCCCGAAGTGTCCGCGACCGTGTCCGAGCCGTGGCGGTCCGCCCCGACCGCGAGCCGCACCATCAACCAGAGCACGGTGGAGGCCCGCTTCACCGACATCGAGGCCACGCACACCCGCACGACCCTCGACACCGACGGCGGGCGGCGCGCGGCGGGCACCCGGACCACGTCGAGCCGGTCCTCGTTCGACGGGTTCGGCATGACCGTCGAGGTCGACGACCGTGGCGACGACGCGGCCGGGGGCGACGAGACCTGCACGATCACCACGTACGCCCGCAACACCGACGTCGCGGCCGGCACCTGGCTGACCGCCCCGGTGGCCCGCACCCAGACCTTCGCCACCGGCTGCGCGACCGCGAAGGCCGGCGGCCTGGGCGAGGCCGACGTCATCGGCGACACCCGCACCGCCTACGACGGCCGCCCGTTCGGCGGCCCGCCGACGAAGGGCGACGTCACCGAGGCGCAGGAGCTGCGGACCTACAGTGCCACCGGCCCCACGTACATCACCGTGAGCCGGACCGGATACGACCTGTACGGCCGGGTGACCGACGCCTGGGACGTGGACGGCGACCACATCACGTCCGGCTTCACCCCGGCCACCGGCGGCCCCGTCACGCAGACCACGACCACCAACGCGCTCGGCTGGACCACGACCACGACGCTCGATCCGGCCCGGGGCCGGCCGGTCTCCACCGTGGACGTCAACGGGCGCCGCACCGACGTCGCCTACGACGGGCTCGGCCGCACCTCCGCCGTGTGGCAACCGGGCGCGAGCCGCGCGGCCGGCCAGCCCGCGTCGACGACGTTCACGTACACCGTGCGGACCGGCGGCGCGAACGCGATCACCACCAACACGCTCAACGCCGCCGGCGGGTACGTGACGAGCGTCGTGCTCTACGACGGCCTGCTGCGCCCGCGCCAGACCCAGGTCGCCGACGCCTCCGTCGCCGGGGCCCGGGTGGTCACCGACACCCTGTACGACAGCGCCGGCCGCGCCTGGAAGACCACGAGGGCGTACCCGATGACCGGACCGCCCGGCACCGACGTCTCCGTGCCGCGGCCACCGGACTACTCCGGACCGGAAGAGATTCCGGCCTGGACGGAGAGCGTCTTCGACGGCGCCGGGCGGGAGATCGCCTCCGTCTTCAAGGCGCGCGACGTGGAGCGGTGGCGCACCACGACCGCCTACACCGGCGACCGCACCGACGTGACCACCCCGGCCGGCGGCAGCGCGACCTCGACGATCACCGACGCGCTCGGGCACACCGTGGCGCTGCGGCAGTTCGCCGCGAACACGCCGACCGGCTCGTTCGACACCACCACGTACACGTACAACCGCAAGGACCAATTGACCGGCGTCACCGACCCGCGTGGCACCCGCTGGTCATACGTATACGACCTGCGCGGCCGCCAGACCCAGATCGACGACCCCGACAAGGGCCGCACCACCCGCGGCTACGACGACGCCGGCCGGGTCGTCAGCGAAACCCGGGCCGGCGACACCCTCGCCTACACCTACGACGCGCTCGGCCGCAAGACCAGCCTCCGCAACGGATCGGCCACCGGGTCCAAGCGCGCGGAATGGGTGTACGACACCGTCACCGCCGGCACGGGCCTGCTGAGCAAGTCGATCCGCTACGACGGGTCCGGCAACGCGTACACCTACGAGGTGCTCGGCTACAACCCGGCCAAGCAGCCGACCAGCGTCCGCTACGGCCTGCCGCCCGGCGAGACCGGCTTCGGCGCGACCAGCTTCACCTACGTCTACACCTACAACGCGGACGGCTCCCCGGCGTCGACCCGGACGCCGGCCGCCGCCGATCTCGGCACCGAGAACCTCACGTTCGGCTACAACGCGCTCGGCCGGCCGACCACCCTGTCGACGAACCTCGGCGGCACGCTCGTCACGTCCACCGGCTACACGAACTATGGGGAGACCAACGTCGTCACCCTGCGCAACAACAGCGGGGGCATCGTCCAGATCGGCGACTACTACGAGACCGACACCCGGCGGCTCCACGAGATCAAGACCAGCACCGCCGTGCAACCGGCCACGATCTACGCCGACCTCGTGTACAGCTACTCCGACGCCGGCGACGTCACCCGGCTGGCCGACACCGTGTCCCGCGACACCCAGTGCTTCGGCTACGACGGCCGGCGGCGGCTCACCGAGGCGTGGACGCCGGAGTCGGGCGACTGCGCCGCCGCGCGGACCGTGGACAGCCTGGGCGGACCGGCCCGGTACTGGCAGTCGTGGACGTTCGACGCCGCCGGCGATCGGCTCACCCAGACCGGCCACGCCACGACGAACACGACGGCCACCTACACCTACCCGGCGGCCGCGGGCCCGCGCCCGCACGGGGTCACCTCGATCGCCTACACCGGCGCGACCACCGGCACCGACGCCTACACCTATGACGCGGCCGGCCGCACCGCCGGCCGGCCCGGGCAGACCCTCACCTGGGATGCCGAGGACCACCTGGCCACGCTGGCCGACTCGACCGGTTCGACGGCGTACCTGTACGACGCCGACGGCAACCGCCTCGTGCGCAGAGACCCGGACGGCAAGACCCTGTACCTGCCGGGCCAGGAGATCCGCTTCACCACCGCGACCGGCACGGCCAGGACGACCCGCTCCTACTCCTACGCCGGCGGCGTCATCGCCACCCGCGGCGGGGCCGGGCTGACCTGGCTGTCGGGCGACCACCAGGGCACCGCCTCCCTCGCCGTCGCCGCCACCACACAGGCCGCCTCCGTCCGGCGGTTCACCCCGTACGGGATGCCGCGCGGCACGATCAGCGGAGCCTGGCCGCCGGCGATGGACAAGGGCTTCGTCGGCGGTACCGTCGACAACACCGGACTGACCCACCTCGGCGCCCGCGAGTACGACCCGGCGCTCGGCCGTTTCATCAGCGCCGACCCGGTCTTCGACGCCAAGGATCCGCAGAGCTGGCAGGGCTACGCCTACGCCGGCAACACCCCCGTCACCGCCAGCGACGCGTCCGGTCTCACCGCGTGCCTGCGCATCGAGGACCCCAGCGGCCCGTGCGCCAGCCAGCTCAAGACCGCCGCCGGCCAGCGCCGCCTCGACGAGGTGGTCCGGGCCGAGGCGAAACGGCAGGCGTACTGGACCAAGTTCCACCGCGACCTGAACACGTTCAACCGCCGCACGGGCGAGGACCGCGAGCGGGTCACGAAGCCGGCGCCGAAGCCGATGCCGGTGATCGTGAACAGCCACACCTCGGGCTGCGGCGGGTGGGGCAGCCTCGCCTGCGCCGCCGGCCAGGCACTGCGCGGACCGGCCCGTGGACCGGACCAGGACAAGGACAAGGGCGCCGGCTGCCCATGGTGGACGGGGCTCAGCTGCGCGGCCATGCAGATCGCCGGCCGCGGCACCGTAGCCGGTTGCGGCAATGTCGGAGGGGTGGCCGCGGCCTGGGGCTGGAGCGCCGAGATCTGCGTCGGCATGGACAAGGACGGCATGTTCATCGAGGCGACCAAGGCCGACAAAGGGTCGATCTTCGGCGGACTGTTCGGGGCCGGCCTGGGCTACCAGGTCTCGACCGCCGAAACGGCCGAGGGCCTGAGCGGCCCCTTCTACTTCGCGACCGTCGACGGTGGCGAAGCCGGTGCGACCCTCGCGACGGACGGCAAGGTCATCGCATACTCGGCCGGAGTCGGCGCGAGCGCACCGCTGGGCCTGGCCGTGGGCCGCTCCGAGACCGGCGTCGTGCGGTACGGGTTCTGCGGCGGCTTGATCGGGGTCTGCCTGGGTCCGCCGGGAGAATGACCCGTGTATCAGGAGGGCGGGTCGCGCATCTGGACAGGTATGGACAACGACGTCGACTACGCTCCCCTCTACTGTGCTTTACCGCCGCAGCCGCCGCCGGTCGTGCCGGCCGGGCTCGACGCCGACCGGGCCGATGCGCTCATCGTCGGCGGGGCGATGTGGGTCAACGGTACTGTGCTGCACTACTACTTCTTCGACCAGGACACCGACGAGTCGGCGCTCACCCTGCCCGACGGCAGCACGACCGTCACCTCCTGGGTCGGCAAGCCCGAGCAGCTCGACGCGGTGCGGGCCGCGTTCACCGCGTGGAAGGACCTCGGCATCGGGGTCGAGTTCAAGGAGGTGACGGACCGGTCCGAGGCGGAGATCCGGATCGGTTTCCAGCAGCGCGCCGGGTCCTGGTCGGCGGTGGGCCGCGGCGTGCTCAGCTACGGCGTGAACCAGCGCACCACCAACTACGGCTGGGACCTGACCACGCCGCACGGCCGCTCGACCGCCCTGCACGAGCTCGGCCACGTCCTCGGCATGCCGCACGAGCACCAGAGCCCGCTGTCGGGGATCGAGTGGGACGAGCCCCGCGTCTACGAGTACTTCGCCGGGCCGCCGAACTCCTGGGACCGGGTCAAGACCTTCAACAACGTCATCCGCAAGCTCGACCCGGCCCAGGTGCACGGCTCGGTCTGGGACGGCCTGTCCATCATGGAGTACGCGTTCCCGCCGGGCCTGATCGTCCAGCCGGAGCAGTACCGTGACGGCCTGGTCCCGCCCGGGACCATCTCGGTCCTCGACACCGAGTTCGTCCGCCAGTGGTACCCGCGGATCGGGCCGGCCGCGCCGCCGACCCTGGTGCCGTTCGAGTCGGCGGCGCTGAACCTCGACCCCGGCCAGCAGGCCGACTTCGAGCTCACGCCGCCGGCGTCGCGCGACTATCAGATCGGGGTGTTCGGCGCCGCCGACACCGTGGTCGTGCTCTTCGAGGACATTGCCGGCGACCTGCGGCAGGTGGCCGGCGACGATGACGGCGGCCAGGACCGCAACGCCCGGATCGCGGTGAAGCTGTTCCAGGGCCGCCGTTACATCGTCCGGGTCCGGCTCTACTCGGCCTGGGCCTCGGGCACGGTCGCGTTGATGTACTGGTGAGGCGGGCGCCGCGTCAGACCCGGAAGCGGCCGACGGCCTGTTGCAGGTCGCCGGTCACCCGGGTCAGTTCGGCGACGGTCTGGTCGACCTCGGCCAGGGTCGAGGTGGTGGTCTGGGCCGCGTCGGCGACGCCGGAGATGTTGCCGGCGATGCTCGTCGCGCCGTGGGCGGCGTCGCCGACGCTGCGGCTCATCTCGCCCGTCGTCGCCGTCTGCTCCTCCACCGCGGAGGCGATCGTCAGCTGGTAGTCGTTGATCCGGGCGATGATCTGACTGATCTCACCGATCGCCGCGACCGCGTTGTGGGTGTCGGCCTGGATCGCCTCCACCCGGCGGGAGATGTCCTCCGTCGCCCGGGCGGTCTCCTGGGCCAGGTCCTTCACCTCGCTGGCGACGACCGCGAAGCCCTTGCCGGCCGCGCCGGCGCGGGCGGCCTCGATGGTGGCGTTCAACGCCAGAAGGTTCGTCTGCTCCGCGATCGACGTGATCACCTTCACCACGTTGCCGATCTCGGTGCTGGAGTCACCCAGCTTCGACACCGTCTGGTTCGTCTGCTCCGCCACCCCCACCGCCTCCGAGGCGACCCGGGCGGCGTCGTTGGCGTTCTGCGCGATCTCCCGGATCGACGCGCCCATCTCGTCCGCGCCCGCAGCGAGGGTCTGCACGTTGTTGGAGACCGTGCCCGCGTCACCGGCGACGACGTTCGCCCGGGCCGCGGCGGCCTGGGCACTGTCACCGATCCGCGCGGTGACCCCGGTAAGGCGGTGGGTGCTCTCGCCCAGGGTGCGGGCGGCGGTGGTCAGCGTCTCCACAGTACGACCGATGCCGGTATTGGCCTGATTGACGGCGGCGGCCATCGCGCCCAACTCGTCCCGGGACAGCACGTCCGCCCGCATGGTCAGGTCTCCCTCGGCGGTGCGGCGCAGGGTCTCGGAGACGGTCCGCAGCTGCCGGTTGGTGCGCCGGCTGATGAGGCCGACCACGAACAACGCCACCGCCAGGCCCACGATCAGCGAACCGATGGTCCAGTTGCGGGCCGTGTGGTAGGCGCTCACGCCGGCCGCCGCCTCGGTCGCGGCCTCGGTGCCCTCCAGCTGCTGCAGCTGCGACAGCGAGTCGTTCATCTGCTTCTCGAGCCCCTGCCACAGCGTGTTGCGCTCGGCCGCGTCGGCGGTGACGGTGGTGCCGGCGGCCGGCTGCTCCTGGAACACGACGACGTTGCGCAGGTTGCTGTAGTCGGCCCAGGCCTTCGCGAACTTGGCGAGGGCGGCCGCGCGGGTCGGCGAGTCGACGGTGCGGTCCTGGTACGCCTTGATGGCCCCGCTGACCAGCGTGTCACCGTTGGTGCGGGCGTCCTTGGCCCGGGGCCCGAGCGTCGGGTCGTAGGCCGCCCAGGCGAACAGCGACTGGGCCCGGTAGTTCTCCGAGACCCCCTGCCGGATCACGACCAGCTGCTGCACGCTCTCGAGGTGCTCGGACTTGAGGTTGTCGAGCCGGTTGTTGATCCGCCCCATGCTGACGATCGACAGCACCCCGACCCCGATGGCGACCAGCGCCACCAGCGCCACGCCGATGAGGTTCTTCACGCCGACGGGCCGGTCGGCGATGAACGCGGCGATCGCACTACGCCGGACGGTCACCTCGACAGGGCCCGGCGAGGTAGGTCCGGACCGCTGCTGCGGCGTCGAGTTCACGGTCATGCCGGTTCCGTCCCATCCGAGCCAGGCTGTCTTGGGTACAGCCGGTAACCGTCCCATCGGCCGCGAAGCGCCGGGCTTTAGCGGTGTTCCCCCGGCGATACGTCTGACCGTTGGCCACCGCCCGGAGCCGTGGCCCGCGGCGCACCACGGCTCCGGGCGACGATCACGCGACGAACACCTGGATGATCCCGCAGTCGACGAAGCCGGCCAGCAGACCCGGTGTGCCGGCCGCGGTGGTGTAGGTCAGCGTCACCACCACATGGAACGTGTGGGCACCGGGGGCCGCGATCAGGTTGAGCGGCCCGTTGACGGCCTGGACGTAGGTGCCGTTGGCCGGGGTCAGGCTCACCACGATGGGGGTCGCCGGCCATTGCTGGTCGTTCGTCCCGCCGAGCTGATCGATGTTGAGCTGCAGGTTCCAGTCGCCGGCGAGCATCGGCACGAGCAGGCCGGTCAGCTTCCACTTGACCTCGACCTGCCAGTTGTCGCCGGCCTTGATGACCTGGGGCGGGTTGCCGCCGGGGTCGAGGATCGCGGCCTCGAGGGTGCCCGCCAGCAACGTCGGCGGCAGCTGGTTGACGGATTGGAACACGCCGATGGTCATGATGTCTCCCCCTGGTTCGGAACAGCGAACACGGATCGATCGGTGGTGCTCAGGACGGCGGCCGCGCGGATCATCGCGAGGCCGAGCAGTCCATAGGCCACGGCGAGGTACAGCCCTGTGACCGTGGTGCGCACGCCCGTCGGAGCCCAGCTGATCGCCAGGTCGACGGGTATCAGCAGGCTCGCGGCGAGCGGCAGGTGGCGCAGTGGAGCCGGCCACCGTCCCGCGCGGGCGACGAGCACGCCGACCGCGATGAGTCCGGCCATGCTCAGCGGCCAGCACGCGTCGAGGACGGCGAGCACCCCGGTGCCCGGCCGGTTCGCGTCGAACAGGTAGGGCACCGTCCAGGCCACGGCGAGGAGCATCAGGATCACCTCGCCGGCCACGACCCACCGGGCCGCCCGCCCGGAGCCGGCCGCGGCGGTGGACCAGATGGTGGCCAGCAGCACCAGCACACCGAGCTGGAAGACGCCGCCGGCCCAGATCTCGACCTGGCTGTTGTGGCCGGGCCGGGACGGGGCGAGCAGGAACGCCGTGCCCCAGATGATCCCGCCGAGCGCCACCACGGCGCCGCGGGCCCGCAGGTTCGATGACTTCACCGCTCCAGATTCGGGGCGCGGCCCCGCCGTGTCGTCCGTCCGCCGGCGGTCCGCCCGTCCACAGATCGGTGGACCGCCCGAGCCGCCGGCTCATCCGATCTGTTGACGACGGTGGATCGCCCGGCCGGTACTGTCGGCCTGTGCGATGGCCACGCCCGCTGGACGCGGTGTTCGCGGTCGTGCTCCTGGCCGTCGGGCTGCTGGAGGTCGGCGGGCACCACCTTGCGGTGGACCGCCCCGGACCGGCGGCCATGGCCATCCTCGCGGGCACGGCCGCGATGCTGTTCCGATCGCAGTTCCCGCTCGCCTGCCTGGCGGTGTTCACGGCCGTCGTCGCGGTCATGCTGTCGCTCGCGGACGGTGGCGCCCTGACCGCGGCTGTCATGATCGGCCAGCTGGTCGCGCTCGGCGCGGTCGGTCAGCTGGTCGCCGACCGGCTGAGCGGCGCCGCCGTGATCGTGGCCGTCGCCGCGCTCATGGTCGTCCCGCTGCTCGGCCGGCGGCCGTGGGACGCGATGGTGTTGCTCAGCTGCTCGCTCGCGTGGGTGGTGGGGCGGCTCATCCGCCGGGAGACGGAACGGAATCGCCGGTTGACGACGCTCGCGGCCGAGCTGGCCGGCGAGCGGGAGGCCCGGGCCCGGGAGGAGGTCGACTTGGAGCGCGCCCGGATCGCCCGGGATCTGCACGACGCGGTCGCGCGCATCGTCAGTGTCATGACCGTCCAGGCGGCCGGGGTCCGCCGGCGGCTCGATCGGCTGCCGGACCGCTCGGCGGAGCGCGATGTGCTGCTCGGCGTGGAGCGGCTGGGCCGGGAGGCGGTCGAGGAGCTCCACCGCGCGGTCGGCGTGCTGCGCGTCCCGGCGGCACCGGGGCACCGGCTCACCGACCTGGAGCGGCTCGCCGCCGGCCCGCGGGCGGCCGGGGTCCCGGTGTCGATCCGCATCGCCGGTGCGGCGCGGCCGCTCGCCGCCGGGCTGGAGACGGTCGCCTACCGGATCGTCCAGGAGGCGCTGACCAACACGCTGAAGCACGCCGGACCGGCCCGGGTCACGATCGAGGTCGCGTATCGCGAGGACGAGCTGTGCGTCTCGGTGCGCGACGACGGCGCCGGACCCGAGGCCGACGGCTCGGGCGACGGTCACGGTCTGGCCGGCATGCGCGAGCGCGCGGCGGTCTACGGCGGGACCGTCCACGCCGGCCCCGACCGCGACCGCGGGTTCGCCGTACGGGCGACGTTTCCGCTGGATCGGCCGGGTTGATGGCCATCCGGGTGCTGCTCGCCGACGACGAGGCGATGATCCGCGCCGGCCTGCGGATGGTGCTGGAGGCCGAGCCGGACATCGAGATCGTCGGCGAGGCGGGCGACGGTCTGCAGGCCGTCGCGCAGACCACCGCGCTGCGCCCGGACGTCGTCCTCATGGACGTGCGGATGCCCCGCATGGGCGGCCTGGCCGCGATGCGGCAGCTCCTCGCGGCCGATCCCGGCGTGAAGGTCGTGGTCCTGACGACCTTCAACGAGCCCGACGCCCTGTGCGAGGCGCTGCGGCTGGGCGCGAGCGGGTTTCTGCTCAAGGTCGCGCCGCCGGAGCGACTGCTCGACGCGATCCGGGTCGCGGCCGGCGGTGACGCGCTGCTCGATCCGCTGGTCACCCGGCACGTCATTCAGATGTTCACGACGCTGGCCGGGCGCGCCGCGACCCGCCGGCCCGACCTCACCGAGCTGACGCAGCGGGAGGCCGAGGTCCTGCACATGCTGGCCCGCGGCCTGTCCAACACGGAGATCGCCGCGGGCCTGCGGCTCGGTGACGCCACCGTGAAGACCCATGTCGCGCGGGTGCTGATGAAGCTGCACCTGCGCGACCGGGTCCAGGTCGTGATCTACGCCTACGAGCACGGCCTGGTCGCGCCGGACAGCGGCACGGGCTAGGGCCGTTCGGTGCGGGTCGGGTCGCCGCGGACGAGTTCGTCGTGGATGTGCCAGCGGGCGGTGGTCAGGGTCTGGGCGGCGGTGCGGTCGCCGCGCTCCAGCCGCGCCCGCAGCTGCTGCAGCGCCAGGCGCCGGTTGAGGCCGAAGTGCCGTTCGGTGTCGACCACGATGACGAGGCCGGTCGGGCGGTGGGTGGCGCGGACGGCGGTGCTGACCTTGTTGCGGTGCTGGCCGCCCGGGCCGCCGGTGCGGCAGGGTACGAGCGCGACGTCGGACTCGTCGAACACCGTGCGGGGCGCGTCGAGGGTGCAGCGCTGCCCGATGACGTACCAGTTCTTGCGGCCGTGGTTCGGCCGGTACGGGCTCGGCGCCTGCCAGCACAGCGTGCCCGTCCACGTCGCGGCGAACGCCACCTCGGCGGCGCCGCTCAGCGCGAGGATCACGGACCGCAGCGTGCCCGGGCGGTCGCCGGGCACGCGCTCCGCGACGGCCACGCCGACCCGGTGCCGGGCCGCGTCCGCGGTGAGCCGCGAGACCAGCTTGGCAACGGCCCAGGAGCATTCGAGCGGGCCGCGGCCGGCCGAGAGCAGGAGATGGACGGTCATACGCGGGCCCGCTTGCGGTCGTGGTCGGCGGTCTTGTAGGTGACGACCGGGACGGTGACGGCGACCGGGGTGGCGAGGTCGTGCGCGGTGAGGTCGGCGATCACCTGCTCGATCTTCTTGTAGGCGGTCGGGGCCTCCTCGAACAGCAGCTGCCGGTCGCCGCACACGACGAGCGAGCCGACCGGGGTGCGGCGCAGCTCCTCCACGGTGTGCTTGGCCTTGCCCCGGCGCAGGGCGTCGGCCCGGGACATCTTCCGGCCGGCACCGTGGGCTACGGACCACCCGGCGTCGGGCCCGGAGTGGGCGGCGACGACATAGGAGGGGGTACCGCGGGTGCCGGCGATCAGCACATCGCGCCCGTCGCCGGGGGCCGCGCCCTTGCGGTGCAGGTAGGCGCCGTCGACGACCTCGGCCAGGTTGTGGCACTGGTCGATGACGGGCTCGGTGGGCTGAGCGCCGAGCGCGTCGGCGACCCGCTCGGCGAGCAGCCGCCGGTTGCGCGAGCCCCAGCGGACGGCCTCGTCGTGTGCGGCGAGGTAGGCGGCCGGGTCGGGGGCCGGTCCGGCTCCGTGGAGCTCGGTGTGGGCCCGCAGGATCCGCTCGCCGAGCCCCCGCGATCCACTGTGGACGATGAGCACGAGGTCACCGGCGGCCAGGCCGAGCCGCGAGGCATGGGCGGCGTCCACAATGGAGTCGACCCGGGCGAGCTCGACGAAGTGGTTGCCGCGCCCGACCGTGCCGAGACCGTCGGGCCCGACCGGGACGTCGAGGTCGGGGAACCGGGCGGCGAGCCGCTCGGGCACGACCTTCTTCAGGGCGATCGGGAACACGGCGATGCCGCAGCCGATGTCGGAGCCGACGAGGAGCGGATACAGCACGGTCGAGAGCATCGCCGCGCCGATCGGTGCGCCCTTGCCGGGGTGCAGATCGGGCATGCCGGCGACGTGCCGCATGCCGTCGAGCGCGGCCACCTGGTGGCACTGCGCGACGGCGTCGGACTCGATCCAGCTGTTGGGGGACGCGAAGACGGAGACACTGGCAGGCAAAAGGAAGCATCCTTCGAAGGAGAGCAGGGAAGCAGACCCGTCTCAAGCCCGTCAGTACGTCATGCGTCCAGGATGCCCAGCGGCAACGCCACGGGCAACCGATTTACTCAGTGCTGGTACCGCTCCCCCGCGTACTGCTCCAAGGCCTCCTTCACCAGGTCGTCCCCGAACGCGCCGGTGCTGGTCAGGAAGAACACGCTGTAGGGCCGGGACCAGAACCGGGCCGTACCGTGGTCGCTGCCCAGCGCGGTGTTCGAGGCGGGGGTGCAGACGAGCCAGCGGGTCGCGCGATACGGCCGGATGTACACCGTCGCCATCAACGACCACGGGAACGTCGTGTCCTGCCCGCCCTTGGACACGGTGATGCCGGTGGCGTCGATCCGCAGCGGCCGGGTGTCGCGGGCACTGACCGTCCACTGGAACAGCTTCCACGCCGTGCCCGCCCCGCCGCCGAGGATCAGCAGCCAGCTCAGCACCGTGAACAGCACCCCGTCGAAGAACCCGAGGATCAGCCCCGCCGCCAGCACGGCCGCGAACCGGAACGTCGCCGCCCCGTGGAACCGGTACGGGTTGGGGATGAGCTTGCGCTTGTCCTGCGCCGGCGGCGGAGCCCCGTACGGGCCTGGGGCCACCGGCCCGGGCGGGGCGAAGGGCTGCGGCGGCATCTTGACCGTCACGGACTCGCGACGCGTAGGGGGAGCCGCGTCGACGACGACCGACTCCCGCAACGTCTGGGGCGCCACCGGGGTCACCGGAGTCACCGGGGTCGCGGGCATCTGCACAGTCCGAGGGCGCGGCGCGGGCTCGTTGCCCTGCATCGCCAGGTAGCGCAGCGCCCCCTCGGCCACGACGAGCTCCGGGTGCTCGACCCGGCGCGGCGAACGCCCTGTCGCCTGCCCGAGCAGGGTCCCCACGAGCGGCGTGCGGGTGGCCCCGCCGACGAGGAACATCTCGGCCCGGTCGTCCCGCCCGATCTTGGCCCGGCGCAGCACCTGCTCGGTCATCGCGACGGTCCGCTGCAGCAGCGGCCGGGCGTCGCGCTCGAAGTCGCCGCGGGTCACCGACACGTCCTCGTCGATGAGCGGCACCTGGACCCGGGCGACCCGCTCGGCGCTGAGCCGCTCCTTCGCCCCGCGGCAGTCGTCCCACAGCAGCCGGGCCAGCCAGCGGTCGGTGCCTTCGGGCTCCATGAGGCGGGCCCACTCGTCCGGGTACCGGTCGCCGACGCTCCGCCCGACCCGCCGCTGCACCACCTCGTCGAGGTCGAGGCCGCCGACGTCGTCGACGCCGGCCTTGGCCAGCTGCTGGAACTCGCGGCCGGTGCGCAGGACGGCGGTCACGTCGCAGGTCCCGGCCCCGAGGTCGTAGACGACGAGCGGGTCGCCGTCGGCGACGGCCGCGCCGGACGCGATCAGCTGGGCCGCGGCCGCCTCGGGCTCGCTGACCAGGGTCGGCTGGTGGAGCCCGGCGTGGCCGGCGGCGGCTCGCAGGACGCCCTGCCGGTCGGCGGACCAGGCGGCCGGGTGGGTGAGCACGACCCGGAGCCGGTCGGTCCCGGCCATGCGCACGGCCTCGCCGTACACCTGCGCGAGGGTGGCCCCGATCAGCTGGGCGATGTCGAACTCGTCGCCGCCGAGCAGGACCTTCTTCTCGCCGATGCGCCGCTTCGGGTTGGGCTCGTAGCGGCCGGGGTCCAGGCGCGCCGAGCGGACCGCGTTGTGGCCGGTGACCAGCGAGCGGTGCTCGTCGGCCCAGACGGCCGAGGGCAGCAGCGGCCCACCGTTGAACTGCAGCGCGATCGGCGCCTCGCCCGGGGGCTGCAGGTAGGCCACCGTGTTGGTGGTCCCGTAGTCGATGCTGAGCCGGAACTCGGAGCTCACTGCGACCCTCCCGACATGGCGAAGATGACGACGGCGACCAGCGCCACGACGACGAGCGCGGCCCCACCGATGATCATCAGCAGTCGCGGCTCGACGCCCCGGCGGACGCGCGCGGGTACCCCGGCCACGGCCGAGCGGGTGACGGTGCCGCCGGTCCGCTCGACGGGCTCGGAGCGTTGGCGCAGCACCTTCGTGCGGCGTTCGGTGCGCAGCAGCTCGTCCCGCTCGGGCCAGATGTCCTCGAGGCCGGCGGCCAGATAGAAGTCGCGGGCCGCGAGCTGATCGACCCGCGCCTTGCCGGCCAGGGTTCCGGGAAACGTGCGAAGCGCGAAAGCCAGCGCCGGGGGTACTTCCGGTGCGTCCTTGCGCCCCAGAAACTTCAGGACGTCGTGGTGGACCCGCCCGTGCTCGTCGCCGAGCTGCTCGCCGAACACCGCCCGCAGCAGCCGCTGCCACCGGTCCTGGGCGATCTGGGCGTCGCCGGGCAGGAACGGGATGCAGTAGATGAGGTAGTCGGTGCGCTCGAGGGCCATCTGGGCCGCGTCGAGCCCGCCCGGGTCGAACCCGCGCCCCTCGGCCGCGCTGAGCAGCAGCTCGGTCGTGTGGACGTTGGAGCCGGTGTAGCGGTTGGCCAGCTCGATCAGGTCGGCCAGGGCGATCCGGTCCATGAGGGCCTTGATCCCGGGCGACTGCAGCGCGGGCGGCACCCCGAACGACGCGGCGAGCTGGGCCAGCTCCACGATCGCGGCCGGCCCGGCGTTGGCGTTGCGGCCGTGCGCGGCCCAGCCGCGCAGGTGGGCGTCGACCAGGTCGGGGTCGAACGCGGAGCGTTTCAGCGTCTCGCGCAGGGTCTTGCTGGCCCCGGTGCGCATCGCCCGCTGCACGACGAGCCGGGTGATGACCTGGCCGGCCCCGGGGTAGTGGGCGGCGTAGGGCCCGCCCGGCTGCCAGGTCTGGTAGACGGTGGCGAGCTCGCCGTCGTTGAGCTTGGCCGCCTCGGCCTCGATCTGGCGCTGCCCGGCCTCGGTGCTGAGCAGGTCCAGGTGCTCGGGGGCGGCCTGGCCGGTCATGACCGCCTCCAGCAGCGTGGTCCGCAGGATGCGGCCGCCGACGACGACCTCCCGCTCCCACTGCTGCACGTCGGCGGCCCGGGAGAGGCTGCGCTGACCGCGCAGCGGGGCGAGCTCGGCCGCGCCCCCGCGCCGCCACATGTCGGCCAGCTGCTGGGTGAAGCCGTCGATGCGCACGCCGGGCTGGCCGGGGTAGAGCCGCTCGCGGGTGGCGGCGTAGCCGGAGCCGCCGGTGACCGCGTCCAGGAAGACCAGCCGGGGCAGGTCGGGGTCGGTGTCGGTGTCCTCGTTGGCGGCGAAGGTCAGGTCGCGCACGTCGCCGAGCACGTCGACGAGGCCGCGGACGAGGGCGGTGGCCGGGGCGTCGGGGAGCACGACGGTCAGCGGGGCGGCCGGGTTGGCCAGGACCCGGTCGAGCAGCTCGTCGAAGACCGGGCCCGGGTCCTGCACCGGCTGGGCCAGGGCGGCGTCGGCGTGCTCGCGCAGGACCGCGAACGGCACCGTGCCGATCCGGCCCGGCGGGTAGGCGCCGGGGTCGTTGCGCCCGGCCCAGTGCGGCCAGTGTTCGAGGCCGAGGGCGAGCTGGACGTTGACCAGCTCGGCCGGGCCGATGAGGGCGTGCGCGATCGCGGCGCCGGGCCGGCCGTGGTCGTCGCGGGCCGGGACCTTGTGCAGGATCACGCCCTGCCCGTCGACCCGCAGGTACGCGAGGGACGGCCGCTCGTTGCGCCCCGGGGCCCGGGTGATGCGCAGCGCGAGCCGCTCGTCCCACCACGCCACCGCGGACTCGGTCAGCGAGGTGGCGTCGGGGCCGACGCCGTCCTGGCCCCCGCCCGCCGTCGCCCGGGCCCGCCAGCGGAACACGATCTGGTCAATGCGGCCCGAAGGCTGAGTCATGAGAAGGTCCTTAGTTCCCGAGCACGGACCGGTCGAGGACACCGGTCATGGCGAACAGGGACAGGAGCGGGCGCAGCACCCGGCGCGGGCCGAAGCCCTCGGCCGGGAAGTGCCCGTCGCGCGGTGCGACACCGGCCGCGGAGGCGTAGTGCAGGCTCACGTCGCTGACCCGGTTCACCGGGGGCAGGAACCGCTCGGCGCCGTTGTTGGCGAGGAACTCGTAGACCTCCTCGCTCTCCTCGGCGACGGTCGCGAGCCGGGTGTTGTCGTCGCGGTCGAGCCACTTCGCGACCTCGGGCCGGCGCGGGGCGAGCAGGTCGGACTTGGCCACCACCATCGCCGCCGGGATCGGCAGGAACTGGGTGCCCTTCTCGCCGCGGACCTCGACGAGGCGGTCCATGACGGCGTTGAACGCGGGGTCGCCGTAGACGGTGGCGGGCTCACCGAGGGCCGACGGCAGCGCCTTCTCCGGATCGACGACGAAGATCAGCGCGTTGACCGCGGACAGGAACGACGTGTCGAGGAACCGGTCGCCGGAGCGGCGCCGGCGCAACTGCTCGCCGGCCACGTCGAAGAACGCGACGGCGAAGTCGCGGCGGGCGTGGGCGCTGTAGACCTTGGCGACGTAGCTGAACGCGATCGGGCTGATCTGCGTCAGCGGGAGCTGCTCGCGGCGGTGGCAGAACGGCTCCACGTAGCGGGTCATGTAGTTGTGCTCGATCGCCTCGTCGAGCCGCTCGACGCGCAGCCCGAGGTCGGCCAGCTCCAGGTTGTTGCGCAGCGCCTCGACCATCGCGGCCAGCAGCAGCGTCTTGCCGGCGGCGCGGTGCCCGACCAGGCCGATGACGATCGGGTCGCCGTAGTCGCCGTAGCGGTCCGGCAGGTAGTGGGTGGTGGCCATGCCGTCGCGCATGAGCGTGCAGGAGCGCTGCGCGCCGAGGCGCCGCTCGGCGAAGGCCTCCTTGGTCTCGTCGGCCCCGCGCGGGCGGAACGGCCGGTGCTGCTGGGTCTCCACGTCGACCTCGACCCGCTGCGCCTTGCTCCAGTGGATCCACTGCAGGCAGATCGGGCAGAGCACGCGGCCGAGGAGCCGGCTCGGGCTCGCGACGTTCACTTGGACCCTCCCAGGGTGGTGGCGATGAGCAGGATCAGCGTCAGCGGCACGCCGATGACGACGAGCGCGAGGACACCCATGATGATCTGGCTCGGCAACTCGTCGCGGCTGTACCACAGCACGTCGACCAGGCTGCGGCTCCAGCGCCAGGCCACCCGCTGCGGGGCGTTGCGCTGCTCGCGGTACTGCTGCTTGGCCTCGACCAGGCGGCGGAACTCGTCCCGGGCCGGGCTCAGCGCCACGGCGGCGCGGGCGGTCGTGGCCACCGGCATCGAAGAAGGCAGAGGTGGCGGGGGCGGTGGGGAGTACTGCTGCGGGATCTTGATTGTCGCGGTGGTGGCGTCGGCCGGGTCGGCGCTCTGCCAGACCGGCTCGTAGCGGGCCTCCTCGACCCGCCGCAGCAGCTGGTGGGCGTCGGGGCGGTCCCGCGGTTCGTCGGCGAAGACGCCCTCGAGCAGCGCCGACAGGGCCGAGCCGCCGCCCCGGCCGAGCTCCTCGCGCACCTCGGCCGCACCGGCCGGCCCGCGCTGCAGGGCGATGCAGAACACGACCATCCCGGCCTGGTACACGTCATCGGCCTCGGTCGCCAGGCGCAGCCCGTCGGGCCCGGCCGGCGGCTGCCACTGCGGGTCGAGGGCGGCCCGGGCCGGCTCGCCGACCGCGACCGTCTCGCCGAGGTTGACCAGCTGGGCGTGGTGGCCGTCCCAGAGCACGAACTCGGGCACGATCGCGCCGTGGGTGAGCCCGGCCTTGGCCAGGTGCTGGATCGCCACCAGCAGATCGCCGAAGATCTTCAGCAGCGTCTCCGGCAGCGGCGCGCCGGGCTGCCCGGCCACCGGCACACCCCGGTAGGTGCTCGTCACGTAGGGCTGGGCGGCGCCGGTCAGGTCGTGGTCGACGACCCGGCACAGCTGCGCCGGGTAGGTGGTGCCGGGCTGCGCGTCGAGCAGCCGCCCGGCGTGCACCTCGGCCCGCACGAGCCGGGAAGCGTCGGGGGTGCGGGCGGTCCGGCGCAGCACCCGCTCCCCCGTGGAAGTGAGGCGGCCCCACTGCAGCTCGAACTGGTCCGTGAACCGCCGGTCCGCGTCGAACTCGATGTGCACCGTCATGTGGGCAGTCGCTCCCCGTCGTCGGCGTTGATGGCGAACAAGGTGTATCCGTTGTCGACGTACAGGACACCGTCGCCGACGACCGGCGCGCGGGTGACGACGATGTCCGGCGCAGACCAGCGGGCGGTGCCGTCGTGGCGCGAGTAGGCGCGCAGGACGCCGGCGTCGACCACGAACACCAGTGTCCGGGTCGCGTGCACGCCCGGCCACACGGCGACGCCCGGCACGCGCCAGCGGACCTCACCGTCGGGTCCGAGCGCGGTGAGGCTCTCGGGCTCGGCGACGAACACGGCACCGGGGACGGCGTGCGGTACCCCCGCACCCGGATGTTTCCAGCGCAGTGTCCCGTCGGCCGGGTCGAGGCCCAGCAGCTCCCCGGCGGCCGGCTGCACGACGATCTCGGCGGTCGCGGCCGGTGCGACCCGCGGCGGCAGCCCGCCCCGGCGCAGCCGCGGCACCCCGTCGCGCGCGCCCAGGCCCAGCAGCTCGTCGCCGGACCGGACGAGCACCAGGTCACCCGCGGCACTCAGCCCGCCGGCGGGCGCGGGCAGCTCGCCGTGGCACCAACCGGCAGTACCGTCGAAGCGTCTTTCTCTGACCATGAGCCCCTGCCCGATCACGACGCCGGCCGGCACCGGCACCGGGCGCAGCGCCGCCGCCGCGGTCCGCCACACCTCCGCGCCCGTGTCGGCGTCGACGGCGAAGAGATTGCGCTTGCCGGGGCCCAGCACGTGGACGAGGCCGTGCGCGTAGACCGGCTCGCCGTGCGGCGCGACCGGCAGCTGCCAGCGCTCCTGCCCGGTCCGCAGGTCGAGGGCGACGAGCCGGTTCGGGGCCGGGCTGATCACCGTGTCACCGGCGACGATCGGCCGGTAGCCGGGTGCGGTCGGCTCGGGGTGGCGCCAGCGGACGGTACCGTCGCCGGCTTCGATGGCCTGCACACCATCGTCGGCGCTCACCACGACGGTCGGGCCGGAGACGACGATCTCGCCGCGGGCCATCGCGTGCCCGGCCCGCCACGGGCGACGGCGGCCCGCCCGCAGCAGCCCGGCCGCGGCCCGTTCGCGGGCGTCGATGGCGGCCAGGACCGGCGCCGGCAGCCACGGGCCCGAGGGGTTGGCGAGCCCGGCCGCCAGCCGCTCCCGGACCTGCCGTGCGGTGGGCCGGTCCTCGGGGGCCGCTTCGAGGCATTTGCGCAGCGTCCAGGTCATGCCGGCGGGGACGCCGACGAGGTTGGGGGCGCTGTAGTGCACGGCGTAGAGGTATTCGGCCATGGTCTTGCCCTCGAACGGCAGCCGCCCGGTCGCGGCCCGCACCAGCACCGCCGCGAGCGCGAAGACGTCCGCGGCCGGCGTGCCCGCCTTGCCCGCGAAGCGCTCGGGGGCGATGTAGCCGACGGTACCGTGAAAGTATTGCGACGCCGTCAGCCGCGGCGCATCATCCGGCCGGGCGATCCCGAAGTCGATGATTTTGATCTGGTCGCGCAGCACGAGCACGTTGCTGGGCTTGAGATCGCGGTGCACGACCCGCGCGGTGTGGATGGCGGCCAGCCCGTCGGCGAGCGCCGCCCCGAGCCGCCGCACGAGGTCCTCCGGCAGCGCCCCGGCCACCTCCTCGACCTCGGCCAGGGTGAGCCCGGGCACAAACTCGGTGGCCAGCCACGGCGGCGCGCCCACGGGGTCGGCGTCCAGGACCCGCGCGGTGTGCTCGGAGCGGATCTTCGCGGCCGACTCGACCTCCCGCCGAAACCGTTCGACCAGCTCCGGGTCGTAGCCGGCCCCGAGGTGCAGCGTCTTGACCGCGGCCGCCGCACCCGCGGGGTCGCGGCCCAGGAAGACCTGCCCCATGCCACCGGCCCCGAGCCGCCCGAGCAGCCGGTAGGGCCCGAGCCGGCGCGGGTCGTCCGGCCGTAAAGGCTCAACCACCGCTGCTCACGCCATCAATGGTGCCTGCCGCGCGCAACCGGGGCGATCCCCTAGGGGGACCGCCGGCAGTGTCAAGAAATACCGCAGATCCCGCATTGGTACTGTCGTGAGCCCGCCATTCGGCCGCACGTGACGATGCCGCCACATTCCGTCACGTTCGTCGAAGCCGTACAGCGCTCGGAGCTCGGCGCCGTGGGCCGCGATCAGGTGGACGGCCGCGACGATGTACTCGAACTCGTCCTCGCCGAGGTAGTACGCGAAGCTCACCCGCGCCCAGCCCGGCTTCACCCCGAACCAGCCGGCGTTCGCCTGGTCCGCGAGGTGCTCGGCCCGCTCGGGGGCGATGCCGAGCAGCTCGTGGCCGTATGGCCCGGCGCACGAGCAGCCGCCGCGGGCCTGGATGCCGAACAGGTCACTGAGTAGCGTCACGACCAGGTTGTGGTGGAGCCCGTCGATGGTGAACGACACGATGGGCAGGCGGTCCCGATCCGCGTCGCCCAGGATGTGCATCCGCGGATCGCGCCGCCACGAGTGCATGGCCCTTCGCACGTAGTCGGTCTCGCGCCGCTGGATGACGTCGAGGCCGACACTGCGGTGCAGGTGCATGACCAGGCCGGCGCGGATCGACTCGATGATCGCGGGGGTGCCGCCCTCCTCGCGGTGCTCGGGGTCGGCGAGGTAGTACCGGGCGCCGGGGTGCACGTAGCTGACCGTGCCGCCGCCCGGGACCGTCGGCACCGGGTTGCGGATCAGGTCCCTGCGCACGACGAGCACGCCCGGGGTGCCGGGGCCGCCGGGGAACTTGTGCGGGGACAGGAACAGCGCGTCGTGGGCCCGGATCGGCCCGTGCGGGCCGGCTGCGGCGTAGTCCCAGCAGGCGAGGGCGTCGTAGCGGTGCAGGAGCGCGCTGACGCCGTCGACGTCGGCCTTGACGCCGGTCACGTTCGAGCCGGCGGAGAACGAGCCGATTATGGTCCGGCCGGTGTGTTCGCGGAGCTGCCGTTCGAGGTCGGCCTCGGTGGTGCGGACCACCTCGGCGCCGGACTCGCGCCACAGCAGCTCGTTGGAGTGGTGCTCGTACGGGCCGACGAACACCACCGGCCTTCGCGGGAAGCCGGCGCCGATGATGCGGATGAACTTGTCGATCGCCGCGGTGGAGCCGGACCCGCAGAAGATCACCGCGTGCTCGTCGCCGGCCCCGACCGCCGCGCGGACCTGCCGCCGGGCCTCCTCGCGCAGGGCGGTCATGCGGCGGCCGGTGGCGGAGGCCTCGGTGTGGGTGTTGGCGTACCACGGCATGACGTGCTCGCGGATGTGGTCCTCGATGAAGCCGAGCACCCGCCCGGACGCGGTGTGGTCGGCGTAGACGAGCGGGCGCACGCCGAACGGGCCCGGTATCCCGGCGCCGTCCCCGATGACCGATGACCTGATCTGCCGCACGATTGGCGGCTCTTCCGCCTTCATACCCAGCGCCACGCATTGACCGCCGGCTGTGGCCGCTGCCGTCAGGAAACCGACTTGGCCTTCTTGGCGGCGATGCCTTCCAGGATCAGGTCGACGCCGGCGAGGAACTGGACGCGGTCGTCGTGTTCACGCAGCTGGCCGGCGACGTCGCGGGTGAAGGAGTACACCCGCGGATCCAGGTTTGTGGAAGCGGCCTCGAGCACCTCACTGCGCCGGGTCCCGGGCTCGATGGACTGCCGCTGCGCGGCGTGCTGCCCGGCCACCCCGAGCACGTAGTTCAGGATCGCCGACGCGGAGGTGAACTGATCGGTCTCGGGCACGCCGAGCGCCTGCACCTGCCGCCCGATCCGCTCGAAGATCCGCAGCACGGTCGGCTGCGACGGGAGCCGGGCCAGCTGCGCCCCGGCCCACGGATGCGCGTCGATCGCGTCGAACACCTCCAGGGCGAGGGTCCGCAGCGCCCGCTCGGGCTCGCCCGCCGGCGACTCCGTGTCCTCGATCACGGCGTCGGCGGCCGCGGCGAGCAGCTCGCTCTTGTTCGCCACGTGCCAGTAGATCGCGCCCGGACCGGTCCTGAGCTGCGCCGCCAGCGCCCGGAAGGTGAGCTCACTCCCCCCGTCGAGCATCGCCACCGCGGCGTCGACGATCTTCTTGCGGGACAGCGCGTCCTCCCGCTCCCCCGACCGCGCCTTGATGACCATGCCTTCATCTTGACACGACTGGAACGTTGTTCCAAGCTAGGTGTTGGAACGACGTTCCAGGGTTTCAGTGGTTTTTGTACGGCATTAGTCCGTTTTAGGAGTGATTGTTATGTCTAGCATCGCTATCGTCGGCGCCGGCCTCGGCGGCCTGACCCTGGCCCGCGTCCTGCACGTCCACGGCATCGCCGCGACGGTGTACGAGTCCGACCCGTCCCCGACGGCCCGGACCCAGGGCGGCCAGCTCGACATTCACGAACACAACGGCCAGCGGGCACTGCGCGAGGCCGGCCTGTACGACGAGTTCCGCGCGCTGATCCGCCAGGGCGCCGAGGCCACCCGCATCCTGGCGACGGACGGCCGGGTACTGCTGGACCTCCCGGACGACGGCACCGGCAGCCGCCCGGAGGTCCTGCGGGGCGAGCTGCGCCGGCTCCTCCTGGACTCCCTCCCACCCGGCACCGTGCGGTGGGGCCACAAACTGCGGTCGGCGACCCCCCTGGGCGACGGCCGGCACGAGCTGACCTTCGACAACGGCACCCAGGTCGAGACCGACCTGCTGGTCGGCGCCGACGGAGCCTGGTCGAAGGTCCGCCCGCTGGTATCGCCGGCGAAGCCGGAGTACGTGGGCATGTCGATGATCGAGACCTACCTGTACGACGCCGACGCCCGCCACCCCGCGAGCGCGCAGGCGGTAGGCGAAGGCGCGATGCTGGCCACCACGCCCGGCAAGGGCATCCAGGCCCACCGCGAGGCAGACGCCGTCCTGCACACCTACGTGGCCCTGTCCAAGCCGATGGACTGGTTCGCGAAGGTCGACTTCACCGACGCTGCGTCCGCGACCGCAACGATCGCCGCCGAGTTCAAGGACTGGGCCCCGGCACTGACCGCCCTGCTGACCGACGGCGAAACACCCCCTTTCCTACGCCCCCTGAACAAACTCCCGATCGCCCACACCTGGCCCCGAGTCCCGGGCGTGACCCTCCTGGGCGACGCCGCGCACCTGTCCCCACCGAACGGCGAGGGCGCCAACCTGGCCATGCTGGACGGCGCCGAGCTGGCCAAGGCCATAGCCGCAACCCCGTCCGACGTCGAGGCCGCCTTGTCCACCTACGAGCAAACCCTGTTCCCCCGCAGCCAGGCCGAGGCCGAGGAAGCGGCCCGCGACTTCGAGGTCATCTTCGGCGCCAACACCCCCGACAGCGTCCTGCACCTCTTCACCGCCCACGCCCAGTCGAGCTGAGTGCGGTCAGGCGGTCGCGGAGTCGTGCTCGGCGCGGTTGGCGAACACGTCGTCCATGTGGTCCTGGGCCCACAGTTTCAGGCCGCGCATCATGCCGAACAGCGACAGGCCGAGGTCGGTCAGCTCGTAGGAGACGGTCACCGGGACCGTCGGCGTCACCGTGCGGGTGATCAGCCCGTCGCGTTCGAGGGAGCGCAGGGTCTGGGTCAGCATCTTCTGGCTCACGCCGGCCAGCAGGCGGGACAGTTCGGAGTAGCGCATCGGCCGGGGCGCGCCGGCGCAGTCGGCGCCGCTGCCCAGTGCCGACAGGATCAGGGCGACCCACTTGCCGGAGATGCGCTCCAGCAGCTTCTGGCTCGGGCACACGGCCAGGAAGGCGTCGTACTTCCCCATCGATCTCCCTCCCCAGGTGCGCTACGCACCTTGAAGTGCCTACTTCCCGTTAGAGAGTTACCACACCAGAGTAGAGCCATGTCGTTCAACTCCCTTTCCGGCGGCACGTGGACGCTCGGGGATCTGGCCGTCACCCGGTTCGGGTACGGTGCCATGCAGCTCGCCGGGCCCTACGTCATGGGGCCGCCGGCCGACCCCGGCGAGGCGGTCAACGTCCTGCGGGCCGCCGTCGACGCCGGCATCACCCACATCGACACCGCCGACGCCTACGGCCCGCACGTCACCAACCGGCTGATCCGCGAAGCCCTGCACCCGTACCCGGCCGGCCTGCACATCGTGACGAAGGTCGGCGCGGACCGGGACCCGCGGGGTGGCTGGCCGCCGGCCCGTGACCCGCAGAGCCTGCGCCGGGCCGTCCACGCCAACCTCGACGGGCTCGGCCTGGCGACCCTCGATGTGGTCAACCTCCGGCTCGGCAACGCCGAGGGACCGCAGCCGGGCTCCCTGGCCGAGGCCTTCGAGACCCTGGTCGAACTGCGGCGGCAGGGCCTGATCCGGCACCTCGGGGTCAGCAACGCCACGGCCGAGCAGGTGGCGGAGGCGCGCTCGATCGCGCCGATCGTCTGCGTGCAGAACCTGTACAACCTCGCCCACCGCCACGACGACGCCCTCGTCGACGAGCTCGCCGCGGCCGGGATCGCCTACGTGCCGTTCTTCCCGCTCGGCGGCTTCAGCCCGTTGCAGTCCACGGCACTGTCGAGCGTGGCGGCCCGGCTCGGCTCCACGCCCATGTCGGTGGCGCTGGCCTGGCTGCTGCACCGCTCGCCGAACATCCTCCTGATCGCGGGTACTTCCTCCACCACCCACCTCCACCAGAACATCACCGGCGCGGGCCTGCGGCTCTCCGCCGAGGACCTGACCGAGCTGGACAAGATCGGCCGCTGAGGGGACAGCCGGCGGCGCGGAAGCGGCCGCGGTAGCCGGCGCGGCTGCATCACGGATCTCCGTAATACAGCCGCGGCACTCAGCCCACGTCGGCCTCGCCGCCGAGCGACTCGCGCCCCGGGAACGCGTGGGTCAGCGCCTCGGTCCGGCTGGTGACGCTGAGCCGCTGGAAGATATTCTCCAAATGCTTGCGCACCGTGTGCTCACTGATCCGCATACGGCGCGCGATCTGGACGTTGCCATGGCCGGCATCGACCAGACGCATCACTCGTCGTCACTGGGCCGGTAGGCCGGGCCGCCGACACTTTGACTGCATGCGTATTCGTGCCGGACCACATCGATACCGTCGAAGTCGATCGCCGAGCACGGAATGAGTGCCTGAATATCAGCCAGGACCGACCACGGCAGACCGTCCCCGTCGGCGCCGCCGGCGGGCGCATCAACAATTCGGAGCAGCGCCCGTGTGCATCTCCACCCGTGCGGGCACCGTGGGAGCTACTGGAGAGCGCGAGCCGCAGGGCCGGGGTGTTGTTGCAAGGTCAAGGCCGACTGGGCAAGTCGAGTCCGGCCGCGTGGATCGTTTGGGCTCAACGTGTTGCAGTCGCGGTTCGAGACGGTGCCGTTGCCGTGACCGGCGCGGATGCGGCCCAAGACGCCGATGCTGCACGGCGGCGTCAGATCCATCCACCAACGCCTGCACCGGACCTGCGGCACGCAACAGCAACCGGCACGGCGTCCGGCACACCGTCACCGCCGCCCGCAACGCCGGCGTCGAGCGGATCGTCCTGCTGTCGTCGGGCTCCGTCATCCACCCCACGTCACAGGGCAACCCGATCACCGAGGAGCACCGCGACATCGAGCAGGCCTCGCAAAAGCAACCAGAGCAAGTGCAGAGCTGACGGTGGTACCGCTCCGTCCGCTGGTCCTGGCCACCAACGCACTCGGCTGGGCCCACCAGCTCAAGCGGACCGGCCGCATATCGCTCTACCAGCCGGAAGCCGAAACCGCGCCCATCCCCGAACGCGGTCGGACGCCTGAGCACGGCGTGACCCCGCCCGTCCGTCAGAACCCGTCGCAGCGTTGTTCCGACGGTTTCCGGGATGGGCGGAGGTTACGTGGATTCGTTCGTTGGCCGCAGCGACGAGCAGGACCGGTTCCGGCAGGTGCTGGCCGAGGTGTCCGGCAAGTCCGACGACGGTCCCGACGAAGGCTACGTGGTGCTCGTCCAGGGCTATGGCGGCATCGGCAAGTCGATGCTGCTGGACCGCTTCGTCGAGATCGCCCGGCGCGAGAAGCACACCGTCTTCAAGGTCGACTGGATGACGGACTCCAAGCTGCACCGCGACGAGTACGCCGGCTTCGCGGGGCCGCCGGTCTGGCGCATCCTGGAGCGCATCCGGGCCGCCCTGGAGGAGGAGGCCCGCGGCTGGGGCTGGCGGCGGCGCCGGCGGCTGCGGCGGTTCGCGGAGTTCCAGCGCCAGGTGGTGCGGCTGCCGGAACTGGAGCAGCGGGCGGCCGAGCTCGGCATCGGCCGGCAGGTGGGGCACCGGCCGGTCTCCCCGGAGCAGCTCGCGAAGGCGGCCGGGGAGTTCGCCCAGAGCGCCGGGGCGGCCGCGGCGGTGGCGGCCCCCATCGGTGCCGTCTTCACGGCGGTGGCGAGCTTCGGCTCGACACTGCTGCAGACCCGCCGGGCCCGCATCGACCCGGCCCTGTACCGGGCGCTGTTCGACGAGGTCAACGCGGTCGTGACGGCGTTCGTGGAGGGCGTCCGGGCGCTGGCCCGGCCCCGGCCGGTGGTGATCGTCCTGGACACCTGCGAGCTGCTGGGCGAGTCGGGGCCGTGGCTGCGCAAGGTGATGCAGCTCTGCGGCCGGCGGGTGGTCTGGGTGGTCGGCTCGCGCCTGCCGGAGCTGCTGGCCGAGCCGGACGACTTCACCCGCGAGATGCGCGAGCAGCGGCTGCGCATGTTGAAACTGATCCGTTTCGACGACCGCACCGCCATCGACTATCTCCGGCTGCGGCTCGGCGCGTTGCCGCCCGAACTCGACACCGGCCGGGTGATCGGCCTGACGCAGGGCATACCGCTGGCACTGAACGTCATCGCGGAGCTCATCGCCGACCGGCAGCAGGCCGGGCTGCCGTTCGACGACCTGTACCAGGAGGTGTGGCCCGACGGTACGGTGTCGTCGGTCGTGTATCGGATGGCCGAGCGCTACCTGGTCCACGCCGTCCGGGACAAGCACTCCGACCTGCGCCAGGACCTGCCCCTGCTCTACGGCCTGGCCCTGGTCGACATCGACCGCAACGGGCTCGACCCCGGCCTGCTCGGCGCGGCCTGGGACATCGACCCCGACCAGGTCCGCGATCGGCTGCAAGAGCTGCGCCCGCGCCACGGCTTCTTCCACAGCGGTGACGGCACACTGCACCGCGACATCCGCAAGGCCATCCAATACTTCCTGGTCGACTCGCTCGGCCGGGCCAGCGAGGTGGTCCGGCAGATCAACGAGCGGGTCGTGGAGCACCTCCGGGAGCGTCTCGGCGCCTTCGAGCACGACGACGTCGAGGCGCAGCTGCGCGACAGCGGGTGGCGGGCCGCGAACGCGGCACTGCTCTGGCACACGTTCTGGCTGGACACCGCCGACGGCGTCCGGATGCTGCGCCGGATCCTGCCGGCCGCGGCGATCCTGCACCGCAGCTACGCCCAGGTGCTCGTCGACAACGCCGTGTTCTTCCGCCCGCACTGCACGCCCGAGCAGAAGGACCTGATCAACGGGTTCGAGTTGGTGGTCGCCGCCCCCGCCCCGTCCGGCCTGGGCGACGCCGCGGACGCCACGCTGTTCGCCGAGGACGGCTCGCCGTACGTGCACCTGCTCTACGCGCAGGAGTGGTCCGTCTTCGACCTCGGCCTGCCCGAGCGGGTGCGGCACCTGCGGCTCGCGACCCAGAGCATCAAGCCGGCGAGCGGGTCCCTGGCCGACCGGATCGGCGAGGTCGCGCGGGCGCTGCCCAGCACCGATCCGGGCCCGCTCACCGCCGCCGACCGCAAGGTCCTGATCGACGGCTTGCGCATCGCCGCGCGCTACACCCGTACCGCCGAGGCGTTCAACAATCTCGGCAGCGCCCTCTACAACCTGGGCCGGGTCGGTGCCGCCGGGACCGCATACCGCCAGGCGCTGCGCTGCGACCCCGACTATGCGCTCGCGCACAACGGGCTGGGCGCGACGCTGCACAGCCGGGACCTGTTCGAGGCGGCGGAGACCGCATATCAGGAGGCCCTGCGCCGCGACCCGGACTACGCGCTGGCGCACAACAACCTGGGCTGCGCGCTGTTCGCCCAGGGCAAGTACGAGCAGGCGGAGGCCGCGCACCGGGAGGCCCTGCGGCTCGACCCCGGCAACGCCATCGCCCACAACGACCTGGGCAGCGCGCTCTACAGCCGGCACGAGTTCACGGCGGCGCAGGAGGCGTATCAGGAGGCGCTGCGCCTCGACCCCGGCAACGCCATCGCCCGCAACAACCTGGGCACCGCGCTGTATCGCCAGGGCCGGACGGGCGAGGCGAAGGCCGCGTATGAGCAGGCGCTGCGGTGCGATCCGGACAACGCCGTCGCGCGCGACAACCTGCGCATCGTCGAGCTCAGCCAGGCCCGCCCTACGGCATCGCCCGCTGGATGGTGATCGTGCCGTACCACGTGCGCGCGTGCACCTTCACGCGCTCCGCGAACCCTTCCGGGCCGGGGCGGACCGGCAGGAGGTTGTGCACCGAGCCGAGCGTCGAACGGGCGTCGATGTGCGCGGCGGTGCCGGCGGCGATGCCGATCTCCACCGAGCCGCGGGCCGTGCTCAGCTCCGCCTCGCCGCGGGCGAGCTCGCTGACCCGGATGGAGCCGTTGGCGGTCTTCGCCCGGACGCTGCCGGCCGCGCGGACCACCGTGATGCCGCCGCTGGCGGTGGACACGGCGATGTCGGCCGCGCAGTCCTGCAGCCGGACACTCGCGGTCGCGGCCTGCACGTCCACGACGCCGTCGACCCGGCCCGCGACGACGTCGGAGCCGGAGGTCGAGACCCGCAGCGCGCCGACGTGCTCCAGGTGAATGGGGCCGCTGACCGTGCTGAACCGGCAGTCGCCCAGTTCGCCCTCCGCGCGGATGTCGGCCCGGACGGTCCGCACCTCCAGGCTCGACCCGGCCGGCACCTCCAGGACCACGTCGATCCCGCCACCCGGCCGCAGGATCGCCCGGTGCGGCGCGCTCACGGTCAGCATCCCGGCCTCGTGCTCAATGGTGGTCTGCTCGGCCGCGGCGACGGCGGCCGAGCTCGTCCCGGCCGGGAGCACGGCGACGGCGGTGTCCGTCCGCCGCGTCGCGACGACCCGCACGCGGCCGGTGTCGAGCACGACGGTGACGGCGACCGGCGCCGGTGTGTCGAACGTCGGCATCCCGCGACCCCCCTATGGCGCCATTGTGGCGCCATCCTACATTGTTTCAGTCCCGGCGATCTTCGGCCGATAAAGCTTCCGTGTCCCGTTTCGGTGTCGTCGCGGCCGTCGCGGCCCGGCTGCTCGACGCCGCCCTCGATGAAGAGCGGCTTCTGGTGTACCTCACCGAGGCCGTCGAAGCCGAGGTGCCGGACCGGGCCGTGGCCGCCTCCGTCGAGTCCGCGGACGTGCCGGCGGGTTACGCCTCGGCGCCGCTGGTCGTCCACGGGCGGAAGATCGGCGCACTGGCAGTACAACTGCCGCTGTCCGCTCCTGATGCCGAGTTCGTGGAAGCCCTGGCCGTCGTCGCGTCGGCGGCCCTCGAACACGGCCGGGCCCTGGCCGCGACGCTGAGCCTGCTCGACGACGCCCGGCGCCAGAGCGACCTTCTGGACGCCATTTCCGATGCGGTCGTCTCGTGTACCGCCGACAACGTCATCGACTCCTGGAACGCGGGCGCGGAGCGGCTCTACGGCTACCCGGCCGGCGAGGCCATCGGCTGCGACCTGTTCGCGCTGCTGGCCACCGCGTGCTCCACCGCGGACGGCGTCGAGGTCGGGCCGCGCCAGGTCCTCGACGACCTCGACACGGTGGGCCGCTGGAGCGGCGAACTCCGCGAACGCCGCTTCGACGGCGCCCCGCTCACCGTCCTGTCGTCGGTCTCCACGCTCACCGCGCCGGACGGCACCCGGGCCGGCTTCGTGTACGTCAACCGCGACGTCACCGAACAACGCCGCCAGGAACACGCCGCCTCCCACGACCCCCTCACCGGCCTGGCCAACCGCCGCCGCCTGATCAACCGCGTCCACGACGCCGCCGGCCGCGTCCACCGCGGCGGGGGCCCGATGGCGGTACTGTTCCTGGACCTGAACGGCTTCAAACCGGTCAACGACCGCCACGGCCACGCCGCCGGCGACGAACTCCTCATCGGCGTGGCCCACCGCCTCCTGGCCGCGGTCCGCACCACCGACTTCGTAGCCCGCGTCGGCGGCGACGAGTTCGTGGTACTCCTGGAACAGATAGGCTCCCCGGACCGCATCCCGGCCGTGCTGGACCGCCTCCTGGCCGCGGTCGCCGAACCGGTCGCGCTCACCTCCGGCGAAACGGTGAGCGTGACCACGGCGATCGGCGTCACGGTGGTGGCCTCTTCGGAGGACGCCGCCATCGACCCGGAGCGCCTGATCAAGCTCTCGGACGAGGCGATGTACCGAGCCAAACACACCCCGGGCCACGTCGCGTACAGCGGCTGACGCCTCTCAGGCCGACGCGTTCCCGGGGCGCGGATCGCTCAGCGGCGAGGCCGACGTGGGCTGGGTGGCGCGGGCGCTCATGACGGGGCCGGATTGCAGCGAGGTGTTTCGACGCTTCGCCTCGCCGCCGTCAACGTGCGCTTGTTTTCTAGCCTGTAGCGGCGGGTTGTGGTCGAGGCCGCGTGCGGGGAGTTGTCGCGGTTCAGGTCGGTGTTGTACGGATGTCTGACCGCGCGGCCGGACGCGTTGTTCGAGCTGGGCGACGCACGGTCGCGCACCGGCGGCAACGCCCGCTCGATCCCAACGCCCGGGCGTCCGGCATCGCCCGCCCGGCCACGGCGACGTGCTGCTTGCGGTCCAGGGACACGCGCGTCCCCGGTCGGCCGGCACCACGAGCGGTGGTCAGTCGAGGCAGAACTCGTTGCCCTCGAGGTCTTGGATCACGAGGCAGGACTCGTTGTAACTGAGCACCTCGCACCAGAAGCGGGCCACCCTCATCAACGGCGCCCTATCGTGTGGGGGTGACGCTGGAGCGCGATGGGTTCGTGGTGCTGCCGGGGCGGCTGGACGCGGAGCGGCTCGCGGCGGCCGTCGAGCATGCCGACCGGCTGCTCGAGGGGGTCGGCTGGAGCGACAACGACTTCGACGGGCGGAAGACGCGGCGGGTGTACTCCCTGATGGGCCGGCTGGGAGCGTTCGAGCCCCTGCTGACCCACCCGGAGGTGCGTTCGCTGGTCGCGGCGCGGATCGGGGACGTGCACCAGTTCGGGATGCTGTTCCTGTCCGCGGTCGACCCGGGCCAGGGTGCGCAGTCGCCGCACTTCGACGCGGGCGTCTATCCGCTGCCCCGCGACGTCGAGGCCGAGACCAACGTCATCTGGGCCCTCGACGACTTCACCGCCGAGAACGGGGCGACGCTTGTCGCGCCCGGGAGCCACCGCTGGCCGGCCGGGCGGCGGCCGCGGCCCGAGGAGCTCGTCCCGGTCGTCATGGCGGCCGGCAGTGCCGTCGTCTACAGCGGCCGGCTCTGGCACGCCGCCGGGCACAACCGCGGCGCGGCCACCCGCCGGGCGCTGATCTGCGAGCACGTCCTGCCCTGGCTGCGCCCCGCCGACAACCACGGCCTCGCCACCGGCGTCGAGCGGCTCCGCGCGCTGAGCCCGCAGCTGCGGCGGCTGGCCGGGGTGGGGATGGCGGGCGAGTTCCTCGGCCTCGTCGCCGGCCAGGACCCCGAGCGCTGGCTAGCCGAGCGTTCCTAGCCCGTCCTCCAGCAGCCGCAGCGTGCGGTCGAGGTCCGGGGCGGTGCCGCTCTCGATGCTGCCCAGCACGGTCCCCACGAGCGCTCCGACCAGGGCGCCGGCCACCGCGCGGGCCAGGGTCGCGTCGAGCCGGGACGGGTACGCCCGCAGGAGCCACTCCCCGATCAGGCGCTGCGCGGCCAGGAGCCGCAGCATGGCCTGGGCCTGCAGCTCGGGCCGGGCCAGCAGGATCGCCAGGCGGTCCGGGCCGGGCAGGTCCGACGACGCCGACATCACCTGGGCCGCGATCCGGCGCAGGGCCTCCAGGGGCGTGGCGGCCGACACGTCCGCGAACGCCGCGGCCAACGCGGCCAGCCGCTCGTCGGTGCCGGCGAACAGGACGTCCTCCTTCGCGCGGAAGTACGAGAAGAACGTCCGCGTCGACACGTTCGCCCCGGCGGCGATGTCGGCGACCGTCGTGGCCTCGTAGCCGCGCTCGGCGAACAAGGTCGCGGCGGCCGCGATCAGGGCGGCCCGGGTCTGACGTTTCTTCTCCTCGCGCAGCCCCATGGCAAGATCTTACACCGCGATGTATTTTTGCATCATGATGCAGAAATTCGCCATACGAGCGGAGAAGCTGCGGATTCGGTACTCCCGCAGCCCGCACAACGCCGTCGACGGCATCGACCTCGCCGTTGCTCCGGGCGAGGTCTTCGGCCTGCTCGGACCGAACGGCGCCGGCAAGTCCACCACGCAGAAGGTGCTCACCGGCCAGCACCGCGAGTTCAGCGGCGCCGCCGAAGTCCTCGGCCGGCCCGTCGGCGACTACGGCCGGGATCTCTACGAGCGCATCGGCGTCGGCTTCGAGCTGCCCGCCTACTTCCCCCGCCTCACCGCCCGCGAGAACCTCGCCGCGTTCGCGAAGCTGTTCCGCCGGCCGACGATGACACCCGCGGAGGCTCTGGCCGCGGTCGGGCTGGAGCACGCCGCCGATCAGCGGGCGGCGACGTTCTCCAAAGGCATGAAGATGCGCCTCAACCTGGCCCGGGCCATGCTCCACCGCCCCGACGCCCTGTTCCTCGACGAGCCGACCTCCGGCCTCGACCCGGCCGGTGCGGCCGCCGTGCGCGCCGTGATCCGGACCCAGGCCGAGGCCGGCCGCACCGTCCTGCTCACCACGCACGACATGCCGGCCGTCGAGGAGCTGTGCACTCGCGTCGCGTTCATGCGCGCCGGCGCGATCGTGGCGCTCGACACGCCCCGCAACCTCCGCCGGGCGTACGGCGCCCCCTCGGTCGTGGCCGAGTACGCCGAGCACGGCCGGCTCAAGACCGCCGATTTCCCGGCACCGAACGACCCCGGCCTGATCGCACTGCTCGCGACCGGCGACGTGCGGACGGTACACACGCGGGAAGCCGCCCTCGCCGACGTCTTCATCGCCGTCACCCGAACCACACCATGACCGCCCTGCTCGCCCTCGAACTGCGCACCCAGTGGCGGCAGGGCATCCCGGCGGTCATCCTGGGCCTGGCCGCGATCTGGTCCGGGCTGGTGGCACTGTGGCCACCGGCGGCGCCCTATGTGATCTTCGTCGACACCGTCACCGTCGGCACCCTCTACGCCGGCGCCCTGACGATCAGCGACCGGGCCACCGGCATCGACGCCGCGCTCGCCGTGACCCCGACGCGGGCGTTCGCCCGGGTGGCGGCCCGGATCGTCCCGCTCACGGTGGTGACGACGGCCGGGGCCGCCCTGATCCAGAAGAGCCTCACGGCACTGCCGGCGGTGGCGCTGTCCTGCGTGCTGCTGCTCGGCGTGGCCATGGCGGTGGCCGCGCGGCGCGACGGCTTCGTGGCCTTCATGGTGGCGCTGCCGTTGCCGATGGTGCTGCTGCTGGCCGTCCCCCTCGCGGTGTCGATCGGGCTGCTGCACGGCCCGCTCTGGTACGCGGTCCCGACCACCGGAGCGCTCGAGCTCATCATCGATCCGCATCGGCCGCAACCGGCAGCGCTCGCATACCTGGCCCTGGTCGCCGCGGTCGCCGCCGGGGTGGCGGCGCGCCGGCCGGGGAGCATCGGACGGCGGGCAAAAACAGCCGTCGACCTGCCCGTCGTGATCGCGCTGAGCCCGCTGCTGCTGGCGCTCGCGCTGCGGTTCGGCTGGCCACCGTTCGCCGCCTGGTTCCGGGCCACCCGCGGCGTCGACCTGGCACCCTACGGGCCCGTGCTGGCGATCGGCGCGGTGGCGGTACACGTGCCGATGTCGTTCGGTATGACCGGGGCGCTCGTCATCCTCGACGACCTCGAGGACGGGGCCCTGCGGATCGTGCACACGTCGCCGCTGGGGATTCCGCGGTATCTGGCCCGGCGGCTCGTCGCCGTCACGCTGCTGAGCGCGGCCGGTCTCGCGGTCGCCGCGCCGCTGTCCGGGCTCGTGCCGGCCTCCGCCACCGCCGCGATCGCCCTCGCCGTGCCGGTCGCGCCCCTGGTCACCGTGGCCACCCTCGCCGTCGCCCGGACCAGGGTCCAGGGGGCGACCGCCGACAAGGTCCTGGCCGTGCCGGTGTATCTCCCGATCGCCGGCTGGTGGCTGAGCGGCGCGACCGGCTGGTGGCTGGCCCCGCTGCCGACGTACTGGATCGTGCGGACCTGGGATGCGACCGGTCCGCCGGAGGCGCTGGTCGGCCTGGCCGTGCTGGCGGGCTGGCTGGTGCCGCTGACCGGAACGGCTCTGCGCCGGCTCACACAGCGGTCAGGGCCTTGATGCGCTCCTCGGCGCGGTCCGGGATCTCCGGGCCCAGCTCGCCGAGGATGGCGTTGGTCCAGCGCAGCGCCGAGAGGTAGGCGGCGACGATCACGCCCGGCTCCACGTGGTCGTCCTCGGAGTCTGGGTCGGTGTAGGAGCGGGCGGCGTGCAGGACCTCGCCCAGTGGGCCCTCGCCGCGGCGCAGGGCCAGGAGCAGTTCGGCGTCCAGGGGCAGGCCGGCGACGATGCGGTCGACCGGGAGCGCGAAGTGGTCGGCGACCGCGGACAGCAGGCCGCCCAGGTACGCCGTGTCGCCCCGGCCGGTCGCGGCCGGGAAGTCGGCCGAGCCGGCCAGCAGCTGGCAGAGCCGGGCCCGGACCAGCATGCGGATGAGCTGCTCGTGGTCGGCGGTGGTGAGGTCGGAGACGAGCATCAGCGTCACCCACTGGCGCAGCCGGTTGAGGCCCATCGCGACGATCGCCTCCCGCACCGACGTCACCGTGCGGGTCAGGCCGAACGTGGCCGCGTTGGTGGCCCGCAGCACCCGCATCGACAGGCCGGCGTCCTGGCTGACCAGGGCCACCACCTCGTCGAGGTTCACGTCGTCGGCGGTGAGCGTGGCCAGGACGCGCAGCCGGGCCAGGCGGCCGGGGGTCACCGCGACCGTCGAGTCGACGTGCGGGCGGCCCAGGATGTGGCCCTGGAACAGGTCGAACCCGAGCTCGAAGGCGAGCCGCAGCGACTCCGCGCTCTCCAGGCGGACGGCCACCAGCTCGACGTGGTTGAACCGCCGGCACACCTCGACGCTCGCCCGGACCGCGGCCTCGTCGGCGGCCAGCATGTCGACTTTGACGTACGTGACGAGCGGCAGCAGGACCTCGCGGGGCCCGCCGCGCACGAAGTGGTCGATGGCGATCGTGTAGCCGCGCTCCGCCAGCACGGTCAGCCCGGCGACGAGGTTCTCGTCGACCTCGACGCCACCCTGGACCTCGAGGACGGCCTGGCTGTAGTCGAACGGCAGCGGGAGCCGGCCGGTGAGGAACTCCTTCGTCACGTTGAGGAAGCAGACCTTGCCGCCGGCGAGCTCCTCGACGCCGAACTCGGTGAACGCGGCCACGAGGACCCGGGCCGTCGCGTGCTCGTCGATCCGGGCCGCCGTCGAGGAGTCGGTGCCGGCCCGGAACAGCAGCTCGTAGGCGACGACGGCGCCTTCGCGGTCGTAGATCGGCTGCCGCCCGACGTGCGCCGCGGAACCGGCGATGGTGTCCTCCACCCGTCCGATTCTCGGCCGCTCGCCGCCCCAATACCCCGAAAACCGACAAAATGCCCGGCCGGTGGCCCGGCTCCGAGTCAACCGGAGGGGCCACCGGCGGATCCGGTGCCGACGCCGGGCATCGAGGCGGGTGGTTCCGAAAGCGGGCCGCCGTGCCGGGTCAGAAGCAGACCGGACTCCATTGAGAGCGGCGTTCCATCCCGTTCCACTGCACGAGCCAAAATCGCTTCGGGTGTACCGTGCGGCTGGTGCACTGGTTCCAGGAGTTGATCGACCGCTTCTACGACGCGCACTGGCAGGTCACCGCCGGGCAGTCGATCAGCTACCGGGAGATCGTGGGCAACGCGTTCGGGCTGGCGTCGGCGCTCTTCGGGCTGCGCCGCAGCGTGTGGGCGTGGCCGGTGGGGATCCTCGGCAACGTGCTGCTGTTCACCGTGTTCATCGGGCAGGCGGCTGGGAACGGGGCGGGGACGACACCGCTCTACGGGCAGGCGTCCCGGCAGGTCTTCTTCGTGCTGACCAGCGTGTACGGCTGGTGGCGCTGGCGGCGGACACGTGATGCGGCGGGCGGACCGGCAGTACACCCGAAATGGGCTTCGTCTGTGGAACGGCTCGCCCTGTTGACCGCCTCGCTGGCCCTGGTCGTCGCGTGTTTCTTTGTGTTCCGGGCGGTGGGGGCCGGGTTCCCGGTGCCGTGGTGGTACTACCTGGCCGACTCCTGGATCTTCGTCGGCTCGATCGCGGCGACGTATGCGATGGCCCGGGGCTGGGTCGACTTCTGGCTCTGCTGGATCGCGGTCGACCTGGTCGGCGTGCCGGAGCTGCTGCACTTCCGCTACTACCCGTCGGCGGTGCTGTACGCCGTGTACGCCGGCTTCGTGATCTGGGGGTTCGTGGTCTGGCTGCGGATCTCTCGCCGGGAGCGGCCCCAGCGCCGGCTGGCGGAGCCGGCGCTGGGGCCTGCGTGACGACTTCCTGAGCGGCTCAGCCGGTCGGGAAGTTGTCCGCGGTGCGGACGCGGTTGCGCAGGTAGGTGCCGGACTCGCTCAGCGAGTTGGCGTTGGTGTACGAACCGGCCGCGCACGTGCCCGGCTTGAACGCCGCGCTGCTCTCGTTCGCGTCGGAGTATGTCCAGTTCGCGTAGCTGATCTTGTTCTGGTCGAGCAGGTCGAGCCACGCGGTGGTGCTGGACAGGTCGAGCGCGCCGCCGCCGGTGGCGCTGACGGTGCCGAACTCGGTGACGAACAGCGGCAGCGTGCGGGCCGCGCGGGCCACGACGGTGCGGTAGTTGTCCTTGTGCGACGCCGCGTAGAAGTGGAACGTGTACATGATGTTCGTCGCGTTCACCGGGTTGCTGACGATCTCCTGCTCGCTGGAGCCGTCGGACACGCCGAGCGAGGACCAGCCGCGGGTGCCCACGATGACGATCGCGTCCGGGTCGGCCGCCCGGATGACGGGGATGACCTGCTCCGCGTAGCTCTTGATGCCCTGCCAGCTCACGCCGTTGGGCTCGTTGGCGATCTCGTAGATGACGTTCTTCTTGTTCGCGTTGCGCTGCGCGACGGACGCGAAGAACGTCTTGGCCCGGTCGAGGTTGTAGTTCGGGTCACCGGGGGTCAGCGTGTGGAAGTCGATGATCGCGTACATGCCGCGGGCCTCGGCCAGGTCGACGTAGTTGTTGACCTGGGCCGTGAAGCCCGACGGGTTGGTCTCGTAGCCCTGCTCCTGCACATACATGGCGATGCGCAGCAGGTCGGCCTTCCAGTCGTTGGCGAGGGCGTCCAGCGAGCTGCCGTTGACGCAGGACGCGAACCACTGGATGCCGTGCGTGCTCATGCCGCGCAGCTGGATGGCCTTGTTGTACTGGTTGCAGAGATTCACGCCGCACACGTGCAGCTGCCCGTTGATGGCGAGGGGGGTCGTACCCTGCGGCGGGGTGCTCGGGCTCTTGGTCGGCGTCGGCGACGTGCTGGGCGACGTGCTGGGCGACTTGCTCGGCGTCGGCGACTGGGTGGTCGGCGTGGGCGTGCTGACCGAGCCGGTGCAGGTGACGCCGTTGAGCGTGAACGCCGACGGGCTGGGGTTGGCGCTCGTCCAGCTGCCGTTGAAGCCGATGCTCGTGGACGCGTTGGTGGCCAGGCTGCCGTTGTAGTCCAGGCTCTTGGCGGTGACGGCGGAACCGCTCTGCGCGAACGTCGCCGACCAGCCCTGCACGACCTTCTGCCCGGCGTCGGGGAACGTCCACCCGAGCGTCCACGAGCTGACCGGGTCGCCGAGGTTGGTGACCGCGATGCTCCCGGTGAAGCCGCCGGGCCACTGGTTGGCGGTGTACGTGACGCGGCAGCCCGCGGCGGCGGACGCGTTCACCATCGGCGCGAGAATCAGGCCGCCGGCCACGAGGGCCCCGACAGCGCCGGCGACCCCGAGGGTCCGGCCGCGCGGCAGGCGTTTGAGCAGGCTCATGTCGATTGTTTCCTCCGGGTACGACGAACCCGGACGGCTGGCTCGCCCGGGGTCAGGATCGTCACGCGCCACGACGCACCCGCTCAAATGCCACGAACTTGACCGCGCCAGAGAACACACCTTGACCAGCGACTTCATCAAGCACACAGACTGAAATATTCAGCTCGAAGCGCTTCGACCGTTTGTGCGCCATTCGCCACGCCGCGCCGGCGCCGACCCGGAATGGGGCGGCCGAACGTCGATGTGATGCCGGAGTCAGCTCTGCGCACAATGAGCCGTGTCCGATGAGCTCCTCGTCCTGCGCGAAGCCATCCGCCGGCGCGGGCCCGCCGACGTCGAGGCGGCCGGCCTGGTCGTGGCCGAGTACCTGGCCGGTGTCCTGCGCGACGCCGGAGCGGCCGGGAACGTGGCCGCGCTGCGCTGGGCCCGCGACCGGCTGCGGCTGTTCATGGTGGTCAGCTGGGGCAACTGGTTCGGGGTGCTGGAGCGGCTGCCGCAGGAGTACCCGATGCTGCGGGCCGAGTGGCGCGACCTGCTGGCGGAGCCGGCCCGCTACGGCCCCGAGCACCTGATCGCCTGGTGGTGGCGCCTCCAACCGGCCATGTTCGAGCCCCTCGTCGCGACCCAGCTGCGCGAGATGAGCACCCCGCTGCGCGACGGCGTGGCCGGCGTGCTCAAGGACGGCGGCGACTTCGAGGGCCGCCTCGTCGACTGGGCCGCCTTCGCCGCCTACTGAGCGGCCCGGTGCGCGGCCTGCTCGGTCATGAACTGCGGCGGGGGTACCAGCGAGAGGTCGAACGCGTAGTGGAGCAGCCCGTCGCCGTAGGAGGGCGACTGGTCCTCCCCCGCGAGCGCCCGGATCAGGCCGTGGCTGGCCGCGTTGGCGCCGGACACGTCGGCCTCGATGGTGCGGACCCCGGCCGCGATCATGCGGTGCACCAGGGCCCGGATGAGCACGGTGGCCAGGCCGGTGCGCTGCCACGGGTCGGCGACGAGCACGGCCAGGTCGGCGGCCGGTGAGCCGGCGGGGCGGCGGCCGTACTCGGCCCACCCGCACAGCTCCCCGCCCTCGACCGCGACCTGCGCGTCCCACTCGGGGCGGGCGCCGGCGGCGATGTGGCGCAGGTAGAACGCGGGCAGGCGGCCGCCGCTGCCGACGAGGAAGCGCCGGTCGATGCTGCGCGCAGACAGGTGCCGTTCGGCCCCCGCGACCAGGTGCTCGTCGCCCGTCTGCCATGGCCGGATGAGCATGGAGCTGAGTCTAAGACTGAGACCCAGTGCTTGTGACCGTGTACGTGACCGGGCCCACACGCAACAATCCGTCATCGAGCGGCGTACACCTGACCCCGCCGTGGCCCCGCAGCGCCTTGAACGCCCCCGGCCCGATCGTGTTATCCATCCACGCGCACGGATTGGCCCGGCGCTTGACCTGCAACCGGACCGGACCGTCACCGGAGTCGAGGGTGAGGATCGTCCCCACCAGATCGTCCACCGCGATGCCGGCGACCAGAATGTTCCGTCGGGAATGCGCCAGCCCCGCGCCGGGCGGCAGCCACTCCCGCGCCATGACGGTCACACTGGCGTCGCGGTGGGCGGGCTTGCCGAAGTAGCGGTCGCCGACGACGCCCAGGCCGGCCCGCAGCCGGATGTGGTCGACCAGCTCCCCCGGCGGGGCCGGCGCGGGCCCGTCCTGCGGCCGCCCTTCGAGGCGGTGCACGGGCGAGGCGAGCAGTTCGACGATCGCGGCCACGCGACGATTGAACACCGCCGGCCACACCCCGGTCGCCGGGGCGTCGCCGGGCTCGGGTAGAAAGCCTGATCATGTCTGCCGTCGTGCTGTCGGTCATCGCCGCCGCCATGTTCGCCACCTCGGCGGCGATGCAGCAGCGCGCGGCCCGGCGGGCCAACCCCGACGTTCACGACCGGGCACTGCCGGTGCGGCTGTTCCTGCTGCTGCGCCGGCTGGTGAAGGACCGCTGGTGGCTGGCCGGCTGGGTGCTCAACGTGTTCGCGTTCGCCGCGCACGCCGTCGCGCTGCACCTCGGCTCGCTCACGGTCGTGCAGGCGCTGCTGGTGTCGCAGCTGCTGTTCGCGATGCTCACCATCCGCCACCCGCCGGCCAAGGCCTGGATCGGCACCGGCCTGGTCTGCTCCGGGCTGGCGCTGCTGGTCGTGGCCCGCCCGTCGGTGCCGCACACCCTCGCCCGGGACGACGTCGGCCCCGCCGTCGGGATCGCCGCGGGCGTGATGGTGCTGTTCATCGCCCTCGCGCACCTGCTGCCGACCCGGGCCGAGGCCAAGGTCCGCGGCGCGCTCGCGGGCGTCGCGGCCGGGGTGTGCACGTGCCTGACCGCCGTGTTCGTCGTCCTGGTCGCCGACACCCTGTCCAACGACGGCGTCTGGGGCCTCACCGGCGACTGGGCCACCCTCGGCCTGATCGCGTCGACGACGGCGAGCGGCCTGCTGACCCAGGACGCGTTCGCGGCCGGCTCGCTGCCGACGGCGCTGACCGCGATCAGCATCGCCGACCCCCTGGCCAGTGCCGTGTTCGACGCGAGCGTGTTCCACGCGGGCTGGCGTGGCGCCCTGTGGTTCCCGTGGAGCCAGCTCGTGGTCATCGCCCTGCTCATCGCCGGCGTGGCGCTCCTGGCCGCCGCCCGGGTTCAGGACCGTACCCCCGCCGCGGTTGTCTAAGGCACTTTCTGCCGGTTGGTGGCGGTGGCGAACACCTCCAGCAGGCCGTTGACGGTGGCCGACCACGGGAACTGCTCGGCGACGGCCCGGGCGTCGGCCCGGCGGCGTTCGGCCGGGGCGCTCAGCAGCGACTCCACGCCGTCGGCGAGGCCCCGCGGGGTGCCGTCGGTGACCCGGCCCGACTCCGGCTTCATGATCAGCTCGCGGGCCGCGCCCTCGGACGGGACGACCACCGGCACGCCGCAGGCCAGGGACTCGAGGGTGGCCAGCCCGAACGTCTCGGCGGGCGACGGGGACAGCGACACGTCGGCGGAGGAGACGAGCTCGGCCAGCCGGTTGCGCTCGGCGACGTGGCCGTGGAAGCGGACCGGGAGGCCGTCGGCGAGCTTGGCCAGGCGGCGCTGGAGCGGACCGGTGCCGATGACGTCGAGGGAGGCCGGGATGCCGCGGCGGCGCAGCTCCCGGACGGCCTCGATGGACAGGTCGGGGTGCTTCTCCGTCGACAGGCGGGTGACGGTGACGAGGCGGACGTCGTCGCGGGCCGGTGTTGCCGCCGAAACCGGCCGGAAGGTCTCCAGGTCGACGCCGAGCGGCACGCGGTGGATCTTCTCCCGGCCGAAGACCTCGAACTCGGCGGCGGAGAAGGCCGAGGCCAGCACGATGTGGTCGACGAGGCGGTGCAGGCGGCGGTTGGCGGCGGTGGCGGCCGAGTCGAGCGGGAACCAGCGCGGCACCCGGGTGCGCAGGATGGCGTTGATGCGCTCGTGCGAGACCAGGATCAGCGGTACTCCACGGCTGCGCGCCCACGGCGACAGCCAGGCGATGCTCAGCTTGTCGTTGGCCTCGAGCACGTCCGGCTCGACCTTGTCCAGGAGCGCGCACACCCGGGCCCGGGCGGTGAGGACGCGGTAGCCGCCGGAGCCGGGCAGCAGCGGGCTGCGGACCGTGAGGTGCCGGCCGTCGGGGAAGGTGATGTCGCGGTCCTCGGTGCCGGGCACCAGCGTGACGCGCTCGTGGCCGGCCGCGATGTAGCCGCGCCCGGTCTGCTCGACGCAGGTGCGCAGGCCACCGGAGACCGGCGTGTAGAAGTTGGCGAGCTGGACGATCTTCACGATGCCGCCGCGTCGAGGACGGCGCCGTAGGTGGTGGCGCGGGCCCCGGCCTTGAGCGCGCCCTCGATGGCCCGCAGCGTGTCGTCGCGCAGGCCGGGGCGGTGCAGATCATCGGGGTGCAGGGCGACCCGGACCAGGCCGCGGCGGCGGGTGGCCCAGGCCGCGCCGGCCCGCAGGACGGCCGCGCCGAGCCGCTCGCCGGTGCCGCCGGGGCGGTGGGAGAGCGCGAAGCCGCGGCGGGCGCGGGCGGCCCGGGCGCCGCGCAGGTCCTTCACGCCGAAGTGGTCCGTGGTGTATCGGAACCCGGCGCCGGCCAGGGCCCGTTCGGCGGCCGGCGAGGCGAGCCAGCCCGGCGGGGTGAAGCCGGCGGTCCGCAGCCCGAGGCTGTCCAGGACGGCCTTGGCATCGGTGAGGCGCCGCCCGGCCTGCTGCTCGTCGAGCGCGGCGAACTCGGCGGCGCCGCGGGCCACGGCCTTCCCGACGGCCCGGCGCACCGCCCGCCCCTCGGGTCCGGCCTGGTGGCACCAGCCGTGCAGGACGAGTTCGTCGCCGTGCTGGGCGCGGGCGTGCAGTACCTCCGCGTAGTCACCGTGCTCGGCGAGGGACATGCCGCGCCAGGGTCCGGGGATCACCAGGAGTGACACCGGAATGCCGAGCGTGTCGGCGTCGGCACACCACCGCGCGGTCTCCTCGGCGGTCGCCGGAGCGACGTCGTGGATGCTGACCACCATCAACGGCTCTCGTGGTCCGCCAGAGTCGTCCGCGGACGGTTCACCAGTCGTCATCTACGCCCATCACACCTGGTCAAGGCGGCGGTGCCGCGCCGAGTCGGGGTACCTGTCGCCGGACGTTAGCACGTGCCGCACACCGCCCTGGGACCGCGACCACCCGCCACGGAACAATGCGGCGCACGTCACGATCGGATCGATGAACATCCGCGATCGCATTCGTGAACCAGACATGTCCTCGTCCGTCGCCTAGACCAGCCGGATCGCGGTCAGTGGCAGCATCGCGGGCTTGCCGATGCTGCCGGTGCCGGGGCGGTACACGTTGACGGAAACTGACGCCGGTTCGAGGTCCCCGGTGGCCGTGAACGCGAACTGGCCCTGGGTCAGCGTGAACGGTCCGTGATGGAGTGACTCCTGCACGCCACCGCGGGTCATGACGCGCTGGCCGATGATGCCGAGCAGGAGGTTGGCCGCGTCGTACGCCCCCGCCGCGTATCGGCCCGGTGACTCCTGGTGCTTCGCCAGGAACGCCTTCGCGAACACGGCGTCGCGGGGCTCACCGCAGCCGCACAGCGCGAACGTGTTGTCACCCGCCGCGCCGACCGGCACCGCGTAGTCCTCGTCCAGCAGCGCGTCGCCCCCGACCAGCGGGCCGGTGAACCCGGCCTGCCGCAGGGCCTTCGCGAGATCGGCGGCCTCGGTGGCGTACCCCGTGAAGAACACCGAATCGACGTCGAGCTCCTCGGCCTCGCGCGCCACCGCGCCGAAGTCGGTGGTGCCGACGTCGATCGACACGGTCGCGACGACGGACACCTCGCCGCTCGCGCGCATCCGCTCGGCCATCTTCAGCTCACCCTCGGCCGCGTGCCGCACGATCAGCACCCGGCGCGCGTTCAGCCGGGTGCCGAGCAGGCGGGCGGCGGCGTCGGTAACGTCGAGGTCGCTCGGGTACAGCCGATGGAACGTCTTGAGGTTGCGGGTCGACACGGCCGGGTCGCCCGCCGACGGGGTGACGAACGGCAGGCCCGCCGAGTCCAGGTCGTAGCCGGCGAGGGCCACGTCGGCGGAGCGCAGCGGCCCGACGACACCCACGATGTCGTCGCTGGTGAACTTCGCGACGGCGGCCCGGAGCTCGGCCTGACTGCCGTGGCCGGCATCGGCCTCGATGAGCCGGACCTTGCACGAGGAGTTGGTGCGGGAGTTGTGCTCCTCCACCGCCATCCGCACCGCCCGCACCGCGTCGCTGCCGTCCTTGCCGAGCACGTTCGCGCCGATGAAGCCGAGCGCCGGGCAGCCGGCCCCGGCCGCCAGCTCGGCCGCCCGCGAGGGCGGGACGGCGGTGTCGGTTTCGCCGTTCTCGCGCTCCTGCCGCGTGAAGTACGACGCGACGGAGCAGATCACGGCCAGCACGAGAGCCACCGCGAAGCCGATCGACGTGGTCCTCGAGTCGGCCTCGCGCCGCGCCGGGGGCCGGACCGGCTTGGCGGCCGGCTTCGGGACCCGCTTCGCGGGCGGCTTCGGGACCGGCTTCGCGGGCGGCCGGATCGGGCCGCGCGGGCCCGGCTTGGCCGGCGCCTTCTCCGGGGCCGGCTTGGCCGGCAGCTTCTCCGGGGCCGGCTTGGCCGGCGCCTTCTTCCGGGCTGGCTTCATGGCCGGATCGGCCGCCGGCTCGGGCACCGGTTCGGCCGGCGGTTCGGCGGTGGGCGGTGCGGCGGGGGCCGGGATCTCGAAGGGCTTCGGCTCGGGGAAGGGCTGCTTGCCGAACGACTCCGGCAACCGACCGTCGGGCAGCTCCATGCGACCACGGTAGATGCCGGCCTCAAGGCCCATGACCGGCGCTCGATTCGTCCGATCGCTGCGGCTTGACCAATTTCTCGCGGGCGACATAGCTTGGCCGCCATGAGACTTGCGCGACTCGGGGCCGTCGGTGCCGAGCGGCCCGTGGTGGTCGCCGACGACGGCTCGTACCTCGACCTCACCGGCATCACCGGGGACATCGACGGGGCGTTCCTCGGCGGGGGCGGGATCGAGCGGGTCCGCGCGGCGCTCGACACGCTGCCGCGGCTCGACGTGCCGGCCGGGACCCGGGTCGGGGCGCCGGTCGCGGGCATCGGCAAGGTCGTCTGCATCGGGCAGAACTACGCCAAGCACGCGCGGGAGTCGGGGGCCGAGCCGCCGACCGAGCCGATCATCTTCCTCAAGGCGGCCGACACCGTCGTGGGGCCCGACGACGACGTGCGCATCCCGAAGGACAGCGTCAAGACCGACTGGGAGGTCGAGCTCGCGATCGTCATCGGGCGCACGGCGCGCTACCTCGAGAGCTCCGACGACGCCAAGGACTTCATCGCCGGCTACGCGGTCAGCAACGACGTCTCCGAGCGGGCGTTCCAGCTCGAGCGGCTCGGCCAGTGGGACAAGGGCAAGAACTGCGAGACGTTCAACCCGCTCGGCCCGTGGCTGGTGACCGGCGACGCCGTCGACGTGCCGAAGCTGCGGCTGCGGTCCTGGGTCAACGGGGAGGCCCGCCAGGACGAGGTCGCGGCCGACATGATCTTCGGGGTCGAGCACCTGGTCTGGTACGTCAGCCAGTTCATGGTGCTGTACCCGGGCGACGTCATTAACACCGGGACGCCGGCCGGGGTGGCGCTGGGCCTGCCGGGCCAGCCGTACCTGCGGGCCGGGGACGTCATGGAGATGGAGATCGAGGGCCTCGGCCGGCAGCGGCAGACGCTAGCGTCTGTTTCACAGCTGGGGTAGGAGCGAGGCGGAGTCCAGATTTCTCGCCCAGGCTGGCCCGACAGTGCTTCGCCGGTCGGCCCAGCCAAGGCGCTGCGTGCGCAGCGTGGGAGGCCGGATACCGGGTTGTATCCGGCCTTTCGCGATGTGGGCGCAGCGCCTGGGGCGGGCCGGCCGGCGCAGCGTCGCCGGACCGGCCTGGGCGAGGGATCTGGGCCCGCCGCAGCCCTGCCTTAGCTGTGAAACAGGCGCTAACGACATACTCCGTCGAGTAGGAGCGCGATCGAGCGCTCGGGGTCCGCTGCGGACAGCATCGCGAAGAGCAGGGTCAGGTCGGCCGGGGTCAGATCCGGGCGGACCTGGCCCTGTTCCTGTGCGCGGCGCAGCACCGGGGCCAGGGCCAGGCCGAGCCGGTGATCGAGCCGGTCGCGGCCGCCGAGCAGTGGGCGGACTCCGGCGTACATGCGCAGGGCCGCGACCAGGACCTCGCGAAAGGTGCACGAGCCGGCGTCGATCACGGCCGCGAGCCGCTCCACCTGGTCGTCGACGACGGCCGCGATCAGGGCCGGCCGGTCGCGGAAGTGGCGATACAGGGTGGCCTGCCCGACCCCGGCCCGGCGGGCGATCTCCGGCATCAGCACACCGGTGTGGCGCAACATCAGCTCACTGGCCACGCGCACGATCGCCGTGCGGTTGCGCTGGGCGTCGCGTCGCCGCGGCGTCGGGGCTCCGTAGAGCACGGCACCCTCCTCAACCAGGGCATGTTACCGGCCGGTAATGATAATGTCACGAGCTTCAAATTCTCGGAACGGGCTCCTACGCTGCCGCCACCCAACTTGCGCGCGCCACCCCCGCCAGGAGAGTGCGTATGAAAGCCCTTTCCGCCATCGCCGTGGCCGTGCTGGCCGCGGTCACCCTCCAAGCCCCCGCCCAGGCCCAGGCCGCCGCCGCCCCGATGACGAGGTTCGTCGACATCACCGGAGATGGTGGCGTCGACCTCAAGGCCAACGTCGTCGCCCCCGCCACGGCCGGCCGGCATCCCGCGATCGTCTTCCCGTCCAGCTGGGGTCTTAACGACCTCGAGTACCTCGCCCAGGCCAACACCCTCGCCAACCGCGGGTACGTCGTCGTCTCCTACACCCCGCGCGGCTGGTGGGCCTCCGGCGGGGAGATCGACACCGCCGGGCCGCAGGACCTGGCCGACCTGTCCAAGGTCATCGACTGGACCATCGCCAACACCGCCGCCGACCCGGCCCGCATCGGTGCGGCCGGGGTCTCCTACGGTGCCGGGATCAGCCTGCTCGGCTCCGCGTTCGACCGCCGCATCCGCGCGGTCGTCATGATGAGCGGCTGGACCGACCTCGTCTACAGCCTGTATGGCGACAACACCCGCCACCAGCAGTCGGCCGGCCTGCTCAGCCTGGCCGCGACCCTGCTCGGCCACCCCGGCACCGACCTGAGCGGCAAGCTGGCCGACTTCAACGCCAACCGCAACGTCGAGCAGGTGCAGGCCTGGGCCCGGGCGCGCTCCGCGGCCACGTACCTCGACGCCATCAACGCCAACCGCCCCGCGGTCATGATCGCGAACGCGTGGGGCGACTCGTTCTTCCCACCGGACCAGCTCGTCGACTTCTTCGGCCGCCTCACGACGCCGAAGCGCCTCGAGCTCCGCCCGGGCGACCACGCGATCGCCGAGTTCACCGGCATTCTGGGACTGCCGAACGACGCCTGGACCAGTTTGTACCGCTGGTTCGACCAGTATCTCGCCGGAGTCGACACCGGCATCGGGGCGGAGCCGCCGGTCCAGCTGCAGCCGCTGAACGCGGGGGCGGAGCGCTATGCGAACTGGTCCGCGCTCAACACCGCCACGAAGCGCTACGGCCTCGGCTCGATCCGCTGGCTGGACGGCACCGGCCTGCTCGGCGGCAACCCCGGCACCGGCTGGAGCAAGACGCTCCCGGGCGACCTGGACACCGTCGCGAACGGCGGTGTCGTCCTGCTGACCAACGGCGTCGGCGCGTTCACCGGCCAGCAACCGCAGATCTGGCTGCCCGCCGTCGACCGGCTGCGGGCGGGCGTGTGGGCGGCGGAGCGGCCGTCGACGCCGACGAAGATCCGCGGCATCCCGAAGCTCCACCTGAACCTGACCGGCACCGCGGCGAAGGGGACGGTCGTCGCGTACCTCTACGACCTCGATACCCTCGGCAACGCCAAGCTCATCACCCACGCCCCCGTCACCTGGCTGGGCACGGCCGGCGGCAGCCGGACGGTGGACGTGAACCTGTCGGCGACCGCGTACGACGTCCCGGCCGGGCACTCGCTGACCCTCGTCGTCGACACCGCCGACCCGCTGTACTACGACGAGAACACCCTCGGCGGGACCGTCACCGTCGCCGGCGGGTCCTACGTGGACGTGCCGATCCGATAGAAATGGTGGCATGGCGACGTTCCGGCATCCCGGCACCGTGCTCACCGACCACTTCCTGACGGTGCCGCTCGACCACGACGACCCCGCGGGTGAGACCATCCAGGTATACGCCCGCGAGGTCGTCGCTCCCAGTACCACGGGAAAGCCCTGGCTCGTGTTCTTGCAAGGCGGCCCCGGCAGCGCGGCACCGCGACCGATCGGCCGCGACTCGTGGATCGACCGCGCCCTCGACGACTACCGCGTGCTCCTGCTCGACCAGCGCGGCACCGGCCGTTCGACCCGGATCAGCCGCCAGTCCCTGGCCGGGCGCGGTTCCCCGCCGGCCCAGGCCGAGTACCTGGCACACTTCCGCGCCGACAGCATCGTCCGCGACGCCGAAATCCTGCGCCGCCACCTCCTCGGCGCCGGCACGAAGTGGACGGTGCTCGGCCAGAGCTTCGGCGGCTTCTGCGCCGTGACCTACCTGTCGTTCGCCCCCGAAGGACTCCGCGAGGCCCTCATCACCGGCGGCCTGCCCGGCCTCTCGGCCCGAGCCGAGGACGTGTACCGGGCGACATATCCGCGGGTCGCGGCCAAGAACGACGCCCACTACGCCCGCTACCCCGAGGACGTCGACGCGGTCCGCGCGATCGCCGCCCACCTGCGCGAGCACGACGTCCGCCTCCCCGGCGGCGGCCGCCTCACCCTGCCGGCGTTCCAGGCGCTGGGCCTGGCGCTCGGCTCCAGCACCGGCTCCCACGAGCTGCACTACTTGACCGAGGACGCTTTCGAGTCGGCGGGGGTACTGTCCGACGCGTGGCTGTCCACTGTGGAGCACAGGTTGAGCTTCGTCACCAACCCGGCGTACCCGCTGCTCCACGAGGCCACCTACGGCCAGGGCGACGGCGCCACGAACTGGGCCGCCCACCGGGTCCGCGCCGAGCACCCGCAGTTCGACACCGGCGACCGCATCCTGTTCACCGGCGAGATGCACTACCCGTGGCAGTTCGAAACCGACCCGGCCCTCGCGCCGATGCGCGAGGCGGCCGAACTGCTCGCCGCCCGGCCGCACTGGCCCCGGCTCTACGACGCCGCCCGTCTGGGCACGAACGAGGTCCCGGTCGCGGCGGCGGTGTACTACGACGACATGTACGTGGACCGCGACCTTTCGCTCGGCACCGCCGCGAAGATCGCCGGCGCCCGGGTCTGGATCACCAACGAGTACGAGCACGACGCCCTGCGGGTCACGTCCGGCGCGGTCCTCGACCGGCTCATCGCGATGAACCGCGGCGAGGTCTGAGGGCTTCGGCCGGGATATCCTCGATTCGGGATCTCCTCGATGTGGGATCTCCTTGTGGTGTGGATATCCGTACCTCGGTTTCGGGTGGCACCACGATCGCCCGGACCGCCGATGGCACCGACGATGAGACCGTGACACGCCACGAGAACGAGATCCGGGTGCGGGACCCGCACCGCGAGTACCGCCGCGGCATCGCGTTCGCACTGCCGGTCAGCGGCGACCCGGTACCGTACCTCTCCGTGGGCACCTACGCACCGATCCTCGTCGGCGCGCTGATCCTCGCCGTGACCACACAGCTCGGCGCCGGTTCGCGGACCATCGCGCTCGACCTCGCCACCACCCGGGCCGCGCCGTGACCGAGCCACCACAACCCGCAGAGACCACGCCGTCGCAGCCCGCCGCGACCGAACCGCCGCGGGACGCCGTAGCCGAACCGCTGCCAGCCGCTGAAGACAAGCCGTCGCAGCCCGCCGCGACCGAACCGCCGCGGGACGCCGTAGCCGAACCGCTGCCAGCCGCTGAAGACAAGCCGTCGCAGCCCGCCGCGACCAAGCCAATACAGCCCGGCGTCGCCAAGCCGCCGCAGTCCGCCGCGACGAAGCCGTCGTGGCCCGCCGTGACGACGCCGCCGTGGGGCGGTGTGACGACGCCGCCGCGGAGCACTGCGACCACGCCGCCGCGGAGCGCTGCGACCACGCCGCCGCGGAGCGCTGTGACCACGCCGGCGTGGGGCGGTGTGGTCAGTCCGCCGCGGGTGCGGGTTGGTGAGTTCTTGTTCGCGCTGCTCGGGTTTCCGCTCGCGGTGGTGGGGCTGCTGCTGGGGCTGATCGGGGCGTACGCCGGGGGTGTGCTCGCCCTGACCGTGCTCGGGCTGCCCGTGCTCGCGGCCGAGGTGCGGGGGGCGCGGGTCGCCGGGGGGCTGCATCGGTGGCTGCTGCGGCTGCTCGGGGTGCGGATCGAGCCGCCGGGGCGGATCGCGGCGGCGGCGAACGTGTTCGGCTGGGTGCGGGCCGGCCTGACCGACTCGGCCGGGTGGCGGGCGGTCGCGTACCTGTTCATCCGGTTTCCACTAGCAGTGCTCGGTTTGCTAGCGGCGCTCGTCATGCCTGCGCTCGGCGCCGTTTCGATCGGGATGAGCTTGTACCTGATGCTGGCCCGGCCCGATGGTGAACCGCCGGGCGCGCAGACCGCCATCGCCGTCCCGGCCGGGCTGCTGCTCATCCTGGCGACGCCCTGGGCGGTGCGCGGCAACACCAACGCCAACGTGTGGGCGGGGCGGCTGCTGCTGGGCCAGAGCCGGGCCCAGCAGGAGCTGACCGACCTGCGCCGGGCCCGCAGCACGATGATCGCCGAGCACACCCGCAGCCTGCGCCAGATCGAGCAGGACCTCCACGACGGCACCCAGGCCCAGCTGGTCGCACTCGCGATACTGCTCACGCTCGTCGAGGATGCGGTGCCGCCGGACGATGACCGGGTCCGGCACCTCGTCGGACGGGCCCGAACGCAGACCGACGACACCATCGCCGAGCTGCGCCGCCTGATCCACGGCATCGACCCCACGGCACTGCAGGACGGCCTGCCCACGGCCCTGCGCACCCTCGCCGCCGACGCGCCCCTGCCGGTCGAACTGTCCATGCGGATGCCGGAGCGCGCCCAGGCCGGCATCGAGCGCATCGCCTACTTCTGCACCGCCGAACTCCTCACCAACGCGATCAAGCACAACCGCCCCACCCCGGCATCACGGGCAGATGCACAGTCGGCCCGGGCAGATGCACAGTCAGCCCGGGCAGATGCACAGTCGGCTGGAGGCGAGGGCGGAGGCGCAGACCAGGGCGGAGGCGGAGGCCGAGGCGGAGGCGAGGGCGGCGGCGGAGGCGGAGGCGAGGGCGGGGTCGGAGGCCAGGGCGGGGTCGGAGGCCAGGGCGGCGGCGGAGGCCAGGGCGGAGGCGCAGACCAGGGCGGCGGCGGAGGCGTGGGCGGCGGTGGAGCGGTGCGGGTCCGGATCGACGCGACGGCCGAAGAGGGACGGCTGCGGATCGCGGTGACGGACGACGGCCGCGGCGGTGCGGAGATCGGCGCCGGCACCGGGCTGGCCGGCCTGCGCGAACGCCTCGCCGCGGTCGACGGCACGCTGACCATCGACAGCCCACCCGGCGGGCCCACCCGAGCCGAGATCACCCTGCCGACCAGCATCTGAGCCACGAGAAGACCTCGGCCCGGCCGATCATCGCCGACCGGCGCCGGGCCCAGATCCCGGCCCGGTTCGACGAAAGCGGCCGGACGAGTGGTTAGCCCCCGGTCTCCGTCAGGTAGGTCACGACGGCCTTGACGCGGCGGTTGTCCTCGTCGGTCAGCGGGAGGTCGAACTTGCCGAAGATGGCGGCCGCGTGCTTCTCCACCGCCCGTTCGGTGACGACGAGCCGGGCCGCGATCGCCTTGTTCGAGAAGCCCTGCGCCATCAGGTCGAGGACCTCCCGCTCGCGGGCGGTCAGCCGGTCGAGCCGCGGCCGGCCGCCGCGCAGCATCCGGTCGACGATCTCCGGGTCGAGGGCCGTGCCACCGCCGGCGACGCGGTGCAGGGCGTCGACGAATTCGGAGACGGCCGCGACCCGCTCCTTCAGCAGGTATCCGACGCCGCGGGCGCCGGTCGCGAGGAGCCGGGTGGCGAGGGAGGAGTCGGCGTGCTGGGAGAAGATCAGTATGCCCAGGGCCGGGTGGTCGGCGCGGAGCTGTTCCGCGGCCCGGATGCCCTCGTCGGTGAAGGTCGGCGGCAGGCGGATGTCCACAATGGCCACGTCCGGGGTGTGCTCGGCGGCCGCGGCGCGGAGGCCCTCCGGCGTGCCGGCCGTGGCGACGACCTGGCAGCCGCGGGTGCTCAGCAGTTCCACCATCCCGTCGCGGAGGATGACCGAGTCCTCGGCGATGACTACCCGCAGGTCCATCCGTGCAGCGTACGGACGCCGGGGCGGGCGCCGGTCGGGCGCCCGCCCCAGTTCCTAACCCCCAGTAAAGCTTCTAGCGGCGCGGCCTCTGCGGGATGCGGGGCAGCACCAGCGGCGGGCCGGCCGCGGCGAGGTCGCCCTGGACCGTGCGCAGCGACTTCTTCGGCTGGTAGTTCGCGTCCCACAGGCAGCCCGCGCCCTCGGGCGGGTTCGTGAACCAGGTGGGGATCCACGAGTGCTTGTCGGTGAAGCCCCAGACCGTGAACGACAGGCAGTGCCGGTTCATGAGGCAGGCCTGCAGCAGCACGTGGTAGTTGTACGCGGAGGCCTGGTCGCGAGCGGTCAGGTCGGCGCTCGCCGCGTCCTGCGTCGGGTCCTTCGCGTCCTTCATGAGGCTGCGGGCATCCACCTCGGTCATGGCCACGGCCAGGTCGAGGTCCGTGAACCGCTGCAGCGTGTCGGCCACCTGGAACACATCGTAGTTGCCGTACTGCGTTGCGAGGTGGCCCTGGCTGCCGACGCCGTCGATCGGGACGCCCTGGGACCGCAGCTTCTTGACCATGTTGTAGACGAACTGGGTCTTGTCGCCGGGGCCGCCGTCGCCGAAGGCATCGATGTTGTAGTCGTTGTAGAACAGCAGGGCCTTGGCGTCGGCGGCGCGGGCCCAGCGGAACGCGTCGGCGAGGTAGTCGGGGCCGAGCAGGTCGGCGAACTTCTGCTTCAGCGAGCCGGCGTTGCCGCCGAGGTGGATCGCCGACGGGGTCTCCCACGGGTCGGAGACGGCCTCGTTGACGACGTCCCACTGCCAGATCTTGCCGCGGAAGTGGGTCGCGACGTCGGTGATGTGCTTCTTCAACAATGCGCGCAGCTGCGGACCGTCGATGGTGCCGTCCTGGATGCCGGTGCTGAGCCAGCCGGGGAGCTGGCTGTACCAGACCAGGACGTGGCCGCGGACGAGCTGATGGTTCTTCTCGGCCATGGCGACGAACGCGTCGGCGGCGGCCCAGTTGTATGTGCCCCGGGTCGGCTCCAGGCTCTCCCACTTCATGGCGTTCTCGGCGGTGACCGTCGAGAACTGCTTGTCCACAAAGGTTTTGTACTGTGGGTCGGCCGGATCGGCATAGGCGGCGGGATCGACCGCGGTGCCGAAGGACAGCCCGTGCCGGGCCGCGAGGCCGCGCAGGCTCTGGTCCTGCGTCGCCGGTGGGCGGGGACCACCGGCGGACGCTGTGATGCCACCGGTTGAAGCTGCGACTACGGCCGCCAGAAGGCCCGCGGTGGCCATTCTGCGTAATGTCATGAGCGTGGCTCCCGATTGTTTCGAAACAATTCCGGAAATCGCCTTGAGACATCGACGCTATTGGCTCACCAAACCGGCCGTCAATAACCCTCCGTTATCGAAACAAGGCCAAATCACTGGGCGGAGTTCGAGACCCGCTTGCTGATGATGTCGAAAGCGACCGCGGCGATCAGGACGAGGCCCTTGATGGCCTGTTGCCAGGCCGCGTCGACGCCGAGGATGGACAGGCCCATGTTCAGCACGCCCATGATCAGCGCGCCGATCACGGCCCCCGTGACCTTGCCGATACCGCCGGTCACGGCCGTGCCGCCGATGAACGCGGCGGCGATCGCGTCCAATTCGTAGTTGGTGCCGGCACCGGCGACACCGGCTCCGGCGCGCGAGGTGGTGACGACCGCGGCGACGCCCGCGAGGATGCCCATGTTGACGAAAATCAGGAAAGTTACACGCTTGGTCTTCACGCCGGAAAGTTTCGCCGCGGCGAGATTTCCGCCCATCGCGTAGATGTGCCGGCCGAACACGGTGTTGCCCATAATATACGTATACAAAATGACGAGCGCGCCGACGATGATGAGCACGTTGGGGGTGCCGTCGGTGCTCTCGGCGAGCAGATAGGTGATGTAGGCGATGAGCGCCGTGAACACGACGAGCTTGCCGATGAACGCGCCCCGCGGCTCCAGGCGCAGGTCGTAGCGGATCAGCTCGCGGCGGGTCCGCAGCTGCGAGAGCGCGAGGCCGCCGATGGCCACGATGCCGACCAGCAGCGTCATGCCGTCGAGGTTGCCGAGGAAGCCCAGCGCGTTGGGCAGCGACTTGGCCGCGATCGCGCCGAAGCCCTTGTCCTGCACCGGCACGGTCTGGCTCACGGCGAGCACGGCGAGGCCGCGGAAGAGCAGCATGCCGCCGAGCGTGACGATGAAGGCCGGGATGCCGACGTAGGCGATGAAGAAGCCCTGCCAGCAGCCGACGACGATGCCGATCGCGATCGACGCGGCCACGGCCAGGGGCCACGGCCAGCCCCACTCGGTGATCATGAGGGCGCAGACGCCACCGATGAACGCCACGATGGAGCCGACGGACAGGTCGATGTGCTGGGCGACGATGACCATGACCATGCCGATGGCCAGGATCAGCACGTACGCGTTCTGCTGCACGAGCGCGGCGACGTTGTCGGGGTACAGCAGCCGCCCGTCGGTCAGGATCTGGAACGTGATGACGATGGCGATGAGCACCGTCAGCATGCCGTACTGCCAGAGGTTCTGACCCAGGTATCCGCGCAGCGACGAGACCTCCGTGGGCTTCGTCTCCGGCTGCAGTGTTTCCGTCGTGCTCATCGGGAGACCCCACTCTTGTCCATCGTCATGTATCGCATCAGGCCCTCCTGGGTGGCCGCGGCCCGGTCCATCTCGCCGGTGATCCGGCCCTGGCTCATCGCGTAGATCCGGTCGCAGATCCCGAGCAGCTCCGGCAGCTCCGAGGAGATGACGATGACCGCCTTGCCCGCGTCCGCGAGGGCGTTGATGATTTCGTAGATCTCGTACTTGGCGCCGACGTCGATGCCGCGCGTCGGCTCGTCGAGGATGAGCACCTCGGGCTCGGTGAAGAGCCACTTGCTCAGCACGACCTTCTGCTGGTTACCGCCGGAGAGCTTGCCGGTGAGCACGGCGACGGAGTCGGCCTTGACCCGCATCTCCTTGCGCAGCCGCTCGGCCCGGTGCACCTCCTCGGCGTTGTTGACCACGCCGAGTTTCGCGACGGCCGCGAGCTTGGCCGCGGTGATGTTGCGCTTGATGTCCTCGATGAGGTTGAGGCCGTAGCGCTTGCGGTCCTCCGTGGCGTAGGCGATCCCGTGGCCGATGGCCTCGTCGACCGAGCGGACCCGGATCTCCTTGCCGTGCAGGTACAGCCGCCCGGAGATGCCGGTGCCGTAGCTGTGCCCGAACACGCTCATCGCCAGCTCGGTGCGGCCGGCGCCCATGAGCCCGGCGATGCCGACGATCTCGCCGCCGCGCACGCGCAGGGCGGCGTTGTCGACGACGACCCGGCCGCGGTCGATCGGGTGGTGCACGGTCCAGTCCTCGATCCGCAGCACCTCCTCGCCGATGCGCGGGGTGTGCTCGGGGTAGCGGTGCGCGAGGTCGCGGCCGACCATGGCCCGGATGATCTGCTCCTCGGACACCGGTTCGGCGCCGTGCATGTCGAACGTGGCGACGGTCCGGCCGTCGCGGATGACGGTCGTCGTGTCGGCGATCGCGGCGATCTCGTTGAGCTTGTGCGAAATGATGATCGACGTGATCCCCTGGCCCTTGAGCTGGCGGATCAGGCCGAGCAGGTGCTCGGAGTCGGCGTCGTTGAGCGCGGCCGTCGGTTCGTCGAGGATCAGCAGCCGGACCCGCTTCGACAGGGCCTTGGCGATCTCGACCAGTTGCTGCTTGCCGACGCCGATGTCGAGGATCTTGGTGTCCGGCTGCTCGGCCAGGCCGACCCGGGCGAGGAGCTCGGCGGCCCGCTTGTTGGTCTGGGGCCAGTTCACGATCCCGCGCGCGGCCTGCTCGTTGCCGAGGAAGATGTTCTCGGCGATCGACAGGAATGGGCTGAGGGCCAGCTCCTGGTGGATGATCACGATCCCGCGCTGCTCGGAGTCGCGGATCGAGCGGAAGTGGCACGGCTCGCCGTCGAAGACGATGTCGCCGTCGTAGGAGCCGTGGGAGTACACCCCGGAAAGAATCTTCATCAGGGTCGACTTGCCGGCGCCGTTCTCGCCGCAGATCGCGTGGACCTCGCCCTCCGTCACGCTCATCGTGACGTCCTGCAGGGCTTTCACGCCCGGAAACGTTTTGGTGATGCCGTGCATCTCGAGCAACAAGGGCATTGGGGGCTTCCCTCTACAAAGTCGCGTGTGGGCCGGGCCCGCTGTTCGCGGACCCGGCCCCGGTGGCGCTATGGGTTACAGACCCAGGTCAGAGGCCTTGAAGAAGCCGGAGTCGACCAGCTTCGACTTCACGTCGTCCTTCGTGACGACGACCGGCGGGAGCAGGTAGGACGGCACGACCTTGACGCCGTTGTTGTACGTCTTGGTGTCGTTGGTCTCCACCGTGGAGCCCTTGGAGATCGCGTCGACCATCTTGGCGACCTGGTCGCCGAGGGTCCGGGTGTCCTTCCAGACCGTCATCGACTGCTTGCCGGCCAGGATGTTCTTGGTGTTGGCCAGGTCGGCGTCCTGCCCGGTGAGCAGCGGCCAGTCCCCGCCCGGCTTGTAGCCGTGCGAGTCCAGCGACTGCGCGATACCCAGGGCCAGGGAGTCGTTCGGCGACAGGACGACCTCGACCTTCTTGCCGCCGGTGTAGAAGGAGTTGAGCCGGTTGTCCATCTCGGCCTGCGCCGTCTCCGTCTTCCAGCCGTTGATCGAGACCGTCTTCCAGTCGTCGTTGCTGGCCAGCTTCTTGCCCGACGGGATCACCAGCTTGCCGCTGTCGACGTACTGCTTGAGCACGTCCCAGGCGCCGGCGAAGAAGAACTTGGCGTTGTTGTCGTCCGAGGAGCCCGCGAACGGCTCGAGGTTGAACGGGCCCTTGCCGCTGTCGAGGCCCAGCTTGGACACGATGAACTGGCCCTGGAGCTGGCCGACCTTGTAGTTGTCGAAGGTCGCGTAGTAGTCGACGTTGGGGCTCTGGTTGATCAGCCGGTCATAGGCGATGACCTTGACCTTCTTGTCGGCCGCCTGCTGCAGCACCGGAGCCAGGGCCGTGCCGTCGATCGAGGCGATGACCAGGACCTTCGCCTTGTCGTTGATCATGTTCTGGAGCTGGGTGATCTGCTGGTCGACCTTGTTGTCGGCGTACTGCAGCGACGTCTTGTAGCCCGCCTTCTTGAGCAGGTCCTCGAGGTGGGCGCCGTCGTTGTTCCAGCGCTCCAGGCTGCGGGTCGGCATGGCGATGCCAACCAGCGCGGGACCGCTGTCGCCACCGCCGGCGTTGTCGTCCTTGCGGGTCTCGCTGCACGCGGAGGTCGTGGCGAGCAGGGCGGCCAGGGCGGTGGCGGCCAGGACCCGGAACGGCTTGAACTGCATCCTCGGCGCCTCCTTTCTATCGGAGGTGGGGTGTGCGCAGAGGTTTGTTATGGCCGCGAACATACCTCCCCCGACGGAAGATCATGGGTCACAGATCGGTAACACCATGGTCAACTCCGTTGTCCGGCAAGTGTTTCGAAACACTTGTTACCTTAGCTCTAATATAATTAGTGCTATGGTACTGCCGTGACTGCGGAACTCCGGCAGGTCTTCGACGACCTCGTCCGATTCGAAACTGCTCTATGGAACGGCATCGACGCGCGACTGCGGGCGGCCGGCGCCGTCCCCCTCGGCAGCCTCAACGTGCTGCAGGTCGTGGCCCGCACCTCGCCGTGCCGCGTGAACGAGGTCGCCGACGCGCTGGCCATCACCATCGGTGGCGCCAGCCAGGCGGTCGACCGCCTGGTGGCCCGCGAGCTGCTGGCCCGGCGGCCCAACCCGGGCGACCGGCGATCGTCCATTGTGGAGCTCACCGGGGCCGGATCCGACGCTCTGGCCGCCGCCGAGGCCGTGTTCGACGCGGAACTCGCCCGGTGGTTCGAGGGCGCCCTGACGGGTAGCGCCCTGCGGAGCTTCGCCCGCACCCTGTCGGCGCTGCGTGCCTTTTCCGGAGGACAACATGACTAGTGGTACTGCGCGAGCCGTGCGCTTCGACGCCTTCGGCGGACCGGAAGTGCTGTATGTGACCGACATCCCGATGCCGTCACCCGGACCCGGTGAGGTGGTGGTCGCGGTGCGCGCGGCCGGCATCAACCCGGGCGAGAGCGGCATTCGCACCGGAGCACTGGAGTTCCGGTACCGGACCAGCTTCCCGTGTGGCGAGGGCAGCGATCTGGCCGGCGTCGTCACCGCCCTCGGGCCCGGGGTGACCGGGTTCGCGGTCGGCGACGAGGTGCTCGGGTTCTCCTGGACCCGCTCCAGTCACGCCACCCACACCGCCGTCCCCGTCACCCAGCTCATCCCGAAGCCGCCGGCGCTGTCGTGGGAGGTCGCCGGGGCCCTGTACGTGGTGGCCTGCACCGCCTTCGCGGCCGTGCGCGCGATCCACTTCGAGGCGGGCGAGACGGTCGCGGTGTCGGCCGCGGCCGGTGGCGTCGGCACGCTGACCGTCCAGCTGCTGCGGCACAAGGGCGTCAACGTGCTCGGCATCGCGTCACCGTCCAATCAGGACTGGCTCGCGGCCCACGGCGCCGTGCAGGTGTCCTACGGCCCCGGTTTGACGCAACGGCTGCGGGCGGCGGCGCCGGACGGGATCGACGCGTTCATCGACCTGTTCGGGCCGCAGTACGTCGACCTCGCCCTCGAGCTCGGCATCCCGAAGGACCGCATCAACACCATCATCGCCTTCCAGGCCGCCGAGCGCCTCGGGGTGAAGGCCGAGGGCAGCGAGCAGGCGTCCACAGTGGACGTGCTGACGTACATGGCCGGGTTGGTCGCCGACGGCACCCTGGAGATCCCGATCGCCGCCACCTACGCCCTCGACGACGTGGTGAAGGCGTTCGAAGAGCTCGACCACCGGCACACCCGCGGCAAGATCGTGCTGGTGCCCGCTCCGTAAAGTGGGCTGGTGACCTTCCGGCTCGGGATCGACTTGGGCACCTCCACCACGGTGGCCGTTTTATCCAGCTCGGGGACGATCCGTCCGCTCCTGTTCGACGCCTCGCCCCTGCTGTCCTCGGCGGTCTTCGCCGGGTCGGGGCCGGCCGCCGGCTCGGGGCCGGTGTTGCTCACCGGGCAGGACGCCGAGCGGGCCGCGGGAAGCCGGCCGGACGGGCTGGAGGCCAACCCGAAGCGGCGCATCGACGAGGGGACCGTGTGGCTCGGCGAGCGGGAGTACCCGGTCGCCGAGGTCCTCGCGGCCGTCCTGCGCCGGGTCGCCGACGAGGCCCGCCGGGTCGCCGGGGCCCCGATCGCCGAGGTCGTCCTGACCCACCCGGCGGCCTGGGGCCGGACCCGGCTGACCGTGCTCGCCGACGCCGCCGCGCGGGCCGGATTCGGTGAGGTCGGGCTGGTCCCGGAGCCCGTGGCGGCCGCGGCCTACTTCGCCACCGTCCGCGATCTGCGGCCCGGGCAGTGCGTGGTCGTGTACGACCTCGGCGCCGGCACCTTCGACGTGAGCGTCGTGCGGGTCGGGCCGCCGTTCGAGGTTGTCGCGGCGGCCGGGCTGGCCGATGTGGGCGGTCTGGACCTCGACGCCGCCGTCGTCGAGCACGCCCGCGGGCTCACCACCGGCTCGGCCGAGGCGTGGGGCCGGCTGAGCTGGCCGCAGAACACCGAGGACCAGCAGGCCCGCCGGGCGCTGTGGACCGCGGCCCGGGCCACGAAGGAGCAGCTGACCCGGCACACGACCGCCGACCTGCACCTGCCCCTCGTCGGGACCGACCTGCACCTGACCCGCGACGAGTTCGAGCACGCCGCCCGGCCGCACCTCGACCGGACGGTCGCACTGACGGTGCGGGTGCTGCGCGAGTCCGGCGTCGCCCCCGAGCACATCGGCGGCGTCTTCCTGGTCGGCGGCTCCTCCCGCATCCCCCTGGCGGCCACGTTGCTGCACCGGGCTCTCCGCATGCCCCCGACGATCGTGGATCAGCCGGAGCTCGTGGTGGCCGAGGGCAGCCTCCTCGCACCGGCGATCCACGCCGCCGTCGCCCCACCGACCGAGGAGCTGCAACCGGATCCGGCTCCCCCGCCACCGGTTGCCCCGGTTGCCCCGGTTGCCCCGGTTGCCATGGTTGCCCCGGTTGCCATGGTTGCCCCGGTTGCACCGCCCCCGGTCGCTCGGCGGCGCGGCGGCCGGCGCTGGGTGGCGGCGCTGGTCGTGATCGTGCTGCTCACCTTCGGCGGGGCGGGGGTGAAGGTGTGGCTGGACGGTCGCGGTCCGCTGCTGGCCGAGCTCAAGGGGCACAGCGGCAACGTGTTCGCCGTCGCCTTCAACCACCGGGGTGACCTGGTCGCCAGCGCCGGTGCGGACAAGACCGTGCGGCTGTGGAACCCCAACACCCGGGCCGCCGCCGGCCAGCACCCCCTGGAGACGAGCACCGAACTGCGGGCGGTCGCGTTCAGCCCGGACGACACGCTGCTCGCCGCGGCCGGCGCCGACGAACGCATCCACCTGTGGGACCTGCCGTCGCTCAGCCCGCGTACGGTGCCGGACGGTTCGGCCCGGCGGTTCCCGATCCAGACGCTCGCGTTCGACAAGACCGGCTCGCGGATCGCGGTCGGCGGCGACGGCGGCATCGGGGTGGTGCTCGACGTCAGGACCGGTGCGCAGCTGGCCGAGTTCGACGCGCTGAGCGGCGGGTTCATCCGGGCGATCGCGTTCAACCCGCAGGAGCCGGACGACGTCATCGTCGGCGGGAACCGGGCTTCGATCGTGCGGTACACCACGGCGGATCGTGGCCGCGAGATCGAGGTGCCGGCCGGGACGAAGCACGGCTTCAACGAGGTCCGCGCGGTCGCGTACAGCCCGGACGGTACCGTCGCGGCCAGTGCCGGCGCCGACGGCAGTATCCTGGAGTGGCCGCTCGACCAGGCCGGCATCGCCGCCACCACGCTCGGGCGGCACAGCCAGGCCGCGAACGCGGTCGCCTTCGACCGCACCGGCGCGACGATCGCCAGCGGCGGCAACGACCGGCGGCTGCGGTTCTGGAACGCCGCCACGCACGCCGCGCTCACCGACCTCGACGCGGGCGGCAACGTCCTCGCCCTCGCCTACAGCCCGGCCGCGGACCGCCTCGTCACCGGCTCCGACGACGGGTCCGTCCGCCTCTGGTCGGCCCCCGAATAGCGGAACTTTCCCACGTCACGGGCCGCTCCAAAAAAATCTTGGAAAGAATCCGGGCGATGGTGTCGATCGGGGGCGGTGCGATTCGTAGCCCTGGTGAGAGCCCGGCACGGAGCCGGACCACCGAACCGCTGGAGGACACGATGACCACCACCGCGAACCCGACCCGGACCGCCACCACCTCCTCCACCACCGCGCGCCCCGGCATCCGCGCCGTCCTCGGCCACGGCGCCCTGGCCACGGTCGCCGCGAGCGCCGCCACGATGGCCGTCGCCGCCGCCGGTCACGCCGCCGGGATCAGCCTCGACATGGCCGGCGCCCCCATCCCGGTCAGCGGGTTCGGCGTGCTGACCGCGGTGTTCTCGCTGGTCGGCGTGGTCCTGGCGGCCGCGCTGGCCCGGTTCGCCCGCCGCCCGCGGCGCGCGTTCGTCCGCACGACCGTGATCCTGACCGTGCTGTCGCTGGTGCCGGACGTGATCGCGGACGCCGCGCCGGGTACGAAGGCGCTGCTGATGCTCACCCACCTGGTCGCCGCCGCGATCGTCATCCCCGTCGTCGCCCGCCGCCTGTCCGCCTGAGGCTCGTCACAACAGAAGGAGAACCGCCATGAAGCAGTACCTGCTGTCCGTGCATTACGTCGAGGGCGAACCGGCGATGACGGACGAGGAGATGCAGACCATGTTCCGGGAGACCGGCCGGGTCAACGACGAGATGCAGGCCGCGGGCGCGTGGGTGTTCGGCGGCGGGCTCACGATGCCCGACAGCGCCACCGTCGTGCGGATCGACAACGGCGCCACCACGATGACCGACGGCCCGTTCGCCGAGGCGAAGGAGCACATCGCCGGCTTCTGGGTCATCAAGTGCGAGGACCTCGACGCGGCCCTGGCCTGGGCCGAGAAGTGCGCGGCGGCCTGCGGCGGCCCGATCGAGGTGCGCCCCTTCGACGAGCTCTCCCAGCCCGCCTGAGCATGGACCTGACCAGCGTCTACCGGGCCGAGTACGGCCGCTGCGTCGCCACCTTGACCCGCCTCCTCGGCGACATCAACCTCGCGGAGGAGGCGGTCCAGGACGCCTTCACCACGGCGCTGCAGAAGTGGGAGACGCTGCCGCCGAACCCGGGCGCCTGGATCGTGACCACGGCCCGCAACCGGGCCATCGACCGGCTCCGCCGGGAGACGACCCGCGAGGCCCGGCACGCCGAAGCACTGCTCCTGCGACAACCGGACGAGCCCCAGGAGGTGGGACCCGTGCACGACGACCAGCTGCGCCTCATCTTCACCTGCTGCCACCCGGCGCTCGCCCCCGACGCCCGCACCGCCCTCACGCTCCGCCTGCTCGGCGGCCTCGAGGTCCCGGAGATCGCCCGCGCCTACCTGGTCCAGGAGGCGACGATCGCCCAGCGGATCGTGCGGGCCAAGCGAAAGATCCGCGACGCCGGCATCCCCTACCGGGTGCCGCACGAGCACGAACTCCCCGACCGCCTGCCCCCGGTTCTGACCGTCCTGTACCTGATGTTCAACGAGGGCTACACGGCCACCGCCGGCCCGCTGATCCGCACCGACCTGTGCGCGGAGGCGATCCGCCTGGCCCGCGAACTGGCGTCGCTGATGCCCGACGAGCCCGAGGTGCTCGGCCTCCTGGCGCTCCTCCTGCTCACCGAGGCCCGCCGCCCCGCCCGCCAGGACCCGTCCGGCAACCTGGTACTCCTGGCCGACCAGGACCGCTCCCGGTGGAACCGCCCCCTGATCGCCGAGGGCCACGACCTGGTCCGCCGCTGCCTGCGCCGCAACCGCCCCGGCCCCTACCAGATCCAGGCCGCCATCAGCGCCGTCCACACCGACGGCGACGCGACCGACTGGCCGCAGGTCCTGGCCCTGTACGACCAGCTCCTGGCCCTGGTCCCGACCCCGATCGTGGCCCTGAACCGCGCGGTCGCCGTCGCCGAGGTCCACGGCCCGGCGCTGGCCCTGGCCGCGCTGGAGGATCTGGACCTGCCGGGCTTCCACCGCCTCCCCGCCACCCGGGCCCACCTCCTGACCCAGCTCGGCCGGCTCGAGGAGGCGAGCGCGGCCTATTCGGAGGCGATCGCGCTGGCCACCAACGAGACGGAGCGCGCCTTCCTGCAGACCCGCAGGGCCGAACTGCCGAGGTAGGCCGCTCACGTTTCTGGGCCGGCCCGTCTGGGCCGCTTTCGGAGCCGGCACGCCTGATCGCGCCCGCTGCTCAGGCCGAACCCCTCAGCCCGCTCGGCCGCGTCTGGGCCAGCCCGTCTGGGGCCGCATTCGGAGCCGGCACACCTGATCGCGGCCGCTGCTCAGGTCGAACCCCCTCGGCCCGCTCGGCCGTGCGAGAGGCGATATGTCGGGCGCTTCGCGCCACGACATATCGGATTTATCGCCCGGCGGGGTATTCGCGCACTTACGGGGGATCCGGCCGGGTTCAGAGCGCGAACAGCAGGCCCGCGCTCAGCAGGACGACCAGCGCGGTCGCGAAGTGAATGCCGAAAGCGGTCGCCTTGGTACCGCCATTGCGCAGCACGATCACCGTGTCGCCGAACGGGGCCAGGGCGACCACCAGCATGAACCAGGCCTCAGCGGTTGCTCCGGCGAACGCCAGCAGCGCCAGGCCGACCAGGCCGTAGGTGGCATCGCGGACGCCCTTGACCGACAGGTAGGCCGCGGCACCGCCGCCCTCGACGGCCACCCCGTAGCCGGCCGCCGCCAGCCTGGGCTGCAGCAGGAAACGGCCGCCGATGAACAGGATGAACAGGTTCAGGACGATGGCCAGCCCGTAGGCGATGGGGGTGAGCATGTCGCATCTCCGCTTCATTTCTAGCATTGCTAGGATTCCTGTCAACGCTAATCCTAGCAGTGCTAGGATTGCAAGCATGACTAGCGAGGGCCGGCGGGAGCGCGATCGGGCAGTGCGGGAGCGGCTGATCATCGCCGCGGCGCGGGAGCTGGCGGAGACGCAGGGCTGGGAGGCGGTGACCACCCGGCGCCTGGCCGAGCGGGTCGAATACAGCCAGCCGGTGCTGTACAGCCACTTCAAGAGCAAGGACGCGATCATGGCGGCGGTCGCCATCGAGGGGTTCGCGGACCTGGCCTCGGAGCTGGTCGAGGCTCGCAACGGCGCCGACACCGGCCGCAACCGCGCCGCACTCGACGCCCTGACCGCCGTGGCCACGGCCTACCTCGACTTCGCGGAGCGCCGCCCGGCCCTGTACGACGCGATGTTCTCCCAGGCCATCGCCATCCCGTTCGCCAAGCCCGAGACCCCCGAGCCGTTGCGGGCCGGGTTCGGCGCGCTGGCCGACGTCCTCGCCCCGTTCGCGACCCCGGACGAGCTGGGCCTGCTCACCGAGACGCTGTGGGCCACCCTGCACGGCCTGGTCACCCTGACCCGCGGCGACCGCCTGCCCCGCGAACTGCAGGACCGCCGCCTGGCCATCCTGCTGTCCCGCTTCACGAAATAGCCCGCCCATCAGGCGGCGAACCAACCACCCCGCCCATCAGGCGGCGAACCAACCCACCCGCCCATCAGGCGGCGCACGAACCAACCAGCCCGCCCATCAGGCGGCGCACGAATTAACCAGCCCGCCCGCCAGGCGGCGCACGAACCAACCAGCCCGTCAGGCGGCGGTCGTGGCGACGGCTCGGCGGACGGCGGCCAGAGACTCCTCGATGTCGGTGGCGTCGGTCGACCAGTTGCTGACCGAGATGCGCAGGATCGTGCGGCCGCGCCAGCGGGAGCCGGACATCCACGCGCGGCCCTCGGCGAGCAGCGCGCGGGTCACGGCGGCCGTGCGGTCGTCGTCGCCGAAGGCCACGCACACCTGCGTGAACACCACGTCGTTGAGGACTTCGGCGCCCTCGATCCCGGCCATGCCCTCGGCCAGGCGGCGGGCGTTGCCGGCGAAGCCCTCGACCATCTCCGCCACCCCGCGCCGGCCCAGGGATCGCAGGGCCGCCCAGGCCGGGACGCCGCGGGCCCGGCGGGACAGTTCCGGTACCTTCTCGAACGGGTCGGCCGGGCCGCCGGGTCCGGCCGGTTCGATCAGGTAGCTGGCCTCGACGCCCATCGCGGCCCGCAGCGCGGCCGGGTCCCGCACGATCACGATGCCGCAGTCGTACGGGACGTTGAGCGTCTTGTGGCCGTCCGTCGCCCACGAGTCGGCGCGGTCCAGGCCCGGCACCAGGTGGCGCAGGGACGGGGCGGCGGCCGCCCACAGGCCGAAGGCGCCGTCGACGTGGACCCAGGCGCCGTGGCGGTGGGCCAGGTCGGCGGCGGCGCCGATCGGGTCGAAGGCTCCACTGTGGACGTTGCCGGCCTGCAGGCACACGATCGCCGGCTCGCCGCTGCCCGCCTCGAGGGCCTCGGCCAGGGCGTCCAGGCGGAGGCGGCCCTGGTCGTCGGCGGCGACCGGGGTCGGCGCGCCCAGGCCCAGGTACCGCAGCGCCAGGTCCAGGGTGTCGTGGCGTTCGTCGCCGACGAGCACGCGGATGCGGGGTGCGCCGAACAGGCCGTCGAAGTCCACGTCCCAGCCGCGGCGGGCCAGCACGTGCCGGCGGGCGGCCGCGAGGCCGGTGAAGTTGGCCATCGTGGCGCCGGTGACGAAGCCGACGTCGGAGCCGGTGGGCAGGCCGAGCAGGTCGACGATCCAGGCGCCGGCCGCCTCCTCGAGGGCGGCGGTGGCCGGGGTCGGGTAGCGCATCGCCGCGTTCTGGTCCCAGGCGCTCACCAGCCAGTCGGCCCCGAGCGCGGCCGGCAGGGTCCCGCCGATGACCCAGCCGAAGAACCGTCCCGCCGGCATCGCCATCAGGCCGGGCTCGGCCGACCGGGCCAGCAGCTCGACCACCGCCGCCGGGTCCATCGGCTCGTCGGGCAGCGGGCCGCCGACGATCGGGGCCAGGGAGTCGGCGTCGGCAGTGGGTGGTACGGCCCGCGTGGCCAGCGAGCTCAGCCACGAGCGGGCGTGCGTGTCGGCCGCGGTCAGGGCGGCGTCGTAGGCGTCCTTGTTCGCGCTCATGCCCCATACTGTGCGCCTCCGGGCGGCGGCCGCGTCGAGGTCCACCTCCGATCCGGCGGACCGGCTGCGGTTATGCTGGCCGGCAGCGTCGCGGTGTACCCGGCTCGAAGATCGCCGAGGGCATGGAGGCGCGGGACCTTCAGGACCTGACATTGTCCGAGTTCAGCCCGCCGCGCCTCGCGGCACTTGGCAACCAGCTCATCGAGATCCACCAGCACCTGCGCTCGCTGCTGGCCGACAGCGCCGACCTGCCCGACTTCAGCCGTTCACTGCGCGCGCACTGCCTGGCGTTCTGCGGCGCGCTGGACCGCCATCACACGGGTGAGGAGCGCGGCGCGTTCCGGGCCCTGGCCGCGAGTCATCCATCGCTCCGCCCGGTCCTCGACGAGCTGCGCCGCGACCATGAGCAGCTCGCCGCCCTCCTGCGCCGGGTCGAGGCCAACCCCACCAAGGCCGAGCTGGCCGGCCTGGCCGCGGTGATGGAGTCGCACTTCACGTTCGAGGAGAAGCGTTTGGCGGCGGTACTGAACGAGCTGCCCTAACCGTCCGGGACCGAACGGTCGGTGACGGAACGTGATGGAACGCCGGTTGGGATGCACAGACCGTTCGGCATCTCATGGAGGTAGTCATGAAGCACAGAACAGGTCAGCTCGCCGTCACCCTCGCCGCGGTGACAGCCGCCGCGCTCCTCGCCGCACCGGCGCAGGCGGCCGCGCCGACGTTCACGATCTCGCCGGGTGGCACCTGGTCCGGGACCCGGGCCGCGGGCTCGACGGTCGGCATCCGCGACGCCGTGTCCAACCAGGTGACGCTGTGCTCGGGCCTGACGGTGTCGGGTTCGTTCACGGCGGGCGCGGGTCAGAGCGGTACCAACGCCGGATCTTTGACCGGAATCTCGTTCACCGGCTGCAAGGCCGCGGGCGTCGACGTCACGGTCACGGTGCACACGTCGGCCGCGAACCCGGCCCCGATCAACCTGAGCCAGGTCTTCCCGGTGGGCTCCGACGTCGTCGTCGGCCAGGCCACCAACATCTCGCTGACCCTGGACGACGCCAACGGCTGCCACGCCGAGGTGGGCGCCCGCACGACCAGCGGCGGCGGCCCCGGCTTCACCGGCCTGGCCTACCGCAGCGGCGACGCCCGGCTCTCGTTCGCCGCGGGCGGCAAGGGCCTGTTCGTGCAGTCCGCGACGGAGCGGTGCGCCAGCGCGTACCACGGCCTGGCGGTCAAGCAGTTCGACCGCATCTCGCTGGGCGGCTTCGGCGACTCGATCGAGGACTCCTCGGTCACCCTCACCCCGGCCCAGACGATCACGTCACCCTGATCGCGGCCCGGCCGGCTCCCGCACGCGGGGGGAGCCGGCCGGGTTCGCCTCAGAAGTGGTACGGCGTGCACCCGGGCGTGTAGTACCCGGTCACGACGGCGGCGTCGCCGGGCGCGGAACGGTCGCCGGCGGCGTCGACGGCCCGGACGGTGACCCGGTTCGGGATCGACGGCCTCCTGACCGCCCGGCCCGCCGACCCGGACGTCCGCGACAACGCGCTGCGGGCCCTGGCCCGGATCGGGGACCCGCGGGCGCTGCCCACGCTCTAGCACGTCTTCCGGACGGCACCGGACCGCCGCACCCGCCACACCGCCGGGCGGGGCATCGCCGCGATGGACGGGCCGCCGGGCCCCGACCTGCTCCAGCCGCACGTGCCGATCCCGGTGCAGCGGGCGTGCGTGTGGCTGCTCGGGCAGAAACCCGCATGGAAGCCGCACGACCGGCGGCGGCGCGGGTTGCGTAGTGGGGAGGCTACTGTGCGTGCGAATGCGGCCACCGCGCTGAGGCGGGTCGGGGATTTGGCTTAGCCTGTGCGCGTGGACGCGGATGTGATCGTGATCGGGGCCGGTCTGGCCGGGCTCGTGGCGGCGGCTGAAGTGGCGGACGCCGGGAAGCGGGTGATCCTGCTCGACCAGGAGGGGAAGCAGAGCCTCGGCGGGCAGGCGCACTGGTCGTTCGGCGGGCTGTTCTTCGTCGACTCGCCCGAGCAGCGGCGGCTGGGCATCCGCGACTCGGTCGAGCTGGCCTGGCAGGACTGGCTCGGCAGCGCGCAGTTCGACCGGGCCGAGGACGAATGGCCGCGCAAATGGGCGGAGGCCTACGTGCATTTCGCCGCCGGGGAGAAGCGGGCCTGGCTGCGCGCCATGGGACACCGCGTGTTCCCGGTCGCTTTGGTGGGCCGAGCGCGGCGGCGGGCCGGCGGACGGGCACGGCAACTCGGTGCCGCGGTTCCACATCACGTGGGGCACCGGGCCGGGGATCGTCGAACCGTTCGAGAAGCGGGTCCGGGCCAGCGCCAACGTCGAGCTGCGCTTCCGCCACCAGGTCGACGAGCTGCTGCCCGGCGGCGTGGTGCGCGGCACGATCCTGGAGCCGACCACCGTCCTGCGTGGACAGTCGAGCTCGCGCGCGAGGGCCGGCGAGTTCGAGCTCACCGCCGGCGCCGTCATCGTCACCTCCGGTGGCATCGGCGGCAACCACGAGCTGGTGCGCAAGGCCTGGCCGGAGCGGCTCGGTCCACCGCCGAAGACCATGGTTTCGGGGGTACCGGCACACGTCGACGGCCGCATGCTCGGCATCACCGAGGCCGCCGGCGGCCGCGTCATCAACCCCGACCGGATGTGGCACTACACCGAGGGCCTGCGCAACTGGGACCCGATCTGGCCCGACCACGGCATCCGCATCCTGCCGGGGCCGTCGTCACTGTGGCTCGACGCGACCGGCAAGCGCCTGCCGGCACCGTGCTTCCCGGGCTTCGACACGCTCGGCACGCTGCGGCACATCACCGCCACCGGCTACGACTACAGCTGGTTCATCCTCACGCAGAAAATCATCGAGAAGGAGTTCGCGCTGTCGGGCTCCGAGCAGAACCCGGACCTCACCAACCGCAGCGTCCGCCAGGTCCTGCAGCGGGTGAAGAAGGGCGCGCCCGCCCCCGTGGAGGCGTTCAAACAGCACGGGGCCGACTTCGCGGTCGCCGCCACGCTGGACGAGCTGATCGCCAAAATGCAACACATGGCTCCGGGGGTACCGCTGGACGCCGCCGAAATCACGAGAACCGTAGAAGCCAGGGACCGCGAGCTGGCCAACGCGTTCACGAAGGACGCGCAGATCACCGCCCTCCGCGGCGCCCGCAACTACCGCGGCGACAAGCTGATCCGCGTAGCCACCCCGCACCGCCTCCTGGACCCGAAGGCCGGCCCGCTCATCGCGGTCCACCTCAACATCCTGACCCGCAAAACCCTGGGCGGCCTCGAGACCGACCTCTCCGGCCGCGTCCTGCAGTCCGACGGCACCCCCCTCCCGGGCGTCTACGCGGCCGGCGAGGTAGCCGGCTTCGGCGGCGGCGGCATGCACGGCTACAACTCCCTGGAAGGCACCTTCCTGGGCGGCTGCCTCTTCTCCGGCCGCACCGCGGGAAGGGCCGCCGCCGCAGCGGTCTGACACCCGGAGAACTCCCACCACCCGGCGAGGACGAGAGAGACGGCCGCCTAGACCGTCGGCAACAGCGGCGCGCAACAATTCGAGCAGCACAACCGAGCCGCATCGACGACAACGCTCGAGTCCGGCCCGACGACAACGCCAGGCCGGGCCCGACGACAACGCCAGGCCAGGCCCGACGACAACGCCCGAGCCCGAGCCGACGACGCCCGGTCCGGACACGGTCCCATGCTTCGCCGCCTCCAAAACCACCGCCCACTCGACGAGCCCTCAACGATTCCCAATCGCCAACCGACCGCTCACCGCCCCCACCAAAACCCATAACGAACCGCAATTTGCTTTTGAATCGCCGCAGGCGCCACGGATCGTTACCACCGAAAGACGACCACAACGAACCCGCCGCATCATCTACGGACCGCAACCAACAAACCGCAACCAAACTACGGTATGGACCACGCTACCCGGTAGTTACCATCGGCCGAGCCCACAGCGCGGTGCCCCTCCAACCGGTGTAATGGGCGTCACACGGACAGCGGCAAGAAGGCCGATGTGCATGATCTTCAAACTTGCGATAATCAATATATGCGGGGGCAGATCAGCATTTTCGGCAAGCGCGAAGAGGCAACAATGCGCGACCGGACCCGATCGCGGAAATACAGCCCTATGGCCGAAGAGTTCCGCCGCGTACATAAAGAACAGCGCGACTGGGGTCTCGAACAACGGTACGCAGCCAAGCTCCGCCGAATCTACGGCGACAACGTGCCGTCGACCAAGGAGGAATGGCTGCAGGCGCGGCGGGCACAGCTCGCCGAACCGCCAACACAGCTCGCCGAACTGCCAACACAGCCCGTCGAACCCCCAGCACAGCCCCTCGAACCCTCAGCACAACCCCTCGAACCGCTAGTGCGACGCGTCGAACCCCTCGCGGAGGCGGAGGAGCCGGCGCAGGAAGAAGAGCCGGCGCAGGCGGAAGAGTTTGGGCGGGTGGAGGAGCTGGAGCCGGAGTCGGTTGAGGAGTCAGAGCCGGTCGAGGAGGGGGCGAGGAGCGCGTCGGTCGCTTCTGACGTTGACGAATTTGAGGGCTCCTGCGCTGCGGAGTCGGGTGTGGTGGAGGATGTTGGGCGGTATCGGTCTCCTTGCTTGGCCTCGCTGTCGCGTTGGCGGGGTGGCTTGGGTGATGGCCGTGTTTGGGTGTTCGCTGGGTGTCGTGCGCATGGGCCGCCGGGTTCGGGATTTTCCGGTTGGAGGGGCACCGCTATGTGGGCTCGGCCGATGGTAACTACCGGGTAGCGTGGTCCATACCGTAGTTTGGTTGCGGTTTGTTCGTTGCGGTCCGTAGATGATGCGGCGGGTTCGTTGTGGTCGTCTTTCGGTGGTAACGATCCGTGGCGCCTGCGGCGACGGGAAAGAGATTGCGGTTCGTTGTGGGTTTTCGTGGTGGCGATTCTTGGCGCCTGCGGCTCCGGCAAGCGGATTGCGATTCGTTGTTGGTTTTTGTGGTTGCGATTTGTGGTGCCTGCGGCTCCGGGAGGCGTTTTGGTTGATTGATTGTGCTCTGAGGGACTTTCGCTCTGCGGTGGTGTGATCGCGGGGTATGTCGTGTCGGTGTGGTGGCTGTTGACTGTGCGCGGCCGGTTCCTGGGCGGGGGGTTCGGATGGGCTTCGTGGCTGAGCGGCGGTTGTCGCGCGGCGCCGGTAGAGTGCGCTGGCATGCGACTACCGCCCCTCTCGGGACTGCTGGCGCTCGCGGCGACCGTTCCCGGGGTGGTTGTCGCGCTGGCCGGGATCGAATTGGCTGCGCCCTTGGCTGCGCTCGTGTTCGGTGGGGCGATCATCGGGGCGGCGTTCGTGCTCGCCTGGGCGGCTGAGGCGGCTCAGGTTGATGTGTCGGCGGGGCTGGCGGTGGCGGTGCTGGCGCTGATCGCGGTGCTGCCCGAGTACTCCGTCGACTTCGTGTTCACGTGGCGCGGCGGTGAGGCGGCGGCCCAGTACGGCGCGGAGTGTGCTCCTGCGGGCGGTGACAGTACCCCCGCATGCTCTTTGGCTTTGGCCAACATGACCGGGGCCAACCGGATCCTGGTCGGAATCGGCTGGTGCGTGGTTGTGCTCATCGCCTGGCGGCGGTCGAAGGAGCGCGGGATCACGCTCGGGCGCGCGGACGCGGTGCCGCTGGCGTTCCTGACCATCGCGTCGCTGTACTGCCTGATCCTGCCGTTCAAACGCACGCTGACGCTGTGGGACACCGCCGTGCTGGTCGCCATCTTCGTCGCGTACAGCTGGCGGGTGTCGCGGGCGCCGGCCGGGGAGCCGGACCTGATCGGGCCGTCGGCGTGGGTCGGCGGGCTGGGCAAGGTGCCGCGGAGGGCCACCGTCATCGGGCTGTTCCTGGTGTCGGCGGTGGTCATCCTGCTCGCCGCCGAGCCGTTCGCGGAGTCCCTGGTCGACACCGGCCAGGAGCTCGGAATCAGCGAGTTTCTGCTGGTGCAGTGGGTGGCGCCGCTCGCCTCGGAGGCGCCGGAGCTGCTCGTCGCCGGCCTCTACGCGTACCGCCTGCACACCACCGAGGCCCTCGGCGCCCTGGTGTCCTCGAAGGTCAACCAGTGGACGCTGCTGGTCGGCACGCTGCCGGTGGTGTTCGCGGTGTCCAGCCGCGGCTGGTCGGGGCTGCCGATCGAGCCGGCCCAGCGCGGCGAGCTGCTGCTGACCGCGTCGCAGTCGCTCCTCGCGATCGCGTTGCTGCTCGGGCTGACGCTGAGCCTGCGGGCGGCGCTCGTGCTGCTGGGGCTGTTCCTGGTGCAGTTCGTGCTGGGGGCGGTGCTGCCGGCGGACTGGCATGACCGTGAGCTCGTGGGCCTGAGCGGGGTGTATCTGCTGCTGGCCGTCATCACCGTCGTGCGCAAGCGCGCGTGCCTCGTGCCGATGCTGCGCGACGGGCTGCTGAGCCGCTACAGCGACCTCGGCGGCGACCTGCGCTGCACCACGACCGGCGGCGGGCGGTTGCGGCTGCGGACGCGCCTCAAAGAAGTGCTGCCCATCGGGCGGTAGGGCGCGGGCTGCCGTAATCTGCCACGCGTGACGGAACGACGGCGGCTCACCAGCCAGCGGCTCTTCGCCCTGACGATCGGGGCGATGACGCTGCTCATCGTGCTCGGGTCGTGGGCCGGCTACGCCTCGCTGGCCGACACCACCCGGGTCTCCGACCGGCTGCAGCTGAAGATCTCCCCCGCCGCCACGGCCGTCGTCGAGCTCGGCGCCGCCCTGGTCGACCAGGAGACGGCGGTGCGCGGCTTCGTCCTCGCCCGCGAGCAGCAGTTCCTCGCCCCCTACAACGAGGGTGTCACCACCGAGCAGCGCATCGCCAACCGGCTGCGCACCCTGCTCGCCGACGAGCCGGCCGCGCTGCGGGGCCTCGAGGACGTCGAGCGGGCCGCGACCGCCTGGCGCGCACAGTTCGCCCAGCCGCTCATCGCCGACCCCGACCCGCGGTCGCCGCTGGTCGTGACCAGCAAGACGGCGTTCGACGGCATCCGCGGCGGGGTCACCGCGCTGCAGCAGCGGGTCGACGAGGCCCGCGCGGCCGGCCGCAAGGCCCTCGACAGCTCACGGCGCAGCCGGGACACCATCTTCGCCATCATCGTCGCCGGCCTGCTCGCCGGGCTGTTCGTCATCGCGCTGCTGCTGCAGCGGCTGATCTTCCGCCCGCTGGACCGGCTGCAGTCGGCGGTGCGGCGGGTCGCCGACGGTGACTTCGAGCACCGGGTGCCGGCCGCCGGCCCCGCCGATCTCGCGCAGCTGGGCGCGTCGGTGGAGGCGATGCGGGAGCGGGTGGTGACCGCCCTCGCCGAGAGCCGTGCGCAGGAGGAGCGGCTGCGGCGCTCCAACTCCGACCTGGAGCAGTTCGCCTACGTCGCCAGCCACGACCTCCAGGAACCCCTGCGCAAGATCGCTTCCTTCTGTCAAATGCTGCAGCGTCGGTACTCCGAGCAGCTCGACGATCGCGCCCGCCAGTACATCGCCTTCGCCGTCGACGGCGCGACCCGCATGCAGGCGCTGATCAACGACCTGCTCGCGTTCTCGCGGGTCGGCCGCGTCTACGACAACGTCACCGACGTCGACCTGTCCGCCACCATGCGCCGCGTCCGCAACGACCTCGCCGTCCGCCTGGAGGACACCGACGCGACCGTCGAAACGCCGGACCTTCCCGTGGTACAGGGTGATCCGACCCTCCTGGCGATGCTGTGGCAGAACCTGATCAGCAACGCCGTCAAGTTCCGCAAGCCCGACGAGCCCCCGAAGATCACCGTCGAGCTCGGCCAGGCGGACGGCTTCTACGAGTTCGCGGTCCAGGACAACGGTATCGGCATCGAACCGCAGTTCGCGGACAAGATCTTCGTCATCTTCCAGCGCCTGCACCCCCGCGACGTCTACCCGGGGACGGGCATCGGCCTGGCCATCTGCAAGCGCATCGTGGAGCACCACGGCGGCCGGATCTGGCTGGACCCGACCAGCACCGACGGTGCCCGCATCTGCTTCACCCTGCCGGTGCCGGCGCCGATCCCGGAGCCCGCTACAGCGTGACCACGACCTTCCCGTGCACGTGCCGGTCCGCCTGCAGTGCCACGGCGTCGCGGACCCGCTCGACCGGGAAGCTCGCCGCGATCGGCACGGTGAGCCGCTTGCCGAGGACGGCGTCGAGGAGCCGCCCCATCTCGTCCGGCCCGGCCTGAGCGCCGCCGGTCGCGCGCACGCCGCCGGGCGGGTTGGGCCCGGCCGCGACCGTGACGATCCGCTCCGGCCGCACGCCGAGCTCCAGCGCGGCCAGGGCCGTCTCGGTCCCGAACAGGTCGGCCGCGGCCGTCACGCCCGCCGGCACCCGCCCGGCCAGCCCCGGCCCGTAGGCGACCGCCTCGGCTCCCAGCTCCCGCAGGAACGGGAACGTGCTCTCGGCCGCGGTCCCGATCACGCGGGCCCCGGCCAGGGTCGCGAGCTGCACGGCGAACACCCCGACCCCACCGGCCGCCCCGCCGATCAGCACCGTGTCGCCCTCGCGCAGCCCGATCGTGGCGAGGGCGGCCGCCGCGGTCATCCCGGCCACCGGCAGCGTGGCCGCGACCTCATCGCTGATGCCGTCGGGCGTGCGCCAGAGCCCGTCCGGCGCCTCGGCCGGCGCCGCGAGCACGACGTGGTCGGCGACCGCCCGGGCGAGGGCGCCGCCGAACACCCGATCCCCCACGGCGAACCCTTCGACGCCGGGCCCGGCCTGGTCGACGACGCCGGCGAAGTCGTACCCGAACCCGGCCGGCACGGTGAGCCCGAACATGGCGGCCCGCTCGGGTGAGCGGACCAGCCCCCAGTCCATCGGGTTCAGCCCGGCGACGGTGACGCGGACCCGCACCTCCCCGGCCCCGGCCCGCGGCTCGGGAACGTCGAGCAATTCCAGGACCTCGGGCCCTCCGTACGACCGGTACACGACGGCACGACTCATGCGGCACCCCTCAAGTGATGGGACTTAGTCCCATCACCGTACACTCACACCATGGCCCGCTGGCAACCCAACGCCCCGCAGCGCCTCGCGCTGGCCGCGTTGGAGCTGTTCGAGGAGCGCGGCTACGACCAGACCTCGGTGATCGACATCGCGGAGCGCGCGGGCCTCACGAAGAGCACGTTCTTCCGCCACTTCCGCGACAAACGCGAGGTCCTCTTCGGCGGCGAGACCATGTCCGACCTCGTCACGGCGGCCATCGCGGGCGCCCCGGCGGCCGCCTCGCCGCTGGAGGCGGTGGCGGCCGCCATGGACGCCGCCGGCCGCGAGGCCTTCACCCCCGAACGCCGCGACTTCAGCCTCCGCCGCCGCGCCGTGATCGCCGCCCACCCGGAGCTCCAGGAGCGCGACGCCCTGAAGGGCCTCGCCATCACGGCCGCGATGACCACGGCCCTGGAACGCCGCGGCGTCGCCCCGCTGACCGCGACCGTGACGGCGCAGCTGGCGTCGCTGGCGGCGGCGATCGCGTATGAGCGCTGGAGCGCCCCGGCCAACACCGCCGACTACAGCACCACCGCGCGGCGGGCCCTGCACGAGGTGCGCAGCGCCGCCGCCGGCTGAGTATTCTGGGCGCACCATTGATGAGCGTGGAGGTGGCGTGCGAAGCGGGCTGACCGGCGTGCTCTCGGAGCCGGCCGCGAAACTCTACGAGCGCCTGGTGGTCAGTGGCGGGCTGTCCCTGGTCGACCATGCGGAGCTGGACGAGCGGGAGGAGGCGCGCGAGCTCATCGGGAAGGGTTTCGCACGCAAGCGGTACATCGGCGCGCCGCTGCTCGTGCCCGTGGAGCCGGCCCGCGCCCTCGACAACGCGCTGATCATGCGGCAGCGGCAGCTGCTCGACGAATACCAGCTGCTCGTCCGGCTCCGGGACGAGATGGACGCACTGCAGCAGGTGTACCGCACGACGTCGGCCCCCAGCGCGGAGATCGACGACCTCGTGCAGGTCATCACCGACCGCGCGGAGATCGGGGCGCTCTCGGTCGAGCTCGCCTTGTCGGCCCGCACCGACCTGCTGAGCCTGGAGACCGAGCACTTCAGCCGCCCGCCCGACCCCCGCTCGGCCCGGACCCTGCCGGCCGAGGTCGTCGAGCGGGGCGTGCGGTTCCGCAACATCTACAGCCGGGCCGTGCTCGAGATCGAGGGCGCCCGGGAGATGCTCCAGCGCTCGGTCGAGGCCGGTTGGGAGTGCCGGGTGTACCCGGAGCTGCCGATGAAGCTCGTGATCGTCGACGAGCGGGCGGCGCTGCTGCCGCTGAGCCCCACCGGGATGGAGGGCGCGCTGTTCGTCCGGGCCCCGGTCATCGTCGCCGCCCTCCGTGGCTACTTCGAGCTGCTGTGGTCGGCCGCCGTGCCCGTCGAGGGGGCCACGGTGAAGCTCACGCCGGAGCAGGACCAGGTGCTCCGGCTCGTGCTGACCGGCATGACCGACACCGCCATCGCCCGCCACCTCGGCATCAGCGAGCGCACCGTCCGCCGGCAGGTGAGCGCGCTGCAGGAGATCCTGCGGGCCGGCAACCGCGTAACGCTGGCCGCGACCGCCGTCCGCGACGGCTGGGTCGAGTGATCATCACTGCCACTCGTAGGGTGCGGTGCAGCCCTTGGGCACCCTGGTGATGGCTTCCGGGTCCACCCGGCCCGGCACCACCAGCCGGGTCCAGCCGGCGGCGGCCGCCGTCGCGTAGGACGTGAACGGGGCGGCGTTGGCCACGCAGGTCGGGGGCGAGGGCGGGACGTAGGCCTGCTGCCGTACCTCCGTGATCCGGCCCCGCACGTCGAGGCCGCCGAGGAAGTCCTCGCCGCCGGCGTACCCGCTCAGGAAGATCGGCAGCGTTCCGCTGTTCTTCGGCAGGTTGTCGGGGGCGGAGCCGCCGGACCGCCACGCCCGGCGGTGCTGCTGCCCGGAGATGACCTCGCCGTAGCCGTCGGAGACCGCCGACAGCGGCGGCCCGAGGTAGTGCTCGAACAGCGGCTTGTCCTCGACGAGCCCGCCGCCGACCGGCCGGAACACCTGAACCATGGTGTACGGCACCGGCGGCTGCGCCCCGCCCGTCGGGTCCTCCCCGACCGGCGGATAGTCGACCAGCAGCGCGTGCGGCGTCGCGAGCAGCAGCCGCACCGCGGACCAGTCCCGGGTGGCGTCGACGACCTCGGCCGGGCCGAGCATGGCGCCCGGCCCGGCCTGCACCCGCCGGACCAGCTGGCCGTCCCCCTCGACCGTCCAGAACGTGGTCGTGGTGCCGTCGGACGCGGCGGTCACCCGCGGCGTCCGCGCCCAGTCGCCGCGGTCGACCACCCCCAGGTCGTCGATGGTCGGCGTGGCGTCGGCGCAGCGGTACAGCTCGTGCAGCAGCCCGTCGGATGCGACCCCGAAGAGCCGCCGCTCGGCCGCGCCACAGCCGGAATCCGCGGCGGCCGGAGCACCCGGCACCACCACGACCACGGCGGCGACGGCCGCACCGGCGAGCACTCGCATCCAACGGCGATCACGCATACCGGCCAGGCTAGAGCCCCGGACCCCGCCACCGGGCACCCGCGGCGTGGCCGGACCCGGCCACTGGCCGGACCTGGCCGTCTCGAGCGGCCTGCATCAGGGACGCAGGACCACCTTGCCCGTCGCGCGGCGTTCGATCTTGCCCGTCCGCCCGCTCGAGCGGCCTTCATCAGGGGCGCAGGACCACCTTGCCCGTCGTGCGGCGTTCGATGAGGTCGGTGAAGGCCCGGGCGGCCTCGGCCAGGGGGTATTCGGCGCCGACCAGCGGGCGCAGGGCTCCGGCGGCGGTCAGGGTGAACAGCTCGCGCAGCGGCTCGGCGTAGGCGCCCGGCACCTCCAGAGCCGGACGGAGCCAGAAGCCGGCGACGGTGCGGTTGCGGTCGGCGAGCTCGCCCGGGTCGAGGGCGGGGCGGCCCTCGCGGGACGCGTTGCCGAACGTGACCAGGCGGCCGAACGGGGCCAGGACGTCCAGGCCGTCCGTGAACACCCGGCCGCCGATCGACTCGAGGACGACGTTGACGGGGCGGCCGTCGTTGGCGGCGCGGACACGGTCGGCGTATCCGTCGGGGGCGCCGTCGACGGCCGCGTCGGCACCCAGGGACAGGGCCAGCGCGCGGCGCTCGGGCGTCGAGGCGGCGGCGATGACCCGGCCGGCGCCGAAACTACGGGCCAGCTGCACGGCCAGGGACCCGACACCGCCGGCGGCCGCGTTCACCACGACGGTCTCCCCCGGAGCCAGCCGGGCACTGCTGCGCAGGACGTGCCAGGCGGTGAGCCCCTGGACGAGCAGGGCGAGCGCTTGGGTGTCGGTCACCTCGTCGGGTACCGTCGCCGCCGCGCCCGCCGCGACGACCGCCCGCTCGGCGAAGCCCCCGCCCGCGAAGGTGTGGGCGAGCACCCGGCGCCCGTCGGCGGTCCGGCCCACCACCTCGGTGCCGGGGATGAACGGCAGCGGGGGCGTGGGCTGGTAGCGGCCGGCGATCCGGCTCGTGTCGGCGAAGTTGACGCCGGCCGCGCTCACTTCGACCAGCAGCCCGTCCCCCACCGGCTCGGGCGCGTCCACGACCCGCAGGACCTCGGGGCCACCGAACCGCACGCACTGGATCGCTCGCACCGGGCCAGCCTAGCCACCGCGCAGCTCGGTGCGCTCGGCCACTATGAACGCGGCCAGTTCGATCCAGCGGTTGCCGCAGGCGCAGCGGCGGTATCGCACGATGCCCTCCGACGTGGAGTGCGCGGACTCGATCGCGGCCCGGGTCGCCGCCCGGCCGCAGGCGCTGCAGTGTTCCATGCCCCCAAGCGTGCTGTAATGGCCTTGTGCACTTCAACCATTACGGCGGCTCGGGGACGTTCCTGGCCGCCGATCTGCTCAACGTCGACGTGCTGGACGCGCCCGTGCTGCGGCGGCTGCTGACGTCACACGAGATGGCGTCCCGGGACGTCGACGCAGCTCAGGCCGCCGCTATCGGCTCCTGGCTGGAGGGGGTGCGGCCGCTGTTCGGGGAGCCGTCGGTGGAGCGGCAGATCACACTCGTGAACGGTCTGCTCGCCGCGGCCACGACGTCGGTGCGGGTGTCGATGCACGACGGCAACGGCCCGCACCTGCACTACATCACCGGCACCGACGACCCGGTCGCGCGGATCAGCGCCGCCATCGCCGGCGGCCTTGCCGTGGCCGTGTGCGGGGCGGGCGGGTCACGGCTGGGCCGGTGCTCCCGGGCCGGCTGCTCCGTGGTGTATGTCGACACGTCCCGCAACGGCCGCCGGCGCTTCTGCTCCACCGCCTGCGCCAACCGGGTCAACGTCGCCGCGCACCGCGCACGCGGGAAAAGTGTCGTACCCCGCGGGTAGCGTGAGCCTGGACGACCCGGATCCGAAGGTCCGCTTCTGGTGCGCGGAGCATCTCGCCGACGCCGGCCGGTCCGCCGACGCCGCCGACGCGCTGTGGGGTGTGGTCGATCGCAGTCCGGGCTCGACGCCACCGCGGCGCGAGCGTTGACGGCCCTGACCCTCCTCGCCGATCCACGCGCCGACGGCTACCTCGCCCGGGTCCGATCGCCCCGGCGGCCGACCCCGCAGCGGAGCCCTCGCCGGGCGACCAGATGGACGCGCTGCGGACCGCAACCGCCGGCCGGTCCGCAGCGATCACGAGACGAGCTGGGACTGGGAGACGAGCTGGGACTGGGAGACGAGTTGGGGCAGGTGGGGGACTGGCTCGGGTCGGTCAGGTGACCGGCTGGGGGTACGAGACCGGGCTGCGGTGGCCGGACTTGTCGAGCGCGCGGACGCCGAAGTGGACGTTGTCCTTGACCACGTCGATCGTGGCGGTCGTGACGTCGCCGACCGGGATCACGTGGGTCCAGTCGGGGGCGGTGGTCTCGCGCCACAGGATCTCGTAGCCGGCCAGGTCCGGTTCGGTGCCGCGGGTCCAGCGCAGCGTCGTGTCGTTGGTCAGGACCGCGGCCACGATGCCCACGCCGGCCGGGGCGGCCGGGGCCTGGGCCAGGGACCACAGGGTGGCCGCGTTGACCTTCGCCACCCGGGTCATGTAGGCGAAGTCGCAGAACTGGGGCAGGTCGCCGAACTGCTTGCCGTTCTCGACGCGGACGTCCTGGTGTTCGTGGTCGAAGTTCTCGCGGGGCTCGGTCAGGCGGGCCGCGGGGTAGCCCTGCTGCAGGAACGGGATGTGGTCGCTGCCGCGCAGGAACCGGTCGCGGCGCCACACGACGCGGACGCGCATGCCGGTCGCGTCGTTCTCGGCCACGTCGCGGACGAAGCGGCCCAGCTGGCGCGACGGGCCGTCGTCCTCGCCGCCCACGCTCTGGCGGGTCGCCGTCTGCGCGGGCGTCTCGCTGGTGGGGACGCCCTCGACGAAGAGGCGGACCGTGCGCGGGTCCGGTGCGGTGCCGTCCCAGGCCTGACTGGCGCCGACGATGTCGTTGCTGAACATCGCGGCCACCTTCGCGCCGGCCGCCTTGTACTGCGCGGCCAGGTAGGTCGAGCCGAACAGGCCCTGCTCCTCACCGGCGACGGCGGCGAACACGACCGTCGACTCCAGCGGGCGGCCGGCGAAGACGCGGGCCAGTTCCAGCACCACCGCCACCCCGGACGCGTCGTCGTCGGCGCCGGGGGCGTCGTCGGTGAAGTTCATGACGTCGGTGACCCGGGAATCGTAGTGGCCGGTGACGACGTGGATGCGCTCCGGCGACTGCGTGCCGCGCAGCGTGGCCACGATGTTCGTCACGGTCACCGGCTCCGGGTTGCGGGCGCCGGGCGGCTGGACGAACGACTGCCGCTCCACCGTCATCCGGCCGCCGGACCCGGCCGCGGCCGCCTGGAACTGCGCGTACAGCCAGTCCCGGGCCGCGCCGATGCCCCGCACCGGGTCGGTCTGGCTCGACAGGGTGTGCCGGGTGCCGAACGCCACGAGCCGGGTCACGGTGGCCCGGATGCGGTGCTCGTCCAGGTCGCCGAGCAGCCGCCGAAGGTCACGGTCGGGGGCCTGCGGCGTGGGCCGGCGCCCAGGGCCGCCGCTGTCGAAGTCGGCGGCCGGAGCGCCACCCGCCTCGGCCGCCTGCGCGGGTGCGGCCGCGGTCACGGCCAGGGCGGCGGCGGGCACGGCGGCGGTCGCCGCGGCCAGGATCGCGCGCCGTGTGGCGGCCGGCTGATCATGTCGTTCGCGATCGGTCTCCATACGACGCATCCTGGCCCGACGCCCACCGGAAGTACATGACGATCAATGTCCGGGGCGACGGGCGCGGGTGGTGACGAGGGGCCTAGACCGCGTCGGCCAGGACGTTGGCGATCGCCACCCGGGTCGGGTCGGGGTTGGCCCAGCTCCAGTTGGGGTGGGCGCGGTTGGTCAGCAGCACCAGCACGAGCCTGCGTTTCGGCTCGACGACGAGCTCGCAGCCGGTGAAGCCGGTGTGGCCGTAGGCGCCCGAGCCGGCCAGGCGGCCCATGAACCACGGCTGGTCGATCTCGAGGCCGATGCCGTGGGTGGAGCTGCGGTCGGGGCGGTCGACGTCGGTCGCCGGCAGGCCGCTGTTCTTGTTGGTCAGCGCGTTGCGGACGGTCGCCTCGGACAGGATGCGCTTGCCGTTGTACTGGCCGCCGCCGAGGAGCATCAGCCCGAGCACCGACAGGTCGGCCGCGGTGGTGAACATGCCGGCCGAGCCGGCCACGCCGCCGAGGACGTTGCAGATGTCGTCGTGGACGGTACCGCGCAGCAGGCCCCGCGAGGTGCGGGCGTCCGTGGCGACCAGCCGGGCGGCCCGGTCGGCGGCACTGAGCCAGCCGAGCGGTTTGAAGCCGGTGTCGCGCAGCCCCAGCGGGCCGGTGAGCTCGGTCTTGACCTGCTGCTCGAGCGGCTTGCCGGTGAGCTTCTCCAGGATCTGCTGGGTGAGCAGCAGGCCCAGGCTGGTGTAGCGGAACAGGGACCCGGGGGCGACGCCGGCGGCGAGGGGGGTCGACACGATGTACTCCCACCGCGCGGCCACGTCCGGCTTCTTCGACGTCTCCGGGATCGACGGGCCGACCGGCAGGCCGCTGGTGTGGGTGAGCAGCATCTGCACGGTGACGGCGGCCTTGCCCGGGCCGGTGAACGCCGGGAGGTACTGCGAGACGGGCGCGGCCAGGTCCAGCCGCCCACGGTCGGCCTGCTGCAGGGCGAGGATCGTGGTGTACACCTTCGTCACCGAGGCGACGTCGAAGATCGAGTCGGGGCGCATCGCCACCCGGGACTTGGCCGGCAGCTCGACCGGGCCGGCGCCCCAGTGCAGGGCGTCACCGACGGCGGCGTGGGTCGTCACCTTGCCGCCGACGTTGACCAGGACGACGGCGCCCGCGTAGCCGGGGTGTTTCGGGTTCTCGGCGGTCGGCACCAGGTAGTGCCGCATGGTGTCGACGAGCTTGGCGCTGTAGGGCGCGCCGAGGATCTGGCCGTCAGCCGCTGCGGCCGAGCCGGACGGGTTCAGCCCGGCGACGCCGCCGGTGTCGGCGACCACCTCGGCCGCGACCGGGTCGTCCGCGGCGCCCGCCGAGGCCGACGGTCCGGCCCCGGAAGCGGGCGCGGCGTCGTCCCCGCAGCCGGCCAGACCGGCTACGGACGCGGCGAACCCGGCGCCGATCAGGGCACGCCGGCCGAGACGGCGACTTGGCAGCACGGCCGTGAGTCTCGCACGTGCGCAAGCGCGGGGCGTACCAGCCGAACAGCCGAGTCGCCGCCTGCCAAAATGGGAGCGGTGAGCAGCGTGCGGATCCGCGGGGCGGTCGTCGCGGTGGCCGGCCTGGCCGCCGCGACCGTCGCACTGGAGCCGCTGCGCACGCACGTGTCGCTGGCGACGGTCACGCTGCTGTACCTCATCCCGGTCGCCGCCACCGCCGCCGCCGGTGGGCTGCTGCCCGCCCTCGCCGCCGCGGTGGCCGCCGATCTGGCCCTGAATTTCTTTTTTGTCCCGCCGTTGCACACGTTGAGCGTGGCGAGCGTCGACAACGTGGTCGTCCTGATCGTCTACATCCTGGTGGCGGCGGCGGTCGCGGTCGCCATCAAGACGGTGGGCCGGGCCCGGGAACTGGCCGAGGTCGACCGGTTACGCACGGCGCTGCTCGACGCGGTGAGTCACGACCTGCGCACGCCCCTGGCCGGGATCAAGGCCGCGGCCTCCACCCTGCGGGACCCGGACCTCGACTTCGGCACCGAGGACCGGGCCGCGCTGCTCGCCACCGTCGAGGACTCGACGGACCGGATGACGGCCCTGGTCGAAAACCTGCTGTCGCTGAGCCGGCTGCGGGCCGGGGCGCTGGCCGTGCACCCGGAGCCGACGGCCCTCGATGCGGTGGTGGCGGAGGTGGTACTGCACCAGCCCGTCGACAACCAGGTGCCGGACGACCTGCCCCTCGCCGTGGCCGACCCGGGCCTGCTCCAGCGGGTCGTCGCCAACCTGGTCGCCAACGCGCTCGCGGCCGCGCCGCACGTCCGCGTCACCGGCGAGGCGGCCGGCGAGCGCGTCCGGCTCCGCGTGATCGACGACGGACCGGGAGTACCCCCGAATGATCTGGCTCGTGTCTTTGCGCCGTTTCAGCGCCTCGGCGATCGCGAGAACGACAAGGGCGTCGGGCTTGGGCTCGCGATCGTCCGGGGATTCGTGGAAGCGATGGGCGGTACCGTCGAAGCGTCCGAAACTCCCGGAGGCGGACTCACCATGACCGTGGAGCTGCCACGAGTATGAGCACAGTTCTCATCATCGACGACGACGAGCCGCTGCTGCGGGCGCTGCGGCTCAACTTCGCGGCCCGCGGCTACCAGGTGCGCACGGCCGGGACCGGGGCCGCGGGGCTCGCCGCCGCCGCCGATCACCCGCCGGACCTCGTCGTCGTGGACCTGGGCCTGCCCGACCTCGACGGGCTCGACGTGGTCGCGGGCATCCGGGGGTACAGTCGCGTGCCCATCATCGTGCTCTCCGCCCGGCACACCGGGCCGATGAAGGTCGCGGCGCTCGACGCGGGCGCCGACGACTACGTGACGAAGCCGTTCGGCATGGACGAGCTCCTGGCCCGGATGCGGGCGGCGCTGCGGCGGGCCGCGCCGACCAGCACGGACCCGGTCATCGCGACGCCCGCGTTCCGGCTCGACCTGTCGACGAAGCAGGCGACCGGCGCGGACGGCCGGCCGATCCGGCTCACCCCGACCGAGTGGCATCTCATCGAGGTCCTGGCCCGATACGAGGGGAAGCTGGTCGAACACAAGCGGCTGCTGCTGGAGGTGTGGGGGCCGCGGTACGAGACGGAGACCAACTACCTGCGCGTGCACTTCGCGAACCTGCGCCGGAAGCTGGAGCCGGACCCGTCGCGGCCGCGTTACTTCGTCACCGAGCCCGGCATCGGGTATCGCCTGGAGGTCACGCCCGCGGGCGGCATCACGCCGACGTGAGGCACGGAGGCATCACGCCCGCGGGAGGTTGAGGGTCATCGTCAGGCCGCCGCCGGGGGTGGGTTCCGGGGTGAGGGTGCCGCCCATGGCCTCGGCCAGGCCGCGGGACAGGGCCAGGCCGAGGCCGACGCCGGTGGAGTTGTCGCGGTCGCCGAGGCGCTGGAACGGCTGGAAGACCCGGTCGTGTGCGGCCGCCGGCAAGCCCGGACCGTGGTCGACGACGCGGATCTCGACCCGGTCGGCGTGGGCGCTGGCGGTCAGCGCCGGCGGCCGGTCCGGCGGGCTGTAGCGAAGGGCGTTGGCCAGCAGGTTGACCAGGATCCGCTCCAGCAAAGCCGGGTCGGCCATCACGAGCGGCACCGTAGGCGAGACGCTCATGGCGATAGCCGCATCGAGGTCGTCCGTAGCCTGCGGCAGCGCGTCGGCCAGGTCGACCGGTTCCAGGGTGAGGGCCAGCGCGCCGGCCTGGAGCCGGGACATGTCGAGGAGGTTCTCGACCAGGCGGGTGAGCCGGTCCAGGGACTCCTCGGCGGTCGCGAGGAGCTCGGCCTGGTCGGCGGCCGAGAACTCGATGTCGTCGCTGCGCAGGCTGCCGACCGCGGCTTTGGCCGATGCGAGCGGGGTGCGCAGGTCGTGACTGACGGCCGAGAGCAGGGCCGTGCGCAGCCGGTCGACCTCGGCGAGGGTGCCGGCCTCGGCGGCCCGCTCGGTCAGGCGGCGCTGGCGCAGGGCGATGGCGGCGTAGGCGGCGAACGCCTCGACCAGCCGGCGGTCGGCGGCCTGCAGGGGATGGCCGTAGAGGACCAGCTGCGTCTCGGCATCGGCGGCGACCACGGTCTCGCCGTCAGAGACAGAGCCAACCGCGGCGGCAATGGTACTGCCCTCACGCAGCACGACCCCGCTGAGCGCGAACGACTCCCGCACCCGGGCCAGCAGCGCGTCGACGGGGTTGGCACCGTGCAGGACGCTCCCGGCCAGGGCGGCCAGGGTCTGCGCCTCGGCGGACGCGCGGGCCGCGGCCCGGGCCCGGCGGGCGGCGCCGTCGACGACGGTGGCGACGGCCACGGCGACGAACACGAACGCGACGAGCGCGAAGACGTTCTCCCGCTCGGCGATCGTGAACCGGTTGACGGGCGGGGTGAAGAACCAGTTCAGGAGCAGGAAGCCGCCGACGGCACAGAGCAGCGCGGGCAGCAGGCCGCCGACGAGCGCGGCGCCGACGGCCAGGACCAGGTAGGCGAGGATCTCGGTGGGCAGCGCGAACTCGCCCCGCAGCGCGTGCAGGGCCACGGTCAGCAGCGGCAGGCCGGCCAGGGCGAGCAGCAGGCCGGCCAGGCGGCGGCCCCGGTCGAGGCCGGTGGTGCGGCGGGCCCGGAACGCGAACCGGCGGGCCTCCTCGTGGGTGACGAGGTGGACGTCGATGGAGCCGGAGTCGGCGGTGGTGGTGACGCCGACGCCCGGGGACAGGATCTGGGCCAGGCGGCCGCGGCGGCTGGCGCCGAGGACGAGCTGGGTGGCGTTGACGCCGCGGGCGAAGTCCAGCAGCGCCCGGGGTACGTCGGCGCCGAGGACCTGGTGGTAGGTGCCGCCCAGGGACTCGGTGAGCAGCCGCTGGCGGGCCAGGTTGGCCGGGTCGGCCCCGGCCAGGCCGTCGCCACGGACGATGTGCACGGCGAGCAGGTCGGCGCCCTTGGTGCGGGCGGCGACGCGGGCCGCGCGGCGGACCAGGGTGTCGCCCTCGGGGCCGCCGGTGAGCGCGACGACCACGCGTTCGCGGGCCTCCCAGGTGCGGCTGATGTCGTGCTCGGCCCGGTAGCGGTCGAGCTGCTCGTCGACCTTGTCGGCCAGCCACAGCAGGGCCAGCTCGCGCAGGGCGGTGAGGTTGCCGACGCGGAAGTAGTTGCCGAGCGCGGCGTCGACCTTGTCCGGCTGGTAGATGTTGCCGTGGGCCATCCGGCGGCGCAGCGCCTCCGGGGTCATGTCGACGAGCTCGATCTGCTCGGCCCGGCGCACGACGGCGTCCGGGACGGTCTCGCGTTGCGGTACCCCCGTAATGGACTCCACCACATCGTTGAGCGACTCGAGGTGCTGCACGTTGACCGTGGTGAGCACGTCGATGCCGGCGTCGAGGAGGCGTTCGATGTCCTGCCAGCGCTTGGTGTTGGCGCTGCCCGGGATGTTGGTGTGCGCGAGCTCGTCGATGAGCGCGATCTCGGGCCGGCGGGCGAGGACGGCGTCGAGGTCGAGCTCGGTGAAGGCCGCGCCGCGGTAGGTCAGCTCCCGGCGCGGCACGACTTCCAGGCCCTCGAGCATCGCGGCGGTGCTGGGGCGGGCGTGGGTCTCGACGAGCCCGACGACGACGTCGGTGCCGCGTTCCCGGCGCCGCTGCCCCTCCTCCAGCATCTTGTACGTCTTGCCGACGCCCGGGGCTGCGCCCAGGTACACGCGCAGCGTCCCGCGCGCCGTCATGTCAGCCCCGATCCTGTGCGACGTGCATGTCAGCTCCGATCCTGTGCGACGTTCACGTCAGTCCTGATCCAGTGCGACGTTCAGGTCCAGGACGTTGACCGCCGGTTCGCCCATGAAGCCGAGCGCGCGTGGTTGTGTGTGTGCACTCACAAACCTGCGGACCGCGTCCTCGCTCATGTTGCGCTCTCGGGCGACGCGTGGCACCTGCAGGTTGGCATAGGCGACGCTGATGTGCGGGTCGAGTCCGCTGCCGCTGGCCGTGACCGCGTCGGGCGGCACGACCGGGTGGTCGGGCGCGTCGCCGCGGACCGGGACCTCGACGCCGTCAACCTCCTGGAGCGCGGCGTGGCCGTCCTTGGTGCAGTAGGGGCGGGAGCCGTCCACGCCCTCGAGGTCGCCGACGGCCTTGCTGCGGGCGCAGATCAGCTCGAGCAGCTTCACGTTCGAGGGGCCGAGGTTGCTGGCCCCGGTCGCGGTCGGGTCGTAGCCGTCACCGGCGGCCGATGGGCGGGACTGGAAGTACCGTCGCAGCGGGTTGCCCTGGGCGTCGGTGAAGGACTGGCCGATGAGGGCGCTGCCGACGGGCTTGCCGTCGCGGTCGCGCAGCGAGCCGTCCGCGGGCCCGGCCAGGCCCGGGACGTGGGCCACGGCGACCAGGACCAGCGGGTAGGCCAGGCCGAGGATGAGGGTCAGGACGACGAGTGCGCGCAGGGCGGCGAGGTGCTGGGCGAGCCAGGCTGGGAGTCGCATCAGGAGATCCCCGGGATGGTCATGACGATGAGGTCGATGAGTTTGATGCCGATGAACGGCACGATGATGCCGCCGGCGCCGTAGACGAGCAGGTTGCGGCGCAGCATCGCGGCGGCCGAGCCGGGCCGGTAGCGCACGCCGCGCAGCGCGAGGGGGATCAGCGCGATGATGACGAGGGCGTTGAAGATGACCGCGGACAGGATCGCCGACTCGGGTGAGTGCAGCCGCATGATGTTGAGCCGGTCCAGGCCCGGGTAGACGGCGGCGAACATGGCCGGGATGATCGCGAAGTACTTGGCGATGTCGTTGGCGATGGAGAACGTCGTCAGCGCGCCGCGGGTGATGAGCAGCTGCTTGCCGATCTCGACGATCTCGATGAGCTTCGTCGGGTCGGAGTCGAGGTCGACCATGTTCCCGGCCTCTTTCGCGGCCGAGGTGCCGGTGTTCATGGCCACGCCGACGTCGGCCTGGGCCAGGGCGGGGGCGTCGTTGGTCCCGTCGCCGGTCATCGCGACGAGCTTGCCGCCCTGCTGCTCCTGCTTGATGAGGGCCATCTTGTCCTCGGGGGTGGCCTCGGCGAGGAAGTCGTCGACGCCCGCCTCGTCGGCGATGGCCTTCGCGGTGAGCGGGTTGTCCCCGGTGATCATGACGGTGCGGATGCCCATGCGGCGCATTTCGTCGAACCGCTCGCGCATGCCCTGCTTGACGACGTCCTTGAGGTGGATGACGCCCAGGGTGCGGGCCGGCGCACCCGGTTCCCTGGTCGCGACGACGAGGGGCGTGCCGCCGGAGGAGGAGACGGCGTCCACGATGGACCCGACCTCGTCCGTCGGGTGCCCGCCGTGTTCGCGCACCCACTGCATGACCGCGGTGGCCGCACCTTTGCGCACTTCCCGGTCGTCCACGTCGACGCCGGACATGCGCGTCTGCGCACTGAACGGCACCCAGGTCGCGCCGGCGAGCGCGCGTTCGCGCAGGCCGTGGTGCTCCTTCGCGTACACGACGATCGAGCGGCCCTCCGGGGTCTCGTCCGCCAGTGACGACAGCTGCGCGGCTTCGGCCAGTTCGCGCACGGTCACGCCGTCGACCGGCAGCAGATCGCCGGCCTGCCGGTTGCCGAGGGTGATCGTGCCGGTCTTGTCGAGCAGCAGTGTGTTCACGTCGCCGGCCGCCTCGACCGCCCGGCCCGACATCGCGAGGACATTGCGCTGCACGAGCCGGTCCATGCCGGCGATGCCGATCGCGGACAGCAGCGCACCGATCGTCGTCGGGATCAGGCAGACGAGCAGCGCGGCCAGGACGACCCCGGACACGGGCGCGCCGGAGTAGATGGCCAAGGGCTGCAGGGTGACGACGGCGAGCAGGAAGATGACGGTGAGCGAGGCCAGGAGGATGTTGAGGGCGATCTCGTTCGGGGTCTTCTGCCGGTTGGCCCCCTCGACCAGCCCGATCATCCGGTCGATGAACGACTCCCCCGGCTTCTGCGTGATCCTCACGACGATCCGGTCGGACAGCACCTTGGTGCCGCCCGTGACCGCCGACCGGTCCCCGCCGGACTCGCGGATGACCGGCGCCGACTCACCGGTGATCGCCGACTCGTCCACGGAGGCGATACCCTCGATGACGTCGCCGTCGCCCGGGATGATCTGGCCGGCCTCGACCACGACGATGTCGCCTTGTTTGAGCTCGCCCGCCGGGACGGTGCCGCCGTCGCGCAGATGCGCGACCGTGTCCTGTTTCGCGCGGCGCAGCGTGTCCGCCTGGGCCTTGCCGCGGCCCTCGGCGACGGCCTCGGCCAGGTTGGCGAACAGCACGGTCAGCCACAGCCAGGCCGCGATCGCCCACGCGAACACACTCGGGTGCACGATCGCGAGCACGGTCGTGTAGACCGAGCCGATCTCGACGATGAACATGACCGGGTTGCGCCACAGCGACGCCGGGTTGAGCTTGCGCAGCGCGTCGGGGACAGATTTCGACAGCTGCTTCGGATCGAGCAGGCCCGCGGCGATCATGCGGTGAGTCCTTCCGCGAGAGGGCCGAGCGCCACCGCCGGCAGGTAGGTGAGCAACACGACGATCACCGGCTTGCGCCACAGCGACGCCGGAATGCGCTTGCGCAGCGACGCCGGAATGCGCTTGCGCAGCACGCCGGGGACAGATTTCGACAGCTGCCTCGGATCGAGCACGCCCGCGGCGATCATGCGGTGAGTCCTTCCGCGAGAGGGCCGAGCGCCACCGCCGGCAGGTAGGTGAGCAACACGACGATCACCGTGACGGCCACGACCATGCCGATGAACAGGGGTTGGTACGTCCGCAGCGTCCCCGCCGACGCCGGCACCGGTGCCTGCTTGGCCAGCGAGCCGGCCAGGCCGAGGACGAAGATGATGGGCAGGAACCGGCCGAGCAGCATGCACAGGCCGAGCGCCGTGTTGTAGAACGTCGTGTTGACGCTGATGCCGGCGAACGCGGAGCCGTTGTTGTTCGACGCCGACGTGAACGCGTAGAGCACCTCGGACAGTCCGTGCGGGCCCGGGTTGGCCATCGACGCGCGGGCCGTCGCCGAGCCCATCGCGACCGCGGTGCCGACGAGCACCAGGGCCGGGGTCGTGAGGATGTACAGCGACGCGAACTTGATCTCGCGGGCGCCGATCTTCTTGCCGAGGTACTCCGGCGTCCGCCCGACCATGAGCCCGGCCACGAAGACGGTGATGACGGCCAGGACGAGCATGCCGTAGAGGCCCGAGCCGACGCCGCCGGGCGCGACCTCGCCCAGCATCATGTTCAGCATCGTGACCATCCCGCCGAGCGGGGTGTAGGAGTCGTGGAACGAGTTCACCGCCCCGGTCGAGGTGAGCGTGGTGGCGGCGGCGAACGTCGCCGACTGCGGCACCCCGAACCGGGTCTCGACGCCCTCCATGGCGGCGCCGGCCGCGGTGGGTGCGGCGCCGCCGTGGTTGATCTGCAGCACGTTGAGCGCGACGACGCTGCCGATGGCCAGGATCGCCATGATGCCCGCGATCGCCAGACCCTGCCGCTTGTCGCCGACCATCCGGCCGAAGACGCGCGGCAGGCTGAACGGGATGAGCAGGATCAGGAGGACCTCGAACCAGTTCGTCCAGCCGGTCGGGTTCTCGAACGGGTGCGCGCTGTTGGCGTTGTAGAAGCCGCCGCCGTTGGTGCCGAGCTCCTTGATGGCCTCCTGGGAGGCGACGGGGCCGCCGGTGATGTGCTGCGTCGCGCCGGCGAGCGTCGTGGCGGCGGTACCCCCGGACAGGTTCTGCACGACACCGCCGGCAATGAGCACCAATGCGCCGAGCATCGCCACCGGCAGCAGGATGCGCACGCACACGCGCACGAGATCGACCCAGAAGTTGCCGAGCTGGTCCGTCCGCGACCGCGCGAATCCGCGCACGAGCGCGACCGCCACGGACACGCCGACCGCCGCGGACACGAAGTTCTGCACGGCCAGTCCGGACATCTGCACGAAGTGGCCCATCGTCGACTCGCCCGAGTACGACTGCCAGTTCGTGTTCGTCACGAAACTCACGGCCGTGTTCCAGGCCTGGTCCGGCTTGACCGGGTCGAAGCCGAGGCTGAGCCACAGGTGGTTCTGGAAGCGCTGGAACAGGTACAGCAGCAGCACCGACACCGCTGAGAAGGCGAGCACGGAGCGGGCGTAGACGCCCCACGACTGCTCACCCTCCGGGTTGACGCCGACCGCGCGGTAGAGCACCCGCTCGCCGCGCAGATGCCGCTCGGACGTGATCGCGCGGAACATGTAGTCGCCGAACGGGCGGTACAGCAGCACGAGCACGGCGACCAGTGAACAAATGAACAGCACGCCGGCTGTCGTTGCGCTCATCAGAACCGTTCCGGGAAGAGTAGGGCGGCGATCAGGAACACGCACAAAGCGACGGCCAGGACGAGACCGGCGACGTTCTCGGCATTCACAGCCGCTCCACCGCCCGGACCGCCAAGCCGAGCACCGCGAACCCCGCGATCGTCAGCAACACGAACACCACGTCAGCCATGGGAGTACCTCCTCTCCGGCCAGTGAAGGCGCGAGCCGGAGCACTGCCCAGATGCGTTGACGCGATCCCTGCGCGGCCGCCCGATTTCTTGACGCGTTCTTAGCGCCGCCCACCTCCGCACGCCTCCGCACACTCGCCCGGTGATGCCGCTCGCTCCCGCCGTCACGCCGCACGTTTCGCGCAGCGAGGCCCGCACCTTCGCGCAGCCATGCCGCACGTTCGCGCGATGAGGCCCGCACGGTTCCGCGCGTTGACGCCGCACACTTCCGCACGGTGATGCCGCACGTTCGCGCACTCATGCCGCACGTTCGCGCAGTGAGGCCGCACACTCCCGCCGCGACGCCCCACGCCTCCGCGCAGTGACGGCGCACACTTCCGCCGCTAGGCCGCACGTTCGCGCAGTGAGGCCGCACGCTTCTGCGGGGTGACGCCGCACACTCCCGTCGCGACGCTCCACGCGTCCGCAGTGACGGCGCACACTTCCGCTGCGAGGCCGCACGTTCGCGCAGTGAGGCCGCACGCTTCTGCGGTGATGCCGTACGCTCGCGCGGTGATCAGGGACGGCCACGACACCCGCGTGCTGTCGCATGGTGCGAAACGTGCGCGATCTGTGCTCCTGCTGCACGGATACACGCACTCCCCCGCGCAGCTCGACCCACTCGCGGCGCTGTTCTACGAGCGCGGGTACAACGTCGTCATCCCGCGCGCCCCCGGCCACGGCCTCACCGACCCCGACGGCCACGCCACGATCACCGCCGCCGGCCTGATCGCCTACGCCACCGAGGCCCTGCGCACCGCCACCGACCTCGGCGAGGAGACCGGCGTCCTCGGCGTCTCCGGCGGCGGTGTCCTCGCCACCTGGCTCGCCGCCCGTCACCCACAGTCAGTACGCCGTCTCGTCGTGCTCGCGCCGCTCTACGCACCGCACCCGTCGCAGGTGCCGCCCGCGGCCCGGCCCGCCCTGCGCGTCCTCTACGGCCGTCGGCTGCTCCCGGACAAGCGTTCTTCGCGGGGGTACTCGTACAGAGCCGTCGCGCAATACCTGCGCATCGCGGCCGGGCTGCCCCGCCGGTTCCCGGCCACCGGACCGAGCCGGGTGGCGGCCGTCCTCGCCCCGGGCGACACGACGGTCGACGGCGAACTGGCGTTCGGCCTCCCGGCCCGGATCGCCCGCGCCAGCGGCGCCACATTGACGCTGGACACGCTCCCTTCCCAATGGGGTCTGGGCCATGACATCATCTCCGCGCACCGCCTCGGGACGCTCGCCGACGCGCTTTACGTGCGCTATGTCGCGCTCTACGAGGACACCGCTTCCTAGGCCTACGGGGGCCACATGATTCCGCAGTACCGCATGGCCGTGATCTGCGCCGTCATGGGCGTGATCTTCCTCGGCATGGCCGGCTTCCTCGTCTCCGGCACGGGCGACGTGACCTGCGGCTCCGGCGGCCAGGTGATGGGCCCCGGCGACATCTGCGTGACCACGTCCGACGCCGGCACCCGGCAGGTCCAGACCTACGACGAGGTGAAGGCCGCGGACCAGCGCCACGGCGGCCTCGTCGGCGGCATCCTCGTCGTCGCGTTCTTCGGCCTCGCCGTCCAGCAGGTCTTCGCCGGGAAACGCCGCCGGCGTGAGCAGGCCGCGGCCCAGCTCGCGACCCGGGAGCTGCTCAGCATCCCGCTGCCGCCGGACGGGACCATGCCACCGCCGGCCGCCCCGCCGCAGCACCTTCCGGCCGACGCCGTCCAGGCCGCATACGCGGCGCAGCTGGGCGGGTACACGGGCTCGATGCAGCCCAGCAAACGTTCCGCGCTGCTGCTCTGGCTCGGCGTGTTCACGCTGGTCTGCATCGGGCTCTTCGCCGGCACGGCCGACAAGGGCCCGGCTCCCCTCGTCATCTTCGGCGGGCTCGCCACGGTCTCTTTGGCCGGCTTCGTGGCGACTCTCGTCCGCTCGCCGCTGGTGTCGAAGCAGGCCCGGCAGCTCGGCTTCCACCTGTTCCAGCACGGCTTCGTGCGGGCGACCGCGGCCGGGGTCCAGGCGTACCGGTGGGACCAGATCATCTCGATCTACCAGTCGATCCTCCGCCAGCAGGTCTACGGAGCCACGACGAACACCAACTACGCCTACCAGCTGGAGTTCGCCGACGGCCGCACCCTGAACCTCAGCAACCTCGCCGCGGACATGGCCGTGCTCGGCCCGATTCTGCAGGAGCAGATCGCCCGGGTTCAGGTACCGCGAGCGATGCGCTACCTGCACGCCGGCCGCACGATCCCGTTCGGTGCGTACATCATCAACGCGGCCGGCGTCACCAACGGCACCCGCAGCGCCGCGTGGACCGACATCGCCGGCGTGAAAATCGAGAACGGCGGCCTGCGCCTGCACCGCCCCGACGGCAAGGCGATCCTGGGTGGCCGCAAGATCCGCGACGTGCCCAACTTCCTGACGTTCGTCACGCTGGTCGGCGCAATGGCCGGCAGCCGCCCGTCCGCCCCCGCCGCCGTGTAGAGCGACCAGCAACACGCCGCGATCACAACCGACAGCCCCGACACCGCCGCAGCGTCGCGGCTCGCCACATTGTCGCGACTTGTACGCGTTGTCGTCACTTGCCCGCGCTGTCTCGGCTTACCGGGTGGCGCATCTTGCGCGCGTTGTCGCAGCTTGCGCGTTGCCGCGACTTGCGCGTTGCCGCGACTTGCGCGTTGCCGCAACTCGCGCGTTGTCGCGGATTGCGCGATGTCGCGGATTGCGCGATGTCGCGGATTGCCGCGTTATTGGGGCCGGCGGTGCGAGGTAGGCGGAGCGCCTATTGCCGGTCGCTTCGGTCAGACGTTCGCCGCGAGGAACTCCTCCCACGTGCGCATCCCCATCGCGTGGTCCGGGGCCAGGTTCGCACCGGCCCGGATCGCGCGGTAAGCGCCGCCGCCCATCGGCATGCGCAGGATCGGTCGATGCTTCCCGGTCGCGTGCAGGTAGGAGCGTACGAGTTCGTCGAAGCTGTACACGCGCGGTCCGGCGAGGTCCGGCACGAGCCCGGCCGGCTCGCCGAGGGCCAGTTCGGCGAAGCGCTGGGCGACCTCGGCCCCGTCGACCGGCTGGAACCGCACCCCGGCCGGCACGGGTACCACCGGCAGCTTCGTCATCTGCCTGATCGTGGTGAGCGTGAGCTCGTGGAACTGGCTGGCCCGCAGCGTGGTCCACGGGATGCCCGACTCGGCGACGAGGACCTCGGCGGCTCGCTTGGCCCCGAAGTACCCGAAGGCGGCCCGGTCCATGGCGCTGCGCACGGGTACCCGGTCGGCACCGACCACCGAGATGTACACGATGTGCTTGGCCCCGGACCGCACCGCCGCGTCGATGAGGTGCGCGGCCTTGACGTCGTCGCCCTTGGCCGAGCCGGCGCAGTGCACGATTGTGTCCGCTCCGGCCACGGCTTCGTCGACACCGGCACCCGTGGCCAGGTCCCCGACGACGTACTCGACCGATCCCGGACCATCGAAAACACGATCGACGGACGCCCGGTGAGTGGACGCTCGGTCGACGGACGCACGGCCAGCGGACGCAAGGTCAGCGTGAGGCCGGTCATCCGGTTCCGAGTCAGCGCGAGCCAGAACAGCGCGAGCCCGATCAGCGGACGCCCGATCAGCAGACGCCCGATCAGCAGACGCCCGATCAGCAGACGCCCGATCAGCAGACGCCCGATCAGCAGACGCCCGATCAGCAGACGCCCGATCAGCAGACGCCCGTAC
>NZ_JBITDU010000008.1:234913-295019 GCF_044454505.1 Dactylosporangium sp. NPDC051541
CGCCCCGTGAGCGGATCCTCGATGAGCGGACGACCGTTCAGCGAGAGCCCGGTCCGCGAATTCCGGGTCGGCCGGTGAGTGGTGAGCGGGCCGCCGCCGGGTCAGTACCCGGATCGGACGGCCCGCTTCCAGCAGGTGGGGCAGCAGCAGGCGGCCGAGCGTGCCGGTGCCGCCGGTGAGCACGATTGGTGTGGTCATACCCGGTCGACCCGCGGGCCGGTCACGATGTGACGTGATTCCGGGTGACGTGAGTCAGGCCACTACCGCCCGTTGAACGCGCGCAGCGTCCAGGCGTCGACCTTGCGCCACGCGGCGCGCAGCAGCTGGCGCGCGGCGGCGGGCTGAACGTAAGGCAGCGGAAGCATGGGCATCTCCTGTTCTCGTGACTTGCTTGTGTCGTGATCACTTGTGTCGTGATCACTTGTGTCGTGATCGCTCTTGTTTGATCGCTTCTGTATCGATCCAGTAACCACACTAGATGACGCTCCGTGATCGTTTCCACCTCTCGGCGTGTGGGGAAAATCGCTGTTACACCGCTGGTCGTGCTGCCCCCGCAGGGCCGTGATCGCCTCGTGCGCCGTTCTGTCCGCGCCGCTCCGAATGCCGTCGAGCCACCGGCACCGCCCGCAGCACCCGAGCCGCCAGCACCGCCCGCACTGCCAGCACCGCCCGCACCGCCCGCACTGCCCGCACTGCCCGCACTGCCCGCACTGCCGGCACCGCCCGAACCGCCCGCACCGCCCGCCTGCACCGCACTGCCCGAGCCGCCGGCCCAGTCGCGGCCCGGCCCGCCACGCCGCAGCCCAGCCCAACGCAACCCGGCCGGCCTACCGCAGCCCGGCCCGGCCGGCCTACCGCAGCGAACTCCGCCCCGTCGCCGACACCGAAGGCGAACCGCTCGAAACCTGCGAGCTCCTCCACTACCGGGACCTCGTCACATTCCGGCGGCTTGGCGGGTCGAGGCGGGAGAGGATCAGTCGTCGACGGGAGTGGTGCGGTGGATGAGCGGGAGTGGCTGAACGGGCAGTTCGAGGTGCACCGGGGGCGGCTGCGGGCGGTGGCGTTCCGGATGCTCGGCTCGGCCGCCGAAGCCGACGACGCCGTGCAGGACGCCTGGCTGCGGGTCGATCGGGCCGGCGCGGACGGTGTGGACAACGTCGGTGCCTGGCTCACCACGATCGTCGCCCGGGTCTGTCTCAATCAGCTGCGTTCGCGCACCCAGCGGCGGGAGGACCCGCTCGATGTGCACGTGCCCGACCCGATCGTCAGCCCGGCGGCCGGTGTCGACCCGGAGCACGAGGCGCTGCTGGCCGACTCGGTCGGTCTGGCGCTGCTCGTCGTGCTCGAAACGCTCACGCCGGCTGAGCGGCTGGCGTTCGTGCTGCACGATATGTTCGCGGTGCCGTTCGAGGAGATCGCGCCGATGCTCGAACGCACACCCGCGGCTGCGCGGCAGCTCGCGAGCCGGGCGCGGCGGCGGGTCCAGGGGCGTCCGACCGCGCCCGATCCGGACGTGGCCCGGCAGCGCGCGGTCGTCGACGCGTTCTTCGCCGCCTCGCGCGGCGGCGACTTCGCGGCGCTGGTCGGACTGCTCGATCCGGACATCATCCTGCGCTCGGACGGCGGCGCGGCGCGCGCGAAGTTCACGTTCACCCTGCACGGTCCTGAGCAGGTCGCGACCCAGGCCCTGGCGTCGTCGCGGTTGTCGCCGTTCGTCTACCCGGCGCTGGTCAACGGCGCCGCGGGCGTGGTCGTCGCCACCGCACCGGACCGCCCGCTGTTCGTGATGGCGTTCACGGTCACCGAAGACCGCATCGTCGCCATCGACGTGCTCGCCGACCCTGACCGGCTGCGCGGACTGGACCTCGCCGCCCTGCGCGCCGGCGGTACCGTCGGGGAATGATCCGAAAGCGGATGCTCATCTCCGGCCGCGTCCAAGGTGTCTACTACCGCGACACCTGCCGTCAGGTCGCGCGGGCGCACGGGGTCGCCGGCTGGGTGCGCAACCTCCCCGACGGCCGCGTCGAGGCCGTCTTCGAGGGCGACGAGGGCCCGGTCGCGGCGCTGCTGACCTGGTGCGGCGACGGCCCGCCGGAGGCGAACGTGACCGGCGTCGAAGCCCGCGACGAGTCGGTCGAAGGCCTCAACAGCTTCGAGATCCGCCGATAGGCACCGCAACCGGCTTCGAAACCGCCGATAGGCACCACAACCGGCTTCGAAACCCGCCGATAGAACGGCAACCGGTCGCGGCGCTGCTGACCTGGTGCTGCGAGGGCCCACCGGAGGCGAACGTGACCGGCGTCGAAGCCCGCGACAAGCCTGTCCAAGGCCTCAACAGCTTCGAGATCCGCCGATAGGCACCGCAAAGTGCCTTCTTCCGGGGGTACCGCCCAATGCCTAGCGTTCCCCACATGACCAGCTACACCGTCCACACCTACACCGCCGCCGAACGTGGCCTGTTCGTCAACAGCTACCTCCTCGAGTCCGCCGACGCCGTCGTCCTCGTCGACGCCGGTCTGCTCGTGCCCGACGCCCGTGCGCTCAAGGCCCGCATCGACGCGCTCGGCAAGCCGCTCGCGGCCGCGTTCGTCACCCACGCCCACCCGGATCACTTCAACGGCCTGCCGTTCGTCGTCCCGGCCGACGTCCCGGTCTACTCGACCGCCGACGTCGCCGCGACGATCGCCGCGATCGCCGAGCCGAAGCGCGCGCAGTGGTCGCCGGTGTACGGCGCCGACTGGCCCGCCGAGCACCGCGTCCCCGAGCGGACCGTCGGCGACGGCGACACCGTGGAGGCCGGCGGCATCGCGTTCACCGTCCACGCCGTGGGCGCCGCCGAGAGCCACGCGGACTCCTACCTCCTGGCCGGCGGCAACGCGTTCATCGGCGACCTGGCGTTCCACGGCGTCCACCCGTACACCGCGGACGGCCACACCGGCGCCTGGCTGTCCACACTGGACGACCTGACCGATCGCCTGGCCGGCACGCTGCTGCACCCCGGCCACGGCCGCCCCGGCACCACCGCGATCCTCGCCGACCAGCGCCGCTACCTGCTCATGTACCGGGAGGCCGTCCAACGCCTGGCCGCCGGCGCACCCACCTTGACCGATGAGGCCAAGGCCGAGCTCACGGCCCTCATGACGAGCTTCCTGCCGAGCGCTCCCCTCGAGTGGATGATCGCCCTGGGCGCGGACGCGGTCGCCGCCGAGCTCACCGGGGTCCCCGCGTAGGGACGATCACCTGGGCGCGGGCGCCGTCGCCGCCGAGCTCACCAGGGTTCCCGCGTGGGAATGATCGCCCTGGGGGCGCGGACGCGGTCGCCGCCGAACTCGCCGGGGTCCCCGCGTAGGGTGCCCGCTCCTGGACGCAGGTCCAACGCCACCGGGGAGTCCGGCGCGCGGTGGTTGAACCCGGGCCGGCCGGCGTACGTGCTGGCTGGTATGCGTCATCTCAGAAGAATCGTGCTCATGCTCGCCGGCGTCGCCGGGCTCGTGGCGGTGGCGGCCGGGCCCGCGGTGGCCGGGACGAGTTTCAACCACGCGTGGCCCGACGAGCGCGGCTGACGCCATGTGGACGCTCGTCCGGCCGGCGTGGCCGGCTCCGGTTCTGATGGCCGTCGGCGCGCCGCGGCGCTCGCTGGTGACCCTCGCGCGGGCGCGGCGGGCGCACCGGCGCGCGCTGCGGCTGGCCAATGCCGAGCGGCACGCGGAGGCGGTGGTCGCGGCGGAGGCGGCGGTGCGGCTGCTCGAGTCGGCGGGCCGGCCGCGGGAGCTGGCGGCGGCCCGGATGACGCTCGGGGACCTGCGCTTCCAGCTCGGTGAGCACGCGGCCGCGGTCGAGGCGTTCTCGGCGGCCGGGGCGGAGGGGCTGCTGCCGCTCGGCAACTGCCTACGGGTGCTGGGGCGGTTCGCGGAGGCCGAGTTCGCCCTCGCGGCCGCGCCGGCCCGGCCCGCGACCCGCAACGCGTTCGGGGTGCTGTGCAAGGACACCGGGCGGTACGAGGAGGCGGCCCGGCATTATGCGGCCGCCCTCGCCGACCCGGCCCTGCACGGGGTCGTCCACCACAACCTGGCCGGGCTCGCCCACGCGCAGGGGCGATACGAGGAGGCCCTCATCGCCGCCCTGACCGCGCTGGTCTGGCACGCGCGGGAGCGCGGCTGCAACTCACCGGAGGTCGCGGCCGACGCGGCGGTGCTGGGCGCGATCCAGCTCGGCCTCGGGCGGCTCGACGACGCGGCCGCCTCGCTGGGCCGCGCTCGGGACATCTGGCAGCGACGGTACGGCCCCGAGCACTACGAGACCCGCATCTGCCGCCGCGGCCTGGCCGCAGTCGAGCGGGCCCGGCAGCGAGCCTGAGGGTCACCCCAGACCGAGCAGACGCGGCAGCGCGCCTGAGGGGTCACCCAAGAACGGAGCCGGGCGTCAGGCCGACTCGAGGACCGCGCGCATCTCCTCGATGCCGACCGACACGCGGGCCTCGACGCCGGGTGCGCGGTCGTGGGGCAGGACGTCGGTCACCCAGACCAGGCGCGACTGCGCGCCGTCGGCGTGGGCGAAGACCTGGAACGCGGCGTGGTGATGGCGCAGCTCCATGCGGCCGGGGCCCTGCACCGAATACGACATGCGCCGTTGCTCGTGATCGACGGCGACGATCAGCTCCCGGACCTCGGTGCCGTCGGGCATCGTGAGGATCCGCTCGTCACCCTCGATCCGCGCGGCCGCGACCCGTCCGGGCAGCAGGCGCCGGTGGACGTTGCCGACGTCCGCGATCGCCGCCCACACCGCGTCCGGGTGCGCCGCCACGATGGTCTCGACCGTCACCGACGCCATGCGCGGCAGTCTACGGCCACCCGACGTGCCGCAGTCTACGGCCACCCGACGTGCGGCGCGGGGGCGGGCGCCGACAGGACCCGGCCGCTGGTGCCGCCGAACGGGTCCTGCGGGTTCCACCGCGCGGCCAGCATGAACAGTGTGCGGCCGTCGTCGCCGCCGAGCATGACCGCGAACGGCGGCCGGTCCAGCTCCACCCGGTCGAGGATCTGGCCGCCCTCCGCGACCCGGATCGCCGCGGTCCCGCCGTCGGACGTCCACACCGCGCCGTCGGCGTCCAGGCAGATCCCGTCCGGGCCGATGCCGTCCGCGAACACCCGCCGGCGGCCGAGCGACCCGTCGGCGGCGATGTCGAACGCGGTGAGGCGGCCGGCGAACGACTCGGAGATGATGAGTGTCCCGTTGTCGGGCGTGACCGCCATGCCGTTGGGGAAGGCGATGTCGTGTCCCTGCTGGTGTACTGTGCCGTCGGGCCTGACCAGCGCGATGAACCCGGGCACATAGCCGGGCCGCTCGGTCAGCGGCCGCGGGTCGTCGGGGTCGAGGTTCCGCATGAACTCGAGCAGGTCGAAGCCGGCCCCGTTGACGTAGATGTTGCCCCGCCCGTCGACGACGAGCTCGTTGAGCCCGGCCGGCAGCCCGGACAGGTCGGCGTGCGGCACCCATGACCCGTCGTCCTCGCGGCGCAGCAGCCGATGCTCCGCGTCCGCGTTCTTCGGGACCACGAGCATGCGGCCGTCCGGCAGCCAGCCGATCGTATGGGGGTCGACGGCGGGCTCGTGCAGTACCACCGCCGCATCGCCTTTGGTCGTGACGGCGATGACCTGTCCGGCTCCCCAGTGGCAGAGCCAGAGCCGGCCGTCGTGCCATCGCGGTGACTCGACCAGGCGCAGGCCGTCGAGCAGCACTCGTGTGTTCGTCATGCCGCCTATACGAACGGGCGGGGCCGCGGATCGACAGCGCGGATCGCGGTCCGGTTGAGCCAGCGGAGGACCTCGTTGGCGTGGGTCGGCGGGGCCGGGATCGGGTGGAAGACGTGCTCGATCCGGCCGTCGGTGACGACCAGGGTCAGGCGGCGGTAGAAGGTGCGGCCGGCGGCCGTGTGCGTCGGGAGGCCCAGGGCGGCGGCCAGGGTCAGGCGCGGGTCGGGGATCAGCGGGTACGGCAGGCGGAGGCGGTGGGCCAGCTCCTGCTGGTAGCCGGCCGACTGGGCGGACAGGCCGAAGACGCGGGCGGCGCCGGCGGTCAGCAGTTCCCCGTGGTGGTCGCGGAACCAGCGGACCTGCTCCGGGTCGCGGGCGCCGGGGATCTCGAGGAGGCCGTCGCGCAGGTCGACGCCGTGGCGGCCGGTCAGCGGGTAGACGAACAGGATCGTGCGGCCGGGGCCGAAGTGGCGGAAGTGCACCGCGTCGCCGTTCGTCGCGAAGACCCGCTCGTCCGGCAGTTCCCGGCCGACCAGGTCGCCCGGCATGACCGCGGCCGACGCCAGGGCCAGCCGCGCCTCCAGAGCGTCGCGCTGGGCGATGAGCTGGCCGATCCGGGTCTGCAAACCCAGAATCGCGCTACGGTACGTCTCCAGGGCCGCCGCCCGCACGTGTGACTCGTCCGCGCCGGCGGCGATGCTCTCGACGAACGGCCTGGTCTCCTCAACGCTCAGGCCGAGGGCGGTCAGTTCGCGGATCTGCACGACGAGTCGTTCGGCGATCGGGTCGTATTCGCGATAGCCGTTGGACAGGCGGCGCGGCACGACGAGACCCACCGACTCGTAGTATCGCAGCGCCCGTATCGTGGTGCCGGAGCGCCGCGCCAGTTCACCCGCGCGCATGCGATCGACCCTAAACCCGGACCCTAGGGTCCGGGTCAAGGTGAGCGTCATCGCGTCGCGCACACCGGCCCTGAGCTGCCAGGATTCCGGCCATGACAACCATCGAAACGGTCACCGCCCGGCAGATCCTGGACAGCCGCGGCAACCCGACGGTCGAGGTCGACGTGCGCCTCGCCGACGGTTCGCTGGGCCGGGCCGCGGTGCCCTCGGGGGCGTCGACCGGGGCCGCGGAGGCCCTGGAGCTGCGCGACGGCGACCCGCGGCGCTTCCACGGCAAGGGGGTGGCGACCGCGGTCGGCAACGCCGCCGGGCCTCTCGCGGACGCCGTGCGCGGACTCGACGCCGAGGATCAGTCAGCGGTCGACGCGGCTTTGATTGCCTGCGATGGTACTGCGACGAAGAGCCGCCTGGGCGCGAACGCGATCCTCGGGGTGTCCCTGGCCACGGCCAAGGCCGCCGCGGCCGCGCGGCGCGTTCCGCTGTACCGCTACCTCAACCCGGCCGCCACCCGGCTACCGCTGCCGATGATCAACATCGTGAACGGCGGTGCGCACGCCGACAACCCGCTCGACTTCCAGGAGTTCATGATCGCGCCGGTGGGGGCGACGACCTTCTTCGAGGCGGTGCGGATCGGCTCCGAGGTCTTCCACACGCTGCGCCGTTCGCTGGCCGCGGCCGGGCACAACACCAACGTCGGCGACGAGGGCGGGTTCGCGCCCCAGTGCACGACGGCCGAGGAGGCCCTCGCGTTCGTCACCGAGGCGATCGCGGCCACCGGCTACGAGCCCGGCACCGATGTGGCCATCTGCCTCGACCCGGCGGCGTCGGAGTTCTTCAAGGGCGGCACCTACGAATACGCGGGCGAGGGGGTGAGCCGGTCCGTCGGCGAGCACGTCGACTACCTGTCCGGGCTGCTGCGGCAATACCCGATCGTCTCCATCGAGGACGGCCTGGCCCAGGACGACCTGGCCGGCTGGCGCACACTCACCGAACGCGAGGGCGCAGCGACGCAGCTGGTCGGCGACGACGTGTTCTGCAGCGACGCCGCGCGGCTGCGGGCCGGGGTCGACGGCGGCTACGCCAACGCGATCCTGGTGAAGGTCAACCAGGTCGGCACCCTCACCGAGGCACTGTCCACCGTGGACGTGGCGCAGCGCGCCGGCTACCGGGTGGTCATGTCGCACCGCTCCGGCGAGACCGAGGACACCACGATCGCCGACCTCGCCGTCGCCACCGGCTGCGGCCAGATCAAGACCGGGTCGGTGTCGCGATCGGACCGCACCGCGAAGTACAACCGGCTGATCCGCATCGAGGAGGAGCTGGCCGGCCGGGCCGAGTTCACGCCGGTCTTCTGAGGTCCCAGTCGAGGTACCAGAGGTGGGCGACGCCGTCCAGGCCGCCGGACAGCGCGTTCCAGTCGGGTGCGAGCAGGTCCACGGCCTGGGCCTCGCCGGTCGGGCCGGACAGCGTACGCACCAGCGTCCCGTCCACAGTGGAGTAGACGCGGAGCCGGGTGTCGCGGCCGGCGGTGATCGCGTAGCGGCCGTCGCCGGTGACGGTGACCGCGTTGACGCCGCCCGGCCGGACGTCGAGCGGGCTGTGCTCGGCCGAGACCGGGGCCCACCGCCGCAACGTGTTGTCGTGGCCGGCCGAGACGAGGAAGTCGGTGCCGAACGCGGCCGAGGTGATCGCACCCCGGTGGCCGGGGTAGGCGTTGACCAGCTCGCCGGCCGGGATCGACCACAGCCGCAGCACCGCGTCGTAGCCGCCGCTGAGCGCGTGCTGCCCGCCGGGGCTGAACGCCACCGTCTTCACCGCGTCCGTGTGCCCGGCGAGCTCGGCGACGACGGTGGCCGTGGCCGGGTCGACGAGGAGCAGGCGGCGGCCGGCGCCGACGAGGGCGAGGCGGCCGTCGGGGCTGAACGCGACCGCCCAGACCGCGTGGCCGAGGCCGTCGAGGACGCCGGTGCACTCGCCGGTGCCGGCCCGCCAGAATCGCGCGGTCCGGTCCTGGCCGCCGGTGAGCACGGTGGTGGAGTCGTGGACGGCGACGGCGTGGACGCGGCCGTCGTGCCCGTCGAGGACCCGGCTGCCGGCGCCGGACCAGACCCGGGCCGTGCCGTCCCAGCTGCCGGTGACCGCGCAGCGCCGGTCCAGGGCGACGGCGACGATCGGCGCGGTGTGGCCGGTCAGCGTCCGGGCCGCCCACGCCGTGCGCAGGCCGGACCGCACGCAGGGGCCGAGCTCCTGCCAGGCGAGGAGGGCCCGCTTGTCCCGCTCGTAGCCGGGGACGGTCCGGGCCGTCCGCAGCGTTTCCAGGGCGTCGGCGCCGGGTCGTCGCGCCGCCTGGAGGAGCTCCTCGAACCGCTGGGCGTCGGCGGCCCGCTCCGCGTCCGTGCGCTCGGGGCTGGGGCGGGCCGGGGCACGGTACACCCCGGGCAGGAACCACCGGCGTTCGATGCCGGTCACGGCGCCGGTCCGGGCGGTGCCGCCGTCGGGGGCGATCCACACGCCGGCGACCTGCCCGCCGGCGGCGTAGGTGCGCAGGCAGCGGCCGGTGAGCTCCCAGTATCGCGCGGTGCCGTCGTAGCCGCCGGTGAGCAGGTGCCGGCCGTCGGGTGCGACCGCCAGGCTGCGCACGCCGCCCCGGTGCCCGCGCAGCGTCCGCACCTCCTGTCCACTGTGGACGTCCCAGACGTGGATCGCCTTGGCGTCGGTACCGATGGCGTATCGGCCGTCCGGTGTGCAGGCGACCGCGTCCGCGCGCAGGTCGGCCGGCCACGCCGCGACGAGCCGGCCGGACCGGGTGTCCCAGAGCCGGAACCCCTCGAACAGGCCGACGAGGGCGAGCCCGTTCGCGGCCGGCGCGACGCAGTTGACGGCCGCGTCCTGCGGCAGCACGGCCGTCACCGCGCGCTCCCGCAGCGACCACACCCGCAGCGTCCGGTCGTAGCCACCGGACAGCAGCGTGTCACCGCCGGGGTCGAGGGCCAGGGCCATGATGTCCCGGTCGTGCCCGTCGAGCACGCCGAGTGACGAGCCGGTCGCCAGGTCCCAGAGCCGGACCACCGCGTCACGGCCCGCGGCCAGCACGCACGATCGTTCTTCATCGATGGCCAGGGCTCGAATCTCACCCTCCGCGCCGGTCAGCTCACGCTCCAGCACCCCGTCCCGCCAGATCCGCAGGACCCGGTCGGCGTGCCCGGTGACGGCGAGGTGACCGTCCGCCGAATAGGCGAGCGCCATGTCCGGAAGGTCTCGGTTGGACCGGGGCGGCGGCAACCACGGGAGGTGCACCTCGGCGGCCGGCGCGGCGTCGGGCCCGCCCCGTTCGCGCTGCACCTCGGCCAGCAGGCCGGCCATCTCCGGCTCGTCGAGCTCGTCGACCAGCTGCTCGTCGGTGATCCGCCCGGCCCGCCACCGCAGCAGCCCGAAGTTGTACACGGCGGCCGGGTGGCGGGGGTCGGCGTCGAGCGCGGCCGCGAACAGCTTCGACGCCGCGGTCGGGTCGCCCGCGTCCAGCGCGGCCAGGGCCAGGTCGTTGAGCTCGTCGGCCGGCATCCGGATATCCTGCCACGCATGGCGTGGTCACCCACGGAGGACCAGAACCGGCGGCTCCTGCGGGCCCGGGACGCGATGGACCGCGACTACGCCCAGCGCCTCGACCTGCCCGCCCTCGCCCGGCTCGCGTACATGTCCGAGGGCCACTTCAGCCGCACGTTCCGGACCACGTTCGGTGAGACCCCGCACCACTACCTGCAACGCCGCCGCATCGAGCGGGCCATGGCCCGGCTGCGCGACCCGGCGAGCTCGGTCACCGACGTCGGCCTCCAGGTCGGGTTCGAGAGCCTGGGCGCGTTCAGCCGCGCGTTCAAGGCCGTCACCGGCGTGTCACCGTCGCACTACCGGGCGCAGCGACGCACCGCGCACGCGCCGGTGTGCTTCGTGAAGACGTGGCTGCGACCGGTCAGTTTCGGCGAAGCCAGGACCGCCGCCCCGCCCGTACGGTGAGGGCATGTTCAACACGATCTCGCTCACCACGGTGCGGGTCCTCGACCAGGACGAGGCCCTCGACTTCTACGTCGGCACGCTCGGCTTCGAGGTGCGCGACGACGTCGACATGGGGTTCATGCGGTGGCTGACCGTCGCGCTGCCGGCCGAACCGGACCGCCGGCTGATCCTGGAGCTGGTCGGCCCGCCGTCGATGAGCGAGGAGACCGCGGCGCAGCTGCGCGACCTGCTCACGAAGGGCGCCCTCGGCGTGGCCGCCATCCTGACCACCGACGACTGCCAGGCCGTCCACGACACCCTCAAGGCGAAGGGCGTCGAGTTCACCCAGGACGTCGAACGGCAGCCCTACGGCATCGACTGCTCCTTCCGCGACCCCTTCGGCAACCACATCCGCGTCACCCAGCCCGTCCAGGGCCCGATCACCGTCACCGACGAGGACATCGCCCGCTGGGCCGGCGACCGCCAGCCGTAGCGCTCGTCACCACGGGAGATCCTTGACGAGCGCCAGCTCCTCGGCCTCGAGCCGGCCGAGGTGTTGTTCGACGAAGGCCAGCCGCTCGGGTGAAAGCCCCTCCGGCCGCTCATCGTCGTAGAGCAGCGCCACGGCCGTTTCGGAGAACTCTTCGCGCGGATGGGTGGCGGCGTATTCGTTCATCGGGTGCTGACCGGCAGCGTAGGTGCGGGCGCACAGGGACTCCCACTCCGCCTGCTCGTCCTTCGTGAGGTGCTTTCCGTAAACCACGTGGGCAACCTCATGGACGAGCGTCCGTCGCAGCAATCGTCGTTCGTCCCCGGCCGGGTGGCCGTCCGGGCTTCCATACAGCTCGATCCTCGGCGGTAGTCCCGGCCGGAACCACGTTGCCCCGACCCAGTTCGGCTTCGGTCGCCGCTCCGGCACGAACCTCACACTGCCGATGCCGGCCAGGACATGCACCGGGAACCGCTGCAGGCCCGGCACCACGAAGCCGGCCGTTTGCGCGTCGAGCCCCTGCAGCTCCATGTGTTGGAGCGCGGCGAAGCGGGCGGTCTCGCGCCGGAGCTTCTCGTCGGCGGCGTCGGCGGCTTTCACGGCCAGGCCGCCGAGGGTGACGGTCCGGGGGCCACCGCCGCCGCAGTTCGCCGACGCGTAGTCGCGGGCCAGCTTGCCGCCGCTCATCAGCTGGGTGGCCGCGCGGGTGCAGGCCCGCGCGGCCGCGTCCAGGGCGGCCGCCGCGGCGTGGCCCGCGGTGCGGTCCCCGGTCCCGGCGATCGTCATCCGCGCGCTCGTCATCGCCAGCTGCCGGGCGTGTTCGTGCAGGGCGGCGGCCAGTCCATCGGTGTTGTCGCCGAGGAACCGCACGGCCTCGCACAACTGCCCCAGCTGGGACTGGCCACCGGTCACAGCGACGCCGCGTAGCGCGCTGCCGCCGCGGCCGCCGCCTGCAGCGCCTGGACGGCCTGGTCCACCTCCTTCTCGGCCGCCTGCAGCGTCGCGATCATGTCCTGGTCGACCCGCTGGGCGCTGCCGCCGATGACGGCGCTGACCTGGCCGACGGCCTGCGAGAACTTGGGTTTGAAGGCGCTCAGGCCCTGTGCCTGGGCGCGGGCCTGCTGGCCGAGCTGGTCGATCTGCTGCTTGAGCTGGTTGAGCTGCGACATGTCGGCTCCAGTTCCTTACCTGATGATGAGTGCGATCACGATCAACGCGACGACCACCAGCACGCCGGCCACCACGGGCCAGGTGTGGCGGTTGCCGCCGCGGTCCGGCGCGGGTGGGGCGGGCGGGGCGGCGACCGGGCGGCTCGCCACGGTCACGAGGTCGGCCACGCTGACCTGCAGCGCCCGCACGGCCTCGGTCACGTCCTGGTCGGTGGCCCGCTCCACCCGGTCCGGCGTCAGCGGCGACGGCAGCAGGCGGGCCCGGTGCGCGGCCGGCAGCGCCGATCGGGCGGTCTCCAGCTGCCGGTCGACCTCCCGGCGGAGGCGGTCGTGGCGGGCGGTCGCCGCCTGCGCCTCGGCCCGCACCCGCTCCAGCTCCCGGCGCCGGCGTTGGGCCTCGGCCTCGGCCTGCTGCTCGGTCCGGGCCGGCAGCGCCGCCAGGTCGCCGATGGCGCGCAGGTAGTCGTCGTAGGCGGTCATCGCTGCTCCCAGTCGACGCGCAGCAGGGTGTTGGCGTCGGCCCGGGTCAACGGGGCCGTCGGCACGATCGTCACCGGGGCCGGGAACTCCTGCCGGTCGTACAGCAGGCCGCGGTTGTCCGTCGGCTGCCAGGTGACTGTGTGCCCCATCAGGTCGACGACGTCGCGCGGGGAGACGCGCAGCGCGAGGACCGCGTCGGTCTCGACGGACGCGTCGAAGCCGAGATGCGTGCGGTACATGCCGACGCTGGTCCACCAGGCGATGAGGTGTGTGCGCCGGGCCGGCCCGTCGCGCAGGACGGCGCGGAGCACCTCGACGTCGCTGACCATGTTCTCGTCGAGGGTCGCGAGGGCGCCGGCCCGGTCCAGCGCCGGAGCCAGGACGTAGTGGGCGTCGCCCGCCCCGGCCGGCTCGGCGAGCCCGGCCGCGATCCGGCGCAGCTCGGCCCCCAGTTCCGTATGGGGCACGACCCGCAGGGGCAGGCCGAGCCGCTCCAGCAGCCAGCCCAGCGCGTCCAGGCCCGGCTCCGCCGCCGCGCCGGGCCGCCCGGGGTCGAGCAGCGTGAACCGGGCGTCTCCGGCCGGGTGCTGCAGCGCGAGGGACACCGCGGCCGCCTGCATCGCCCCGAGCGCGAGGTGCTCGGCCCCGTCGCCGGCCGAGCGGCGGCCGCCGGCGCCGAGGATCGCGAGGTGCCGGCCGGGCTCGGCGGCGAAGACCACGCCCTCGGCCCGCAGCGGGTGGGCGACGGCCAGCCCGAGCAGCCCGATCCGGCCCGCGGCGGGGTCGGCCCGGGCGACCGCCCGCAGGTCGCGCAGCCGCTCCACGGCGTCGACGAGGGTGACCGGGCGGCCGCCCTCGAAGACCTCGGGTGGCGCCGCGCCGGCCGGGCGGGCCAGCCAGCACCGCCGCCGGACGGCGTCGAGGGTGGCGTCGTCGGCCGCGGCGACCGTCACCCGCTGGTTGGCGTCCCGGCGGCCGAACTCGAGGTTCACGATCGCCTCACCCCGGTAGCGCAGCTCGGCCGCGTCGGGGTTGTGCTGGTCGAGGACGGCGCGGGACTCCCCGGCCGAGTTCTTGAACGCGACCCGGATCGGGAACTGGGCGTAGATGCCGTCCTGCTTGGCCAGCAGGGCGGCGATCCCGGAGATGGTCTGGGAGGCCAGCAACAGGTGGATGCCGTAGGCGCGGCCCTGCTTGGCCAGGCGCTCCAGCAGGCCGGCGGCGCGGGTGGTGGTCTCGTCGTCCTCGGCGAACAGGATCTGGAATTCGTCGATCACGACGACGATGCGCGGCATCACCGCGTCGGGCACCCGGGCCCGGTAGGTGGAGAGTTTGTCGCCGTACGGCTTGATGATCGCCGCCCGCCGCCGGAACTCCCCGACCAGGCTCTCGAGGACGGCCACGGCGAACTCCCGGTCGGTCTCGAAGCCGATGACGGCCGCCTGGGGCAGCCAGTCGCGGCTGGCCGGGGTGGACGCCAGCGCGTGGAACGTCACGCCCTCCTTGAGGTCCAGCAGGTACAGCCGCACCTCCTGCGGGCTGTACCGGGCCGCGAGGGCGTGTACGACGACCTTCAGGAAGTTGGACTTGCCCTGGCCGACGGCCCCGGTCACCAGCAGGTTGTGCCGCTGGGTGCGCTCGTCGCCGAGGACGAGCTCCACGGCCTGCGCGCCGGACCGGCCGATGGGCACGCTGATGCCGTCGGCGCTGGAGCGCGGCGGCGTGCCGGGCGGGTCGAGGAGGTCCGCGAGCGGCAGCTCCGGTGCGGCCGCGGCCTCGCCGGCCCGGGCCACCGCCTCGGCCGCCTCGGCGAGCAGCCGCGGCGCGATGGGCGGGTCGAGGTGGACCGCGACCCCGGGCCGCCGGGACCATCGGGGCGACCCGCCGGTCGCGAGCACGTCGACGCCGTGCAGGGCGGCCGCGGCGTCGACCCCGGCCGGGGGTGCGACCGCGGGGTCGTGGTGGATGAGGAAGCTGATCCCGCAGCCGGGGCCGGAGCGCAGCAGCGCGGCGAGGGTCGCGGCCGTCTGCTGGGTGAACCCGGCCGGGAAGTCGGCGATGGCGACGAGCCGGAACTGCTCGATCGGCTGACCGGCGGCGGAGCGCAGCCCGGCGAGGGTCACCGGGCGGCCCTGGCGCAGCTCGTTGATCCGCTGGACCTCGGCGGTCAGCCGCTCCAGCAGCGCGTCGAGGTCGCCGGGCGTCGTCCCGATGTCCCCGAGCAGCCCGCCGCCGGCCCGGCGCAGCGCGGCGAACGGCGCGAACAGGCCGCGCAGCTGCGGGTCGAAGGCGTGCAGGGCCAGCTGGCCGGCGCCGGTGCCGAGCAGCGCCCGCAGGGCGATGGCGTGCAGCGGGCCGAGGTCGCCGCCGCTGCCCTCCAGCACCAGGCCGGCCTGGTCGAGCAGCGGCACCAGCAGCGGGACGGCGGCCTGGCCGGGCACCGTGAGCCCGCCGGCCCGGACGTGGGTGGCGACCGCGAACGGGTCGGCGGACGGCCGCGGCGGGCGGCCCCACGCGTCCGCGGCCGCGCCCGGGGCGAGCGTGCCGACGGCCCGGGTGAGGGCGGCGCGGGCCTGGCCGGCGGCGGCCAGACCCTGTTTCGCGCTGCGCTGCCGGTACCGGCGCAGCTGCTGTTCGATCGCATCCTGACCGGCGGCCACCGCGGCGGCGGTGGCGGCCTCGGCGGCGGCCAGGACGCCGAGGGTCCGGGCGCCGGCCCGGGCGACGCGGCCGGCCGCCGCGGTCAGCGCCGGGACCGGCGTGCTGGTGGGCGTGCCCTGGGTCATGCGGGGGCCGGCCGGGCCTCGTCGGCGCTGCGGTGCCCGACCACGACCTGGGCCGGGCGCAGCACCCGGTTGTCGATCAGGTAGCCGGCCCGCCGCTCGTGCAGGACCCGGCCCTGGTCGGCGTCGGAACGGACCGGCACCCGCTCGACCGCGTCGTGCCGGCCCGGGTCGAACGCCTCACCGAGCGCGGCCATCGGCCGGATGCCGCGCCGGGCCAGCACCTCGCCGATCTCGTCGAGGACGGAAGCGAGCAGGGCGGCCGGGTCGGCGCCGGCCCGGCCGGCCGCGCTGACCCGGTCGGTGACGAGCAGCAGCTCCCGGCACAGCGGCGCGATGAACTGCCCGACCAGCTCGGACCGGGCGAAGTCGAGCTCCTGGCAGAGCCGGTCGTAGAGCTCCTGCCGGCGCCGGTCCTCCAGCAGCCGCCGCTGGAACAGGTCACGCAGCTGCGCGACCTCGTCGGCGAGGGCGGCCACGTCGGCCGTCCCGGTGCTCACTTGCCCCACCGCACGACCTGGCCGGTGAGGTGCTTCGCGGCGTGCTCGTAGGCGGGCTTGCGGTGGCGGGTGACGTAGATCGCCACGACCGCGGCCGCGATGCCCCCGCCGAGGAAGATCCCGCCGGCGACGGCCCCGCCGTCACCGCTGCCGATGCCGCCGCAGAGCCCGCACAGCGAGGCGGCCAGCACGAACGCGTACACCTGCCAGGCGCCGCTGTGCACCCACATCATCTCCCGGCTGGTGTCGGCCAGGCGCTGCAGCTCGGCGACGGCCTCGGCCGCGTCCTTGTCCTTGAGGTTCAGCTTCAGGATCCGCCGCGCGTGCTTCTCGAGCAGGGCCGCCTGCGCCTCCGAGGTCACGATGATCGTGCCGTCGCGGAGCAGGGTGATGGAGGCGCGGGCCGAGGACTCGAGGGCGGCGCCGAGGTAGTACTTGAAGAAGTCGTTGTCCGGGTGCTCCTTGACCACCGCCTCCATGATCTTCAGGGCCTTGTGCGGCTCGTCGGTGGCCAGCTGGACCTGGGCGATGGCGGTGCGGGTCACGGGGTTGCCGGGCGCCTGCCGCAGCGCGATCTCGAACTCGCGCATCGCCTGGGCGTACTTCTCCTGCTGGGCGTAGACCTCGCCGAGGTCCTGGTGGTAGTCGGGCTCCTCCGGGGCGATGCGGATCGCCTCGGCGAACTCGAACTCGGCGTCGGCGGCCTGGCCGAGCAGAAACGACGAGTGCGCGCGGACGAACCACGCGCCGTGGTCGCCGCCGCGCTGGTTGGTGGCCTCGCGGGCGGCCCGGTGCGCGGCGCCGGGGTTGCCCATCTCCAGGTAGGCGCGGGCCCGGTCGAGCCAGTCGGCCTCGCCGTCCGGCGGCGCGGCCTCCGGTGCGGCCTTGCGCTGCTCCGGCAGCCGCCGGTCGTATGCGGTGCGCTGCCCGGCGTTGAGCAGCGTCCGCTCGGCCTCGTCGATGTTGCGGACCCGGGTCTCGGCCTCGCCGCGCCGCTTGGGGTCGGCGCTGGCCTGGCGCTTGATCCAGACCCGCCGCTGCTGGCTCACGGCGGCCTTGATCTGGTCCGTGTCGGCCGTCTCGGGGATCTGCAGGATCTCGTAGTAGTCCACAAACGTTGCGGCAGTCATCAACCCACCTCGGTCGTACGCATCTTGTCGGCCGCCTCGGCGACCTGGTTCTTGGACATGTTGGCGATGTTGGACACCTCGAACGTGCCCAGCGACGTGTGCGCGGTGAGGTCGTTGACCTCGACGAACACGGTCTGGTCGATGTCGTAGGCGTAGATCACTTCGATCGGGGCGCCGGCCGGGTAGGGCGGGATGCGCACCATGAGCGGCTTGTCGCCGGTCGCGTTGCGCACGTAGCCGGGGTCGGTGTCGTCGCCGATCGTGACCTGGATCTCGACCTGGGACTGGTTCTCGTGCACCGTGGAGAAGTAGCTGGGCCGCTTCGCCGGGATCTTCGTGTTGTGCGGGATGATCACGGTGTTCTCCAGCCGGCCGGAGTCCGGGTTGAGCGCGAGCGTGCCCAGGCCGTGCGAGGTGACGTCGCCGATCTCGATGCGGGCGCCGTTCACCGTGAGATCCGGTGCGGCACCGCGCTCGGACTCGATCAGCCGGGCCTGCACCGCGGCGCCGAGCGCGACGATCTCGTCGGGGTGGATGCGCCGCTCGATGGGGCGGCCGATGTCCGTCTCGACCATCCGGCGGACCATCGGCATCCGCGTCGACCCGCCGACCAGCAGGACCCGATCGATGTCGGTCCAGGCCAGCCCGGCGTTGTCGCGGACCATCTCGGCCATCTCCCGGGTCCGGCTCAGCAGTGCCGAGGTGGCCGCCTCGAAGTCGTCCCGGGTCACCTCGAGGGTGATCGGCGCGGCCGACCCGCTCAGCACGACCCGGGCCTTCTCGACGCTGGACAGCGAGTGCTTGGCCAGCACCGCCCGCTCCCGCAGGGCCGCCTCGAGCTCCCCACCGTCGAGCAGGTCCTCCCCGCCGGCCGCCACGAACCGCTCGTTGAGCAGGCGCATCAGCTCGCCGTCCCAGTCGAAGCCGCCGAGGTTGCGGTCGCCGTCGGTGCCGAGGATGTCGAACTGGGCACCGTCGATGCGCAGGATCGTGACGTCGAAGGTGCCGCCGCCGAGGTCGTACACCAGGATCGAGCCGTTGAACCCGGAGGCGAGCCCGTAGGCGATGGCGGCCGCGGTCGGCTCGTTGAGGACCCGCACGACGTCGACCCCGGCGATCCGGCCGGCGTCGCGGGTGGCCTGGCGCTGGGCGTCGTCGAAGTAGGCGGGCACCGTGATGACGGCCTCGGTGACGGGTGCGCCGAGGGCCAGCTCCGCGTCCTCCTTGAGCCGCTTGACGATGAGCGCGGAGACCTCTTCGGGCCGGTAGGTCCGCCCGTCCGTGGCGTCGAACCGCCAGGCCGGGTCGCCCATCGCCCGCTTGACGAACTCGACGACGTCCAGCGGTGCCGTCGTGGCGGCCCGCTTCGCCATGGTGCCGACGAGCGGCACGTCGCCCTGGAACAGCACGACGGAGGGGGTGATGGACTCCCCGTCGCGGTTGGTGAGCACCTCCGGCTGGTCGAACTCGTTGACCACGGCGACCGCCGAGTAGGTGGTTCCCAGATCGATTCCGACAATCTGCGTCAATGTCGTTCTCCAGACTCCAAACGCTGTTTCTGGTACAGCTTGTGCGCGCTTCATCGCCGCCCGACGAAATCGCCGCACGACAATGCACTGGCTCGTTCGGCCGCAATTCGGCGGCTCGGAGCATCGCTCACGGCCGAGCGTGGGTGACGGTGCGATTACAGACAAGGGCCCGCCGCGAGAAAGCGACAATTGCCGACGCGCGGCGCCCGAACCTCCCAACGCGTTCACCCGATCGGACCGCGGCGGCCCGATGACCTGACACGGCGAACGCCCGCCCGGGCAATGCTGGCGGAGGAACCGGTGATGGCCCATCCGAGCTATGGACCCAGGTTTCCCAAAGACTTCGGATCACGTCGATCGAACTGCCGGTAGACCCGCCGGCCCGGAAAGCCGGAATGGATGGGCCATATATTGGTGGTCGCCTCATCCCTTTGCGTGAGCGAGCAGCCCGGCGCCGCCACATATAGTGTTTGGTCGACGTATCGGCGCCGGATGCACAAGGGATGGGTTCGATCATGCAATGTCCGTCGTGCGGCAGTGAGCGGACGCGGGTCAAGGATTCCCGGCCGTGCGGCGGGGAAACGGTGCGCAAACGGGTCTGCGAGGGCTGCGGCCAGCGTTTCTCGACGGCCGAGCGAATCACCGCGGAATATCTCCAGGTGCGCAAGCGGGACGGGCGCACGGAGCCGTTCAGCCGCGCGAAGATCCGCCAGAGCATCATCAAGGCCGCGGCCGGCGTCGACCTGCCGCCCGCGGACGTCAACGCGTTCGTCGACCGGGTCGTGCAGGTGCTCAACCCGGACGCCCCGGACCTGCCGGTCCCGAGCCGCGACATCGGCCGGCTGGTGCTGCAGCAGCTGCACGGCGGCGACGCCCGGATCGAGGTCATCCGGGTCCGGTACGCGATGGTGTTCATGGGGGGCGTCCGCGGTACCGACGGCGGCTTCCAGCGGTTGAGCGACTTCCTGGAGTGGCTCGGCGCGGAGTACGGCCCGGCCCGCCGGCTGCAGCCGGAGTCGACCCCGTGGGCCGTCACGAAACGCGGCGGCCGGGTCGAGCCGTTCCAGGCCGCGAAGCTGTCGCGCAGCATCGGCATCGCCGCCGAGGGCCGGGGGTCCGAGGAGCGCATCCGCAGCATCGCCCTGCACACGACCACCCAGGTGCAGGAAGCGCTGCGCGGGCAGGCGCTGGTGACGTCGCAGCAGATCGCCGCCGAGTCGCTCAAGGCCCTGCGCGGCCTCGACCCCCTCGCCTACCTGCGGTATGCGTCGGCGGTGAAGCAGTACCGCTCGATCGACGACTTCTGGCTCGACGCCTGGGGTGTCATGTTCGCCGACGAGCGCTGATCACGGCCCGTCCGGGGCGGGCGTCCCCATCGTCAGGCCGGCCGCGCGGCCGGCGCGGACGAACTCCTCGCGGGTCGCGTGCATCGCGGCCAGCGCCCGCAGCTTCGTCGCCACGGCCGGCGGCAGCTCGCCCCGCCAGCCGGCCAGCCGGACGAGCGCCTCGGCCCGGAACTCGGCGTCGCCGTGCTCGACGAAGTCGCCGTATTCGCTGATGTAGCGGCCGATCCAGTGCATGAGCCGGCCCAGCTGCCACAGCGCCGAGTCGCGGGCCTCCTCCAGCTTGAGGGCCGCGTGCTCCTCGTCCGGCCACCGCTTGAGCCGCTCGACCGCGATCAGCTCGGCCCGCAGCCCGTAGACGTACTCCCACAGCCGCGACAGCTGCTCCTCCCGCAGCGCGACGTCCGGCGCCGACAGATGCGCGTCGGTCAGGCTGGGGCTGTCGCCGCTGATCTCCGGCCGCACCCGCTGCCCGCCGCGGGGGATGTAGTTCTGGCTGTCCTCGTGCAGCTGGCGGGCGAGCTGCCGGAGGATCTTCGGCACGATGGCCCGGCGGAAGTGGTCGACGTTGTAGCCCGTCACCTCGGCTCCGGCCTGGTATCGCTGCGACAGGTTGTGCCGGCGCGCCTTGCCGCCGACCTTGAACAACACCACCGCCCCCGCGGCCAGGTCGTGCTCGTTGGCCGCCGGCATCTCGGCGATCAGCCGGGCCAGGAGCTCGTTGAGGGCCTTGACCCGGCTCAGCACGTCGTCGGCGTCGATCGACCGGGCCCAGACCCCGCGCAGCCCCAGCAGGTCCTCGTCGGCGCTCTGCTCGGTCGCGGGCAGCCCGTCGCGCATCAGCTTCTCCAGACCCTTGACCAGCTGGTCGAGGGCGGGCGGGCGGTCGTGCGTCAGCAAGGTCATCGCCACTCCGATGTCTGACGGACGGGTGGACCCCCAGTTTGCCCCCACTGGATCACGCTGCCCCGCACGCGGTCCCCGCCGGATGCTCCAAGTCGTTCCGGGACAACGCGTTCCGGCGTCACCGAGGAGCCCCGATCATATGCCCCGCAAGACCCGTCGCGACCTGCTCGGCCCGTGGCCGCAGCGCCGCCAGGAGATCCGCGAGAACGCCCTGCGGGAGCTGGCGCGGCAGCTGCGCGCCGAGCTCCGCGCGGCCCGTGCCTGAGGAGGCCCTGTGACGCCGAATGCGCGCAACGCCTCTCAGCCTGCTCCGGCGCGGTACCGCCGCCTACTGCCGGGCCAATGACCGGCCCGTCGTCCGCTTCGATCCGCGTGCCGTCACCTCCGACGCCCGCACCGGCCGCCGCATCGCCGCGGCCTATCTCGCCGGGCCGGTGGCCGACCCGGCGGCCGTGCCCTCCTACCGGGCGTTGCGGGCCGAGACCGCGGCCCAGTTCGAATTCCTGACCCGGCCCCGCGCCCGCGGTGGTCTCGGCGTCGACGTCCGGGTCGAGCCCGCGGACCCCTACCCGGACGCCGTCGCGATGATGGCCGACCTGCTCGACCGCGGGCGGCTGCGGGTGTACTCCACGGCCGCCGGCGGCAACCCGCACCCGTACCTCAGCGCCGACGACAACGACATGTTCCGCGCGGTGCACGACGCGTTCGGCCACGCGGCGACCGGCCGCGGCTTCGACCGGCACGGCGAGGAGGCGGCGTGGCGCAAGCACGCGACGATGTACTCCCCGCTCGCCCGGCCGGCCATGACGACCGAGACCCGCGGCCAGACCTGCACCTTCATCTACCACTTCCAGGGCGCCCGGTTCCCGGAGCAGAAGATGTTCCTGCTGCCCGCGCGGTTCTGGCGATGACGGCCGGCTGGAGCGCGGTCCGCGCCCTCTACGACCAGTGCCTGCGACCGGCCGGGACCGGCGGCCCGGTGCCGCCGCTCCCGGCCGTCCGGGAGGCGTTCGCCGCGGCGGCGGCCACCGTAGCCGCCCGGTACCGCGGGCACGAGGAGCGGTTCTGCGCGGACGCCCGGGCCGCGCTGGGGACGGGGTCGTTCGCGTGGTACTACCGTGACCCGCGCATCGTGCCCGGACCCGGCCGCCGGGGCACCCGGCCGTTCGAGAGCCTGGTGGAGACTGCGCGGCGGCGCCGGGATGCGGCCGCGTTGCGGCGCCGCCTGGCCGGCCGGGCGACGTCGGCGTGGCTGACCGGTTCGATGAGCTACGGGCCGTTCTGCAGCGTGGGCGGGGCGGTGGCCGGCCGGGCCGGGTCCGACCTCGACGTGCTCGTGGTGACCGCGGACCCGGCCGCGCTGGCCACGACCCCGGCCCGGCTGGCCGGCCTGGCCGGCGTCCACGGCCCGGACCTGGACCACCTCGCGTACCGGATCGCCCGGTACCGGTCCGGGTTCGACCGGCGGGTCACCTGCTTCAGCCACAAGCTGCCCATGTGGTCGTACGGCGGCGACCCGCTCCTGCCGCCGGACGTCGCCGACCCGGCGTATGTGCTCAGCCTCCACGTCGTGCCCGCACCCCTGTGGCGTTGGCTGCTCGCCGGGGACGGGCCGCCGATCCGCGGGCCGGTCGCCTGCCGGCCCGGTGACGTCCACGACTTCCGGGACACCGGTACAACGCGGCCGGAGGCGCACGTGGGGTTCGACGGCTCCGGTCACCGGCGGCCGCTGGCGACGACGGCCGTCGACGGAGGGTATCTGCGGCCGATCATCGCGCACTGCGTCGACGACACGGACCGGTATCACCCCGGGTTCTTCCAGACGATGGTGCGCCCGGAGCCGGTCGTGCTGTGGTCCGGGCCGGCCGGGCCGGCCTCGCCGGCGCGCTATCGGCGGCTGGTGGCGGAGCGGCTCGCCTACGAGCGGCGGGCCCGGCCGGACGAGCTGCTGCGGGGTGCGTTCGCGCACGTGCGCTACCCGTGGCTGCCGGGCCCGGCCGTCGCCGCCCTCGACCGGGATCACGGCAGCGTCCGTCCCGTGCGGAGGCTGATCCGGTGGGTGTGACCGCCGGCCCTGATCACCAGCTCGTCGTCGCCGTGGTCGAGGTGGCCGGCCGGGTTGTCGAGCTGAGCCCGGCCCGCCCGCACCGGCACGGCTTGGAAGTCGGCGCAGTCGGCCCGGGCGGTGAGCATCCCGAGGGCGCCCTGCAGCCCGGCGGCGGTGACCGGGGTCGCGGTCAGGTCCCACCGGGCCAGTTCGGCGGCGAGGGGGCCGGTGCGGGCGGCGACGTGCTCGAGGAGCTTCTGCCGCCACTGCTCCGGCGAGCCTTCCGGGGTGCCACGGTACCGGGGCGGCAACACGGCGACCGGGAACTCCCGGAACACGGTCGGCGCCAGGTGCCCCTGGATTGCTGGTAGTGCAAGGGGTTTCCCTCGGCGGCGGTGGCGGGGACGCCATCGAGCGGTAGGCGGCGCGTGGAGTACAACCGCTGCTTGAAGGGTGTCACGTTGTCGCGGATCGTGCCGCGGGGGTCGAGGCGGTGAACGGTCCGTATCACTTCAGGCCGGTGCCGGCGATGCCGCGGGCGATGTGCCGCTGCAGGAACCGGAACTCGCCGGCGCCGTCGATGCGGGCGGCCTCGATGAGCTCGTCGGGCCGGCCGAGCATGTATTGCCGCAGCAGGAACACGCCGGTCGGGGTCGCGGCCGGCGGGATGATGAGGCCCGCCGCCACGCACCCAGCCCGAGCTCCATGGCGGCGAGCGTAGTTGCACCCTCGGCAGGAATCGAACCTGCGGCCTCCGGCCCCGCATGCCGGCGCTCTGTCCACTGAGCTACGAGGGTTTGGGGTGCCCACCGGGAGTCGAACCCGGACCTTCAGAGTCACAATCTGATGTGCACGAACCCGTACACCATGGCGCACCGTATCCGCGCCAGGGTTCGAACCTGGGCCCTCCGCCGTGTGATGGCGGCGCTCTTCCGACTGAGCCACGCGGACTTGCTGTTCTGTGCCCCGGGCCGGCCTCGAACCGACGACCTCCGTCCTGTCGCGACGGCGCTCCCCCAAGCTGAGCTACCAGGGCCTTACTCCTACGTCGGGCAGGCCGGACTCGAACCGACGGCCTCACGCATCCGAAGCGTGCGCGCTACCTAACTGCGCCACAACCCGATTGCACTTGCTGTTCCGCGCCCCGGACAGGATTCGAACCTGTAACTACCGGCTTCGTAGACCGTCGCTCTATCCGTTGAGCTACCAGGGCTGGCGTCCCGTCGGCCGGAGTCGAACCGGCTGTCTCCTCGTTATCAGCGAGGTGCCTCTACCACGCAGGCCGCGACGGGGCGGTGTTGCGAGCCGAAGGCCGGAGTCGAACCGGCGGCCTCTGTCGTACCAGGACAGCGCTCTGGCCAAAGCTGAGCTACATCGGCGGGTGCGATTGTTGAAGGAACGTCATTCGTCGGAAACCGGGGAGTCGAACCCCGTGCGTCCTGGTCCCAAGCCAGGCCCGGTCACCGTGCCGGTCGTTTCCGCTGGAATGCATTGTTTTTTGCGCAGGATTCAGCCCCGAATGGCGTTTCAGGAATTGCGCACGAAAAAGCCGCCCGGGCCCCGGTCGGGGTGGGCGGCTGAAGGGGAAGCAGGAGTGCTTACCCTCGCCACCGGCCCGTGGGTCGGATCACCGGAATGGTATGCGGTCGGACGGTCGGGATGACGGTCACTCGACGGATGGTGATCGTGGTGGTCATCTCGGCCTCCTTCAGATTCGCTTGCCGGTGCGGTTCGATGAAGACAACAGTACGTCCACAATCGCGGTCCGGCAATAGATTAATTCGGACGATTAGACTGGGGCGCATGTCGGTGCTGGAAACGGCGGAGCAGTATCGGTTCTTCGGTGCGGTGATGGCGCGGGGCAGTTCGCCGCTCTATGAGCGGCTGGCGCTCGCCGCGGCCGAGGACGGTGAGCTGCTGGCGTTGCTGGATGGGTTGCCGCCGGCGAAGCGGCAGCCGAATCTGTTGCTGGCCGCGGTCCGGCTGGTGACGGGGGGCACGCCGGGCGCCTATGCGGCGCTGCGGGCGACGGTGTTCGAGCGGTGGGACGAGCTCGCGGCGGTGATCTCGGCCCGGCGGACGCAGACCAACGAGCCGGGGCGGTGTGCCGGGTTCTATCCGGTGCTGGCCGCGCTGCCGCAGCCCCTCGCTTTGATCGAGGTCGGGGCGTCGGCCGGGCTGTGCCTGCTACCGGACCGGTACTCCTACGAGTACACCGGCACCGACCGCAGCGCCCGGGCCGGGGACGGTGCGCTGGTGCTGCGGTGCCGGGTGGACGGGCCCGCGCCGGCTCTGCCGCACCCGGTGCGTGTGGCCTGGCGGGCCGGGATCGACCTCAATCCGCTCGACGTCGGCGACGACGAGGACGTGCGGTGGCTGGAGGCGCTGATCTGGCCCGAGCAGGACGAGCGGCGGGCCCGGCTCCGGGCGGCGGTCACGCTGGCCCGCCGGGACCCGCCGCGCATCTACGCCGGGGATCTCAACGAGCGGCTCGACGAGGTCGTCGCGCTGGCGCCGGGCGCGGCGACCCTGGTGGTGATGCACACCGCGGTGCTGGACTATGTGCCGGAGCCGGGGCGCAGTGCGTTCGTCGAGCGAGTGCGGGGGCTGCGGGGGCACTGGGTGTCGCAGGAGATGGCGGCGGGTGCGGATGAGGCGGCTTATGTGGTCGCCCTGGACGAGCGGCCCGTGGCGGTCGCCGGCATGCACGGGGCCTGGCGGCGGCCGGTCTGAGGCGCTACAGGGCGATCCAGGTGGCGCGGGCGACGGCTAGAGGTGAGCCGGCTGGACTGTACACAGTGGACAGCGCGTAGGCCTTGCGGCCCTCGCCGCCCAGGTATTGGCCCATGACGACGCATGTGGAGCCGGGGGCGGCCAGGGCGTCGATCCAGACCGCCAGGCGGCCCAGGACGTAGGGGCGGCCCTCGGCGATGACCGACCAGCCGCCGGGGCAGTCGAGGGCGGCCCACATGGTGACCTCGTCGACGTCGGCCGGCACGAGCCAGGGTGTCGCGGTGCGGTCGCCGGAGACGGGGCCGGGGCGCAGGTCGAGGCCGTCGGTGCGGTCGGGGCCGCAGACGTAGCAGGTTGGGAACGGGTGGGCGGACAGGCCGGCGTATCGCTGCGTGGCCGCTTTGGCCTCGTCGAGCGACACTGGCAGTACCACATCCGGCCGTTGCTCTTGGGTCGGTCTTGCCTCGGCTATCAGGTCGGGGCCGTCGAAGCACGAGCCGCCGGCCAGGGTGAGGTCGGTCTCCAGGGGTGGCGGGCGGCGCAGGGTGACCTCGGCCGGGGCCAGGCCGAGAGTGACGGCGAGCAGGCCGGCGCTGTAGCCGCCGTTGCCGGAGCCGGGAGGGCCGTTGTAGCGCGCCGCGATCCGCATGCACCCGGTGTACCAGAAATCTCACTTGAACATTTTGTTGAAAACGTGGCATGCTCAACACATGGAAGAACTCCTGCAGAAGCCGGACCCGGCCGCACGGCGGGCCGAGCGCGTCTACGCGGCCCTGGCCCACCTCACCGCGCGGCACGCGAGCTCGCCCGAGCTGCGCGGCCGGCACGTGCACGCGTCGGTGGCCGCGCCGATCGAGGTGGTGCGGGTGGCCGCGGCGATGGCCGCCGGGTCGGTGCCGCCGGAGCCCGGCGAGCCCCCGCTGGACGACTCCGACCTCGTCGCGGCGCTGACGCTGCTGCCGGACGTGCGGGCCGAGCTCGACACGACGGAGCTGTACCTGCTCCGGCGGGCCCGGGCCGGGGGCATGACCTGGCAGGACATCGCGCTGAGCCTGGGGCTGGGCACACCCCAGGCGGCCCGGCAGCGCTTCGAGCGGCTGGAGGCCAGAGCCCTGTAGACCGCTAAGGAAAAACGGTGGGACGCTGCCGTGGTACCGGGTGCAGGCCGTGCTTCGCCTCATACATCTTCTTGTCCGCCTGGGCGATCAGGGCGTCCGCGTCCAGGCCGCCCGGTGCGGTCCAGGCCGTGCCGATGCTCGCGCGGACGTGCAGGACCGAGCCGCCGAGCTCGAGCGGGGCGGTCTCCAGGGCGGTGCCGAACACGGCCGCCAGTGCGAGGGCGTCCTCGGACCGCGGCACGTCGGCGCAGACGACCACGAACTCGTCGCCGCCGAGGCGCCCGACCACGGCCTCGTCGCCGACCGCGGCCCGCAGGACCCGGGCGACGTGGACCAGGACCCGGTCCCCGGCGGCGTGACCGTAGCGGTCGTTGACAAGCTTGAAGTCGTTCAGATCGACAAAGACGGCGGCGGTACCCCTCCGCGCCGACGCCAGCGCATCGCCCAGCACGGCCAGGGTCGCCGACCGGTTGCGGCAGCCGGTGAGGTCGTCGAGGGTGGCGCGGCGGCGCAGCTCCTCCCGCAGCCGCACGTCGTCGGTCACGTCGGCCAGGCAGATGACGGCTCCGGCGACGCGGCCGTCGGCGGTCGTCAGGGCGCGGGCCTTGGCGCTGGCCCGGCGCAGGCCGAGCTGCGGGTCGCGGTAGCCGTACTCGATGTCGGCGTCGACACCGTCGCGCAGGACGCCGCTCAGGGCCGCGTCGACGGCCGCCCGGTCGCCGGGGATGACGGTCGCCAGCTGCGCCTCGCCCAGCACCTCGCCGACGACGGTGCCGACCATGTGGCCGCCGCGGGCGTTCTGGTACACGACCGTGCGGTCGGCGTCGATCTGGATGACGCTCATCGGCAGCGCCTCGGTGAGCCGGCGCAGCAGCTGCTCGCTGGCCCGCAGCGCCTCCTCCGCGGCCATCTCGTCGGTGATGTCGAGCATCTCGGCCAGGACGCACGGGTCGGCGCCGTGCAGCAGGTTGTGGTTGGTGATCTCGAACCAGACCACGTGGCCGTCGCGGTGCAGGTGGCGCAGGCGGATGCGGCGGGCCTCTCCGGGCGGCACACCGAGGAGGTCCATCCAGGCGGCGATCGCGCGCTGGTGGTCGTCGGGGTGCACGAGCTCCAGGGAGCGGCGCCCGGCGAGCTCACCGGCGCTCCAGCCGAGCACGCGGTGGATCTGCGGGTCGGCCTCGATGACGACCGCGGCCTGATCCTTGCGCATGGTGACCAGGCGCGGCCGGATGTCCTCGTGCTCCAGGACGGTGACGCCGTCGAGGTCGGTGATGATGAGCACGATCACGCCGTACCGGTGGGTCACGTCGATCATGTGCATCCAGGCCGGCCGGTCCGCGGCCGACCGGGGCCGGAACCGGCAGGTGGCCCCGCCCTCGGCGAGCAGCCGGTGCCAGGCCTCGATGATCTCGGCGTGGTCCGCGGGCAGCGCCAGCCCGAGCGCCGAGGCCGGCCCGGCGATCGGCCGCAGCCCGGTGGCTCGCAGCTCCTCGGGCAGGTTAACGAACAGCCCGGTGGGCCCGACCGCGCCGATGAACGCGCCGGGGTGGTGCGCGATCGTCGCCTGGAGCACCGCGTCGCGGTCCGCGGGCTCGACCCTGGTGTCGGCCATGACCCGACATCGGCACGGCCCGGGCGGACTCAAGCCATCGGACTGTGCCGCCGGTCACGTCGGGCTCTGGGGCAGACTCCAGCGCGTGAGACGTGCGACGACGCTGCTGGTGGTGCTGGTGCTGGCCGCCGCCTGCCGGGACGGGTCCCGGCCGGTGCCTGAGCCCTCGATCGGGCTCACGCCGTTGACCGGGCCGGTGGTGCGGATCATGCCCCTCGGCGACTCGATCACCGAGGGGCGCACGGCGAACGGTGCCGGCGCCTACCGGGTCGCGCTGTGGAAGCGGCTCACCGCGGCCGGGGTGCGGGTCGACTTCGTCGGGTCGCTGCAGTACGGCCCGGACGACCTGCCGGACCGCGACCACGAGGGACACTCCGGGTATCGCATCGACGAGGACGACGCCCGCGCGACGGAGTGGGTGCGGGCGGCCGACCCGCGGATCGTGCTCATCCACCTCGGCACCAACGACGTGCTGCAGGACTACGACCTGCCCGGGGCGCCGCAGCGGATGGCCCGCCTGATCGACCACGTGCTGGCGGCCGCGCCCGGCGCCGACGTCTTCGTCGCGTCGCTGCTGCCGCTGAAGGACCGGGCGGACCAGACGCGGGCGAACACGTTCAACGCGGCGCTGCCCGGCGTCGTGCGCGACAAAGGCCCCCGGGTCCACTTCGTCGACATGAGCGCGGCCGGCATCACCCTCGACGACCTGCCCGACGGCATCCACCCGGCGGCGGCCGGGTTCACGAAGATGGCCGCGGTCTGGGCCCGCGCGCTCACGCCGATGCCCCGGGGCTGAGCTCCCCGGGGCATCGACATCATCTACCGCAGCCGCAGCCGGCGCGGTCGGACCAGGGCCACCCCGGCCACCAGCATCACCAGGCCGGCCAGCGCCAGGGGCCCCGCCGGGGCGCCGGTGACGGCCAGACCGGTCGGCGACGCCGCGCGCGGGGCGACGGTGACAGTCAGCTTCATCGCCCGCGGGTTGCCCGACGGTGCGACACCCTGCGCGACGAGCGTGTGCACACCGGCGGCGAGGCCGGCCGGCACCGTCACCGGCTTGCTGAAGTCGCCGTTACCGTCGGTGACGACCGTACCCAGCGTCAACGGCACCGAGTACAGCGTGATCGTCGCCGTCGAATGGGCGGCGAACCCGGTGCCGATCACCACGATCTGCTGACCGGGCGCGGCCGTGTTGATCCGCCCCTGGTCCGTGGTCAGGTTGAGCGGCGTGTCCGGCGGCGCCGACGGCACGACCGGGGCGGCCGGGGTGACCGGGTCGCTCGTCGCCGGTTCGGAGGCACCCGCGGCCGAGTTGGCCACGACCGACACGGTGTACTGCACGCCGGCCGTCGCCCCCAGCACGCAGCTGAGCGGGTCGGCGTCGGTGACCAGCGTCGTGCACGTGGCCGGTCCGGGCGAGGCGGTGACCGTGTACCCGGTGACCGCCGAGTCGTGCGGCGTGGCCGTCGTCCAGCTCACGTTGATCGACGACGTTCCGGGCGTGGCCGTCACCGGCGCCGGTGCGCTCGGCGGGGCCGGGCACACGACGGGCATCTGGTAGAAGACCTTCCGCAGGCTCCTCACGCCCCGGACGCCTTGCTGGCCCCGCACGCCTTGCTGGGCCTGCTGGCTCTGCTGGGCCTGCACGCCTTGCCGGGCCTGCTGGCTCTGCTGGCCCCGCACGCCTTGCCGGGCCTGCTGGCTCTGCTGGCTCTGCTGGGTCTCCGCCTGGGCGGTGGGGTCGGTGTACGTGTACCCGCTCGGGATCGACGTCGAGCCGGACCCGGTCGTCAGCGAGACCGTCACGGCGCCGGCGGCGTGCGCCGGGGTGACCGCGGTGACCTGGGTATCGCTGACGACAGTGACCGAGGTCGCCGGGTCGCCACCGAACGTCACGGCCGAGGTGCCGGTCAGGAACGCCCCGGTGATCGTCACCGCGGTACCACCGAGCGTGACCCCGGACGTCGGCGCGATCGACGACGCGATCGGCGGCAGGACGATCACCGGGATGCTCGGCAGGACCGGAATGCTTGGCAGGACCGGGATGCTCGGCAGGACGATCGGCGCTGTGTAGGTGAACGAACCGCCGCTCGCCGACGACACACACGCGCCGATCGCGACCCGGACGAGCACCGGCCCGGCCGTACCCGCGGGGGTGACCGCGGAGATCTGGGTCGGGCTGTCCACGGTGAACGACGTCGCGTCGGTGCCGTTGAACGTCACCGCGGTGGCGCCGGTGAACCCGGTGCCCGTGATCGTCACCGACGTGCCGCCGGTCGACGGCCCGGTGAGCGGGCTGATGGTGGTGACCACCGGCTGCCCGGTGACGCTGGCGAGCGCGGGTGCGACGCCGGGCGTGTGCGGGTGCGGCGCGGCCAGGACGGCGGCGAAGCCGGCCGCCAGGAGGCCGGCCAGCATGAGACTGGGCAGCGGCGACCCCCGCCGCCGAAACACCTTGATCAACGAAAATCCCCCGTATGTACGACCCTGACAGTGTGAGGCGACCGTACTCGTCCGTACTGTTGCTTACGCGCAAATATCCGAAAAATACGCATAAAAGGGACGAGACCCCAACGAACGCGCACCACCCAACCGCGCACCAAACCCCCGCACCGCGACCGCCGAGCGACGAGCGAACGTAAAGCACCGGGCAAGCAGACGCGCGCGACAAGCAAACGCACGGCGAGCAGACACGCAGCCAAACAGCCGCACAATGAGCGAACGCACGGTCAGCGAGCGCGCAGCAAGCAGACGCACGACGAGCGAACGCACGACGAGCAGATACACAGCCAAACAGCCGCACGGTCAGCGAGCGCACGCTCAGCGCGGTGAGCGAGCGCACGGTGGGCGGTGAGCGAGCGCACGGTCAGCGTGGTGAGCGAACGCGCAGTCAACCAAACGCACGGGTGAACAGATGCGCAGTGAGCGAACGCGCAGCCAACCAAACGCACGGGTGAACAGATGCGCAGTTAGCCAACGTGCGGCCGAGCAAACGTGCGGTGAGCAAATGCGCGATGAGCAAACGCGCAGCCGAGCCGCCGCCCAAGCAAGCAAGCAGACGAGGGGCAAGCAAACGTGCGGCAAACGGACGCGCGGGGGAACAGACTTGCGCGCTCGCGGGCGGGCATGGGGGCGGCGTCGTACGGGGATTCAGTGGCCGCAGACGGTGTTGAGGATTGTGTTCCAGTTGTCCGGGACCGTGTCGTCGCGCCAGGCTACGTGTTGGTCGGGGCGGATCAGTACCAGGCGGCGGCCCCAGCTGGCTCGGACCGCCGGGTCGTCCAGTTTCAGGTAGCTGATCGGTAGGCCGCTTGATTCGGCGGCCTCGACCAAGGACTTACCGTCGCCGCCGGCTGTCAGGTCGACCAAGGTCAGCTGCGGGCCCAGGCGGTCGAAGAGTTGGCTGCCGTCGGCCAAGCGGACGGCCGGAGGGCGGCCGCCCGGCCAGGTGCTGGGCGTGATCTCCGGGCCGTGCGGCGGGGGTGGGGTGCCGAGTTCGGGCCACACGATCGGGGAGGCGGCGTAGCGGCCGCTGTAGCCCAGGCCCAGGTCGTCGGTGAGGGCCGGTTCGCCGCGCAGGAAGCCGGCCAGGTAGTCCTGCGGCGCGCCCGCGGCCGACAGGCGGCCGAAACGGCGGCGGGTTTCCAAGGCGCGGGCCAGCAGTTCGCGGTCCATGAGGGCGTGCGGGCGGCGCTCGGCCTCGTAGCTGTCGAGCAAGGCCGGGCCGGCCCAGCCGTTGACCGCGGCGGCCAGTTTCCAGCCCAGGTTGACGGCGTCGCCGATGCCCGTGTCGGGGGCGTCGCCGGCCGGGCGGAAGCCGTGCGCGGCCTCACCGGCGAGGAAGATCGGGCCGCGACGGTACGCCCGGGCCACCGGCAACGTGTCGGCCCACTCCTGCACGCCCAGCACCTCCGCCGCCGAACCCAGCAGCTCAGGCAGATCGTCGGAGCCGCGCGGCAGATGGGCGGCCCACAGGTGGCGTTCGGGCCGCGACAGCAGCGTCGCGCCGCCTACGACCAGCGTGGACAGGCCCGGGCCGCGCGAGTGAAGAGCCAGATCCGAACTGCGGAAAGCGATCGCACGGTACTCCACGTGCGCCCCCGGCATCGCGTCGAACTCAATGCCCGCCAACCGCCGCACCGTGCTTTCGGCACCGTCGCAGCCGACGACATACCGCGCCCGGATCGTGCACCGGGAACCGTCGCTCGCGCACAAAGCCGTCACAATCGCACCGTCCACGCCGACCCGCGCACGAACACCATCCACGTCCGCCCGCACACCACCACCGTCCACGTCCGCCCGCACACCGGCACCGTCCACGCTGGCACGCACACCAGCGCCGGCACGCACACCAGCGCCGGCACGCACATCAGCGCCGTGCGCGTCCATGCGCACATCAGCACCGTTCACGCGGACACGCACATCAGCACCGTCCACGTCCGGGCGCACACCGGCACCGCCAGCATCCCCACGCACACCAGTGCCGGCCCGCACACCAGCGCCGTCAGCATCCGCCCGCGAACCGGTACCGGCCTGCGAATCGGTACCAGCTCGCGAACCGGTACCGGCCCGCGAATCGGTGCTGGCCCGTACGTCGATGCAGGTCCAGCCCTCCCGCAGGTCGACCAGCGGCGACGCCGCCAAAGCCATACGCAACTGCTGCCGCAGCCGGGACTCGGCGATCGGCTGGTGGTGTTCGGCGGGGGCGCTGCCGTCGTTGACCGTGGCGTACCGCTGCCGCAGTTGATTCACCGACGGCCGCTGCGCGATGAGCACCGGTGGGCGGTCGAGGCGCTGCCGCCACACCAGGTCGGTGGCCGCGTCGGCGTCGAGGCCGGCCGCGCGGATGCCCGCCGTGAGCCCCAAGCGCCGCAAAAGCTCCATGCTGCGACCGCCGAGGTGCGCGAGTCTGTCCGGTTCGGGGGCGCCGCCCGAGTCGAGGATCATGCTGGCGACGCCGTGGTGTGCCAGTTCGAGGGCGAGCACGGCCCCGGCCGTTCCCGCACCGACGATCAGCACGGGCGTCTGCAGTACCGTTGCCGCAACCACTCGCAGATTGTGCGACCTGCAAAGATCGTGCAGTACAGCCGTTCGGCCGACCGGTTCCGCTCCCATACTTTCGACCGGTACGCGCAAGAAGCCGGTTCCGTAGCCTGGAGCCGGTGAAGGCCTGGGACCGGACGGTGGACGCGGCGCTCGTGTGCGGCGGCGGTGTGCTGCTCGCGGGCACGGCGGTGGCACTCGGGGCCAGCTGGGGCGGGCTCTACTGGCTGCCGGGCCTGCTCGCCGGGGCCGCCGTCGTCGTGGCCGCGCTGTTCCGGCGCCGCCGGCCGTTCGGAGCGACCGTCATAGGGCTGATTTCGGGGGTACTGGCGGTGGCCGGGGCGCGCATCGGCGGGTTCCCGGTCGAGCCGCAGCCGGGCCTCGCCCTCGGCCTGGCCGTGCTGGTCGGTGGCGCGGTCCGGCGCCTGGACCCGAGACGCGCGGCGGTGCTGGCCGGCGCGGCCCTGATCGTGCTCGCGGCGGGCCCCCTGATCTCGGCCCGGGCCTCCTCCGGCGGCTCCACCGTCGTCGCCGTGGCCGACGTGCTCGTCTGGGTCGCCGGCGCGGGCGGCGGCCTGTGGCTGCGACTGCTCGCCCTCCACAGACAGGAGCTGGCTTCGGGGGTACGGCGGGAAGAGCGCCTCGCCCTCGCCCGTGAACTGCACGACGTCGTCGCCCATCACGTCACCGGCATCGTCGTGCAGGCGCAGGCGGCCCGGGTCGTGGCCCGGCGGCACCCGGAGCGCCTGGAGGAGTCGATCAACGGTATCGAGGCGGCCGGCTCCGAGGCCCTGACGGCGATGCGCAGGATCGTGGGCCTGCTGCGTGACACCGCCGACGCCGCACCGGCGAGCGGGGCGACCGAGCGGCTGGACGACCTCGTCCGGCGCTTCGAGTCCGGGCGGGCGCGGGCAGTACACCTGGAGCTTCCGGAGGCCACGACGACCTGGCCGCCCGAACTGACCAGTACGGTCTACCGGATCGTGCAGGAGTCCCTCACGAACGTCGCCCGGCACGCACCCCAGGCCGGCACCGTCAGCGTCCGCGTCACCCAGTCCGCCGCGGACGTGACCGTGGCCGTCACCGACGACGCCCGCCCGCCCCGCCACGCGTCCCCGGGCGGTTTCGGCCTGATCGGCATGCGCGAACGCGTCGAAGCGCTCGGCGGCCACCTGCACGCCGGCCCGCACACCCCGCACGGCTGGACGGTCGTCGCGAGGCTGCCCAAATGAACACCCAGGAGCCGAACGACATGCGCGAACGCGTCGAAGCGCTCAGCCGCCACCGGCACGCCGGCCCGCAGACTCCGCACGGCTGGACGGTCGTCGCGAGGCTGCCCAAATGAACACCCAGGAGCTGAACGACATGCGCGAACGCGTCGAAGCGCTCAGCCGCCACCGGCACGCCGGCCCGCACACCCCGCACGGCTGGACGGTCGTGGCGAGGCGGCCGCGATGACCATCCGGGTGCTGATCGCCGACGACCAGGCGATGGTCCGCGGCGGGCTGCGGCTGATCCTGGAGGACCAGGACGACATCGAGGTGGTGGCCGAGGCCGCCGACGGGGTCGAGGCGATCGAGGCGGCGCGGCGGCTGCGGCCCGACGTGTGCCTGGTCGACATCCGGATGCCGCGCCTGGACGGCCTGGAGGTGACCCGGGCCCTGGCCGGGCCGGCGGTGCCGGCCCCGCTGCGGGTGATCGTGGTGACGACGTTCGACCTGGACGAGTACGTCTATGCGGCCCTGTCCGGCGGCGCGGCCGGCTTCATCCTGAAGGACGCCGGGCCGGCGCTGCTGATCGAGGCGGTGCGGGCCGCGCACGCCGGCGACGCGCTGGTCTCCCCCACGATCACGGTCCGGCTGCTGCGGCACCTGAAACCGCCGCCCAGCAAGGTGCTGTCCGCGCACCGCCTGTCCGACCGCGAGACCGAGGTCGTCCGCCTGATCGCCCGCGGCCGCACGAACCAGGAGCTCGGCGCCGCCCTCTTCATCTCGATCAGCACCGTGAAGAGCCACGTGTCGACGATCCAGACGAAGCTGGGCCTGCGCAACCGCGTGGAGATCGCCGCGTGGGCCTGGGCGCACGGGGTCGCGTCCGACACCTGACGTTGCCAAGCCGCTCCCACGAGGCCTAGATTGCATACAATTTGGGCTGGCGGTGGGACGGAGTGAGCTGATGCGGATCGACATTGTCGAGGTGGGGCCGCGTGATGGGCTGCAGAACGAGGCGGCGATGGTACCCACCGACACGAAGATTGCGTTCATTCGTCGACTGGCGGCGGCGGGCGCCCGGCGGATCGAGGTCACCAGCTTCGTGCGGCCGGACCGGGTACCGCAGCTGGCCGACGCCGAGGATGTGCTCGCCGGCATCAAGGACCTGCAGGACGTCACCGTCAGCGCGCTGGTCTTCAACGAGCGGGGGCTGCAACGGGCCCGCGCGGCCGGGGTCGACGAGATCAACCTGGTACTGGTCGCCACCGACAGCTTCTCGCTGCGCAACCAGGGCGCACCGGTCGCCGCGGCCGTCGCCTCGTCACGCAAACTGGCCGCGCAGGCGCACGATCTCGGCATGCGCGTGACGCTGACCGTCGGCGCGGCGTGGGGCTGCCCGTTCGAGGGCGAGGTCGAGCCCGCGCAGGTGCTGCGGATCATCGAGGCGTTCTCCGGCGGTGCGGGCTTCGGCGGAGCCGGCTTGGGCGACGGCGCGAGCCTCCACGGCGCAGGTCTCCACGACGCAGGCCTCCGCGACGCAGGCCTCCGCGACGCGGGTCTCGGCGGCGCGAGCCTCGGCGACGCCGCGAGCCTCCGCCACGGCGCGAGCCTCCACGACGCAAGCCTCCGCGACGCGGGTCTCCACGGCGCGAGCCTCCGCGACGCAGGCCTCCGCGGCGCGAGTCTCGGCGGCGCGAGCCTCGGCGGGGGCGCGAGCGGCGGCGGGGGCGCGAGCGGCGGCGGTGGCGGGGGCTTCGGGGGCGTGGACGAGGTGTGCTTGGCCGACACGATCGGTGTCGGGACGCCGGGGCGGATCGCCGCGCTCATCGGGGCCGTGCGCGAGGTGACCGACCGGCCGATCCGTTGCCACTTCCACAACACGCGCAACAGCGGGTACGCCAACGCCTACGCCGCCATCGCCGCCGGGGCCGTGGCACTGGACGCGAGCGCGGGCGGCATCGGCGGGTGTCCGTTCGCGCCGCGGGCCACCGGCAACATCGCCACCGAGGACCTGGCGTGGGCGCTGCACCGGGACGGGTATGAGACCGGGCTGTCCGTCAAAGGGTTGATGGACGCCACCGCACTGGTGGAACGTACGCTCGGCAAGCAGGTACCCGCACAACTGGGTCGCACCGACCCGTTCCCACCGGAGGCGGCAAGCTGAACGCGGTCGAACACGCCTACGCGGCGCTGCGCCGGGGCATCCTGGACGGCACCTATCCCCCCGGCGCCCAGCTCGGCGAGGTCGAGCTGGCAGGCCACCTGGCCGTCTCCCGCACCCCCGTCCGCGAGGCGATCCGGCGCCTGCACTCCGAGGGCCTGATCGAGGTCTTCCCCAACCGCGGCGCCTACGTGCGCACCTGGACCCGGGCCCAGCTCGACGAGCTGTTCTCGGTCCGCGCCCTGCTCGAGGGCCACGCCGCCGGCCTGGCCGCCGACCACGCCACCGATGACCAGCGTGACGCGATGGCGAAGCTGTGCGACGAGATGGACGCGGCCGCCGCCACCGAGCCGGCCGACATCCAGGCGGTGGCCGCGCTCAATGACCGGTTTCACGCCCTGGTCCACGAAGCGTCGGCCAACTCCCTGCTGCCCGGCATGATCCGCACCCTGATCCAGGTCCCGGTCGTGGTCCGCACGTTCATCGGCTACTCGCCGTCGCGGCTGCGGATCAGCCTGCAGCAGCACCGCGAAATCCTGTCCGCCGTCCGCCGCCACGACGCCCCGTGGGCCGAGTCCGCGATGCGCACCCACATCCTCTCCGCCCGCCACGAACTGGACTCAGCGCTGGAGTAGCGAGCGACCGGCCCAGGACTTGACATAGTTGGTAACACGAACCATCCTAAGATGGTTGGTGATACGAACTACGTCTTTTGGAGGGCACTGTCATGCACGCCGCTGTCGTCACCTCGTTCGGCACCCCGCCCCGCTACCAGGAGCACCCCGAGCCCGTCGCCCGCGGCCGGGACGAGATGGTCGTCGACGTCCTCGCCGCCGCCCTGCACCCGCGGACCCGGTCACAGGCCGACGGCTCGCACTACACCAGCACCGGCGAGCTGCCGCTGATCCCCGGCATCGACGCGGTCGTCCGCGACCCGAAGGGCAAGATCCGCTACACCGTGCTCGACGACACGACCCTCGGCACCCTCGCCGACCGGACCGTCATCGAGGCCGACCGCAGCGTCGTGCTCCCCGACGGCATCGACCCGGTCCTGGTCGCGGCGGCGATGAACCCCGTGATGTCGTCGTGGGTGGCGTTGCAGCGGCGCACCGAGTTCCACCGGCGGCAGAAGGTCCTGATCCTCGGCGCGACCGGGAACGCCGGGCGGATGGCCATCCAGGTCGCCAAGCGGTTCGGCGCCGGGCAGGTCATCGCGGCCGGGCGGGACACGGCCCGGCTGGAGCGGCTGCGGGCCCTCGGCGCCGACGTCGTCTGCACGTTCGACGAGCTGACCCGGGCCGCCGACGTCGACGTGGTCATCGACTACGTGTGGGGCGAGCCGGCCGCGCGGGCCATGGTCGACATGCTCACCGCCCGGGCCGACCGCGCCGCCCAGCTCACCTGGATTCAGATCGGCTCGGTCGCCGGCCAGGACGCGCCGATCCCGTCGGCGGCGCTGCGCTCGGCGCGACTGCAGATCGTCGGCAGCGGCATCGGCTCCGTCCCCGGCCGGGACTTCCTGAAGGAGATGCCCAAGATGGTCGCGGCCGTCACCGCCGGCGGTTTCGACGTGCGGGCCCGGGCCGTGCCGCTGGCCGAGGTCGAGCAGGCGTGGACGGCCACAGCCAGCACCCCCGACCGCATTGTCTTTGTCCCTTAAACCGACTCCGGGCCCAGCATCGTCCGCAGGTGCTGCCGCAGCTGGCGGCGCTCGGCCGGTTGCAGCGCCGCGAGGGGCGGGGCCAGCAGCTCGACCAGGCGCGCGTAGGCCGGGACAGCGAGGGCCTCCCCCGCCGGCGTGATGAACACGTCGACGGCCCGGCCGTCCGTCGCGTTCGGCGCCCGGGTCAGCAGCCCCCGCTTCTCGGCCCGGTCGACCAGCCCGGTGATCGTGGACTTCTCCAGCCCGAGGTACTCGGCGAGCTCCGAGATCCGCATCCGCCGGTCCCGCAGGATGCCGAGCACCCGCAGCTGCGTGAGCGACAGGTCATACTCCGCGCCGACCCGGTTGAGGGCCGCCATGACGGCGAACGCGGTCTGCGCGAGTGCATCGATGAGTTCGTCGTCGTCCATGTTTCCCTTTGGAGTGACCATCAGCCGTGCCGCCGTCGAGATTCCCTGAACCGGAGCGTACGGCGTCCCGCACCACCGGACCCGCACCCCCACCCACGCTCCCCCGGGAACTCGAGCGGCGGCCTCATGAACCGACCGGCAATCAACGACGAATCGCAATCTTTTCTTTCGCCGCCGGCGCCACGACCCGTTACCACCGAATAGCGACCACGACGAACCGCGCAGCAAACCACGGACCCTGCCACCGATCGGGTAACCAAACAACGGTCGTAACCAAAGCTACTCCGGTATTTTCCCACCGGCCGAGCTCACATCGCGGTGCCCCTACGACCGAAGTAATGAGCGCCACATATGCCACACGAAATAGGTGGATGTACATGATCTCCGGGTCTGGGAGAATGGGGGCATGCGGGGGCAGATGAGCTTTTTCAACCAGAGCGAGACGGCGACAATGCGCGACCGGACCCGATCGCGGAAATACAGCCCGATGGTTGAGGAGTTCCGGCGCGTGCACAAAGAACAACGCGACTGGGGCCTCGAGCGGCGGCACGAGGCGAAACTCCGCCGGATCTATGGCGACAACGTGCCCGTGACCAAGGAGGAGTGGATTCAGGCCCGGGCTGCCCGGCTCGCGCCGGTTGCTGAGCCGCCGGAGCCGGTCGCTGAGCTGCCGGAGCCGGTCGTGGAAGTGTCGGAGCAGGTCGACGAGCCGGTGGCCGCACCCGATGTCGAGAACGTTCGTGACGTCCAGCCGGACGCCGTCGTCGTCGCCGAGCCGCGGCGGATAGTCCGCTTGGAGCGGCACCGCGATGTGAGCTCGGCCGATGGGAACTACCGGAGTAATTTTGGTTACGACCGATGGTTGTTTGCCCGATCGGTGGCCGGGGTTCGTGGTTTGCCGGCGGGTGCGTCGTGGTCGGCACTCGGTGGTGGCGGCGCGGGGGCGCCTGCGGCGACAAGGACAGAATTCGGTTCGTTGTTGGTTCCGTTCGAGCGCCTTTGGTGCGGCGGGATCTTCAGCTGCGAATAGTGATCACTTCGGCCACCGATCGGGCGGCCAGACTCGGCCGAGCTCACATCGCGGTGCCCCTCGAAGCGGTGCCCGTCGAAGCGGAACAGTTGCCCTGCTCCGGTAGGTGGCACCGCGGCGGCCGGGCCACCTACCGGAAAGGTGTTATGCGGTGTAGGCCTTGACCTCCAGGAGGCCTACCGAGTTGGTGCCGTTGGATTGCAGGAGTACTCGTAGGCGGGTCGTCGACACCGTGGTGAAGGTGACGGTGTTGTACGTGTTCGCATTGATCGAGTAGGCGGAGGCGCCGGGGACGTCGGCGTAGGTGGTGCCCGTCCAGTACTGGAGTTTCCAGGAGCTGGGGACGTCGATGCCCTGGTTGTCGTCGAAGAGGTACACCTGGGCCTTGTTCAGGGATTGGGCGCTTGACCACTGGAGTTCGGCCCACTGCTGGCCGCTGTTGGGCCAGGTGCCCCACCTCGGGTTCACGGTGTCGTTCGAGGAGGTCGGGTCGATGCCGTCGTTGATGGCGTTCACCGACTCCCACGACGAGGTGTAGGACGCGGACGGGGTCGCCTGGCCGGCCACGTTGACGCCGGAGGTCGGGGGTGGGGTGGTGGTGCCGCCGCCGATGGCCAGGTCGGCGCTGGCGAACGTGGTGAAGGACGGGTTGATGTCGGTCTCGCCCCCGCCGCCGTCGCACTTGCGGTCCGGGTTGAAGGCGAGGTAGGTGCCGGAGCCGCAGGCGATCGCGAACTCGGCGTCGCCGCCGACCACGATGTTGCCGGAGAGGTTGGCGCCGTTCTGGATCAGGGCGTTGTCCTTCACGATGGCGTTGCCGCCGACCGTGCCGCCGTTCACCCAGCCCAGGCCCTCGATGCGCGCGTTGCCGGTCACCGTGCCGGCGTAGACGGCGGCCTTCGGGCCCACGTAGGCGGTCGATGCGACGCTGGCGTTGCCCGCCACCCAGCCGCCGCCGTTGGCGTGCCAGTGGCCGCCGTTGGTCGCGGCCGGCTTCACGTAGCCGGGTTCGAAGCCGGACGGGGTGGCACCGGAGACCCGGAACTCGTAGGGGAAGCGGCGGGCCTTGTTGTAGCCGTCCAGGAACGCGTAGTGCGGCACCGCGTTGGGCGTGGCCGTGACGACCAGCCAGACGTCCTTCTCACCGGACTGCAGCTGGAAGTCGATCTGGCCGTCGGTGCCGACGACCAGGCTCGAGTACCGTGGCGTCCCGTTCTTCACCGCGACCAGGCCGAACGTCCAGCCGCTGGCGCCCGTCTCGCTGTGGCCCTTGAGGCGGAGCTTCACCAGCCCGCCGTCGGTCGCCGGGACCAGCTTGATCTTGTTGAAGCCGTAGTCGCTGGGGGCGACGCGGGAGTTGATGCGGAAATGGCCCAGGGAGGCGTCGACCGCTTCGACATTGCCGCCGTTGTAGGCGTTGTTGAGGAAGCCGGCGCCGTAGACGTTGTTGATGAACGGCATCAGCGTCGACTTATTGCCGAAGTCGTACGTCACGGTGCGGGTCGCGTACTCACCCACCCGGCGGTTGAGCTCGGCCTGGGTGATGCCCGTGATCCGGCGGTACACCTCGAGCGGATGTTCGTTGCTCTTCGCCTCGTTCCAGATGCGGTTGAACATCGCGAGGCCGTCGCGGTCCTTGATGTATTGGGCCAGCATCCAGTTGCCGTAATGGTGGCGGCTGGAACTGTAGTAGAGGTTCTCCGAGCGCAGCCAGCGGCTCAGGTCACCGGCGGCCGTCGTGGGCAGCGCCTGCATGGCCATGAACTCGGCGCTGGTCTCCCAGAACGTGCCCGCGCCGGCGTCGGTGAAACCGTATCCGGAGCGGCCCAGGAACGTGTAGTTCTGGAACACGTGCCCGAGCTCGTGGGCGAGACCCCACGATCCCGGCAGCGCCGCTTTCGGATCGATGTTGATGACGCCGACCTTGCCGTCGACGGAGCCACCCGTGGCCCACGCGTTGAGTTCGGTGCGGTTCCACGTGTTCGTGACAATGACGATGATTTTGTACTGTGCGAGCAGCCCCTGTTCGGGCGTGAACTGCATCTGGTTCACGTAGAAGGAGTACAGGTTCTCCAGCTGCGTGACGATGCTGTTCGGGTCGAAGTTGTAGGGCGACGGCGCCGACGTGGGCGTAGTGCCCGACTTCTCACCCCAGAGCAGGATGAAGTTGTTCGACTCCTTGGTGCGGTTCTGCGCCCACGGCACTTCGCCGGTCTGGGTCCAGCGGGCCGGGATGTAGACGGACTTCGTGGCGGCCGCGGCGGGCCGGGTCTGCAGGGCGACGAGGGCGCCGGCGATCACCAGGAGCGCGATCACCGGCGCCAGCCAGACCCGCCGACGTAGACGGGGGTGAATGGGGGTCATAAGCCACAACCTGGCCCGAAAACCTTTTCGGCGCAAGAACGGCCTGGGAGCACGCGGGAAGCAGGCCCCCAGGCCCGAAAATTACATCAGTAGGCGGCGGTGAACTCGGCGGTCGCGCCCTGGCCGGTCGCCCTGACCGTGACGGTGCCGGCCGGGATGGACGCGGCGCGGGTGTTGAACGACTGGTAGGCCGACTTCCCGGGGGCCACGCCGGTCACCGTCCGCGAGCCGTACGAGGTGATCAGCTCCAGGGTCAGGGGTACGTCGCTGTCGTTGCGGGCGTTCACGGACACGTACATCGTCGTGCCGATCTTCTGGGTCCGCGCGGTCACCTCCACCGCGAAGGTGGCGAGCTCGGCCCGGGCCGCGTTGGCCGCCGCCACCACGGTGTCCTGCTCGGCCGCGCTGAGCAGGGTGGACGCGAGGGCGGTGACCGCGTCCACGAACTGGCTGTGCGAGGCGAACGGCGCCTGGTCCCACAGCAGGTCCAGGAACGTCGGGCCGTCCGTGCCGGGCGACGTGACCCCGCTGACGGGGACGTCGTAGTTGGGCAGGCCGTCGTCGCGTTTGCGGTTGGGGACGCCGGAGTCGACGGAGCCGAAGACGATCGTCGGCTCGACCCGGCGGAAATAGGACGACGTGGCCTGGTTGTCGCTGATGTAGTACGGCCGCAGCGTGAACCCGCCGGCGGTGAACGTCCGGTCCCCGGCCGCCGTGACCGTGCCCGCCGTGACGGCCGCGCGGCTGTAGTCGCCGTCGCGCTTCAGGAACCTGTACAGCGTCAGGTCCCGGCTCGCGGCGCCGAGGATCTGCAGGAGCACCGGGCCCCAGAACAGGTTCTGCGACTCGGGCCGGTCGATGGCCCGCTCGACGTGGATGACGAACGGGATCCGCACGTCGACCACGTCGCCGGGGGTCCAGCTGCGGCTCAGCGTCACGTAGGTGCCGGGCCGGGCGTCGAGGTTCTGGACGACGCCGTTGACGGCGACCGTGAACCCGCGCCGGCACCAGCCGGGGACCCGCAGTTTCAGGTCGAGCGGGCCGGTGCCGTCGACGGTCAGCTTCGTGCGGTCCTCCCGCGGGTACGCGGTGGCCTGCGTGACCGTGAAGCCCCGCTCGGCCCACGTCAGCGTCGAGGGTGCGTAGAGGTTGACCCACAGTGCCGAGCCGTCGTCGGACTTGAGGTAGATGGTCTCCTGATACTTGGTGTGGTTCTCCAGGCCGGTGCCGCCGCAGCAGGTGCCGGTGTTGCCGTAGCTGCGCACCGTCCCGGCCGCGAGGGGCTGGAAGTAGGTCACCTGCGGGTCGCCGGTGGACGTGCTGTCGTTGCGCGAGCCCGGGATCATGTTGAGCAGGCCGCGCTCGTAGTAGTCCATGTACGCCGGGTCGTGCTCGTGCAGGAACAGGTTGCGGGCCAGCTTCATGACGTTGTAGGTGGTGCAGGTCTCGGCGCCGCTGGTCGCGACCGCGTTGGCGACGTTGTCGCGGTTCTGGAACAGCTCGAGGTTGTTGTTGGAGCCCGGGTAGTTGCCGCTGGTGCCGCCGTGGGCGAACATCCGGTGCGGCACGATCATGCCGTAGAAGTGCTTGGCCGCGGTGAAGTAGTCCTGGCCGCCGCCGTGCTCGAAGATGCGCAGGTAGCCGATGAACTGCGGCACGTGCGTGTTGGCGTGCAGGCGCTCGGCACGGCGGCGGCCGGGCCGGTTCTGCGGCGTGACGACGAGGATGTCGCGGTTCTCGACGCAGGCGCCGAACAGCGACTCGCGGTTGTCGAAGCACTTGGCGGTGTCCAGGTGCCTGGCGTCGCCGGTGAGCGCGGCGATCTCGGGGAAGACCTCGTTGGCGCCGCCGAACTCGCCGCCGATGTACAGGTCCCACATGTAGTTGAGGTCGGCGCGGGTCAGCGGGCCGGTGTAGCCGGGGTGGTTCTTGTCGCCGATGGTCAGCGCCAGGTGGGCCCAGTCGGCCATCTTCGTGACGACGTCGAGGGCCTGGGCGTTGCCGGTGTGGTAGTAGGCGTCCAGCAGCCCCCGCATGATCTTGTGCTGGGTGTACCAGGGCGCCCACGTGTTGGTGTCGGCGTTGCCGCCGTAGACCGCCCAGCGCGGCGGGCCGAGGCGCAGCACCGCGTCCTCCGGGATCGCGCCGAGGTAGCCGGGGTAGGTCGGGACCCAGTCGGCGGCGCCGGCGGTGGAGGCGGCCACGATGCCGGCGTCGCGGCCGTTGGGCGAGGCGTCCTTGAGCGCGGTCCCGTCCGTCTCGTCGAAGCGGTACCAGGCGATGTTCCCGCCGCCCGTGGAGCCGGCCGGCGAGTCGAGCAGGGTGAGCAGCTCGGTCTGGGTCAGGGCCCGGTCGAAGATGTGGAACTCGTCGACGGTAGCGTCGAGGAACGGGTCGCCGTACTGCGAGCGGCCGATCCACCGGTTGCCCGGGTTGCCGAGCCGGGACGGGTTGAGCGTCATGGCGGTGTTGGTGCCGACCGGCTGCGCGTTGACGTACATCGTGCCGGTGCCGCCGCTCAGGGTGACCGCGATGTGCACCCACTGGTTGACGGGCAGCGCGGCCGTGCCGTTGATCTGCTGCTCGCCGCCGGAGCCGCCGACGGTGATGGCGAAGCGCGGGACGTTGCCGGTCACGCCGGCCCGCGGGGTCAGGAACATGTTGATCGCGGTGCTCTGGCCGAAGTCGAACAGCCGGGTCCAGCTGCCCGTGGAGGCCAGGTTGAGCCAGGTCGCGATCGTGAAGTCGGTGAGCTGGTTGATCGCCTCCTGGGGCAGGGTGCAGTACTGCGCCTTGCTGGTGCCGTTGAGCTTGAGCGCGTTGCCGAACCGGCCCGGCACCCGGCCGATCGCGGGCGCCGGCTGCTCACCCCCGCCGCCGGGCGTGGTGCCCATCCGCGCGGTGATCGCGGTCTGGCACGCGGCCAACTCGTTGACCATCCAGTCGAGCTTGCTCTTGTAGACGGCCTCGCCCTGGTCGGCGTGGGCCTGGGCGAGGGCGGTCAGGTAGTGCCCGGCCCAGTGGCCGCTGAGCAGGCCGCCGTCCTCCCAGCCGCCGGGGACGTTGACGCCCGCCGGGTTGGTGCGCCCGGCCTGGTTGTTGAACAGCACGAGGAAGCGGCGCTCGTCGTAGGCGCGCAGGAACGCCTTGGTGCGGTCGCGCTTCTCCTGGAACAGCCCGCCGCCGAGCTTGACCTCGCTGAGCTGGAACGGGCGGACCGGGGCCGTGCCACCCGGGCCGGGCTGCGGGGGTACGGCCGCGAAGGCGGGGACGGCGGCGGTGACTTCGGGCGCCAGCGCGGCGGTGGCGGCGCCGAGGGCCGAGGCTTGCAGCAGGGTGCGACGCTTGATGGAGGTCATCAACTGTCCTTCGCGGAGAGGCGGCCTTCCTGGCGGGCCTGCTCGATCAGCCGGACGAAGCGGCGACGGCGCAGGCGCCAGGCGAGGATCGATGCGGCGACAACGAGTACGACGAGCAGCTGGGGCCAGGGGATGAGCCAGGAGCCGGCCGAGACGGTCACGGGCGGGCCGGCCCCGGTGATCGTGACCGTGGTCGTAACCCGGCCCAGCGCCCACACCCCGCCGACGGTCGCCCGGTCGCTGCGGGCGCCCTTGGGCAGCAGTTCGCCGCCGCCGGCGTCGTGGCCGCGGGAGTTGAACCACCCGGCGACCTCGGCCCGGCCGCGGGGCTCGACCCGCACGTTGCCGGAGTTGGTGGTCGTGTATCCGATGTGGACGGTGCCGGCGCGCAGCGGGTTCCAGGACCGCTCGTAGCGGACGGTGAGCTGCGTCGCGGTGACGGCCGGGGTCAGGGTGCCGGTGGCCCGCAGCATCACCCGGAAGCCGACCCGGCTGTCGACCGAGACGGTGCCGGAGGTGCTCAGGATCGACGCGGCGATGCCGGCCGGGTGGTCGCCGGGGGTGGCGTCACGCGGGACGGTGATGGTGAACGGCACCACCTTCGTCTCGTTCGGGCCCACGGTGACGCTCTTCTGCACCGCGATCCACGTGCCGCCGTCCTTCGACGGCTGGTCCGCGGGCAGCATGTTGAACCGGCCCTTGTCGGTGAGGTACCCGTCCGCCGCCGACAGTGCGAAGACGGCGGACGCCTTGCCGATGTTGCGCACGGCCAGGTGCTCGGTGACGACCTGACCCGGGTCGAGGCTCGGCTCGATCCAGCGCCGGCCGTCCGGGCCGCGCTCGCTCGCCGGCTGCACCGTCCACGTCGTGGTCGCCTCGGCGAACGCCGGCGCCGGCGCGGCGACGGGTATCAGGGGCGCGGCCAGGACCGCGGCGAGCACTGCCGCGGTCCGGCCGGGGATTCGGGACATCGCCTACTCGAACAGCGAGATGGTCAGGGTCGCGTGGTAGGAGCCGGCCGCGACGTCGGACGGGGTGCGCAGGTACAGGTCGGCGTTCACGTCGTACGAGCCGCCCGTGACCGCGGCCGAGTCGTACGTGGACACCAGCAGCTCCTGGTCCTTGAGGCCGACGTTGTTGCCGGGCTGGGTCGGGTCGTCGAGGACCGTGACGACCTCCTCGCCCGCGCTGACCTGGCCGGTGTCGCCGCCGTCGACCAGGCGCGGCTTCCAGCCGAAGTGGTCGGCGGTGATGGCGGGCTGACCGGCAGTACCCGTGAAATTGCTCGAAGTTCCCAGCACGGCCCAGCTCGCGCCGGCCGGGATCTCGTCGCCGGTGCGGGTGTCGGTGACGGTGACCGTCGGCAGGGTGCCGGTGAACTGCCGCACCAGGGGGGTGGAGCCGTTCTCGGACAGGCTGACCGCGTTGGCGGCGACGCTGAGCGCGAGGACGCCGGGCTGGTGGATCGTGGGGATGTCGACGGTCACCTGGACGTCGCTGGAGTCACCGGGATCGGCGGCGGCGACACCCGCGAAGGTCGCGCTGCCGGCGAACACGGCGGCCGCGGTGGCCAGATGGAGTCGAGCGCGTGCGTTCATGCTGCTCCTAACAGGAGAGGGCGCCGTAAGCGGCGGTGAAGGGGGTGGTGCCGGCAACGTTCACGGTCACGGTGCCGGCCGGGATGGACGCGGCCCGGGCCGGGAAGGACTGGTAGGCGTGTGCTCCGGGGGCGACGGCCGCGAAGGTGCGGCCGCCGTACGGGGTCTCGACGGCGATGTCCACCGCCGCGGCCTGGGTGTTGCGCGCCTGCACGGCCAGGTAGGCCCGGCCGGCGATGCACCGGGGCTGGGCCGTCACCTCGAGGGCGAACTCGTCGGCGAAGACCCGCCACTCGGTGATCGCGACCGCCGAGTAGGTCGTGCCGTTGCCGTTGGCGTTGACGGTCGCCCGCAGCTTCGACGTGACGACCGGGGTGAACGAGACGGTGTTGAACGCGGTCGTCGAGGTGCCGAAGGCGCTCGCCCCGGCCACGTCCAGCCAGCTCGCCCCGTCCCAGTACTGCAGCTTCCAGCCGTCGGGCTCGGCCACACCGTCGCCGGTGCCGCGGTCGGAGTCCTGCCAGAACTTCAGCTCCGCACCGGTGAGGCGGATCGGCCGGGCCCAGTCGTACTGGACCCACTGCGTCGCCGGCCGGGTGCCGGACCAGGTGCCCCAGATCTGGGCCTGGGCCGGGTTCGCCGGGTCGGCGTTGTCGTTGAGCGCGGTGACGCTGTTCCAGGACGCCGTGTAGGACGCGGTCGGGGTGCCGATCGGGCCGACGTTGCCGGACAGCGGCCCGGAGATGTCGGCCGGGATCGTCACCGCCTTCGCCGCCTCGACGTTGCCGGCGTTGTCGGTGGCCCGGAACGACACCGTGTGCTTGCTCGCGTCCGGCGCGGCTACGGGCCTGCTGTACATCGTCCAAACGCCGGTGTCCAGCATGTATTCGATCCGGGCGATGCCCGCGCCGGCATCGCCGGCCGTCACCGTGACCGTGCGCGCGTCGACGGTCGCGCTGCTGGCGGGTGCGGTCGCGTCGATGCGCACCGGCAGCGTGGTGGCCGCGGACGTGTTGCCGGCGCGGTCGGTCGCGGCGGCGGTCACGGTGTGCTGGCCGTCGCCGTTCACGGTGACGTCGGTGTACCGCACGGGCGAAGCGCTGACCGGCGCCGCGCCGTCCACGGTGGACTGGATGGTCATCCGGCCGCCGCGGTCGTCCACCGCGGCCGCGCGGACCCGGACCGCCGAACGGAACCAGCCGTTCGTCCCCGCGCTGCCGCTCGGGGTGAGGGTCAGCGCCGGGGCGGTCACGTCACCGGCGGTGTCCCCCGGCGAGACGACCGTGACCTGGGCCGTGACCTGACCGGCGGCGTAGCCGAGCACCGAGCCCTTGACGGTGACCGGGCCCGGCTCCGCCGCGGTGATCGGGTCCCAGTACACGGGGATCGGCAGTGTTTCGGACCCGAACGTCACCGGCAGCGTGCCCGGCAGCTCGGCCTCGCCGACCTCGACGGTGATCGCCGGAGCCGTGACCGACGCGGGCTGCGCGGCCAGGACCTTCCACTCCTCGACGGCGACGGCCGAGAAGGTGCTGCCGTTGGTGGAGGCGTCGAACGTGGCCCGCACCTGCGTGGTGGTGACCGGGTCGAACGTGGTGTTCTGCCAGCCGGCCGTCGACGTCGGGTAGCCGCTCGGATTCGGCACGTCCGCCCACTGCGCGGTGGCGAGGTTCCAGTACTGGATCTTCCACTTCGCGGGTGCGGCCACCCCGACGCCGCTGCCCTGCGGCTGGTCGTTCCAGAAGTCGATCTGCGAGCCGGCGATCCGCATCGGCTGGTCCCAGGTGTACTGCACCCACTGCTGCGCCGGGTTGCTCCCGGTCCAGGTGCCCCACATGTCCGGCGGGAGTGGGTTGGCCCGGACGAGCTCGTCGTTGAGGGCCTTCACCCAGTACTGCGTCGGCACCGGGTCGTTGGACACGGTGACCCTGGCCTCCTGGGCGATGTTGGCCCGCGGGCTCCGGTCGCGCTCCTTGACCGGGGTCGGCGTGACCAGCCGCATCCGTGGCGGCGACTGGGCGTCGTCCCACTCGACCTTGTCGATCGCGACCGAGCGCCGGAAGTGTCCCCCGCCGGCCGCGTCGGCCGTGTGGTACGTGATGTACCACTGGCCCCGGAACTGGATGATCCCCGGGTGGCTGGTCGTCGACGACACCGGCGCGAGGACCGTGCCGCGATACGTCCACGGCCCGGCCGGGGAGGCAGCGGTCGCATAGGCGATACAAGCGTGATAATTCGCGGGGGTACAGGCTGAGGCCGGACCGGCGTTGTTGCCCGCGTAGGCCAGGTAGTAGGCGGACCCGCGCTTGAAGATCCAGGGCGCCTCGAAGAAGCCGGTGAGCCCGCCGACCGTCGCCTGCGTGCCGACCGGCGTCTTCATGTCGGCCTGATACTCGAGCATGCGCAGCTGGCCGAACGTGCCCCACCAGACGTACACGTGCCCGTTCTCGACCAGGATCGTCGGGTCGATGTTCTGGATCGTGTTCGCCGTCGGCACCCGCTGCGAGATCAGCGGGCCCCCGAGGTAGTCCGTCCACGGCCCCGTCGGGCGGTCGGACACGGCCAGGCCGATGGCGAACTTGTCCGCGGCGGTGCTGGTGCGCTCGCTGACCGGCAGGTACCAGTAGTAGCGGCCGTCGGGGCCCTGGACGACCTGGCCGGCGTAGGCGCGCCCGGCGGTGGCCCAGCTGAACAGTGTCTCCGGGCGGGCCAGCGACGGGTAGTGCGTCCACTGTCCACTCTGGACGTCGGACGTCCTGAGGGCGCCCCACTCGTTCATCTGGAAGTCGTTGGTGGCCGGGCCGGCCTCGTCGTGGCCGGTGTAGATGTACAGGTCGTCGCCGGCGACGAGCGGGGCCGGGTCGGCCGTGTAGTAGCTGCCGTCGGCGAGGATCGGGTTGCCCTGGTGGGTGAAGGTGTATGACGTCGGGTCGGCGGCCGCGGCCGGGCTCGCCGGGCTGACCAGCAGCCCGGCCAGCACCAGCCCCGCCACCGCCGCGAGGCGCAGCTGTCGCACGGGGTGTCCTAACAGGTGACGGCGGGGTAAGGAGCCTTGATCTCGCTGGTACCGGCCGGGCCGGTGACGGTCACGGTGGCCGAACCGGCCGCGACCGTGGCGGTGCGGGCGTTGAACGACTGATAGGCGGACCGCCCCGGGGCGACGCCGGTCGCCGTGCGCGCCCCGAACGGCGTCGACAGCGCGATCGTGAGCGGCTCGTCGTCGGCGTTGCGGGCGTTGACGGAGGCAAAGGCGGTACCCCCGAAGCATTGGGTCTTGGCTTGGACCTCGACCTGGTATTGCGGCGCCGCCCCGTTGTCGAAGACCTCCCACTCCTGCACGCCCGGGGCGCCCTTGCCCTCCTCGGCGCCGCTCGCGGTGAGCAGGGCGCGCAGGCTCGTCGTCGTGACGGGCGCGAACGTGACGGTGTTCCAGTCGGTCGCCTGTGTGCCGTACGCGCTGGGCTGCTCGACGTCGGCCCAGACGCCGGCGGCCGTGCGGTACTGCAGCTTCCAGGCGCTCGGCGGGGCCACCCCGAAACCGTCGCCGTCGATGTCCTGGGTGAACCAGACGCGGCTTCGACCGACGGTGACCGCGGTCGGCCAGTCGAGCTGGACCCACTGCTCGCCGACCTGGGGCCAGGTGTTCCAGACGTCCTCGTTCGGCCCGATGGGGCCGGTCGGCAGGACACCGTCGTTGATGTTGTCGGCCGTGACCCAGCCCGGGGTGTACGACGCGGAGGCGGTCGCGGTCAGGGCCACGTTCTCAGGCTCGGCGGCGTTTGCTTCGGCCCGCGCTCCGGCGTGGGCCGTCGCCGGGATCAGGACAGTGAGCAGCAGGCCGGCTGTCGCGGCCGCCGCGCGGAGGCTTCTCACGAACTGGCACCTTTCGAAGGGGTGGCGAATTCGTTGTGCTGCAGGTCGGCCCGCGCGACCTGATCCCCGTTGCGGGCGAGCACCTGGACTTGGGCCTCCTCGGAGAGGACCCAGGCGATGAAGTTCCAGGCCTGGTCGGCGTGCTTGGCGTCGCGGGAGATGCCGATGTCGTCGCTTTGTTGCTGGCCGTCGCTTTGTTGTTCGCCGTCGCTCGTCGTGAGCACGAACGGCAGTGCGTGCTGCGCGCCGCCTTTCGTCCCGGCCTGGACCGCCGGCTGATTGAGCTGCGCGGCGAACGGCAGCCGGGCCACTCGCGCCGTCAGGTCCTGGTAGAGCCCGCGCCCGGTCCAGCCCGGCACGTCGGCGACGCTCCCGGCGAGCAGGTCGGGCAGGGCCCCGGCGGTGGCGGCGGCGTCGGCGCGGGCGGGAAGGTCGGGCAGAAGGGTGAGCTCGACCTGGTTGGTGTGGGTCGCGTTGTAGGCGTCGACGAGCAGCGTGGCCTGGACTTCGAGCTGCGCCCGGGCCCAGAGCACGAGCCGCCCACCACCGTCGGCCCCGTCGACCGGCACCGGCGTCGGCGCGGGCGAGCCCTTCCCGGAGCACCCCCCGAGGAGCACGATCAATGTGAGCGCTACCAACTTCGCCCGACCGCCGCGCACCACCACTCCTCTCGAAAACCTTTTCGGGAATGGTGGCAACACGTTACGGCCGTGTCAACGGTCTATTTCCGCCGTTCGAAAGCGTGAGCCAACCGTGACCCGCCCCGCCGCCACGGCCGCGATCTCGAAACCTTTTCGGCACGCCGCCCTGACGTGCGCCGGAAGCGCTCCCAAGCCTGTCCCGCCAAGCGACAACCACGAATGCCACAGCTCCCGGCCCGCCAACCACTCCGTCGGCCTGACGTATCCGACTTTTCGCCCGACGGGCGATTCACCGCTTCGGCGCATTTTGGAGCAAGCGCTGGCTTTCGACCCCTCCACCCACAACCACAACCGGCGTCACGGGGCGGGGTTGTGGTGGGTACCTCAGAGGTTGGGGGTGCTCTGTACCAGCGCGTGCTTGGGCCGGCTGCGCGTCGCCAGCGCTGCGGCGGCCGTGGCGGTGGCGGTTGCGGCGGCAGCGCTGGTGGCGGCATCGGTGGTGGCTGGAGTGGCGCTGGTGAAGGTCGGGTCTTCCTGCGGCCGGCCGAAGAGGTAGCCCTGGAAGTAGCGGTAGCCCATGCGAGCCAATGCCTCCGCCTGCTCCGGCGACTCCACGCCCTCCGCGATCGCGATCAGGCCCAAGTGCGCGGAGACGTCGATCAAAGCGGTGGCGATGACTGAGTGGCCGCCGCCGGCCAGGTCGTCCACGAAGGACTTGTCGACCTTCAGGACGTCGACGGGGGCGGTGCGCAGGAGGCCCAGTGAGGAGTGGCCGGTACCGAAGTCGTCCAAGGCGATGCGCACGCCCAGGGACTTGATCGCGCGCAGGGCTGACAGGGCGGTCGAGCTGTCGAAGACCGCGGTTTCGGTCACCTCGACGGTGAGGTTGGCGGCGGGGAGGGCGGACTGTGTCAGTACCGACGCCAGAAAATCCGGGAAGTCCGGCTCTGACAGCTGCCGGGCCGACACGTTCACCGACACGTAGCCGGGGGCGTCGGGGCCCAGTTCGGACCGCCACGCCTGCATCCGGGCCGCCGCTGTGCACAGGATCCACGCGCCCAGCTCGACGATCAGGCCGTTGTGCTCGGCGACGGGGATGAACTCGGCCGGGGACACCAGGCCGCGCTGCGGATGGCGCCAGCGGACCAGCGCCTCCACCGCGGCCGTGCGGCCCTCAGGCAGTGCGACGATCGGCTGGTACACCAGGAAGAACTGTCCCTCGTCCAAAGCCGTGCGCAGCTCGGCGCCCAGCTGGGCGTGCCCGGTCGCCCGCTCGTCGAGGGCCGGGTCGAAGCGCAGGTGGCGGCCGCCGGTCTCCTTCGCCGCGTACATCGCGACGTCGGCCCGGCGCAGCGGCTCGAACGGATCGTCCGTCGAAGCGTCGTCGGCGACACCGATGCTGGCCCGCATGAGGAGGCGGTGCGGGCCGGCCTCCAGCGGACGGTCGAGGGAGGCGACGATGCCGGCCACGATCCGATCCGCGACCACGGACGAGGTGCCGGGCAGGTAGACGGCGAACTCGTCGCCGCCCAGCCGGGCCACGGTGTCACCGGGTCTGGCCAAGCTGGTCAGCCGCTGGGCAACGGCGGTGAGCAGGCGGTCGCCGACGCCGTGGCCGAGGCGGTCGTTGACAGCTTTGAAGTCGTCGAGGTCGATGAGCGCGATGTGCGACCCGGAGCCGAGGCCCGCGCGGATGCACGCCTCCAGGGCGCGGCGGTTGGCGAGGCCGGTGAGCTCGTCGCGCATGGCGAGGGTGCGCACCTGGTGCACGAGGCCGGCCATGCGCAGCACCGACAGCAGGAACAGCACGGCCGCGCAGAGCCCCACGGCCAGCCACTCGATGTGCCGGGGGTCGCGGAAACCTTCGATCACCAGGACCGCCGGGGCCAGCAGCGACGAACCCGCGAACAGGACCAGCCGCAGACCGCCGGCGGCCACGGTGCCGTCCCGCGCGGCCGCCGCCCGGCCCCGGACCGACGGGTGCAGCGCGGCCGCGGCCCAGAAGACGTAGGACAGCATCCAGCCGGCGTCGAAGGCCCCGCCCTGATACTCGGTGTACGAGGTGACGACCGAATACGCGATGTCGGCCGCCAGCAGCAGCCCGAGCGCGACCACCAGCAGGCGGGTGCTCGCGTCCCGGGCCGAACCGGAGCCGAGGAGCCGGGCCACGAGGGCCAGCAGGAGGACGTCCGCGGCCGGGTACGCCATCGCGATCACCCGCGTCCCGACCGTCGACGAACTGTCGTTGGCGATCGGCTGCATCACGAACGTCCACAGCACGAGCCCGGTGCCGGTGGCGAAGATGAGCGCGTCGACCGCCGCGGGCCAGCCCGGACCGCGGGAGCGGCGCCGGCCGAGCATGAACAGGGCGCCGAACAGGAAGGTGTACGCGCTGAGGTAGAACACGTCCGCGAGTGACGGGAACGGCTCGGTGTGCCGCACGTGCTCGTAGTACGTGTAGATCCAGTCACCGGCCGACCACACCCCGGTGCCGGCCGCGCTCAGCCGCCAGGCGACGCGGCGGGTCCGGTCGGTGTCGCGGGCGCCGGCGAGCATGACGAACGCGGCGACGGTACCGATGCTGTTGTACACACAGGCCTGGGCAACGGACCCGGCGGGCAGCAGGAAGTAGCCCCCGACCGCCGCCACTCCGGCGAGGAGCCACCACAACCACTGCTTCGGCCGCACCTGGCCTCTATCGGCAGCGGCGGGGCCCGGCTGAGTGTGATCGCTACCATTCCCGCATGGCCCTGCTGCATCGCGCGACGATCACCCCCGGCAAGCTCGACCTGCTGGCCGCCTGGCTGCCGTCCCAGCCGTGGTACACCGGCCCCGCCGAGCCCACCCTCGAGCGGGTCGGCGCCTGCCGGTTCGACGACCCCGACGGGCAGGTCGGCCTGGAGACACTGCTGGTCCGCGCGACCGCCGACGGCCCCGTCTACCTGGCGCCCCTCACGTACCGTGACGCTCCCCTCCCCAGCGCCACCCTGGTCGGAACCACCGAGCATTCGGTGCTCGGCCAACGGTGGGTCTACGACGCGGAGACCGACCCCGTCTACATCGCCGCCCTGACCACGGTGATCCTCACGGGCGGGACGGAGGCGCCCGAGGAGATCACGGACGAACACGGCACACGGGCCCCACGGACACCGCTGATGTCGGTCCACGGGACCGGTTCCAATGCCGCGGGGGTACTCCCTGAGGCCGATCGGGCCGTGGAGCTGATCCGAGTGCTCGACGGCTCCACCCCGCCCGACGGTCCCGCGCTGGTCTCGGATTTCGGCGTGCTGGCGGTTGTCCGCAGCGCGTAAAACTCTCGCGTCGGTAGTTCTCCGGTTCGAGTCATTTAAAAAGTCCCGAAACCCGGTACATTCCGAACATGACCGTCGATCGGGCGACACCGGCCACGTCGGCGGAGACCTGGTCGGCCGGCGCCGGCTTCCGGGCGGTGGCACCGGCCGCGCTGGCCCGGGCCGTGCTGCTGGGCCGGGGCGCGGCCACGCTCACCGCGGCCGGCACCGCGCTGCGCCTCGTCCCCGACGCGCGCTCGCTCATGCTGGCCGCGGCCGTGGCGGTGCTCACGAGCGCGGCGGGCCTGGCGGTGCTGGCCCGCAACCCGTACGTGGTCCGCCACCCGGTCCCGGTCCTGGCGATCGACGGCCTGCTGACCGTGGCGATCCTGGCCCTCGACCCGGGCATCGCGTACTTCTGCGCGGCCGCCGGCGCGTCGGCCCTGGCCGGTGTCGTGATCGGCCTGCGCGCCCTGCCGCTGGCCGCCGCCCACGCCGCCCTCGGCTACCGGGTCGCGGCCCAGGTCCTGGCCACCGGCCCCGACCACGCCGAGTTCGTCCTGGCCTTCCCGATCGCGTGCATCCTGGCCGCGACCGGCGCCGCCGTGGCCACCGCCGCCCTGCGCCGCCACGTCGAACTCTCCGTCGCCGTGGTCGCCTCGGCCCAGCGCGCCGCGGCCGCCGACGAACGGGCCCGCCTGGCCCGCGAACTGCACGACTCGGTGGCGAAGACCCTCCGCGGCGTCTCGTTCGCCGCCCTGGCCCTGCCGCAGAGTCTCCGCCGCCACCCGGACCTGGCCGAACGCCTGGCCGACACCGTCTCGACGGGCGCCGCCGCGGCCGCCCGGGAGGCCCGGGACCTGCTGGACGGCCTGCGCTCGGACGAACCGACCCGCCCCTTCCAGTCCGTACTGGCCGACCTGTGCGAGTCCTGGCAGGAGGACACCGGCATCGAGGTCGTCCTGCACCTGACCCCGGCCGACCCGCCGCTGCCGGTCCGCTACGAACTGTGCCGCATCCTCCAGGAGGCCCTGCGCAACATCGCCCGCCACGCCGCCGCCACGTCGGTCACGGTCCGTCTGTCGGTCGTGTCCGCCCGCCTGACCCTGACGGTGACCGACAACGGCCGCGGCTTCCCGGTCCCGCCGAGCCTGGTGACCCTGCGCACCGAACACCGCTACGGCATCCTGGGCATGTCCGAGCGGGCCAGACTCTCCGGCGGCGCTCTGCGCGTCGTTTCCAACCCCGGCGGCGGTACCTCAGTGGAAGCCGCCATCCCCGCATGATCACGGTCCTGGTGGTAGACGACAACCCGATCGTCCGCACCGCGCTGCGCGACTACCTCGACGCGGCCGACGACGTCACGGTGGTCGCCGAGGCCGCCGACGGCCTGGAGGCCCTGTCCGAGGCCCGCCGCACCGGCCCGACGGTCACCTTGCTGGACCACCGGATGCCGATAGCCGACGGCCTGTCAGTCCTGCCGGACCTGGCCCGCCTGACCTCGATCCTGGTCCTGACCAGCGACCCCGACCCCACCTTGATAGCCGACATGCTCCACGGCGGCGCGCGGGGCTACCTGGTCCACGGCACCTTCACCCCCGACGACCTGCACCGGGCGGTGACCGCGGTAGCCTCCGGCCAGGGCTGGCTCTCCCCGGCCGCCGCCGCGGTCGCCACCGCGACGATGCGCTCCCGCCCCGCCCTCCGCCCCCGCCCCAGATACGGCCTGACCCGCCGCGAACAGGACGTCCTGGACCTCCTGACCGAGGGCCTCACCAACGCCGCGATAGCCCACCGCCTCCTGCTGACCGAGAAGACGGTGAAGAACCACCTGCACCGCGCGTACGCCAAACTCCGGGTCGCCAACCGCACCGAAGCCCTGCTCCGCTGGACCGGCCGCAGTTGACCCCCTCCCCCGACCCCCGCAGCAACCCGCTCCTCCGTCGCCGCCTGGGTTGGGCCGCCCTGGCCGTCGGCGTGGCGGCCACCGTGGCGATCGTCCCGCCCCTCGTCCTGCCCTCATCACCACCGGCGGCAGCCCCCTCGCCCCCGTTGACGCCCCCGATCGCCTCGTCCCCGGCTCTCTCGCCGGCCGCGTCCACCCCTCCAGCGACCGCGTCCACTCCCCCGTCGGCCGCGGCCCAGTCGGCGATCGGACGGCCCGCACAATCTTCCCCGCCGGGCGCGAACCCCACCACCGCCGCGCCCACCACCGCCGCGCCCACCACCGCCGGGCCGGCGTTCAACCCCATCAGCCTGCACGCGGCGGACGCGGCCAACCTGCGCAAGGGAGCCCGGGTCATCGAGTGCGGCACCTGCGACGGCGGCAGCCGCGTCGGCTACATCGGTGGTCCGAACACACTGGCCATCCGCGTGCCCGAGGTACCCGTCGCCGGCGAGCGCACCCTGGTCATCGTGTATGAGACCGAGGTTCTCCGCACCCTCAAGGTGGCCGTGGCCGATGGGCCCGTGCACACCATGACGCTCGCCGGCGCCGGTGACTACCTCATCCCCGCCCGCACCTCCCTCACCGTGCATCTTCCGGCCGGTACCACATGGATCCGGTTCTTCAATGACTCCGGCGATGCGCCCGACATCAACCGGATCGAACTGCGCTGACCGCGTCCTGCCCCGTCACTTACCTCATCGGAACGAACCCCCGATTCGGTTCATGATCGCCGCGGCGAATTCAGTCGTGATCGCCGCGGCGAATTCCAGGAGAGCGTCGGGCCCGGAGCCGGCCCCTAGAACGCCCCGGCCGTGTTGCACTTGGCCTTCTGGACGATGCAGTTCTTCACCCGGTGGCCCTGGGCCGCGTTGTCCCACGCCAGGAACGCGTCGCCGTGGAAGGACGACGCCATGCCCGACGAGAGCGTGAAGCCGTCGGCCGAGCCGCTGGCCGGGTAGGCCAGGACGAACGAGATCGACGGGATCTTCACCGGGTACGCGCCGCTGCACGTGCCCGTGTAGGAGTACGCCACGTGGGACTTGTGGTCCGGGCTGTCCAGGTGCGTGCCGTCCCAGCAGTCCTGGAAGACCAGCTGGAACAGCAGCGACGCGGTCGGCGCGCACAGCGGCCAGTTGCCGTCCGCGCTCCGCCCGATCTCGCCGCCGGGGCCGGCGCAGTAGAACTGGTTGACGGAGCCGGCCGGGGTCGGCTGCTGCAGTTTCGCGTCGCCGGCGATCATCCGGAACCCCTGCGGGAACGGCACCGTGCCGGCCGGGTCGGCCAGCCGCGAGCCGTAGTACACGACGACGGCCTTCGGCTCGACCGCGACGCCGTGGTCGTACAGGGTCGGCACCCAGTACGCCGACAGGTCCGGCGCCGGCGCGCACGACGTCCCCGCGTTGGCGAGCAGGGTGTCACCGGTCGAGTTGGCGTTGGTGCTGTGGTTGCCGAGGAAGCTGTGCATGTGCGACGCGCCCGGCAGGCCGGGGAAGACGATCGGGTCGTCCTTGAACGAGTGGCTGTAGGTGCACGAGGCGTTGAACTCGGAGACCCGGACGGCGTTGGCGGGCGCCGGGTCCATGGGCATGGCGTTGAACTCGGCCAGCTGGGCGTTCCATCGCGCGGCGTCGACGTTGACCCATCCGGCGGCGGGGGTACTGCTGCCAGAAGGCGTAGCCGTCGCCCCGTTCGTGAACGAGAACCAGTTGATGTTGACGAAGTCACGGCCGCCCGTAGTGTTGCGCAGGACCGCGAACACGGTCTGCGCGCCGGCCGGGTGGCTGGCGGCGGTCGCGGTGAGTGTCACCCACGACTGCCATCCGCCGGTCGGGGCGACGGTGATCTGGGCGAGCACCGGCCCGGTGAGCGAGCCGGTGCGCAGCTCGATGCGGCCCGTCCCGCCGGTCCCGGCCGACGCGACCCGGGCGCCGATGCTCAGCGCCCCGGCGGCGCCGAGATCGACGCCGTCGTAGCGCAGCCAGTCCCCTTCGGCGAGGTATCCGACGGCCTGCCCGCCGCCGGTGTCGACGGTGTTCTCGACCTGCGCCCCGGACTGGGCGTTGAATGCCTCCGCCTGCACGGTCACCGCGGTGGCGGCGTCGGCGGTCGTCACCATGGCGGCGGCGACGACCAGGAGGGCAGCCGCCGCAGTCCCGGCTGCGGCGATGAGGCCCCTGACGTTTGGCACGAGGATCTCCCAACTCATAACGACGTGCGCGAACGATGGCGAGGGCGCGCACACCGTACGGCGAGATCGCTGAGCCGAAAGTCCCAGGCGCGGGACCCAATTCCGAGGCCATCCAACCTCTCGCCGCCGGGGCCTCCAGCCCCCGCTCGCCATCCCAGCCCCCCAACCTCGCGCCGCCGCCCCGGCCCGCAACGCCCTCGCCGCCGCCCGACCAACCGACACAAACCTGGGCACCGCCACATGCTCGCCGCCACATGCTCGCCGCCACATGCTCGCCGCCACATGCTCGCCGCCACATGCTCGCCGCCACATGCTCGCCGCCACATGCTCGCCGCCAGACGCGCGACCTCAGCCACACACCGCTGCACGATCACCGCGACGCGCGCGCTTCAGCCGCGCACCTTTCGCCCCGCGCCACCGACCGCCGCAGCCCGAACCGCCGCACGCACGTCACTGCACGACGGCCCGCACGCAAACGCCGACGCCGACGCCGACCACGTGCACAGACCGCCGAACGCTCGCCGCGCCTCACAGACGCAGCGCACTCGAGCCGAGAACCGGCAACCGCACGCTGCGGTCCCGCCTCGCCGCCGCGCGCTCTGGGCAGGTCCGTGTCCAATCACAGCCGGGCGGAGGCCGGTCCGCGCGGACTGGACCGCCTTGCGGAAGCCGGCTCACGCGGGCCGGTCACGCGGGCGCGGGCAGGCGGGGCCGGCCGCGCGGGCGGCGGCAAAGGCGGGCCGGTCGCGCCGGCGGCTGGTCGCGGTGGCGGTGGCAACGCCAGCCCAGCCACGCGGGCGCGGGCAGGCCGGGCCAGCCGCGCGGGCGGCGGCAAAGGC